>JBGAHJ010000031.1:0-47929 GCA_044226255.1 Rubrivivax sp.
GCATCGGCGCCTTGGGCGAATGGGTCTCCGGGCAGATGGCCGACGGCCCGCTGCGCAGCCTCATCGTCGACGGCATCCTGGCCGGCGCCGGCAGCGTGCTCGTGTTCCTGCCGCAGATCCTGATCCTCTTCTTCTTCATCCTGGTGCTGGAGGACAGCGGCTACCTGCCGCGCGCCGCCTTCCTGCTCGACACGCTGATGGGCAAGGTGGGGCTGTCGGGCCGTGCGTTCATCCCGCTGCTGTCCAGCTTCGCCTGCGCGGTGCCGGGCATCATGGCCACGCGCACGATCGCGAACCCGCGCGACCGGCTGGCCACCATCATGCTGGCGCCGCTGATGACCTGCTCGGCGCGCCTGCCGGTGTATGCGCTGCTGATCGGCGCCTTCGTGCCGGCGCGCGAGGTCGGCTGGTTCAACCTGCGCGGGTTGACGCTGTTCGGCCTGTACCTCGCCGGCGTGCTGTCGGCGATGGCGGTGGGCTGGCTGGTCAAGCGCTTCTGGCTGAAGAACAGCTACCAGCCGCTGATGCTGGAGCTGCCGCCCTACCGGCTGCCCAGCCCCGCCGGGCTTGCGATCGGGCTGCTGGAGCGGGCCAAGATCTTCCTGCGCCGGGTGGGCGGGATCATCTTCGCGCTGATGGTGGTGCTGTGGTTCCTGTCGAGCTGGCCCGGCCCGCCCGAAGGCGCGAATCCGAACATGGGCCCGGCGATCCAGTACAGCCTGGCCGGCCAGCTCGGGCAACTGCTGCAGGTGGTGTTCGCGCCGCTCGGCTTCAACTGGCAGATCTCGGTGGCGCTGGTGCCCGGCATCGCGGCACGTGAGGTCGCCGTGGGCGCGCTGGGCACCGTGTATTCGCTGTCGGCGGCCGACGACGCGGTGGCCGATTCGCTGGCCCCGGTGATCGCGCAGGGCTGGTCGCTGGCCACCGCCTATGCGCTGATCGCCTGGTACGTGTTCGCGCCGCAGTGCCTGTCGACGCTGGCGGTGGTGAAGCGCGAGACCAACTCGTGGCGCTACCCGGCGCTGATGGCGGTCTACCTGTTCGCGCTGGCGTACCTGGCGGCCTTCGTCACCTACCGCGTCACGCTGGCGCTGGGCGGAGGCTGAACGATGAACTGGCAGGCCGTCGTCGCCGCGCTGCTGGTGCTGGGTTGCAGCGGCTATGCCGCCTGGACGCTGATGCCCGCCGCGCTGCGCGCCCGCCTGCGTCCCGGCCAGCCGCCGGCTTCCGGTTGCGGCGGCTGCGGCGGCTGCGCGCCGGCACCGGCCCGGGCGCACGCCCGGCCGATCCGCATCGTCAGGCGGCCGCCCGCGGCCTGAGCGCGACGAGCAGCGCCGCGGCCAGCAGCGCCAGCGGCCACAGGCCGAACATCGACGCCCACGCCGCGAACGGCGTGCGCCCCTGCCGGCCCTGCACGGTGCCCGCCAGCATGCCCTGCGTGAACGGCGCCAGCTGCGCCGCCACCTGGCCGCGGTGGTCGATGATGGCGGTGGCGCCGGTGTTGGTGGCGCGCAGCATCGGCAGCTGGAACTCCAGCGCCCGCAGCCGCGAGATGTTCAGGTGCTGCGGCACCGCCGACGTGGCACCGAACCAGCCGATGTTGCTGAAGTTGACGAAGACCGTCGGCGCCCCGGCGGGGTCGGCGAAGCGCCGCGCGAGTTCCTCGCCGAACAGGTCCTCGTAGCAGATGTTCGGCGCCAGGCGCTGGCCGCCGAAGGCGAACGACGGCGGGTTCTCGACGCCGCGCGAGAAGTCGCCCAGCGGCATCGCCAGCACGCTCGTGAACCAGCGGAAGCCCGGCGGGTTGAACTCGCCGAACGGCACCAGGTGGCGCTTGTCGTAGCGGTAGCGGTCGCCTTGCGCCGACAGGCCGACCACCGAATTCGTGTAGCCGCGTTCGTAGTCGCCCAGCGGCACGCCCACCAGCGCGGCGCGCCGCGGGTCGGCGAGGAACGGCGCCTTCAGCATGTCCCAGTACCCCGGCGCGAACTCGGTCAGCTGGCCGGGCAGCAGCGGCACCGCGGTCTCGGGTGCCACCACCAGGCCCGCCGCCGGCTGGTGCAGCGCCCGCGCCACCCAGGCCAGCGCACCGGGCATGCGCTCGGCCGAGAACTTGTCGTCCTGCGCCACGTTGGGCTGCAGCAGCACCACCGGCAGCTCGCCCGCCGGCACCGTGAACTGGGCCGGCGCCAGCCGCGCCAGCACCACCAGCACGACGGCCGCCGCGACCGGCCCCGGCGCACGCACGGCGGCCAGGCTCACCAGCGCCACCGCGCCGAAAGCGAGCACCGCGCCGATGCCGTAGACGCCGACCCAGGGCGCCAGCGCCGCCAGCGGCGCGTCCACCTGCGAGTAGCCGCTCGCCACCCACGGGAAGCCCGTGAAGATCAGCCCGCGCGCCAGTTCGGCCAGCAGCCACAGCGCGGCGAACAGCAGCGCGTCGGCGGCGCGGCCGCGGCGCCACCTCGCGTACAGCGCGGCCGCCGCGGCCAGGTACAGCGACAGCGCCCCGGCCAGCGCGAACACCGCCAGCGCCGCCAGCGGCGCCGCCACGTGCCCGTAGGTGTGCATGCTGACGTAGAGCCACCAGGTGCCGGCGCAGAGCCAGCCGGTGCCGTAGCACCAGCCGAGCAGCGCCGCGTGCCGCGGCGCCGCCGCGTCGAGCCGCCACACCAGCAGGGCCAGCGTCAGCAGCGGCAGCGGCCACAGCCACGCCGTGTGCACGAAGGCCAGGGTCTGCAGCGCGCCGAGCGCGAGCGCAGCCGGCGCCTCGAGCGGGCCCGGACGCACCCGCATCAGTCGACGTCGCCGCCGTCGCCGATGTCGTCGTCGGCCGGCACGCGCGCCACCCGGAACCAGCGCACCGCGCCGCCGCGCGTCAGCATCACCGTGAAGCGCAGCCCGCCCACCTGCACCGCCTCGGCGCGGCGCGGCACGCGGCCGAGCTCGTGCGCCACCAGGCCGCCGATGGTCTCGAACGCGTCCTCGGGCAGGCGCATGCCGAAGGCCTCGTTGACGGCGGCTATCGCCACGTCGCCCGCCACCCGGTGGCTGCCGTCGGCCAGCGTGTAGATGCCGCCATCGGAGGGCTGCTCGTCGAACTCGTCCTCGATCTCGCCGACGATCTCCTCCAGCACGTCCTCGATCGTGATCAGGCCGGCGGTGTTGCCGAACTCGTCGATCACGATCGCCAGGTGGTTGCGGTTGCTGCGGAAGTCGCGCAGCAGCTCGTTGAGCCGCTTGCTCTCGGGCACGAAGACCGCGGGCCTGAGCAGCGTGCGCAGGTTGAGCTCGGGAGCGCGCTGCAGCTTCAGCAGGTCCTTGGCCAGCAGGATGCCGATGATGTTGTCGCGCTCGCCGTCGTACACCGGGAAGCGCGAGTGGCCGGTGTCGATCACCAGCGCCAGCAGCTCGTCGTAGTCGGCGTTGATGTCCAGCAGGTCCATGCGCGGCGCCGGCACCATCACGTCGCCGGCGCTCATGTCGGCCATGCGCAGCACGCCTTCGAGCATGGCGCGCGACTCGGGCTCGATCAGCTCGCGGTTCTCGGCGTCGGCCAGCGTCTTGATCAGCTCGGCCTTGCTGTCGGGGCCGGGCGAGATGAATTCGACGAGGCGCTCGAAGAAGCTGCGCTTGTCGCTGCGGGTGTCTGCGCGTTCGTCGGCGCCCGCCGGATGGAGGCGCCCGGGCCTTGTAGGGGCGGGGTCGGACACAGCAAGCACGTGCCGGCAGTGGAGAAGGGCCGAAGAATAGCCCACCCGATACCCCTGCCGGATGAAACCGGCCCCGCTGCGGCGACAATGCGCGCCCCCCGAGATGCCCGCGTGCCGATGAACCCGTCCGACCTGCTGAAGCTCCGCACCCCGATCGCCGCGATGGCCGCGGTGATCGTGCTGTCCAACGTGCTGGTGCAGCACCCCATCAACGACTGGCTGACCTGGGGCGCCTTCAGCTATCCGTTCGTGTTCCTGGTCAGCGACCTGACGAACCGGGCCCTGGGCCCGCAGGCGGCGCGCCGCGTCGCCTGGGTGGGTTTCGCGATCGCCGTGGCGGTGTCGCTGGCGCTGGCGCCGTGGCGCATCGCGGTGGCCTCGGGCGCCGCGTTCCTGTTCTCGCAGGTGATGGACATCCTGGTCTTCAACCGCTGGCGCCGCCAGACCTGGTGGAAGGCGCCGCTGATCGGCAACCTGGTGGCCAGCGTGGTCGACACCGCCGTGTTCTTCTTCCTGGCCTTCGCCGGCAGCGACATGAACTGGATCTCGCTGGCCGCGGGCGACCTGGCGGTGAAGGCGGCGATGTCCACGCTGCTGCTGGCGCCCTACCGCGCGCTGCTGCCGCGCCTGGCGACCTGGGCGCCGGCCGCCGGGCAGCCTTGACACACCTCCAGGGTTGCAACACAGTTTTCGACCCCCACCTGCCGCTGCCTTCAGCCTCCTTCCACCGAGCCAAGCCATGACCCAAGGTCTGATCCCCGCCACCATCCTCACCGGCTTCCTGGGCTCGGGCAAGACGACGCTGCTCAAGCGCGTGCTGTCCGAATCGCACGGCCAGAAGATCGCCGTGATCGAGAACGAGTTCGGCGAGGAGAACATCGACAACGACATCCTGGTGGCCGAGAGCAAGGAGCAGATCATCCAGATGAACAACGGCTGCGTCTGCTGCACGATCCGCGAGGACCTGCGCAGCACGCTGGCCGATCTGGCCGAGAAGCGCCGCAAGGGCGAGGTGGCGTTCGACCGCGTGGTGATCGAGACCACCGGCCTGGCCGACCCCGGCCCTGTCGCCCAGACCTTCTTCATGGACGACGAGATCGCCGAGACCTACCTGCTCGACAGCGTGCTGACGCTGGTGGACGCCAAGCACGGCGACCAGCAGCTCAACGACCGCCAGGAGGCGCGCCGCCAGATCGGCTTCGCCGACCAGATCTTCATCAGCAAGAGCGACCTGGTGAGCGAAGGCGATACCGAGGCGCTGATCCACCGCATCAAGCACATGAACCCGCGCGCCCCGCAGCGCAAGGTGCACTTCGGCGAGGTGCCCATCGCCGAGGTGTTCGACCTGAAGGGTTTCAACCTCAACGCCAAGCTCGAGATCGACCCCGAGTTCCTCAACGCCGACGCGCACGGTCACGATCACCATCACCACGACCATGACCATGACCACGAGCATGGGGAGCACTGCGACCACCCGCACCACCACGCCCACGACGACGACGTGAAGAGCTTCGTCTTCCGCAGCAGGAAGGCCTTCAACCCGGCCAAGCTGGAGGACTTCCTGGGCGCCATCGTGCAGGTCTACGGGCCCAAGATGCTGCGCTACAAGGGCGTGCTGTACATGAAGGGCAGCGACCGCAAGGTGGTGTTCCAGGGCGTGCACCAGCTGATGGGCAGCGACCTGGGCCCGAAGTGGGCGCCGGGCGAGGAGAAGGGCAGCAAGATGGTCTTCATCGGCATCGACCTGCCCAAGGAAGTGCTGTTGCAGGGCCTGGAACAGTGCCTGGTCTGAGCCACAAAAAAGCCCGGCTCGCCCGCCCCGGCGCGTGGCTACAATCCGCGCGCCTTGAAAGGCCCCCTGGGTCGTTTTGACCCGACAGGCGAGGAGGTTCCCGTGAGCAAGCCAACGGCCAAGACGACGGCCGCCGCCAAGACCACCAAGACCGCACACGCTCCAGCGCCTGCTCCGAAGGCCGCGGCGAAGGTGGCTCCTGCCCCCGCGCCCGCCCCCGCCAAACCCGCGGCCAAGACCGCCGCGGCCAAGCCGGCCGCCAAGTCCGCCCCCGTGCCGGCCCCGGCCCCTGCCGCGCCGGCCAACCGATTCACCGACCGATTCGCGCCCGCGGCGCCCGCTCACCGACCCATGACCGAAACGGCTGACATTCCGAAGTCCACCCACAAGGCCGATCCCAAGCTGGCCAACGCCTGGAAGAGCAAGGCCGGCCGCGACCTCAGCGTCGACGAGCTGCTGGCGATGCCCGACTCGGAGTACATGAACGAGAAGCAGCTCGACTTCTTCCGCGCCCAGCTGCAGAAGCAGAAGGACGACCTGCTGTCCAACGCCGGCGAGACCACCGAGCACCTGCGCGAAGACACCTCCATCGTGCCCGACCCGGCCGACCGCGCCACCATCGAGGAAGAGCACGCGCTGGAGCTGCGCACGCGCGACCGCGAGCGCAAGCTGCTGAAGAAGATCGCGCAGTCGCTCGGTCGGCTGGAAAGCGGCGACTACGGCTTCTGCGACGAGACCGGCGAGCCCATCGGGCTGGCCCGCCTGCTGGCCCGGCCCACGGCGACGCTCTCGCTCGAGGCGCAGCAGCGTCGCGAGCTGAAACAGAAGATGTTCGGCGACTGACAGGCCGGTGCGCACAACGCACGGGCAGCGCCGGCCGCTGCCGGAGTAGCATCCGCCCTCCATGGCCGAAAACGAGAGCTTCTTCCGCAAGGTGGTCCGGTTCGTCGCGAACCCAGCCACCGACTGGACCGACCTCAACTCCCGCCAGGAAGACAACCGCGAGCTCGAGATCGAGAAGTCCGAGCTGAAGGCGATGATCGAGCGCAAGCGGCGCAACGACTTCGTCCGCAAGCGCGAGTTCGACATGCTGCGCCGGGTGCGCCGCGAGGGCCTCTCGCCCGAGCAGCTGGCCGCGCTGGGTACTTCGTCGCGGCTCGACGACTCCGAGGCCAAGCTCACCGAAGCGGCCAACGCGCGCCCCGACGGCGTGAAGGCCAAGATCGACGAGATCGAGCAGCAGATGGTGGGCGAAGGCGGTTTCGCCGGCGGCCGCAGCCGCCCGATGCCGCTGAGCGCCAATTCGGTGCCCGGCAGCCTGCCGCGCAGCCTGCCCGAGCCGCCGGTGCTGACCCAGGCCTACGCACCCGACCCGCCGCGCCGTACGGCCACGCCGTCCGCTCCCGCCAAGCTGCCGCCGGCTGCGGCGCCCGCGCCGGCCAAGATGGGCGGCGGCCTGCCGCCGCTGGCGCCGCTGGCTCCCGCGTCCTTCGCCCCGCCGCCGCCCCCGGCGCCGGGCATGATGGCGATGCCGCCCAGCCGCAGCGACGCCGCCACGTTGAACGCGCCGCCCAGCGAGTTCAGCGCGCCCTTCGCGGTGGAGGTCAGCGAGGTCCAGCACGACCCCGAGCTCGACGAGGCCGTGATCGCGTTCGCCAACGCCGACTTCTCGCAGTGCGAGGAAGCGCTGCAGCGCATCACCGGCCCCACCGGCACGCGCGGCCAGCATGCCGAGACCTGGCTGGTGCTGTTCGACCTGTACCGCGCCACCGGCCAGCAGCAGCGCTTCGAGAGCCTGGCGGTGGACTACGCCCAGCAGTTCGGCTGGTCGGCGCCGCAGTGGTACTCGTTGCCCAAGCTGGTGGCCGATGCCCAGGCCGAGGAGCCGATGATCAGCTCGGCCTCGCCGACGCGCGGCCATGGCGACGTGGGCTGGCTGTCGCCCGAGCACCTGGACATCGACGCGGTGGCGCGGCTGCGCTCGCAGACGCTGCAGATGCCGCTGCCCTGGGTGTTCGACTGGCACCAGCTGCGCCGCATCGACGCCGAGGCCGCGATGCAGCTGTCCACCCTGTTCCGCCTGTGGAGCGGCCAGGCGCTGGAGCAGCGCTGGCTGTCGGGCGAGCGTCTCTTCGCCGTGCTGCAGGACGCCGCGCCCACCGGCATGCGCGACGCCGACCCGGCCTACTGGCTCACGCGCCTGGACGCGCTGCGCCTGGCCAACCGGCCCGACCAGTTCGACGAAGCCGCCATCGACTACTGCGTCACCTACGAGGTGAGCCCGCCGTCGTGGGAGTCCACGCGCTGCAAGGTGCACATCAGCAGCACCGGCGCATCCACCCGCCAGCCCGACCTGTCGCTGGTGAGCGAGGTCTCCACCGGGTTCATGGAGTCGCACCTGGCCGACGACGCCGCCGGCACGGTGGAGGTGGCGCACGTGGAACTGTCGGGCCAGCTGATCGGCGACATCAGCGCCACGCTCGCCAAGCTGCAGAGCGAGCTGACCAGCGCGCCGGTCATCGCGGTGAGCTGCGCGCGCCTGATCCGCGTCGACTTCATCGCCGCCGGCGACCTGCTGAACTGGGTGCTGGCCAAGCGCGCCGAGAACCGCACGGTGCAGTTCGTCGACACGCACCGCCTGGTGGCGCTGTTCTTCGGCGCGATGGGCATCAACGAGCACTCGAAAGTGCAGGTGCGCAAGGTCTGACCTTGCCCCATGTGGGCTTGCGGGGCGCATCCCCGTCCCCATCTACCATGGCTCCATGGACACCTTTCACGGCACCACCATCGTCAGCGTGCGCCGCGGGCCGCTCGTCGCCATCGGCGGCGATGGCCAGGTCACCCTAGGCAACACCGTCGTCAAGAGCAGCGCGCGCAAGGTGCGCAAGCTCTACCGCGACCAGGTGCTCGCGGGCTTTGCCGGCGCCACCGCCGACGCCTTCACGCTCTTCGAGCGCTTCGAGGCAAAGCTCGAGAAGCACCAGGGCCACCTGCAGCGCGCGGCGATCGAGCTCACGAAGGACTGGCGCACCGACCGCGTGCTGCGCCGCCTGGAGGCGATGCTGGCGGTGGCCGACCGCACCGCGTCGCTGATCATCACCGGCAACGGCGACGTCCTGGAGCCGGAGCTCGGCATCGTGGCCATCGGCTCCGGCGGCGCGTTCGCGCAGGCCGCGGCGCGTGCGCTGCTGGCTCACACCGAGATGGCGCCGGCCGAGATCGTCAAGCGTTCGCTCGAGATCGCCGGCGACATCTGCATCTACACGAACCAGAGCCACACCGTCGAGACGCTGGACGCCGCGAAATGAGCATGACCCCGCAGGAGATCGTCTCCGAGCTCGACAAGCACATCGTCGGCCAGAACGCCGCCAAGCGCGCGGTGGCCATCGCGCTGCGCAACCGCTGGCGCCGGCAGCACGTGGAAGGCGCGCTGAAGACCGAGATCACGCCGAAGAACATCCTGATGATCGGCCCCACCGGCGTCGGCAAGACCGAGATCGCGCGCCGCCTGGCGCGCCTGGCCGACGCGCCCTTCATCAAGGTGGAAGCGACCAAGTTCACCGAGGTCGGCTACGTCGGCAAGGACGTGGACACCATCGTGCGCGACCTGGTGGAAGTGGCGGTGAAGCAGGAGCGCGAGCGCCAGATGCGCACCCGCCGCGCCGCTGCGCAGGACGCGGCCGAGGAGCGCGTCCTCGATGCGCTGGTGCCGCCGCCGCGCGACGAACGCGCCTCGCGCCTGGGCTTCGGCAGCAGCGGCGCCGAGCCCGCGCCGCCGCCGCCCGACAACACCGCGCGCCAGGTGATGCGCAAGCGCCTGCGCGAAGGCACGCTCGACGACAAGGAGATCGAGCTCGACTTCGCCGAGCCGAAGCCTACGCTGGAGATCCTGGGCCAGCAGGGCATGGAAGAGATGGCCGAGCAGCTGAAGGGCCTGTTCGCGCAGGCCGGCGGGCAGCGGCGCAAGACGCGCAAGGTGAAGATCGGCGAGGCGATGCGCCTGCTCGTCGACGAGGAGGCCGGCAAGCTCGTCAACGAGGACGAGGTGCGCGCCGCCGCGCTGGCCAATGCCGAGGGCAACGGCATCGTCTTCATCGACGAGATCGACAAGGTGGCCGCGCGCCAGGAAACCAGCGGCGCCGACGTCAGCCGCCAGGGCGTTCAGCGCGACCTGCTGCCGTTGGTGGAAGGCACGACGGTCAGCACCAAGTACGGCATGGTGAAGACGGACCACATCCTCTTCATCGCCAGCGGCGCCTTCCACCTGGCCAAGCCCAGCGACCTGATCCCCGAGCTGCAGGGCCGCTTCCCGATCCGCGTGGAGCTGAGTTCGCTCAGCGTCGACGACTTCGAGGCCATCCTCGGCAGCACGCACGCGAGCCTGGTCAAGCAGTACCAGGCGCTGCTGGCCACCGAGGGCGTGACGCTGGCGATCACGCCCGAGGGCGTGCGGCGCCTGGCGCAGATCGCCTACGACGTGAACGAGCGCACCGAGAACATCGGCGCCCGGCGCCTGGCGACCGTGATGGAGCGGCTGCTCGACGACATCAGCTTCGACGCGCCGAACCGCAGCGGCCAGACGGTCACCATCGACGCCGCGCTGGTCGACAGCCGGCTGGCCGATCTGTCGCGGGACGAGGATTTGTCGCGATACATCCTCTGAGCGGGCCGGCGATAATCGGTCGTCCACAACAACAAGGAAAACAGGACATGACCTCCCTCCCCCTCTTCATCGCGCCCACGCGCTTCACCGACGCCGAAGCCGCGCTGGCCCAGGTGCAGGCCATCTACCGCAGCAGCGTGGAGCACCTGCGCGGCGCGCTGCAGCGCTTCGTGGCCGGCGGCGACGACGGCCAGCACGTGCGGGCCTGCTACCCGTTCGTGCGCGTGCGCACCGACACCGTCGCGCGCGCCGACTCGCGCCTGTCCTACGGCTTCGTCGCCGGCCCCGGCAGCTTCGAGACCACCGTCACCCGGCCCGACCTCTTCAGCAGCTACCTGCTCGAGCAGTTCAAGCTGCTGCTGAAGAACCACGGCGTGGCCATCGAGGTGGGCACCAGCGCACAGCCGATTCCCGTGCACTTCTCGCTCGCCGAGCACGACCACCTGGAAGGCAGCATGAGCCCCGAACGGCGCCTGAAGATGCGCGACCTGTTCGACCTGCCCGACCTGAGCGTGATGGACGACGGCATCGCCAACGGCACCTACGAGCCGCCGGCCGGCGTGCCGCAGCCGCTGGCGCTGTTCACCGCGCCGCGCGTGGACTACTCGCTGCACCGCCTGCGCCACTACACGGGGACCGCGCCAGACCACTTCCAGAACTTCGTGCTGTTCACGAACTACCAGTTCTACATCGACGAGTTCATCAAGCTCGGTCACTCGATGATGGCCGACCCGAACTCCGAATACGAAGCCTTCGTCGAGCCCGGCAACGTGGTCACGCGCCGCAGCGGCAGCGCAGCCCGGGCCGGTGACGAGCTGGGCGCACCGCCGCCGCGGCTGCCGCAGATGCCGGCCTACCACCTGGTGCGCGGCGACCACAGCGGCATCACGATGGTCAACATCGGCGTCGGCCCGGCCAACGCGAAGACCATCACCGACCACGTGGCGGTGCTGCGGCCGCATGCCTGGCTGATGCTCGGCCACTGCGCCGGCCTGCGCAACAGCCAGCAGCTGGGCGACTACGTGCTGGCCCACGCCTACATGCGCGAGGACCACGTGCTCGACGAGGACCTGCCGCTGTGGGTGCCGATCCCGGCGCTGGCCGAGGTGCAGCTGGCGCTGGAGCAGGCGGTGGCCGAGGTCACGCAGCTGCAGGGCTACGAGCTCAAGCGCATCCTGCGCACCGGCACCGTGGCCAGCACCGACAACCGCAACTGGGAACTGCTGCCGCACCCGGGCCCCGAGCGCCGCTTCAGCCAGAGCCGCGCGGTGGCACTGGACATGGAAAGCGCCACCATCGCCGCCAACGGCTTCCGCTTCCGCGTGCCCTACGGCACGCTGCTGTGCGTGAGCGACAAGCCGCTGCACGGCGAGATCAAGCTGCCGGGCATGGCCAACCACTTCTACCGCGAGCGCGTCGACCAGCACCTGCGCATCGGCATGCGTGCGGTGGAGCTGCTGCGCCAGGAAAGGCCCGGCAGCCTGCACAGCCGCAAGCTGCGCAGCTTCGCCGAGGTGGCGTTCCAGTAGAAGGCGTCAGCGCCGCAGCAGCGGCCTGAGCAGCAGCAGGCCCACGGCCGGACCGAGCGCGAGCCACGGCAGCAGCGTGGCCAGCGCCTGCTGCTGGGCCAGGCGCACGAAGAGTTCGATCGACAGCGCCGAGATCGCGAAGCCGATGCTGTTGACCAGCGTCAGCACGCTGCCCACCGCTTCGCGCGGCGCGTTGGCCGCGGTCAGCGCCGAGAACTGCGGCGAGTCGCCGACGACGGTGATGCCCCACAGCAGCAGCCAGCCGTAGAACAGCGGCGCCGGCGCGCCCATCAGCCACGGTGCGGCCAGGCAGCACAGGCCGCTGGTGGCCAGCTGTGCGCCGGCCACGCGCGCGCTGCCGAAGCGCGGCACCAGCAGGCCGCCGGCCACGCAGCCCAGCGCCCCGGCACCCAGCACCACGAAGGCCCAGCCGCTCAGTGCCGCGCCTTCCAGCCGCGTGGCCAGCACCAGCGGCACCAGCACCCACAGCGTGTAGAGCTCCCACATGTGGCCGAAGTAGCCCCCGGCGCTGGCGCGCAGCCGGCCGTCGCGCCACAGCGCGGCCAGCGCGCCGAAGCGCAGCCGCGCGGCCGTGGGCGGATGCGCCGGCTCGGGCACCACGAGCATCACCAGCACCCCTGCGGCCGCGGCCGCAGCGGCCACGCAGGCGAACACCAGCTGCCAGTCCCAGTTCGCACCGAGAGCCCGCAGCGCATGAGGACTGGCGCTGCCCAGCACCAGCGCCCCGATCAGCCAGCCCAGGGCGCCACCCAGCCCGCGCGGAAACCACAGCGCCGCGATCTTCATCCCCACCGGGTAGATGCCCGCCAGGCAGAAGCCGGTGAGGGCGCGCCAGAACAGCAGCCACGGCAGCGAGGCCGCCATGGCCGCCGCCGCCAGCGTGCAGCCGGCGGCGGCCAGCGCGCAGGCCAGGAACAGCCGCCGCGCCGGGAAGCGGTCGGCCAGAGCCAGCAGCGCGAACAGCAGCGTGCCGGCGATGAAGCCCAGCTGCACCGCCGCGCTCAGCGTGCCCAGGGCGGCGCCGTGGCCGTAGGCGCGCTGCAGGTCGGGCATCACCGCGTTGACGGCGAACCAGGGCGAGGTGCCCGCCAGCTGCGCCAGCACCAGCGCAGGCAGCACGCGGCGTGGTGCGGCGGTGACGGTGGCGGCTTCGATGGCGGGCCTGTTCTTGATGTGCGGCAAGGGCAAACGCTAGCACGCGCCACCCGCGGGCCCGCGCGCTTGTGGCCGCCGCCGCAAAGGAATACGCTGACCCTCGCCCAAGCGCCCGGCGTTGCGGCGCACGAGGAGAAAGCCATGGCTCCAGTCCAAGCCGGCAGCCCAGTGGGGCCCGCCGCCATCCGCACCCTGGCCCTGGTGGGGCCGGCGGCGGCGGGCAAGACCACCCTCGCCGAAGCGCTGCTGCTGCGCGCCGGCGCCATCACTTCGGCCGGTAGCGTCGAGAAGGGCGGCACGGTCAGCGACTTCGACCCGCTCGAACGCAAGATGCAGCACTCGCTGAACTCGGCCGTGATGCACCTGCACCATGGCGACTCCCGCATCCACCTGCTCGACACCCCCGGCGGCCCCGACTTCCTGGGCCACAGCCTGCCGGCGCTGGAAGCGGTGGAGACCGCCGCGGTGGTGATCAACGCCGGCGTCGGCATCGAGCCGATGGCGCGGCGCATGATGGACTACGCGGCCGCGCGCCACCTCGACCGGCTCATCATCGTCAACAAGATCGACGCCGGTGCCGACCTTTCGGCATTGCTGGCGGACATCCAGGCCACCTTCGGCAAGGAATGCCTGCCGCTGAACCTGCCGGCAGGCGGCGGCGCACGTGTCGTCGACTGCTTCTTCAACCGCGAGGGCCCCGACGGCCTGGTGCCCGACTTCGGCAGCGTCGAGGCCGCGCACCGCGCGCTGGTGGAACAGGTCGTGGAAGTGGACGCGGCCTTCGTCGACCGCTACCTCAACGACGGCGACGTCGATGCCGGCGAACTGCACGCGCCGCTGGAGCAGGCGCTGCGCGAAGGCCACCTGATCCCGGTGGTGTTCGTCTCGGCGCGCAGCGGCGCGGGCCTGGCGGAACTGCTCGACGTGATCGTCAAGCTGCTGCCCAACCCCACCGAGGCCAACCCGCCCGACTTCCTGCGCGGCGAAGGCGACGCGGCCGAGCCGATGCACGCGACACCCGACCCGTCGATGCACGTGCTGGCCCACGTCTTCAAGGTCACGGTGGACCCTTTCGTCGGCCGGCTGGGCATGTTCCGCGTGCACCAGGGCACGGTCACCAAGGACAGCCAGCTCTTCGTCGGCGACGGCCGCAAGCCCTTCAAGGTGGGGCACCTGTTCCTGGTGCAGGGCAAGCAGCTGGTGGAGGTGAACCAGGCGGTGCCGGGTGACATCGCCGCGGTGGCCAAGGTCGACGCGCTGCACTACGACGCCGTGCTGCACGACGCGGCGGAGGACGACCACATCCACCTTGCGCCGCTGGACCTGCCCAGGCCCGTGCATGGGCTGGCGATAGGCCCCAAGCGCCACGGCGACGAGCAGCGGCTGTGGGAGATCCTGGCCAAGCTGATCGACGAGGATCCGTGCCTGAAGGTGGAGCATGTGGCGGTGAACAACGAGACCGTGATCTACGGCCTCGGCGAGCTGCACCTGCGCGTGCTGCTCGAGCGCATGCGCGAGACCTACAAGTTCGAGGTGGAGACGCGGCCGCCGCGCATCGCCTACCGCGAGACCATCACCGGCAAGGCCGAGGGCCACCACCGGCACAAGAAGCAGACCGGCGGCGCCGGGCAGTTCGGCGAGGTGTTCCTGCGCGTGGAGTCGCTGCCGTCGGGCACCGGCTTCGAGTTCGTCGACGCGGTCAAGGGCGGCACGATTCCCACCGCGTTCATCCCCGCGGTCGAGAAGGGCGTGCGCGAGGCGCTGACGATGGGTGCGATCAGCGGCCACCCGGTGGTGGACGTGCGCGTGATCGTCTACGACGGCAAGAGCCACAGCGTGGACAGCAAGGAGATCGCCTTCGTCACCGCGGCCCGCAAGGCCACGCTCGCGGCGCTGCGCGAGGCGCGGCCGGTGGTGCTGGAGCCCATCGTGCACATCGAGATCACGGCGCCCGACGGCGTGCTGGGCGACATCACCGGCGACCTGTCGTCCAAGCGCGGCGTGGTCAGCGGCACCACCAACGGCGCCCCCGGCACGATGGTCGTGCGCGGCCAGGCGCCGCTGGGCGAGCTGGCCGGCTACCAGAGCCGGCTCAACGCGCTGACCGGCGGCCAGGGGCGCTACACGATCGAGCTGTCGCACTACGAGGCGGTGCCGCCGAACGTGCAGGCGCAGCTGGTGTCGCAGCACCAGGTCAGGGACGACGACTGATCAGGCCTCGATGTCACCGGGCGCGGGCGCGCGCTTGTTTCCGGTGACCATCGCGGCCACCAGGTTCTCGCGCTGGCGCATGCTGGCATGGGCCACGCCCGCCAGGTGCAGCAGCACCAGCGCCAGCAGCCACCAGGCCAGCGCCTCGTGGATGCGCTCCACGGTCTCGTCGCCCCAGAAGGCGTCGGTGGTGTAGAGCCAGCCGGTGAGCGCCAGCGCGGCGACGGTGGCGATCAGCGCCACGATCATCCAGGCGCCCAGCGGGTTGTGGCCCAGGTGCCGCGGCTCGCGCCGCGCGAGCACGAGGCGCGCATAGGCCAGCGTCGCGCGCGGCGCCTTCACGAACGCGCCGAAGCGCGCTGGCCCCGCGCGCGCGCCGCGCAGCCACGGCCACAGCAGGCGCAGGCCCACGGCGGCCAGCGCCACGTAGCCCGCGCCCTGGTGCAGTTCGCTGCCCCAGCCCAGCGTGGTGAGCGTGGCCAGCGCGAGCGACAGCACCAGGGTCCAGTGCAGCGTGCGGACGACGCCGTCCCACACGCGCACGCGGGGCCGCCCGGTCACTTCTTCGGTGCGGTCACCACCTCGAAGGTCTTCGGGTGGAAGAAGGTCTCCATCTTGTTGTTCTTCGCGTCGCGGCCGTAGACCTCGTAGCAGCCGTTGGTGATCTTCACGCGGCTGATCTTCCAGCCTTCGTCCTTCAGCTTGCGCTCCAGTTCGGCCTGCGGGCGCCACTCTTCCTTCGGGATCGGGTCGCACTTCTCGGCATGCTGCGCGAAGGCCGGCGCGGCCAGCACCGCGGTCAGCGCGAGGGTGAGGATCGACTTCTTGCTCATCTCAGGTCTCCTTTCAGGGTTCACGAATCGGCCCAGAGCCGCAACAGGTTGTGGTAGGTGCCGGTCAGGCCGATCACCGCGGGGTCGGTCTCGCCGGCGGTCTGCCGCAGGCGGATCAGGTGCATGTCCATGTCGTAGAGCAGCCGGCGCTGC
Source organism: Rubrivivax sp. (assembly GCA_044226255.1). GTDB lineage: Bacteria > Pseudomonadota > Gammaproteobacteria > Burkholderiales > Burkholderiaceae_C > Rubrivivax. Next base: position 16,071 of record JBGAHJ010000031.1, read on the forward strand.
TCGTCGCTGCGCACCATGCTTTCCAGCCAGAAGAAGCTGGCGATGCGGTGGCCGCGCGTCACCGGCTGCACCCGGTGCACGCTGGTGCCGGGGTAGAGCACCATGTCGCCGGCCGGCAGCTTGACCGCGTGCTCGCCGAAGGTGTCCTGCACCACCAGCTCGCCGCCGTCGTACTCGTCGGGGCCGGCCAGGAACACGGTGCAGCTGATGTCGGTGCGCACGCGCTCGCCCTGCGTGCCGGGCAGGAAGCGGATGGCGTTGTCGACGTGGCTGCCGAAGGCGTTGGCCGCACCGCCGTAGCGGTTGAACATCGGCGGGAACACGCGCTTGGGCAGCGCAGCCGAGAAGAACGTCATGTTGCGGTTCAGGCCGCCCAGCACCAGCCGCTGCAGCGCGCGCGTGGCCTCGCCGTCCTGCGGCAGCTGCTCGTTGTTCTTCACCTGCGCCGACTGCACGCCCGCGGTCTTGCGCCCGTCGATCCACTCGGCGCGCTCCAGGATGGCGCGAGCCTCGCGCAGCTCGGCGGCGTTCAGCACTTCGCGGACGTGCAGCAGCATGGTGTCTTCTAGAACCTCGTGGTCAGCGTGGCCGACACGGTGCGGGGCGCGCCCTGCACGTAGTGGCCGGTGTAGAGAACGTCGGCGTAGTACTTGTTGCTGACATTGGTGACGTTCAGCTTGAGGCCGATCTGGTCGCTGAAGTTGTACTCGGCCATCAGATCGCCGGTGACGAACTTCGGCGCGACGATACCGGCCGGGTTGCGGTTGGGCGTCTGCGAGCTGCGTGCATTGAGCCCCGCGCCCAGGCGCAGCTTCGGCCAAACCTGGTAGCTGGTCCAGATCGAACCGCTGTGCCTGGGCGTCAGCGACGGGCGGTCGCCCACGCGCTCGCCGGTGAGCGTGCTGCCGTCGAGCGGGTTGCCGGCGTCGATCTTCGCGACCGGCATCCAGGTGTACGAGCCCCACACCTCCCAGGCCGGCGTGATGCGGCCGGCCAGGTCGAGGTCGATGCCGGCCACGTGGCGCTTGCCCGACAGCAGGTAGTCCTCGATCGGCACGTTGTTGGGCGAGTCGCGGTTGCGCTCGTTGAACTTGGTGCTGTGGAACAGCGAGCTGCGCACGCTCAGGCGGCCGTCGAAGAGCTCGAGCTTGGCGCCGACCTCGATGTTGCGGCTGGCTTCGGGCGGCGTGTTCGAGCCCGGCAGGTCGTACTGGAAGGCGTCGCCCGAGGTGTTGAACGAGGTGCCGTACGAGAAGTGGTAGGACTGCGTGTCGCTGGGCTGGAACAGCACGCCGACGCGGCGGCTCCACAGGCCGTCGCTGCGCGAGTAGTTGCTCGGCGTGGCGTTGGCTGCGCTGACGGGGGTCACATAGGTCCTGTAGGTGCCCGAGAAGCGGTCGTAGCGCAGGCCGGCCAGCAGCTTCCAGTGCGGCACCACCTCGACCAGGTCCTGCGCATAGACCCCGATCGAGCGCGCCTCGAAGTCGGCGCTCCTGTAGCGGGCGCGCGAGGCTTCGTCGATGCGGCCGGTGCCGTCGTCGGGCGTGCCGATGGTGGTGTTGGGGGCGTTCTTGCTGCCGCTGGCTGCGCTCAGCGCGTAGGCATTGCGGCCTTCCCTGGCCAGGTCCACGCCGCTGAGCCACTCGTTCTTCAGCCCGAACCATTGGAAGGTGTTGCTGTAGTCGCTCTGGGCGTAGGTGCCGTGCAGGTCCTGCACCTTGACCTGGCCGCCACGGTTCAGCGGCGTGGCGGCGGTCACCACGGTGGGCCCGTTGACGCTGGGCGTCGCGAAGCCCGGGCAGGCGGGGTTGCTGGTGGTGGTGCAGAAGCGGATCGTGCCGCCGCGCAGGTCGCGGTCGTAGAAGCCGTTGCGCACGGTGGTCTTCAGTTCGCCGCCGTCGGCGAAGCGGTGCGTGTGGCCGAAGGTGGCGTAGCTGGCGCTGCTGGCGTTGTAGTCGCTGGCGGCGTTGTAGTAGACCTTGGGGTCCAGCCCCGGGATCATCACCGACGGATTCGCGCCGGCCGCGTTCACGCGCAGCCAGGGCAGGCCGTAGTTGATGCCGTTGCGCGTGTCCAGCACGTAGCCGGCGAGGCTGAACTCGTCGTCGGTGCCCACGTTCCAGCGCAGGTTGGCGGCCAGGCCTTCCTTGTCGATGAAGTTGCCCCATTGCGTGGCGGTGTTGCGCATCACGTTGACGCGCAGCGCGGCGCGCTCGCCGGTCTTGACGTTGAAGTCGCCGGTGAAGCGCAGGAAGTCGCCCGAGGCGGCGGTGATGTTGACCTCGTTCGCGTTGCTGAGGAACGCCTGCTTCTGCACCTGGTTCACCACGCCGCCGGTGGAGCCGCGGCCGAACAGCATCGACGCCGAGCCGCGCAGCACCTCCACCCGCTCGTAGCTGAAGGTGTCGCGGTCGTAGAACGCGGGGTCGCGCAGGCCGTCGACGTAGATGTCGCCGCTGCCGGCGAGCGAGAAGCCGCGCAGGCGCACGTCCTCCTCGCCGCCTTCTGCCGCGAGGAAGGTGACGCCGCCGGTCTGGTGCAGCGCCTCCTTCAGCGTGTTCACGCCGCGGTCTTCCAGCAGCTTCTCGGTGACGACCGTCAGCGACTGCGGGATGTCGCGCACGTCCTGCGTGCCCTTGCCGATGCTGGTGGTGCTGGCGCGCACCGAGGTGGCGTCGGTCTCGGCCCTGGCCTTCACCGAGACGGCCTTCATCGTCGTCTCGGGCTTGGCGCCCGCCGGCGCCGACGCCGCAGCGGAGGGCGCCGCGGCGGTCTGGGCCAGCGCGGGCGCGGCCAGGAAGCCGAAGCCGGCGGCCAGGGCACCGAGCGACAGCAGGCCCTGCGGCGGCTGCGCGGGCGTGGGTGGGGAGGAGGGGCGGATCTGGTGACGCGGCACGTGGCTTTCCTTGCTGTGGAAGGGATGCACGGGCTGGCGTCGGCGGGCTTGTGCGGGGGACAGGGATGGCAGGCGGCCCATCACTTCGTGAGGATGAGCTTGCCCAGTGAGGTGAGCTTCAGGCGGTAGAACGCGCCGCGGTGTTCGATCAGCACCTCCTGCGCGCCGCTGAAGAGCTGTTCGCTGCGCAGCACCGGCAGCGGCGCGGGCGCAGCCTTCGGCGCGGCGCTCGCGGGGGCGGCGGGGACGGGTGGCGAAGAACCCATGGTCATCAGCGCGCGGCCTCGGGTTCGCTGATGAAGCCCACCTTCGTGAGCCCGGCGCGCGAGGCGTCGGCCAGCGTCTGCGCGACGTAGCGATAGGGTGCGTTCTGGTCGGCGCGCAGGTGCACCTCGGGCTGCGCCGGCTGGCGGCCGGCCGCGGCAAAGCGCTCCTGGGCGACGGCGCGCGTGACGCCCTCGCCGTTCCAGTACAGCGCGCCGGCGGCGTCGATCGCGAACTCGATCTTCTCGGCCCGCAGGTCGTTGGCCTTGGCGTCGGCCTTGGGCAGTTCGAGCTTCACGGCCTGCGTGAGCAGCGGCGCGGTGATGATGAAGATCACCAGCAGCACCAGCATCACGTCGATCAGCGGGACCATGTTGATCTCGGACATCGGCGCGCCGCCGTTGCGCGAGTCGAAGCTGGCGAAGGCCATCGCAGCGCCTCCTTCAGGCCGCGGCCGGGCGGGCGCCCAGCGCGTGCACGTTGGCCGCGGGCGCTGCGGCGGCGCCGTGGCCGAGCGCCTGGCCCATCGAGACGAAGGTGTGCAGCTCGTACGCGAACGCGTCGAGCCGCGCGGCCAGCACGCGGTTGGCGCGCGTGAGCGCGTTGTAGCCCACCACCGCGGGGATCGCGACCGCGAGGCCCAGCCCCGTCATGATCAGCGCCTCGCCCACCGGGCCGGCCACCTTGTCCAGCGTGCCGGCGCCGCTGATGCCGATGGCCACCAGCGCGTGGTACACGCCCCAGACCGTGCCGAACAGGCCCACGAACGGCGCCGTGGCGCCCACGGTCGCCAGCACCGCAAGGCCGTTCTCGAGCCGCGTGTGTTCCTCGTCCAGCACCTTCTTGATGGTGCGGGTGACGAATTCGCTGGCCGAGCCCGCCTCTTCGAGCTTGGCCGCGCCGTAGCGAGCGTGGTGGGCCTGCGCATGCATGGCATGCGCGGTGAGGTGCGAGAAGGGATCTCGCGCGCCGTGGGTGCCGATCTCTGCGGCCACCGCGTCCAGCGAGGTGGCGTTCCAGAAGAAGTTCAGGAAGGTCCGGCTGCGGCCCTTGCGCACGGCCAGCGAGATGCCCTTGACGGCGATGATCGCCCACGAGGCCACCGACATCAGCAGCAGCAGCACCAGCAGCACCTTGGCCAGCGCATCGGCCTGGCCGATGAAGTGGGCGAAGCCCAGTTCGGAGGTGGTCACGTTCATCGCTCCAGTTCGAAGTTGATCGGGATCAGCGCCCAGCCCTCCACCGGCTGGCCGTTCTCGGTATAGGGCCTGAAGCGCGCGCGCTGCACGGCGGCCACCGCCGCCTGGTCGAGCCGCGAGAAGCCGGATGACTTCTCCACCGCCACCTGGCGCGACGCGCCGCCTTGGCTGTCGATGTAGGCGCGCACCAGCACCACGCCGGCCTCGCCGTTGCGGCGTGAGGTGCGCGGGTAGTCCACCTGCAGCGGCTCCAGGTACTGCACGGCCGAGGCCGGGATCAGCTTGGGCGCCGGCGGTGCTGCCGGCGGTGGCGGCGGGGCGGGTGGCGCCGGCGCGGTGACGGCCTGGACGGGCGCTGGCGCCGGCGGCTCGGGCGGCGGCGCAGGCACGGTGAAGGGAGCCGGCGCGGCGGCGGCCGGCGCGGCGATCACCGGCGGCGGTGGCGCCACGGGCGTCGGCCGCGGCTGCAGCGGTGGCGGCTTCGGCGGCTCGGGCCGCTGCGGCTCCGGCTGGGCCAGCACGTCGATGAAGATCGGCGCGGCCTCGAGCACCGCGGCGCGCACCGCATCCACCTGCAGCAGCCCCCACAGCGCCACGCCGTGCAGCGCCAGGATGCCGCCCACCATCGCCCGTCGCTGCAACGGTGACAGGTCGCCGCCGGCGCTGGCCCGGGGCAGCGGCGGCAGCGTGGTCAGCAGCGGAGGGGTGGAAACGGTAGCGGGCACCGGGAGTTCGCGTGGCCTTCAGCGGCTGCGAACTCTAACAGAAATGAGAATGATTCTTCTTTGAGTTTCGTCAGACCGGTCCGCCCGGCCCGACCCATCCTCAAGGCCGGGGCGCCGATGCCGACGCAGCGGACCGGCGCCCGGCTTCCAGCCGGCGCAGCCAGTCGCTCCAGTCGCGCGGCCCCTGCTCGAAGCGTTGCTGCAGGTTCGTCAGCACGGCGCCCCAGGCACGGTCGAAGTAGGCGTAGGCCTGGTCCCATTCGCCGCCGTCGCCCCAGCCCACGTGGTGCAGCGTCACGCGCGTACGGCCGGCCTCCAGCGGCACAAAGCGCACCACCACGAAGGTGCGCTGGGCGCGCGCCTCCGGCAGCGAGGGCGGTGCGTTCCAGTCGAACGACAGCATCCGGGGCGGCTGCAGGGCCATGAAGCGCATGTCGTCGGCACCCTTCATGCCGGGCTCGCCGCCGGGGTCCATGTGGATGTGGAAGGCGCCGCCGACCCGCGCCTCGACCACCGCGTCGGGCGCGAAGAAGCTGCGGATGCCATCGCGGGTGGTCCACGCCGCCCACAGCTGCTCGGGCGTGGCCTTGACCACGGTTTCCTTGTCCAGCGCGCGTTCCGCGCCGGCCGCCAGCAGCGGCGCCACGGCCAGCACCAGCGCGGCGAGCCGGGCCGGGCTCATCGCGCGCCCTCCTCCGCCGCGTGCTCGACGTAGTGGCCCAGCACCCAGCCCCAGCCCTGGTCGTAGTTGCCGCGCATCGCGTCGGCATCCGCGCCGTGGGCCTCCCAGCCGCCGTGCAGCAGGTGCACCTCGCAGCCGCCGGCCACGGCGGTGAAGCGCAGCGCCAGGCGGGTGGCCTTCTGCGCATCCTGTCCCGGGTGCCAGGTCATCGCGAACGCGGCCGGCGGGTCCCAGGCCGTCAGCGTGCCCCAGGCGTGCCGCGAACCGTCGCGGCCGATCTCGGTGACGGCGCCGCCGACACGGGCCTCGAACTGCACGTCCTGCGGGTCTTCGCTGCACGAGTGACCCTTGAAAGGCCACCAGCGCGCCAGGCCGCGGGTGAACAGCTCGAAGGCGTCGGCCGGCGCCAGCTTCACGACGATGCGTTGTTCGACCGGGGGCAGTGCGCTCATCGCGGATTCCTCTTCTTCGAGACGGGGGTGGTGTTGTCGGCCACCAGCGCGTAGCGCGCGAGCGCCCGACGCCACATCGCGTCGAGCTCGTCGCGCAGCAGCGCCAGGGCTTCGGGTTGCAGCGCGTAGACGTTGCGCGTGCCTTCGCTGCGGAAGCTCACGAGCCCGGCACCTTCCAGCAGCCGCAGGTGCTTGCTGACCGCCGGGCGGCTGACCGGGAGCTGCTCGGCGATCTCGCCGACCGAACGCTCGCGCTCGACCAGCAGGCGCACGATGGCCTCGCGCGTGGGGTCGGCCAATGCGGCCAGCGCCGCGTTCGCGGCGGGCTTCATCGGGCGGACCTTTCAGTAACCATACGGTTACCGTAACCGGATGGCTACGCCTCGTCAAGCCCCGGCCCTGGAGGGTTCAGCGCGTCGCGAGCGGCTGGCGGCGGCGCGGCGGCGTGAAGGCGGCGTCGATCTCGGCCAGGTCGGCCGCGCCCAGGTGCAACTGCTGCGCGGCCCAGTTGTGGCGCAGGTGCAGCGCGTTGCCGGCCTTCGGAATCGGCATCACGCCGCCCTGCTGCAGCAGCCACGCCAGCGCGATCTGCGCCGGGGTGCAGCGGTGGCGCTCGGCGAGCGGGCGCAGCGCCGGGTGGTCGGTGAGCTCGCCCTGGTCGAAGGGGCTGTAGGCCATCAGCGGCATCTGCTGCAGCCGCTGCCAGGGCAGCAACTCGAAGGCCGCGCCGCGCTGGCCCAGCGAGTAGTAGACCTGGTTCGTGGCGCAGGCCTTGCCACCGGGCACGCCGAACAGCTCGCGCATGTCGGCCATGTCGAAGTTGCTGACGCCCCACAGGCGGATCAGGCCGCGCCGCTGCAGCGTCTCGAAGCCGCGCACCGTCTCGGCCAGCGGCACGCCGCCGCGCCAGTGCAGCAGGTAGAGGTCCAGGCGGTCCAGCTGCAGCCGGCGCAGGCTGGCCTCGCAGGCCCGCTGCAGGTCCTCCTCGCCGGCATGGTGGGGCAACACCTTGGAGACGACGAACAGGTCGCCGCGCGCCAGGCCGGCACGCTGGGCATCGGCCAGCGCCTGGCCGGTGATCTCCTCGGCGCCGCCGTCGCCGTACATCTCGGCGGTGTCGAACACGCGGTAGCCGATGTCCGCCGCCTGGCGCACCGCCGCCACCTCGGCGGCACGCCGCGAGGCCTGTTCGCCGAAGCGCCAGGTGCCCAGGCCCAGCGCCGGACGGGGCTCCCCGTTCGGGAACACCACCTCGGGGCCAAGGCTTGCAGGGCTGTGCATATGCCGATCCTAAGTCCCTGGCCGAACCGGCGGGGGCAACGCAGATTTATCATCGGGCCTGTTACGCCATGCAAGTCGCCAGCCCCCAAGACCTCGCCCAGGTGCGCCTGGACAACGCGCTGGCCCTCTTCGAAGAGTTCGTGCGCGCCACCGCGCGCCACGCCGACGCGGCCACGCTGCGCGGGCTGGAGCGCCGCTTCGCCGAGCGTGTGCAGATCCAGCCCAGCTACTGGAGCCAGATCAAGAGCCGCTCGCGCCAGATCGGCGAACGGCTGGCGCGCCAGTTCGAGCACCTGTGCCACAAGCCGCGCGGCTGGATGGACGTGCCGCACGGCGGCGGCGCGCCCGAGACGCCCGCGGGCCTCGCGCCGCGCGAGGCGCCGCCGGCCGACGAATCCGCGCCGCGCGACGACGACGAGCGCTTCATCATCGGCCTCGTCCTCACCTACTACCGCCGCCACCCGCAGCGCGCCCGCACGCGCCTGCTGGACCTGCTGGGCGAGGTGCTCGTGGCACCCACCGCCGCGGCCGCACCGCCGCCGCCCGCAGCGCGCAGCGGCGCCCCGGCGCCTGCGCCGACCGCCGAAGATGCCCACAGCCTGTGGCTGCGCAGCCAGGCCGGCGTGGCGCCGCTCAAGCGCAAGAAGTAGCGCTCCGTGGGGCCGCGAACCGCGGCGCATCCCACGAACAAGGGAACACCCGAGGTGAAAGAGCCTTGCGCACTGATAACGCGATCTTTATCATCTGCGCAAGCCCGTGGGGTCTCAGGCGACTTTTTCAAGCCCGGCCCCATGTCCGATCAACCCACCGCGAACCCACGATGAACCCGTTCCTGCGCACCGCTGCCCGTCATGCCCGCCGCCCCGTGGCGCCGGCCATGGCTCTGCAGTCGGTTCAGATGCAGCGAGCACCGATCGTTCGCGCACGAGGCGCTTCCCCCGGAGCGCCGGCGAGCTGAAAGCCGCAGCCAGCGGCACTTCCGCTCACCACGGCCCGGGTCTGCGCCAGCAACCCGGGCCGTTTGCTTTTCCGACGCCCGTACCGATTCCGCCACGCCAAGGAGAACCTGATGAAGATCACCGCCAAGACCGCCAAGCCCCGCAATCCGTTCGTGATGGCCGCCGCACGGCGCGCCGCCGGTTCCCACCAAAGGGGCACCGGCGCCCGCCGCCAGCACGAGCAGCGCAGCCTGCGACTGGAACTGCAGCGCCTGCGACACAGCCCCTGAACCGCCCCTCAACGGAAAGCCGCTCGCCCCCAGGGCATCGGCTTCCCTCGGAGACCGATGATGACGACGCAAGACTTGCTCCCCTACGACGCCGTGAGCCCCGGTGAAGCGCGTGTGCGCGACCTGCTCGTCGCGGCATTGCGCCTGATGAGCCGCGCGCTCGATGCGATGGCCCATCGCGTGAGCCCGGCACGGCCCCAGCCGGCACTCGACCCGGTGCTCGAGTTCTACGGCGACGCCAGCGCCCCCGAAGGTGCGCTGTACGTCGACGGAAAGCTCGTCGGCCAGGTGCTCGGCGCCAACCGGCTGTGAAGCCGGCGGCCCGCCCGGCGGCTTGCAAGAGCCGCCGGGTCGGCCACCCCTCAAGCGGCGCGGCCCGCGCGCCGATATGACGTGAACGCCCTAAAGTCCGCCGCCAGGCGTTTGCGCATGTCCAGCCCCTCCCGCATCGAACGCGCCCCGGCCACGCTGGCCGGCTGGGCGGCGCTGTTCGAGCACGCCGCGCTGCCGGTGCTGGCCACGACCGCGGCCACGCTGGAAGAGTTGCGCGCCAACGAGGACGCCGTCGATGCCCGCTGGCTCACCGACGTGGTGGCCGCCGACCCGCTGATGACGATCAAGGTGCTGGCCCACGTGGCGCAGCTGCGCCGCGGCCGCGAAGGCAGCGAGACCGAGACGATCACCGAGGCGCTGGTGATGCTGGGCATCCCGCCCTTCTTCCGCGCGTTCGGCGCGCAGGACACCGCCGAGGTCTGGCTGGCCGACCACCCCGAGGCGCTGGCCGGCTTCCAGCGCGTGCTGCTGCGCAGCCGCCGCGCCGCCCGCTTTGCCACCAGCTTCGCGGTGCACCGCATGGACCACGACGTGGGCGTGATCCACGAGGCCGCGCTGCTGCACGACTTCGCCGAGCTGCTGCTGTGGCTGCACGCCCCGACGCTGGCGCTCGAGATCCAGGCGCGCCAGCGCGCCGATGCCACGCTGCGCAGCGTGGCCGTGCAGCACGAGCTGCTGCACATCGAGCTGGACGAGCTGGAACACGCGCTGATGCTCAAGTGGCGGCTGCCGGCGCTGCTGGTGCAGATCACCGACGAGCACGCGGCGAAGACGACACCGCAGATGCGCAACGTGCAGCTGGCGATCCGCGTCGCGCGTCACTCGGCCGACGGCTGGGACAACGCCGCGCTGCCCGACGACATCGCCGACGTGGGCCGGCTGCTCAACATCGCGCCGGACACCGCGGCGCGGCTGCTGCGCGAGATCGACGCCGAGTGAACCGTGCCGGCTAAGGCCGGCGTGCGCCGATCACCACTTCGACGCGCCGGTTCGGCAGCAGGCACTCCTGCAGCTCGGCCGGCCGCGCGAAGCGGGCCTCGCAGCCGCTGACCGGCTGCGCGTCGCCGCTGGCCGCGGTGCTGACCTTGCTCGCGTCCACGCCCAGCTTCGCCAGCTCGGCCTTCACGGTGGCGACGCGCTGCTCGGACAGCCGCTGGTTGTAGTTGCCGGTGCCGGTGCCATTGAGCCGGTCGGCGTGTCCGCTCAAGGTCACGCGCTCGATCACCAGCCCGTCACGCTGCACGCGGCGCACCAGCTCCTCCAGCTGCACCACCGAGAACGGGCGCATGTTCTTCGCGTCGTGGCGGTCGAAGTTGAACAGCACCGTCGCGTTGAAGAGCTGCTCCTGCAGCACCGGCGGCAGGGCCTTGGGTTCGGGCGCGGGCAGCGCCACCGGCTGCGGAACGGCCACCGGAGGCGACGCCGGTGCCACGGGGGGCGGCGGCACGCAGGCTTCGACCAGCGCCTGCGCATCGGCCAGCAGGTCTTCGGCGATCTGCACGTAGGGCCTGGCGTGGCGCCACTGCTGCTGGTTGTGCTCGTTGCCGGCGTGCACGAGTTCGACCTCGGCACACGCGACCTTCTGCTGCGCGCAGCGGTACCCTGCATGGCTGCGCAGGGCGGCGGCACGCTCCCACAGGTCGGACCGCAGGCGCGCGGCGCCGTTGACCAGCGGCGTCTCGGTAGGCAGCGTCGTGCTGCCGGCTTCCATCCCGACGACCAGCTTCTCCGACTCCGTCAGAGCCTCCTGCGGGAAGGCGCTGCGGTCGTTGCGCGTGTACTCGTGGAAGCTCACGTCCAGCCAGCACTGGGCCTTCGAGAGGAAGTAGTCCTTCACCGGCCGCCCACGGTCGTTGAGGCCCTTGATGCGCCCTTGCAGCGCTTCATAGGCCTGCTGGTCGGCGCTGATCGCGGCGTCGCTGATGCGCTGCGCGGGCGGGTTCAGCTGCGTGTTCTGCGCCTGCGCGTGCAGCGCCAGCAGCGCCACGCCAAGGAGGAAAAGGCGGTTCATCGGTCGAGGCTCCTGTTGACCTCGCGGTCGCGGCCCTTGAAGAGGTTTTCGTCGAACTTGAAGCGCAGGCGCAGGTAGACGCCGCGCCGCGTGTACTCGTAGCCCACCAGGTCGGCGTCGCCGGCGAAGCCGGTCTTGTTCGCGCCCACCGACAGCCACAGGTTCTGGCGCAGCAGGTAGCCCGCTTCGACGCCGTAGGCCGTCTGGCGCGCGCCGGCCTGGCCGGCCTGCACCGCGGCGAGCACGCCCACGTCCCAGTTCTCGGTGATGTCGTAGACCAGCCGCCCGGCCACCAGCCCGGCCTTGAAGATGCCGGGCACGCCGCCTTCGAACACGTCGTGCTGCACCTTCGCGGCGGCGCGACCGGTCACCCACCAGGGGCGGGCCCAGTGCCAGTCGCCATGCACCGAGACGATCCAGGCGCGGCTGCGCAGTTCGCCCACCGCGGCATTGCTGGCGTCGGTCTCCTGCTTGTATTCGACCTTCGCCAATGCATTCGTGCGGTTGCGGTCGGTGTCGCGGTAGGCGATGCCGACCTGCGCGCGGTCCTGGAACACGTCGCCGCGCGCGGCGTAGTCGGTCTTCAGCAGGTAGTTGCGCGCCAGCAGCGTCCAGTCGCGGCTGAGCTTGCGCGCCACCATCGCCTGCCACAGCGTGGTGTCGAAGCGCTCGTCGTCGGTGGTGGCGGCGATGTCGCCGGAGCGGCGCAGCTCGAGCTTGGTGGCCGCGCGCCAGAGCGGGTTCGCGGTCCAGTCCAGGCCCACGCTGACGGCGTTGGCGCTCGCGGTCTGGCCCGAGATCACGCGCAGGTTCTCGTAGCCGCTGCTGATGCGCCAGCCCTCGGCGACGTTCCAGTGGTTGCGGATGCCGGAGGCCAGTTGCAGGTCGCGCTCGGACAGCGCATCGCGCAGCCGGTACTCGCTGAACACCTGCGTGTCGCCCCAGTAGCTGCTGTCGATGCCGGCGACGAAGGTGTTGGCGCTGCGGCCGGTGTCGGACACGCCGGCCAGGTTCACCCAGCCGCTCTGGCGCTCGACGCGGCCGTAGAGCCGTGTGCGTTCGAAGAGCGTGTAGTCGCCGCCGACGGTGGCGCGGCGGCGGCGCTCGCCGTCGATGTCGCCTTCGACCTCGGCGCCCACGCTCGCGCGTTCGCTCAGGCGGTAGCCGGCGCCGAAGCGCACCGTGTCGCTGGCGAGCCGCGTGCCGGCCGGCAGGCTGCTGGTGGCCGGGCGCAGGGCGCCCTGCGTGATGACGGGCAGGCCGGTGGCCGGGTCGAGCACCTGGTTGCCGAAGCCGAGTGCGCCGCCGCCCGAGCCGCTGCCGATGCTGCTGCTCAAGCCCAGCGTCTGGTCGTAGGGCCAGGTCAATGCGCCGGTGCCTAGCGTGCCCACGGTTTCGCGGGCCCGGCGCAGGCTGGCGTCGAGCGTCAGGCGGTCGGTCGCTGCCCAGCGCAGGCCGACACCGCCCTGGGTGCGTTCGCCGCCGCCGGTGCTGCGGTCTTCACTGCGGCTGCCTTCGGCGTAGGCCTTCAGTTCCGGCGTCAGCTTCACGCCACCGCGCACGAACACCTCTTCGCGCCCGCCGTTCAGCGGCGCCGCGAGGTTGTTGAACAGCGTCGACGACTTGCCCCAGAACACCCGCGCATCGGTGCGATCGTCCTCGTGCGCCAGCTCCACCCGCGCGGCCTTGCCGCTGACCTCGCCGCTGCGGCCGGCCAGCGCCGGGCTGCTGCTGGTGTTGGTCGGGTTGGTGTTGACCGTGCTCGTGCTCTGCGCGCCTTCGACGACGATCGCCGTCTTCGGCCCGAGCCGCAGCGTCGCGTTGCCGCTGACCAGGTCGTACGGCGACAGCGCGTTCTTGTCCTGCACCGCCGAGCCGCCGAGTTCCAGCGTGTCGTTCACGCGCACCTGGCCATCGACGCCGACGATCCAGAACGGGTCGCCGCCCTGGTCGACCTCGTAGGTGACGCGCAGCGACACCGGGTTCAGGTCGGGATCGACGCTGGGCAGGAAGCTCGTCAGCAGGATGCGGCCCGAGAAGGGCTCGAAGGTGTAGTCCACCAGCCGCACCAGGGGGCGAACGCTGAGGATGCGCGCGGGCTGCAGCCGGTCGCGCACCAGCACCTCGACCTTCTCGCTGCCTTCCAGCACGCCGTTGTTGCGCAGGCCGTAGGGGCCCGATCCCTGGCTGGCGATTTCCTCCACCACCTGGCGCAGCGTGTCGCGCGTGACGAAGAGGTTGCCGGTGAGGCGCCCGTCCTCGTGGTGCAGACGCAGGCCGGTGCCGGTGCGGTTGTAGTTGCCCAGGCTGCGCTGCCGCAGCGAGGCCACTGCGCCCTGCCCCAGCGCCTGCGAGTAGCCGTCGCCGGTGACGAAGTCGCCGTAGAGCGCGTAGCTCTTGTCCTTGTCGATGCGCACGTAGAGCCGGTCGGCCGAGCGGGCGTCGAAGCTGCGCAGCGAGGAGTCGCCGTACACCGGGTACAGCTCGTCGGGCCGCACGTCGCGCAGCAGGCGGGCGCGGGTGTCCTTGTCGCTGTCGTAGGCGGCGGTGAGCAGCAGGTCGCCGCGGATCGTGCCCTTCAGGAAGAAGGCGGTGCGTGCCGCGACGTTGGCCTTGCCGCCGTTGAACTCGCGGCTCCAGCTCTCGATCTCTCGTTCGAAGCCGTCGCCGCGGCGCACCGGCGTCAGCAGCGTGCGATTCCTGAAATTGACGATGCCTTCGATCAGGCCCGCCGCCACCATCGGCCGCAGCTCCGGCACGAAGCTGATGGTGCCCGCCGCCGTCTCGCGGCCCGCGGTGACGCGCACGCGCACGTCCTGGGCCTCGGCCGGCGCCAGCAGCGTGACGGTGGCGACACCGCCCTCCACCTTCAGCTGCACGCCCGGTGTCACGCGGTCGGCGTCCTGGCGGCGCGGGCCGTATTCGTCGCTGCGCGCGCCGGGCAGCAGCAGGCGGCCGCCGGAGTGCTCGATGGTGACGAAGGCCGTCTGCGCCAGCGGCTTGTCGTCCTTGCCGTAGAGGCGGATCGTCAGCTTCACCGGCGCCTGGCCATCGGCCGGCACGGCGTTGCGGTCGACCTCCACCACCACGCGCGCCACGGCCTCGTTGGCCGCGTAGTCGATGCCCGCCTGCTCGCCCCGGAACACCACCGGCGGCCGGCCTTCGTCGACGGTGGGCGGCGTGTAGCGCACGTCGCCGGGCGAGCCGGCCGGCGGCTGGTTCTGCGCGAAGGCCTGCACCGCCAGCGCGATGGCCGACAGCGGCACCACCCGGCGCCAACCCATCCGGCGCCACGTTTCAGCGCGCGCCATCGCTGCCTCCTTCGGTCGTGGTCGCGCGCGGCTTCGGCTGCGTCTGGTTCGCGCTGTCGGTGCCCTGCTGCGGCGTGGTGGCCGGCGTCAGGCCGTGGGCCTTGCTGTCGAAGCGCAGGGCGGGTCCCTTCTCTCGTTCTCGCTCGGGCGCTCGCACCTCGCCCTGGGCGCGGCGCGCCTTCACCTGGTCGAGCACGGTGTTGCTGCAGCTGCCTTCGATGAAGTCGGCGCGGTGCAGCTCGCCGTTCTTGATGTCCAGCCACAGGCTGCCGGCGTCGCCGAGGTTGCGGTTGCTGGACGTGGTGAGGCGCGAGCCGCGCGGCAGCGTCACCGGGTCGACCTTCAGCACCGCGCTGCGCGGCGGCACGCCGCAGACGCTGTACTTGCCTTCGCTGTCGCTCACCAGCGTGGTGCCGTCCTGCATGAAGAGGCGCACGCCGGGGATGCCGAGCTCCTCGGGGTCCTGCACGTGGTTGCCGTTGCAGTCGACGAACACCTTGCCGAGCACGCAGGCCTCGGTGGTGAACACGCCACCGCCGACACGCACGCGGTGCGCCGATTCGTTCGTCGCCACCGAGCCCGGCAGCGGCTCGAAGGCCGCGTTGACGCAACCGCCCGGCGCACTGCAGGCATGGCCGCGCGCGCGGTTGATGCCGTCGCCCTGCTGCGCGCCCACGCCGACGCGCACGCGGTAGTGCAGCACCAGCTGGCGCGAGGTCGGCATCGGCCCGAGGTTGAAGGCCAGCAGCGGGCCCACCCCGCCCTGCGGGTCGGCCAGCGGCGCGTCACCCAGCATCGCGGTGCCGCGGATGTAGGTGAAGCCCGCCGGCAGCCGGTCGACCACCGTGGTCTGGCGCGGCAGCGCGGCGCCAGGGCCGACGCTCACGGTGACCGTGTAGCGCACGCTGTCGCCCACTTCGGCGGCGGCGCGATCGCCGGTCTTCGCGAGCGCGATGGAGGACGGCAGCGCCGGGTCCAGCGGGATGTGGTTGTGGATGATGTTGGCGCCCGCCGAGCCGCCGGTGAAGGCGAGGTAGTAGGTGGTGCCGCTGCCCGGCGCCGCGGTGGGCGCGCCGGCCTGCGGCTGCACGGCGTAGGTGCTGCCGGGGCCGCCGCCGGGCACCAGCGGGCCGGCGGTGGGCGGGATCGCGGTGGACGGCGCGCCGTAGCCCGCCGGCGGCGTGACCGTGAGGCCGAAGCTGCAACTGGCCGGCGCCGCGGGCGCGAACAGGAACTGGTAGAAGCCGTCGCTGCCGACCGTCATCGAGACGGCACTGCCGTTGACGCTGTAGCCGCCCAGGCCACCCGCCACGAGGCTGCTGGCCGGGTTCCAGCCCGCGCAGGCGCCGGTGGGCGCCAGCGTGACGATGGAGCCCGGCACCGGCTGGCGCGAGCCGCTGTCGTAGACCACGCCGCTCGGGTCCACCGGCAGGCTCTGCTGCGGCAGGTTCTCGCCCGGTCGCAGCGTCACGGTCAGCGCCGGGTTCGCGCCGCTGCCGACGCAGGAGCTGGCGTTGGCCCCGGGGCTGGCCTCGCAGGCCGCGCCGCTGGAGCCGGGCGCGGTCTCGCCGTTGACCGGGTAGCCGAACACGATGCCCGAGGCCGGGTCGCGGAAGCGCACGGTGAGCGGGATGCCGGGCTGCAGCGTGTCGACGCGGTAGCGCCCGTCGCTGCCGGTGGTGGCCCGGCCGACGATGGCGCCCGAGGCGTCCAGCACCTCCACCTGCCAGCCTGCCAGGCGGCGGTCGCCGGCGTCGAGCAGGCGCGACGTGGTGCCGACGTCGGCCCACACGGTGCCCGAGATCGAAGCGGCGAGTTGCACGGGGGTCGGCGTGCGGCAGGCGTTCTGCGAAGCGGTGGCCGTGCACACCGGCAGCGCGGCCACGTTGCCGTTGAAGGCGTCGCGCTCGGCGGCGCTGGGGCCGCGCGCCGGGATCTCTGCGCCGCCTTCCACCAGCACGGCGTTGTTCACCGGTGAAGCGGCGGCGGCGGCCGCAGCCACGGTCACCGGCAGGTCGATGGTGCCGGCGGCCGCGTTGCCCGCGGCGATCACGACGCCGCTGGTGCAACTGAAGGTGGAGGCGCCGGCCGCGCCGCTGCAGGTCCAGCCGCTGCCGGCTGGCGTGGCGGCGAGCGTCAGCCCGGCCGGCAGCCGGTCGCTCACGGTGTAGCTGCCGCTCGTCGGCAGCTCGCCCGCGTTGCGCACGCTGATCGTGTAGTGCGCCGGGATGCCCACGGTGAACACGCTGCCGACCAGTTGCTTGCTCACGCGCAGGTCCGGCGATTGCGCGAGCTCGGCGAACAGGTTGCCACCGGCCTGCGCGCCGGGTGCGAGCACGATGCTGGCGATGGCCGATGGCGCCACGCCCGGCGCGCTGGCGCTGCCGCCCAGCGGCCCTGCCGTGGTGCGGCCGTTCACGGTGCCCGCGGGCTGCGTGGGCTCGGTCAGCGTGTAGCTGCCGGGGCGCAGGCTGCCGAACGAGAAGCTGCCGTCGGCGGCCGTGGTGGTGGTCAGCGTGACCGGGTTGCCGAGGTCGTCGATGCCGCTCAGCACGATCGTCACGCCGCCAAGGCCTTGCTCGCCGCTGCCGGGCTGGCCGTCGTCGTCGTTGTCGGCGAACACCTGGCCGCCGATGCTCGCCGGCGGCAACTCGCCGAAGTTGTTCTGGGTCGACGCGACGCCGTTGGCCAGCACGATGGCCGAGATCGCGCTGGGCGTCGTCGACGCCGGCGTGACGGTGCCGCCGGTGCTGCCGGCCACGGTGCGGCCGTTCAGCGTGCCGGCCGGCTGCGTGGGCTCGCCCACGGTGTAGGTGCCGGGCGGCAGGCTGTCGAAACGGTAGCTGCCGTCGGCACCGGTCGTGGTGCTGCGGGTGACGGGTGCACCACCGGCGTCGGTGCCGTTCAGTTCGATCGTCACGCCGGCGATGCCCGTCTCGCTGCCGTCGACGAGCCCGTTGTTGTTCGCATCCAGCCACACGCGGCCGGCGAGGCTGGCGCTGGCCTGGACTTCGGCGAACAGGTGGTTGTTCGAGGTGGCACCTGCCGCCAGCGGAATCGCGCTGATCGCGCTCGGCAGCGTGCCGACCGGCGTGGCCGTGCCGCCCGTGCTGCCCGCGGTGGTGATGCCGTTGCCGGTGCCGGGCGGCTGCGTCGGCTCGGTCAGCGTGTAGCCGCCGGGGCCGGCCGCGGGCAGGTCGGCGAAGTTGAACTGGCCGCCGGCGTCGGTGGTGGTGCTGCGGGTGACCGGGTTGCCGGCGGCATCGGTGCCACTCAGCGTGATCGTCACGCCGGCGATGCCGGCTTCGCCGCCCTGCTGCTGGCCGTTGTTGTTGCCGTCCAGGAACACGGCGCCCGACAGCGTCGCCGCGAGTTCGCCGAAGTGGTTGCCGCTGCTGCCGCCGGGTGCCAGGTTGGTGAGCGTGATCGCATTGGCGCTGCCGCTGCTGCCGCCGCTGCCCGGCGTGGTGCTGCCGTCGCCGTAGGTGACCGGCTGCACTTCGCAGATCGTGTAGGTCAAGCCGGCCTGCACGCCGCCGAAGGCGTAGTTGCCGTTGGCGTCGGTGGTGGTGGTGGCCACCACGGTGCCGCTGCAGGTGCCGCCCTGCACCAGGCGCACCGTCACGGCGGCCAGGCCGCCATCGCCCGCGCCCAGCGTGCCGTTGCGGTCGCGGTCGATGTAGACCGTGCCGCTCACCGGCACGGTCAGAACCTCGCCGAAGTTGAAGCCGGTGCCGGCCGCGCCGGTCGAGAGGTCGATGGCCGCGATGCGGTCGGTGCCCGCGGCGGGCGTATCGGGCTGCGCGGTGCAGCCGCTGGCGCAGGCGGCGCCGTTCAGCAGGCCGGGGTTCACCGGGCCGTTGCGCAGGCCGGCGGGCGATGCGGGAAGCGGCTCTTCCAGCGTGTAGGCGGTGAACGGATCGAGCTGCGTGAAGGCGTAGCTGCCGTCGGCGCCGGTGGTCGTGCGCGCCACCTCGGCCCCGGTGCCGGCGTTCAATAGCCGCACGGTGGCGCCGCTGATCGGCAGGTCGGTGCCTGCGTCACGCGTGCCGTTGGCGTTCAGGTCGACGTAGACATGACCGGCCAGGCTGCCCACGGCCACTTCGGGGAAGTTGTAGTTCGTGGCCGCGACACCCGCGGCCAGCACCACGGCGCCGTAGCTCGAGTTGCCGGCGAAGCCGCCGCCGGCGTAGGTGCCGCCCGCGCTCGGTGCGCTGCCGCCGCTGCTGGGCGGCGCCACCGGGCCGTTGACGAAACCGGCCGGCTGCGTCTGGGTGACCGTGTAGCCGGCGCCGCTCGACGGCGACAGGTCGCCGAAGCTGTAGTTGCCGTTCGAGTCGGTGCTGGTGCTGAGGTTGACGGTGTTGCCGTAGGCATCGGTGCCGCTCAGCGTCACCGTCACGCCGGCGATGCGCGGTTCGCTGCCGGCGGCCTGCGGCACGCCGCCGTTGGCGCCGCTGCGGTCGCGGTCCTGGAACACGGTGCCGCTGATCGACGAACGCTGCACCGTGACCGTGCTGCTGCCGGTGTTGTTGCCGCCGGGGGTGTCGATGCCGCCGGTCTTGTCGGGGTCGGTGTCGACCGTGGCGCTGTTGCTGAGCGTGCCGCCCGAGGGGAAGCTGACGATGCGCACCGGCAGCGTGATGTCGGCCGCGCCGCCGGCGTCGAGCTGGCCCAGGGCGCAGGCCACGCTGCTGCCGGTGAGCGTGCAGGTGCCGCCGGCCGGCTGCAGCGTGCGCGTCCAGGTGATGGGCCCGGTGACCTCCACGCCGGCCGGCAGGTTGTCCGTCAGGTCGGTCTGCAGCGAATTGCCCGGACCGTTGTTGATCACGCGGATCAGCCAGTCGAAAGGCTGGCGCAGCGACGGGTTCGCCACCGAGGCGGTCTTCGTGGTGCGCAGGTCCACGCGCTGGCGCACCGTGGTCTGCTCGGACTCGCTGTCGTTGGCCGGCTGCGAGTCGGGTTCGTTCGCTAGCGCGGTGGCCACGTCGGTGAACACGTCGCCGCGCGGCGCCGGCTGGTCCAGCGCCTCGAAGCGCAGGAAGATGTTCTTGGTGGCGCCCACCGCCATCTCGCCCACGGCCGCGCCGCTGGTGCCGTCGCCGGCCGGCACGTTGCAGGTGAAGGCGGGCAGCGCGGCGCCGCTGGCCGAGGTGACGTTGCTCACCGAGCACAGCGGCACCGTGTTGCAGGTGCTGCCGCCGAAGGCCGTGACGTCGCAGACGAAGCGCACGCGGCGGCCGGCCGGCGGCGTCATCACCTCGCTGATGCGCACGCCGGTGGCATACGAGGGGCCGTTGTTGGTGACACTGACCTGGTAGCCGAGGAAGGTGTTGCCGCTGACGTAGGGCACCGGGTCGAGGTTGGTCGCGCCGACGCGGTCGGTCTTGTTGACCAGCAGGTCCACCTGCGCGCCGGCGACGCCGAGCGTGGCGGTCTGTTCGTTGTTGCCGTTGTCGCCGCCGGCCGGGTTCTCCACCGAGGTGGTGTTCACGCGCGCCAGGTTCGTGAAGGTGCGCGCGCCGTTGCCGGGCTGGAAGTTGGGCCGCACGCGCAGCGTGATCGACTCGGTCTGCCCGTCCGTCAGCGTGCCGATGGTGCAGCTGAACGCGGGAGACGCCGGGTTCAGCACCGCACCGGCCGCGATGCTGCAGCTGGAGCCGGGTGCGCTGCTGCTGATCTGCGTGACGGTGACGCCGCTGTCGCCGCCGGGGAAGGTGAAGGTGTCGCTCACCGTCACGCCGGTGGCGGTGGACGGCCCGTTGTTGCGGTACGAGAGCACGTAGGTGGCCACCTCGCCGGCGCGCACCGAAGCGGGCGTGACGCTCTTGCCGGTCATCTGGACATCGGCGATCGGCTGGATCGTGACGGTGTCGCTGGCCTGGTTGTTGTTCGGGTTGGGGTCGCCTTCGTTGAGGTTCTGGATCGACGCGTTGTTGGTGAAGCTGCCGTCGCGCAGCGGGCGGTTCACCGTGATGGCCACCGTGACCGACTGGCCCTGCAGCAGCTGGCCGCCGGTCTGGTCGCACTGCACCAGCGAACCCGCGGTGGCGCAGCTGAAGGTGGCCGTGCTGCCGCCGGACGGCGTGGCGGCGATGGTGCCGAAGGTGGTGCGGCCATCGATGAAGGCCGGCACGTCGTCGTAGATGCGCAGGCCGGTGGCCGCCTGCGGCGTGGCCGAGACGTTGCTGACCACCAGGGTGTAGGTCACCGAGGCTTCGCCGGTGCCGACGATCTTGTCGCCGCCGGCGGGTGTGCTGGTGGTCTTGGTGATGCCGAGGTCCGGCTGCACCGCGGTGCTGGTGGCCACCGCGGTGGCGCAGTCGTTGCCGGCCGTGGCATCGCCTTCGGCCGGCGGCTGGGCGCTGCCGCTGGCGCCCAGCGGCACGCTGCTGCCGGTGCAGGCCGTGTTGATGAGGCTGCCGGTGTTGTCGGCGCGGGTGGTGAGCGTCAGCGTCGGCAGCGCGGCGTTCACCGCCAGGCCGCCGGCGTTGGCGTGGTTGCAGACGATGGTGGGTGCGCCGCTGGCGTCGCAGGTCCAGCCGCTGCCGCTGGCGCTGACGAAGGTCTCGCCGCTCAGCAGCTCGATGACGCGCAAGGGGCCTGTCGCCGTGCGCGGGCCGTTGTTGCTGACGGTGATCGTGGACGTGAGGTTCGAGCCCTGCGCCACCGGGTTCGGCGCCTTGCTCTTCGTGAGGCTCAGATCGGCGCCGTCGGGCAGCACGGCCACCGTGGTCGAGCCGCTGTTGTTGGCGTTGTTCGGGTCGGCCGTGGCCGAAGCCACTGTGGCGGTGTTCGTGTGGCTGCCGCTGGCCGGTGCGCGCGCGACGAGCGTGATGTCGTCGGTGGCACCGGTGCCGAGGCTGGCGCGCGTGCAGGTGACGGTGCCCGCGCTGTGGTTGCAGCTGTAGCCGGTGCCGCTGGCGGAGACGAAGGTCCAGCCGGCGGGCAGCGTGTCGGTCACCGTCACGTTGCTGGCACCGGCCGGGCCGGCGTTGCGCGGCTGCAGCAGGAAGCTCACGTCGCTGCCGCCCACCGCGGGCAGTGCCGAGCTGACGCTCTTGCCCATCGAGAGATCGGCGCCGGGCAGCACGCTGGCGTCGAAGGTGGCTGTGTTGTTGCTGCTGTCGGGGTCGGCCACGCCACCCGTGGTGGCGGGCGCGACGGTGGCGCTGTTGGTGACGGTGCCGCCGGGTGCGTTCACGCGGCCCACCAGCGTGATGGCCGGAATGGCACCACCCACCGCGTGCGGCCCGCTGCGCGAGCAGGTGACGACGCCCGAAGCGTGCCCGCAGGTCCAGCCCGGCCCGCTGGCCGAGACGAAGCTCACCGCGGGCGGCAGGTTGTCGGTGACGACGATGTCGCCGCTGTCGTTCGGCCCCGCGTTGCTGACCGTCAGGGTGTAGGTGATGGTCGCGCCGCCCACCACCGGGTTCGGCGTGCCGGTCTTGGCCAGTGACAGGTTCGCGCCGCTGATCACGCTGGTGGTGGCGGTCTGCGTGTTGTTGCCGGCGTTGACGTCGTTGTCGGCCGACACCACCGCGGTGGCATTGATCGTGGTGGGCCCGGGGCCCAGCGCGCGCCAGCGCAGCGTGATGTCGCGCGGGTCGGCACCGCCGCCACCCACGCTGCCCAGGTTGCAGCGCACCTCGGTGGGCGAGAACAGCGAGCAGTTGGCTGCTGCCGGCGCCGCCGAGATGAAGGTGGCACCGGAAGGCACCGTCACGCGCAGCAGCGTGTTCTGCGCGGCGTCGGCCTGGTTGTTGTCGACGCGCAGGTCGTACTGCAGCACGCCGCCGGCGGGCACGGGGTCGGTGTCGGTGAAGGCGGTGATCTGCGGGTCGGCCGCCCAGGCGGCAACCGGCAGCAACGCCAAGGCAACCGCGGCCATGGCATGGCGCAGCCGCACGCGCGCGCACTCAAGGGCGCGTCGTCCCCGATGACCCAAATCGAGCCTCCGTCCTGTGATCTTGTGGGGCGCAAACTGGGCTGCGCTCGAAAAGATGCTAGACGCCGGGTTCCCGAGGGCCACCATACTTTTGCCCGGCTCGCGTCTCGCAACAGATGCAATAGTTGCATCACGTCAACAGCGGTCCGAAGGACCCGACCCGGAGGAGGAAACGATGGACATGCAGTCGATGCAGACCTTTCTGAGCACCACGCTCACGGACCTGGCGATCAAGATCCTCGCGGCCATCGCGTTCTGGATCATCGGCCGCTGGCTCATCGGGCAGGTGGTGTCGCTGATGCAGTCGGCGATGAACCGCAACAAGGTCGACCCGACGCTGACCAAGTACCTCGGCTCCATCGTCACCATCGCGCTGAACATCGCGCTGGTGCTCGGCATCCTGGGCTACTTCGGCATCCAGACGACGAGCTTCGCGGCCATGCTGGCCGGCGCCGGCGTGGCCATCGGCGCGGCCTGGAGCGGCATGCTGGGCAACTTCGCCGCCGGTGCCTTCATGCTGGTGCTCAGGCCCTTCAAGGTGGGCGACTTCGTGCAGATCGGCGGCGTGGTGGGCACGGTGCACGAGTTGGGCCTCTTCGGCACCACGATCATCACGCCCGACAACGTCTGCACGCTGGTGGGCAACAGCAAGGTGTTCGGCGACACGGTGATGAACTTCTCCGCGCGGCCTTCGCGGCGCGTGGAGCGCACGGCGCAGATCGCAGGCGCGGTGGACCCGCTCGATGCGATCGCGCGCTTCAAGGCGGAACTGGCGAAGATCCCGCATGTGCTGGCCGAGCCCGCGCCGGAGGTGAACCTGCTGGAGACCAACCTGCTCGGGCACGTGATCGCGGTGCGGCCCTACTGCCACACCGACCACTACTGGAGCGTCTACTTCGCCACCAACGAGATGATGGTGCGTGTGGGCCGCGAGGCCGGCTGGCCGGCGCCGACGCCGGTGCAGATCATGAAGACGACGCCGGCCTGAGCGCGGCGGCTACAGGGGCACGGCGGTCGTGCCCTTCAGTCGCCGCATCAGGAAGCTGGTCTTGCAGTCCTGCACGGCGGCGTGGCGCAGCAGCGTGTCCATCACGAAGCGCGAGTAGTGCGGCATGTCGCGCACCAGCACGCGCAGCAGGAAGTCCATCTCGCCGCTGAGGGCCACGCACTCCACCACCTCGGGCCAGGCCTGCACGGCCGCCGCGAAGGCCTCCGTGGGGTTGCCGGCCGCGCCACCCTTGGCCAGCCGCACGTTGATGTAGGCGGTGAGCGCCAGCCCCACGCGCTCCGGTTCGACGAGCGCCACGTAGCCGCCGATCACGCCGCTCTCCTCCAGCCGCTTCACGCGCCTGAGCGTGGCACTGGCCGACAACCCCACCGCGGACGCCAGTTCGTCGTAGGTGGCCCGGCCTTGTTGCTGCAGCGCCGCAAGAATGCGCTTGTCCACGGCATCAAGCTCGAACGGTGGCTCCATGCGCTGATTCTTGCAGGTTTCCTGCACGATGGCCCTGAACGGCGCCAGCGGACGCAGCCACCGTGCGCGCCCGCAGGCCTACAGTCCGTGGATTTTTCCGGCCAGCCGACGAAGGACGACGACGATGCAATTCACTCCTTGGGAAAACCCGATGGGCACCGACGGCTTCGAGTTCATCGAGTACGCCGCGCCCGACCCCGCCGCGATGGGCCAGCTCTTCGAGCGCATGGGCTTCGTGGCCATCGCGCGGCACCGCCACAAGAACGTGCTGCTGTACCGCCAAGGCGAGATCAACTTCATCGTCAACGCCGAACCCGACTCGTTCGCACAGCGCTTCGCGCGCCTGCACGGGCCGAGCATCTGCGCCATCGCGTTCCGCGTGCAGAACGCGCGCCAGGCCTTCGAGCGCGCCAAGGAGCTGGGTGCCTGGGCCTATGCCGGCACTGCCGGCCCGGGCGAGCTGAACATCCCGGCCATCAAGGGCATCGGCGACAGCCTGATCTACTTCGTCGACAAGTGGCGCGGCAAGAACGGCGCGAAGGACGGCGACATCGGCAACATCGGCTTCTTCGACGTCGACTTCGAACCGCTGCCCGGTGCCTCGTTGAACCCGCCGGGCCACGGCCTGACCTACATCGACCACCTCACGCACAACGTGCACCGCGGCCGCATGGGCGAGTGGGCCGAGTTCTACGAGCGGCTGTTCGGCTTCCGCGAGGTGCGCTACTTCGACATCGAGGGCCAGGTCACCGGCGTGAAGAGCAAGGCGATGACGAGCCCCTGCGGCAAGATCCGCATCCCCATCAACGAGGAAGGCAACGAGAAGGCCGGGCAGATCCAGGAGTACCTGGACAAGTACCACGGCGAGGGCATCCAGCACATCGCGCTCGGATCCACCGACCTCTTCCAGACCGTGGACGCGCTGCGCGGCCAGGGCGTGAAGCTGCTGGACACCATCGACACCTACTACGAGCTGGTGGACAAGCGCATCCCCGGTCACGGCGAGGACGTGGCGGCGCTGAAGTCGCGCAAGATCCTCATCGACGGCAAGGCCGGCGAACTGCTGCTGCAGATCTTCAGCGAGAACCAGCTCGGGCCCATCTTCTTCGAGTTCATCCAGCGCAAGGGCGACCAGGGCTTCGGCGAAGGCAACTTCAAGGCGCTGTTCGAGAGCATCGAGCTCGACCAGATGCGCCGCGGCGTCCTCGAGAAGGCCTGAGATGGAGACGCCGGTCAAGGGCGTGAACCTGGGCGTGGCGCCGGTCACCTACGGCACGGGCGACCGCCCGCCGCGGGGCGACTACGGCCGCGCGAACAGCGACTACACCTGCGAGCAGGACTACGCGCAATACACCGACGCCGACCACGACACCTACCGGCGCCTCTACGCCCGCCAGGTGCAGCAGCTGCCGGGCCTGGCGTGCGAGGAGTTCATCGATGCGGTGAAGCAGCTGGGCGCGCCGGAACGCATCCCGCGCTTCGACGCCATCAGCGAAAAGCTGATGAAGGCCACCGGCTGGCAGATCGTCGGCGTGCCGGGGCTGATCCCCGAGGAGGCCTTCTTCGCGCTGCTGGCCGAACGTCGCTTTCCGGTGACCGACTGGATGCGCAAGCCCGAGGAGTTCGACTACGTCGTCGAGCCCGACGTCTTCCACGATCTCTTCGGCCACGTGCCGCTGCTGTTCAACCCGGTGTTCGCCGACTACATGCAGGCCTACGGCAAGGGCGGCCTGAAGGCCAGCCGGCTCGACGCCTGCGAGCTGCTGGCGCGGCTGTACTGGTACACGGTGGAGTTCGGGCTCATAGCCACGCCGCAGGGCCTGCGCGCCTATGGCGCCGGCATCCTGAGCTCGGCCGGCGAGCTGCGCCACAGCGTCTTGTCGCAGGAGCCGCGCCGCGTGGCCTTCGACCTGAAGCGCCTGATGCAGAGCCGCTACCGCATCGACACCTACCAGGCCACCTACTTCGTGATCGACAGCTTCCAGCAGCTGTTCGAGACGACGGCGCCCGACTTCACGCCGATCTACCGCGAGGTGCGCGCGACGATCGCACGCGACGGCGAGATCGAAGCCGGCACGGTGCTGCGGGGCGAGCGCGAGTTCCGGGTCTAGCCCCGCAGCCAGCGCTGCAGCTCGTCCCAGGGCTCGGGCCGGTCGGCCATGTGCACGTGGGGCTGGCCCGGCAGGTGGCGGTTGTCGGCGCCGGGCAGCGTGGCCGTGGCGGGCGGGAACACGATGTTGTCGCAGTGGCTGTAGAAGCAGGTGAAGCGCGCGCCGCGGCCGGCCGGCTCGCGCGCGGCCAGCGTGGCCAGCCAGGGTGAGCCGCGGCGCATCTGGCGCGTGTTGCGCGACATCGCGAAGCGCGCGAGCCAGGTGCCGTGGTGCGGCGTGCCGATGGTGATGGCGCGGTGGATGCGCGCATCGTCACCCTGTTCCGCCCACCAGCGGCGCAGCGCCAGGCCGCCCATGCTGTGCGCCACCACCACCGGCGGCACGCCGGTGCAGGCTTCCAGCGCACGCACGCCGGCGTCGACGATCGCGATCGTCTCGTCGATCGAGCCGAACACGGGCTCGAGGTTCACCGCCACGAAGGGCGTGCCGTCGGCCATCAGCTTCTCGAACCAGGGGTTCCACAGGCCACGGTTGCAGACGAAGCCGTGAACCAAGAGCACGCCGCGCCGGCCCTGGGCACCGGCAGGCAGGTGGTCGGGGAAGCGCCGGCTGAAGAAGGGCTGGCGCCAGCAGAACACGCGCGGCGCGGCGGTGACTTCCAGCCACCAGGCGGCTGCGCGCTGCGCGGCGCTGGCACGCGGCGTGGGGTCGTCGGCTCCATGCGCGAGCCCGAGGCAGATGAACTCCAGGCCCAGCACCAGAGCGTAGCCGCCGATGATCAGCAGCGCGCCGCCGAGCGCCCACGCTTCGTGGCCGGCGCGCCAGCAGAGCACAGCCCACAGCAACGCGAGCAGCAGGCTGCCCAGCGTGGTGAACTGCTGCAGGCGCGCCAGCATCAGGCGAGCCGCACCTCGCGCCCGCTGAGCGAGCGCGCCAGGCCGGTGGCGAGGCGGTTGACGATGCCGTAGATGGACAGCTGCGGATTGGCGCCGATGCTGGTGGGAAAGATCGAGCCGTCGTGCACCGAGAGGTTGCCGAGCTGCCAGTGCCGGCCGTCGGGGCGCACCACGCCCAGCTCGGGCCGGCCCGCCATGCCGCAGCCGCCCATCACATGTGCGCTGAGCACGCGCGTGAGGTGCGGCTCGATGGGCAAGGCGTCGATGGCCTGGCTGGCCTCGTGCCAGCTGCGGTACGGGCGCGCCAGCTCGTGCACCGGTGTCACGGAGCGCGCGCCGGCCGCGAACTGGATCTCGGCCATGCTGCGCAGGGCGCGCCGGGCGCCTTCCATCACGAAGGGCGTGAGCGGGTAGTCGAGCAGCGGCGAGCCGTCGCCGCGCAGGCGCACGCGACCACCGGGCGACTCGGCGTGGAAGCCGTCGCGCAGCAGCGCCAGCAGGGCGTGCGTGTGCGGGAAGGCCTTCAGTGCCTGGAACTGCTCTGCGCCGAAGCCGGGCATCGTCGACGCGGCGATCACCGGATGCAGGGGCGGTGCCTCGAGCTTGTAGCCGATCGGGCCGTCGATCGGGTGCTGCTCGAGGAAGTGATCGGTGTACATCGTCTGCGGTGCGCCCTGCCAGCCTTCGATGCGTTCGTCGAAGACCGCCAGCGACGCGACAACCGGGTGCAGGAAGGTGCGCAGGCCGAGGCGTCCGTGCGGGTCGGGCGCGCCGGAACGGAGCAGCAGCGCCGGCGAGTTGATCGCTCCGCCGGCGACGACGACGTGGCGCGCGTGGATGCGCCTGGGCGCGTTCAGCGCCTGGCCATTCAGCGTCACGGCGGTGCACTGCAGGCCGGCGACGCGATCGCCCGCGAGTTCGAGCCGCTCGACCCGGGTCTGCACCAGCAGCGTCGCGCCGCGCTCGAGCGCGGCCGGGATCGTCGTCACCAGCATCGACTGCTTGGCGTTGGTCGGGCAGCCCATGCCGCACGAGCCGAGGTTCCAGCAGGCCTTCACGTTGCGCTGGATGGCGGCAGCCGGGATGCCCAGCCGCGCCGCGCCGAGTTGCAGGCGCTGGTTGTTCGCGTTCGGCGGCACCAGCCAGGGTCCGATGGACAGGCGCTGCTCGGCCTGCAGGAACCAGGGCGACAAAGCGTCGTCGCTCATCTCCGGCAACTCGAAACGCTCGCGCCAGTGCTTCAGCGTCGCCGACGGCGTGCGGAACGAGCTGGTCCAGTTCACCGTGGTGGAGCCGCCGACACAGCGGCCCTGCAGGATGCCGATCGCGTGGTCGGCGGTCTTGCGGCTGGCGCTGTCCTGGTAGAGCGCAGGGTAGGCCTCGGCTTCGATCTGCCGGAAGTGGCTGCTGCTGCGCAGCGGGCCTTCCTCGACGATCACCACACGCAGGCCGGCGGCCGTCAGCAGCTCGGCCGTGATGCCACCGCCGGCACCACTGCCTACGATGGCGACGTCGGCATGCAGTTCGGCCGGTGCGGGGGGCCGGTCACCGCCGTAGACCAGCCAGCCGCGGGCCAGGCCCTCGGCCACGGGATCGGGAATGCGCGGCGCGGTCACGGCCTCAGACGGCTCGCGGCCCGGGGTAGCCGACCAGGGCCCAGGCGGCAGGGGCGGCGAAGTAGGCCGCGTTGTTGAGATCGCGCAGCGCGTGGTAGGTCTGCTGGCGCAACGCAAGGCGCGAGCCGCGCGTGGCCTGAAGAGCCTGCTGGAGCTCGGCGCGGGTGGCTTGCAGCCAGCTGGACGACAGCCCCAGCAGCAGCTGGCGGCCGGGCGGCGACAGCAGCAGGGTGAACAGCCGGTCGACTTCCGCCTGCATGGCGGGCGGCAGGCCCGCGACGGTCGCCTGGATGCGGTCCACGTGGGACTGCAGGGCCGCGGCGCGTTCGGCGGACTCTGCGGGCAGCGCGGCGTCCAGCACGGCTTCGGCCAGCCGCACCAGCATCTGCCGGGCGTCGATGCCGAACTGCCCGCCGACGCGGGCGGGCCGCCACCAGCTGAGCGCACCGCCACCCAGTGCCAGCAGGGCTGCGGCGGCGCCGCCGACGGCAAGCAGGTGGCGTCTGTTCATCGGGAGCAGTGTTGCATCATTGCGATGCTCGACCCTAGGGGTCCCTGACTAGCACCGCGGCCCGCGTGAACGCCGAATCCCGACAGATCCTTGCGAACCTCGATGCCGTTGCCGGCGAGCGCCGCGCGCGGGAGGCCGATGCGCTGTTGCAGGGGCAGGTGTTGGCGATCAAGGCTTACCAGCATGGACGCTTCCGCCAGACCTACGCGGACCTGATGGATGGCGGCCGCTATGCGCGAGCCGCGCAGTTCTTCCTGGATGATCTGTACGGGCCGGAGGACTTCACGCAGCGCGACGACCAGTTCGCCCGCGTGGTGCCGGCGATCGGCCGCTTGTTCCCGCACGAGATTCTGCTGACGGTGCTGTCGCTGTCCGAGCTGCATGCGCTGTCCGAGCGCCTGGACTCTGCGATGGGCCGGGCGCATGGCGGCGGGCCGGTCGGCGACGAGAGCTACGCGCGGGCATGGCGGCTGGTCGGAGCGCCCGATCAGCGGGAGCGGCAGATCGCGTTGATGCTGGAGGTGGGGCGCGCGCTCGACCGCTACACACGCAGCGCGCTGCTGCGCCACAGCCTGCGCCTGATGCGCGGGCCCGCGCAGGCGGCGGGCCTGGGTGCCCTGCAGGGCTTCCTGGAGCGCGGCTTCGACACCTTTCGCGAGATGCGCGGTGCGGAGGCCTTCCTGGCCTTGATCGCCCAGCGCGAGCGGGCGCTGGCGTCGCGCTTGTTCGCGTCGCCAGGAGCCGGCTAGGAGAACACCCGACACCGGTGCGGCGGCGCCCGGGTGAGGATCGGACCTTCGTGACACGCAGCGAGGCGCCGTGACGCACCCCTGGCTTGAGCAGTACCCTCCGGGCGTTCCCGCGCAGGCGGACGTGAGCGCCTACGGCTCGTTGGCCGAACTTCTGGAAGCGGCGTTCAGGCGTCATCCCCAGCGCGATGCCGCGTGCTGCATGGGCGTGCGGCTGAAGTACCGGGAACTGGACGAGTTGAGCCAGGCCTTCGCGGCCTGGCTGCAGGCGAAGGGCGTGCCTGCGGGTGCGCGTGTCGCGGTGATGATGCCGAACGTGCCGCAGTACCTGGTGGCCATCGCCGGCGTGTTGCGTGCCGGGTACGTCGTGGTGAACGTGAACCCGCTCTACACGGCGCGCGAGTTGCTGCACCAGCTGGCTGACTCGGGTGCCGAGGTGCTGGTGGTGCTCGAGAACTTCGCGCACACGGTGCAGGAGGTGATCGAAGCCTCGCCGGTGAAGCACGTGGTTCTGGCTTCGACGGGGGATCTGCTCGGAGCCTGGCGCGGGCGCTGGATCAACTTCGCCGTGCGGCATCTGAAGCGGATGGTGCCGGAGTTCTCGTTGCCTCTCGACGGGGGCCGCAGTGTCGTTAGGTTCAACAGCGCGCTGGAGGCGGGTCGCTCGCTGCCGTTCAGGCGGGCATCGGTGTCGGGCGATGACGTGGCTTTTCTTCAGTACACGGGCGGGACCACCGGCGTCTCGAAAGGGGCGACGCTGCTGCACCGGAACGTGGTGGCGAACATCATGCAATGCGAAGCCTGGTTCAAGCCGATGCTTGATCGCGTGGGTGCGCAGCAGCTGACCGTGGTGTGCGCGCTGCCGCTGTATCACATCTTCGCGCTGACGATCTGCGCGCTCATGGGCGCTCACTTCGGCGCCATGAACGTTCTCATCCCGAATCCCCGGGATATTCCGGGGCTGGTGCGCACCTTGTCGACGCATCGAGTCAACATGTTCCCGGCGGTCAACACGCTCTTCAACACGCTGGCGCACGACGCCGATTTCGCTCACCTGGACTTTTCGGGCCTGGTCGTGTCGAACGGCGGTGGCATGGCGGTGCAGCGCGCCACCGCGGAGAAGTGGCTCCAGGTGACCGGCTGTCCGATCGTCGAGGGCTATGGGCTGTCCGAGACGTCACCTGTGGCGACGAGCAACCGGCTGGATGTGCCGGAGTTCAACGGGACCATCGGCCTGCCCGTGCCTTCGACCGAGATCGTGATTCGCGGTGACGACGGGGTGGACCTGCCCGCGGGGCAGGCAGGCGAGATCTGCATTCGCGGGCCGCAGGTGATGGCCGGCTACTGGAACCGCCCTGACGAGACAGCCCGCGCGATATCGGCGGACGGTTTCTTTCACTCGGGCGACGTGGGCGTCATGGACGAGCGCGGATTCGTGCGCATCGTCGATCGCAAGAAGGACATGATCCTCGTGTCGGGTTTCAACGTCTACCCGAACGAGATCGAACAGGTGGTGAGCCAGCACCCCGGAGTGCTGGAGTGCGCGGCGATCGGCGTGTCGGACGAGCGATCCGGCGAAGCTGTGAAGCTCTTCGTGGTGAGAGCGGACGCCACCGTGAGCGAAGATGATATTGCGGCGTACTGCCGCGAAAATTTCACCGCGTACAAGCGTCCGCGCTATATCGAGTTTCGCGACGAGCTGCCCAAGAGCAATGTGGGCAAGATTCTTCGCCGCGAACTGCGCGGCAGCCGCTGACTGCGCGCGGGCTTGCCGCAAAGCAAAAAGGCCCGGTCAAAACTGACCGGGCCTTCCGCTTATAAATAGCCTGACAATGTCCTACTTTCACACGGGAATCCGCACTATCATCGGCGCAAAGGCGTTTCACTGTCCTGTTCGGGATGGGAAGGAGTGGGACCACCTTGCTATGGTCATCAGGCTTGACGGGTCGCCATGCTGTCCGCTGGACAACACAGCCAATTCATAGAGTCTCAATCAGCAGATTGCGTCTAACTTGGCATAACCCATTGACTCAATCGTCAAAGTTATAGGGTCAAGCCGTACGGGCAATTAGTACTGGTTAGCTTAACGCATTACTGCGCTTCCACACCCAGCCTATCAACGTTGTGGTCTTCAACGACCCTTCAAGGAGGTCAAGCCTCCGGGAGATCTCA
>JBGAHJ010000006.1:0-353285 GCA_044226255.1 Rubrivivax sp.
GTGGCGTGCAGGGCGTCTTCGACACGCGCCTTCTTCTCCTTCATCTCGACCTCGGTGGCGGCACCGACCTTGATGACGGCCACGCCGCCGGCCAGCTTGGCCACGCGCTCCTGCAGCTTCTCGCGGTCGTAGTCGCTGGTGGCTTCCTCGATCTGGACGCGGATCTGCTTGACGCGCGCCTCGATGTCCGGGGCCTTGCCGGCGCCGTCGATCAGGGTGGTGTTCTCCTTGCCCACTTCGACGCGCTTGGCGCTGCCCAGGTCCGCCAGCGTGGCCTTCTCGAGCGTCAGGCCCACTTCCTCGGCGATCACCTTGCCGCCCGTCAGGATGGCGATGTCTTCCAGCATGGCCTTGCGGCGGTCACCGAAGCCCGGCGCCTTCACGGCCACGACCTTCAGGATGCCGCGGATGGTGTTGACCACCAGGGTGGCCAGCGCCTCGCCTTCGACTTCCTCGGCGATGATCAGCAGCGGACGGCCGCTCTTGGCCACCTGCTCCAGCACCGGCAGCAGGTCGCGGATGTTGCTGATCTTCTTGTCGAACAGCAGCACGAACGGGTTGTCGAGAACGGCAACCTGCTTGTCGGGGTTGTTGATGAAGTAGGGCGACAGGTAGCCGCGGTCGAACTGCATGCCCTCGACGACGTCGAGCTCGTTGTTCAGGCTCTTGCCGTCCTCGACGGTGATCACGCCTTCCTTGCCGACCTTGTCCATCGCCTCGGCGATGATCTTGCCGATCGACTCGTCGCTGTTGGCGGAGATCGAGCCGACCTGGCCGATTTCCTTGCTGGTGGTGGTGGGCTTGCTGGCCTTCTTCAGCTCTTCGGTCAGGGCCACGACGGCCTTGTCGATGCCGCGCTTCAGGTCCATCGGGTTCAGGCCCGCGGCCACGTACTTGAAGCCTTCGCGAACGATGGCCTGCGCCAGCACGGTGGCGGTGGTGGTGCCGTCACCGGCGTTGTCGCTGGTCTTGGAAGCCACTTCCTTGACCATCTGCGCGCCCATGTTCTGGAGCTTGTCCTTGAGCTCGATCTCCTTGGCGACCGAGACACCGTCCTTGGTGACGGTGGGGGCGCCGAACGAACGCTCGAGCACCACGTTGCGGCCCTTGGGGCCCAGGGTGACCTTGACCGCGTTGGCCAGGATGTTCACGCCTTCGACCAGGCGGGCGCGGGCGTCACCGCCGAAAACGACTTCTTTTGCTGCCATTGCTATCTCTCTTGGGGTTCAGTTCGGAGGAGGGCTTACTTCTCGACGACGGCGAAGAGGTCCTCTTCGCGCATCACCAGCAGTTCGTCGCCGTCGACCTTGACGGTCT
Source organism: Rubrivivax sp. (assembly GCA_044226255.1). Classification (GTDB taxonomy): domain Bacteria; phylum Pseudomonadota; class Gammaproteobacteria; order Burkholderiales; family Burkholderiaceae_C; genus Rubrivivax. The sequence goes on from JBGAHJ010000006.1 coordinate 1,318, forward strand.
GGCCGCTGTACTTGCCGAACAGCACGCGGTCACCGACCTTGATGTTCAGGGCCACGAAGTCGCCCTTGTCGTTGCGCTTGCCCGGGCCCACCGCGAGCACCTCGCCCTGGTCGGGCTTTTCGGCGGCGTTGTCGGGGATCACGATGCCCGAAGCGGTCTTGGTTTCGTTTTCCAGGCGCTTGACGATCACGCGATCGTGCAACGGACGAAGCTTCATATCATCTCCTTGATGAATCGGAACAGTGCGTAGGCGAGGTTCTGAGCAAAGTCAGCCCTCGCTGACATGCTGCGATCGGGCTTCCGGATGGGTTCGCTTCCGATCGTTAGCACTCAAGCCTGGTGAGTGCTAGCAGGACGATTATAGGGTTCGCTTGCGGCGCTTCAAGGGGTCGCTAGGATCACCCCGCATGAAGCCCGCCGTTCTGCTGACCCGCCGCCGAGCCGTACACCGCGCGCTGCTCGCCGCCGCGCTGCCGCTGCCCCTGCGGGCGCTGGCGCAGGACGCGCCGCTGCCGATCTTCGACGCCCATCTGCACTACAGCCACGACGCCTGGGACCGCCTGCCCCCGGCCCAGGCGGTGGCGCTGCTGCGCCAGGCGGGCCTGAAGCGGGCGATGGTCTCCAGCAGCAGCGACGAGGGCACGCAGAAGCTGCACGCGCTCGCGCCGGACCTCGTGCTGCCGGTGCTGCGGCCGTACCGCACGCGCGGCGAGATCGGCAGCTGGATGCACGACGCCGGCGTCATCACGCACATGGAAGCGCGGCTGAAGCAGTATCGCTATGTCGCCCTCGGCGAGTACCACGTCTACGGCGCCGACGCCGACCTGCCGGTGGTGCGCCGCGTCGTCGAGCTCGCGCGCGAGCGCAAGCTGTTCCTGCACTCGCACTCGGACGCCGACGCCATCGAGCGCCAGTTCCGCCAGGACGCGGATGCGCGCATCCTGTGGGCGCACTCGGGCTTCGAGCCGCCCGAGAAGGTGCGCGAGCTGCTGCGCCGCCATGGCCGGCTGTGGTGCGACCTTGCATTCCGCAGCGAACACGCCACGGCGGGCAAGGTCGATGCCGGCTGGCGCGCCGCCTTCCTCGAGTTCCCCGACCGCTTCCTCGTCGGCACCGACACCTTCACGCCCGAGCGCTGGTACTACGTGGTCGAGCACGCGAAGTGGTCGCGCCAGTGGCTGGCCGACCTGCCGCGCGACGTGGCCGAGCGCATCGCCTGGCGCAACGGCGAGGCGCTGTTCGGCGCGCTGTGGGCGCGCACGGCATGAGGCACACGGCGGCCGCGGCCCTCGCGCTGTGCGCGAGCCTGCCGGCCGCGGCCTGCCCGGTGGCCGCGCGGGACGGCCAGCGCATCGAGTCCGGCGCGGTGACGCTGGCCTGGCGTGCCGTGCCGCAGCCGATCAAGGTCGGGGCACCCTTCGTGCTGCTGCTGCGCCTGTGCCCGGCCGACGCGCAGCTGGTCGCGCTGGACGCGACGATGCCCGAGCATCGGCACGGCATGAACTACAAGCCCAGCCTGAGCGCGCAAGGCCAGGGCCGATGGCGCGCCGAAGGCCTGCTGTGGCACATGAGCGGCCGCTGGCAACTGCGCTTCGAGGTGCTGCAGGCCGGTACGAGGCAGGCGCTCACGCATGACGTGACGCTGCCGTGAGCGCGAGCCGCCGGGTCGCCTGCGCAGTGCTGCTGGCGCTGGTCGCGTCGACCGGGGCGCAGACCCTGCTCGATTTCAGCGCCGACGAGGTGGCCCGCATCGCGGCCCACGGCCCGTGGCCGCCGAAGCCGGTGCCGGATGCCTCCAACCGCATCGAGACGAGCCAGGCCGCGGTGGCGTTCGGCCGCGAGCTCTTCTTCGACCCGCGGCTTTCGGCCGACGGCCGCTTCGCCTGCGCGACCTGCCACGTGCCGGCGCTGGCGTTCCAGGACGGCCGCCGGGTGGCCCTGAGCCGCGCCGGCGGGGTGCGCAACACGCCCACGCTGCTGAACACGCGTACGCAGCGCTGGCTGGGCTGGGACGGTGCCCACGATTCGCTGTGGGCAGCAAGCCTGGCCCCGTTGCTGTCGGCCGACGAGATGGGCCACGATCCAGCGACCCTGGCCGCCACGGTTCGCGCGCAACCGGCATGGAGCCGGCGCTGGCCCCGCGTATTCGGGCGCGCCCTTCCGGAAGACGCCCAGGCGCTGGCGGTGGACGTGGCCAAGCTGCTGGCCGCCTACCAGGCCACGCTGGTCTCGCCGCGCACACCCTTCGACGAGTTCCGCGACGCGCTGTTGCGCGGCGACCGGCAGGCCGCGGCGCGCTATCCGCTGGCGGCGCAGCGCGGCTTGCGGCTCTTCGTCGGCACGGCGCGCTGCCATGTCTGCCATGCCGGCCCCGGCTTCAGCAACGGCGAGTTCGCCGATGTCGGCGTGCCGTTCTTCGTGGCCGGCGGGGTCGACCCGGGTCGCCATGGCGGGCTGCAGAAGCTGCAGGCGAGCGCGATGAACCGGCTGGGTCCGTTCAACGACGGCGGCACGGCGGCCGACCCGCGCGCGGTGACCACCCGGCACGTGCTGCCGCTGCACCGTCACTTCGGCGAGTTCCGCGTGCCGGGGTTGCGCGAGCTGACCGCCACCGCGCCCTACATGCACGACGGCAGCCTGGCGACGATCGAGGAGGTGGTGCGCCACTACAGCGAGCTGGACGAGGAGCGTCTGCATGCCGATGGCGAGCGCATCCTGCGCCGGCTGGACCTGTCGGCCGGGCAGGCCGCGGACCTCGCGGCCTTCCTGCGCACGCTGTCCCGGCGCTAGCCGCGTCAGTGGCCGTCGGGCGTGCGGTCGTCGTCCCGCGGCGGCGGATCGGCGGGGATGCGGAAGCGTTCGGTCGCCCAGGCGCCGAGGTCGACGCTGCGGCAGCGCTCGCTGCAGAACGGCCGCCAGCGGTTGCGCTCGGCGAACAGCGCCGGCTGGCCGCAGGCCGGGCAGGGCACGGTGCGTTCGGCGCCGGACATCAGGCGCACAGCCGGAGCTCGAAGGGCGTGTCGGTGCCGGCGCCGCGCAGCCGGCCTTCGCCGTCGGGGCGCATGAAGCGGATCGACACCATCAGCCGGTGGCCACTGATCTCGGGGACGAGGCCGCTGTCGGCGTCGACGCGCACCCGCAGCAGCTGGTAGAGCTTGCCTTGAGGCAGGCTCTGCTGGTACTGGCCACCGACGGCGATCACGCGCTGCGCGGTGCCGCCATCGCGCAGCAGGCCCAGCAGCACCTGCAGGGCCTCGGCCATCGGCGTCAGCGTCGAGATCCAGCCCTGCAGGTCGGCGCGCCGCCGCGAGGCGTCATGCTGCTGCCAGGCGTAGTACGCGGGCAGGTCGAACTCGCAGGTACCGCCAGGGATGCTGATGCGGCTGCGCACGCTCATCAGCCAGTCGTTCGTGGCCAGCGACTGCCCGGCCTTGCCCTGAAGCTGGTTCAGGCCGTTGAAGGCGTGGTCGATGCGTGCGGTGACCTCGTCCAGTGCAGCCTCCGAGATGCCCGGATGGCCGCGAAAGGCCTGGAGCTGGCTGCGGTGGCGCTCCAGCTCCTTGAGGAGGTCGCTCTTCAGGTCGGCGCGCGAGGCCACATCCATGATCTCGAAGATCGTCGCCAGCGCGAAGTGGTGGTCGACCGGCTCGTCGCGCGCCACCAGCTGGCCCAGGCGGTCGAACAGGTGTTCGAGCCGCAGCATCGTGCGAATGCCTTCGTTGAAGGGGTATTCGTAGAGAACCAAGGTGGGCTCGGCGGACGGGCGGCTGTGCGCGTGGGAGGTGCGGACGGCGCCGATTGTTCCACAGGCCTCGCTCAAGACGCCCGGTCCGACGGTCAGGGCGGCGTGGGTTCTCCGGTCCAGATGCTCCACAATGCGTGCACTTCGGAAGCCAGCAGAGGCAACGACACCCCGTCGTTGAAGATCACCGCATCCGCGATGCGGCGACGCTGCGCGCGCGGCGCCTGCTGCTCGATCACGCGTTGCGCGGCCTCGGCGGTCCAGCCTGGCCGGGCCGCCACGCGGTCGCGCTGGGTCGCGGCGCTGCAGTCGACCACCAGCACACGGTCCACGCGGCCGCGCCAGTGCGCCGACTCCGCGAGCAGCGGCACGTCGAAGACCACCACGCGACCGGCGGCCGTCTCGGCCTGGCGGCGGGCCTCGGCGCCGATCAGCGGGTGCAGGATGGCCTCCAGGCGCCGCTTCGCGGCGGGGTCCGCGAAGGCGAGGGCGCGCATCCTCGCGCGATCGAGCGAGCCGTCGGCAGCCAGCACCTCGGCGCCGAAGGCCTGCGCGATCGCGCCGATCGCACCGCCTCCCGGCAGCGTCAGCGAGCGCGCAATGGCGTCGGTGTCGACGAGCCGGGCGCCGCATTCGACCAGCAGCTGAGCCACCGTGCTCTTGCCGCTCCCGATGCCACCGGTCAGCCCGATGGTGCCCACCGGCCGTTTCACCGCCAGCCGATCCACTCCAGGACCGTGGGCAGGCCGGCCAGCATCACCACGAGTCCGCCGCCGGCCAGGAACGGCCCGAAGGGCACGAAACGTCCTTCGCGCAGAGAACCGGTGGCCTTCATCACCAGCCCCACCGCAGCGCCGATCACCGAGGCCATCAGCACGATGGGCACGATCGCCTGCCAACCCAGCCAAGCGCCCAGGGCACCCAGCAGCTTGAAGTCACCGAAGCCCATGCCTTCCTTGCCGGTGATCAGCTTGAAAAGCCGGTAGACGGCCCACAGCGCGCCGTAGCCGGCGATGGCGCCCCACAACGACTGGATCAGCGGCAGGCCGGGCAACCCACCCAGGGCGGCGACGATCAGCCCGGACCACAGCAGCGGCAAGGTCAGCGCGTCGGGCAGCACCGTGGTGTCCCAGTCGATCAGCGCCAGCACCAGCAGCACCGCGCCGACCGCGCACCACATCAGCGTGGGCCAGTGCGGGCCCAGGCGCCAGCCGAAGGCAGCGAACAATGCCGCGGTGCCGAGTTCCACCAGCGGATAACGCGCCGAGATGCGCACACCGCAGGCCGAGCAGCGCGCGCGCAGCACGATCCAGCTGACCAGCGGGATGTTCTCCCACCAGCGGATCTGGTGGCTGCAGGCCGGGCAGCGAGACGCCGGGCCCGCGATCCCGAGAGGGCTCAGGTCGCCGATGGACTTCTCAAGCGCGCCGGAGGCCAGCACCAGGCGCTCGGGCGGGGCGGCGCCGAACACACGCTTGAACGAATCGGCGTCGGCGAGTTGCGAGGCCACGTCGCCCCACCACTCGCGCTCGAGCATGAGGGGCAGCCGGTGCACGACCACGTTGAGGAAGCTGCCCACCACCAGCCCCAGCAGGGCCAGCGCCCCAGGGGAGAGAAGCAGCGCCAGCGGCAGCGCTGCCAGCCACTCGTCCACGCTAGACGACCGCGCCGAGCTTGAAGATGGGCAGGTACATCGACACCACGATGCCGCCGATCAGTACGCCGAGGATCACGATGATGAAGGGTTCCATCAGGCTGGACAGACCTTTCACCATCTCGTCCACCTCTTCCTCGTAGAACTCAGCCGCCTTGGCGAGCATGTGATCGAGCGCACCCGATTCCTCGCCAATGGCTGCCATCTGCAGCACCATATTCGGGAAGATTCCCGTGGAAGTCATTGAGGTCGTGAGCGCCGTGCCCGTGGATACGTCCTTCTGGATCTGGAGCGTCGCTTCCTGGTAGACCGCATTGCCCGACGCACCGCCCACCGAGTCGAGAGCTTCGACCAGCGGCACGCCGGCGGCGAACATCGTCGACAGCGTGCGGGTCCAGCGGGCGATCACCGACTTTTCGATCAGATCGCCAAAGACGGGGATACGGAGCAACAGCCGGTCCATGGCCATCTGCATCTTCTCGGATCGCTTCCAGCTCTGGATGAAGAAGTAGATGCCTCCGAACAGCACGATGAAGATCAGCCACCACCACTTGACGAAGAACTCCGACATCGCGATGACCACCAGCGTCGGCGCAGGCAGATCACTCCCGAAGGACCTGAAAACATCCTTGAATGCCGGGATCACGAAAAGCATGATCACGGTCAGCACGACAAAAGCAACGACCATCACCGCGATCGGATACATCAGTGCCGACTTGATCTTGGACTTGATGGCGAGCGTCTTCTCCTGGTAGATGGCGAGCCGGTCCAGCAGTGCTTCGAGAATGCCGCCTGCTTCGCCGGCCTCGACGAGGTTGCAGTAGAGGGCATCGAAGTGCAGCGGGTGCTTGCGAAACGCTGAAGAGAGGCTGGTGCCTGTCTCCACGTCGGAGCGGATGTCGGTCAGCAGCTTGGTCAGGCGGGGGTTCGTGCTGCCTCGCGCGACGATGTCGAAGGACTGCAGCAGGGGCACGCCCGCCTTCATCATCGTCGCCAACTGGCGCGTGAAGATCGCGATGTCCTTCTGCTTGATCGAGCGGCCGCCGCTGGTGCGCCGCTTGCGGACCTTGTTGACGAGGATGCCTTGCCGCCGCAGGCTGGCGTTGACCACCGCCTCGCCGCCGGCGCGCATTTCTCCGCGCACGACCTTGCCGTTGCGGTCCTTGCCCTCCCATTCGAAGACGAGGTCCTTGGGAGACTTGGCGATTGCAGCTGTGGCCATGTGTGCTTAAGCGCTGAACGGAACGGGTTGGAACGACGAGGGCCGCACGTCGGCTACTCGTTCGTGACCGAAATCACTTCCTCGAGCGTGGTGGCGCCGGCGCGCACCTTCACGAGCCCCGACTGGCGCAGATCGCGTACCCCCTCTGCCTGCGCCTGCTTGGCGATGTCCGGCGCGGTGCCCTCGGACAGGATGATGCGCTGGATCGCTTCGCTGATGGGCATCACTTGGTAAATGCCGACCCGGCCCTTGTAGCCGTTGTTGCACGCCGAGCAGCCGACCGCCCGGAACGGCTTCCAGTTGCCGTCGAGATCCTCGGCCTTGAATCCGGCTCGCAGCAACGACTCGCGAGGGTAGTCGGCCGGCTTCTTGCAGCTTTCGCACAGCTTGCGCGCCAGGCGCTGGGCCGTGATCAACAGCACACTCGAGGCGATGTTGAACGGCGCCACGCCCATGTTCAGCAGACGGGTGAGCGTGGTCGGCGCGTCGTTGGTGTGCAGGGTGCTCATCACCATGTGACCGGTCTGCGCGGCCTTGATGGCGATGTCGGCCGTTTCCAGGTCGCGGATCTCACCGACCATGATGATGTCGGGATCCTGGCGCAGGAAGGACTTCAGCGCGGCCGCGAAGTTGAGGCCTGCCTTGTCGTTGACGTTCACCTGGTTGATGCCGGGCAGGTTGATTTCCGCCGGGTCTTCGACCGTCGCGATGTTCACGCCCGGCTGGTTCAGGATGTTCAGGCAGGTATAGAGCGAGACCGTCTTGCCGCTACCGGTCGGGCCGGTCACCAGGATCATCCCGTACGGCCGCTGGATCGCCGTGAGCAGCCGGTCCTTCTCGATCTTCTCGTAGCCCAGTGCCTCGATGCCGAGCTTGGCGCTCGATGGATCCAGGATACGGATCACGACCTTCTCGCCGAACAGGGTGGGCAGCGTGCTGACGCGGAAGTCGATCGCCTTGCTGCCGAACTTCAGCTTCATGCGGCCGTCCTGCGGCACCCGCTTCTCGGCGATGTCCATCCGCGAGATGACCTTGATCCGCGAGGCCAGCTTGTCCTTGATGGCCACCGGCGGCTGCGTGATCTCGCGCAGTTCGCCGTCGATGCGGAAGCGCACCCGGTAGTGGTACTCGTAGGGTTCGAAGTGGAGGTCGGAAGCCCGCAGGTTGATGGCGTCGACCAGCATCTTCTGCAGGAAGCGCACGACCGGCGCGTCTTCGACGTCGGCAGCCGCGTCGGCGGTTTCGGCCGCGTTCGGGTCTTCCTCGGTGACGTCGAACTCGAAGTCGGTGCTGGCCAGCGTCTCGAGCACCTCGTTGGCCGAGGTGTTCTGCGACTCGACGTGCCGCATCAGCTTGTCGAACTCGACGATCACCCACTCGGGCGTGAGCTGCGTGGCGAACTTGATGCGCTCGGCAGCCTCCTGGTCGGTGGGATCCGCCGCGCCGATGAAGATGCGGTTGCCGCGCTTGCCGAGCACCAGCACCTCGTACTGGCTGGTGATCTTCGGATCGACCAGGTTGCGCGGCAACTTCTGCGTGTCGACCGCGTTCAGGTCGATCAAGGGCAGCGCGAGTGCGCTCGACAGCGTGTGGGCGAGGTCGTCGGACTTGGCGCTGCCGGCGCCGATCAACGTGGCGACGAAGCTGGCCTTGCGTTCACGCGCGTTCTTGGAGAGCTCTTCGGCCGTCTTGGCGTTGAGCTTGCCCGCGTTGACGAGAACACGGGCGACGCCCGAGAGGGAAGATTGCGGCGGTTCAACCAGCGTCTCTGCGGCCATGGGTCCCCATCACTGCCTGCCTGCTGCCACGATCATCGCTGATCGGTCCCGGGTCCGAGCGCCGATCAGGCGGGCCAACACGGCGCAGACTTCTGCTTGCAATCCGCCGACGCTGGCGCGGCGGAAGGGTAACCTGGTCGGGGTGAGAGGATTCGAACCTCCGGCCTCTACGTCCCGAACGTAGCGCTCTACCAGGCTAAGCTACACCCCGATACGGCCCGGGCACTTGGCGCCTCACTTGGCGCTTCGTCAGACTCGTGTCACGACGAGCGGTGCACCGACCGAACACATAAGTCTAGCAGAGCTTCGCGGGCGCGCGACCCGGGCAGCGGCTGCAGGACCTCCTCCGCCTTCTGCGCCTCGGCTTGCGCCGCCAGACGAGTGGCCTCCAGCGCACCGGTGCGACGCACGATCGCGACGATCTCCGCCAGCTTCTGCTGCTCGCCCTGCTCGATGGCGCGGCGGATCAGCGCACGCTCCTCGTCGCTGCCGCGTTCCATGGCCACCAGCAGCGGCAGCGTGGGCTTGCCCTCGCGCAGGTCGTCGCCGACGTTCTTGCCGAGTTCGTCGGTGCTGCCTTCGTAGTCGAGCAGATCGTCGACCAGCTGGAACGCGGTGCCCAGCGAACGGCCGTAGCTGGCGCAGGCCTCCTCCAGCTCGGGCGGTGCGCCGGCGAGCACGGCGCCGAGCCGGGCGCTGGCCTCGAACAGCTTGGCCGTCTTGAAGCGGATCACCTGCAGGTAGTCGGCCACCGCCAGGTCCGGGTCGTGCATGTTCATCAGCTGCAGCACCTCGCCTTCGGCGATCACGTTGGTGGCATCGGCCAGCACCTGCAGCACGCGCATGTTGCCCACCGAGACCATCATCTGGAAGGCGCGCGAATAGAGGAAGTCGCCCACCAGGACGCTGGCGGCATTGCCGAAGGTGGCATTGGCGGTGGCCCGACCGCGGCGCAGCGCCGACTCGTCGACCACGTCGTCGTGCAGCAGCGTGGCGGTGTGGATGAACTCCACCACCGCGGCCAGCTCGTAGCGTGCCGGCCCCTCGAAGCCGAGCGCTTCGGCGAAGAGCAGGACCAGGCGCGGCCGGATCCGCTTCCCGCCGGCGTTGATGATGTAGTGCGAGATCTGATCGATCAGCGCCACCCGCGAGCTGAGCCGCTCGCGGATGACGCCGTCCACCCGTTGCATCGCCACCGCGGTCGGGTCGTCGGCAGCCAGGGCGGAGTCGGTGGTTTCGAGCACGGTGCGACGGAGAGAGGCTTGGATTATAGGAATCAGGGCCCTCCCAGGCCGCCCGACATGGCGCAGGCTTGACCCCATGCTATACTCAAAGGCTCTGCGCCGTTTGCATGCCGCCTCTGTCGGCGGGCCTAGCGGGGCAGTTCTCTTCGAAAGGTCTCACATGTACGCGGTCATAAAAACCGGTGGCAAGCAATACAAGGTTGCTGCCGGCGAGAAGATCAAGGTAGAACAGATTGCTGCGGACGTGGGCCAGGAAGTCGTGATCGAGCAGGTGCTCGCCGTCGGAAACGGCGCGGACCTGAAGGTCGGTGCTCCCTGGGTCGCGGGTGCGAGCGTCAAGGCCACGGTCGTGGCACAAGGCAAGCACGACAAGGTGCGCATCTTCAAGCTGCGCCGCCGCAAGCACTACCAGAAGCACGGCGGTCACCGCCAAACCTACACCGAGCTGCAGATCGGCTCGATCAACGCCTGAGGTAGCGCACCATGGCACAGAAAAAGGGCGGCGGCTCCACCCGCAACGGCCGCGACTCGCAGCCGAAGATGCTCGGCGTGAAGGTGTTCGGCGGCCAGACGGTGTCGGCCGGTTCCATCATCGTCCGCCAGCGCGGCACCCGGTTTCACGCCGGCAGCGGCGTGGGCATGGGCAAGGATCACACGCTGTTCGCGCTGGTCGACGGCGCGGTCTCGTTCGAAACCAAGGGCGCGCTGAACCGCCAGACCGTCTTCGTGAAGCCGGCCTGACGCGTCTCTTCGCTCCTCGCGAAGCCCCGGCCCGCCGGGGCTTTTTCATTCCTACACTCGCACCATGAAGTTCGTCGACGAAGCCGTGATCGACGTGGCCGCCGGCCACGGGGGCGCCGGTTGCGTGAGCTTCCGGCGCGAGAAGTTCATCCCCTTCGGCGGGCCCAACGGCGGCGACGGCGGCCGCGGCGGCAGCGTGTGGGCGGTGGCCGACCAGAACATCAACACGCTGATCGACTACCGCTACACGCGGCGGCACGAGGCGCGCAACGGCGAGCCCGGCCGCGGCTCCGACCAGTTCGGCGCCGCCGGCCCCGACATCGAGCTGCGCATGCCGGTCGGCACCATCGTCAGCAACGCCGAGACCGAGGCCGTGATGTTCGAGCTGCTGGAGCACGGCCAGCGGGTGCAGATCGCCAAGGGCGGCGACGGCGGCTTCGGCAACCTGCACTTCAAGACCAGCACCAACCGCAGCCCGCGCCAGAAGACACCGGGCTGGCCCGGCGAGGCCTTCAAGCTGAAGCTGGAACTGCGTGTGCTGGCCGACGTCGGCCTGCTGGGCATGCCCAACGCCGGCAAGAGCACGCTGATCGCAGCGATCTCGAACGCGCGGCCCAAGATCGCCGACTACCCCTTCACCACGCTGCACCCGAACCTGGGCGTGGTGCGCGTGGGCCCGGAGCGCAGCTTCGTCGTCGCCGACATCCCCGGGCTGATCGAGGGCGCCTCCGAGGGCGCCGGGCTCGGCCACCAGTTCCTGCGGCACCTGCAGCGCACGCGGCTGCTGCTGCACATCGTCGACGCGGCGCCGTTCGACGAGGGTGTCGATCCGGTGGTCCAGGCGCGCGCCATCGTCGCCGAGCTGAAGAAGTACGACCCGGCGCTGCACGCCAAGCCGCGCTGGCTGGTGTTCAACAAGCTCGACATGGTGCCGGAGGACGAGCGCGAGAAGCGCATCAAGGACTTCGTGCGTCGCCTGCGCTGGAAGGGCCCGGTGTTCTCGATCTCGGCGCTGGCCCGCGACGGCCTGCAGCCGCTCATGGAAGCGATCTGGAAACACGTGGCCGCCGAGCAGCAGGCCAAGCCGCTGCCTGACGCGCGCTTCGACGCACCGGCTGAGCCAGCGCCATGAGCGGCGTGCTGTCGGGCGCGCGCCGCATCGTCGTCAAGGTCGGTTCGAGCCTGGTGACGAACGAGGGCCGCGGCGTGGACGCGGCGGCCATCGGCAACTGGGCGCGCCAGCTCGCCGCGCTCGCGCAGCAGGGGCGCGAGCTGGTGATGGTCTCCAGCGGCGCCATCGCCGAGGGCATGAAGCGCCTCGGCTGGAGCGAGCGTCCGAAGGAACTGCACGAGCTGCAGGCAGCCGCAGCCGTGGGCCAGATGGGCTTGGCGCAGATGTACGAGAGCCGCCTCTCCGAACACGGCATGGCCAGCGCGCAGGTGCTGCTCACGCATGCGGATCTTGCCGACCGCGAGCGTTACCTCAATGCGCGTTCGACGCTGCTGACGCTGCTGGCGCTGAAGGTGATCCCGGTCATCAACGAGAACGACACGGTCGTCACCGACGAGATCAAGTTCGGTGACAACGACACCCTGGGCGCGCTGGTGGCCAACCTGGTCGACGCCGACGCCTACGTGATCCTCACGGACCAGCGCGGCCTGTATGCGGCCGACCCGCGCCGCAACCCCGATGCGCGCTTCATCGACGAGGCCACCGCCGGAGACCCCGCACTCGAGGCGATGGCCGGCGGCGCCGGATCGGCCATCGGGCGCGGCGGCATGCTGACCAAGATCCTGGCTGCCAAGCGCGCGGCCGGCAGCGGCACCAGCACGGTGATCGCATGGGGCCGTGAGGCCGACGTGCTGCTGCGTCTGGCCGCGGGCGAGGCCATCGGCACGGCCCTGCGCGCCGGCACGCCGAAGCTCGCGGCGCGCAAGCAGTGGATGGTCGACCACCTGCAGCTGCGCGGCTCCGTTGCCGTGGATGCCGGTGCCGCCGCGAAGCTGCGCGACGAGGGCAAGAGCCTGCTGCCGATCGGCGTGCACGAGGTGCAGGGCGAGTTCGTGCGCGGCGACGTGATCGCCGTGCGCACGCTGGACGGCATCGAGCTGGCGCGCGGGCTCGCGAACTACTCGTCGGCCGAAGCGCGGCTCATCGCCCGCAAGGCGTCGAGCCAGATCGAAACGTTGCTGGGCTATGCCAACGAGCCCGAGCTGATCCACCGCACGAACCTCGTGCTGGTGTAGCGCGCGGTTCTAGTCGGACGCGGCGTCGGCGTCCGGCGCCGTGACGTGCCCGTTCGTGTGCGAGGGCTCGTGTTCCAGCCGCTGCGCCCGCAACCCCGAACGCAGGTAGCGGTTGTGGTGGTTCACGCGGGGCAGGAATCGCGCGAGTTCGGTCAGCGCCATCTCGTAGACGTTGCGCTTGAACTCGATCACCAGGTCCAGCGGCACCCAGTACTCGTTCCAGCGCCACGCGTCGAACTCGGGGTGGTCGGTGGCGCGCAGGTTCAGGTCGCTGTCGTGGCCCACCAGGCGCAACAGGAACCAGATCTGCTTCTGGCCCTTGTAGTGGCCGCGCGCATCCTTGCGGATGAAGTGCTCGGGCACCTCGTAGCGCAACCAGTCGCGGGTGCGCGCGACGATCTGCACGTGCTCGGGTTTGAGGCCCACCTCCTCGTGCAGCTCGCGGAACATCGCCTGTTCGGGCGACTCGCCGTGCTTGATGCCGCCCTGCGGGAACTGCCACGAATGGGTGCGCAGACGCTTGCCCCAGAAGACCTGGTTGCGCGGATTCAGCAGGATGATGCCGACGTTGGGCCTGAAGCCTTCCCGGTCGAGCATAATCGGACCCCGAATTTGTGACTGTTTTCATTATTGCACCGGCGCAGTGCGACGTGCGAACCCTCGCTAACCCGCATGCGTCGAGCAGGTCACTCCCTGCTTAAAGTCGTGTGCTTCTGCAGCACCCGCGCGTGCCGAATCCCCGTCCATGAAAGCCACAGCCACCTTCATCTCCACGCTCAAGGAAGCACCCGCCGACGCCGAGATCACCAGTCACCAGCTGATGATGCGAGCCGGCTTCATCAAGCGCCTCGGGGCCGGCATCTACAACTACATGCCACTCGGTTTGCGCGTCATCCGCAAGGTCGAGGCGATCATCCGCGAGGAGATGAACCGCGCCGGCGCGGTGGAACTCCTGATGCCGGTGGTGCAGCCGGCCGAGCTGTGGATGGAGACCGGGCGCTTCCAGGCCTACGGCCCCGAACTGCTGCGCGTGAAGGACCGGCACGAGCGCGACTTCGTGATCCAGCCCACCAGCGAAGAGGTCATCACCGACATCGCGCGCCAGGAACTGCGCAGCTACAAGCAACTGCCGCGGAACTTCTATCACATCCAGACGAAGTTCCGCGACGAGCGCCGCCCGCGCTTCGGCGTGATGCGCGGCCGCGAGTTCACGATGAAGGACGCCTACTCGTTCGACCGCGACAAGGCCGGCGCGCTGAAGAGCTACCAGTCGATGTTCGACGCCTACAAGCGCATCTTCGACCGCTTCGGCCTGCAGTACCGCGCGGTGGCGGCCGACACCGGTGCGATCGGCGGCGATGCGTCGCACGAGTTCCAGGTGATCGCCGACACCGGCGAGGACGCGATCGTGTACTGCCCCGGCAGCGACTACGCCGCCAACATCGAGCTCGCCGAGGCGCTGCCGCTGCTGCCCGAGCGCGCCGCACCGGCGCAGGCGATGACGAAGACGCCCACGCCGGGCAAGAGCACCTGCGAGGACGTGGCCGCGCTGCTGGGCCTGCCGCTGCAGCGCACCGTGAAGTCGCTGGTGCTCGCCACCGACGAGAAGAACGAGGCCGGCGACATCGTGAAGACCACCGTGTGGCTGCTGCTGGTGCGCGGCGACCATGCGCTCAACGAGATCAAGGCCGGCAAGGTCGAGGGCCTGAAGGACGGCTTCCGCTTCGCAACGGTGGCCGAGATCGAGGATCACTTCGGCTGCAAGCCGGGCTACCTGGGCCCCATCGGTACGAAGAAGCCCGTGAAGGTGGTGGCCGACCGCACCGTGGCGCGCATGGCCGACTTCGTCTGCGGCGCCAACGAGGCCGACTTCCACATCACCGGCGTCAACTGGGGCCGCGACCTGCCCGAGCCCGTGCTCGTGGCCGACATCCGCAACGTCGTGCCGGGCGATCCGTCGCCCGACGGCAAGGGCGAACTCGCGATCCAGCGCGGCATCGAGGTCGGACACGTGTTCTACCTGGGCACGAAGAAGTACAGCGTGCCGATGGGCGCCACCTTCCTCGACGAGAACGGCAAGCCGCAGCCCTTCGAGATGGGCTGCTACGGCATCGGCGTCACGCGGCTGCTGGGCGCGGCCATCGAGCAGAACCACGACGAGCGCGGCATCATCTGGCCCGTCTCGATGGCGCCGTTCGCGGTGGTGATCTGCCCGATCGGCTACGACCGCAGCGCCGACGTGAAGGCGGCTGCCGACCGCCTGCACGACGAACTGGCGGCCGCCGGCGTCGACGTGCTGCTGGACGACCGCGGCGAGCGCCCCGGCGCGATGTTCGCGGACTGGGAACTGATCGGCGTGCCGCTGCGCGTGGTGCTGTCCGACCGTGGCCTGAAAGCGGGCACGGTGGAGGTGCAGGGCCGCCGCGAGACTGCAGCCTCGGTGCTGCCCCTGGCCGACGTGGCCGCGGCGGTGAAGGCGCGACTCGTGGCATGACGCCGGCGCGGCGTGCGCTGCTGGCCGCCGGGCCCCTGCTGCTGCTGGCCGGCCGGGCGCGGGCCGGCGCGCAGGTGGAGGAGCCGCTGGCCGACGCCGTGCGCACCGCGCTGGCGGCCGCGGTGGCCGAGGACGCGCCGCCACGACCGAGCTTCGACAAGGTCGAGGACCGGCTGGCCTACCTGCGCTGGCTGGGTGCCACCAGCGAGAAGCTGAAGAAGCGCAAGACCGACCACCACACGCGCGTCGAGTTCCTCGAAGCGGTCTGGTACGAGAGCCGCCGCGCGGGCCTGGAGACGGCGCTGGTGCTGGGGCTGATCCAGGTCGAGAGCGGCTTCCGCAAGTACGCCATCAGCGTGGTCGGCGCGCGCGGCTACATGCAGGTGATGCCGTTCTGGGCCCGCCTCATCGGCGACGGCGACGACCGCCGGCTCTTTCACCTGCAGACCAACCTGCGCTTCGGCTGCACCATCCTGCGCCACTACCTCGACCGCGAGCGCGGCGACCTGTTTCTCGCGCTCGGGCGCTACAACGGCAGCCGCGGCAAGCCGGAGTACCCGAACGCAGTGTTCGGCGCACGCCGGCTCTGGCAAACCGCCTAGGCCTGGCCGCGCAGGCCTTCCCAGGCCTTCGGAGCGGCTTGCGCCACGCCCAGCAGCGCCAGCACGCGCTCCACGCCCTCCATCACCAGCTCGTCGATGCTGCCGGGCCGGTGGTAGAAGGCCGGCAGCGGCGGGAACACGATGCCGCCCATCTCGGTGACGGCCGTCATGTTGCGCAGGTGGGCCAGGTTGAACGGCGTCTCGCGCACCATCAGCACGAGGCGGCGGCGCTCCTTCAGCGTCACGTCGGCGGCCCGCGTGAGCAGGTTGTCGCCGAAGCCGTGCGCGATGGCCGCGAGCGACTTCATCGAGCACGGCGCCACCACCATCGCCGACGCGTCGAAGCTGCCGCTGGCGATGCAGGCACCGATCTCGCCGGGCGCGTAGGCGTGATCGGCCAGTGCCTCGATCTGCCGCCGGTCCAGCCCCAGTTCGTGATGCACGTTCAGCACGCCCGATGGGGTGATCACGAGGTGCGTCTCGACGCCGAGCGCTCGCGCCCGCTCGAGCATCCGCAAGCCGTAGACGGCGCCGGTGGCGCCCGTGATGCCGACCACCAGCCGGGTGGTGGTCATCGCCGGGTCAGGCCTTGGCCAGCAGCTGCTGCAGCTCGCCGGACTGGTACATCTCCATCATGATGTCCGAGCCGCCGACGAACTCGCCGTCGATGTAGAGCTGCGGAATGGTGGGCCACTGGGCGTAGTCCTTGATGCCCTGGCGAACGCCCTCGTCTTCCAGCACGTTGAACGTCTTGACGTCGGTGGCGCCGGCGGCCTTCAGCACCTGGATCGCGCGGCCCGAGAAGCCGCACTGCGGAAACTGCGCCGTGCCCTTCATGAAGAGCATCACGCGGTTGTTCTTGACCAGGTCGTCGATGCGCTGCTGCACGTCGCTCATGGGCGGTTCCTCTGCAGGGGAGATGAGACAGCCCGGCAGTATGCGACAAGCCCGCGCGCAGCTGCGGCGCAGGGGCTTGGCGCCCGTGCGTCAGAACGCGTAGCGGACGCCCAGCTGCAGCAGCGGCGACAGGCGCAGCTCGCGCTCCATCGCCTGGCTGCCGAACACCGCGCGGGCGTTGCCCTGAGCCGGGGCCGGGTGCTCGGCGACGAGGCCGATGTCGGCACTGATCGACGGACCGCTGCGCCACAGCGCGGTGCTGGTGAAGCCCAGGCCCAGGTAGGGCGACGCGGTGACGCCTTCGCCGCCGAAGGCGCCCGGCGGCAGGCTGCTGCCGTTGACGGACAGCCCCAGCCGCGTGCCCGCGCCGGCGTTGGCCAGCGGCAGGCCGGCCAGCGAGCCGCTCACTACACCGCCGCTGGCGCGGAAGCTGCCGAACGAAGGCATCGCGAAGTAGTAGTCGCCGAACAGCGCGCCGCCGCGCACGCCGCGCTGGGCGCTGCCGGCGTCGAACAGGTTCGAGGTGGCCAGCGGCGAGACGCTGGCGGCCTGCACCGCGATGCGCGCCTGCCAGCGCGGCCACAAGGTCTCGGCCGGTGGCACCACCAAGCCTTCGGCGGCCTGCACCAGCGGCGCCGCGGCCAGCAGCAGCGGTGCGATGCGAATCCCAAGGCTCTTCTTCATCCCGGCCTCCATCGCGTGAATCCCCGCGGCCATGATGCGCCGCTTTCGGGGCCGTGTGCGCGACCTGTGCGGTCGGCGCATCGGTAACCGGCGGTAGGGTCCCTGCTGTTCGCGAACTAGTTGGCACCGGGCGTGGCTGCGGCGCGGCGCCCACCGGTGCAGCGCGGCAGCCCGGCCAGGTCGGTGCGCGTCGACGTGGCGACAAAACCACGCTTCGCCATCAGATCGGCGACGGCTGCGGCCTGGTCGTGGCCGTGCTCGAGCAGCAGCCAGGCGCCGGGC
Organism: Rubrivivax sp.; assembly: GCA_044226255.1. Lineage (GTDB taxonomy): Bacteria > Pseudomonadota > Gammaproteobacteria > Burkholderiales > Burkholderiaceae_C > Rubrivivax. Next base: position 18,905 of record JBGAHJ010000006.1, read on the forward strand.
AGCAGGTGCGCGGCTGCACCATCGACGATCTGCCGCAAGGCCGCGAGGCCGTCGCCTTCCGGGGTCAGCGCAGCCCGAGGCTCGTGCCGCAGAGCCGCGAGGTGAGGGTCGTCGCCGGCCACGTAGGGCGGGTTGGAGACCACGAGCGAGAACCGGCACCCCTTCAGCGCGGCCCACCAGTCGCCCTGCGCGAAGGTGACCGCAGGGGCGAGCCGGGCGGCATTGGCGCGCGCGACGTCGAGCGCCGCGGCGCTGGCATCGGTGGCGGTGATGCGGGCCCGCGGGCGCTCGCGCTGCAGCGCCAGCGCGATGGCACCGCTGCCGGTGCCGAGATCGGCCACCTCGGCCTCGCCGTCCGCCGGCAGCAGCTCGAGCGCCCAGTCCACCAGCAGCTCGGTCTCGGGCCGCGGCACCAGCACCGCCGGCGAGACCTGCAGATCCATGCCGCGGAACTCGGCGTGTCCGACCACGTACGCCAGCGGCTCGCCGGCGGCGCGCCGCTGCAGCTGTGCGGCCCAGTGCGCGGCCTGCGGCTCGCCGAGCGCGGCGTCGTCATGGGCCAGCAGCCAGGCGCGCGGCTGGCCGAACAGGCGCGCCAGCATCAGCTGCGCGTCCAGCCGCTCGACACCCTGCTCGCGGGCCTGCTGCAGTGCGTCGCGGATGCGCATGGGGTTCTCAGTGCGCGCCGGCTTCCAGCTGCGCCAGCTGTTCGGCCGCGCGCGCGGCCTTGAGCGCGGCGACCACGTCGGCCAGGTCGCCGTCCATGATCTGCGCCAGCTTGTACAGCGTGAGGTTGATGCGGTGGTCGGTGAGCCGGCCCTGCGGGAAGTTGTAGGTGCGGATGCGGTCGCTGCGGTCGCCGCTGCCGATCAGGCCCTTGCGCGTGGCGGCTTCCTTCGCCGCGCGTTCGCTGCGGTCCTTCTCGCGCAGCCGTGCCACCAGCACCGCCATCGCCTTGGCCTTGTTGCGGTGCTGGCTGCGGTCGTCCTGGCACTCGGCCACGATGCCGGTGGGGATGTGCGTGATGCGGATCGCGCTGTCGGTCTTGTTGACGTGCTGGCCGCCCGCGCCGCTGGCGCGGAAGGTGTCGATGCGCAGCTCGGCCGGGTTCAGCGTCACTTCCTCGGCCTCGTCGGGCTCGGGCATCACGGCCACCGTGCAGGCGCTGGTGTGGATGCGGCCCTGGCTCTCGGTGGCGGGCACGCGCTGCACGCGGTGGCCGCCGCTCTCGAAGCGCAGCTGGCCGTAGACGCCGTCGCCGTCCACGCGCAGCACCAGCTCCTTGTAGCCGCCGAGTTCGCTGTCGCTCTGGCTCAGCACTTCGGTGCGCCAGCCCTGGCGTTCGCAGTAGCGCAGGTACATGCGCGCCAGGTCACCGGCGAACAGGGCGGATTCGTCGCCGCCGGTGCCGGCGCGGATCTCGAGGAAGGCTGCGCGTTCGTCGTCGGGGTCCTTCGGGATCAGCGCGGCCTGCAGCTCGCCGTGCAGCCGCTCCATGTCGGCGGTGGCGGCGGCGATCTCCTCGCGCGCCATCTCGGCCATCTCGGCGTCGTCCTGCATCGCGGTGGCCTCGGCGAGGTCGGCCTCGCGCTGCCTGTAGCGCGCGTAGCGCTCGACGATGCCGCTCACCTCGGCCTGCTCGCGCGAGAGCGTGCGCCAGCGCTTGATGTCGGCGGAGACCGCGGGGTCGGCCAGCGTGGCGTCGAGTTCGGCCAGGCGCAGGCCGAGGCGGTCGAATTGGTCGCGGAGCGAAGGGGTCATGGGACGGTGTGCAGGCAGAACAGGTGACCGCGCCCGGCGGCGCGCAAAGCGGCGTGAAGGTCGCCGCTAACGTTCGCCGTTGCGTCCGCCGCCCTGGCGCAGGAACAGGCGCGAGACGGTGTCGGCCAGCCGCGAGCGGTCTTCGCCCTCGGCGGCGTGCAGTTCGGCGAGCGCGCCGTGCAGCATCTTGTTCGTGAGGCCGCGCGCCAGCGCTTCCAGCACCTGCTCGGGCGCGTCGCCGCGCGCCAGTGCCTTGCGGGCGCGTGCCAGCTCCACCTGGCCCCAGTCGTCGGCCTGGCGGTTCAGGGCCTGGATCAGCGGCACCGCGGCGCGCTGGTCCAGCCAGTGCGCGAAGCTCTGCACGCCGGCGTCGATGATGGCCTCGGCCTGCTGCACCGCGGCCTGGCGCTTCTCGCCGGCGGTCTGCACCAGCTCGGAGAGGTCGTCGACGGTGTAGAGGTAGACATCGTCGAGCTGCGCGACCTCGGGTTCGATGTCGCGCGGCACGGCGAGGTCGACCATGAACATCGGCCGCCGGCGGCGTGCCTTCAGCGCCCGCTCCACCGCGCCGAGGCCGATGATCGGCAACGTGCTCGCGGTGCACGACACGACCGCGTCGAACTCGTGCAGCCGCAGCGGCATGTCCGACAGCCGGATCGCCTCGCCGCCGAAGCGCGACGCCAGCCGCTCGCCGCGCTCCAGCGTGCGGTTGGCCAGCGCGATGGCCTTGGGCTGCCGCGCTTCGAAGTGCGTGGCGACGAGCTCGATCATCTCGCCGGCGCCGACGAACAGCACCTTGATCTGCTTCAGGTCCTCGAACAGCTGCCCGGCCAGGCGCACCGCCGCGGCGGCCATGCTGATGCTGTGCGCGCCGATCTCGGTGGAGGTGCGCACCTCCTTGGCCACCGCGAAGCTGCGCTGGAACAGCTGGTGCAGCGTGGTGCCCAGCATCCCGGCCTCGTCGGCCAGGCGCACGGCCTGCTTCATCTGCCCCAGGATCTGCGGTTCGCCGAGCACCATCGAGTCGAGGCCGCAGGCGACGCGGAAGGCGTGCCGCGCCGCGGCGCGGTCCTCCATCACGTAGCTGTGGTCCATCAGCTGCGCGCCGGTGATGCCGCCCTGCTCGGCCAGCCAGTCCACCGCGGGGCGCACCAGCTCGCTGGCGCGTTCGGCGGACGCAGCCACGTAGAGCTCGGTGCGGTTGCAGGTGCTGACCAGCGCGGCCTCGGGCACGGCCCGCACCAGCCGCTCGCGGAACGCCAGCAGGGCAGGGGCCATCTGCTCGGGCGAAAACGCGAACTTGCCGCGCACGTCCAGCGGCGCGGTGTTGTGGTTCAGGCCGAGAGCCAGCACGTTGAGAGCAGCGCTCACGTCAGAATTGTAGGTTCGCGAGCGCCCGCCCGGGCACTGTCGGGAGTACGGAGGAGGAAGACGTGGGGCCGCTGGATGCGCTCAACCACCTGTTGAACCTGTTCGCGGTGCCGCTGGCGCTGGGCGCGCTGGCGCCGGCGCTGGCCAAGCTGCTGTGGCGCCGCGAGCTGGCGGCCGTGAGCTGGCGGCGCCTGGCCTGGCCGGCCTGCGCGGCCTGCGCCGGCGTCGTGGTGGCCGGCCTCGTGCTGTTCGGACGCGACGGCAGGATGGCCACCTACGGCGCGATGGTGGCCGCCTGCGCCGTCACGCTGTGGTGGCGGGGCTTCGGGCCGGGCCGCTGACGGCGCTGCGCAGCACCGGCGCGCCGCGCAGCGAGTGCGGCAGCGCCTCGGTGATCGTCACGTCCAGCATCTGGCCGACGAGGCGGGCGCCGTTCGGGCCGCCGTCGAAGTTGACGATGCGGTTGCACTCGGTGCGGCCCATCAGCTCCGGAACGCCATCCTTGCCCGGACGCCGCGAGGGCCCTTCGACGAGGATGCGCTGCACCGTGCCGACGCGGCTTTCGCTGATGCGCCGCACGTTGGCCTCGATCGTCGCCTGCAGGTGCTGCAGGCGCTTGAGCTTCACGTCCTGCGGCGTGTCGTCGTGCAGCGCCGCGGCCGGCGTGCCGGGGCGCTTGCTGAACACGAAGCTGAAGCTGGCGTCGTAGCCGATGTCCTCGATCAGCTTCATCATCTTCCCGAAGTCTTCCTCGGTCTCGCCGGGGAAGCCGACGATGAAGTCGCTCGACAGGCTGATGCCGGGCCGCACCGCGCGCAGCTTGCGGATCGTGCTCTTGTATTCCATCGCGGTGTAGCCGCGCTTCATCGCCATCAGGATGCGGTCGCTGCCGTGCTGCACCGGCAGGTGCAGGTGCGAGACGAGTTGCGGCACCTTCGCGTAGACGTCGATCAGCCGCTGCGTGAACTCGTTCGGATGGCTCGTGGTGTAGCGGATGCGCTCGATGCCGGGGATCTCGGCCACGTACTCGATCAGCAGCGCGAAGTCGGCGATCCCGGCGGTGTCGCCCATCGCACCGCGGTACGCGTTGACGTTCTGGCCCAGCAGCGTCACTTCCTTGACGCCCTGCGCGGCGAGGCCGGCCACCTCGGTGAGCACGTCGTCGAACGGGCGGCTGACTTCCTCGCCACGGGTGTAGGGCACGACGCAGTACGAGCAGTACTTCGAGCAGCCCTCCATGATCGAGACGAAGGCACTTGCGCCTTCCACGCGCGCCGGCGGCAGGTGGTCGAACTTCTCGATCTCGGGGAAGCTGATGTCCACCTGCGGACGGCGCTCGCTGCGACGCGCCTCGATCATCTGCGGCAGCCGGTGCAGCGTCTGCGGGCCGAACACGATGTCCACGTACGGCGCGCGTTCGATGATCGCCGCGCCTTCCTGGCTGGCCACGCAGCCGCCGACGCCGATCAGCACGCCCTTCTTCTTCAGGTGCTTCACGCGGCCGAGGTCGCTGAACACCTTCTCCTGCGCCTTCTCGCGCACCGAGCAGGTGTTGAAGAGCACGAGGTCCGCCTCTTCGACGTCGTCGGTCGGCTCGTAGCCCTGGGCGGCCTGCAGCACGTCGGCCATCTTGTCCGAGTCGTACTCGTTCATCTGGCACCCGAAGGTGCGGATGAAGACCTTCCTGGGCGCGCTCATGGCTTCACCCACACCTGCGCGTCGGGGTAGAAGCGCCAGGCGGCGGCCTCGGCCGGCGTGGCGGGCCAGGGCTGGCGCGCGAACTCGGCGGGGGTGAGGATCCACACGTCGAGCAGACTGCCGCTGGTGGGATCCAGCGTGTAGTGCACGGCCAGGCGCTGCCCGACCAGTGCGCCCGACATCACCTGCATGCCGTTGGCGCCGCGGATGCGCGCTCCGGGCGCCAGACGCGCCGCGAACTTCTGGTTCAGCACCAGTTCGGGCGGCTGGGTGACGACGATCTCGCCCCGCAGGGCGTTGGCGGGAAACTTGCGGACCGCCTGTGCCGCAGCGGGCAGGCAGAACGCGAAGGCAAGGGCCAGCAGCGTGGCGGCCCGGGTGGCACAGCGGAGCATGGTGTGGATCCAGTGGCTGTGGTGACGGGAAAGCGAAGCGGCCCGAGGCGAAGACCCCGGGCCGCGACATGTCTGGTGGCGCTTCAGGGATTTGAACCCCGGACCTGCGGATTATGATTCCAAGTCAGACACCATCCGACGCGCAGTCTACACCACGCGGCGCCACGCAACACCGACGGTGTTACCGTCCCGCGGCCGAAGCGTGCAGACGTCTGGAAATAGGCGCCATGGGCGCCAGGTGGCCGCAGTCGCTGGTCATTCGAATGCGGCGCGCAAGATCAGCGGCGCGACTCCCAGGCCGCTTTAGGCCTTGATCACCGTAGTTCGAAGCCGGGTACGCGCCCAGCTGATCGTCGCTGCGTTTGCGTCGGTTCCGCCACCGACCGAGATCTCGATCAGGGCCGTATCGCCGGCGTTGAGCGTCCGCTGCCAACCGGCCATGCGCGTGCGACGATCTGTCGCGCCAGGCGCCGCAACGTCGTTCGCGGTGTAGATGAACGAATCCGTCTGCACCGGGGTGCCGTTGACCTTGAAGACCCAAGTTGCGCTGCAGAAGTCATCGGGCGGCGCGAGGGTGGCGCCGCTCGAAAAGTAGAGTTCGGTCACTTCCGCATCGAACTGGACCACCACATCGCGGCCGACACCGTTTGTGTAGCTTCGGCTTGCGCAAGTCTTGAAGACGGTTCCGCCGGTGCCCGGAATGCTCACCGAGTCGGCCCCGGTCTCATCCGTGTAGGTGTCGGTCGCCGCCGCCGGCTGGATGCACAGCGAGGGATGCAGCGCGGTGATGATGTCGAGCGCAGCAGCCCGCCGGGGCGGTAGCCCCAAGTCGCCAGCATCGGCAATCTGCAGGCTGTCGCGCGTCAGTTCGGCCACCAGCAAGCGGCCACCGTAGGGCGCCGCAGGGTCATCGCTGCGAGCTTGCTCAACTGCGGCGCGGGCATATGCGGCCGCAGTGACCATGCACCGCGGTTCGCGCTCGCGTTCCTTGGCCCGGAACGCGGCAGCCTCGGCCTGGCGAGCATCCAGCTCGTCCGCCTCATAGAACCATGCCGGTCTCCGCACTCCAGGCCCGAAGCTTCCACACCAACCCGTTGCACTGCCCGTTGCGATGACGGGTCGATACTCGTTCACGCTTGAAAACTGGGCATGGAGCATTGCCTCATGCTCGTCCGACCACCCCACCAATTGCACGGTGTGTTGCAGGGGCCGACCCTTGTACGTACCGAGCTCGGCGCCGGCCAGTGATGGCAGGGCGCGGCTCAGAAGCTGGATCGCATGATCGAGGTCACGGGCAAAAGCGATCTGATCACGGGCGAACCGATGGACGGTGTTCGTGCCGCGGCCGGTCAAGACAGCCCGAATGTGAGGCAGCGGATAGAGCTTGCTCACGGCCACGTGCCGGCCATCAGCCCAATACAGCACGTCAGCGCCTTGCGCCCCTTGGTCGCTGACGTAGGTGGCGGTATCCGTGGCGATCAGCGCCCGGTCACCGTTAAGTGCGATGTGTAGCAGGGTCACGCGGGCATCCCTTCGTCTTCGAGTAGCGAGTGCTCGATGCGCACCGCGCGCCGACTTGCCTCGAACAAGACAAGCTTGCCCCCGATTGCAATGTGCGGAGCAGCCGTGCGGGTCCGCCGCACCTGATCGGCCGCCAGGCGATGCGCCTCCGCCTGACCTCCCGGCGCCATTGGTAACTCACCCCAACAGTCCAGCCACGGCGTGATCCAAGGAACATCCGGTCCAATGTCGAAGGACTCGAAGCGTGCTCGGCCGGGTGCGCGGGTGAAGACGCGCGCAGTCATTGAAGAGCTAAGGTTGCTCCAACCTGCGATTGCGACTTCGACCTCTTCCCACTGGTTGTTCGGCGCATACCCGCATTGCCGGAGGTGAGAGTCGTGCCGATCGGCCGCCGCAGCTAGAAGTCCCGGCATGGCATCCCGCAGCTGGTCGAAACCTGGCGCATCGCAGAAGAGCGAGAGGTTCACAGTCACTGCGAGAAAACCGATGGTGCCTCGACAGGCTATGACTGAGTTGGAAGGCGCGTGGACTATTGCCTTCGTCAACTGCAACCGCTTGACCGGGTCCGCACTGGAGCCAACGACGCCGACGTGCATTCCTGCCTCGGTATCGACGAACACCTCCGCGCGCTCCCGTGAGATGAAGATGTTTAGGAGGCTCATCGCTGTGCGCCGCGGCGCCTCTTGTTGTGTTGGGGCTTGGTCCGCCGGAGCCGCCTCACAGTAGCGCCCGACCCGAACGCGGGGCTGCCGAGGGACAGAGCGGCGGCAAAGGGCGCAAGTTCTGGCGCCACGAACGTAGCAATGACTACCGCCGCCCGCACGAAGTCACCGTTGGCGTGCGCCAGTGCCGGAGTCAGCGCCAGCAAGAGCGCGCAGAGAGATTGCTTAAGCGGTTTCATTGACCGATCCCTCCGGCTTGCCTGCGAACTTCTGTCGGTGCAGACGCGCCTGCAATGAATGCGCGCCGAATGAAGCAATGACGGGCGGAAGTTCCCGCGACAACCCACCACCCCAAGACCTGCGCCGTGCCGCTCATCTCGGTTGCTTCAATCGGCGCGCAACTGGTTCCCCGCTTGCGGGGGGCGTTGGAGCCGGCTTTGCAGATAGCCACGGGAAGCGCCGAAAGACCGCTTCGCGCAGGCCAACCCACAAGAGCAATAGGCCGCCCCGCTCACGCTTCGGCGCAGGGTCTGGGCGCCTCGCCTCAGGCTCGCAGCCTGCGACCGCGGGGCGAGTCTTCTGCATGGTTGGGATCGGCTCAACCGGCGGAAGCTCGCGCAACCGTGTCAAGTAGTCCTTGCGCCTTCGGCCTTTCGGTCGCCGAGCTGAGTCGCACGAGTTGAGCGCATCGAGATCGAAACCCACCTCGCAACACCTCAAGGCGTCAGCGCATCGTCCATCTTGGCGAAGGCGCTGGCTTGCAGCGCGCCGACGCCTACGTATGCGTTCACGATCACGCGCACGATGCCTTCGCTCGCCTTCGTGTACGGGTCAACGGTCAGCTCCGGCGCGCCATAGATGACGATCAGCAGGTTCGACCAGTCGGCCGAGTAGACGAGTGACGAGCAGTTGCCGACCGATGTGCCCTTGGTGAGGTTGCTGGGGAGTAGGGTGCTCACGGCCGCGGGCGCATTCAGAAGCGGAGTCGCGCCGCCTTCCCACATGAACGCCAGACCGGCGGCCCGCTGGGTCTTCCGTGCGTACTTGCGCGTTGCCGGGTTGACCAGGAAACCGCGGGCGATCTCGTCCACGTTGCTCGAGCTCGGCGCGTATTCGAGATCGACCAGGTGAGACCACGCCAGATTCGCGCCGTTGGTGCCGCCCGGAATGTTTCCGATGCCTGCAAGACTGCGAATGCCGACGGGAGCGCCGTTTGTGCCGTCCCCGTTGCAGGCGCCGTCCTCGATGCCCGCTCTCACCTTGCCGAAGATGACGCGAGACAGGATGCGGTCCAGCTCGGGGCCGCCCTGGATGATCGCCGCCCGCGAGACCTCCACATAGCCGGAAACGCGACGCGGCGCCAGATCCACCAGCCCGGTAGCTGGCTGACCCTCGCCCGCGCCTGCGATCTCACCGAGAAACGAAACCGAAGCGAGGTCTCCGGTGATGGATGGAACCTTGAAGAGCCCTTGACCAGGCGGGAGGGGAATGACCTTGGCGCCGAGGCTGGCCAGCGGCAGGTGCGCGCGCAGAGCGTCGTTCGTGTACTCCGTGCCCACGGTCGTGGAAAGCGGCGCCTGCGCTGCGTTGTAGTCGCGCAAAAGCACAGACCACGGCAGACGATCGCCGGCCAGGCCAACCTCAAAGCTCGATGCGCGTCGCTCTCTCAGAATTTCATCCCGCTGCCACTCCAGGTTGCGGTCGAAAGAGTCGGGTAGCGCCCGATCATGCGCAGCTCGCTGCTGAATCTGGGTGACGATGAGCCGGCTCAAGCTGTAGCTCCGAACGTCCAGAGGCGTCAGCGTGATCCCGCAGGCCCGGTCCAGCGACAGGGAATCCAACCCCACATTCGGCTGCAGGGAGCGGTAGAAGTCGATGAGATCGCCGCCCCGACCGATCACCTGGCGCGCGATCCGCTCGCCGCCGTACTGGCGGAACACTTCGCCGGCCGCGGAGACGGCAGCAATGGTCGCGGAGTCTTCAGCTTGCATGTTCAACGCTCATTCAGCGGTAGTGCCGCCATCCTGTCGACGGCGCGGCCACTGACAAAGCGCCCGCGACTTGTCAGCGGCCTGCTGCTCAGCGCCTGCCTGCAGGATGCGCAGGATTTGCCGAGTAGACAGTCGCGTGCCCACCAGCGAAGCGGCCGCGGGCGAGGCGCCGGCAGGAGTTGGGATTACGCCGCCGAGCATGAGTGCGACGGACTGGGCAGCCGCCCATGTGGCGCCGAGGCCTTGCGCGGCGGCCAGCTCGCGGATCAGTACATCGCGGCGCGGTTTGCCTTCAAGCAGCGTTCGTATGGCGGCCACGTCCGCAGCGAGGGTCTTCAGGGCGTCCGCTATTTCCTCAAGCTGCCGACTCATCGCCAAGTCCCCGTCAGTGCCGGACTTGCCAGGCGGAGGCCTCTGCAACCGTCGGCGCCAGGCCTTGGCCGATCAATTGGGCATAGGCGCGCCGGCACTCGCTGGCGGCGCGCTGCGCGGCATCCGCATCGGGCGCCGAGGTCAGGCTCCACATGACCACGCGATGCTCGAAGACGAACACGGTCACGCACGCGGACCGACTGGCCGCCCACAAGCCGACAACTGACTGCCCCGCCTTGATCGCCTGGCTGACCAGGCCGAGCGTGCGCTCGAATTCCTCCGGCGCGAGCACAAGGGCCATCTGCCGGAGCATTTCCCCGTTCACCATCATGAGGTCTTCGATACGAGGAGTCGTCACAGCCCCTCCCCCGCGTTGGTGGAGTTCAGCGGCGCGATTGCCTCACCGGCCGTTTCCGCGTTGAGTGCCGAGACGAGGGGGCCTCGCAAGGTGGCGCCGCACGTAGGGCACCTGCAAGCGGGCGAAGCGCTGGCGGCCTGTTGTGCGGGCGTCTGTACTGGTGCCGCGCCCAGCTGCGCGGCCTTGATGCGCTGGATGATGTCCTCGGCCGTAACTTCGAGGATTGCCTTCGCGGCAGCCTCATAGCCCATGGCCCTGCGCTCCGTGACCAGGTAGGCCACCAGCTCGGGCATGCTGTCGCGCAACTCTTGGCTGACCCTCGCGGCCTGCCTGTTGCGAAGCCGGCGCAACGTCTTTGCCTCGTTGCGGGATCTAGCGGCGCGCTGGTGCTCTTGGCTTTCCTCTGCGTGCCGGTCACGCGCGCTGCCGTAGTTAGCGCCCATGACGAGCCTCCGCCAGGCGAGGGGGTGTGCAGTAGGCGGCTGCACGACAGGCCCAGCGCCTGCACATCGCCAAGTCGTTGCAGCACCTCAACTTTCCTCCTCTGTGAGGGGTGTGCAGGGCCCCGCGCGCGGGTGATGCGGATGCGAGCGGGTGAGGCGCGCTGCGCCTCATGCGCGCCGCGCGCATCACACGCGCGAGGGCCCTGCACCGGCTGCACAGGCGGAAAGCCCGATGCGCAGCAACAACTTGCACGCGCTGGGCGCTTGCACCGCGGGCTGCACGACCCTGCACAGCCCGCACGTAGCCGGCCGCCTGTCTTCGCCCCGAGGTGGCAACACCGAGCCGCGCCCGGTGGTTTACCGAGTTCACCATGTCAAGAACCTCGCTGACTACACCCCTGACGGGGTTCGAATTACCCCCGTGCCCAGTCCCTAGGAAGGACCCTGAGGCCGGCCTCCGTTCACCTTCGAAGTGAACGTGGCGCCAGGCGGCGCGCGCTGCTTCGCGCTCAGGGGGAGCGGGGGCCGTGCAGGCGTCTGCACTCGGATCACGATGCCGGTGCTTCAGCGTTGGCGCCGGCCTTCCTGGCGCCGATATCGAGCACGGCCTGGTCGAAGACCGCCGGCGCGATGAGGGGATGGCCGGTCGGCATGACGAGGGCCTGGCGCTTGATCAGTTCCGGGCGGTTCGTGCGGATGAACCAGCGCAACGACTGATCGCTGCGAAACACGTGCTGCCTCTGTTGCCGGTACTCGGTCAGCGGCAGCAGCATGGCTGCTCCTGAATCGTTCAAAGGGGACCTCACTTCGTTTGGCTGCTGACGGGCGCTTGCAGGCGCCACACAGCGCGGGTTGCCGCGCTGCGCCGCAATGTCTCGCGCCATCCGGAGAGGCGCGAGCGGAAGTGATACTTCAGGTGAACTCGCCGGGCAAACGTGCTCTGAAGCGCCGACCTTGAATAAGCCCCAAGGCAACCAACTCAGCAATCCGACGTTTGCCGGTTGCCCGAGCTAAGCCGGCGGCCCTTATGGCGTCATCCTCTCGACGGTGGCCACCGTGCTGCAGTTCTAGCAACAGGGCCTCTCGCTGAAGTGAACGTTTCCAGGCTGGCCGACCTTCAAGACTGGCAAAGGGTGTGCGGCCAAGCCATGCGTGCAAGTCCGCTGCTAGGTTCCATATCGCTGCAATGCCGTGCTGCAGCGCTTGCTCTTTCTGGGCCTCCGTCAACTGCGCCACCTTCAAGCGGTCCCTCATCTCCCGCATGATCGCGAGGCAGAAGGACGGAAGAAGCCGAAGAACCTCCAGGCGAACACCGGCCGAGTCGTGGAGCTTTGGCGGAGTGCTCAAGCAGTTCCTAAGCGCCGATTGCTTGGCGTTCTCAATCGTCCGCATCAGAAGCGCCCACTCGTCTACATCTGACGCATAACGCTTCTGATGCGGCTTCTTCACCGAAACTCACCCATCACGCGCTCCACCAGGGCGCTGCGGTGGCCCGCAGCCAAGTGCGCATAGCGTTGGCTCATCGAGATCTGCCGGTGCCCCAAGAGGTCCGCGATTTCGAGCAGTGAGGCACCGTGCTGCGCCAGATAGCTCGCGCAGGAGTGCCGCAGGTCGTGGAAGCGGAACGCCTTGATGTGGGCGGCCCTCAGCGCCTCTTTCCAGCGCGCCTCGAAGGCCATAGGCCGGTCCGGCTGTAGCCTAGACGGGAACACGAGGGCGCCAGGCGCGCCCCGGTGGCCCTCGATCTGCTCCACGGCCGCTGGCACCAAGGGCAGCACCTTCGGCGTGCCGTTCTTCGACCTGGCCACGTGAAGGACCTTCAGCCCCGTGTCCACGTCGCGCCACCGCAGGCCGAGCAGCTCGCCCTTGCGCGCTCCGGTGGTCAACGCCAGCAGCACCAGCAGGTACAGCCGTGGCCACTTCGAGGCCTTGCAAGCTTCCAGCAGCCGTGAGCGCTCGTCGTCGCTCAGGAAGCGCGTCTTCTCGGCCTTCTCGGGGTGGTGCTCCAGCCTGCGCACCGGGTGGTCGTAGCCCTTGGGCGCAATGCGTCGCCGGATGGCCCAGGTGATCACTGACGCGATTGCCGAGCTGTAGCGGTTGATCGTGGCCCCGGACATGGGCTTGCGGCGCGCCTTGAAGACCGGCCGGCCGTCGACATCCTTGCCGGCGAAGTAGCGCGACGGCGCGGTGCGCAGCTGTTCCAGGGCGGCGTGCAGGTGGTCGTCTGTCAGCTCATCCAGGCGCAGGGGCCCGATGCGGCCGCACCACCAGCCCAGGCGCTGGGTCAGCGCCGTGTCGCGGCCCTCGTATTGCGCCATGTACAGCTCGACCAGCTTGGTGATCGTGATGGAGCCGTCTCGCAGAGGCAGGTTCGTGTCCATCACGCCTCCGGCTTGTGGGCGGCCGGCCTGAGCGCGGCCGACTTCTCGGTGAGGTTCAAAACTGCAGCTCCTTCCGACTGCAGTTCCGCGCCGTCCCACGCGATGCGCGCCGGGCCGATGTCCACCCCGCCGCCGATGTAGACCACCAGGTCAACCCGCGAGCCCGGCGGAACGGCGATCGATGCCGAGGCCGAGGCCGATACGGGCGATGCTGCGTCGGGCGCCAGCAGTGCCGTGGAGCTGTCGATGATGGCCACCGTTCGCCAGGGCACGCCGTCCAGCGCGAGCACCAGCGTGGCCGACACGAAGTCATCCGGGGCCTGCAGCGTGCTGCCAGAAGCGAACCGCAGCCGAATCACGGATGCGTGCACCTCAATCGTTACAGGCGTGGCGCCGGTGTTGCTCCACGAGTCGGCCGCAGCGGGCACGAAGCCCGTGCCGCCGGCGCTGGCCAGGGCCACAGAGCCCCCAGCAGAGCGCACCAAGCGCAGCGGGGTCTGATGGTCGGCTGAAGGGTCGCAGTTGCAGTCGCCGCCGCCGCAGGCCGCCAGCAGCAGCGTGAAGCAGAGCGCGATGATGCGGGCGGCGCTCATGCTGCCGCTCCCGCCTGGTAGCCGGCCGGCTTGAGTGCACCGAGGGCCACCCGCAGTTCGTCGGCCGACTCCTCGATGAGGTTCAAGACCTCCAGCATGTCCTCGCGGTCGATCTCGCAGCCCTTCAGCTCGCGGAGGTTCGATCCGCTTGCCTCTGCCAGGAAGCGCATGCGCCGAGCCAGTGACCTTGCAGTCTCAAATGCCTGCGAAGCCTCCAGCCCGTGGACCTCGGCGCCGTCCATCAGATTGGCCAACTGGTCCAATTCTTCGGCCGACGAATCGAGGCGCCGCCCGGCCAACTGGAGCACCAGGTCGAGCTCATGAAGCTCCGAGGCGGCGCACTTCTTGATCCGGGAGCCGACACACCTCAGCAGAGCCCAGGTGTCAAAGAGATCGCTCTCGATGCTCTGGCGCTTCGGATCGAGATCCAAGCGCTCCCGGAGAACGTTCCGCATATCGCCTACGGCAGAGGCCATGGACTCGACAACGGCCGCGCAGCGGTTCACCTCGTCTCTTGAGCGCGTGGCTTCTTGCTTTGTGTATGCAAGCCCGTCGCCTTCGCCCATCCGGTACAGGCGCTCCGCCAGAGACACCAAGGCGGGAGCAACGCTCAGGAGGCGGCCTGCCACCTGGGCCGGTGACAGACGTTCCTCTTCAACTTGCGCCTTCACGCTGCAACGTGGGGACGCGGCGCCCGACCGGGCGAGGGAGCGAGTAGCAGTCGGCATTTCAGACCTTTCCATCACGAATCCGCCTTTTTCACCGGCGGAGTAGGTGGGATGGGTCTGCAAGTGCCCGTCAGCACAGGAAAGACTGGTGGCGCTTCAGGGATTTGAACCCCGGACCTGCGGATTATGATTCCGTCGCTCTAACCAACTGAGCTAAAGCGCCTGAGCCGCGCATTATAGCGAGCCCGCTCGCCGCCTCTCACCACCCGGCCCCGAGCCCGCCCAATGTTCAGTTTCTTCAAGAAGAAGGCGCCGCCGCCCGCCGAGGCCGCGGTTGCAGCGACCCCGGCGCCCGCCGCGCCCCTGGCCGCGCCCGTGGCCACGCCGGCCCCCGCCGACGAGCGCGCCGGCTGGTTCGGCCGCCTGAAGCAGGGCCTGCGCAAGACCGGCGCCGGCATCGCCCAGGTTTTCACCGGCACCCGCATCGACGACGCGCTGTACGAGGAGCTCGAGTCCGCATTGCTGCTGGCCGACACCGGCGTGGGCGCGACGCAGGCGCTGCTGGCCGACCTGAAGCGGCGCGTGAAGGACACCAAGGCCACCGAGCCCGCGGCGGTGAAGGCGCTGCTGGCCGACGCCGTGACCGAGATGCTGCAGCCGCTGGAGCGGCCGCTGGTCGTCGGCGAGCACAAGCCGACGGTGATCATGGTCGCCGGCGTCAACGGCGCCGGCAAGACCACCAGCATCGGCAAGCTCACCCGGCACCTCGCCGAGTCCGACTGCAAGGTGCTGCTCGCGGCCGCCGACACCTTCCGCGCCGCGGCGCGTGAGCAGCTGGCGGTGTGGGCCGACCGCAACCGGGTCGAGATCGTCAGCCAGGAAGGCGGCGATCCGGCGGCCGTCAGCTTCGACGCCGTCACCGCGGGCCGCGCGCGCCAGTGCGACGTGGTGATCGCCGACACCGCCGGCCGCCTGCCGACGCAGGTGCACCTGATGGAGGAGCTGAAGAAGATCCGCCGCACCATCGGCAAGGCCCAGGACGGCGCGCCGCACGAGGTGCTGCTGGTGGTGGACGGCAACACCGGCCAGAACGCACTGGCGCAGGTGAAGGCCTTCGACGCCGCGCTGGCGCTCACCGGTCTCGTGGTCACGAAGCTGGATGGCACCGCCAAGGGTGGCGTGCTGGCGGCCATCGCGCGCTGGGGCGCGGAGCAGGGCCGCGTGGTGCCGGTCTACTTCATCGGCATCGGCGAGAGGCTCGAGGACCTGCAGCCGTTCAGCGCGCGCGAGTTCGCCCAGGCGCTGCTGAGCTGAGGCGCGGCGGCCTCAGCGCTGCTGCTGCTGGGTTTCCAGCTCTTCGAAGAAGGCCGAGGGCACCGGCTCCATCGACGGGTCGAAGGCACCTTCGGCGGCGGCACGGTCGCCGTCGGCGAGGATCTCCTCCATCTCCGGCACCGGGATCAGCGGCATCGGGCGCGACGTGGTGGCCGCCGGCATCTTGCCGCCCGCAGCCTCCACCTTGGCGCCGACCAGGCGCGCCATCACGTGGCGCACCTCGGTGGCGCTGGGCAGTTCGCCTTCGCGCCAGTCGAACACATGCACGCCGGCCGAGCGCAGCACCCGCGCCATGCGCTCGTGGCGGCGGCGGGCCCGGTCGCTCTCCTGCTGGGCCCGGATGTCGATCACGGCCAGCACCTTGGAGCCGGCGTCGCACAGCAGCAGGTCGGCGCTGAGCGAGCCCACGCGCGCCAGCCACTCGGCATACGAATGGCGGGCCGGCACGCGGATGAAGCGCGACAGCGGCACCTGCGCCAGCACCAGGAAGCCGGGCATCGCCCGCTTCAGCAGGTCATAGGCCTGGCGTTCGTTGATCGTGAGGATGCGCGAGGCTTCCGGCGGCCAGCCCATCACGGTGTCGAGGGCATCCCGGGCGGCGTTGCGATGGGCACTGTGGCGGTTGCGCACGCGCATCACCAGCAGGGTGAGCAGCAGCAGTGCCGTCGCCGGCAGGGCGAAAGTGGCGATCGGTGAAAGGAATTCCATCATTGAGCAGCAGAAGCAGCGCCAGACCGGTACATCGGCCGGAGGGGCGAAGGATCAACGCTTGGCGGCGGAAAAGCCGTATCAATGCGTTTCGCGTCCCGGCCGGTCGGACGGGGGCGCCACGGTGGCGCCGTCAGCGCGGAAGTCCGGGGAAACCCCCGCCCATGCCGCCCATTCCCCCCATCCGCTTCATCATCTTCATCAGGCCGCCGCCCTTCATCTTCTTCATCATCCCCTGCATCTGGTCGAACTGGTTCAGCAGGCGGTTCACATCCTGTATCTGAACGCCCGCGCCAGCGGCGATGCGGCGCTTGCGGCTGGCCTTGCTCTTGCCGTCCATCAGCAGGTTGGGCTGGCGGCGTTCCTTGGCGGTCATCGCGTTCAGGATGCCTTCCATGCGCTTCACGTCGCGTTCGGCGCGGTCCATGTCGGCATTGCCGGCCTTCGCGGTCAGCTGGCTGGGCAGCTTGTCCATCAGGCTGGACAGCCCGCCCATCTTCTTCATCTGCGTGATCTGGGCCAGGAAGTCGTTCAGGTCGAAGCCGCCGCCGGACTTCATCTTGTCGGCGAACTTCTGCGCGGCGTCCAGGTCGACGCCCTTCTGCACCTCCTCGACGAGCGCGACGATGTCGCCCATGCCCAGCACGCGGCCGGCGTGGCGTTCGGCGTCGAAGACCTCCAGGCCGTCGATCTTCTCGGAGACACCGGCGAACTTGATCGGCGCACCGGTCACCTGGCGCACCGACAGCGCCGCGCCGCCGCGCGAATCGCCGTCCAGCTTCGTCAGCACCACGCCGGTGAGCGGCAGGGCGTCCTTGAATGCCTTGGCGGTGTTCACCGCATCCTGGCCCTGCATGGCGTCGACGACGAACAGCGTCTCCACCGGGTTCAGCGCCGCGTGCAGCTCGCGGATCTCGGCCATCAGCGCCTCGTCGATGCCGAGCCGGCCCGCGGTGTCGACCAGCAGCACGTCGAAGTAGTGGCGCCGCGCGTGGTCCAGCGCGGCCAGCGCGATCTCGCGCGGCTTCTGCGCGGCATCCGACGGGAACCACTCGGCCCCCGCCTGCGCGGTGACGGTCTTCAGCTGCTCGATGGCCGCCGGCCGGTAGACGTCGGCCGAGACCGTGAGCACCTTCTTCTTGCGCTTCGTGATCAGGTGCTTGGCGAGCTTGGCGGTGGTGGTGGTCTTGCCGGCGCCCTGCAGGCCGGCCATCAGCACCACCGCCGGCGGCTGGGTGGCGAGATTGAGGTCGGCGACGCCGTCGCCCATCGTCGCGGCGAGTTCCTTGTGGACGATGCCCACCAGCGCCTGGCCCGGGTTCAGCGAGCCGGCCACCTCCTGGCCGAGGGCCTTGTCCTTCACGCGGGCCACGAAGTCGCGCACCACCGGCAGCGCCACGTCGGCCTCGAGCAGCGCCATGCGCACCTCGCGCAGCATGTCCTGCACGTTGCTCTCGGTGATGCGGGCCTGGCCGCGCATCGTCTTGACCAGCTTGGACAGTCGGTCGGTGAGGGTCGAGGCCATGGGTCTTGCGGGCCGCCGTTGGTGCGGCCGGCGTCATTACACTTGTCGCAATGATTCTATCGAGCGCCTCCCCCGTGCTTGCGCCAGGCGGCGGCCTGCTGCTGGTGAGCGTGGCGGCCCTGCTGTATCTGCTGGCCACGCTGCCGTTCGCGGCGCTGCGCCGCTTCTCGGCGGCGGCCTTCATCGGTGCCTGGCTGCTGCACGGCGTGCTGCTGGTGATCGACATCGGCGGCGTCGGCCTGGCGCAGCCCGGCGCGCGGCTCGGCTTCGCGCCGGTGCTGTCGATGACCGTGTGGCTCGTGGTGGCGGTCTACACGGTGGAGAGCCGGCTGGTGCCGCTGCCCGCG
Organism: Rubrivivax sp.; assembly: GCA_044226255.1. GTDB lineage: Bacteria > Pseudomonadota > Gammaproteobacteria > Burkholderiales > Burkholderiaceae_C > Rubrivivax. The sequence continues at coordinate 37,034 of JBGAHJ010000006.1, forward strand.
GTGCGCCAGTGGCTGGCGCTGGCCGGGCTGCTCGCGGTGCTGGTGACGGCCAGTTTTCCCGGCGAAATGCGCCCGATCACCTCGCGCCTGGCGCCGCTGCACTTCGCGCTGGGGGTCGGGGCCTACGGCCTGTTCGCGGCGGCGGTGCTGCACGCCGTGATGCTGGACGCCGCCGAGCGCCGCCTGCGCAGCGGCGGGCCCGCGGCCAAGGCCGCCGCGCTCGGCGGCAGCGCGATGGGCATGCCGCTGCTGCAGCTGGAGCGCGTGACCTTCCGCTTCGTCGAGGCCGGCTTCGCGGTGCTGACGGCCACGCTGGCGCTCGGCTTCGCCACGCTGGCGCACTGGCGCTGGGGCGACCACAAGGCGGTGTTTTCGCTGCTCGCCTGGGGCGTGTTCGCGGCGCTGCTGGTCGGACGCCACTTCCGCGGCTGGCGCGGCCGCCGGGCCACGCGCTGGCTCTATGCGGGCGCGGCGCTGCTGCTGCTGGCCTACGTCGGCTCGCGCTTCGTGCTGGAAGTGCTGCTGGGCCGCACGCTCGGGGCCTGAACGAGATGATGAAGATCCTGCTGCTGCTGGCCGTGGTCGGCCTTGCGCTGTGGTTCCTGCGCTCCAAGGACCGCGGGCGCGGCGACGGCCGCCCGCGCGAGCCGCGCGCGGGCAAGGGCCCGCAGACCATGCTGGCCTGTGCGCACTGCGGCGTGCACCTGCCGCAGGCCGAGGCGGTGCAGGACGCCGACGGGCGCGTCTACTGCAGCGACGCCCACCGGCTGGCCGGCCCGCGCTGAGGCTGCCGGCGCGATGAATCCTCGCGACGCCGAACGCCGCAGCGGCGACCGGCGCCGCAGCGACCGCCGCGGCAACGGCGGCCGGCGGCGTGACGACGGCCTGTTCGGCACCACCGCGGGCGAGGGCGGCGAATCGTTCTTCGACCCCGGCTGGCTCGCCGCCGGCGATTCGCCCGACAGCCGTTTCCTGGTGCGCCAGGCGCGCGGCGCCGCGCAGACGCAGGACGGCGCGCTGGCGCGCGTCTACCGCACCTACGCGGCGGCGCGTGCCGCCGTCGGGCTCGGGCTGGTGCTGGCACAGGTGGCCGCGGTGGCCATCAGCCAGCGCAGCAGCACGCCGCTGACCATCATCGTGGTGCTGCTGTACGCGACGCAGGCGATCACGCTGTGGCTGCTGCCGCGCCTGGGCGGCCTCGCGCAGCCGGCGCTGAAGACCGGCGAGCGGCGGCGGCGCTGGCTGTCGACGATCGGCGTCGACCTGCTCGCGTTCACGGTGCTGCACCTGCTGGAGAGCGGGGCCTCGTTCAACTACGGCGCGCTGCTGGTGCTGCCGGTGCTGATGGCCGGCGTGCTCACCGCGCGGCTGCTGGCCCTGGGCACGGCGGCCGGGGTGGCGCTGCTGCTGCTGCTGGCGGCCTGGCGCGCCGGCCTGGGCGGCGACGCCGCGCCGACGCTGATGCTGCAGTCGGGCCTGGCGGGGCTGGGCATGTTCGTGATCACGCTGCTGGCCGGCGAGCTGGCAGGGCGACTCGCGCGCGAGGAGATGGCGGCGCGCGGCAGCCTCGAGCTCGCGCGCCAGCAGGCGCAGCTCAACCGCCTGGTGATCGAGGAGATGGCCGACGGCGTGCTGGTGGTGGACCGGCGCGCGCGCGTGCGCGCCGCCAACCCCGCCGCGCGTGCGCTGCTGGTCGACCAGGGCCTGAGCCCGCCCGCGCCGTTCACGCTGCAGGAGCGCCCGTACTGGGCGGCGCTGCACCAGGCGGTCGAGCAGGCGCTGGCCGAAGGCGACTGGCCCGAGGCCGGGCGCGACCTGATGCTCAGTTTCGGCGAAGGGCAGACGCGCACGCTGCGGCTGCGCGTGCGCTTCATGCGCGGCTACGGCCGCCGCGCCGACGATGACAGCGACGTGGCGATCGAGCCTTTCGCGGTGCTGCTGCTGGAAGACCTGCGCACGCTGCAGGCGCGCATCCGGCAGGAGAAGCTGGCGGCGATGGGCCGCATCTCGGCCGGCATCGCGCACGAGATCCGCAACCCGCTGGCCGCCATCGCGCAGGCCAACGCGCTGCTGGCCGAGGATGTGCTGCCGCCGGCGCAGCAGCGGCTGGCGCAGATCGTGGCCGACAACGTCGAGCGGCTCAAGCGCCTGGTCGACGACGTGATGGAGGTGGCGCCGGGCGTGGAGCCGGCGGTGCGCACGATCGACGCCACCAGCACCGTGTCGATGGCGGCCGCCGACTGGGCGCGCACCGCGCAGGTGACGCTGGCCAACGACAGCCGCCTGCGCGCCGACCTGCCCACGGTGCCGATCGGCGTGCGGTTCGACGCCGAGCACCTGCGCCGCGTGCTGATCAACCTGCTCGACAACGCGCACCGCCACGCCGGGCCGGCGCCGGGCGCGATCTTCCTGCGCCTGTCGGCGCGCGACGAAGGCTGGGTGCAGCTGTCGGTGCTGAGCGACGGCCCGCCGATCGCGCCCGAGGTCGAGCGCTTCCTGTTCGAGCCCTTCTTCAGCACGCGCAGCCGCGGCTCGGGGCTGGGCTTGTATATTTGCCGCGAGCTGTGCGAGCGGCACGGCGCCAGCATCGAGTACCGCCCGCGCCCGGCCGCGGAGAGGTTGCGCAACGAGTTCATCGTCAGCATGCGCCGAGCGGCGCTGGCCGACGCCGCCAACGCCTTGCCCCTGGAGCCGGTCTGAACAGCAACGCCCCTTCCTCCAACGCCGCCGGTCCGCGCCTGCTGGTGGTGGACGACGAGCCCGACCTGCGCACGCTCTACGAGCTGACGCTGGTGCGCGAGGGCTACGACGTCGAGAGCGCCGGTTCAGTGGAGGAGGGCTGGGCCCTGCTGCAGCAGCGTGGAGCCGGCGGCTACCAGCTCGTCATCACCGACATGCGCCTGCCCGACGGCAACGGGCTGGACCTGCTGCGGCGCCTGGAAGAGGCCGGCCGGCGCGAGAAGGCCATCGTCATCACCGCCTACGGGTCGCCCGAGAACGCGGTCGAGGCGCTGAAGGCCGGGGCCTACGACTACCTGACGAAGCCGGTGGACCTGAAGCAGTTCCGCGCGGTCGTCGCGTCGGCGCTCGGCCGCCTGCCCGGCGCGGCCGCGGTGCCGGCCGCGACGCGGCCCGGGGAGTCGCGCGGCGGCACGCCCGCGCATCCGGCGCTGGAGCGCATCGTCGGCGGCTCGGGTGCGATGCAGCAGGTGCGCTCGCTGGTGGAGCGCGTGGCGCGCAGCATGGCGCCGGTGCTGGTGCACGGCGAGTCCGGCACCGGCAAGGAACTGGTGGCGCGCGCGATCCACGAGGTGTCGCCGCGCGGCGCGATGCCCTTCGTCGCGGTGAACTGCGGGGCGATCCCCGAGGCGCTGCTGGAGGCCGAGTTCTTCGGCTACCGCAAGGGTGCCTTCACCGGCGCCAACGAGGACCGCGAAGGCTTCTTCCAGGCCGCGCAGGGCGGCACGCTGTTCCTCGACGAGATCGGCGACCTGCCGCTGCAGATGCAGAGCAAGCTGCTGCGCGTGATCCAGGAGCGCGCGGTGCGCCCGCTGGGCGCGGTGGCCGAGACCGCGGTGAACGTGCGCATCGTCAGCGCCACGCACAAGGACCTCGGCGCCGAGGTGCTGGCCGGCCGTTTCCGGCAGGACCTGTACTACCGCCTGAACGTCATCCGCATCACCGTGCCGCCGCTGCGCGAGCGCATCGCCGACCTGCCCGACATCTGCGCCGCGGTGCTCAGGCGCATCGCGCGCGACGCCGGCGTGTCGCCGGTGCCGACGCTGGATCCGGAAGCGCTGCAGCTGCTGCTGCGCTACGCGTTCCCGGGCAACGTGCGCGAACTGGAGAACCTGCTGCACCGCGCGCTGGCGCTGTCGGCGTCGTCCCTCATCGAACGCGCCGACCTCGGCCTGCCGGAAGAGCTGCTGCAGGAGCCGGCGGCGCTGGCCGAGTCGGACACGCTGGCGATGCCCTTGTCGCCGCTGGCCGTGGCACCCGCGGCCGCTGTGGTCGGCAGCGTGCCTCTGCCCAGCGACCTCGTCGCCTACCTCGACGCGGTGGAGCGCGACATCCTCGAACGTGCGCTCGAGCGGCACCGCTACAACCGCACCGCGGCGGGCGCGAGCCTCGGCCTGTCGCTGCGCCAAATGCGTTACCGAATGGCACGGCTGGGCGTCGGCGCGGCCGACGGCGAAGGACACTGACGCAGCGCGGCCGCGCCTGAAACGGCGCGGCCTGGCGGCCCGTTTCCAGCCGGCGGGGCGCATGCCGCAAGGCTTCCGATCGGCGAGCCCGCGTGGCGCCACGCTCAACGCCGGGAGGCCTGTCGCGAGGCGCTTCACAAGGGTCTGCGCGGCCCCTCTGTCACCCTGGGAACAACCCCCATGAGACACTATCGGTAGTGGCTTGAAGGCCCGTGGCACCACAGATATAGTGCCCGACGGTGATAATCCTGTGACAGCCCGCGCACCGCAGCCCAGCCCAGTCCCGAGCACCCGCCGTGGGTCCGGGGTTTCGGCGAACAAGCCCCGACCAAGGTTCTGACCAGGCTGCCGCGGCGCCCCGCGCGCACGGCCCGGGCCCGTCCTTCACCCACAAGCACAACCGACAGATCCGCTGACCTCAGAGAGGGGAACGAATGCAAACCGCAGCCACCACCGCGAACGTCCAGCCCGGCGCCGCGCGCCCCGTCGCCACCGGCGGCGCGGCCATCGGCGCCAACACCTTCGCCGGCTACCAGATCATCCGCCGCAACGGCGCGGTGGTCGCCTTCGAGCCGAACAAGATCGCGGTGGCGCTGATGAAAGCCTTCCTCGCCGTGCATGGCACGCAGGGCGCCGCGTCGGCCAGCGTGCGCGAGACGGTCGAGCGTCTCACCGAGTCGGTGGTGCGCGCGCTACTGCGCTCGCGCCCGGGCGGCGGCACCTTCCACATCGAGGACGTGCAGGACCAGGTGGAGCTGGGCCTGATGCGCAGCGGACAGCACGACGTGGCGCGGGCCTATGTGCTGTATCGCGAGCGCCGGGCGCAGGAACGTGCGCGCCAGGGCATGCAGGCCGTGGTGAAGGCGCCGGAGCTCTTCGTCACCGAGAACGGCCAGCGCGTGCCGCTGGACATGGCCGCGCTGCGCGACCTGGTGGACACCGCCTGCGCGGGCCTGGGTGCCGACGTGAAGGCCGAGCCGATCATGGCCGAGACGCGCCGCAACCTGTACGACGGCGTGCCGCTGGACGAGGTCTTCAAGGCCGCGATCATGGCCTCGCGCACGCTGATCGAGAAGGAGCCGGCCTACACGCGCGCCACCGCGCGGCTGCTGATGCACACCATCCGCCGCGAGATCCTGGGCGAGGACGTCACGCAGGCCCAGATGGCCACGCGTTACGCGGAGTACTTCCCGCAGTTCATCAAGAAGGGCGTCGAGGCCGAACTGCTGGACGAGAAGCTGCTGCAGTTCGACATGGCCAAGCTGGGCGCCGCGCTCGACGCGTCGCGCGACCTGCAGTTCGACTACCTCGGCCTGCAGACGCTGTACGACCGCTACTTCCTGCACATCGACGACGTCCGCATCGAGATGCCGCAGGCCTTCTTCATGCGCGTGGCGATGGGCCTGGCGCTCAACGAGATCGACCGCGAGGCGCGGGCAATCGAGTTCTACGGCGTGCTCTCGAGCTTCGACTTCATGAGCTCGACGCCGACGCTGTTCAACAGCGGCACGCGGCGCTCGCAGCTGTCGAGCTGCTACCTCACCACCGTGGCCGACGACCTCGACGGCATCTACGAGGCGCTGAAGGAGAACGCGCTGCTGAGCAAGTTTGCCGGTGGCCTGGGCAACGACTGGACCCGCGTGCGCGCGCTCGGCTCCTACATCAAGGGCACCAACGGCAAGAGCCAGGGCGTGGTGCCGTTCCTGAAGGTGGTCAACGACACCGCGGTGGCGGTGAACCAGGGCGGCAAGCGCAAGGGCGCCGTGTGCTCCTACCTGGAGAGCTGGCACCTGGACCTGGAAGAGTTCCTGGAGCTGCGCAAGAACACCGGCGACGACCGCCGGCGCACGCACGACATGAACACGGCGAACTGGATTCCCGACCTGTTCATGCGCCGCGTCGTCGAAGGCGGCGACTGGACGCTGTTCTCGCCCAGCACCTGCCCCGACCTGCACGACAAGTTCGGCAAGGCGTTCGAAGAGGCCTACACCGGCTACGAGGCCAAGGTCGACCGCGGCGAGATCAAGCTCTTCAAGCGCATGCCGGCCAAGGACCTGTGGCGCAAGATGCTGTCGATGCTGTTCGAGACCGGGCACCCCTGGATCACGTTCAAGGACGCCTGCAACGTGCGCAGCCCGCAGCAGCACGTGGGCGTGGTGCACTCGTCGAACCTGTGCACCGAGATCACGCTGAACACCAGCGACACCGAGATCGCGGTCTGCAACCTCGGCAGCATCAACCTGGCCCAGCACCTGAAGGATGGCGCGATCGATCAGGCCAAGCTGAAGAAGACGACGGCGACGGCGATGCGCATGCTCGACAACGTCATCGACATCAACTACTACGCGGTGAAGAAGGCGCGCGACAGCAACCTGCGCCATCGGCCCGTGGGCCTGGGCATCATGGGTTTCCAGGACTGCCTGTACCAGTTGCGCCTGCCGTACGCCAGCGCCGAAGCCGTGGAGTTCGCCGACCGCTCGATGGAAGCCGTGTGCTACCACGCCTACTGGGCCAGCACCGAACTCGCCGCCGAGCGCGGCCGCTACAGCAGCTACCGCGGCAGCCTGTGGGACCGCGGCATCCTGCCGCAGGACAGCCTGAACCTGCTGCGCGAAGCGCGCGGCGGGCATCTGGAAGTCGACATGTCGTCGACGCTGGACTGGGACTCGCTGCGCGCGCGCGTCGCCGAGCACGGCATGCGCAACAGCAACTGCGTGGCCATCGCGCCCACCGCGACCATCAGCAACATCATCGGCGTCGACGCGTCGATCGAGCCGAGCTTCGGCAACCTGTCGGTGAAGAGCAACCTGTCGGGCGAGTTCACCGTCATCAACGAGTACCTGGTGCGCGACCTGAAGACGCTCGGCCTGTGGGACGACGTGATGGTGATGGACCTGAAGCACTTCGATGGCTCGCTGCGACCGATCGACCGCGTGCCGGAAGATCTGAAGCGGCTCTACGCCACCGCGTTCGAGGTCGAGCCGCAGTGGCTGGTGGAAGCCGGCTCGCGGCGCCAGAAGTGGATCGACCAGGCGCAGAGCCTGAACATCTACATGGCCGGCGCGTCGGGCCGCAAGCTCGACGAGACCTACAAGCTCGCGTGGCTGCGCGGCCTGAAGACCACCTACTACCTGCGCACGACGAGCGCCACGTACACCGAGAAGTCGACGGTCGCGGCGGGCAAGCTGAATGCCGTGACGATGAACGACAGCAGCGCGTCGGCCGCCGCTGCAGCAGGTGCGGAGCCCGCGAGTGACGTCAAGTTCTGCTCGATCGACAACCCCGATTGCGAGGCTTGTCAGTGAGCTTTGAAGGCATCGAAGCGAGGCCTCGTTGAGCCCGCTTCGATGCGCTGCTGCAACAACGAGATGGGCGCGATGTCAACCAGTGCTTGGTGTTCGCGCACAACACTCAGATAATTCCGCTTGAGCAGGAAACCAAACACATGCTGGTCTGGGAAGACGACGTTCGAAGCACTCCGAATCAGGCGCCGCCGCAAGGGCTGCGCAAGGCCGTGGCAGAGATGCCGGCCGCTCCTGCACTGATGACGGCTGCTGTTGAATCGAAGCCCGCTGCCCCTGTGGTGCAGCAAGCGCAAGGCAAGGCCCAGGCCTCGACGCAACGGCGCGTGAATGCAGCCGACAAGCGCATCATCAACGGCCAGACCGACGTCAACCAGCTGGTGCCGTTCAAGTACAAGTGGGCGTGGGAGAAGTACCTCGCCACCTGCGCCAACCACTGGATGCCGCAGGAAGTGAACATGTCGCGCGACATCGCGACGTGGAAGGATCCGAACGGTTTGACCGAAGACGAGCGCCGCATCGTCAAGCGCAACCTCGGCTTCTTCGTCACCGCCGACTCGCTGGCCGCGAACAACATCGTGCTCGGCACTTACCGGCACATCACCGCGCCCGAGTGCCGCCAGTTCCTGCTGCGCCAGGCCTTCGAGGAAGCGATCCACACGCACGCGTACCAGTACATCGTCGAGAGCCTGGGACTGGACGAAGGCGAGATCTTCAACGCATACCACGAGGTCCAGTCGATCCGCGACAAGGACGAGTTCCTGATCCCGTTCATCGACGCGATCATGGATCCGAACTTCCGCACCGGCACGCTCGAGACGGACCAGACGCTGCTGAAGAGCCTGATCGTCTTCGCCTGCCTGATGGAAGGCCTGTTCTTCTACGTCGGCTTCACGCAGATCCTGGCTTTGGGCCGTCAGAACAAGATGACCGGCGCTGCCGAGCAGTACCAGTACATCCTGCGGGACGAGTCGATGCACTGCAACTTCGGCATCGACGTGATCAACCAGATCAAGCTCGAGAACCCGCAGCTGTGGACCTCGTCCTTCAAGGCCGAGATCAAGGCGCTGTTCGAGAAGGCCGTGGAGCTCGAGTACCGCTACGCCGAAGACACCATGCCGCGCGGCGTGCTCGGCATGAACGCCTCGATGTTCAAGGGCTACCTGCGCTACATCGCCAACCGGCGTGCCACGCAGATCGGGCTGGAAGCCCTGTTCCCGAACGAAGAGAATCCGTTTCCGTGGATGAGCGAGATGATCGACTTGAAGAAGGAGCGCAACTTCTTCGAGACCCGTGTCATCGACTACCAGACCGGCGGCGCGCTGGCCTGGGACTGAGGAACACCCCGTCCCATGGCCGACACGCTGCCACAAGCCCCGCACGATGCTCCGACGAGCTCTCGTCGTGCGGGTGGCAGTGAGAGATCAAGAATTGCGAACCAAGGCAGGCGTCAGACCACAGCCGAGTTCGTGACCCCGTTCACCGCACTGGGGCAACCGTTGCGTGGCGCAAGCCAGGCAGCAGACCACCGGGCGGTGGATCTCCGGGCCGCATGAGCAGCCTGGAGCCTTTTGCAACTTGATCAAGGAGATCGTTATGGCAACTGCGAAGAAGGCCGCTCCGGCCAAGAAGGCTGCGGCGAAGAAGGCCCCGGCCAAGAAGGCCCCGGCGAAGAAGGCCCCGGCGAAGAAGGCCGCCCCGGCCAAGAAGGCGCCGGCGAAGAAGGCCGCCGCCAAGAAGGCGGCGCCGGCCAAGAAGGCGCCGGCGAAGAAGGCTGCTCCGGCCAAGAAGGCCGCTGCCAAGAAGGCCGTTACCAAGAAGGCGCCGGCCAAGAAGGCTGCTGCCAAGAAGGCCGCGAAGAAGGCGGCTCCCGCCGCGCCCACTGCCCCTGCTGCTGCGCCAGCAAAGACGGCACTGAATCCGGCGGCTGCGTGGCCGTTCCCGACCGGCAACAAGCCCTGAGAGTCGTAAGAGCGAATAGCTAGACGGCACTCATAGGCCCGAACGGCTCAGCGCATAGCTGAGCCGTTTTTTTTGCGTTCGTGCATATAGTGCCGACAGGGAGGCTCTTCATGAACGAGTTTTTGCAGCGCTTGTTGAACGAACTCTCGCAAGCCACCAATCTGGATAGACGAGCCGAACTGCTTGCCCGAATAGCAGGAATACGAGCCAGACTGAGAGACTTCGAAGGCGCAAAGCGCACTATCGACGATCTCAGGAGCATCTACGGAGATGGCAGAAGCGGCGTGGTCACCGTTTCGATCAACTTGGCCGAGGGCTTGGTTCATCACTTTGGATCCTTTGAGCCGCAAGCACTGGACAGATTCAATCGAGCGCAAGTGCTGAGCGTAGCTATGAAGTACAGCGCCGGTGTTGCGTTGGCGTCCGCTTGGAAGGCCAACTATCACTTCGAGTTCGAAGAGTATGACGAGATGGCTCAGTCTCTACACCTCGCTAGGCAACATGCCAGCGAGGACAACTTTGACGCGCTGACCAGGCTTGGGATGATTCTGTTCAATTCGTTCACCATGGTTGGAGACAAACGAGCTGCTCAACTCTGGTTTCTCCGAACGAAAGATGCGGCGTCAAAGAATAAGGACCGCTCCAGCATAGAGGCGCTGCTCTACAACCGAGCCGCCTTCTCAGTCACTCGTGCTCGCGCTGAGCACTGCCTTGCCCCTGTAGCGCCAGAAGACCTGCCGAGCCTTCGGATGGATGTGCAGTCGGCCAAGAACTACCAAGACCTGTCCAAGCTCGCCTCGCTTCCCGACCATTTGGTCCTGACGACCGCCCGCTTGAACATGCTCGAAGGAAACTACGAGCAGGCTAGAGAACTATTGCTCTCCCTTCGCGATAGTGATCGATTCGCCAAGCACAACTTCAGCAGTTCATTCATCGATCTCGAGATTGCCTTCTGTCAAGCCAAGGGCGGCGACCTGTCGGCTGCCAAGGCTCTGCCCCTAGTCTCATCCGACTTTGCGTTCGGCTCGTTCGACGTGGACGAGCAGTTGGTGGCGGCGTGGCTGAAGTTGCAGCTTGCCGAGATCGATGAAGGGCTTGCGAACAAGCAAGAAGCGCTTGTTGGCTTGCAGCACTCACGAGATCAATATGAGGCCATGATGCAAAGACTCTCGTCTCATCTCGCTCCGTTCGCGGAGTGAAGGTACATAAGGCTTAGTCATGGTACTCATCTCCCTCGCCATGGGCTCCTCCAGCGACTGGGACACCCTCCAGCACGCCGCCGCCATCCTGGACGAGTTCCATGTGCCCTACGACAAGCAGGTCGTGTCCGCCCATCGCATGCCCGACGACATGTTTGCCTTCGCCGATGGTGCGGCGGCGCGCGGGGTGAAGGCCATCATCGCCGGCGCCGGTGGGGCGGCGCACCTGCCCGGCATGCTGGCGGCGAAGACGACGGTGCCGGTGCTCGGCGTGCCGGTGGCGAGCCGCCATCTGAGCGGGCTCGATTCGCTCTACTCCATCGTCCAGATGCCCAAGGGCATCCCGGTGGCCACGTTCGCGATCGGCCCCGCGGGCGCCGCCAACGCGGCGCTGTTCGCGGTGGCCATGCTGGCGAACGAGGACGCCGCGTTGCGCGATCAATTGGCGGCGTTTCGCGCCCGCCAGACCGCGGCGGCGCGTGCGATGACGCAGGATCTGAAGTGACCGGCGCCCGTCACGAGTCGGCGGCGGCGTCGCTGCCCATGCTGGGTGTGCTCGGCGGGGGCCAGCTCGGCCGCATGTTCGTGCACGCGGCGCAGACGCTGGGGTTCCGCGTGGCCGTGCTCGAGAGCGATCCGCACAGCCCCGCGGGCGCGGCGGCCGAGGTGCACCTGAAGGCCGCCTACACCGACGCCGCCGCGCTGGCGTCGCTGGCGCGTTCGTGCGTGGCGGTGACGACCGAGTTCGAGAACGTGCCGGCCGAGTCGCTGCGAGCCCTCGCGCGCGACCTCCCCGTTTCACCGCCCGCCGACGCGGTGATGGTCTGCCAGCACCGTGCCCGCGAGAAGGCCGCATTCGCCGCCGCCGGCGTTCCTTGCGCGCCGCACGCCCTCGTCGAACGCGAGGCCGACCTGCAGTTGCCCGCGCTGGCCGGCCTGCTGCCGGGCATCCTGAAGACCGCGAGCATGGGCTACGACGGCAAAGGCCAGGCTTCGGTGGCGACTGTGACGGAGCTGGGCGCGGCCTTCGCGGCGATGCGCGGCGTGCCCTGCGTACTCGAGAAGCGCCTGCCGCTGCAGCGCGAGATCAGCGTGATCGTCGCGCGCGGTCGCGATGGCGCCATCGTGCATCTACCGGTGCAACAGAACCTGCACCGCGACGGCATCCTCGCGGTGACGCAGGTGCCGGCGCCCGATGTCGACGTCGCGCTGGCCGCGCGCGCGGTGGCGCAGGCCGAGTCGCTGGCCGTGTCGCTCGGTTATGTCGGTGTGCTGTGCGTCGAGTTCTTCATCCTCGCCGACGGTTCGCTGGTGGCCAACGAGATGGCGCCGCGGCCGCACAACTCGGGGCACTACAGCATCGATGCCTGCGACCTGTCGCAGTTCGACCTGCAGGTGCGCGCGCTCGCCGGCCTGCCGCTGGTGCAGCCGCGCCAGCACTCGGCCGCGGTGATGCTGAACCTGCTGGGCGACCTGTGGTTCGAAGGCGCATCGCCGCACCCGCGCGAGCCCGACTGGCCCGGCGTGCTCGCGCTGGCCGGTGCGCACCTGCACCTGTACGGCAAGTCCGAGCCGCGCCGAGGCCGCAAGATGGGGCACCTCACGCTCACGGGCGCCAGCGCCGAAGCGGCCCGCGCCACGGCGTTGCGGGCCGCGGCGCTGCTGGGCCTGGCGGCGTTCTGACGAGAGGCACCGTCGCATGCCCATCCTGCCGGGCCACGAGGCCGCCGCGGTCCGCCGTGCCGCCGCGCTGCTCGCCGCGGGCGAGCTGGTGGCCTTCGCCACCGAGACGGTCTACGGCCTGGGCGCGCGCGCCGACGACGAGACTGCCGTCGCGCGCATCTTCGCCGCCAAGGGGCGACCGCCCGACCATCCGCTGATCGTGCACCTGGCCGACACCGCGGCGGTGGCCACGTTCGCGGCCTCGGTGCCGCCGTCTGCGCGGCGCCTGATGGCGGCGTTCTGGCCCGGGCCGCTCACGCTGATCCTGCCGCGCCGTGCGGACGTGGCGGCGGCAGCCGCGGGCGGCCAGGACAGCATCGGCCTGCGCCTGCCCTCGCACCCGGTGGCGCAGGCGCTGCTGCACGAAGCGGCGCTGCTGGGCGTGGCGGGTGTCGCGGCGCCGAGTGCGAACCGCTTCGGCCGCGTCAGCCCGACACGCGCCGAACACGTGCGCGACGAGTTCGGCGACGCGCTCACGGTGCTCGACGGCGGCCCCTGCGCCGTGGGCATCGAGTCGGCCATCGTCGACTGCACACGGCCCGAGCCCGCGCTGCTGCGCCCGGGCCAACTGGGCCGCGAGGCGATCGAGGCCGTGCTGGGCCAGCCGCTCGCGGCGCCCGACGCCGGCTCGCCGCGCGCACCGGGCACGCTGGCCTCGCACTACGCGCCAGCGGCGCCGGTGCAGCTGTTCGATCCGGCCGCGTCGCACCGCCCCTGGCAGGCCGGCGGCGCCGGGGCGGGTGGGGTGGTCGCGGTATATTCCCGGGTCGCCCCTCCGGCAGGGTCGGCTTGGCTGCACAAGGCCATGCCGCCCGACGCGGCCGCGGTGGCGCACGAACTGTTTGCCGTGCTGCGCGATTTCGACGCCGCCGGCGCCTCGGTGATCTGGGTGGAACTTCCTCCGCCCGGAGGGAACTGGGACGGTGTGCGCGACCGGCTGCAGCGCGCCGCGGCCTAGAGAGACAGGCTCTCCAGGGCCGGCGCGCGCCGGGCTCGCGGCGAACCCTTTCGGAGCCCTCATGACCTTCAGCAGCCTGGCCAACACCCGCACGAAAGCGGCTCGGCCTCCGTCATCCTGGCGCGTGCGCCTGGCGCGCGCCGCCCTGGGCCTCGCGACGTTCGGGCTGCTGGCGTCCTGCGGCGGCGAGACCTCGCAGCTCGAGGCCTTCATCCCCAAGCGCTACTTCGCACTCGGCGACGAGACCAGCCTGCTCACGCCGCAGGGCCGCAACTACAGCGTCAACGGCGTCGACGCCAGCGGCCTTGTCGACTGCCGGGCCCAGCCGATCTGGGTGCAGCAGGTGGCGGCGGTCTACGGCTTCGGCTTCGCCGAGTGCCTGGGCAACGACAACTTCGAGCCGCGCGCCTTCATCCTGGCCACGCCCGGTGCGAAGGTGGAGGACGTGGCGGCGCAGATCGAAGCCCAGGTCGCCGCCGGTGGTTTTCGCGACAAGGACCTGGCCACGGTGCTGGCCGGCGCCAATGACATCTTCGAGCTCTATGGCCAGTTTCCGTCGCTCAGTCGACAGGTGCTGATCGGCGAGGCGTCCGCGCGCGGCAAGCGGCTGGCGCTGGCGGTGAACCGGCTCATCGAGCTGGGCGTCAAGGTGGTGGTGTCCGACCTGCCGGACCTGGGCCTCACGCCCTTTGCCATCACCGAGCGCGCGCAGGCCACCGACACCGATCGCGCCAAGCTGATCAGCGACCTGACTTCGGCCTTCAACGAGCAGCTCGGCGTCAACGTCGTGCTCGACGGCCGCTGGGTCGGCCTGGCGCAGGCGCAGCTGCGCTTCCAGGCGATCGGGCGCGCGCCCGCGGCATTCGGCCTCGGCAACATCACCGACCCGGTCTGTGCCGAGCTGCTGCCGGACTGCACCACCGCCACGCTGGTGCCCGACGCGGCGCTGCCGGCCTATCTGTGGGCCGATGCCACGCACCTGGGCCCCAACGGCCACGCGCAACTCGCCGGCCTCGCGATCGACCGCGCACGGCGCAACCCGTTCTGACGTCGGCGGGCTCCTAGAGGGCCCACTCCAGCAACGGGTTTCCCCGACCGGCCCGGGCCTCGTCGCGACCCTATAGTGCCTCTCGCAAAAGCGAACGGTCGTGCTTTTCGCGACCGATCAGGCCCGCCGTGCCGGCGGGCGCGAGACCTCTGGGGACATCATGACGAACAAGCCAACCCGAAGCTGGGCGCGGACCTTTGCCGCCTCGGCCATCACCGCCGCATTGCTGGGCGCCTGCGGCGGCAGCGACCCGATACCTGCCGGCAGCGAAGAGCCTGCCGGCGCACCCACCGCGCGCGGCACCTTCACCGCGCTGGTCACCTTCGGCGACAGCCTCAGCGACATCGGCGCCTATGCGCCGGCCACCTCGCTCACCGGCAACGGCCAGGCGCCGTACTTCGGCGGCAAGTTCACCGCCAACGCCGCCAGCGCGAAGATCTGGGTCGAGAACCTGGCCGGCACGATGGGCGTGGTGGTCACGCCGGCCGAGGTGGGGTTCGCCGGTGCATCGGCGAAGTGCCCCGCGGCCGCGAACCCGGCCCTTGCGGGCACCTGCACGGCCTACGGCCAGGGCGGCTCGCGCGTGACCGATCCGAACGGCATCGGCCACACCACGTCCACCGGCCAGCCCGCCGCGCTGACGGTGCCGGTGAAGACGCAGATCGCCAACCACCTGACCCGCTTCACGAACTTCAAGGCCAGCGACCTCATCATCGTCTGGGCCGGCAACAACGACGCCTTCGCGCAGTTCGGCAACTTCAGCACCGCCGCCGGCGCGATCAAGCTCAAGCAGGCGCAGGGGCAGCTCACCGAGGCCGAGGCCAACAAGCAGCTGTTCGAGGCCCAGACCGCCGCGCAGACCGCGATGAAGCTGGCCGCGCAGGAACTGGCCGCCTACGTGAAGACCGAGATCCTGGCCAAGGGCGGCAAGTACGTGGCGGTGATGACGCTGCCCGACTCCACGCTCACGCCCTTCGGCGCGTCGCTGAAGGCCGATCCGCAGAAGGCGGCGGCGGTGCCGGTGCTGTCGGCGCTGGTCGACACCTTCAACCTCTGGCTGCGCGACGGCCTGGGCGGCCAGCCGGTGAAGATCATCGACCAGAACGCCCCGGGCAAGGACGTCTACGCCAACCCCGCGCGCTACGGCATCGTGAACAACCAGCTGCCGACCTGCGACGCGACGAAGATCGCCCTCATCACCAACAACGCGGTGACCGACGGTTCCTCGCTGTTCTGCAACTCGACGCCCGGCGCGCCCTACAACGGCCTGCGCACCGGCGCCGACGTCAACACCTGGCAGTTCGCCGACGGGGTGCATCCCACGCCGGGCGGGCACAAGATCATCAGCGACTACGTCACCCAGCAGTTGCGCTCGTTCGGCTGGATCTGAGGAACACACCATGCAGAAGAACCTCCGGCTCCAAGCCTCGGGCATCGCCTTCGTCGGGCTGGTGCTCGCCTGCGGCGCGGCCCAGGCGCAGCACACCTTCAAGCTCGGCGCGGTGCGCTACGACGCGCACTCCAAGACCACCGGCATCACCGGCATCGGCATCCCGCCCGGTGCCGATGCCGAGGTGGGCGACGCCACCACGCTGCTGTTCACCTACGAATACGCGGTGTCGCCCAAGTTCGGCATCGAGCTCGCGCTCGGCGTGCCGCCGAAGATCAAGGCCAAGGCCACCGGCACGGTGAGCTTCCTCGGCGAGGTGCTGTCGGCCCGCAACGTGGCGCCCACGCTGCTGGTGAACTACCACTTCGGCAACGACGGCGACAGCTTCCGCCCCTACGTGGGCGTGGGCGTGAACTACACCAAGTTCACCGACGTGAAGACGCCCTACGGCTGGGACGTGAAGCTCACCGACTCCACGGGCCTGGCGGTGCACGGCGGCCTGGACTGGGCGTTCAACAAGAACTGGGGCCTGTTCGCCAGCGTCGCCCGCATCGACGTGAAGAGCAACCTCTACGCCACCGGCGCGGTGGTGCTGCGCACCACCATCGACTTCCGGCCCTGGACCTACGAGGCCGGCGTCTCCTACCGGTTCTGACGCCGGCGCGGCACCGGGTTCACGGCTCCGCCGAGACCCGGTGCACGGGCGCGTCGCGCAGCACCCACTGCACCAGCGCGTCCAGCGCCGGGCGCGCGGCGCCCGCCTGAGGGTGGTTGACGATGGCCACCAGCACGTAGCGCCGCCCGCTGTTGGACAGCACGTAGCCGGCCACGCCGGCCACGTCGCGCAGCGAGCCCGTCTTCAGGTGCGCGCGGCCCGGCGCGGCGCGCGAGCGGCGCATCGTGCCGTCGAGCCCTGAGACTGGCAGCGAGCTCATCAGCTCGCTCATCGCAGGCCCGTCGAAGGCCAGCTGCAGCACGCGCGCGAGCCGGGCGGCGCTCAACCGCGTCTGACGCGACAGCCCCGAGCCGTTGTCCAGCACCACCTCGTCGCCGCCGCTGCCGGTGCGCTCGACCAGCCAGCGCGCCAGCGTCTCGCGTGCGGACTCGGGCGTGGCCGGCTGCCGCGGGTTGGCCTCGCGCGCCAGCGTCAGGAACAGCTGCTGCGCCATCACGTTGTTGCTGTACTTGTTGATGTCGCGGATCAGTTCGGCCAGCGGCGGCGAACGCAGCTCGAAGCTCGGCTTCATCTCGGGGGCGGCGCCCTCGCGCACGCTGCCGTGCAGCGTGCCGCCCATCTCGCGCCACAGCGCCTCCAGCAGGCGCGCCTCGAAACTCGCGGGCTGCGGGTCGGCCACCGGCCACGACTGCTCGCCGCAGGCCGTGGCGTAGGCGCCCGCAAAACGCGTGCGGCCGGGCTCGAAGGCGGCCTTCAGCGCGCCGCGCCAGTCTTCGCAGGGGCCGCTGGACAGCGGCACGCTGCGGTCGGCCACCAGGCCGGCCGGCGCCGCTTCCACCGAGACCCGCGCCACGCCGGCCGCTGCGTCGGGCGTGAAGGTGTAGACGCTGCTGCGGAAGTTGAACAGCAGCGCCGCGGGCCGCACGTTGTAGGGCCGGGTGGGCTCGCCGTCGAACTCGGCCGGCGAGACCTCGGGCACCACGAAGGCGCTGTTGTCGAGCACGATGTCGCCGCGGATCTCGCGCACGCCGCGTTGCTGCACCTGGCGCAGCAGCAGCCACACCCGTTCGAGCACCAGCTTGGGGTCGCCGCTGCCCTTGATGTGCAGCGAGCCCTCGAGCACGCCGCTGCCGGTCACCGGCCCGCCCAGCCACGCCGGCGTGCTCCAGGTGTAGGCCGGCCCCAGGCGGTCCAGCGCGGCGGCCGTGGTCAAAAGCTTGGTCAGCGAGGCCGGGTTCACGGCTTTCGCGTCCTGCCACTGCAGCACGTGGCGGCCGCCATGGGTGTCCAGCAGGTGCACCGAGAGTGCATCGGCCGGCACGCCTGCGAGGCGCAGCGCGCGCTGCACCTCGGGCGGCAAGGTCTGCGCCGGCGCTGCGTGCGCGGCCATCGCCAGGGCCAGCCCGGCCCATGCCCCAACGCGCCCGATCACCCCACTCCTGGTGCCCACGGGACGATGATCGCACGCCCTAAACTCCCGCCATGAGCCCGCCGCCGCGGTTGATCGCCTTCGACACGTCCACCGAGCGCATGGCGGTGGCGCTGCAGTCGGCCGCCGGTGCGGCGCTGCTGGACGAAGCCGGCGGCGCGGCCGCGTCGGCCACGCTGCTGCCGCGCATCGCCCGGCTGCTGGCCGACGCGCAGCTGGTGCACGCCGACCTGGACTTCATCGCCTTCGGCCGCGGCCCCGGCGCGTTCACCGGGCTGCGCACGGCCTGCTCGGTGGCGCAGGGGCTGGCTTTCGGCGCCGGCAGGCCGGTGCTGCCGATCGACAGCCTGCTCGTCGTCGCCGAGGACGCGCGCGTGCAGGCCGGCGCGCCGGACCCGTTCGATGTCGGCGTCGCGATGGACGCGCGCATGGACGAGATCTACGCCGCGGCCTACCGCTTCAATGGCACGGCATGGCAGGTGCTGGCCGAACCCGCGCTGCTGCCGCTGCCGGCGCTGGCCGGTGCCTGGCAGGGGCTGGCCCTGCACGCGGTGGCCGGTTCGGCCTGGAACGCGTTCGGCGAACGCCTCGCCGCGCCCGCCCCGCGCGTGTTCGCGCACGAGCAGGGCCGCGCCGCCGCGCTGCTGCGCCTGGCGCTGGCCGCCGCCGCGGCGGGCGAGGGTGTCGACGCCGCGCAGGCGCTGCCGCTGTACCTGCGCGACAAGGTGGCGCTGACCACGCGCGAACGCGAGGCCGCGCGCGCCGCGGCGCTGCCGTGAACGCCCGGCTGGCGCCCTCGGTGACGCGCCGCACGATGGGCGTGCGCGACCTCGATGCCGTGAGCGGCATCGAGGCCAGCGCGTACAGCTTTCCCTGGACCCGCGGCAACTTCGTCGACTCGCTGGCCGCCGGCTACCTGGCCGAGGTGCTGGAGGACGAGACCGGGCGGCTGCTGGGCTACTTCATCGCGATGGCCGGCGTCGACGAGATGCACCTGCTCAACGTCACCGTGGCCTCCGCGTGGCAGGGGCAGGGGCTGGGGCGGCTGATGCTGGAAGCGCTGGCGGCGCACGCACGGGGCCGCGGCATGGCTTCGCTGTGGCTCGAGGTGCGCGAGAGCAACCGCCGCGCCCGCGCCCTCTACGAACAGCTCGGTTATGCCGAGGTGGGCCTGCGGCGCGGCTACTACCCGGCGGCGGGCCGGCGCGAGGACGCGGTGGTGATGAGCCTGGTGCTGCAGCCCGGCGAGGCCGGCGAGGTGACACATGGCCTGGACTGAACGCCAGCGCGCGATGCTCGACGCGATGGGGCTGCGCGTGTGGACCCCGGCCGCGGGCGGGGCTGCCGCCCCCGCACCGGCCGAGGTGCCGCCCGCGCCCGCACGGCGCGAGGCCGCAGAGCCGAGGGCCCAGCCGGTGCGCGCCGCCGAGCCGGCGCCGGAGGCGCCCGGCCGGCCCGCGGTGAGCGCCGGTGCGGCCGCCGGCCTCGGCTGGCCCGAGCTGCGCGCGGCGGTGGCAGCCTGCCGCGCGTGCAGCCTGTGCGAAGGCCGCACCCAGACCGTGTTCGGCGTCGGTCACGAGCAGGCGCACTGGATGGTGGTGGGCGAGGCGCCGGGCGAGAACGAGGATCTGCAGGGCGAGCCTTTTGTCGGGGCCGCGGGGCAGTTGCTGGACCGCATGCTGGCCGCGCTGTCCCTCACGCGCAGCACCGAAGGGCCCGAGCCGGCGGCGCGGCGCGTCTACATCGCCAACACCCTGAAGTGCCGCCCGCCGCGCAACCGCAACCCCGCGCCCGAGGAAATGGCGCAGTGCGAACCCTTCCTGGTGCGCCAGATCGAGCTGCTGAAGCCGCGCATCATTCTCGCGATGGGGCGTTTTGCCGTGCAGGCCCTGTTGCGCAGCGACGCGCCCGTAGGCAAGCTCAGGGGGCGCGTGCATCGCTACCAGGGCGTCCCGCTGATCGTCACCTACCACCCCGCCTACCTGTTGCGCAGCCTGCCCGAGAAGGCCCGGGCGTGGGAAGACCTGTGCCTGGCCGCCTCGGTGGTGGAGCAGCAGGAGGCTGCGGCATGACCGCACGCGACCCCTACGACGCCGAACTGCAGGCGCTGCAGGCCCGCATCGCGCAGTTCACGCTGCTGTGCAACAACGTGCCGGCGGCCATCGCCTACTACGAGCGCAAGGACGGCTACACCTGCCGCTACGCCAACCTGGCCTACGCGCAGATGTTCGGCCGCACCGAGGAGGACATCCTCGGCCTGCCGGTGGCGCAGATCATCGGCGCGGAAGCGGCGGCGGCGATCCAGCCGCGCATCGACGAGGTCATCCGCGAACTGCGCGCCACGCGCTACGAGCGCAAGCTGCCGATCGGCCAGCCGGGCAGCGGCCGCATGCGCTCGATCGAGGTCCACCTGCTGCCGCACGTGGGCCCCGAGGGCGACGCCGTGGGCGCCTTCGTGCTGATCAGCGACATCACGCGCCACCGCGACGCCGAGGCCGCCGTGCGCGAGAGCGAGGAGCGGCTGGCCAAGTTCATGCACGCCAGCGCCGAGGGCATCGTGTTCCACAAGGGCGGCTTCATCACCGATGCCAATCCGCCGCTGCTGGAGCTGATCGGCTACTCGATGGACGAGGTGCTGGGCCGCTCGACCCTGGACTTCGTGGCCCCGGCGGCGCGGCCGCGCGTGGCCGCGGTGATCGCCGCCGCGCCCGAGATCAGCTACGACAGCGTGGTGCTGCACCGCGACGGGCGCGAGATCCCGGTCGAGTTCATCGTGCGCACCGTGCACTACCACGGCGAGATGCTGCGCATGACCATCGTGCGCGACATCCGCGACCGCGTCGAGGCGCAGGCCCGCATCCACCACCTGGCGCACCACGACCCGCTCACCGGGCTGCCGAACCGGCTGGCCTTCGACGAGCGCGCGCAGGCCGCGCTGGACGGTGCGCGCGAACGCGGCGAGGTGCTGGCGTTGCTGTTCATCGACCTCGACCACTTCAAGCGCGTCAACGATTCGCTGGGCCACCAGGTCGGCGACATGCTGCTGCGCACCGTGGCCGACCGCATCACCGCCACGCTGCGCTGGGCGCCGGCGCCCGAGGACGGGGAGGCGGCCGAGCCGTTGCCGCGCGCCGGCGACCTGGTGGCGCGCTTCGGCGGCGACGAGTTCGTGCTGCTGCTGTCCGGCAACCCGAGTCCCGAGGCGGTGAAGGCGGTGGCGGACAAGCTGCTGGCCACCGTGGGGCAGCCGCTGCAGGTGGAGGGCGCCTCGATCTCGGTGACGCCCAGCATCGGCGTGGCGATGTACCCCGAGCACGGCCAGACGCCGGCGGAGCTGATCAAGCACGCCGACACCGCGATGTACCAGGCCAAGTCCTCCGGCCGTGCGCACTGGTGCCTGTTCGAGCCCTCGATGGCCGAGAACGCCTATGCCGAGCTGGCGATGGAGAGCCTGCTCGCGCAGGCCGTGCGCGACCAGCAGTTCCAGCTCCACTTCCAGCCGCAGCTGTCGCTGTCGGACGGCTCGCTGCTGGGCGTGGAGGCGCTGGTGCGCTGGCAGCACCCGCTGCGCGGGCTGCTGGGCGCCGACGCCTTCATCCCGCTGGCCGAGGCGCGCCGGCTGATCCTGCCCATCGGCCAGTGGGTGCTGCACGAGGCGCTGCGCTGCGCGGTGCGCTGGCACCAGAACGGCCTGGCCGCGGTGCCGCTGGCGGTCAACGTCTCGACGCTGCAGTTCCAGAGCCCCGGCTTCGTCGAGACCGTCGAACAGGCGCTGGCCGCCACCGGCGCCAGCGGCCCGATGCTGGAGCTGGAGCTGACCGAGCGCATGCTGATGGAGGACGTGGCCGCGGTGCGTGCGTCGCTGGTGCGGCTGAAGGCGATCGGCGTGCGCATCGCGATCGACGACTTCGGCACCGGCTACACCTCGCTGGCGCACCTGAAGCACCTGCCGATCGACCGCCTCAAGATCGATCGCAGCTTCGTCACCGACCTGCCGGCCGACCGCGGCTCGGCGGCCATCGCGCACGCCATCATCCAGCTCGGCCGCAGCCTGAACATGCAGGTGCTGGCCGAAGGCGTGGAGACGGTGGCCCAGCGCGACTGGGTGCACCAGCAGGGCTGCGACGCGCAGCAGGGTTTCCTCAGCGGCGGGCCGCTGCCGCAGGGCCCGTTCGAAGGCTGGCTGCGCGCGCGCACGCCGCCCGCGCGCTGACAGCCCCGTCCCGAACGGCATGGCCCACGGCGGGCCATGCGATGGCTCCATCGGGCGATGGCACTGGCGAGTGCAAGGCCGACAGTGCGGGTCTCGTCATCCCGTACCCGACCCGCCGTCATGCCCCCGCCCCAGCAACTCCTCCACGCCCTGTGGCCGCACCTGCGTGCCGCCGCGGCGGTGCTGCTGGGCGCGCTGGCGGCGCTGGCCGGCGCAGGCGCGTCGGCCGCGCCCGAGCCGCCGCAGCACCTGCGAGACACCGGCCTTCACGCGCCCGGGGTGCAGGCCTTCGCGCCGCGGTACGCGCTGTGGTCCGACGGCGCGCAGAAGCGGCGCTGGATCGCGCTGCCGGCGGGCCGCGCGATCGACGCACGCGACCCGGACGCCTGGGACTTCCCGCGCGGCACGAAGCTGTGGAAGGAGTTCGCGGTCGACGGCCGTCCGGTCGAGACCCGCTACATCGAGCGCCGCGCCGACGGCGGCTGGACCTTCGCGAGCTATGTCTGGAACGACGCCGGGACCGACGCGACCCTGGCGCCGCCGCGCGGCACCCTGCTGGCGGTGGCGGGCGCACCCGGCGGCCGCTACGCCGTGCCCGGGCGCGGTGACTGCGGGGCCTGCCATGGCGGCGCGCCGGCGCCGGTGCTGGGCTTCTCGGCGCTGCAGCTCGCCGATGAGCTGCCCGCGCTGGTGGCGCGCGGCGCGCTCAGGCACCTGCCCGCGGCGCTGCTGAAGACCCCGCCGCGCATCGCGGCCGAGACCTCCACCGAGCGCGCGGCCCTCGGCCTGCTGCACGCCAACTGCGGCCACTGCCACCACGGCCGCGGCGGCGTGCCGGTGGCCCTGCGCCTGGCGCAACGTGTCGCCGACCCCGAAGCCAGCCGCGCCGAGGTGCTGGCCTCGCTCCTGTCACCCAGCGGCCGCTTCAACGCCGGCGCGCCGCTGATCGAGCCCGGCCAGCCGCAGAAGAGCGCGCTGGTCCAACGCATGCGGTCCCGCCAGGGGCTGCTGCAGATGCCGCCGCTGGGCACGCAGCGGCCCGACGACGAGGGACTGGCCCTCGTCGAACGCTGGATCACCCACGACCTCCCCCGAAAGGAACACTGAGATGAAGAAGATCGAAGGCTCGCTGATGCCGGGCCGCCTGGCCCTGCTGGCCGTGGCCGTCAACCTTGCCGGCTTCGGCCTGACCGCGGTGCGCAGCGCCGAGGCGGCCGAGACCAGCAAAGGCCCGAACAAGGCGCAGGTCGAGCGCGGCCGCTACCTGGTCAACACCTCGGGCTGCCACGACTGCCACACGCCGATGAAGATGGGCGCCAACGGCCCCGAGCCGGACATGGCGCGCATGCTCTCGGGCCACCCCGCCGGCATGGCGCTGCCGCCGGTGCCGGCGCTGCCGCCGAGCCCGTGGATGATGGTCGTGGCCGCCAGCAACACGGCCTGGTCGGGCCCCTGGGGCGTGAGCTTCACCGCCAACCTGACGCCCGACGCCGAGACCGGTCTCGGCAAGTGGACCGTGAAGGACTTCAAGGACACCATCCGCACCGGCCGCCACCTGGGCCGCGGGCGCGCGATCCTGCCGCCGATGCCGATCCCGGCCTACAGCCAGATGACCGACCGCGACCTGGAGGCGATCTACGCCTACCTGCGCACGGTGCCCGCGGTCAGCAACGCGGTGCCCGAGCCCTGGGCGCCGCCGGCCGCGCCGGTGGCCTCCAAGTAGGCCGGCTCAGCCCTTGGGCTTCTTCGTCGGCCGCTTCCAGCCCTCGAGGCTGCGCACCGGCGGCCGCGCGAAGGTCAGCTGGCCGGCCGGGGCGTCCTTCGACAGCGTGCTGCCGGCGCCGATGGTGGCGCCGTCGCCCACCGTCATCGGTGCGATCAGCACGCAGTTGCTGCCCACGTGCACGTCGTTGCCGATGCGCGTGCGGTGCTTGTTCGCGCCGTCGTAGTTGGCGGTGATGCTGCCGGCGCCGTAGTTCACGCGCTCGCCGACGTCGGTGTCGCCGAGGTAGGCGAGGTGGTTGGCCTTGGCGCCCGCCGCCAGCTTCGAGTTCTTCACCTCGACGAAGTTGCCCAGGTGCACCTCGCGCCCGAGCTCGGCACCGGGGCGCAGGCGCGTGAACGGGCCGATCTGCGCCTGCGCGCCGATGACCGCGCCGTCGCTGTGCGTGAAGGGCTGCACCAGCGCGCCGGCGCCGACGGTGGTGTCCTTCAGCACGCAGTTCGCGCCGATGCGCGCGCCGTCCTCCAGGTGCACGCGGCCCTCGAAGATGCAGTTGACGTCGATCTCGACGTCGCTGCCGCAGGTGAGCTCGCCGCGCACGTCGAAGCGGGCCGGGTCGGCCAGCCGCACGCCGGCTTCCATCAGCTCCTCCGCCCGCGCGCGCTGGAAGCGGCGCTCCAGGTCGGCCAGCTGCACGGGGCTGTTGACGCCCAGCACCTCGGTCTCGCTGGCGGCTTCGGCACTGACCACCGGCACGCCTTCCTTCACCGCCATCGCGACGATGTCGGTGAGGTAGTACTCGCGCTGCGCGTTGTCGTTCGACAGCGCCATCACCCAGCGCTTCAGCAGCGCGGTGGGCGCGGCCATGATGCCGGTGTAGACCTCGCGGATCCGGCGCTGCTCGGGCGTGGCGTCCTTGTGCTCGACGATGGCCTGCACGGCCGCGCCGCTGCGCACGATGCGGCCGTAGCCGGTAGCGTCGGGCAGCGTGATGGTGAGCAGCGCGAGCTTCTCGCCGCCGCAGGCCTGCACCAGCGCGCGCGCGGTGGCGGGCCGGATCAGCGGCACGTCGCCGTTGAGGATGAGGGTGCAGGCGTGCGCGTCGTCCAGCGCCGGCACCGCCTGCTGCACGGCATGCCCCGTGCCCAGCTGCGGTTCCTGCCGCACGAAGCGTGCGTCCGCCAGCGCGGCCGCCGCCGTATGTTCCACCTGTTCGGCGCCGTGGCCGGTAATGACCACGGTGCGGTCGGCCCCGGTTGCCGCGGCCGCCTTCAGGACATGCTGCAATAGGCTGACGCCGGCCAGCCGGTGCAGCACTTTCGGCAACGCCGACTTCATGCGGGTGCCCTTGCCCGCGGCCATGATCACGACGTTCAGTGCCATGCGATCGACTTTCAGCAAAACCGCGATTATCTGTTTGCTGCTGCTCCTCTGCGTGACGGTGCTGGCCGGCTGCAGCAGCATCCGCCTCGCTTACGGCAATGCGCCGCAGTTGCTGTGGTGGTGGATCGACGGTTATGTCGACTTCAGCAGCGCGCAGTCGCCCTCCGTGAGGCAGGCGCTCGACCGCCTGCACGAGTGGCACCGCGGCACGCAGCTGCCCGAACTGGTGGCGCTGCTGGACAGCGCCCAGGCCCAGGTGACCGAACCCACCACGCCGGAGAAGGCGTGCCGCTGGCAGGGCCAGGTGCGCGAGGCGCTGGAGCCGACGCTGGAGCGCGCGCTGCAACTGGCCGCCGAGCAGCTGCCCGGCCTGGGCGAGGCCCAGTTCCGTCACATGGAGCAGCGCTACGCGAAGGGCAACGCCGAGATGCGGCGCGACTTCCTGCAGGCCGACGCCGAGGACCGCGCCGACGCGGCCGTCAAGCGCACGCTGGAGCGCGTGGAGCGCATCTACGGCCGCCTGGGCGACGTGCAGAAGCGCGTGGTGCGCGAGGGTGTGGCCGCGTCGCCGTTCGACCCCGAGCTGTGGCTCGCCGAGCGCCAGCGCCGCCAGCGCGACGTGCTGCAGACGCTGCGGCGGCTGTCCGCCGAGAAGGCCGACCCCTCCGCGCGCCTGGCCGCGCTGCGCTCGCTGGTGCAGGGCCTGGAGCGTTCGCCGGACCCGGCCTACCGCGCCTACCAGCAGCGGCTCACCGACTACAACTGCGCCTTCGCCGCGCAGATCCACAACAGCACCACCGCGGCGCAGCGCCAGCGTGCGCGCGAGACGCTGAAGGGCTGGGAGGAAGACCTGCGCGGATTCCTGGTGCCGCAGGGCTGAGTCGCGGGCCCGTCGATCAGGACGGCGGCAGTTCCACCACCACCTTGCGCGGGTTCATGCCCAGGCGGGGAAAGTCCATCATCGCGGCCTCGAACATCGCGGTCAGCATCGCGGTGTCGCTGCGGTAGTTGCCGTCGCTGACGGCGCGGGTCTCGAACAGCGGCTTGCCGCTGGCGCGGTCGCGGATCAGCAGCGCGACCTGCCGTTCCCAGCGCGGGAACTGGTCGTAGCGCATGTTGATGCCCCAGCGCGGCGACACCCACGGCCCGTAGCGGTAGTAGCCGAAGCCGCCGCGCCACCACAGCGGGTCGTCCCAGGGCGAGACCACGTAGCGCTGGTCGCGTGCGCCCACCTGGATCAGCACGTCGGGCTGCTTGCCGTCGGCCACCGGCGTGAAGCCGGCCTTCTCGAGCGCGCTCTTGGCGCTGTTCTCGAGCGCCTCGGTCTCGTTGGCGCGGGCCTGCTGCGAAGGCAGGCGGTCGAAGGCATAGGTGCCCGGCTTGCGGTCGGCCGGCCACTCGCCGAAGCTGGCGACGCTGCTGGAGACCGTCTGCACGCCGGCGCAGCCGCCCAGCAGCACGGCACCGGCCAGCAGCGAGGCCACGGTGGCGGGGAATCGAAGGGTGCTCATCTCAGTCCTCCTTGTCGTCGCGCGGGGCGGACGGGTGCCAGGCCACGCGGCCCGGATCGGTGGGCGGGGTGCAGGGTTCGTCGTCGAAGGCGATGTCGCCCGCCGCGTCGGCCACCCCCGTGGTTCTGAGCGTGGCGAACGGGTAGAGGTTCCGGTCCATCATGTGCGAGGGCACGATGTTGCCCATCGCGGTGAACATGTTGTCGATGCGGCCGGGGTACTGGCGCTCCCACTCGCGGATCATCTTCTTCACCTGCACGCGCTGCAGGTTGTCCTGGCTGCCGCACAGCGTGCAGGGGATGATGGGGAACTGGCGGTGCAGCGCCCACTTCTCGAGATCGGTCTCCGCCACGTAGGCCAGCGGGCGGATCACGATGTTCCTGCCGTCGTCGCTGACGAGCTTGGGCGGCATGCCCTTCATGCGGCTGCCGAAGAACATGTTCATCAGCAGCGTCACCACCATGTCGTCGCGGTGGTGGCCGAGGGCGATCTTGGTGGCGCCGAGTTCGCCGGCCACGCGGTACAGGATGCCGCGCCGCAGCCGCGAGCACAGGCTGCACATGGTCTGCCCTTCGGGGATCAGCTTCTTCACCACCGAGTAGGTGTCCTGCTCCTCGATGTGGAAGGGCACGCCGCGGCTCTTCAGGTAGTTGGGCAGCACGTCGGCCGGGAAGCCGGGCTGCTTCTGGTCGAGGTTGACCGCGACGATGTCGAAGTGAATCGGCGCGCGTTCGCGCAGCGAGAGCAGGACGTCGAGCAGCGCGTAGCTGTCCTTGCCGCCCGACAGGCACACCATGACCTTGTCGCCGGCCTCGATCATGTTGAAGTCGCCGATGGCCTGGCCCACCTGGCGGTGCAGCCGCTTGCTCAGCTTGTTGGCTTCGAAGGCCGCCTTGCGCACGGCCTGGGTGTCCTGGGGGGCATTCATCGAACGGGTTCCTTGAGGCCGAAGACCTCGACGCCGACCTCGGCGCAGTCCGGGTACACGTCGGGCTTGGAGGTGGACACGCGCGCCGCGCGCACCTTGGGGTGGGCCAGCATCAGCTTCAGCACGTCGTCGGCCAGCGTCTCCTGCAGGTGGATGTGCCCGCGCGCCACGCGCTCGGCGACGCTGCGGCGGATGAAATCGTAGTCCACCACTTCGTCCAGTTCGTCGTGCGTGGGCGTCGATTCGGTGAGCGGCACGTAAAGATCCACGTTGATCAGCACCCGTTGCGCACCCTGCTTCTCGAAGTCGTGCACGCCGATGTCGATGTGGACCGCATAGTCGCGCAGAAACACGCGGCGGCAATCCATCAGGGAGGGGTGGATGAGCAGGCTGTGCATGGTTCAGCGGGGTGACTCGCGGGCCAGGAACATCACGTCGCGCGGCTGGCCGATCAGGTGCTGGCCGCCGTCCACCAGCAGCGTGCTGCCGGTGATGGCGGGCGACTCCAGCAGGAAGTGCACCGCGCGCGCCACGTCCTCGGGGCTGGAACTGCGGGCCAGCGGCGTCATGCGGTGCGCGGCCGTGAACTCGGCCTCGCTCATCTCGCCCGACAGCAGCGTGACACCCGGCGCCACGCCGCACACGCGCACGCGCGGCGCCAGCGCCATCGCCAGCAGCGTGGTGGCCGACTGCAGCGCGGCCTTGCTGAGCGTGTAGCTGAGGTAGTCGGGGTTGGGGTTCCAGAGCTTCTGGTCCAGCAGGTTCACCACGCAGCCGGTGCGGTCGCTGCCGGCCAGCGCCGCGTGCAGCGCACGTGCCAGCAGGATGGCCGGCGCGGTGTTGGCGCGCCAGTGCGCCTCCATCGCCGCCAGCCCGAAGGTGGCGACGTCGTCGTGCTGGAACAGCGAGGCGTTGTTGACCACCGCGTCGATGCGGCCGAAGGCCTTCTGCACGGCAGGCACCAGCGCATTGCAGGCGGCTTCGTCGGACAGGTCGGCCGCGAAGGCCTGCGCCGCCGCGCCGGCCTGACGCGCCGCGGCCACGGTCTGCGCCGCCGCCGCGTCCGAGCTGCGGTAGTGCACGGCCACGGCCCAGCCGTGCGCGGCCAGGTGCAGGGCGATGGCGCGCCCTATGCGCTGGGCGCCGCCGGTGATCAGCGCGACGGGTGTGGTGGCCATGGATGGGGGCGGCGAGACCTACGGTTCCTACAATGCCGCAGATGCATCCAGCCGGGGTCGAGAGTTTATCGGCGCGCCTGCGCGCGCTGATCGCGCGCGACGGCGGCTGGCTCGGCTTCGACCGTTTCATGGCCGCCGCGCTCTACGAACCCGGTCTCGGCTACTACGCGCGCGGCAGCCGGCAGTTCGGCACGCTGCCGGCCTCGGGCAGCGACTTCGTCACGGCGCCGGAGCTGTCGCCGCTGTTCGGGCGGGCGCTTGCGCGGCAGGTGCGGCAGGGGCTCGAAGCCGCCGGCGCGGGCGAGGTGTTCGAGTTCGGCGCCGGTTCCGGTGCACTGGCCGAGCAGCTGCTCGACGCGCTGGGCGACGGCGTCCGGCGCTATTCGATCATCGATCTCTCGGGCTCGCTGCGCGCCGCGCAGGCCGCGCGCCTGGCTCGCTTCGGCGACCGCGTGCGCTGGCTCGATGCCTGGCCCGCGGCGATGCACGGCGTGGTCGTGGGCAACGAGCTGCTGGACGCGATGCCGGTGCAGCTGCTGCATTTCGACGGCTCGAAATGGTTCGAGCGCGGCGTGGCGCTGGCGGCGAACGGGCGCTTCGCCTGGGCTGACCGCCCGACGGCACTGCGCCCGCCGGTGGATGCCGTCTTCGTGCCCGGCACCGTCACCGAGATCCACCCGCAGGCCGAGGCCTTCGTGCGCACGCTGGCCGAACGGCTGACGCGGGGTGCCGCCTTCTTCATCGACTACGGCTTCCCCGACGCCGAGTACTACCTGCCGCAGCGCCACGGCGGCACGCTGATGTGCCACCGCGCGCACCGCGCCGACCCCGACCCGCTGGTCGACGTCGGCGACAAGGACATCACCGCGCACGTGAACTTCAGCGGCGTCGCGCTGGCGGGCCAGGACGCCGGGCTCGACGTGATCGGCTACACCACGCAGGCCCGCTTCCTGATCAACTGCGGCCTGATGGAGCTGCTGCAGGGCAGCGACATCCGCACCGTGGCCGCGGCGCAGAAGCTCGTCACCGAGCACGAGATGGGCGAGCTGTTCAAGGTGATCGGCTTCGCGAGGAACGTCGATCTGCCGGATCCGGTCGGCTTCGCACACGGCGACCGCAGCCACACCCTCTGATGCGCTGGCTGCTCGTCTTCCTGCTCGCCAGCCTGGTGTTCAACGTGCTGCACGACTGGCTGCGCAAGATCGGCCTGGGCAAGCTGCCGGGCGACTTCAGCTTCCGCGTCGGCGGCCGTGACTGGTACCTGCCGATCACGAGCTCGCTGGTGCTCACGATGCTCGGCATGCTGATCGGCCTGCTCGTCTGATGTCGGCGGGCTGTCTGCTCGGCTTCGTGCTGGCGTACTTCGGGCTGCTGCTCGGCGTGGCCTGGTGGACCTCGCGCCGCGCCGACAACGAGGCCTTCTTCATCGGCAGCCACGCCAGCCCCTGGCCGCTGGTGGCCTTCGGGATGGTCGGCACGTCGCTGTCGGGCGTCACCTTCATCAGCGTGCCGGGCGCGGTGGGGATCACGCAGTTCGGCTACCTGCAGATCGTTATCGGGCAGCTGCTCGGCTACGGCGTGATCGCCTTCGTGCTGCTGCCGCTGTACTTCCGGCTGCGCGTCACCTCGATCTACGGCACGCTCACGCAGCGGCTCGGGCCGCGCAGCGGGCGCACCGGGGCGGCGATCTTCATCGTCTCGCGCACGCTCGGCGCCACCGCCCGCCTGTACCTGGTCGTCAACGTGTTGCAGGACATGATCCTGTCGGCCTTCGGCGTGCCGTTCTGGCTGACCGCGGCGGTGATCCTGCTGATGATCCTGCTCTACACCGTGGAAGGCGGGGTGCGCACCATCGTGTTCACCGACACGCTGCAGACCGCCGGCATGCTGCTGGGCCTGGTGGTCTGCACCGCCTTCCTGCTGCAGCAGCTGGACCTGTCGATCCCGCAGGCGCTGGCCCTGATGCGCGAACGCGAGCTGGCCACCGTGTGGCACACCGACTGGCTGGCCGCCGACCACTTCGCCAAGCAGCTGCTGGCCGGGGCCTTCATCGCCATTGCGATGACGGGCACCGACCAGGAGATGATGCAGAAGAGCCTGTCGGTGGCGCGGCTGGCCGACGCGCAGAAGAACCTCGTCGTGCTGGGCTTCGTGCTGCTGGCGGTGGTCTCGGTGTTCCTGTTCCTGGGCGGCCTGCTGTATCTCTACGCGCCCACCGTGGGCCTGGCGGCCAGCGGCGACCGGCTGTTCCCCGCGGTGGTGCTGAACCACCTGCCGCTGGCGGTGCAGGTGCTGTTCGTGATCGCGCTCGTCTCGGCGCTGTTCCCCAGCGCCGACGGTGCGCTGACCGCGCTGACCAGCAGCACCTGCATCGACCTGCTGCGCTTCCAGCAGCGCAGCGACCTCGACGAGGCCACGCGCACGCGCTGGCGTCGCGCCGTGCACCTGCTCTTCGCCGCGCTCTTCCTGGCGCTGGTGCTGGCCTTCAAGGCGCTGGACGACCCGAGCATGATCGGGCTGATCCTGAAGCTGGCCGGCTACACCTACGGGCCGCTGCTGGGCCTGTTCGCGTTCGCGCTGCTGGCGCGGCGCGAGGCCAGCGACCGCTGGGCGCCATGGGTCGCGCTGGCCGCGCCGGCGCTGTGCTGGGTGCTGGACGCGAACCAGCGGCGCTGGCTCGGCGGCTGGCAGATCGGGCTCGAGCTGCTGGTGCTCAACGGCGCGCTGACGTTCGCCGGCCTGTGGCTGCTGTCGCGGCCGCGGGCCAGCCGCAGCACCTGAAGACGCCAAGAAAAAACGCCGCCCGGAGGCGGCGTTTCGTTTCGGCCGAAGGCCGCGCTCAGGTTCAGGTCGTGCAGCGCACGCCCACCGTCACGCGCTGCGAGACGTAGGCCAGGTCGCGCAGGTCGATGATGCCGTCGTTGTTGACGTCGGCGCGCGGGTCGAAGCCCGGCTGGCCCACCACGGTACCGAAGGCGGCGCGGATGATGGCCAGGTCGGGGCAGCCCACCGAGCCGTCGCCGTTCACGTCGCCGGTCAGGCGGATGCCGAAGTCGGCGTGCGACACGTCGAAGAAGACGTTGCCGACCGCTTCGATCTTCAGGCGCGCCGTCGTGGTGTTGACGTTCGGGATCAGCAGGTTGGCGCTGCCCGTGTTGGGCACGCTGGCCGCCAGCACCACCGGGAAGGTGGCGCCGCTGTCGGTGGACAGGCTGATCTTCACGTTGGCCGTGTTCACCGGTGCCGCGTTGGTGTTGGCCACGCTCCACGTGATCGCCAGCGGCGAGCCGCCGTCGACCGTGCCGGCGCCCGGGCCGGTGACGCGGAACGGGCCCGCGCCGGTGGCCAGCAGCAGCTGGGTGACGGCGCTGTTCACGCCGCCCTTGCCGTCACGCCCGGTCAGCTTGAAGTTCAGCGCCAGCGGGCTGGCGTTCACGCCGGTGAAGCCGACGTAGTCGATGGTCGGCAGGAACTCCGAGAAGCAGTCCACCTGCACACCCGTGGCCGGGCAGGTGCCCGTTTCCGCGTTGGTGTTGTTGGCCAGGATCTGCGCCATGTCCGGGAACACGCGCGTCGGGTTGGTGTTGACGGCGTTCTCGCCGGGCGAGTTGTACAGCAGCGTGTCGGTGGCGCTCACGATCGCACGGGTGCCGAACTGGCGGAACAGCGGCCCGTTGGTCTTCGTGTTGCTGAACAGGCTGGTGCCGGTGCTGCCGCCACGGTCCGTCTGCTCCCACATGTAGGTGACGACGTCGCCATCGGCGTCGGTGGCGCTGCCGGTCAGCGCAAACGGGGTGCGCAGCGGGATCGTGAAGCTGCTGCCAGCCACGCTCACCACCGGCGGGTTGTTGCCCGTCGGCGTGATGGTGCTGCCGCCGCGGGTGGTGATGCCACCCTTGGCCAGCTCACCCACGAAGCCGGTGCAGCCGCCCGTGCAATTCACCAGCTGCAGCTGGTCGGCATTGACGCCGGCCAGCGTGCCGCCGAAGGTGATGGTGAACGACGCGTCGGTCAGCGCGCTCACCGTCGCCGTGGCGCCCGCGGGCCAGCCCGCGATGCCCTGGATGGCGTTCTGCACGTCCGTGGTGGTGAAGTTCGTGCCGCGCACGATGGCCACGCTGTCGTTGCCGTTGTAGCGCAGGTTGAACTGCTGGCCGTTCGTCGTGAAGCCCGTCAGCGCCGCCATCTGGATCTCGTTGATGTTGGTCTCGGCGGCGTTCACGAACGTGGTGATCTCGTCGAAGCTGCGCGCCGACCAGTACGGATCGCTGTGCGGCTGCAGGTCGTCGGTGGCCGAGCAGATGCCCGCGTAGGCCATGATCGACGAGCCGGAGCCCGGCTCCACCGAGTTCGCGGCACTGCGGTTGCCGCCCGAGCAGCTGCCGGCGGTGCCGTTGAACGTGTGGTTGCCGGCGAACTGGTGGCCCATCTCGTGCGCCACGTAGTCCACCGCGAACAGGTCACCCACCGGGGTGGGCAGGCCCGTGCAACCCTGGGCCTTGTTGTTGCCGCCCACGACGCCCAGGCTCGCGATGCCGCCGCCGCCGGCGCCGACGCCGATGTGGCCGATGTCGAACGCGCTCGCGCCGACCAGCAGGCCGATGACCTGGCGGTTGCGCGTCAGCGTGGCCGACGAGCAGCTGACGCTGGCCGACGGGAAGCAGGCCGTCGCGCCGCAGGGGCCGTTGGTGCCCGAGAACTGCGCCGCGGTGTTCAGGTTCAGCAGGTCGTTGTTCGCGATCAGCACCAGGCGCATCGAGGTCTCGTCCTCGTACACCTGGGTCACGCGGTTGATCAGCGCCACCTTGGCGGCGGTGACGTTGGCGGCGCCGTGGTAAGTGGCGTAGCCGGGGTCGGACAGCAGCGCGAGCCGGTAGGTGCGCAGCTGCGGGCCGGTGGACGCGTTCAGCGGTTCGCCGTCGGCACGCACCTCGTAGGCGCCGTCGGCGCTGGTGCGGCCGTCGCTGGCGGTCACGGTGTAGCGGCCGGTGGCCTTGTACGGATCGGCCTTCAGGCGGACGCTGACGATGCCGTCGGCGCTGGCCGTGGCGTGCACCAGCTGGCGCGGGGCGACGTCGCCCTGGCCGCGCACGGTGATGGCCACCAGCGCGCCCGGCGCGAAGCCCGAGCCGCGCACTTCCACCGTCTCGCCGGCGCGGTAGGCGCCACGGGCCACGGTGAGCTGGCCTTCATTCAGCAGGCCTTCCTTCAGGAAGGAGGCCGGCCGCGGCACGTCGCGGCGGTAGAAGCTGGCGTAGAGGCTGTCGTCCTTCTGGTAGAACGGATCGATGTACCACGCGCCCTTCTGCGAGCGCACCGAAGCGTGGAAGCCGATCGGCGAGATGTCCATGCGCAGCGTGGCGCTGGTGTCGTCGATGCCACGGCCGGCGTAGGTCTTGATCTCGGGGTGCATGGCGGCGAGGCCCGGCTCCATCACCGGCGACTCGACGATCGCGAAGCGCTGGAACTTGCCGTCGGGCGCGGGCAGTGACAACACCACGGGGTTGGCGCGGGCGGCCTGCGTGAGTTCCATCGGCGCGCCGGCGACCATCGCGGCGATGCTGCTGCGATCCAGCGTCAGCGCGCGCAGCTTCTTCGCGGAGACCGCGGCCTTGGCACCGTTGGCCGAGGTGGCCGGTGCGCTCTTCATGTCGAGCCACAGCGCCCGCGAGGGGTGCGCCATCGCGGCGTCGGTCGTCGCGGCCTGCGCGCGCGCCGCGGCAGCCAGTGCCGACGGCGGCGCGGCCGCGCCGGCCAGCGCCAGCACGGCGGCGGCTGTGGTGAGGAACCGTAGATTTGCCATGTTCAATCCTTCTTCAGGCCAGCAGGCATAGGAGTCGAGAGTGGCGTGCCCGTAGCAACATCCGTGCTCTCTCGTGGGAGGCGTCCGACCGAATCCGGGCAAGGCACAGGCCCCGACCCTTCATCGCTATCGAAGCGTCGAGACTACGCTTAACATGCCTTGCGGGCCAATAGGGTGTGGCGCGCAAGGACCTCAAAGATGGCCGACAAGCACCCCTCGATCAAGGGGTTCGGGCGCATGAAGCCCGCGAACCGGGTGGTCCGTTTGCTGGCCGCGGGCATCGGTCTCGTGACGCTGGCCGCTTGCGCACAACCTGCGATGGACGACATCACCGAGATCTCGATCGAACGCGACTGCTTCGGCTGCGCCAGCGCCTCGAAGCTGGTGCTGCGGCGCGATGGACGAGCCACGCTGGTGACGGTGGGCAAGTCGCGCATGGGCACGCAGGACGGCACGGCCAGCGGCACCGTGCGGCGCGAGGACTTCGATGCGCTGGCCAGGCTCGCCGCGGCCCAGGGCTTCTTCCAGATGCAGGACAGCTACGAGCCGGCCGACGTGCAGGACGGTGCGTGGGTCACCACCCGGGTGCTGCGCGGCACCCGCGACAAGCAGGTGCTGCGCCGCGACGGCGCCGGCCCCGAGGGCCTGAAGCAGATCGAGGCCGCGGCCGCGGCGCTGCAGGCGCGCATCAGCTTCGTGCCGGAGCGGCGTTAGCCCGCGCCAACCCACCGGAACGAGGGGGTTCCGAGCGGGTTATCGAGCCCCTCGGGGGCTCTACAGCCCGCTCCGTTTGGCATACATTGCATCGATCCGAGGCGGCGGGGCGGCTGGGTTGCAGCGCCTTCGCGGTCCTTCCATCGAACACGGGCCACGCGCAGCATGGCCCACTAGGAGCAGGCTTCATGTCGAGTTGGCAAGCTTGGAAGAAGAGTGTCGGCGCTGCGCTGGTGCTGGGTGCGTTCGCGGCCCCGGCGATGTCGCAGGCGGTGCTGTCGTTCACCACCGTGGGCAGCGGCCTGCAGGGCCAGCCGCTGGCACTGGATGTCCGCATCACCGGCGTGGTCGATCTCTACGGCTTCCAGTTCTCGCTGGGCTTCAACCCGTCCGTGCTGCAGGCCACCAGCGTCACCGAAGGCCCGTTCCTGCCCACGGGTGGCGGCACCTTCTTCAGCCCCGGCACGATCAACAACACCACGGGCCTGGTCTCGTTCGCCTTCGACAGCCTCACCGGCACGCTGCCCGGCGTCAACGGCAGCGGCGTGCTGGCGCGCGTGAACTTCACGACGCCGGCGGCGGGCACCAGCCCCATCACCTTCTCGAACGTGCTGCTGCTGAACTCGGCGCTGGTCGACATCCCGTTCACCATCAGTGGCGGCAGCGTCACCGTGAGCGCCGTGCCGGAACCGGCGCCGGCGCTGCTGCTGGCCGCCGGCCTGGCTGGCCTGGCCCTGCGCCGCCGCCTGCTGGCAGCCTGACGCCGCCGCGGCTCCTTCCGCTTCAGTCCGCTGGCCGCGCCTCGTGCGCGGCCAGTTGCTTTTGCACGGCCGCCACGCGCGCGGCGCGAACCGCGGCGCCGATCTCGGGGCCGCACTTGCCGCGCGAAGCCGCCAGTTCGGCGACGGCCGCCGTGTCGACGCCGCGTGCAGCGGCCAGCAGCGGAGGCAGCCGCGTGGCCGGCTCGTAGGGCCGGTCCTGCAGGCCGGTGCGCCCGCGCGCGTCGCAGGCACAGGCCTGCAGCAGCTGCGCGAAGCGGGCCGGCTTGCGCAGCGCGTCGCAGCGCTCGAACAGCCGCACCAGCGCGGCGTCGCCTAACGCGCCACTGGCATGCACGTGTGTGTGCTCGCGCGCCACCACGTCGGCCAGTTCACGGCACTCGTTGGGCACGCGCAGGCGCTCGGCGAGCGCCGCGGCCAGCGCTGCGCTGCGCGTCTCGTGGCCGATGTGGCGCGGCCATTCGGCCGGCGGCGTCGTGCCCTTGCCCAGGTCGTGGCACAGGCAGGCCCAGCGCACCGGCAGCGGCGCCTGCGCGCGCGCGCATTCGTCCAGCACCAGCATCAGGTGCACGCCGGTGTCGACCTCGGGGTGGTGCTGCGGCGGCTGCGGCACGCCCCACAGCCGGTCCACCTCGGGCAGCAGCCGCGCCAGCGCACCGCAGTCGCGCAGCACCTCGAACATGCGGCTCGGCCGTTCGGTGGCCATGAGGCCGCGCGACAGCTCCTGCCACACACGCTCGGGCACCAGCGCGTCGACCTCGCCCTCGTCCACCATGCGACGCAGCAGCGCCAGCGTCTCGGGCGCCACCGTGAACGTGTGGAAGCGAGCCGCGAGCCGCGCCAGCCGCAGCAGCCGCACCGGGTCTTCGACGAAGGCATCCGAGACGTGCCGCAGCACGCCGTCGCGCAGGTCGCGCTGGCCGCCGTAGGGGTCCACCAGCGTGCCGTCCTCGGCCTGCGCGATGGCATTGATGGTCAGGTCGCGCCGGCGCAGGTCGTCTTCCAGCGTCACGTCGGCCGCGGCGTGGAAGGCGAAGCCGTGGTAGCCGCGGCCGGTCTTGCGTTCGGTGCGCGCCAGCGCCACTTCCTCGCCGGTGGCGGGGTGGATGAAGACGGGGAAGTCCTTGCCGACGGCGCGAAAGCCCTGCGCGAGCAGCGCCTCGGGCGTGGCACCGACGACGACCCAGTCGCGGTCGCTCGCCGGCAGGCCCAGCAGCGCGTCGCGCACCGCGCCGCCGACGACATAGAAGCGAGCGCTCATCGAGCGCGATTGTCTACCGGTGCTTGCGGTAGGGTTCCTCGAAGTCGAGGAAGTCCTGTTCGGCCAGCGCGTCGGCGATCCACGCGGCCACGCCCGGCGCGGCACCGATGCGCTGCACGTAGGCCTGCACGGTGGGCGACATCGGCAGCGCGTAGCTGCGCAGGCGCATCGCCACCGGCGCGTACATCGCGTCGACCGCGCAGAACGCGCCGAACAGGAAGGGGCCGCCGCTGGCGTTCAGCGCGTCGACCCACATCACCTCGATGCGCTCGACGTTGGCACGCACCGCGGCCTGCTCGGCCCAGATGCGCTGGCCCACCTCGGGCAGGTGGGCCTCGATGTTCATCGGGCAGTGGCTGCGCAGCGCGCCGAAGCCCGAGTGCATCTCGGCCGCGAGGCTGCGCGCGCGGGCGCGCTGGCGCATGTCGGCAGGCCACACGCCGCGGCCGGGGAACTTGTCGTGCAGGTACTCCATGATGGCCAGCGTGTCCCAGACGGCGAAGTCGTCGTCCAGCAGCACCGGCACCAGGCCCGCCGGCGAATAGTGCGCCACCGCGCGGCGAAAAGGCGAGTTGGCATCGAAGTCGAAGCGCAGCTTGACCTCCTCGAAGTGCAGGCCCAGCTGGCGCATCAGCACCCAGGGCCGCATCGACCACGACGAGTAGTTCTTGTTGCCGATCACCAGCTGCATGCAGCGCTCCTGTTCATCGAAGCCGCCATGCTACGGGCCGCACGCGCGCCCGCTGATGCAGCTTTCGCATCGGCGCGATGAGGCGCCGGCATCGCTGCGGCGTTCAGCGCGCGAGGTAGCGCGGCGCCACGGCCTCCAGCGCCGTGGGCGTGATGCCTAGAGCGGACAGCCCCGGGTGCTGCCCGGTTGCGATGTTGGGCACCTGCATCGACCGCAGGTTGTCGCGCGACATCAGCGGCTCGCCCGGCAGGCACTCGAGCGCCAGCGCCTGCAGCCGCCCGGCCCACATCGGCAGCCGCAGCTGCGGCCGTTCGTGTCCCGACCAGCGGCCCGCCAGGTGCACCAGGCGCGACAGCGTG
This sequence comes from Rubrivivax sp., assembly GCA_044226255.1. Taxonomy (GTDB): domain Bacteria; phylum Pseudomonadota; class Gammaproteobacteria; order Burkholderiales; family Burkholderiaceae_C; genus Rubrivivax. The sequence continues at coordinate 75,468 of JBGAHJ010000006.1, forward strand.
TAGACCTCGGGGCCGGCGCACTCGTAGGTGGTGCCGGCGGTCCCGGGCCGCTGCAGGCAGGCGACGATGGCCGCCGCGACGTCTTCCACCCACACCGGCTGGAAACCCGCACCGGAGCCGGCCAGCGCCATCACCGGCAGCCAGGCCTGGAGCCTGGCGAAGAGGTTCATGAAGCGGTCGTCGGCGCCGAAGATCACCGACGGTCGAAGCAGCGACAGCGCCAGCGGCGCCTGCTGCAGCACGGCCTCGCCTGCCGTCTTGCTGGCCAGGTAGTCCGACGGTGCCCCGGGTCCCACGCCGAGCGCGCTGACGTGCACCACGCGCTCGACGCCGGCCGTCGCGCAGGCGCGCGCCAGGCGCCGTGGCAGTTCCACGTGGGTCCGTTCGAACTCGGCGCGGCTGCCGTGCAGGATGGCCACCAGGTTCACCACCGCGTCGCAGCCGGCCAGCACCTGGGCCAGCTCGGCCTCGTCGTGCACGTCGGCCGGCCGCACGTCGACGGTGGGCAGCGGGCGCAGCTTCAGGGCATGGGCCGGGCGCCGCGTCGGCACCACGATGCGCAGCGCGGGGTGGGCGGCGACCAGACGCTCGCACAGGGCGCGGCCCACGAAGCCCGTGCCGCCCAGCACCGCCACGCGCGACGGCCCGCGTGGCGTCACGGCAGTTCCTTGTCCGGCTGCGCCGCTCCCGGCTCGCGCGGACCGATCGGCGCGCCCAGGCGCGCCTTCAGCGCGGGGCCCGGTGCGCCCAGCAGCGCCGCGTAGTAGACGCTGTTGGCCAGCACCTTCTTCACGTAGTCGCGCGTCTCGTTGAACGGGATGCTCTCGGCCCAGGCCGCGGGCTCGATCGGGGCGGCGCCTTCGCGCCACTTGCGCGGCCGGCCGGGGCCGGCGTTGTAGGCCGCGGCGGCCATCGCCAGCGAGCCGTCGAAGTCGTCGAGCACGCGCTTGAAGTAGGCCGTGCCCAGCTGCAGGTTCACGGCGGGGTCGGTGATCGCGTCGCCGCGGTAGTCGAGGCCGACCTTCTTCGCGGTCCAGCGCGCGGTGGCCGGCATCAGCTGCATCAGCCCGCTGGCACCGACGCTGGAGCGTGCCTCGGCGACGAAGCGCGACTCCTGCCGGATCAGGCCCAGCAGCACCGTGGCGTCGAGGCCGGCATCGCGCGCGCGCGCCTGGATCTGCTCGCGGTAGGGCGTCGGGTAGCGCTGCGCCATGTCGACTTCGCTGCGCGTGCGTTCGCTGGTGTTGATGCAGCGGTCCCACACCTCGCGCTCGCAGGCCCACTGCGCGGCGGCCAGCAGTTCGCGGTCGCCCAGACCGCGCAGCGTGAAGTTCCACTCGCGCACGCCTTCGTTGCGCAGGCCCATGCCGATCAGCTGCAGCGCACGCTGGAAGCCGGGCACGGCGCGTGGCGCGTCGCGCTCGGCGGGCGTGAGCGGCACCGGCGCGGCCGGCAGCGCGAGCGGGTTGCCCAGCGTCTCGGTGGCCAGCAGGCCGTAGAAGCCGGGTTGCGCGGAAGCACCTTCCAGCAGCGCACGCGCCTCGTCGCGGCCGGCGTCGCCGTCCGGCCCGGCAGCGGCGCGCGCCTGCAGTGCACGCGCTTTCCAGTAGGCCCAGCCCGCGTCGCGCTGCTCGCCGGCGGGCAGCGCCTCGATGGCGCGCAGCAGCAGCGTCCAGCGGCGCGGCTGGGCCGCCGGCTCGCGCAGCGCCGCGCGCACGTGCCAGGCCACCAGGTCTTCGCTCCAGGGCGGTTGCTGGCCGGGCCGGTTCGCGGCATCCCACAGCTTCCAGGCCTCGCGCGCCCAGTCGCCGGCCTGAGGCATCTGCTTCAGCGCGGCCTGCCTGGCGACATGCGCCCAGGCCGTGGCCTGGATGACCATCGGCAGGCGCGGCCGGTTGCGGTCCTGCAGCTGGCCGGCCACGTAGTCGGGGTCGTTCGCGGCCGCGCGCATCAGCGCCAGCAGCGTCAGCTCGTAGCCGTTGTGGCTCTCGGAGCCACGCCGGTTGCCGAGGAAGCGCGCGGGGTTCTCGATGATCGAGGCCACCGCGTCAGCCACCGCGGGGCTCACGAACGCGGCGGCGGCGCGCGTCGCGCGCGGCCGGTTGTTCTCGATCGACAAGCGCATCTCGTGCCAGGCGTCGTCGGGGCCGAACACCTTGTCGTCGAACAGCGCCTTGGCCATCAGGTTGCAGCCGTCGTCGAGGTCGCGCTGCGCGAACCAGGCGGCGCGCGCCGCGGCCTTCACGTCCTGGCCGTCGAGGTGTCGCGTCAGCAGCGCGTAGCAGGTGACCTCGCGGTCGTCGTTCATCCGGAAGCGCGGGAACTCGGTGCGGAAGTTGGCCCAGTCGCGACGCCGCCCGAGCTCCAGCAGCCAGTCGTTGCGCAGCCGGTCCTCGACGTAGCTGCCGGGCCAGCGCTGCGCGAAGGCGTCGAGCTCGGGCTGTTGCGCGTCGCCGAGGCGGTTCTGCAGCTCCCAGTACTCCACCCACATCGCCAGCGGATGGCGCGCCGCGGCGTTGCGGGCCGTGGCCAGCGCGGCCTTGTCGCGCTTGCGCAGCGCCTCGCGCGCCTGCAGCACCACGTCGTCGCCGCCCTGCGCACAGGCCGGCAGCGCGATCAGCAGCGACAGGAGCGCGGGCAGGGTGCGGCGCAGCATGGTGAGGCCGAATTTAGCGCAGGCCGTTTCACGCGGCGCGAGGAAGTGCTTCACGCGTTCTGCCGCGCCGCGGGTTGCATGTCGGGCGCGGCCAGCGCGTCGCGCGTGCGGCGCGCCTGCTCGAGCAGCCAGCTCTCGAAGGCCGCCAGCGCCGGGCGCTCGCGCCGCGACGGGAAGCGCACCAGCCAGTAGCCGTAGGGCGAGATCACGCGCCCGCTGGCGCCGAAGGGTTCGACCAGCTCGCCGCGGGCCAGCGCCTCGCACACCAGCGGCAGCCGGCCCAGCGCCAGCCCCTGGCCGGCGATGGCGGCCTGGATCTGCTGGTAGGTGAAGTTCAGGTACAGCCAGCCGCGCGGCTCCAGCTTGGGCTGCTGGTTCACGCGCAGCCAGTGGCGCCAGCTCAGGTAGTCGGTGCTGGAGTGGCCTGCGTCCTCCTCCAGCAGCGTGTGCCCGGCCAGCGCGGCGGCGTTGCGCAGCGGCTGGCGCTGCAGCAGCGCCGGGCTGGCCACCGGCGACAGGATCTCGCCGAACAGCTCCACCGAGCCGGGCGGCGCGTCGTCGGGGTGGCAGTAGCGCAGCGCCAGGTCGATCTCGGGATCGTCCAGCTCGGCCAGCGCGTCGGTGGCGGAGATGCGGATGTCCGACTCCGGGTGCTCGTTCTGGAAGCTCTGCAGCCGGGGCAGCAGCCACAGCGAGGCCAGCGATGCGAAGGTGGTCACCGCCACCGGCTGGCGGCGCTGGGTGCTGCGGATCTGGCGCACCGTGTTGTCCAGCTGCGTGAGCAGCGGCGCCGCGCTGCGCAGCAGCTGGCTGCCGGCGCCCGTGAGCTCCACGTGGCGCGTGCCGCGTGTGAAGAGCTGGGCGCCGACCTCGTCCTCCAGCCCGCGGATCTGGCGGCTGACGGCCGGCTGTGTCAGGTGCAGCTCGTCGGCCGCGGCGCGGAAGCTGAGCAGCCGGGCCACCGCCTCGAAGGCGCGGAGCGATCCGACGCTCAGCGGGCGCTGACGTTGGGTATTCATGACGAGAGATTATCAATCACCGATCGCATCCTCATTGGACGCGATCCGGGTTCTCCCCGAGACTGCCCAGCATCGATCCACCCAGCCGGAGACTCCGATGAAGCCGCAGTTCATGACCGAAGCGCATCAAAGCCCGCAACCCTGGGCGTTCCAGCTCGAACAGCGCCAGGCGGTGACCCTGCGCGCCGAAACCGCGCCGCGATGGCTGCGCGTGGACAGCGGACGGGTCTGGATCACCGAACGCGAAGGGGGGCCCGACAGCGCGGACATCTGGCTCGAGGCCGGCCAGACGCTGGCCCTGCCCGCAGGCAGTGCCTGGGTGCTGGAGGCCGCCCCCGAGGCCCAGCTGAGCCTGCTGCAGGCCGCGCCGGCCGCCTTCAGGCGCGCGCCGGGCGCTTCTTCGCCGCGGCTTTCTTCTTCGTCGGGGCTGCGCGGCTGGTGGCAGCGCTGGTCGTGGGGCGTGGTGACGGCGGCCGGCGCCTGACCGGCGCCTTGGCCGCCCGCGCGGCCAGCGCCGCCTGCAGCGCGAGCCGCGCCCAGGGCGCCATCAGCGCGGGCGATTCCATCGCGTCGGCGGGCGCCTCGAGGTAGCTGGTCTCCACCGCCTCGCCGTCCTTCTTCGTGAAGCGGAAGGGTTCGCAGCCGACGGCATCGAAGCGGGCGCGGGTGTCGGGCGCGGTCTTCAGGAACAGGCGCTCGTAGGCGACGATGGCGACGAAGAGCTCGTCGACGTAGAGCCCGTAGCCGCCGAACATGCGCGTCGTGCGCACCGCGCCGGCGCTGGCCAGCAGCTCGCTGCAGTGGGCGACGAAGTCAGGGAGCGGTACGGCCATGGCGCGACAATAGCGCGATGACGATCCAGCTGCCGCCGCTCGAACCGTCCCGCGACAAGAAGACGCTGCGCCGCCAGCTGCAGGCCGAGCGCCAGACGCTGATCGACCGCCACCAGCGCGCCATGCACCTGCAGGAGGTGCTGCGCGTGTGGCTGATGGGGCGCGAGGACGTGGCGGTGGGCGCCTACTGGCCGATCAAGGGCGAGTTCGACGCGCTGCCGGCGCTCTACCGCTGGGCCGAGGCCGACGAGCGGCGCTGCATCGGCCTGCCCGTGATGAACAAGCAGACCAAGCAGCTGGCCTTCCACATGTGGTTCCCGGGCTGCGAGATGGAGGAGGATGCCTACGGCATCCCGAAGCCCAGGGACACGCCGGTGTTCCACCCGACGGTGCTGCTGGTGCCCTGCGTGGGATTCGGCCCGAAGGGGGTGCGGCTCGGTTACGGCGGCGGCTTCTACGACCGCACGCTGGCCGCGCTGTCGCCCCGCCCCACCACGGTGGGGCTGGCCTACGCGCACGGCTACGTGCCCTGGCTCATGGCAGAGCCGCACGACGTGCCGCTCGACGCCATCCTCACCGACGAAGGTCTGTTCTGGCAGCGACCCGGGGCCGCGGCCCCGGGCTGAGGCGCGCCTAGAAGCGCAGGCCGGCGCCGATGCTCAGCAGCGTCGGGTCGACCTTGAAGTCGCCGACCTTGGTGCCCGAGGACTTCACGTCGGTCTTGATCTGGACCTTCTTGACGTCGAGGTTGATCACCCAGCCGCTGCCGACGGGGAAGTCCACGCCGGCCTGCAACGCGGCGCCGACGCTGCTCTTCTTGATGCTCGGGTGCAGCGCGGCTTCGACCGCGGGGTCGAACTTCACGCTCGAGAACATCGTGTAGTTGATGCCGGCGCCGACGTAGGGGCGGAAAGCTCCCAGGCCGGTGAAGTGGTACTGCGCCAGCAGCGTCGGCGGCAGGTGCTTCAGCGAGCCGACGGCGGTGCCGTCGGAGCGGATGTCGTGCTTCTGCGGGTAGGTGAGCACCAGCTCCACCGCGACGTTCGGGGTGTAGAAGTAGCTGATGTCGAACTCGGGGAACGTCTTGTCGTTGACGCTCAGCTTCAGGTCCGGGTTGGTGCTGCCGCCGTTGGCCGACTGCAGGTTCAGCACGCGACCGCGCACCAGCCAGTTGCCGGTGTCGCTGCCTTGCGCGAAGGCGCCTTGCGCCACGATCGCCAGACCCAGGGCGGCGATGCCGATGTGCTTGTTCATGTCTTCTCCGTTGCTCAAGAGCCGGCCACGATGGCCGTGCCCACATTGGGCATCCGGGAAGACCCTTAGAGAGAGGCGCGAAGCGTCAGAGTGAGCGGCGCTTGATGCCCATCAAATCAGCATGGGTATGTGTGTTGCGGCGCAGCATCAAGTGGCGGCCGGGGCCAGGCCCAGCCGGCGGCAGATCTCCAGGGTCACGCCCGACTGGTTCAGGGCGTAGAAGTGGATGCTCGGCGCACCGCCCTCGATCAGCCGCTCGCACAGCCGCGTGACGACATCGATGCCGAAGGCCCGGATGCTCGCGGCGTCGTCCATGAAGCCTTCCATCTTCAGCGCCACCCAGCGCGGGATGTCGATGCCGTCGCGGGCCGAGATCTGCGCGATGCGGGCGAAGTTGTGGAAGGGCATGATGCCCGGGACGATGGGCACCTCGACACCCAGGGCGCGCACCTCGTCGACGAAGTGGAAGTAGGCGTCGGGGTTGAAGAAGAACTGCGTGATCGCCGAGTCCGCCCCCGCCTTCACCTTGGCGGCGAAGTGCTGCAGGTCGCGCTTCACGTAGCGCTGCTGCGGGTGGTACTCGGGGTAGGCCGCGACCTCGATGTGCCAGTCGGCGCCCTGTTCGGCGCGGATGAACTCGATCAGCTCGCTCGCAAAGCGGAACTCGCCGGCCGTGGCCATGCCGCTCGGCAGGTCGCCGCGCAGCGCCACCAGGCGCCGGATGCCCTGCGCCCGGTAGGTGGCCAGGATCTCGCGGATGCCGTCCTGCGTGCTGCCGATGCACGACAGGTGCGGCGCGGCCTCGTGGCCCATCGCGGCGATCTCGCGCACGGTGGCCAGCGTCTTCTCGCGCGTGGAACCGCCGGCGCCGTAGGTGACGCTGAAGAACTCGGGCTTCGCGGCGGCGAGTTCCTGCACGACGGTCTTGAGCTTCTCGCTGCCCACCGGCGTGTTGGGCGGAAAGAACTCGAAGCTGACGGGAACGGTCTTCATGGTTGCGCCTTCGGAATGCGGCTGCACGCGCCGCGCGAAGCGCCGGCGCACCTTCAAGCGGCCGCCGCGGAGCCGGCTTCGCCGGTCCGCCAGCGGCGCCCCCTGGGGGAGGCGGCCGTCAGGCCGCTCCGGGGGGGTCAGTACCGATACGTGTCCGGCTTGTACGGACCCTGCTTGGGCACGCCGATGTAGGCCGCCTGCTCCTCGGTCAGCTCGGTCAGCTGCGCGTTCAGCGTCTTCAGCTGCAGGCGCGCGACCTTCTCGTCCAGGTGCTTGGGCAGCACGTAGACCTTGCCGATGTCGTAGGCGTCCGGGTGCGTGAACAGCTCGATCTGCGCGATGGTCTGGTTCGCGAACGACGACGACATCACGTAGCTCGGGTGGCCGGTGCCGCAGCCCAGGTTCACCAGGCGGCCCTTGGCCAGCAGGATGATGCGCTTGCCGTCCGGGAAGATCACGTGGTCCACCTGCGGCTTGATCTCTTCCCACTGGTACTTCTCGAGCGACGCGACCTGGATCTCGTTGTCGAAGTGGCCGATGTTGCAGACGATGGCGTTGTGCTTCATCGCGGCCATGTGGTCGTGCGTGATCACGTCCTTGTTGCCGGTGGTCGTGACGAAGATGTCGGCCTTGTCGGCGGCCCAGTCCATCGTCACCACGCGGTAGCCTTCCATCGCGGCCTGCAGCGCGTTGATGGGGTCGATCTCGGTCACCCACACCTGCGCCGACAGTGCACGCAGCGCCTGCGCGCTGCCCTTGCCCACGTCGCCGTAGCCGGCGACGACGGCGATCTTGCCGGCGATCATCACGTCGGTGGCGCGCTTGATGCCGTCCACCAGCGACTCGCGGCAGCCGTACAGGTTGTCGAACTTGCTCTTGGTGACCGAGTCGTTGACGTTGATGGCGCGGAACGGCAGCGTGCCCTTGGCGCTCATCTCCTTCAGGCGGTGCACGCCGGTGGTGGTCTCTTCGGTGACGCCGATGATCTGCGCCGACTTGCGCGAGTACCAGGTCGGGTCCTGCGCCAGCTTGGCCTTGATGGCGGCGTAGAGGCAGGTCTCCTCCTCGCTCTTCGGGTTGCTGATGACCGACGGGTCCTTCTCGGCACGCTTGCCCAGGATCATCAGCAGCGTGGCGTCGCCACCGTCGTCCAGGATCATGTTCGGGCCTTCGGTGGCCGAGCCCTTGGGGCCGAACTCGAAGATGCGGTGCGTGAAGTCCCAGTACTCGGTGAGCGTCTCGCCCTTGTGCGCGAACACCGGCGTGCCCTTGGCCACCAGCGCGGCAGCGGCGTGGTCCTGCGTCGAGAAGATGTTGCACGAGGCCCAGCGCACCTCGGCGCCCAGGGCCTGCAGCGTCTCCACCAGCACGGCGGTCTGGATCGTCATGTGCAGGCTGCCGGTGACGCGCGCGCCCTTCAGCGGCTGGCTGGCGGCGTATTCCTTGCGGATGGCCATCAGCGCGGGCATCTCGCTCTCGGCGATGTGCAGTTCCTTGCGGCCCCAGTCGGCGAGCGACAGGTCGGCAATGGCGTAGTCGTGGGTCGGTTTCAGGACGGCATTCATGTTCAGGCTCCAACAGTTGAGGAACCTGCACGACCGTGTGCGCGGGGACTTCTTGACCTCACCCACGACCACATCGTGCAGGTGAGCGCTGTTGCAATTGCAGGGTTCCGAGCCTGGCCTTCAGGACGAAGGTTGCAACGCTCCTCGGAAGCCCCGCATTGTAGCGGCAACCCCCGGGATCGCGGGGGCGGCGGCGTGAACTTCTACAGGGTCCGGCGCAGGCGCAGGGCGATCAGGCCGAGTGCCAGCAGCGCGGCGGCAGCGGGCTCCGGCACCGGCGGCGTGAAGCCCAGCTCCTCGCTCGCGATGCGCTGCAGCAGCAGGGCCTCGGCCGGCCCGATGCCCAGTTCCGCCGCCGCCAGTTCGCCGCCGCCGAACTGCGCCGGATCCTGTCCCGTCAGCGTGCCGAACAGTGTCAGCGCGCTGAGATAGGACCCGTAGCGGCTGGCGTGCGTGCCGTCGTCGAACCAGAGGTCGATCAGCCCGTCGGTCAGTGCGCCATCGCTCCACATGTCGCGCGTGGCGATGCCTTCGGCCACCGCGCGCATGAAGCTGCGCCCGACCGGTGCGACGCCGGCGATGCCGCCGCTGCCATCGGCGCCGGCCAGCGCCGCCGACTGGGCGTAGGCCGCCACAAGTTCGTCGGTCATCGACTCCAGCGTCGGGAAGAAGGTGGTGGCGGGGGTGGTGCTGCGTGTCACCGCGCCGGTCACGGGGTCGGTGCTGGTCACGAAGGCGCCCGACACCAGGTTGGGCCGCGCCCAGGTCTCGTACAGGAACACCTGGGTCGAGCTGCTGGCGTTGGCATTGGCCGGCAGCGTGCGCTGCGTGCTGCAGCTGCCGCTGCTGTAGCCCAGCGCCACGCAGGAGGCCTGGTCGCCGCCGATGAAGTCGCGCTCGCGGTAGGTCAGCGCAGCGCCCTGGTGCAGCCAGTTCTCGATCAGGTTGGTGTACAGCCGCGTGTACTCGGGGTTGGACGCCAGCCCGGGCCGGCGCACCAGCGCCTCGTCGCTCTGCTCCTGCAGCACCACCTGGTCCCACGGCTGCGCGCCGATGTTGCCGCGCAGGTCCCAGCCGGCCGAGTTGGTGTTCAGCAGCTGCCCGCGCAGCGAGGCGGCATTGCGCGTGGACATCGAGACCTCGTAGTCCAGGCCGGCCTGGGCCGTCAGGCGCTGGAAGATCCCCGGCACGCCACCCCACGGGTGCGGCTCGAACGCATTGGTGCCGCTGGGGTTGGCGACCCACATCGCCTGCGTCAGGTCGTGGACGTTCGCGGTGTTGTAGCTCATCACCGGATCGACACGGCCGAACGTGTAGCTGTTGCCGACGAAGAGCACGCGCGTGGGCTCCGCCTGCGCGGACGAGGGGGCCAGCAGCAGCGCGGCCGAAGCGACAAGGACCTTGCAGCGGGTGGTCAGGTTCACGGGCGTCTCCTCTTCCCGGGCGGCCGGGCCGACGAGCGTAGAGCCGCCCACCGGCGCCGTCATTGCGGCTTCCACGTAGGCACGCGCATTCGCGGGGCCGGCGCGCGGGCCTCGTATGCTTGCCGCCATGAGCGACCTGCTGCCAGCCCGCCTCGACGTGGTGGAGATCAACGCCTACGCGCCCCGGCCCTTCGTCTTCAGCGAGATCGCGCTGTGCCTGCGCGACGCGCTGCGCCGTGCCGGCGTGGCCAGCGAGCACCAGGTGAACCGCAGCGAACCCGGGGTGCCCTGCATCGTGTTCGTGCCCACCGACGGCTGGGAGGCCTTCGTCGCCGACCTCGACCCGGGGCTGACCGTGCTGTTCAACATGGAGCAGCTGGGCAGCGATGCCCCCTGGACGCGCGACGGCTACGCCGAGGCGCTGGTGCGCTGGACCGTGGCCGACTACAACGCGTCGAATGTCGACTGGCTGCGCCGCCACAACGGCGAGGCACAGCGCGTGCAGGAGCTGCCGATCGTGCCCGGCCCCTCGGTCGCCTTCGCGGCACCGGCACCGGCCGAGCCCGAGGTGGACGTGCTGTTCTTCGGCACGATGAACCCGCGCCGCGAGCAGGTGATCGCGCAGCTGCGCGAGGCTGGCCTGACGGTGGAGGCCGTGGCCGGCTCGTTCGGCTGGGAGCTGACGCCGGCCGTGCTGCGCGCGCGGCTCGTGCTGCACGTGCACTTCTACGAGACGCGCCTGTTCCCCGTGGCGCGCATCGTGCAGCCGGTGGCGCAGGGCGTGCCGATCGTCTGCGAGAGCTCGGTGTGCTCGCCGCTGGCCGACTGGTCGGCCGGCTCGGGCATCGTGTTCGCCGACACCGATCGACTCGTCGAGACCTGCCGCGCGCTGGTGGCCGACCCCGAGCGCCGGCTGCGCAGCGCGCAGCAGAGCTGGCGCTTCGCGCAGCAGCTGGACATCGTCGCGCCGCTGCGCGCGCTGTGGGCCGAGCTGAACCGGCCCGGCTGACCGTCAGGCGCCGCTGGTGCCCGGCGTGAACTCCTCGGCGCCGCCGCTGATCAGCGAGGCGCGGCCCACCAGCAGCGGGTCCACCGTGCCGATCACCGCCGCGTCGCGGTTCGTGTAGGGCAGGCGCTGCAGCAGGTAGCGCATCGCGTTGAGCCGCGCGCGCTTCTTGCAATCGCTCTTGATCACGGTCCAGGGCGCGTCGGACGTGTCGGTGTGCAGGAACATGCCTTCCTTCGCCCGCGTGTAGTCGTCCCACTTGTCCAGGCTCGCCATGTCGATGGGCGAGAGCTTCCACTGCTTGAGCGGGTGCGCCTTGCGCTCCTTGAAGCGGCGCCGCTGCTCGGCGCGGCTGACCGAGAACCAGAACTTGAAGAGGCGCACGCCGGAACGCACGAGGTGGCGCTCGAACTCGGGCGCCTGGCGCAGGAACTCGTCGTACTCGGCGTCGCTGCAGAAGCCCATCACGCGCTCGACGCCGGCGCGGTTGTACCAGCTGCGGTCGAACAGCACGATCTCGCCAGCGGTGGGCAGGTGGCTGATGTAGCGCTGGAAGTACCACTGGCCGCGTTCGACGTCGCTGGGCTTTTCCAGCGCCACCACGCGCGCGCCGCGTGGGTTCAGGTGCTCCATGAAGCGTTTGATGGTGCCGCCCTTGCCGGCGGCGTCGCGGCCTTCGAAGAGGATCACCACGCGCTGGCCGGTTTCCTTCACCCAGGCCTGCAGCTTCAGCAATTCCACCTGCAGGCGGTACTTCTGCTGCTCGTAGCTGCGGCGCGCCATCAGGTTGCGGTACGGGTAGCCGCCCTCGCGCCAGCCGGGGCTGAGCTCCAGGTCGGGGTCGGGCCCGTTCTTCGCGATCGGCGGCCGTTCGAACAGCAGCCGGCGCAGCGCCTTCACCTCGTCGGGCGCGGCGCCTTCCACCAGTGCGCGCAACTCGCGCAGCGTGTCGCCCGGCGCGCCGCGGCCGCTGGCGTGGCTGGCCAGCACGTCGGACAGCGCCTGCGCCTGCACGGTCTTCGTGCGCTCGACCGCCCGCGCCACCATCGTCTGCTCCACACGGGCCGGGCTGCGCGTGTCGGCCACGTCGCCGGACTGGGTGCTGCGCGCCGGCCGGCGTGGCAGCGCCGGGCGGCGGGCGGCGCTGCGGGGGGCGACGGTATCCTTCGTGGCCATGGCGGGCTTCCGTGCTGCAGTCACAAAGGATTCATGATTCCCAAGCCCGCTGGCGTGCCCCTTGACCCGCATCAAGGGCCACCCTCGCCGAGCCCCCGCCCCCGGCCGCTGGCCGAGTTGCCCGCCGCCGCGCTGGCCGGCGTGGCGGGGCTGATGACCGACATCGACGACACGCTCACGCGCGACGGCGCCATCGAGCCCGCGGCGCTGGCGGCGCTGCAGGCGCTGGCCGAGGCCGGCGTGCCGGTGGTGGCGATCACCGGGCGGCCGGTCGGGTGGAGCCGCCCCTTCGCCGCCGCGTGGCCGGTGGCGGCCATCGTGCCGGAGAACGGCGCGGTCGCGCTGATCCGCGAAGGCGGCCGCGTCGTCACCGAATACGCACAGGACGCCGCCACGCGCGCCGCCAACGCGCAGCGCCTGCAGGCGGCGGCCGCGCGCGTGCTGCGCGAGGTGCCGGGTGCCACGCTGGCGCAGGACAGCGCCGGCCGCGAGACCGACATCGCTGTCGATCACTCGGAATTCGCGCAGCTTTCGCCCGAATCCATCGGGCAGGTGGTGGACGTGATGCGCAGCGAAGGGCTGACGGCCACGGTGAGCAGCATCCACGTCAACGGCTGGATCGGCAGCCACAGCAAGTGGACCGCCGCGCAGTGGATGCTCGAACGCCTGTTCGGTCGCCCGCTCGCGCCCGAGATCGCCCGCTGGGTCTACGTGGGCGACTCCACCAACGACCAGCTGATGTTCCGCCACTTCCCCTTGAGCGTGGGCGTCGCCAACCTGATGCACTTCGCCGCGCAGCTGCAGGACTGGCCGGCGTACATCACCTCCAGCGAGCGCGGCCAAGGCTTCGCGGAAGTGGCCGCGCGCCTGCTGGCGGCGCGCTGAAGCCGCCTACTTGCCCAGGATGCCGCGCAGGATGTCGAGCTTGCTCGGCTTCTTGTCTTCCGCCGGCTTCTCCGCCGCGCGGCGGCCGCCCATGTCCATGCCCAGCATCGCGGTGGTCACGGACTTCAGGCGCACCTTCACGGCCCATTCCTGCTCCCAGGTCACCTTCGGGTCGGCCGGCCGCGGCGGGTGCACCAGGTTCAGCTCGTTGCCGTAGGCGATGGCGCGCAGCATGCCGCCGTCGCCGTTGAACACGCCCTTGGGAATCGCGCATTGCGTGGTGGCGGGCGCCAGCAGCACCTTGTCCTTGAGCCAGCGGTCCACGCTGGCGTTGGTCTGGTAGTCGACGAGGCCGAAGCCGCTGTCGGGCAGTTCGCTCGAGGTCCAGATCACCATGTGCACCTCTTCGCCCTTCTTCGCGCCCATCGCGGCGATGAAGTAGCCGCGCGCGCCGGGCAGCGCGGCCCAGCCGAGCCGGGTTGCCGCGCCGGGGCCGTCGCTCTGCTGCTGCAGGTCCAGCGGCGGCATCAGGTCCTGCGCCGGCGGCAGCTGGAAGCGGAAACTGTCGGGCACGCCGGTGCCGGCGAATCCCATCTCGCCGGCCAGCTGGGCGTTGGCCGGGACCATGCGGGCGTCGGGTTCGCTCGGCCAGATCGGCCGGCCCACCGCGCTGTGCGTGCCGCGCTGGGTGGCGCGGCGGCCGTTGAAGATCTGCATCAGGTCCTGCGGCAGCGCGGTGGCGAAGTCCACCGTGCGCGGCTGGCCCGGGCGCACCTCGTCGCCGCAGCCCCAGTACAGCGAGACCTTGCCCTTGGGCTTTTCCATCTCCTGCGGCTCGGTGTCGCGCTCGTCGTCCACGCGCGCGGTGGGCGCGGGCGGCGCGTTCTTCGGCGACTGCAGCTTCAGCACCGGGGCCAGGCCCGAGCCCACCGGCACGTTCATCGTCGCGTCCTGCAGGCCGGGCTGGCGGCGCACCGCCAGCGTCACGTCCATCCAGCGCCCGCCGATGCCGGTCCTGGTGTGGCCGAAGCGGTTGGTGTTGAGCCCGGTGGCATTGCCCAGCATGCCGGTGAGCATGCCCATGGCGCCGCCGCCGCCGCTGCCGCCGGCCATGCCGCCGATGCCGCCCATGCCGAAGCCGCTGTAGGTGGCCAGGTCGATCCAGGCCTGGGCTTCGGGCGGCGTCACCTTCTGCTGGGCCTGCGCGGTGGTCTGCGCCAGCGCGGCGGCGGGCAGCAGGGCGGCGGCGAGCGTCAGGCGGTGGGCGTGGCGCATGGGTCTCTCTCCTCGGAAATGCGTGACAGAACGGCCGGGATTGTTCGGAGCGCAGCGTTATCGGGCCGTTAGCCGGCAGTCGCCGCACGGCCCCTGACTGGGGATCCGGACGGCTCCCGGACCGAAACCGGACCCCGCCGTGACGACAGCGGACCGGCCGCTTCCTACAGTGCCGGTCCACGCAGAAACACCTTGTCCAGGAGAAAGACATGACGATGAAGACCAACACCCGGGCCGCCCTCGCGCTGCTGTGCGCCGCCCTGCTGGCCGGCGGCGTCTCGCCGGCGCGCGCCGAGGCCGCCACCAGCGTGCCGGTGGCCGACTACACCGTGTTCGTCGATCCGCCCACCGGCTTCGTGTTCGTGAAGCTGCCGCAGGGCTGGAAGTTCGCCGGCCGCGTGGCGCCGGAAGACGTGGCGCGCCTGCCGCCGACCATCGTCACCGCGCTGCTGGCCGAAGACGCCGCGCGCCTGGCCGCCGGCATCGCGGTGGGCACGCGCCCGCAGTGAGCCGCGGCCCGCTTCCTCAGAGACCGAGGAAGCGGCTCATCGCGTCCAGCTCGGCGTCCAGCGCCTGCCGGAAGGCGGCTCCCTTGGGCGGCTTGCCGGCCACGTAGCCCAGGTCGGCCTGCAGCCGGCCGTCGCGCACCGACAGGTTGGCCCAGCCGGGCACCTGGCCCTGCCACAGCAGCGGCAGCGCGTAGTAGCCGCGCACGCGCCGGGGCGCCGGCGTGTAGGCCTCGAAGCGGTAGGCCCAGCCCCAGAAGACCTCGAAGCGGCGGCGGTCCCAGACGACGGGGTCGAACGGCGCCAGCAGGCGCAGCGCCGCGTCGTCGGCATGGCGCCGGCTCGCCGGGTCCTCGCCCGCCGGCCAGTACCAGGTGAGGCCGTCCACGCGTGCCGAAGGCAGCCGCGCCTTCGCACGTGCGAAGGCGGTGCGCGCCTCGGCCGCCCACTGCGGCGCGCCCAGGCGCAGCCGGCTCGTCAGGTCGGACAGCGTGCGTTCGGGCAGCGGCGCGTACTTGGCGACGACCACGTCGACCATGCGGTCCAGCGCGGCGGCCGGCTCGCAGGCCTGGCCGTCCTCGCGCGGTGCGTACAGCCGCACGCCGCCCTCGCGCCGCGCGATGCGCACGAGGCCGCGGTAGTGCATGCCGTCCAGCAGCTGCGTGCTGGCGTTGCTGGAGCCGCCGAACCAGTTCTTCACCTTGCCGTGCGCGAAGTGGGCGTCGACCTCGCGCGGATGCACCACGCCGCGTTCGCGCACGAAGGCCAGCACCTCGTGCGCCTGCGCCCAGCGCGCCTTCGTCCAGGCCGTGCGTGCCGTGCGCGGGTGCATCAGCGCCTGCGTGGCGCGCGGCAGGAAGCCGTAGTTGACGAAGAAGTCCTCCTCCACCGCCAGCCGCGGGTAGCGCGCCTCCAGCTGGCCGGCGCGGTAGTCGGCGACGCGGTGGCGCAGCGTCAGGTCCTGCGCGCGCGCCGGGGCGCGGATCGGGTCGGCCTGCACGAAACCCAGGCGCTCGATGGCGCGCGGCAGCGTGGTCGGCCTGAACAGGCTGCGGGCGATGGCGTAGCGCCGCAGGTGCTCGAGGGTGAGGGCGGTCATGGGCGTGAGCGTAGCGGAGCGAAGGCGGCGAATCGCAGCGCCGGCACCGCTAACGCGCGGATAACGACGGGCCGCTATGCTGGCCGCGCCGTGCCCGCCACCGACCCCGCACCCGCCCTGCTGATGCCGCGCCTGAGCCTGGCCGGCGCGCCCACGCTGCAGCTGGGTGGCGCCGCGCAGCCGCTGGCGCCGCTGGACGGCGCGCTGCTGGCCTGGCTGGCGCTGGAAGGGCCGACGCCGCGGGCCCGCATCGCCGCGCTGCTGTGGCCGGCCAGCGACGTGGAGGCGGCGCGCAACTCGCTGCGCCAGCGCCTGTTCAAGCTGCGCCGCCAGTGCGGCGTCGACCTGGCGGTGGGCAGCGTCACGCTGGCGCTGGCGGACGGCGTCGAACACGACCTGGAGGATTCCGACCGCGTGCTCGGCGACGAGGCGCCGGCCATCGGCGGCGAGTTCGACGCCTGGCTCGAGCAGCAGCGCCGCCGTCGCCGCGAGCGCACGCTGCGCTCGCTGCAGGAGCTCAGCGAAGCCGCCGAGCAGGCCGGCGCCTGGCCCGAGGCGCTGGCGCATGCCCAGGAGTGGCTGGCGCTGGCGCCGCTGAGCGAAGAGGCGCACCGGCGCCTGATCCGCCTGCACTACCTGCGCGGCGACCGCAGCGCCGCGCTGCAGGCCTTCGACCGCTGCGAGCGCACGCTGAAGGACGAACTCGGCGTGCCGCCGTCGCCCGAGACGGTGGCGCTGCTGCGGCTGGTGGAGACCGCCGCCGCGGCGCCGGCCGAGCGCCCGCGCCGCCACGCCCCGGCGCTGCCGGCCTCGGTGCTGCGGCCGCCGCGGTTGGTGGGCCGCGAGGCCGAGCTGCGCGCGCTGGACGACGCCTGGGCGCAAGGCCACGTGGTGGCGCTGGTGGGCGAGGCCGGCATGGGCAAGAGCCGCCTGCTGCAGCACGTGCTGCCGGCGGGCTCGCTGTCGGTGGCGGCGCGGCCGGGCGACTCGGGCGTGCCGCTGTCCACGCTGGCGCGGCTGCTGCGCGCGGTGGCCGAACGCGCGCCGCAGGCGCTGGCGGCGCCGGCACGGCGCGAGATCGCGCGCGTGCTGCCCGAGTGGGCCGAAGCCGGCGCCCCGGTCGCAGCCGGCCAGCGGCTGCAGCTGCACCGCGCGGTGGCCTCGGTGCTGGCCGGCATCGCCGACCTGCCGGCGCTGGCGCTGGACGACCTGCACTTCGCCGACGCCGCCAGCCTGCAGCTGCTGCACGCGCTGCTGGAGGAGGACGACGGCCACCGCCGCTGGGCGCTGGCCTACCGCCCGGCCGAGGCCGGCACGGCGCTGCACGTGCTCAACGAAGGCCTGCTCGAACAGGCGCGGCTCGCCAGCGTGCGCCTGGCGCCGCTGAG
This sequence comes from Rubrivivax sp., assembly GCA_044226255.1. GTDB lineage: Bacteria > Pseudomonadota > Gammaproteobacteria > Burkholderiales > Burkholderiaceae_C > Rubrivivax. The sequence goes on from JBGAHJ010000006.1 coordinate 92,547, forward strand.
CCTGCAGGCGCTGGCGGCGCTGGTCGATTCGCTCGAACTGCCCGGCGTCAGCGGCGAGCGGCTGGCGCCGGGCCTGCTGGCGCGCACCGGCGGCAACCCGCTGTACGTGCTGGAGACGCTGAAGCAGGCCTGGGTCGACGAACGGCTGGCGGCCCGCAGCGAAGCGGGCTCGCTGGTGGCGCCGCGGCCGCCGGTGCACGGCGTCGCGCTGTCCGAAGGCGGGCTGCTGCCGCGGCCTTCGTCGGTGCTGCGGCTGGTGGAGCGGCGGCTGGGGCAGCTGTCGACGCAGGCGCTGGCGCTGGCGCGCTGCGCCGCGGTGGCCGGGCAGGACTTCAACGCGCCGCTGGCCAGCCGGGTGCTGGGCGTGCCGGCGCTGGCGCTGGCCGACGCCTGGGCCGAGCTGGAGCAGGCGCAGATCCTGCGCGACAACGCCTTCGTGCACGACCTGATCCAGGACGCCGCGCTCGGTTCGGTGCCGGCCGCCATCGCGCGCCAGCTGCACGGCGAGATCGCCGCGCACCTGGAGACCGAAGGCCGCGCCGCGCCGGCGCGCGTGGCGCACCACTGGCTGGATGCCGGCCAGCCCGGCCGCGCCGCGCCGCTGCTCGAACGCGCCGCGCGCGACGCGGCGCGTGCGCTGGAGCCCCACGAGGCCGCGCGCATGTGGGGCCAGCTGGCCGAGCTGCGCCACGCCGAAGGCGACCACCAGGCCGCGTTCAATGCCGCGATCGAGGCCGTGCTGCTGGTGCGTTCGGAGACCAGCGGTCCGCCGCTGGCCGCCGCCATCGCCCGCATGCACGCGCTGGCGCGCACCGGCGAGCAGCGCGCGCAGGCCTGGGAGGCGCGCGCCACCATGCACCACGTGCGCGGCGAGCCCGAGGCTGCCGCCGATGCGCTGGCCAAGGGCCTGGCCGCGCTGCCGCCCGATGCGCCACCGCAGCCGCGCATCGCGCTGCTGAACATGCACGCCACCGTGCTGCGCCGCGCCGGCCGCACCGCCGAGGCGCGCCCGCTGTTCGAACAGGCGCTGGCCTACGCCCGCCAGGTGCCGGAGACCGGCGACCTGCCGGCGGTGCTGAACAACCTGGGCCTGCTGCTGCAGGACCTGGACGACCACCTGGGCGCGATCACGCTGATGCAGGAATCGGCCGAGCGCCAGGCCGACCCGCTGGTGCGCGCACGCGTGATCAACAACCTCGGCACCTCGCTCGAGGAGCGCGGCCAGGCCGCGCTGGCGCGCGAGCAATGCCTGGCGGCGGCGCGGCTGGTGCAGGGCTCGGCCGCGGTGGCCGAGATCAACCTGGCGATCCGGCTCGGCTCGAACGCGCGCACGCTGGGCCGCTGGCGCGACGCCGTGACGCACCTGGACCGCGCCGAGGAACTGCTGCGCGAGCAGCCCAACAAGCGCGAGCACGAGCTGCACCGCGTGCGCGCCGGCATCTGGCTCGACCTGGGCCGGCCGAACCTGGCGCGCGAGGCCATCGACCGCGGCCTGGCGGTGTCCGCGTCGCAACCGCTCGATATCGCGCTCTTCGCGGTGGTGCAGACACGGCTGGCCCTGCTGCTGGGGCAGGACCCGCTGGCGCTGCTGCAGGCGGCCGAGCAGGCGCTGCAGGCGGCCGAGGAGCGCCGCATGCGCCGGCGCGTGCGCCTGGCCATGGCCCAGGTGCTGCCGCCCGAGGAGTCGCTGGCGTTGACGCAGGCGCTGGCGCAGGACCCGGCGCTGCGCGACAACGCCGCCGCCGCGTTGCCGGTGGAGGTGCGCCAGGCCCAGGCGCTGCTGGCGCTGCAGCGTCCCGCCGAGGCGCTGCGCCACGCGCAGCGCGCGGGCGACTGGCTGCAGGCGCTGCTGCCGGTGGACATGGCGCCGGCCGAGGTGTGGCTCACGCTCGCCCGCTGCGCCCAGGCCACCGGCGACACCGCGCTGGCCGCGCACACGGCGCAGCGCGGCGCCGATGAGCTGCTGCGCAACATGCACGAGCACCTCGACCCGGCGTTCCACGAGAGCTTCCAGCAGCGCAACCCGGTGCACCGCGAGCTGCTGCAGCTGGCCGAGCGCCTGGTGCGCGACGCCGTGGCCTGAACGGGCTGGCTAGAGCCGCCGCGTCGCCGTCGCGGTGACCACGCCGCGCCGCACCACCGTGTCGCCGGCCAGCGTGACGGCCACGAAGGCGGCATCGGGCTCGTCCTGCAGGGCCTGCTGCATCTCGCGCAGCGGGTCGCAGGCGTAGCTGTTGCAGATGTCGGCGCGGTCCTCGCGCGGCAGCACGCAGCCGCGCGGGCCCTGGTAGACGCAGCCGTGCCGCGTGTGGCGCGGCGGCACCTGGGCGACGTACCAGTCCACCGCATCCTGCAGCGTGCGGCCCGCCGCGCGTTGCTGCCAGCGCACGAGCTGCGGCAGCGTGGTGAAGGCATGCGTGGGCGCGCCCTGGGCACAGCAGCGCCCGCGGCATTGGCCGCACAGGCGGCCTTCCTGCGCGGCGGCGGTCGACGGCGCCGGTTCGGCCAGCGGCGGCGGCAGCCCGGCCGCCGCAGCGTCCGCCAGCGCCTGCAGGTGCGCGCGGTGTGCCTCGCGCCGGGCGGCCGGTACCGGCGCGAGGCGGCCCTGGGCATCGCGCAGCCACAGCAGCAGCGGCTGCCGGCCGGGCGGCAGCTTCGCGCCGGCGTCGCGCAGCGCCGCGACACCCAGCTCGCGGCCCAGCCGCGCCCAGCGCGCCTCCTTGGCGCGGTGCCGGCAGCCGGCGGCGCCGCAGTGGCCGTCGCGCTGCTGCGGCAGCGCCAGCGGGGCTTGGCAGTAGGTGCAGGCGGACGGAGCGGGCATCGCACCGAATGATCGCGCAAAGCCCTGTGCCGCAACGCGTGCAGCCTCCCCTTCCGGACGGTTGCCGGTGGGGCGACGGCTGGCTAACCTGCGCCCGCCAAGACCGGGCCATCTCAGGGAGGATTTCCATGCACACCACAGCCCGCCGCGTGCGGACCGTCCTGTTCTGCGCGTCCACCGCGCTGGCGCTGCCGCTGTTCGGCGGCTGCACCACCGTCAACGCCTGGGCGCCGGTGGTCGGCACCGTCGCACCGGGCAAGACCGTGGACACCGCGCGCAAGCTCTACACCGTGCAGCAGAAGCTCAAGGCGCTGAACTTCTCGATCCGCAGCGACCCTGCCGGCGGGCAGTTCGCCTTCATCGCCACCAAGGAGGTGAAGACGGTGCCGCTGAGCCTGAACGTCGACCTGGCGCAGAGCCCGATGACGCGCTCGGCCAGCGTCGCCGGCATCGCGGTGCCGCTGCAGGGCACGGGCCCGGTGGCCTTCGACGCGCCGCTGCGCGCCGCGATCGCGGGCACCGGCGTGCCGCCGGCTTCCATCGGCGAGATCGAGACGCAGCTGAACGCGGCGCTCGAGGCCATCGGCGCGATGGCCGGGTAGCCCCGCGGGTGCGGGTCAGCCCGCGCCCTTCTGCCGGTACATGTCGGCGTCGGCGCGCTTGAGCAGCGACTCGACGTGCTGGCCGTCCTCGGGGTAGACGGCCATGCCGAACGACGCACCGGCCAGCAGTTCCTCGGCATCCAGCCCCTGCAGCGACTGCAGCGGCTGGCGCAACGCGTCCTGCAGGTGCTGGCGCACCGCCTCGGCATCGCGCCGCGACTCCACCGACTCGAGCAGGATCACGAACTCGTCGCCGGCGTAGCGCGCCACCAGGTCGTTGCCGCGCACGCCGGCGCGCAGGCGCTGCGCCAGCTCGCGCAGCACCGCGTCGCCCACGTCGTGGCCGTGGCGGTCGTTGATCTGCTTGAAGCGGTTCAGGTCCGCGAACATCACGACGAAGGGCCGGCTGTCGCCGCGCCGCCGCGCGCTCACGATGCGCTCCTCGATGCGGCGCAGCACCGCCTCGCGGTTCGACAAACCGGTGAGCGGATCGGTCAGCAGCCGGTCCTGCATCTCGGCGAAGGCCCGCGCCAGGTCGCCCAGCTCGTCCTTGCGCCCGGTTGGCAGCGGCGCGCCCGGCTCGCCGGTGCCCAGGCGCCGCGCCGCCGTGGCCAGGCCGCGCAGCACCCCGGCCACGTTGTGCAGCACCGCCATGCCGATCAGCACCACCGCCACCGCGGCGGCGACGCCGAGCCAGGCGGTGGTGACGAAGTTGTCCTCGATCTGGTGCAGGAAGTCGTGCCGCGGCACCGCCACCATGATCAGCCAGTCGAGCCCGGCGTCGTCGCGCAGCCGTGCAGAGCCCACCTGCACGCGCTGGCCGTCGTCGGCCGTGAAGACGCTGGTGAGCGGCCGTGCGCCCATCGTCGCCAGCCCCTGGCGCACGGTCTTGTAGGTGGCCACCACCAGCGGGTCCTGGCTCTCGGCGGCGTTGAGGCGCGCGTTGGCGCCGCCGACGCCGGTCTTCAGGTGCGGGCCGCGCGAGACGCCGATGACGTTGCCGTCGGCCTCCACCACCATCGCCACGCCGTTCTCGCTGAGCTTCAGCCGCTTCAGGAAGGCATTGACCTGCTGCAGCGACAGGTCGGTGGCCACCACGCCCTCGAACTCGCCGGCGGCGTTGTTGACGCGGCGCGCGCGCGTGGCGACGAGTTCGCTGGTCTTGAAGTCGATGTAGACCGAGGTCCACGTGGGCGTGGCGCTGCCCTGCGCGGCGCGAAACCAGGGGCGCTCGCGCGGGTCGAAGATGCGCTCTTCGGGCGCCGGGGCCTGCAGCTCGCCGGCGATGCCGCTGAAGCGGTAGATGGTGCGCGGGCCGCTTCCGGCCAGGCGCAGCCGCAGCTCGGCCTCGCTCTCGGTGTAGCGCCACAGGCCGAAGAAGCGGCCCTGGCGGTCGCCGAAGTAGGCGTAGTTGTTGGGGTCGAGATGGACCGAGGTGGCGAGCCAGAAGCGCGTGCGCAGCGCGGGCAGTTCGTCCTGCAGCGACGCCGGCGCCGCCACGCCCTTCGGGAAGGCCGACTCCAGCACCGCGGCCGAGCCGGAGACGTGGCGGTCCACCGCCTGCGCGATGCGGTTGACGGTCTCCACCAGCAGCTGGCCGCTGAGGTTGTCCACGGCGTCCTGCCCCGCGCGGTACGACAGCAGGCCCAGCACGCCGGCCAGTGCCAGCACGAGCAGGACGTAGGGCAGCGTCAGCTGCCAGCGCAGGTTGGGGCGCGAAAGCATGTTCGTCGCTTGAGAAAACGAAAGGGCCGGCACGCAGGGCCGGCCCGGGCTGGAGTGCGGGGCGTCAGATGCCGGCGGCGGCCTTCAGCGCGGCGACCTTGTCCGTGCGCTCCCAGCTGAACTCCGGCTCCTCGCGGCCGAAGTGGCCGTAGGCGGCGGTCTTCTCGTAGATCGGGCGCAGCAGGTCGAGCATCTGGATGATGCCCTTCGGGCGCAGGTCGAACACCTCGGCGACGATGGCCGACAGCCTGTCGTCCGACAGCTTGCCGGTGCCTTCGGTGTAGACCGTGATGTTCATCGGCTTGGCGACGCCGATGGCGTAGGCCACCTGCACCTGACACTGCTTGGCCAGGCCGGCGGCGACCACGTTCTTGGCGACGTAGCGCGCGGCGTAGGCGGCCGAACGGTCGACCTTGGAGGGGTCCTTGCCCGAGAACGCGCCGCCGCCGTGCGGGCAGGCGCCGCCGTAGGTGTCGACGATGATCTTGCGGCCGGTGAGGCCGCAGTCGCCCTGCGGGCCGCCGACGACGAAGCGGCCGGTCGGGTTGATCAGGTACTTCGTTTCCTTGGTCAGGAACTCGGCCGGCAGCACCGGCTTGATGATCTCTTCGCGCACCGCCTCGTAGAAGGCGTCCGTCATGCGGTTGCCCAGGGAGTACTCGGGCGCGTGCTGGGTGGACAGCACCACGGTGTCGATCGAATGCGGCTTGCCGTCGACGTAGCGCATCGTCACCTGGCTCTTCGCGTCGGGGCGCAGGAAGGGCAGGCGGCCGTCCTTGCGCAGCTGGGCCTGGCGCTCCACCAGGCGGTGCGCGTAGTAGATGGGCGCGGGCATCAGCACCGGCGTCTCGTCGCAGGCGTAGCCGAACATCAGGCCCTGGTCGCCGGCACCGGTGTTGAGGTGATCGTCGCTGGCGTGGTCCACGCCCTGGGCGATGTCGTTGGACTGCTTGTCGTAGCAGACCATCACCGCGCAGCCCTTGTAGTCGATGCCGTACTCGGTGTTGTCGTAGCCGATGCGCTTGATGGTGTCGCGCGCGACCTGGATGTAGTCGACGTGGGCGTTGGTGGTGATCTCGCCGGCCAGCACCACCAGGCCCGTGTTGCACAGGGTCTCGGCGGCGACGCGGCTGCGCGGGTCCTGCTTGAAGATCGCGTCGAGGATGGCGTCGCTGATCTGGTCGGCCACCTTGTCGGGATGGCCCTCGGACACGGATTCAGAAGTGAAGAGGAAATCGTTCGCCACGGTAGAGAGACTCCTGGAAGGTTGCACTGACTGCGTCGTCGCCGGTCAGTGAACTGGAGCCGCGGCGAACGCTTTAGCGGGTTTGTTTGGGCGGCGCCACGGTGGGCACCTTCCCCGGCGGCGCCGACCACGCCCTTGGCTATGCTTCAGCGCCGAAGTCGCCCCGCAAGTTGTCCTGTTAACTCGGCGACGCGCGAATTATACGAACGATGTCTCCCCTGCTTCCCTGGCTGTCACGGCGCTCGCTGCGGCATTTGCACGCCCTCGGCGCCGCGCTGGGCTGGCTGGCCTACGCGCTGTCGCCCGGCTACCGGCGCCATTTCAAGGAGAACGCCGCGCTGGCCGGCATCGGTGCCGCAGACCGCCGCGCGGCCATCGCCGATGCCGGCAAGCTCGTCGCCGAACTGCCGCGGCTGTGGCTGCGGCCGGCCGCCGAACCGATAGCCGATCCGGTGCGCTGGGATGGCGTCGAGCTGGTCGAGGAACTGCTGGCGCGCGGCCGGGGCCTGGTGGTGCTGACGCCCCACATGGGCAGCTTCGAGACCAGCGCGCAGGCCTATGTCGAACGCTTCGGCGAGCGGCAGCCGATGACCGCGCTCTACCGCCCGGCGCGCCAGGCCTGGCTGCGCGAGCTCGAGGAGACCGCGCGCGCACGGCCCGGGCTGGCCACGGCGCCGGCCAACCTGGCCGGCGTGCGCCAGCTGATCCGCGCGCTGCGGCGCGGCGAGAGCGTGGGCATCCTGCCGGACCAGGTGCCACCCGGCGGCATGGGCGTGTGGGCGCCGTTCTTCGGGCAGCCCGCCTACACGATGACGCTGGCGGCGCGCCTGATCCGGCAGACCGGCGCCGCGCCGGTGGTGCTGTGGACCGAGCGCCTGCCGCGGGGCGGCGGCTACGTCGTGCATGCCCGGCCGCTGCCGGTGCCGCTGCCCGAGGGCGACGACGAGACCGCCGCGGCGCTGGCGATGAACCGCAGCATGGAAGCGGTGATCCTGGAGAAGCCCTCGCAGTACCTGTGGGCCTACAACCGCTACAAGCAGCCGCGCCAGGTGCAGGCGGAGGCGCCGTGAGCGCGCTGGGTGCCCGTCTCCTGCTGGGGCTGGTGTGGTTGCTGCACTGGCTGCCGCTGCCGCTGCTGGCGCTGCTGGGCCGCGGGCTGGGCCGGCTGCTGCATCGCTTCGGCCACGCCCGCCGCGAGGTGGCGCTGGCCAACGTGGCGCTGTGCCTGCCCGAGTTGCCCGAGGCCGAGCGCCGGCGCCTGGTGCGCGAGCACTTCGAATGGACGGGCCGCAGCCTGCTCGAGCGCGGCCTGCTCTGGTACGCCTCGGCTGCGCGGCTGCGGCGCCTGATCCACGTCGAGGGCGATGTCCGGCTGGCCGAGAACAGCCCGCGCGCCGTGATGTGGTTCGTGCCGCACTTCGTCGGCCTGGAGATCGCCGGCGCCGCGACCCAGCTGTTCCAGGAGAAGACCGGCTGCGACATCTACACCGCGCAGAGCAACCCGGTGCTCGACGCCGCCTTCCACAAGGGCCGCGCGCGCTTCGGCAAGGCGCTGCTGTTCAACCGCCAGCAGGGCGCGATGCCCGTGGTGCGTGCGATCAAGAAGGGCGTGGCCTTCTTCAACGCCAGCGACATGGACTTCGGCCTGCGCGACGCCGCCTTCGTGCCCTTCTTCGGCCAGCCGGCGGCCACGCTGCTGGCGCCGTCGCGCATGGCGAAGTCGCTCGACATGGTGGTGCAGCCGCTGGTGGCCGAGATGCTGCCCGGCGGGCAGGGCTATCGCGTGCGGTTCATGCCGGCGTGGACCCGCTGGCCCAGCGACGACGCCGAGGCCGACGCCGCCGCGATGAACCGCTTCGTCGAAGAGCAGATCCGCACGATGCCGGCGCAGTACCTGTGGGTGCACAAGCGCTTCAAGACGCGGCCGCCCGGTGCAGAACCGATCTACTGACGAGCTGGCGCGCGAGTTGCTCGGGAAGGGGCGGCGGCGCGGGATAATCGCGCGATGCGGCTGCCGTTCACCAAGATGCAGGGCGCGGGCAACGACTTCGTCGTGCTCGACGCCACGCGCGCGCCCCTGGAACTGACGCCGGCCCAGGCGCAGCGCCTGGGCGACCGCCGCTTCGGCGTCGGTGCCGACCAGATCCTGATCGTCGAGCGCAGCACCACGCCCGGCATCGACTTCCGCTACCGCATCTACAACAACAGCGGCGACGAGGTCGAGCACTGCGGCAACGGTGCGCGTTGCTTCGTGCGCTTCGTGCACGAGCGCGGGCTCACGCGGCAGCGATCGGTGAAGGTGGAAACCGTCAACAACGTGCTGGAGCTGCACCTGCGCGACGATGGTCGTGTCACGGTGGACATGAACCGGCCGCTGTTCGAGCACGCGCGCATCCCATTCGATCCGAAGGGCCTGCAGCCGCGCCGCGAGGGCGGCTTCGAGCTGTGGCTGATCGAGGGCGCCGAGTGGGCCGTGCTGTCGATGGGCAACCCGCATGCGGTGAGCTTCGTCGGGAACGTGGACACCGCGCCCGTCCCGACGCTCGGCCCGCGTGTCGAGACGCACGCGCACTTCCCGCGCCATGTCAACGCCGGCTTCCTGCAGATCGTCTCGCGCCGCGAGGCGCGCATCCGCGTGCACGAACGCGGCGCCGGCGAGACGCTGGCCTGCGGCACCGGCGCCTGCGCGGCGGTGGTGGCCGGCATTCGGCTGGGCCGGCTGGACCGGCGTGTCGAGGTGCATGCGCGCGGCGGCGACCTGCTGATCGAGTGGCCGGCCGACGACGCCAGCGTGCTGATGACCGGCCCGGCCGAGACCGTCTACCACGGGGAAATCGAACTGTGACGATCCAAGGAATCACCGAGACCGACATCGCCAACTACCTGGCGAACACGCCGGGCTTCTTCGAGCGCCACGCCGAACTGCTGAGCGCGATCCAGCTCACCAGTCCGCACGGGCAGCGTGCCGTCTCGCTGCAGGAGCGGCAGATGGAGATGCTGCGCGAGCGCATCAAGGGCCTGGAGCTCAAGATCGTCGAGATGATCCGGCACGGCCAGGAGAACCTGGCCATCGCCGACCGGCTGCACCGCTACACGCGCAGCATCCTGCTGACGACGAACCCGGGCGACCTGCCGGCCCGCATGGTGGCTTCGCTGAAGCACGAGTTCCTGATCCCGCAGGCGGCGATCCGCCTCTGGGGCGTGGACGAGTCGCACAACGGTGCCGTCTACGCCGATCCGGCCAGCGACGACGTGAGGAGCTTCGCGGCCAGCCTCACGGTGCCCTACTGCGGCGTGAACGCCGGCTTCGAGGCCAGCGAGTGGCTGGAAGACCCGGCCGCGGTGATGTCGATGGCGATGATCCCGCTGCGCCATGGCGACACGAGCTTCGGCCTGCTGGTGCTGGGCTCGCCCGACCCCACGCGCTATGCCGCGGAGATGGGCACCGAGTTCCTGATGCGCATCGGCGACGTCTCCTCGGCGGCGCTCTCGCGCCTGCGCCCGCTCGCGGGCTAGCGGCAGAAGTGAACGGCCCGTCGATCCCAGCGCTGACGGCCGACCTGGAGGCCTTCCTGACCCACCTGCGGGTGGAGCGGCGCCTGGCCGAGCGCACGCTGGCGATGTACCGAGAGGCGCTGCTGCGGCTGCAGGCTTTCGCCGAGGCACCGAAGGTCGAGCTGCGCCGCGCGCAGCCGCACCACGTGCGCGGCTGGGTGGCGCAGCTGCGCCTGAAGGGCCTGGCACCGCGCAGCATCGCCATCGCGCTGGCGGCCTGGCGCGGGCTCTACCGCTGGTGGGGCCGGCAGGGCGCGGTGGCCGTGAACCCGGTGGAAGGCCTGCGGCCGCCGAAGGCGCCGAAGCCGCTGCCCAAGGCGCTGTCGGTCGAACAGGCGGTGGCGCTCGCGCAGCACGAGACGCAGCACACCGACCCCGCGCTGGCCGCGCGCGACCGCGCGATCGGCGAGTTGCTGTACGGCAGCGGCCTGCGCATCGGCGAGATCCTCGGGCTGGACCTGGTGGCCGGTGCCGACGCGCGCGGCTGGGTCGACATCGCCGACGCCACCGCGCACGTGCTCGGCAAGGGCAGCAAGCGCCGCAGCGTGCCGGTGGGCGGGCCTGCGCTGGAGGCGCTGCGCGCCTGGCTGGCGCAGCGGCCGGCGCTGGCCGACGCCGGCGAGCCGGCGCTCTTCGTCAGCCGCCGCGGCACGCGCCTCACGGCCAACCAGCTGCGCAACCGGCTGCAGGCGCAGGCCCAGCAGGCGGGCCTGCCGACGCGCGTGCACCCGCACATGCTGCGCCACAGCTTCGCCAGCCACGTGCTGCAGAGCAGCGGCGACCTGCGTGCGGTGCAGGAGCTGCTGGGCCACGCCAGCATCAGCACCACGCAGGTCTACACGAAGCTCGACCTGCAGCACCTGGCGAAGGTCTACGACGCGGCACATCCGCGGGCGCGGCGCAAGGCGCCGTGACGGCGCCGCGGCGGCTGAGACAATCGCCGCCATGAAATCGATCCGCCTGCGCGAAGGCAAGGAGCGCTCGCTGCTGCGCCGCCACCCCTGGGTCTTCGAAGGCAGCGTCGCCAAGGGCAAGGCCGACCCGGGCGAGACGGTGCGGCTGGAGGATGCGAGTGGCAAGTTCCTGGCGTGGGGCGCCTTCAGCGGCACCTCGATGATCCGGGTGCGCGCCTGGTCGTTCGAGGAGAGCGAGCGCATCGACGCCGCGTTCTTCGAGCGCCGCCTCGCACGCGCCGTGGCGCTGCGTGCGCGCCTGCCCATCGCCAGCAGCGGCGTGCGCCTGGTGCACGGCGAGGCCGACGGGCTTCCGGGGCTCATCGTCGACCGCTACGGCGACACGCTGTGCGCGCAGTTCCTGTCGGCCGGCACCGAGCGCTGGAAGGACGTGCTCGCCGAGCTGCTGCTGAAAGTGAGTGGTGCGTCGCGCCTGTACGAACGCTCCGACTCCGGCGTGCGCGGCCTCGAAGGCCTGCCGCCGGCCACCGGCTGGCTGCGCGGCGAAGGCAGCACCGAGCTTTCGATCACCGAACACGACTGGACGCTGACGCTGGACCTGGCTACCGGCCACAAGACCGGCTTCTACCTGGACCAGCGCGACAACCGCGCGCTGCTGGCGCGCTGGGTGAAGCACTACGGCCTGCAGCGCGTGCTGAACTGCTACTGCTACACCGGCGGTTTCACGGTGGCAGCACTCGCCGGCGGCGCGGCCGAGGTGGTGAGCGTGGATTCGTCGGCGCCGGCGCTGGAGCGCGTGCAGGCGCACGTGCAGCGCAACGGCTTCGACGCCGCCCGCAGCACCGCGCTGGACGCCGATGTGAACCAATACCTGCGCGACGCGCTGAAGGCCGGCGAGCGCTTCGACGCCATCGTGCTCGACCCGCCCAAGTTCGCGCCCACCGCCTCGCACGCCGAGCGCGCGGCGCGTGCCTACAAGGACATCAACCGGCTCGCGCTGAAGCTGCTGCAGCCGGGCGGGCTGCTGCTGACCTTCAGCTGCTCGGGCGGCGTAGGCCCGGAGCTGTTCCACAAGATCGTGGCCGGCGCGGCGCTGGACGCCGGCGTGGACGGCGCGATCCTGCAGCGCCTGGAAGGCGCCTGCGACCACCCGACCACCCTGGTGTTCCCCGAGGGCGAGTACCTCAAGGGCCTGGCGATCCTGAAGTCATAGCCGGCCCCGTCAGCCGCGGGTCGAACTTGGCCCGCTTGACGCTGAAGAAGGCCTTCACGTTGCGCACGTTGGCGTCCTGCGTGAAGAGGCGCTGCACCAGCGCGTGGTAGGCCGGCATGTCGGCCACGTGCAGCACCAGCACGAAGTCCGGCCCCGGCGCGACGCGCCAGCACTGCTGCACGGCGGCCTCGGCCACGGCGCGGGTTTCGAAGGCGTCCAGGTGCTCGGCGCCCTGGCGGTCCAGCGTGATCTCCACCAGCGCCGTCAATCCCGCTGGAAGCGCGTGTGGATTGAGCAATGCGACACGGCGCTCGATCAGCCCTTCGTCCACCATTCGGCGCACGCGGCGCAAGGCCGTGGCGGGCGAGGTGAGCGCGCGCTCGGCGAGTTCCTGGTTCGACAGCGAGGCGTCGGTCTGCAACAGGTCCAGCAGGCGGAGGTCGGTGGCGTCGAGATCCATTGATGAAAGTATCCGCCGAATCAGGACGCAAGATGGCGATTTCCTTCCTGTGATCTGATGTCTGGCATCTGTTCGCCAATTTCAGCCGAATTTTGATTGAAACCGCCAATCACTCGTGCCTAGCATCCGCTACCCCAGCGGCCCACCACCTTTTCAGGAAGCGAACAACACCATGTGCGGCATCGTCGGCGCAGTCAGCACGCGCAACATCGTCCCCATCCTTCTCGAAGGCCTGAAGCGGTTGGAGTACCGCGGCTACGACAGCTGCGGTGTCGCGGTGCACCAGGGCGGCGAGCTGCGCCGGGCGCGCAGCACCTCGCGCGTGGCCGAGCTGCAGGCCAACGTCGCCAGCGAAGGCGTCTCGGCCGGCACCGGCATCGCCCACACGCGCTGGGCCACGCACGGTGCGCCGGCGGTGCACAACGCGCACCCGCACTTCTCGTCGGGCAAGGGCGTGCCGGCCAGCGGGGCCAACGCCTCCAAGATCGCGCTGGTCCACAACGGCATCATCGAGAACCACGACGAGCTGCGCGCCGAGCTGAAGGAGCGCGGCTACGTCTTCGCGAGCCAGACCGACACCGAGGTCATCGCGCACCTGGTGCACAGCCTCTACGACGGCGACCTGCTCGACGCCGTGCAGCGCGCGCTGCCGCGCCTGCGCGGCGCGTACGCCATCGCCGTGTTCTGCCGCGACGAGCCGCAGCGCGTGGTGGGTGCCCGCCAGGGTTCGCCGCTGGTGCTGGGCAAGGGCGACGCCGCGGTGGGCGAGAACTTCCTCGCCAGCGACGCGATGGCGCTGGCCGGCGTCACCGACCAGATCGTCTACCTGGAAGAAGGCGACGTGGTCGACATGCAGATGGGCGGCAAGGTGTGGATCAGCGCCGTCGGCGCCAACGGCCGCTACGAGCGCGTGCACCGCGAGGTGCGCACCGTGCGCGCGCACAGCGGCGCGGCCGAACTCGGACCCTACCGGCACTACATGCAGAAGGAGATCTTCGAGCAGCCGCGCGCGTTGTCGGACACGCTCGAAGGCGTGGAAGGCATCAGCCCCGAACTGTTCGGCGACGGCGCCTACAAGATCTTCAAGGACGTGGACCGCGTGCTGATCCTGGCCTGCGGCACCAGCTTCTACAGCGGCAGCACCGCGCGCTACTGGCTGGAGAGCATCGCCGGCATACCCACCACGGTGGAAGTGGCCAGCGAGTACCGCTACCGCGACAGCGTGCCCGACCCGAAGACGCTGGTGGTCACCATCAGCCAGAGCGGCGAGACCGCCGACACGCTGGCCGCGCTGAAGCATGCGCGCAGCCTGGGCATGAAGCACACGCTGACCATCTGCAACGTGTCCACCAGCGCGATGGTGCGCGAGTGCGAGCTGGCCTACATCACGCGTGCCGGCGCCGAGATCGGCGTGGCCAGCACCAAGGCCTTCACCACGCAGCTGGCGGGCCTGTACCTGCTGACGCTGGCGCTGGCGCAGGTGCGCGGGCGCCTGAGCGAAGAGCGCGAAGCGGCGGAGCTGAAGGCGCTGCGCCACCTGCCGGTGGCGCTGCAGGCCGTGCTGGCGCTGGAGCCGCAGATCATTGCGTGGAGCGAGGACTTCGCGCGCAAGGAGAACGCGCTGTTCCTGGGCCGCGGCCTGCACTACCCGATCGCGCTCGAGGGTGCGCTGAAGCTCAAGGAGATCAGCTACATCCACGCCGAGGCCTACCCCGCCGGCGAGCTGAAGCACGGGCCGCTGGCGCTCGTCACCGACCAGATGCCGGTGGTGACGGTGGCGCCGAACGACGCGCTGCTGGAGAAGCTCAAGAGCAACATGCAGGAAGTGCGCGCCCGCGGCGGCCAGCTCTTCGTGTTCGCCGATGACGACACGCACATCGACAGCGAAGCCGGCGTGCACGTGATCCGCATGCCCGAGCACTACGGCGCGCTGTCGCCCATCCTGCACGTCGTCCCGCTGCAGCTGCTGGCGTACCACACGGCGTGTGCGCGCGGCACCGACGTCGACAAGCCGCGCAACCTGGCGAAGTCGGTCACTGTCGAGTGACGTGGCAAGCGGCCACCGGGTCGTCGTCGCCGCCGCCGCTGCCGCGCTGACGAACAGGGCCGCCCAGCGTCCACGGGCGCCCACCGCCATCGGGCTGTACCTGGCCGCGGTGCAGTTCCTGTTCGCGCTCGGCTGGGTGGTCTACGTGATCTACCTGCCGCAGCTCGCAAAGGCCGTGGGGCTGGATTCGACGTGGGTGCCGTGGCTGCTGATGGCCGACCAGCTGGTGTTCCTCGTCACCGACCTGGCCGTGGGCCTGGCCAGCGACCGTGCGGCGCGTGTGCTGGGACGCATCGGCTCGGCCGTGCTGGTGGCCACGCTGCTGTCTGCGCTGGCGTTCGTGGCCTTGCCGCACGTGGCTTCGCCCATGCTCTTCGTCGCGCTCACGCTGGTGTGGGCCATCACCTCTTCGGCGCTGCGCGCGCCGCCGCTGACGCTGCTGGGGCGCTACGTCGCGAAGCCGGCGCAGCCGACGATGGTGGCGCTGAACGCGCTCGGGCTCGGCATCGCCGGCGCCGTCGCGCCCTATCTGGCGCTCAGGCTGAAGGTGCTGGACCCGACGCTGCCCTTCATGCTGTCCGCGGCGAGCCTGGCGGCTGCGACGCTCGGCATCGTGGCCGCCGAACGGGCGCTCGCGCGACGCGGACCTTCCGACCTTCCGCCCCGCAGCGAGGCCGGCACCACGCCGGGTCCGGGTGCCACGCCCGCCTTCCTGCTCGCCGGCGCGCTCGCCGCGCTGGCCTTCCAATGGCACGCGTTCGTCGCCAGCGCGCCGTTGGCCCTTCGCTTCGCGCCGGCCGCCGAGCTGCCGTTCCTGCTGCCGGTGTTCTGGATCGGATTCAACCTCGCGCTCTGGCCGGCGGGCGTGCTGGCGCGCCGCATCGGGCCGGCGCGTGCGATGCTGGCCGGGGCCGTGCTCGCAGCCTGCGGCAACGCGCTGGCCGGAAGCGCGCCTTCGCTGCCGCTGCTGTTGACCGGCCAGGCGGTGGCCGGCGCGGCCTGGGCGCTGCTGCTGTGCAGCGCGTTCAGCGCGGCCCTGCTGATCGGCCGGGGCGGCCGCGAGGGCTTGATGAGCGGAGCCTTGTCGTCCACGCTGGCCGGGGCCGCGCTGCTGCGCATCGGCGTGGTCGCGTTCGTCGCGCCGGCGGCGGCAACCGCGGTCGGCTTCGCTTCGCTGTCGGCGCTGGGCTTCGCGCTGTGCGCGCTGTGGCTGCTGCCGCTCGCGCGCTCGAAGGACTGAGTCACCGGGTCGCGGCGGCCCCGGCCAGCCTTCAGCAGAGGAACGCCTCGAAGAATGCGGCCAGTTCCCTGCGCGCGCCGAGCGGCAGCACGTGCGCCACATACTGATCGGGCCGAACCACCACCATGCAGCCGGTGTCCCGGTTGATGCCGCGCATCTCGAAGATGTCGCCGGCACCTTTGTGGTCGACGCAGTACACCTTCTCGTGGTCCTGAAGCCCGAGCCGGCCGGTCCTGGGCTTCAGCAGAGACGGCATGCGCTCGTAGGCCAGCTGGTCGAAGGTCTGCTGGAACACGGCACGGAAGTCGATCACCGCATCGATGTCCTCGCCCTGGCGCGTGTGCCGGACCACCGGCGATGCCGGATCGGTCTCCAGCCAGTCCGCGAGTTCGTGAATCGCCGAACCCGGGCTCGAGCCGTCGGCCCTTCCGGCGAAGGCGTAGATGCGCCAGCGCGCATCGGCCTGCGCCACGTGGCCCAGTTGCATCGGTTTGGCGTCGGCCAGCCGCACGACCGGGGCCGAGTGGAAGCGCCGGCCGATCGCTTCGCCGCGGGCGAGCGCCTGGTGCGTGCCGGCGTCGAACAGCGTCGACGGGTCGTACTTCACCGCCGTGCCGCCCGTGAACTCCAGGTTGGCCTTGAACTGCCGGATGATGCGCGGCTCCTCGGTGCCGTCGCGCTCGGCCTGCGTGGTGGGTGCCGACATGATCCGCGCCCATTCGTGGTCGGTCTCGACCAGGCGCCTGGCCTCGGTCAGCCGCTCGCGGGAATAGCTGCGCAGCAGCCGGGCGTCGGCGCGGCCCTGCAGCACGTGCACCAGCTTCCAGCCCAGGTTGAAGGTGTCCTGCATCGAGACGTTCATGCCCTGGCCGGCCTTGGGCGAGTGCGTGTGGCAGGCGTCGCCGGCCGTGAACACGCGCGGGTTCCGGTCCGACCCTTCGGCCACGTCGTCGAATCGGTCGGTGATGCTGTGTCCGATGTCGTAGATCGACCACCAGACCACTTCCTTCACGTCGATCGAATAGGGCCGCATGATGCGGTTGGCCGCGGCGATCATGTCGTCCTGCGTGAACTTGCGGCTGGCGGCCTTCTCATCGGGCCTGAGCTTGTCCAGTTCGACGTACATGCGGAAGATGTAGCCGCCCTCGCGCGGCAGGATCAGCACGTTGCCCTCGCTTGCCGACGAGATGAGGCACTTCTGCCGCACGTCCGGAAAGTCGGTGTTGGCCAGGATGTCCATCACGCCCCAGGCCTGGTGCGCGGCGTCGCCGTGCAGCGACCCGCCGATCGACTTGCGCACCGCCGAGTGGGCGCCGTCGCAGCCGACGACATAGTTGGCGCGCACCGTCCGCGTCGCCCACCAGTTCACGCCCGTGGCGTCCTTGAGCGTCACGGTGACCGGGTGGTCGTCGGTCGACGGGTCCACGGACACGCCCAGCACCTCCCAGCCGTAGTCGGGCTCCAGGCGCGAGGGCGAGTTCTTCATCAGCTCGAGGAACAGCTCGTGCAGGCGCGCCTGGTTGATCAGGATGTGCGGCATCTCCGAGCTGTCGTCGGCCACGTCCTGCACGCGCCCGACGCGCCGGATGTGCTCGGGCTTGCCCGGGTCGGGCATCCAGAACGCGGTCTGGTTGACCCAGTAGGTCTCGCGCTTGACCTTGTCCGCGAAGCCGAAGGCCTGGAACATCTCCATCGTGCGCGTGTTGATGCCGTCGGCCTTGCCCTTGATGATGTTCGTGGGCATGCGCTCGACGATCATCGTCTCGATCTCGGGGAACTGCGACAGCTGCGCAGCCAGGCACAGGCCGGCCGGGCCTGTGCCGGAGATGAGCACGTCGACCTTCTCCGGCAGCGGCTCGTGGATGCCGCGGTTGCGCCGGTTGGGCGCGGCCTGCTTCACGTCGGGGTTTCCGCCTCGGAAGCCATCCTTGTAGAACTGCATCGCCAGTCTCCTCCGTCAGCCCGTGCCTCGGACGAGGCGTCCGTGCATGCACACGGCCAAATAGTATCCATGCATATCATCTGGCGTCAAGGTCGTATGTATACTTATCATTTGCGCGTCGCAGGTCGGCGCGGTGGCAGATCTCAAGCGTCGAACGGAGCACGGTGATGGAGTCGCTCGACATGGCCGGACACCTCATACGGCGTCTGCATCAGCAGTCCACCCAGATCTTCGTCCAGCGCACCCTGGCTGCGGGCTTCGACCTGACGCCGGTGCAGTTCGCCGCGCTCGACGCCATCCATGCGCACCCTGCCTCGGACCAGGCCCGCATCGCCGAGGTGATCGCCTACGACCGGGCGACCATCGGCGGCGTCATCGAACGCCTGGAGCAGAAGGGCTGGGTCCGCCGCGTCGTGAGCGAGCGTGACCGAAGGGCCCGCGAACTGTCGCTCACGGCCAAGGGCGAGCGCATGCGCGCGGCCTTGCTGCCGATCGTGCGAGAGGTTCAGGACCAGATCCTCGGGGCCCTGAGCAAGGCGGACCGGACCTGCTTCCTCGAACTCGCCCGGCAGGCGGTGCGCGCGTAGGTCAGGTGCCGCGCACTCGGCGCCGGGTGCCCTATGCCGCGAACCCGCCGTCGATCAGCAGGTCCGCGCCGGTGACGAAGGCGGCCTCCGGACCTGCGAGGTAGGCCACCATGCCGGCGATCTCCTCGGCCTTGCCGTGGCGCGGAATGGCCATCATCGCGTGCAGCGCCGATGCGAAGTCGCCCGATGCCGGGTTCATGTCCGTGTCGACCGGACCGGGCGACACGTTGTTGACGGTGATGCCGCGCGGACCGAGGTCGCGCGCCAGCCCCTTCACCAGGCCCACCAGCGCGGCCTTGCTCATCGCATACGGCGCACCGCCGGCGAACGGCATGCGCTGTGCATTGGTGCTGCCGATGTTGACGATGCGGCCGCCGTCCTTCATGTGCCGCGCCGCCGCCTGCGAGGCGACGAACACGGAGCGCACGTTGACGGCCACCGTGCGGTCGAAGTCCGCCAGCGTGAACTGCTCCAGCGGCGCGAAGGTCAGCACGCCCGCGCTGTTGACGAGGATGTCCAGGCGGCCGAAGCGGTCGGCCACGGCGTCGATCGCCTGGGTCAGGCCGGCGGCGTCGGTGGCATCGGCCCGGACCGCCACGGCGTTGCCGCCAGCCGCCCGGATGGCCTCCACCAGCGCCTCGGCGGCGTGGGCGGAGTGGGCGTAGCCGATGGCGACGGTGGCGCCGTCGCGGGCCAGGCGGCGCGCCGCAGCGGCGCCGATGCCGCGCGAGCCGCCGTGGACGAAGGCGACCTTGCCCGCCAGCGGCTTGCTGACGGCGGGGGCGGTGGGAAGGGATTGGGTGCTCATGGTGTTTCCTTGGCAGGTCGGGTTGTCGATGAGCGCCAGTCTGGGCGACCTCACTTCCTTCCGGTAGTGGCCGAATGACGAGTCCAGTTTCAACCAAGGGTATAAGCTTGCGCGATGTCCGCCGAGTTGCGCAGCTACCTGGATGCCTTCATCGCTGCCGCCGATGACGGTGGCTTCTCCGCCGCGGCACGCCGGCTGGGCCTCACGCCGGCGGCCGTGAGCAAGAGCGTGGCGCAACTGGAAGCGCGCCTGGGCGTGCGGCTGTTCCAGCGCAGCACGCGCAGCCTGTCGCTCACCAGCGATGGCGAGCGGCTGTACGGACAGGTCAAACGGCCCTGGAGCGAGATCGGCGATGCGCTGGCCGAGCTGCGCCAGGGTGCGGGCAAACCGGCCGGCACGCTCAAGGTCGCGCTCGCACCCACCGTCGGCCGTGAGTACGTGGTTCCGTTGCTCGGCGAGTTCGTGCGCCGCTACCCCGACGTGGTGCCCGACCTGCACTTCGACAACCGCCAGGTCGACCTCGTGGCCGAAGGTTTCGATGTCGCCATCGGTGGCGGCATCGGCTTGACCGACGCGCTGATTGCGCGCGAGCTGGGCAGCGTGCGCATCGTGCTCGTGGCTTCGCGGGACTACCTGAAGGCCCACCGCGCACCGGCGCATCCGCAGGACCTGGCGCGTCACCGCGGCCTGATGCGCCGTGCGCTGGACACCGGACGGCTGGTGCCCTGGGCGCTGAAGAACGGCGAGGGCGAGGAACTCGTCGCCCATGTGCGACCCGTGATGGTGCTCGACGACCCCGAGGCGATGGCACGCGCGGCGGCCACGGGCATGGGCATCGCGATGCTGCCGCTGCCGCACGCCCTGCCGCTGCTGGACAGCGGTGCCCTGGTGCGCGTGCTGCGCGGCTGGTACGCCGAGGCGCAGCCGCTGCGCATCTACTACTCCAGCCGCAAGCTCATGCCCGCCAAGGTGCGGGTCTTCGTGGACCACATCGTCCAGCAGTTCCAGGCCGGCGGACAGGCAGCGCACTTCGCGCAGAAGTAGCGCTTGCGCACGCACTCATCCGGGTCTATAGTGAACCGTATGGTTCAGTATTCGAGCGCCCTTCTCGACACGTCGTTCACGGCGTTGTCCGACGCCACGCGGCGGGGTGTGCTCGAGCAGCTGGTGCGTGCCGACGCCTCCATCTCCGAGCTCGCGCAGCGCTTCCGCATGACCCTCACCGGCATGAAGAAGCACATCGACGTGCTGGAGCGGGCCGGGCTCGTGGCCACCGAGAAGCTCGGGCGCGTGCGCACCTGCCGGCTGGGGCCGCGGCGCCTGGAGAACGAGGCGCTGTGGATCGAACGCTACCGCCAGCTGTGGGACGCGCGCTTCGACGAACTGGACCAGGTGCTCGAGGACATGCAACGCAAGGAGAAGGTCGATGGACGTGGCAAGCGGTGAACGGCAGCCCGGTGCGGCGAAGCAGCGGGCGCAGGTGGAGCGCAGGTCGGAGCGCGAGCTCGTCGTCACGCGGACGGTGAACGCTCCGGCGCGCATCGCCTTCGAGGCCTGGACCCGGTCGGACCTGTTCCAGCGCTGGTGGGTGCCGAAGTCCTGCGGCGCGACGCTCGACGCCTGCGAACTCGACGTGCGCGTGGGCGGCAGCTACCGGCTGGTCTTCCGACATCCCGCCGCGCCCGAGCCGATGGCCTTCCACGGCCGCTACCTCGAGGTCGTTCCTCCCTCGCGCCTGGTCTGGACCAACGAGGAGGCGGGCGGCAACGGGCAGGTCACCACCGTCACGTTCGAGGAGCGTGGCGGCCGGACGATGATCGTGATGCACGACCTCTACCCGTCGAAGCAGGCGCTCGACGACGCCATCGCGTCGGGCAGCACGAGCGGGGTGGACGAGACGTTCGACCAGCTCGACGAGCTGCTGGCCGACGCCACGTCCTCCGGCCGCCCAGGCTTCTAGGGGTCCATGGCCCCCGGCGTCGGCTGCTGAGAGTCCGCGCGCGCCGGCCCGCTGATGCGCCCGCGTGCCGGCGTGCGCAACGGCAGTGGCAGTGCTCCCGGTATGTCGAACGCGCGCTCGGCGTCCGCCGGGTGGCGCGCACGGTTCGTCTCGGTGGTGCCGGCACCGCGCAGCAGCCACGCCGGCGCGGGTCGCAGGCCACCCGGCTGCAGCAGTTCCAGGTCGGACGTCGGTTGCAGTTGCGGCAGTGCGCCGGCACCGGGGTCCAACGTGTCAGACCACGCGTAACCCGATCCCGCCGGCGCCGCAGCGCCACTGTCGAAGCGCAGGCCGCTGCGCGTGCGCAGCAGCGTGCTGCCGGCCGGCAATGCGTTGTGCGTCATCAGCACGCGCGGGCGGCCGTCGGGTGCGGCCCATTGCAGGTTGGCGTCGTCCTCGTGCAGGAACAGCACGCGCGGCGCGGCCTCGCCCACCGTCACCACCCAGTTGTCGTGGGCCATGAACCCTTCGGGCCGGCCGAAGGCGCGCACCAGCGGCGCGGCGCCGGTGGCCAGGCTGCCGTTGACGACGATCGTGTTGCTGACGAGCCGTGTGCGGCCATAGGTGTCGGCATTGCGCTGGCCGAGGTTGAAGTCGCCGCCGAAGCGCAGCACCGAGTTCGCGGCGCTGGCCTTGGCGTCGACGAGGATCACGTTGCCGACGATGTCGTGGTGGATCGGCTGCTGCAGGCTCGCCTGCTGCACCTCGTCGTGCCCGTAGAGCCCGAACGCGCGCGCCTCGTACGGGCCGGTGGTGGCGATCCAGCTCGTGTAGACCTCGAGCCGGTGCGCGCGCGACTTGATCGACTCGCCGGCGTGGTTGTCGTGGATCCAGCTGTCCTCGATGCGCAGCACCGCGTCCGGGTGCGCCTGCAGGTCGGTGGCGACGTAGATCGGGTGCTTGACGTCGTCGCACTGCATCCTGCCGCCGGTGGGGTTGCAGCCGCTGCGCGTCACCTCCACGCGCTGCAGCGTCAGCGAGCCCGAGCCGGTGTCGGTGCCCAGGATGCCGTGGTTGGGGCAGGCGAACACGCGCACGTCGCGCAGCGTGACGGCGTGCGCCTCGTGCTTGATGCATTGAGCGGGCGTGGCGTAGCGGCCGGTGTCGAAGCTGCCGTCGGGGCGGCGCCGGTCGATGCCGTTGCTGATGTCCAGGCCTTCCACCACCAGGTGGTGCGAACCCGCGAAGTACAGGGCCGCAAAGCCGGTGGCGGCGGCCTGCCCGCCCTGCACCAGCGGACGCTGGCCGTTGACCGCGATGCCGCGCACCGTGATCGGCGCGGCGGCCGTGCCGGCGCGTTCGAAGCGCACGGGCGGGTAGGGCTGCGCGGCCGGGTACACGTCGAGCACGTCACCCGGGTTCAGGCGCGCGGCCGCGGTGGCCAGGTCGGCCAGCAGGGTGCCGCTGCAGCTCGCGCCGGCCGGGCACGGGCCGACGCGCCAGGTGGCTGCGCCCGCTGGCGGTGGAGGTGGCGGCGGTGGCGGTGGCGGTGGCGGTGGCGGTGGCGGCTCGCCGCCGCCCGTCGCCGGTGGCGGCGCATCGGTGGCGGGCGAACCGCCACCACCGCCGCACGCGGCCAGCGCCAGCGTCAGCGCCACCAGCACCAGGCCGTCGATCCTGCGCAATCCGCGGCTCCATCAGCGCAGCTGCGAGCGCACGTGCTCGAGCAGTGCCTTCAAGGCCTGCGGCGGGTTGGTCGGGCCCGCGGCGCCCGTCTGGTCGCGTTCGCTGACGCCGTGGCAGGCCGGGCAGGCTCGCACCTCGCCGGGTTGCAGCGAGATCCAGATGCGCTCGCGCACCACGCCGTCGGTGCCTTGTGTCGGATCGCCCGGCTTGGCGCTGTCCACCAGCTGCCAGGTGAGCGCGCGCCGTGCCGGCACGATGGCGGCCACCGAGCCGTCGGCCGCAATGCGCACCGCGCCCGGCAGTGCACCGCTGCCCGGGTTGGCAGGCTTGCCGCCGACCGTGGGCGCGCGCATCGGCTGTGCGATCACGCGCCGGCAATCCTTCGGCGTGCCGCGCAGCTGCATGCCCTCGAAGACCTGGAACTGGTCGATGTCGAACACACGCGCGCCGCTGCCGCTGCGCACCGACTGCACGCCGCCGCCGCTGACGCGCAGGTTGAACGGCTGCTGGCGGTCGAAGCCGTCGCGGCGCGTCACGTTGCGCATGGTCACGAGCGCGAGGTCGTTGCGGCGCAGCAGGTCCTTCAGCTCCGCCAGCAGCGCGGCCGAGCTGGTGCCGCCGGCCTGCGCGACCTGGTCGACGATGGCCTGCTCGGGCGCCTCCAGCGCTTCCATCGTCGTGCGCGGCGGTGTGGTCACCGGGCGCAGTTCCACCGGGTCCAGCTCCCACAGCCGCTGCGGCGTGGCCTGGCCCGGCAGCAGCTTCGTGGTCTCGGTGCCGCTCACCAGCGGCGTGCCGGCATCGAAGGCCTGGTAGGCACCCTTGGCGCCCAGCCAGTAGAGCCGGTAGTCGTAGCGCACGCTGCCGCCGCTGGTGGCCTGGCCCGTGACGCTGCTGGCGCTGGCCAGCAGGCGGCCGTCGCTGGTGGGCAGCGGCGAGCGGTACAGCGCCGGGCCGCCGGCGTCGCGCGTCTCGGGCGCGGTGATCGGGGTCACCTTCATGTCCTGCGGCTTCACGCCCGGCGCGCCGGGCAGCGTGACCACCATGCCGCCGCCGTGGCTGCCGAACTCGGGGGCGGCCACCGCGAAGTAGGTGCCGGGGCGGCGCGGGTCCTCGCGCAGGAAGTGGAAGCTGGTGATGCGCAGCCCGAGGTTGGCGTTGATGCCCGACGGCGCGTCCAGGTCCGACAGGCCGGCGTCGGTGCGCGCGCGCTGCGTGTACATGCCGAACTCGTGCCGGCCCACGTGGTTCAGCGTCTCGGCGCCGGTGCCGTCCTGGTTCAGCATCCAGGGCAGGAAGAAGTTGAAGCTGTGGTCGTTGAAGGGCGCCGGGGCGTTGAAGCGCGGCTCGGGGAAGACCTCCTTCACCACCGCGTTGCCGCCGATCGGCTCGGTGGCCGCGCCGGCGCTCTCGTCGCGCCAGTTGAAGTAGCCGCCGCTGCCGGACTGCTGGTCGCGCTGCAGGTGGTCCCAGTTGGTGAACACGATGCGGCCGAACGAATCCAGCGTGGGCCTGAAGGCGCCGCTGGGCGCGTGGTGCAGCAGCTGCACCTCGCCGCTGGCCGGGTCCAGCCGCCACAGGCCGCTGACGGTGGGCTGCGACTCGTACTCGTCGCACTGCATCAGGTGCGTGGCGCCGGGGCCGGCGCGCGGGATGTCGCTGCTGAAGACGATGCGGTCGTCGCTGTCGTAGACGGCGCCGATGTTGTTGGTGCCCGCCGGCTGCGGCAGGCGGCGCGCGCGCACGGTCTCGCCGGCGCGCAGGCCGGTGAACTCGTAGATCTGCCAGCGCGTGCTGCCCGCCGTGCCCACCGCCAGGCTGGCCAGCAGCCGCGTGCCGCTGGCGTGCGGCGCGGGGTCGCGCACGGCGATGGCCGAGGCGCCGCTGAACGCGCCGCCCAGGCCGGCCTCCTGCGTCAGGTTGCGCACGCTGTAGCCGCCGTCCGCGCGCGGATAGGCCAGCAACAGGTCGCCGCCGCGCGGCGTGCCGTCGGTGTCGGGCCGGTGGTGCGCGAAGGTCGAGCTGATCTTCGCGAAGGTGTCGCCGGTCACCGGCACCTGCGTGACGAAGGCGATCGGGTAGCGGCCGTTCACCGCCACGGGGGGCTGGCCCGGTGTTTCGCCGGGTGGCGGTGGGGGCGGCGGTGCCGG
The DNA here is from genome assembly GCA_044226255.1 of Rubrivivax sp. GTDB lineage: Bacteria > Pseudomonadota > Gammaproteobacteria > Burkholderiales > Burkholderiaceae_C > Rubrivivax. The sequence goes on from JBGAHJ010000006.1 coordinate 117,482, forward strand.
CGGTTCGGACGGCGGGTGCCGGCGGTGGAGGCGGCGGGGGCGGCGGGGGAGGAGGAGGGGGCGGCGGCGGAGGCGGGTCCGACACGATCGGCGGCGTGCCCCGCTCGCCCGCATCGGACGACCCGCCGCCGCCGCTGCAGGCCGCCAGGGCCACCAGGAACATCAGGCAGGCGACGCGGGTCGGGGTCGGTGCGGCAGTGAGGGACGGCATGTTCTTCGAGGTCCGGGTGCAGAAGGTCGCGGCACTCTGCGGGCCGCCTGCGTGGTGCGCCAACGAGTTCGCCGGGGGTTGCGATGAGGCGGCCGCATCGGTCTGTGAGCGCCGGGTTACACCTGACGCGAAGCGTCCGTGTCGCAAAGCTGCAAGACGCGGGTGGGTCGGGCTTCGACACTTTTGGGCTCCTCCGTGTCCCGCCCCCGCATGCCCGACGCTTCCGAACGCACGCCGGCCGCCACCGGCCAGCGCCACCTCGATCTCGCGCTGCTGCGCTCCTTCGTCGCCGTCGTGCAGTCGCAGCGCTTCTCGGCGGCGGGTGACCGCATCGGCCGTTCGCAGTCGGCGGTGAGCCTGCGCATCCAGCGGCTGGAACGCCAGCTCGGACGTCGCCTGCTCTACCGCACCGCGCGCGGCGCCTTCCTCACCACCGATGGCCAGCGCCTGTTCGAACACGCGCTGGCGCTGCTGCGGCTCAACGACGAGGTGATGTCGGTGTTCGGCGTCAGCGGGCGTTCGCTGGCGGTGGGGGTGCCGGGGCTGCTGGCGCACGGCCGCATGGCGGAGCTGCTGAGCGCGCTGCAGCGGCCGCTGGACGGCGCCGCGCTGCAGCTGCGCGTGGCCGACTCGCGCTCGCTGCGCCATGCCTTCGACGACGGGCTGGTCGACGTGATCGTCGCCGCCTGGCCGGCCGGTGCCGAACTGCCGCCGCACGCGCCCGTCTGCGAACTGGCCACGGCCTGGGCCGGCGCGGCCGGCACCGACGCCGCGCACTGGCCCGGCGGCACGCCGCCGCTGGTGCTGCTGGACGGCGAGATCGCGCTGCCCGAGAGCGGCTCGATGGCGGTGGCGCTGCGCACCGCGGACGCACCCGGCTACCTGAGTGCGCTGCGCTGCGGCCTCGGCGTGGGCTGCCTGCCGCCGTTCCTGGCCGACGCCCGGCTGCATGTCGACGCGCGCTGGCCGGGCCTGCCCGCCGCGCCGCGCCTGCGCTACGCCGCGGCCTGGCGCCGCACCGCGCTGCCGGCGCTGGTGCTGGAAGATGTCGCACGGCGCCTGCTGGCGCTGCTGGTGCCGGGGGAGCACAAGGGCAGCGCACCGTAGACTGGCGCGGCACTCCCGCGCCGCATGCCTGTCTCCCCATTGCCGACCCGTCTGCTGGGCGCCGAACCGGGCCCGCCCGCGGCGCGCTGGCGGCTGCGCGTGCTGGGCGGCTTCGAACTCGACGACGGCCGGCAGCGCCTTTCCCGGCTGCGCAGCCGCGCGGCGATGGCGCTGGTGGCGCGGCTGGCGATGGCGCCTGCGCGCGACCATCCGCGCGAGGAACTCGCCACGCTGCTGTGGCCCGAGGCCGATGCCGAGACCGGGCGCAGCCGGCTGCGCCAGACGCTGTCGATGCTGCGCACCGTGCTCGAGCCCGCGGGCGCGCCGCCGCTGGTGCTGGCCGACCGCCGCGTGCTGCGCTGCGCGCCTGGCGCGCTGTGGTGCGACGCGCCGGCCTTCGAGCAGGCGCTGGCGCGTGGTGCCGCGGCCGAGGCGCTGGCGCTGTACCGCGGCGAGTTGCTGCCGGGCTTCTACGACGAGTGGATCCAGGACGAACGGCTGCGCCTGGCCGCGCTGCGCGACCGCGCGGAGGCGGCCGCACCCCCGCCGGCCGCGGCCGCCGCCGCGCCCACGCACAACCTGCCGCACTACCTGACGCGCCTGATCGGCGCCGACCAGGCCGGCGCGCGCCTGCTGGCGCTGGTGGGCGCGCAGCGCCTGGTCACCGTGCTCGGCCCCGGCGGCGGTGGCAAGACGCGGCTGGCGGTGGAGGTGGCGCAGCACGCGCTGGCCGGCGGCCGCTTCGACGGCGCGGCTTTTGTCTCGCTGGTGGACACCACCGACCGCACCGGCCTGCACGACCGGCTGCTGCAGGCGCTGCGCCTGAGCGGTGGGGGCGATGCTGTGGCGCAGCTGCGCGGCGCGCTCGCCGGGCGCCAGCTGCTGCTGGTGCTGGACAACGCCGAGCAGCTTGACGACGGTGCCGTGCAGGCGCTGGCCGCGCTGGCCGAGCAGCTGCCGCAGGTGCACGGGCTGGTGACGTCGCGGCGGCCGCTGGGCATCGAGGGCGAGCAGGGCTTCGTGCTCGACGCGCTGGCCCTGCCGGCGGCCGATGCCGCGCTGCCCGAGGTGGCGCTGAACCCGGCCGTCGCGCTGCTGGCCGACCGGGCGCGGGCGTACCGCGCCGACTTCCAGGTCACCGAGTCGCAGCGCACGGCGCTGGTGGCGCTGGTGCACGCACTCGAAGGCCTGCCGCTGGCGCTGGAGCTGGCGGCGGCGCAGCTGCGCACCCAGGGCCCGGCCGAGCTGCTGGCGCTGCTGGGGGCAGCGCGCGCGCAGCCGGGCGCCGGCACGCTGGACTACCTGGCGCGGCGCGGCCCGCGCGCCGGCAGCGACCCGCGTCACGTCTCGATGCGCGTGGTGGTGGAAGGCAGCTGGCGGCTGCTCGACGACGGCGAGCGCGCGCTGCTGGTGGCGCTGGCCACGCTGCCGGCCGGCGCGCCGGCGCCGCTGGCGGCCGTGCTCGCCGGCGGCCTGTCGCCGCTGCAGGTGCAGGCGCGGCTGGACGCGCTGGTGGCGCAGTCGGTGCTGCGCGCGCAGGCCGGCGCCTCGGGCGTGCTGCGCTACGCGCCCTACGAGCCGGTGCGCGAGTTCGCGCTCGACACGGCCGACGCGGCCACGCGCGCCACGCTGCGCGGCCGCCTGCTCGACGGGCTGCTGGCCTGGGCCCGGCAGCTGCCCGAGACGCCGCCGCTGCCTGCCGTGCGCGAGGAACTGCCCGCGGTCACGCAGGCCCTGGCGCAGGCCGCTGCCGACGGCCGCGCCGACGACGCCGCGAGCCTGGTGCTGCTGCTGCAGTCGTCGTGGGGCGAGATGGCGCTGCCCGGCGGCGTGCTGGCCGCGCTGGACACGCTGCTGGCCGCGCCGGGCCTGGATCCCACGCAGGCCGCCGGCTGCCATGCGCTGGCCGGCACGCGCCACCAGGAAGGCGGCCGCCCCGACGACGCGCGGCGCCACCGCGACCTGGCGCTGCAGCGCCTGGCCGCCGCCACCGGTCCCGACCCCGCGGTGCAGGTGATGGTGCTGGGCCGCTGCGCGCGCCTCTTCTGGCGCCTGGACCGCGACCACGCCCGCGCCCGCGCGCTGGTGGACCAGGCGCTGCCGGTGGCGCGCGCCCACGGCCGCGTCAACAGCGAAGGCTCGCTGCTGAGCCTGCAGGCGGTGCTGGCCGGCACGGTGGACCGCGACCCGCAGCGTGCCACCGCGCTGGCCGAGCAGTCGCTGGCGCTGTGGCGGCGCTCGGGCAACCGGCACCTCGTCAACGCCGGCCGCTTCAACGTCGCCACCAACCGCATGAAGAGCGGCCGCCACGCCGAGGTGCTGGACGAGTTCGCCGAGCTTGCCGCCGAAGGCCGCGAGCTGCAGGACTGGGACCTCGCGGCCGGCGCGCTGGAGGCGCGCGGCAGCGCGCTGCTGGGCCTGCGGCGCTGGGCCGAGGCCGAGGCCGCGCTGCAGGAGTCGGTGCGCCTGGCCTGGGCCGGCATGGAGCCGATGGCGCTGGTCTACGCGCTGTGGAACCTGGCGCCGGCGCTGGCGCGCCGCGGGCGCGCGGCGCTGGCCGCGCAGACGATGGGTGCGGCCGAGGCGCTGTGGAAGGAGCGCTTCGGCGCCTTCGATGCCGGCGACCGGCGCGACCTGCGGCGCATGCGCCGCTTCGCCCGCGTGCAGCTGGGCCCCGCCGCGGCGCAGGCGGCCTGGGCCGCCGGGGCGGCGCTGCCGCTGGCCGATGCGGTGCGCGCGGCGCTGAAGCCGGCCTGAACCCCGCGAACGCGGGGGTGGCGCGGCACGCGGTGCAGACGCCGGCGGAACGGTGGCGGAACGATGGCCGGCGAAGATGCGGCCACCGTGTTGCGAAAGGGAGTGATCCGATGACCATCCATGCCCCGCGGCTGCTGGCACCGGCGTTGGCGCTGGCGCTCGCGGCCGGCGCCCACGCCGCCCCGCTGCGCGTGCAGCCGGTCGACATCGTCGACTCGCAGGGCTTCGAACGGCCGATGAAGGCCGCCGGGATGATGGTGCCGGCCGGCTGGCGCCACGAGGCCGCGGTGCAGTGGCGACGCACGCCCGGCAACTGCTCGCGGCTGAACGACCTGCGGCTGCGCGCCACCTCGCCCGACGGCAGCGAGAGCCTGGAGCTGTTGCCCGGCGAGATGTGGCAGGCCTCGAACTTCGGCATGCCCGACCCCGCCTGCCGGCGCGCCGCCTTCGACAACGCCCAGGCCTACGTGCAGGCCTGGGTGCAGCAGAACCGCCCCGGCGCGCGCTGGCTGGAGTGGAAGCCGCGCGCCGACTTCGTGCAGGCGCCGGTGGACATGCCGCTCGGGCCGGGTTCGTCGTTCCGGCGCTGGGCCGACGGCGGGCGCGCGATCATCGAATGGGACGACCGCGGCCGCCCGGTGCGCGAGATGATCGCGGTCGGCGTCAGCTTCGCGGCGTCGCAGATGCCGAGCGCGATGGGCCCGCAGCCGATCCAGTCGCTGCACGGCGAGGCCCGCGGCGTGCTGGTGTGGCGCGCCCCGGCCGGGCGGCTGGACCCGCGCCACTTCGATGCCGTCTGGGCCACGCTGCGCTCCGACCCCGCCTGGAGCGCGCGTGTGGCCCAGGGCATGAACGCGATGGCGCGCGACAACGCCGCCACGCATGCCGCCATCACCAACATCCAGGCCGAGACCGGACGCCAGACCATCGCCGAGATGTCGCGCCGCGGCGAGATCCTGGCCAACAACCGCGCCGAGATGGCCGCGATGCAGCAGCAGGGCTACGACAACCGCATGGCTTCGCAGGAGCGCATGCAGACGCAGAACGTGCGGCTGATCCGCGGCGTCGAGCCGTGGCGCGATGCCGGCGGCCGCGTGGTGGAGCTGCCCTCGCACTACCCGCACGCCTGGCGCCTGCGCGACGGCAGCTACGTGCTCACCGACGACGCCAACTTCAAGCCCGGGCGCGACCTGGGCGTGGAAGGCGAGGCGCTGACGCTGTCGCGCTGAGCGCGGCCCTCAGGCCGCCTGGCGCAGCGTGCCGCCGGCCAGCAGCGCGCCGGCCAGCGCGCGCAGGTCCAGGCAGCGCATGGTGCGCTGGTGCTCGCCGGCGCCCACCGTCACCACGCGCGGCGCCGCCAGCAGCGCCGCGAGCGCGTCGTCCCCCGCGGCGGGCGGCGGCAGCCGGGCGTCCCAGGCGAGGGTCTCGATGGATTGCAGCTGCGGCACCGCGAAGCCGACCCACTGGCCGTCGCACGACGTCACCAGGACGGCGGCCGAGGCCTCGGTGCCCTGCACCGCGAAGCCCATCAGCCGCGCGAGGCAGAGCACCGGGATGGTCCGCCCGCGCAGCACCTGGATGCGGCGCAGCACGTCGTCGGCGCCGAAGGCCGCGTCGTGCGCGCCGTGCGGCAGGATCTCGTCGACGTCGCCGATGGGCACCGCCATCTCGGCCGGCAGCCGGAACGTGATCATCGCGGGGCCGTTGCCGCTGCGGCCGGCCTGGTCCCGGCCACCGCGTGCCGTGTCGTCGCTGCCGCCGTTGCTGGCGGCCAGCGCCACCAGGTCGGGCGCGTCGAGCAAGGCCTGCGAGTCGACCACCAGGTGGTCGCACTGGCGTGCTTCGCGGCCCACCACCTGGGCGGCGGCCAGCGACTCGGCGCTGAGCACGCCGCGGATCATCCGCGGCCGCCGCAGCACGAAGGCCGGCACGGCGGCCACGCGGTCGGCGGCCACGCGCACGATGTCGGCCACCTGCTCCACCAGCAGCGCCGCCAGGCCCTCGGGCCGGCGCACGATCAGCGCCTGGCGCGGCCGGCCGGCGGCCATCGGCTCGAGCCCGACGCAGGCCGCCAGGTCCAGCGCCGGCACGCTGCGGCCGTGGAAGTCGATCACGCCCCGGCAGTCGCCATGCGCGAGCGGCGAACCGTGCACGGCCGGCGACCACACGGTGGCGTGCACCAGCATCGCGTCGATGGCCAGGCTGTTGCGGCCGCTGCGCAGCAGCATCAGCGGCATCAGCGCCGCCGCTGCCGGGGCGGCGCCGTTCGTGGCACGCAGGGTGCCCGGCTGGCGGGCCGGCTCGGGGTCGTCGATCCAGGGCACGCCCGGCAGCCCGGCCAGCGCCTGCAGGCACAGCAGCAGCTGCAGCCGCTCCGAGCCGCCGCGCCGCACGCTGCCGGCGAAGGCATGGAAGGTGCCGGCCGCCGCCGCGCCGTCGACGGCCGCGCGGTTGCCGATGCGGCCGACCGTCGTGCCTTCGAAGATGCCGCTCACGCTCTCGGCCAGCAGGCCCAGCAGGCGGCCCTGGTGCACCACCAGCACCACGCAGCCGGTGACGGGCGGCAGCTGCGCCGCCGGCGCCAGCAGGCCCGCCAGGTCCAGCACCGGCACCATCACGCCGCGCACCGGCAACGCACCGCGCAGCGCCGGCAGCGCGCACGGCAGCGGGGCCAGCTCGGCGCAGGGCAGCACCTCGCGCAGCGCGGCCAGCGGCAGCGCCAGCTCGATGCCGGCCGCGCGCAGACCGCCGTACAGCGCGGGCGCGTGCGGGGCGGCGGGGGCGGCGGGCTGCATGCCCGTCAGCCGATCGTGGTGGAAGCCAGCGACTCGATCGACTCGTTGACCCGCCCGGCCAGCTGGCGCTGGCGCTCGGTGGACTCGGCGATCTCGCCGACGTTGCCGCGCGTGCGGCCGACGCTGGCCTGCACGCCGGCGAAGCTGCGCGCCGCTTCCTGGCTGACGCCGGCGCCGTGCGTCACCTGCGTCACCATCTCGTCGATCAGCCCGGTGATCTCGCGCGCCGCGGTGGCGCTGTTCTCGGCCAGCTTGCGCACCTCGGCCGCCACCACCGAGAAGCCGACGCCGTGTTCGCCCGCGCGCGCCGCCTCGATGGCGGCGTTGAACGCCAGCAGGTTGGTCTGGTTGGCGATGTCGCCGATCACGCGCACGATCTCGCTCATGCGGGTGGAGCCGCGCTGGATGGTGTCGATCGCCGCCAGCGACTTCTCCAGCGCCTGGGCACCCAGCTGCGCCGCCTCGGCCGCCGCGCCCGCGCTGTCGGCGGCCACGCCGGAGCTGGCGGCCACCGCGGTGATGCTGGTGAGCAGCTCGCGGATGCCGGCCGACATCTCGCGGCTCTTCTCGGTGATGCGGCGCTCGAGCGCCACTTCCTTGGTGACGTCGTAGGCGTACTTGACGATCTTGGCGACGCGGCCGTTGAGATCCAGGATCGGGCTGTAGGTGGCGTGGATCCACACGTCGCGGTCGAACTTGCCCTTGCGGTGGAAGCGGCCGCTGATGAACTCGCCTTCGCCCAGCCGCAGCCAGAAGTCGCGGTACTCGGCGCCCTGCGCGTACTCGGCGCTGCAGAACATGCTGTGGTGCTGGCCCTGGATCTCGCGCAGCGTGTAGCCCATCGCCGCCAGGAAGTTGCGGTTGGCGTTGACCACGTGGCCCGAGAGATCGAACTCGATCACGGCCTGGCTCTTGTCGATGGCCGCGATCTTGGCCTCGTGGTCGGCGCTCTCGAGCTTGGCGCGGGTGGCGTCGGTGGCGAACTTCACCACCTTCACCGGGCGGCCCAGCGGGTCGAAGACCGGGTTGTAGGTGGCCTGGATCCACACCTCGCGCCCGCCCTTGGCGATGCGGCGGAACTCGCCGCTGACGAAATCGCCGCGCGCCAGGCGTTCCCAGAACGCCATGTACTCGGCACTGGCCGCGAAGGCCGGCTCCACGAACATGCGGTGGTGGCGGCCGTTGATCTCGTCGGCGCCGTAGCCCATCAGGCCGAGGAAGTTCTCGTTGGCGGTGAGCACCTTGCCCGTGAGGTCGAACTCGATCACCGCCTGCGCACGGTCGATGGCCGCGAGCTTGCTCTCGGAGTCCAGCCGCGCCAGCTTGGCGCGCGTGATGTCCTGGCCGATCACGATCGCCTTGAGCAGGTGGCCGTCGAGGTCCAGCACCGGGGTGTTCACCGCCGACAGCCACACCTCGCGCCGGCCGGCGCCGGTGCGGCGGCACTCCTCGCTGACCGAGCGGCCGGCGCGCAGCGCCGACCAGAGATCGGCGAACTGGCGCGTGTCGGCATCGTCGCCGGGCACCAGCTCGGCCATCTGCATGCGCCCCAGTTCCACCATCGACAGGCCGAGCGCCTCGCACATCGGCCCATTGGCGCTCAGCACGCGGCCGCTGCGGTCCACCTCCATCATGCAGGTGGCCGCGGACACGGCCGACATGCGCGAGGCGTCCTCCAGCGCCTGCTGGCGCGCGGCGGTGACGTCGCTGCAGAACTTCACCACCTTCCAGGGCTGGCCGTCGAGGTCCAGCACCGGGTTGTAGGACGCCTGGATCCAGATGCGGCGGCCGTCCTTGCCCAGGCGCAGGTACTCGCCGGCGTCGTATTCGCCGCGACCGAGCTTCTGCCAGAACTGCCGGTAGGCCGGGCTCTGCGCCTCGCTCTCGTCGACGAACATGCGGTGGTGCTGGTCCATCACCTCGTCCAGCGCATAGCCGGTCAGCCGCAGGAAGTTGTCGTTGGCGTGCAGCACGCGGCCGTTCAGGTCGAACTCGATCACGCCCTGCGAGCGGCCGATGGCGGCGATCTTGGCCTCCGCCTCCTGCGCCCGGCGCTTCGCCGCGGTCATGTCGGTGGCGAACTTCAGCACCGAGACCGGCCGGCCGGCGGCGTCCAGCACCGGGTTGTAGGTGCCCTGCAGGTAGACCCGCTGGCCGCGCGCGTTGATGCGTTCGAACTCGCCGCCCTGGTACTCGCCGCGCGCCAGCGCACCCCAGAACTCGGCGTAGGCGGGGCTCTCGGCCAGCTCGGGCTGGCAGAACATGCGGTGGTGGTGGCCCACCACGTCGGCCTCGACGTAGCCGAACAGCAGCAGGTAGTTCGCGTTGGCCCTGATCACGTGGCCATCGAGCGTGAACTCGGCCACCGCCTGGCTACGGTCGATCGCGGCCATCTTGCCGGGCAGGTCCTGCGTGGCCTGGTCCAGGGCACGGGTTTCGTCGCTGTGGTGTGCACTCATGATGAGGTTGTCGGTGAGGCGGCTTTCAGCCTTGAGGAACGGTGGGCAGCGTCAGCGTGAAGTGCGCGCCGGCGGGCATCAGCGCGGCGGACGGCATCAGCTCCAGGCTGCCGCCCATGCGCTCGGCCAGGGCGCGGCAGAACGCCAGGCCGAGGCCGGTGCCGCCGTGCTGGAAGCTGACGCTGGCGCTGCCCTGTCGGAACATCTCGAACACCGCCTCGTGCATGCCGGGCGGGATGCCGGGGCCGGTGTCGGAGACGTGGAAGCGCAGCGTGTCGCCGGCGGGTTCCACCGCCAGCCGCACCTCGCCCGCGGGGGTGAACTTGATGGCGTTGGACAGCAGGTTGTGCAGGATCTGCCGCAGCCGCATGCCGTCGCACTGCAGCGTGGCGGGCAGGTCGGCGCCGAACTGCGTCTGCAGCGCGAGCTGCTTGTCGGCGGCGGCGGCGGCGAACAGGCCGGCCGCGCCTTCCACCAGCGGCTTCAAGGCCACCGGCTCGGGCTTCAGCTCGAGCGCGCCGGCCTCGAGCTGGGTCATCTCCAGGATGTCGGTGAAGAGCTCGTTCAGGCGCTCGGCGCTGACGCGGATGAGGCTCGCGGTCTCGCGGAAGCGCGCGTCGGGCAGGCGCTTCTCCAGCAGCTCGGCGAAGCCGCGGATGCCGGTGAGCGGCGTGCGCAGCTCGTGCGACATCGCCGCCAGGAACTGCGTCTTGGCCTCGCTGGCGGCGCGCGCCTGCGCCTGGCTCCGCTGCAGCGCGAGGTTGCTGTTCTCCAGCCGCCACATGCTGCGCACGGCGCCCAGCGCCGCCGCCAGCACCACCGCGGTGAGCACGCCGGTGAGCACCAGCACCACGTTGCGCGTGGTGCGCCATTCGGCCAGCGCCTCGGCGGTGGTGGCGCCGACGACCACGAACAGCGGGTGGTCGCCGACGCGGCGGAAGGCGGTGATGCGCTCCTGCAGGTCCGGGCCGGCGGGGCCTATGCGGCGCCCCGACGGCTCGGCATCGCTGAACGGGTAGCTGGCGCGTGCGCCCGCGGCCTCGCCGCCGGCGATGGCGCGGCCGCCGACCACCTGCGCCCGCGCGCGGTGGTCGGCGCCCACCAGCGCCACCGCGCCGGAACGGCCGATGGCCACACGCTGGTAGACGGACTCGAAGTAGCTCGGATCGAGCGAAGCCACCACCACGCCGAGCAGGTGCCCCTGCGCGTCGGCGATGCGGCGCGACAGCTGCAGCGTCCAGCGCCCCGACACCTTGCCCAGCACCGGCATGCCGATGAACAGCACATCCACGTCCCTCTCGCCCGGCGCGCGCTGCAGGTGCACGCGCACGTGCTCGCGCTGCGACAGGTCCACGTGCTGGCTCTTGCTGCCGTCGGGGTCCAGGTTGCTGCCGAGGAAACGGCCGCTGGCATCGGTCAGCGACAGCTGCACCAGGATGGCCGGAGCCAGACCGGTCTCGTTGGCGAAGCGCACCAGGTCGACCTGCGCGGCGCCACCCGCCACCGCGTCGCGCGTGCGCAGCGTGGCCTGGTCGACGGCGGCGAACACGCGCAGCGTCTGCTCGGTGAGGGCGCTGGCGAGGTTGGTGTTCTCGCGCAGTTCGGCCTCGAGCGCGTCGACGCGCTTGGAGTGCAGCATCACCGCCACGCCGCTCCAGACCACCACCAGCAGCAGCGCGGCGAACAGCGCCGCCGCGATGCTGGTGCGGTGCAGCGAGCGGGCCCGTTGCGCGGAGGTCTTCATCACGGGGTCTCCGGGCCGCTGCGCAGCGTGGGCAGCACGATGCGGAACACGCAGCCGCCGTCGGCGGCGTTCTCGGCCCAGATGCGGCCGCCGTGCGCCTGCACGATCTTGCGGCTGATCGCGAGGCCGAGGCCGGTGCCGCCGGGCTTGTGACGGTTCTGGCTCGACTGCACGAAGGCCTCGAACACCTTCTCCAGCTCGGACGCGGGGATGCCCGGGCCATGGTCGCGCACCGCCAGCTCGACGCTGCCGTGCCCGGCGGCGCGGGCGCTGATCTCGATGCCGGTGTCGGGCTCCGAGAACTTGATCGCGTTGGCGAGCACGTTGCGCACCACCTGCTGCAGCCGCAGCGGGTCGGCACGCACGCTGAGCGGCTGCGGGCCGCCGTCCAGCGTGACCGCGAGCCGCTTGTGCTCCCACAGCGGCTTGAGCTCCTGCACCACGGCCTGCATCCACTCGCGCAGGTCGCCGGTTTCCAGCTGCAGCGCGCTCTCGCGGTTCTCGATCTTGGACACGTCCAGCAGGTCGTTCACCAGCGCCAGCATGCGCTGGCCGGCCTCGTGGACGTCGGCGAACATGCCCTGCAGCCGGGCCTGCGCGGCCGAGCGCGCGATGCCCAGCTCCGAGAAGCCGAGGATGCTCTGCAGCGGCGTGCGCAGCTCGTGGCTGATGTTGGCGACGAACTCCGACTTGGCGCGCGAGGCCTGCTCGGCCAGGTCACGCGCCTGGCGCGTGGCGCGCTCGGCGTCGCGGAATTCGCTGACGTCCATCGCCACCGTCAGCAGCGCCGGCCCGTGCGCGGCGTCCACCACGGCCACGTGCGTCAGCAGCACGTCGCGCGTGCTGCCGTCGCCGGCGCGCAGCGTGGTTTCCTGGCGCGCGTGGCCGCCGTCGCGCAGCAGCGCCGCGTCGACGGCCGCCGCGCGCACGACCTCGTCGGCCTGGCTGCCGATGGCGTCGGCCTTGCGACGGCCGTGGAACTGCTCCCAGGCCTGGTTCACGGCCAGCAGGCGGCCGTGGGCGTCCACCAGCGAGATGGGCAGCGGCATCGCGTCCACCAGGCGCTCGTTGTAGGCCAGCTGCTCGGTGAGCAGGCGCTCGGCGCGCAACGCGTCGGTGACGTCCACCGCGCTGCCGGCGAAGCCGGTGGGCTGGCCTTCCACGTGCAGCGGAACCACGGTGATGTCCAGGTGGCGCAGCGTGCCGTCGGGGGCCGTCAGCGCCAGCCGCGCGCGCCGCGCCGCCTGCCCGTCGGGCGCGGCGGTGAAGAGGGCCTCGGCGTGTTCGCGGCTGTCGTCGCAGACCGCGCGCGACAGCGGCCACCCCAGCAGCTCCTCGAGCGGCCGGCCGGTCACCGCGCGCCAGCGCGCGTTCAGGAAGGTGAAGCGGCCGGCGGCGTCGGTGCGGAAGATCAGCTCCTGCACGCTGGACACCAGCACGCCCAGCTCCTTGCCGCGCTGCGCCAGCTCGAGCAGCGCTGCATCGAGTTCGTTGCGCACCACTTCGCGCGACCGGTGGATGCGCACGGCCAGCACGGTGGCCAGCAGCACCACGGTCACCGCCACCGCCGCCAGCACCGCGAGGTCCAGGGTGCCGGCGCGGGCCGGCACCGTCTGGCCGCCGTGGTCGTGCAGCGCGAAGGCGCCGAACAGTGCCACGATCAGCAGGGCGAATCCCACGCCGCCGCCGGCGACGGTGCGTTCGCTCAGGCGCAGCGCGCTGCGCTGCTCGATCAGGGCTCGCAAGGGCACGGGCGATGCCTCTAGCCCGCTGCGCCGTCCAGGCGCAGCGCGTAGCTGTCGGCGCCATCCGGCGTGAACAGCTGCACCGCGGCGTCGGCCTCGTGCAGGCAGTCGAAGCCGGGCCGTTCGCGGTTGATGGCGTCGCGCAGCGCGATCAGCTGCGCGGCATGCGCCATGAACACGTCGACGACACGCGGGTCGAAGGCGCTGCCGCGCTGCTCGGCCAGCATGCGCAGCGCGGCCTCGTCGCTGAAGGCCGGGCGGTAGACGCGGTCCATCGTCAGCGCGTCGAAGAAGTCGACCACCGAGACGATGCGCGCCAGCAGCGGGATGTCCTCGCCGCCGAGCCCGCGCGGGTAGCCGTTGCCGTCGAAGCGCTCGTGATGGCACAGCGCGACCTCGGCGGCCAGCTGGAACAGCGGGATGCGCGAGCGGCCCAGGATCTTGGCGCCCATCTCGGCATGCAGGTTCATCTCGCGGCGCTCGTCGGCGTCCAGCGGGCCGGGCTTCTTCAGCACCTTGTCGGGCACGCCGATCTTGCCCACGTCGTGCATCGGCGCGGCGCAGCGCAGCATGGCCGCGGTGCGCGCGTCGACGCCCATGCGCAGCGCCAGCGCCTCGCTGAGCAGGCCGATGCGCACGATGTGCACCCCGGTGTCGCCGTCCTTGAACTCGGCGGCCATCGCCAGGCGCAGCAGCGCCTCGTGATGGGCGCGCGCCACTTCCTCCAGCGCTTCCTTGCGCTCGCGGTACATGCGGCCCAGGTCGGACACCAGCCGCTCCATCTGGGCCGCGGCGAGCGCGTCGAAGCTGTTGTCGGCGCCGTCCGCGCCCTCCGCGAAACCCTGTCGCGCACTCATTGCCAGGGCACCGCGTCGTCGGCCAGCATCTGCTCGATCACCTGGATCAGCTGCAGCGGACTGAAGGGCTTGACCAGGTAGGCATCGGCCCCGGCCGCGAAGCCGCGCTCGCGGTCGGCGTCCATGCCGCGGGCCGAGAGCATCACCACGCGGGCGCGACAGCCGGGCTTGTCCTTGATGCGGCGGCAGGCGTCCAGTCCGTCCAGGTCGCCCGGCATCATCACGTCCATCAGCACCAGGTCGGGCGCCAGCGTGTCCACCGCGACCAGCGCCTCGTGCGCGCTCGCCACCTCGTGGACCTCGTAGCTCTCGAACTCCAGGCTCATGCGGATCAACCGCCGGATGTCGGCGTGGTCTTCGACGATCAGGACTTTTTTCATCACAAGCACCCCTATGGGGTCAATTTCGTCAAAAGTATCAACTCAATCAAATTTTCAGACAATCGATTGCTACAAAAAGCGACCGCATTCCGGTAGAACTGCGCATATGAATTCCGCCATCGAACCGGGGCCAAGCCCGGACGAACCCATCACCACCGTCGAGGCGGCACGTCTGCTGGGCCTGGCGGTGCGGTCGGTGCAGCAGATGGTCGACCGCGGCGAGCTGCAGGCCTGGAAGACGCCGGGCGGGCACCGGCGCATCGCGCGCGGCTCGGTGGAGCGCTGGCTCGACACGCGCGGCGTCACCACGACGCGGGCGGCCAGCGTCCAGCGCCTGCGCCCCAGCGTGCTGCTGATCGAGGACTCGGCCCACTTCCAGAACCTGGTGAGCCTGCTGATGCGGCGCCACTTCCCGGAGGTGGACCTGCACATCGCCAGCGACGGCATCACCGGCCTGGCGATGGTGGGCGAGCTGAAGCCGGACGTGCTGATCGTCGACATCCTGCTGCCGGGCATCGACGGCGCGACGCTGATCACGGGCCTGCGCTCGCACCCGCGCTTCGGCCGCAGCCGGCTGCTGGTGGTGACCTCGCTGACCGAGGCCGAGCGCGCGCCGTATGCGTTTGCGCTGGAAGGCGTGCCGGTGGTGCACAAGCCGCAGCTGGTGGCGCAGCTGCCGGACCAGCTGGCGCAGGCCCTGGGCACGCCGCGCGAGCGCGCCGCATGAACGCCGCGACCGGCGCGGACGCCGCGCCGATGCGTGTCGTGGTGGTCGAGGACGACCCCTCGATCCGGCACTTCGTCGAGCTCGCGCTCGAGGAGCTGGCGGTCGAGCTGGTGCTCTGCGAGGACGTGCCGGGTGCGCTGCAGGCGCTGGCGCACAAACCCGCCGGGCTCGTGATCACCGACCTGATGCTGCCGCCCGGCCCCTCCGGCCTGGTGCTCGTGGAGCGCCTGGCGCGCGAGCCGCGGCTGTGCCCGACCGGCTGCGTCGTGGTCTTCAGCGCCGGCATCAGCCCGGCCCAGCGCGAGGAGCTGCACGCGCAGGGGGTCTGGCGCATCCTGCACAAGCCGGTGCCGATGACCGAGCTGTGGGACTGCGTGGCGCAGGCGCAGCGACAGCCGATGGCCGTGCCCGGCCCCGGGCCGGCCGCGGCCGCGGCCGCACCCGGCCCGGCTGCGGCGCGCGCGCGCTCGATCGCGCAGCACTTCGCCGGTGACGCCGCGTTGCGCGACGAGTTCTTCGACGGCTGCCGCGGCCGCTTCGCCGGCGACATCGACATCGGCGACCGGGCCTGCGCGCGCGGCGACACCGGTGCCTTGCGCGTGCTGCTGCACAGCCTGAAGACCGTGCTGGGGACGCTGGGCTACGAGGAGCTCTCGACGCTGGCGCGCGGCGCCGAGGTGCACGCCGCCGCGGCCGAGGCCGCGCCCGCGGCTGCGCTGTGGCGTGCGCTGCGGGTGGAGCTGGCGTCGCTGGCCGAGGCCGGCGAGCCGGGCGCACGCTGAGCGCCTCCTAGAATCGAGTCCTCACGAGTTCTTGCCGTACCCGCCCCGAGATGCCGCTTCGCCGCCGGGCCCGCAGGCCCTTCGCCACCGACCCCGCCCCCGCTTCCTCCACCCCGTCGCGCTCGGCCGCCTGGCTGGCCGGCGAGCGCCTGTTCGGCGCCGCGCCGGCCCCCGTGCCCGACGCGCCGGTGGTGGTGACGATCCGTCGCAGCAGGCTGGCCGCGCCGGCGCCGGCAGCGCCGGATGCCGTTGCGCCGCCCGAGGACACGGACGGGAAGGGGCCGCGTGTCTTCCGCGTCGAGGCCGCCAACGAGGCCGCGCCCGGCGCGCTGGACGAGCCGCCGGCGGCCGAAGAGGCGCCGCCCCGGCCGGCGCGGCGCCAGCGCATCGGCGTCGACCGCCGGCCCGGGCCGGTGGTGGTGCAGGTGTTCGCGCCGGAGCCGTCCACGCCGCAGGCCGAGCCGCCCTTCGCCGGGCAACTGGCGCTGCTGCGCGCGGCCCTGGCCGAGGTGGAGCGCCTGCTCGCCGAGGCGCAGCGCGCACAGGCGCTGCGTTTCGACGCCGCCTGATCAGGCGGCCACGGCCGCCACGCCCGGCGCCTCCGCCGGGTCGCCCGCCTGCTGCAGGCAGGCGCCCGAGGGCATGCCGCAACGGCGGCCGATGATGTCCTCGCGCGCGAACAGCTCCACCACCCAGTCGACGAACACGCGCACCTTGTTGCTGAGGTGCCGGTTCGGCGGGTAGACCACGTACAGCGGCACGGTCTCGGCGCACCAGTCCAGCAGCACCGGCACCAGCGCACCGCTGGCCAGGTGCGGATAGGCCTGGAAGGTGGCGGTGTAGGCGATGCCCAGGCCCGCCAGGCCGGCGGCCAGCGCCGCGGTGCCGTCGTTCACCGCCAGCGTGTGGTTCGGCGCCAGTTCCACCTTCTCGCCGGCGCGCTCCAGCACCAGCGGGAAGGGGCGGCCGGTGCGGTGCGACAGGTAGTTCACCAGGCGGTGGCGTTCGCCTTCCAGCTCCTGCGGCATGCGCGGCGTGCCGTGGCGCTGCAGGTAGGCCGGCGTGGCGCACAGGATCAGGTGGAACTCGCCGATGCGGCGCGCCACCAGGCTCTGGTCGGTGATCTCGCCGCCGCGCAGCACGCAGTCGATGTTCTCGCTCAGCAGGTCCACCGGCCGGTCGGACACGCCGAGGTCGATCTGGATCTCGGGGTAGCGGGCGTGGAACTCGGGCAGGTTGGGTATCAGCAGCAGCTGGCCCACCGAGGTGGGCACGTCGATGCGCAGGCGCCCGCGCGGGTTGACCTTCGCGTGCGTCATGCCGGCCTCGAGCTCGTCGAGCTCGCCGAGCAGGCGCGTCGCGCGGTCGAAGTAGGCCGCGCCGTCGGCGGTGACGGTGACGCGGCGCGTGGTGCGGTTCAGCAGCTTGGTCTGCAGGTGCGACTCCAGCGTCTGCACCAGGCGCGTGACCGTGGCCTTGGGCAGCTGCATCGAGTCGGCGGCGCGCGTGAAGGTGCCGGCCTCGACGACCCGCACGAAGGCCTGCATCGCGGCGAGCTTGTCCATCTTTGGTGTCCTGGTTCCCGTCGTCGTTGTCGTGTCCGGCATTTCAACGCAGATCGCCGCCGCGATTGTTGTCGGTGGTGAAACGCCGTGGTCGGCCGGCGCCCCTTTGTCCTGTGCGAAGCCGCACCTATCTTTCGCCGCACTGCAACACAAGGGGCCGCCTGCCGAGGCGGCCGAAGACGATGGCCACCCCCGCCGCATGGTCGTTCACCGACGAGACGCTCGAACCGCCCGGCGGCGGCGCCGCGCTGAACGTGCGCCGCTGGCCCGGTGCGCTGCCGGCAGCGGGCGGGGCCTGGATCCTGCACCTGCACGGCGGGGCCTTCGTCGGCGGCTCGCTCGACACCGGCGCCACGGTGGCGCAGCTGCTGGCCGAGAGCGCCGGCGCCGTCGTCTCGCTCGACTACCCGCTGGCGCCGGCGCACCCGTTCCCGCAGGCCATCGAAGCGGCACACGCCGCGCTGCTGGCGCTGGACCGCCAGCGCAGGCGCAGCGCGCCGAACGCGCCGCTGTTCGTGGCCGGCGAAGAAGCCGGCGGCAACATCGCCGCCGCGGCCGCGCTGATGGCGCGCGACCGCGCCGAGCCGGTGCTGGCCGGCCAGATCCTGCTGTCGCCGATGCTCGACGCCTGCATCGCCACCGCCTCGCAGCGCGATGCGCGCGACGGCCCGCTCGGCTGCCGCTGCGCCGACGGCTGGCGTGCCTACCTGCAGCGGGCGCGCGATGCGATCCACCCGTACGCAACCCCGGCCGACTCGGTGCGCCTGAAGGGCCTGCCGCCCGCGCTGCTGCTGACGGCGGGCGACGACCCGCAGCGCGACGAGACGCTGGCCTTCGACCGCCGCCTGCGCGCCGCCGGTGTCGCGTCGCGCGCCGTGGTGCTGCCGATGCGCACCGGCTGGCCCTGTTCCTTCTCGATGCCCGAACCCGGCGCCGCCTGGGCGCCGGCGCTGCGCGAGACGCTGCGCCACTTCATCACCACGACCTCCACATCCACCCCACGGGAACACGCATGAGCACCCTGAAGAAGAACTTCCGTCCCACGCTGCTGGCCGCGGCCACGGCGCTGTCCGCGCTGGCCGCTGCCGGTGCGCTGTTCATCGGCCTGCACAGCGGGCCCGCCAACGCCGTCTCGGCACCGGCCGAGGCGCCGGCGCTGCCGGTGTCGGTGGCCGCGGTCGCCACCACCCAGGCTTCGGCATGGAACGAGTTCTCCGGCCGCCTGGAAGCGGTGGACCGCGTCGAGCTGCGCTCGCGCGCCGCTGGCACGGTGCAGGCCGTTCACTTCCGCGAAGGCGCGCTGGTCGCGAAGGGCGACCTGCTGTTCACGATCGACCCGCTGCCGTATGCCGCCGACGTCGAGCGCGTCGAGGCCCAGGTGGCCGCGGCGCGTGCCCGCCTCACGCACGCCAGCAGCGAACTGCAGCGTGCGCAGCGCCTGTGGGAAGAGCGCGCGATCGCGCAGCGCGAGTACGACGAACGCGCCAACGCGCAGCGCGAGGCCGAAGCGAACCTGCGCGCCGCGCAGGCCGCGCTGCAGACCGCGCAGCTGAACCTCGGCTACACGCAGGTGCGCGCGCCGATCGCCGGGCGCATCGGCAAGGTCGAGGTCACGGTCGGCAACCTGGTGGCCGCCGGCCCGGGCGCGCCGGTGCTCGCGACGCTGGTCTCGGTGAGCCCGATCTACGCCAGCTTCGACGCCGACGAGAAGATCGTGCCGCGCGAGGCGCTGTCCACGGTTGCCGTGCGCATGGGCACCGCGACGACCAGCGACCTGCCGTACGAAGGCAAGCTGCAGCTGATCGACAACCAGGTCGACGCGCGCAGCGGCACGATCCGCGTGCGCGCGGTGTTCGCCAACCCCGACGGCAAGCTGATCCCGGGCCAGTTCGCGCGCCTGCAGATGGGCGCGGCGAAAGCCGGCGAGGTGCTGCTGATCAACGAGCGCGCGGTCGGCACCGACCAGGACAAGCGCTTTGTGATGGTGGTCGACGCGCAGAACAAGGCGCAGTGGCGCGAGGTGAAGCTGGGTGCGTCGGTGAACGGCCTGCGCATCGTCAGCGAAGGCCTCGCGGCCGGTGAACGCATCGTCGTCGGCGGGCTGCAGCGCGTGCGCCCCGGTGCCTTGCTGGCGCCGAAGGTGGTGCCGATGGACGCCAAGCCCGAGCTTCAAGCCAAAGCCTGAGAAGCCTTCCCCTTCCCACAAGAACCCGACGCATGCGGGCCGCCTGGTGGCGGCCTGCAGGGCAGGAGTCACCCATGAACCTTTCACGCTTCTTCATCGACCGGCCCATCTTCGCCGGCGTGCTGTCGCTGCTGATCTTCCTCGGCGGCCTGATCGCGCTGCCGTCGCTGCCGATCTCCGAGTACCCCGAAGTCGTGCCGCCTTCGGTGGTGGTGCGTGCGCAATACCCCGGCGCCAACCCGCGCGTGATCGCCGAGACGGTGGCCACGCCGCTGGAAGAGGCGATCAACGGCGTCGAGCACATGCTCTACATGAGCAGCCAGGCCACCACCGACGGCGTGCTGACGCTGACGGTGACCTTCAAGCTCGGCACCGACGCCGACAAGGCGCAGCAGATGGTGCAGAACCGCGTCTCGCAGGCCGAGCCGCGTTTGCCTGAAGAGGTGCGGCGCCTCGGCGTGGCCACCGTGAAGAGCACGCCCGACCTGACGATGGGCGTGTTCCTGGTCTCGCCGAACAACCGCTACGACGTGGACTACCTGCGCAACTACGCGGTGCTCAACGTCAAGGACCGCCTGGCGCGCCTGCCCGGCGTGGGCCAGGTGCAGATCTGGGGCGGCGGCGAGTACGCGATGCGTGCCTGGCTCGACCCGCAGAAGATCGCCCAGCGCGGCCTGTCGGCCGGTGACGTGGTGGCGGCGATCCGCGGCCAGAACGTGCAGGCTGCGGCCGGCGTCGTCGGCGCATCGCCGAGCCTGGCCGGCGTCGACCTGCAGCTCTCGATCAACGCCCAGGGCCGCCTGCGCAACGAGGACGAGTTCGGCGACATCATCGTGAAGACCGGCACCGACGGCGCGGTGACACGCCTGCGCGACGTGGCCCGCATCGAGCTCGGCGCGGCCGACTATTCGCTGCGTTCGCGCCTGGACAACCAGCCCGCGGTCGGCATCGGCGTCTTCCAGGCGCCCGGCAGCAACGCGCTGCAGATCAGCGACAGCGTGCGCGCGACGATGAAGGAGATCCAGGCCACGATGCCCGAGGGCGTGCAGGTCAACATCGCCTACGACCCGACGCAGTTTGTGCGCGCCTCGATCAGGTCGGTGGTGAGCACGCTGCTGGAAGCCATCGCGCTGGTCGTGCTGGTGGTGATCCTGTTCCTGCAGACCTGGCGCGCGTCGATCATCCCGCTGCTGGCGGTGCCGGTCTCGGTGGTGGGCACCTTCGCGGCGCTGCATGCGCTCGGCTTCTCGATCAACGCCTTGAGCCTGTTCGGCCTGGTGCTGGCGATCGGCATCGTGGTCGACGACGCCATCGTCGTGGTGGAGAACGTCGAGCGCAACATCGCCGGCGGCCTGAGCCCGCGTGAAGCCACCTACCGCGCGATGCGCGAGGTGTCCGGCCCGATCATCGCGATCGCGCTGGTGCTGATCGCGGTGTTCGTGCCGCTGGCCTTCATCAGCGGCCTCACCGGCCAGTTCTACCGCCAGTTCGCGGTGACCATCGCGATCAGCACGGTGATCTCGGCGATCAACTCGCTGACGCTCTCGCCCGCGCTCTCGGCGCTGCTGCTGAAGGGCCACGGCGCGCCCAAGGACGCGCTGACGCGTGGCATGGACCGGCTGCTCGGCCCCGTCTTCCGCGGCTTCAACAGGCTGTTCCAGCGCGGCTCGGAAGGCTACGGCCGCGGCGTCGGTGGCGTGCTGCAGCGCAAGACCGCGATGGTGATCGTCTACGCGGTGCTGGCCGCGGCCACCGTCGGCGTGTTCAAGCTCGTGCCCGGCGGCTTCGTGCCGGCGCAGGACAAGCAGTACCTGATCGGCTTCGCGCAGCTGCCCGAAGGCGCCACGCTGGACCGCACCGACGACGTGATCCGCCGCATGGGCGACCTGATGAAGGCCAACCCGAACGTGGAGAACGCGCTCGCGTTCACCGGCCTGTCGATCAACGGCTTCACCAACAGCAGCAACTCCGGCATCGTGTTCGCGACGCTGAAGCCCTTCGAGCAGCGCAAGCGGCCCGACCAGAGCGGCTTCGCGGTGGCCGGCCAGCTCAACGGCGCGTTCCAGGGCATCGAGGACGCCTTCATCGTGATGTTCCCGCCCCCGCCGGTGCAGGGCCTGGGCACCACCGGCGGCTTCAAGCTGCAGCTGGAGGACCGCGGCTCGCTCGGCCTGCAGCAGATGGACGCCGCGGTGAAGGCCTTCATGGCCAAGGCCTACCAGGCGCCGGAACTCGCGGGCCTGTTCACCAGCTGGCAGATCAACGTGCCGCAGCTCGACGTCGACATCGACCGCACCAAGGCGCGCCAGCTCGGCGTGCCGGTCACGGAGATCTTCGAGACGATGCAGATCTACCTCGGCAGCCTGTACGTCAACGACTTCAACAAGTTCGGCCGCACGTACTCGGTGCGCGTGCAGGCCGATGCGCCGTACCGCGCGCGCATGGAGGACATCGGCGTGCTGAAGGTGCGCTCGAACACCGGCGAGATGGTGCCGCTTTCCGCCCTGATGAAGGTCAACCAGAGCTACGGCCCGGAGCGCGCGATGCGCTACAACGGCTTCCTCGCCGCCGACATCAACGGCGGCCCGGCGCCCGGCTATTCGTCGGGGCAGGCCCAGGACGCCGTGAGGCGCATCGCCGCCGAGACGCTTCCGCCGGGCATCGGTTACGAGTGGACCGAGCTCACCTACCAGGAGATCCTGGCCGGCAATTCAGCGCTGTGGGTGTTCCCGCTGGCGGTGCTGCTGGTGTTCCTGGTGCTGGCGGCGCTGTACGAGAGCCTGACGCTGCCGCTGGCGATCCTGCTGATCGTGCCGATGGGGCTGCTCGCCGCGATGACCGGCGTGTGGCTGAGCAAGGGCGACAACAACGTGCTGACGCAGATCGGCCTGGTGGTGCTGGTGGGGCTGAGTGCGAAGAACGCGATCCTGATCGTCGAGTTCGCGCGCGAGCTGGAGTTCGCCGGCCGCACGCCGGTGCAGGCGGCCATCGAGGCGGCGCGGCTGCGCCTGCGGCCGATCCTGATGACCTCGCTGGCCTTCGTGATGGGCGTGCTGCCGCTGGTGCTGTCCACCGGCGCCGGCAGCGAGATGCGCGCCGCGATGGGCGTGGCGGTGTTCGCCGGGATGATCGGCGTCACGGCCTTCGGCCTGTTCCTCACGCCGGTGTTCTACGTGCTGCTGCGCCGGCTGTCCGGCAACAAGGCGCTGAAGCAGCACGGCGAGGCGCTGTCCCATGCGCTGCCGGCGCCCGGCCACGCCGATTGATGGAGAGATGAGATGAAGCCTTCGTTGAACCTTCTGTTCGCGGCCCTGGTGCTGGCCGGCTGCGCGAGCGCGCCGCCCACGGCGCCCGCGCTGCCCGACGTGCCGGCCGCGTTCCGCGAGGCCGCGCCGCTGCAGGCGCCGGCCGCGGCCACCGCCGCCTGGTGGCAGGCCTTCGCCGATCCGCAACTCGATGCCCTGGTGCAGCGCGCCGAGCGCGGCAACACCGGCCTGCAGGCTGCCGCCGCGCGGCTGGCCTCGGCGCGTGCGCTGCTCGGCCGTGCCGAGGCCGAGCGGCGGCCGCAGGTCGGCATCGGTGCCGGTGCCGTGCGCGAGGCCTCGCCGCAGACCGGCTACCGCCCCGCGACCACGATCAGCCTCGGCGCCAACCTGTCGTACGAGCTCGACATCGCCGGCCGCCTGACCCAGGCGCGCGACGCCGCCGCGCTGGACGCGGCCGAGCGCGAGGCGCTGCTGCGCGACACGCAGCTGCTGGTGCAGGCCGAGGTCGTGCGCGGCTACTTCGCGCTGCGGGCGATCGACGCCGAACGTGCGCTGGTGCAGGGCACGGTGGGCAGCTACCGCGACACGCTCAAGCTCACCGAGCGCCGCCACGCCGCGGGCGACCTGCCCGAACTCGAGGTGGCGCGCGTGCGCAGCGAACTCGCGGCGAACGAGTCGGAGGCGCTGGCGCTCGAACGCCAGCGCGCCCAGGTCGAACACGCGCTGGCGCTGCTGATCGGCGAGGCACCGAGCAACTTCACGCTGGCGTCCGCCGAGTGGGCGCCGGCCATGCCGCAGGTGCCCGCCGGCGTGCCGAGCGCGGTGCTGGCGCGCCGGCCCGACATTGCCGCCGCGCAGCAGGCGCTGCTGGCCGCGCAGGCGCGCGTCGGCATCGCGCAGGCCGCGTGGTGGCCCAGCCTGTCGCTCACCGCCAGCGGCGGCCAGGCTTCGCCGGAACTGAGCGACCTGCTGAAGAGCGGCGCCCGCACGTGGGGCATCGGCACGCTGCTGGCGCTGCCGGTGTTCGACGGCGGCCAGCGCAAGGCCGGCATCGCGCGCGCGGAAGCCGAACTCACCGGCGCCTCGGTGCGCCTGCGCGAGCAGGTGCTGGTGGCGCTGCGCGACGTCGAGGACGAACTCGCCGCGACGCGCCTGCTGGCCGAGCAGGCCGAGGCGCAGCGCCGCGCGGTCGATGCGGCCACGCGCGTCAGCGCCCTGGCGGAAGCGCGTTACCGCAACGGCTTCGTCAGCCAGCTGGAACTGCTCGACGCGCAACGCAGCGAACTGCGCAGCCGCCGCCAGGCGCTGCAGGTGCGCGCGGCGCGACTGCAGGCCACGGTGGGGCTGATGCGCGCACTGGGCGGCGCCTGGCAGCAGTCCTAACGCGGTCCTAACGGCTGCGTTTCCACAGTACCGGATCGGGTGGCGGCGCCAGCCTGCCGCCGCGTACCATCGATCCACCCGTGCAGCTCATCCTTTCCCGCCAGGCCGGCGTCGTCGATGCGACCGGCGCGCCGACGGTGCTGGCGCCACTGGACGCCGCGCTGCTGGCCTGGCTGGCGATCGAAGGGCCCACCTCGCGCGCGCGGCTGGCCGCTTTGCTGTGGCCCGAGCACCAGGCCGCGGCCGCGCGCAACACGCTGCGCCAGCGCCTGCACCAGCTGCACAAGCGCCTGGGCGGCCCCGTGGTCACCGGCTCGGCCACGCTCGCGCTGGCCGAGGGCGTGGCGCACGACCTGGCCGATGCCGACACGCTGCTCGACGGCGTGGCCGTCGAGGTCGGCGGCGAGTTCGCGGCCTGGCTCGATCAGCAGCGTGGCCGGCGCGGCGCGCGCGTGCGCCGCTCGCTGGTGGAGCTGGCCCGGATGGCCGAGGCGTCGAAGGACTTCGACGACGCGCTGATCCACGCCGGCGAGCTGCTCGCGCTGGAGCCGCTGTCCGAGGACGCGCACCGCCGCGTGATGCGGCTGCACTACCTGCGCGGCGACCGCGCCGCGGCGCTGATGGCCTTCGACCGCTGCGAGCGCGCGCTGAAGGACGAGGTGGGCGCGCGCCCGTCCGCCGAGACGCTGGCGCTGCTGCGCACGGTCGAGCAGTCCGGCACTGCCGAAGCGAACCCCGTGCGCGCGGGCGTGCCGGCCGCGGTGCTGCGGCCGCCGCGGCTGATCGGGCGCGACGCGGCCTGGGCCGCGCTGCAGGCCGCCTGGGCCGCGGGCCAGCCCACGCTGGTGATCGGCGAGGGCGGCCTCGGCAAGACGCGGCTGGTCGGTGACTTCGCCGCATCCGCCGGCCGCACGCTGGTGGTCGGTGCGCGCCCGGGCGATGCACGGGTGGTCTACGCATCCCTGTCGCGGCTGCTGCGTGCGCTGCCGGCGCCCGCGCTGGCCGCGCTGGCGCCTTCGCTGCGCGGCGAGCTGGCGCGCGTGCTGCCCGAACTCGGCGACGCCGCGCCGCTCGACGACGGCACCGGGCGCACCCGCTTCTTCAACGCGGTGAGTGCGCTGCTGCAGGGCCTGGCGCCGGGCCTCGACGGCATCGTCTTCGACGACCTGCACTTCGCCGACGACGCCAGCCTCGAGCTGCTGCAGTACGCGGCCGCCGGCGGCCGCCTGCGCTGGATCCTGTGCGCACGCGGCGCCGAGCTGTCGCCGGGCGGGCGCGCGCTGATCGAAGGCTTCGAGGCGCACGGGCCCTTGGCGCGCATCGAGCTGCAGCCGCTGACGCGGGCCGAGGTGGAGCGGCTGCTGGACTCGCTGGACCTGGCGCCGCCGGCCGGTGCCGAGCTGGCCGAGGCGCTGTGGCGACGCAGCGGCGGCAACCCGCTGTTCCTGCTCGAATCGCTGCGCGCCTGGCTGCTACAGCCGCCGGGCGCCACCGCGGGTGCGCTGGTGCCCGCGGCGCCCGGTGTCACCGCGCTGATCGAGCGCCGCATCGGCCGGCTTTCGGTGCAGGCGGTGCAGCTGGCGCGCTGCGCGGCGGTGGCGACACCCGACTTCGGCATCGACCTGGCGGCCCATGTGCTGGGGCTGCGCACGCTCGACCTGGCCGATCCGTGGGCCGAGCTCGAGGCCGCGCAGGTGCTGCGCGACGGCGCGTTCGCGCACGACCTGATCTACGAGAGCGCGCTGGCTTCGGTGCCGCGCCCGGTGGCGCAGCGGCTGCACGGCGAGATCGCGGCCTTCCTCGAGGCACACGGCGGCGAGCCGGCCCGCGTGGCGGCGCACTGGCTGGAAGCCGGCGCCGAGGCGAGCGCGCTCGATGCGATGGGGCGCGCTGCCGCGAAGGCCGCTGCCGCGCTGCGCCCGCGCGAGGCGATCGACTGGCACCGGCGCGCCAGCGCGCTGGCCGAGCGGCTGCTGCAGCACGAGTGCGCCTTCGACCACTGGCTGGCCGTGTTCGAGGCGACGATGGTGGCCGACCGCTCCACCCTCGACGAGGCCTACTTCGTGCGGCTGGACAGCCTGGCGCGCACGCCGATGCAGCAGCTGCGCGCGCTGCTGACCCGCGGCGACTTCGCCAAGGACGCCAACCGTTTCGACGAAGGGCTGCAGCTGTGCGAGCAGGCCGCCGCGCTGGCGCGCTCGCTGGGGCGGCGCGACCTGGAGGTCGACGCGCTGCGCGGCGCTGCCGCGCACGCCACCTTCGGCGGCGACGGCGCCCGCGCCGTGCGCCTCCTGCGCCCGCTGGTGCCCTGGGTCATCGAACACGGCAGCCCCGGCGACCAGCAGAGCCTGTTCAACGACCTGGCCGCCTGCCTGGACATGGACGACCAGCCGCACGAGGCGCGCGAGTACCACGGCCGTGCGCTGGAGCTGGCCCTGCGCACGGGCCGGTTCGACCAGGCCGCGATCTCGTGCGCGAACCTCGTCTTCAGCCTGAAGAACGTGGGCCGCCTGCGCGCCGCGCTCGAACAGGCGCACCAGGCGCAGCGCCACGCCGCCAGCTACGACCAGGCGCGCGGCTTCCTGTTCGCGCTGGACGTGATGGTGCCCGCGCTGCTGCGCGACCTGGGGCGCTACGACGAGGCGCTGCGCCTGGGCGAAGCGGCGGTGCAGGCCATGCCGCACAACCCCGGCGCCACGCAGGCGGCGCAGGCCCACCTGGCCTACCTGTGGCTGCTGCTCGGCCAGCCGGCGCGGGCGCGCCAGGTGCTGGCGGCGATGCGCGCGGGCCCGGTGGTGCCGCAGGCCCGGCCGCGCATCGCGCAGATCGAGGGCCGGCTGCAGCGCGCGCTGGGCAGCGACCCGGCCGCTGCCTTCGCGCTGGCCCTGCGCGAGGCGCCGCTGGCGGCGCGCACGGTGCTGCAGTCGATGATCGCGCTCGACCACTCGCTGGCGCTCGAACCCGGGGACGCGCGCGCGCTGTGCACCGGCATCGAGCAGCGCAGCGCCGCGCTCGGCCACGACGGCGTGGCCCTGGCCGCGCGCGTGCGCGGTGCCGCCGCGGCCACCCGCGCCGGCGACCTGCAGGCGGCGGTGGCGCTCTCGCGCCAGGCGCTGGCCGCGCCGCAGGACATCGAGCCCGACGAGCTCTACCGCGGCGAACTGTGGCTGACCGCTGCGCTTGCGAACGAGGGCGCCGGCCTGGTGGACGACGCGCGCCACATCGCGGCGCAGGGCGCGGAGTGGGTGCGCGGTGCGGCCGAGACCGCGGTGCCGCCCGCGTTCCGCGACAGCTTCCTGCACCGCAATCCCGTCAACCGGCAGCTGCTGGCACTGGCCACACGACTGCGCGGCGTGTGATGCGCCTCCGTGCGCGGAGTTCCGCGCCGATTGTTGCGCTGCGGCGCAACGCCGCGTTGCTGCGTCGCTGCGATTTTTCTTTCGCGATCCGCCTCGAACTGGTTGGGGCGCCGGCCGCTGCCGGCACCTTCCGCAACCTCTCGAAGGAATAGACCCGTGAAAGCAGCAGTTCCCTTCTCCCTCGCCGCCCTCGCCCTGGCCGCTTCGTCGGCGGCGCTGGCCCAGAGCAACACCAGCACCGTCACCGTCTATGGTGTCGTCGATGCCAACGTGCAGGTGCTCGACGGCGCCAGCACGCTGACCCGCGTGCAGTCCGGCGGCCTCAACGGCTCGCGCCTCGGCTTCAAGGGTTCCGAAGACCTCGGTGGCGGCCTGCGCGCCATCTTCACGCTCGAAAGCGGCATCAACCTCGACGACGGCAGCACCGGCCAGGGCACGTTCTGGGGCCGCCAGGCCTACGTGGGCCTCGCCTCGCCGTTCGGCACCGTGACGCTGGGCCGCCAGTACGGCAGCCTCTACGCGCTCTCCAGCGACTTCAGCGAGTTCTCGAACAACAACGTCGGCGCGTCGACCGCGATCATCGGCGGCTTCGGCGGCTACGAGCCGATCCGCGGTGCCAACGTCAGCGCCACCGGCAACGGCGGCCCCTCGCGCGTGAACAACTCGATCAAGCTCGAGAGCGTGCGTTTCGGCGGTTTCAGCGCCGGTGCGCTGGTGGGCCTGGGCGAAGCGGCCGGCAACACCTCGGGCAACCGCGTGGGTGATGTCTACGTGCGCTACAGCGACTACGGCTTCGACGCGATGCTGAGCTACGTCGACGACAAGGCCGAGCTGACCAACGCCAACGTGCGCACGACCTCGGGCGCCGCGTCGTACAGCTTCGGCCCGGCGCGCGTGACCGGCGGCGTGATCTCGGTGGACGACCGCTCGGTGGCCAATGCCGACGGCGAGGGCTACTGGATCGGCGGCAGCTACCGCTTCGGCGGCACGCACCTGGTGAAGGCGCAGTACGTGGAGAGCAAGCTGAAGAACGCGCCGGTCGACGGCAAGACCAAGGCCTTCGGCGTCGGCTACCAGTACGACCTGTCCAAGCGCACCGCGCTGTACACCTCGCTGACGCAGTTCAAGAACGAAGGCGTGGGCTACACGCCGCGCGCGGCCGGTTCGTTCCCGGGCGGCGTGGTGACGGCCGGCGACCCGGACATCACCGAGGTCGTCGCGGGCATCCGCCACTCGTTCTGAGCGCCCTCGGCGCGGGGCTTTAGCGCGTCGCCGACGCGCGCGGGCGCCGCGCCAGCGCCCAGCGCGGCACCGTGGTGGAGGGCACCCGGTGCTGACGCTGCAGCTCGATGTCGCGGAACAGCTGGGTCGCGAAGTCGAGGAAGGCGCGCACGCGCGGGATGCGGCGCACGCTGGGCGGGTACAGCAGGTTGATCGGCGGCACCTCCTCGTCCATCGCCCAGTCGGTCAGGGCGGCCACCAGAGCGCCGCTGGCCAGCTCGTGGCCCTGGCGCTGGTGCCAGTCGAGCAGGCGGGCCACGCCGACGCCGGCCACCGCCAGGTCGCGCACCATGTCGCGGTGCACGTTGTCCACCACCAGCGAGCCGCGCGCCGACACCGACACCCGCTCGTCGCCGCGGCGGAAGCGCCACAGGTCCATCAGCGTGCCCATGTTGCCGCGGATGCACAGGCAGTTGTGCCGCTCGAGTTCGGCGGGATGCTGCGGCATGCCGTGCTGCGCCCAGTACGACGGCGCCGCGCAGACCACGAAGCTGGTGGCGCCGAGGTGGCGCTGCACCAGGTCGCCCGCGTGCGGCCAGCCCATCACCAGGAAGGCGTCGACGCCACGCGTCTGCTCCTCGGTGACACGCATGAAGTGGCGGATGTCGAGCTGGATCTCGGGGTGCAGCGCCTGGAAGCGCGGCAGCGCGGGCGTGAGGCACTCCTGCGCGATCACCGGCTGCACGCCCACCACCACGGTGCCGCGCAGCCGCGTCAGCGTGCCGCTGGCCTGCTCGTCGGCTTCGACCAGGCGCTCCAGCGCGGGCCGGCAGCTTTCGAGGTAGGTCACGCCGCCGGCGGTGAGCGCCAGCCCGCCGGCGTGGCGTTCGAAGAGCGCGATGCCGAGCTGGCGCTCGAGCGCGCCCACCAGCTTGGCCACCGCGGCCACGCTGACGCCCAGGCTGCGGGCCGCCGCGGAGAAGCTGGCCCCGTCGGCGGCGGCGACGAAGTACTGGAGCGCACGCAGCTTGTCCATCCGGTCCCCCTTCGAGGTTCAACCATCGGTTGAAGGTCGCGGCAACGGCCGGAGTATTCCAGCGGCCCGCGCCGTCGCCTAGATTGAGGCCATCCGAACCCACCGGGAGACGACGATGACGATGCAACGCCGCAGCTTCCTGCTGGCCAGCGCCGCGCTGCCCTGGGCCGCGCGTGCAGCCGATGCCGCGTGGCCCGCGCGGCCGATCCGCCTGGTCGTCGGCGGCCCGGGCGGCGTCACCGACGTGCGCGGGCGCTGGCTCGCCGAGCGCCTGGGGCCGGTGCTGGGGCAGACGGTGCTGGTCGACAACGTGGCTGCCGCCGGTGGTGCGGTGTCTGCCGAGCAGGTGGCACGCAGCGCGCCCGACGGCTACACGCTGCTGTTCACGCACCAGGGCATCTCGGCGGTCACGCCGCACCTGAACCCACGCGTCGGCTACGACCCCATCGCCGACTTCGCACCGGTCACGCGGCTCGGGCACGGCTCGCTGGTGCTGGCGGTGCCGGCCGGCAGCGCGATCGGCAGCATCGCCGATCTGTTGGCGCAGGCGAAGCGGCAGCCCGGTGCGCTGAACTTCGGCTCGCCGGGCCTGGCGACACCGCCGCACCTGGCGAGCGAGCTGTTCGTGCGCAGCGCCGGCATCCGCGCCACCCACGTGCCGTTCAAGGGCGGCGGCGCGCTGGCCACCGCGCTGATCGGTGGCCAGGTCCACTTCGCGATCGAAGGGCCGACGGCGCTGGCGGCGCACGTGCGCTCCGGCCGCCTGCGCGCGCTGGGCGTCACCGGCACGAAGCGGCTGCCGCTGCTGCCCGAGGTGCCGCCGATCGGCGAGGCCGGCGTGCCGGGCTACGAGTTCGCCGGCTGGACCGGCATCGTCGCCCCCGCGGCCACGCCGAAGGCGGTGGTGATGCGGCTCCACGCCGAGATCGTCCGCATCGCCGATGCGCCGGAGGCGCGCCAGTGGTTCGAGAACGGTGGTTCGGAACCCGGCACGCAGACGCCCGAGGCCTTCGGCGCGTTCCTGCGCGAGGAGCATGCGCGCTGGGGCCGCGTGGTGCGCGAGGCCGAGATCAAGGTGGAGTGATGCCCGCGCCGCGGGGCGCATCATCGCGGCTGGCAGCCACCGGAGCGACCGCATGACGACCCCCGCACCCCGCCTGGAACACGACAGCTTCGGCCCGATCGAGGTGCCCGCCGACCGGCTGTGGGGCGCGCAGACGCAGCGTTCGCTGGAGCACTTCGCGATCTCCGGCGAGCGGCTGCCGAAGGAACTGCTGCGCGCGCTGGCGCAGGTGAAGGGCGCCGCGGCCGAGGTGAACGCGGCGCTCGGCGAGCTCGATGCGAAGAAGGCCGGCGCGATCCGGCAGGCGGTGCGCGAGGTGCTGGAAGGCCGCCACGACGCGGAATTCCCGCTCGTCGTCTGGCAGACCGGCTCGGGCACGCAGAGCAACATGAACATGAACGAGGTGCTGGCCAACCGCGCCTCGCAGCTGCTGGGCGGCCCCGTCGGCCCGCAGCGCCTGGTGCACCCGAACGACGAGGTCAACCGCGGGCAGTCGTCCAACGACGTGTTCCCCACCGCGATGAGCGTGGCCGCGGTGCTGGCCCTCGAGCAGGCGCTGCTGCCGGCGCTGGACGCCCTGCACGCGACGCTCGATGCGAAGGCGCGCGCCTACGCCGGCATCGTGAAGATCGGCCGCACGCACCTGCAGGACGCGACCCCGCTCACGCTGGGCCAGGAGATCTCGGGCTGGGCCGCGCAGCTGGCGCACGCGCGCCGCCACGTCGAGTCGACCCTGCCGCACCTGCGCGAACTGGCGATCGGCGGCACCGCGGTGGGCACCGGGCTCAACGCGCATCCCGGGTTCGGCGCGCGCATGGCCGAGGCGCTCGGGCGCGCCTGCGGCACCGCCTTCGTCAGCGCGCCCAACAAGTTCGAGGCGCTGGCCGCGCACGACGCCATCGTGCAGGCCCACGGCACGCTGAAGGGCCTGGCGGCGGCGCTGATGAAGATCGCCAACGACGTGCGCTGGCTCGCGTCCGGCCCGCGCGCGGGCCTGGGCGAGATCCGCATCCCCGAGAACGAACCCGGCAGCTCCATCATGCCGGGCAAGGTGAACCCCACGCAGTGCGAGGCGCTCACGATGGCCTGCTGCCAGGTGATGGGCAACGACGTGGCGGTGGGCCTGGCCGGCGCGTCCGGCCACTTCGAGCTCAACGTCTTCAAGCCGGTGATCGCGCACAACCTGCTGCAGAGCGTGCGCCTGCTGGCCGACGCGATGACGAGCTTCGAGCACCACTGCGCGCGGGGCATTGAGCCCGACGAGACGCGCATCGCCGAACTGGTGCAGCGCTCGCTGATGCTGGTGACCGCGCTGAACCCGCACATCGGCTACGACAAGGCGGCGCAGATCGCCAAGCGCGCGCACCACGAGGGCCTGTCGCTGCGCGAGGCGGCCATCGCCTCGGGCCATCTCAGTGCCGAGCAGTTCGACGCCTGGGTGCGGCCCGAGCGGATGACCTGAGCGGCCGGCGCTTGACCCAGATCAAGCGGACTCCGGGCCAGGCCGAAATTGATGCATATACAATGCATCTTATAAAGGGCAGCCCTCATGAAACTCACCAGCT
Organism: Rubrivivax sp.; assembly: GCA_044226255.1. Lineage (GTDB taxonomy): Bacteria > Pseudomonadota > Gammaproteobacteria > Burkholderiales > Burkholderiaceae_C > Rubrivivax. Next base: position 149,689 of record JBGAHJ010000006.1, read on the forward strand.
TCACCGACTACAGCCTGCGCGTGCTGCTGTTCCTGGCCGCCGACCCGGGGCGCCGCGTCACGGTGGCCGAGGTGGCGCAGGCCTTCTCGATCTCCGAGAACCACCTGACCAAGGTCGTGCACCTGCTGGGCCGCCAAGGCTGGATAGAGACGGTGCGGGGCAAGGGCGGTGGCATGCGGCTGGGGGGTGATCCGAAGGACATCGTGATCGGCGCGGTGGTGCGCGACACCGAAGGCCCGGCCCAGCCTGCCGAGTGTTTCCTGGAGGACGGCGGTCACTGCGCGATCACCGGCAGCTGCCGCCTGCAGGGCGTGCTGGGCGAGGCGGTGCAGGCCTTCTACGAGGTGCTCGACCGCTACACGCTGGCCGACATCTCGCGCAACAAGGCGGCGCTGGCGCGGCTGCTGTTCGTCAACGTCGCCTGAGGCCACCATGCACCCGACGCGCCTGCTCGTCATCGAGGAACCGCCCGCTGCGCCGCAGGCGCCGCGCTTCGCGCTGTGGGAGCTGGGCTTCCGCCCGTTCTACCTGCTGGCCAGCGGCTTCGCGGCGCTGTCCATCGCGTTGTGGGCGCTGCAGCTGTCCGGCGTGCTCACGCAGGCCTACCTGGCCGGACCGCTGTGGCACGCGCACGAGATGCTGTTCGGCTTCGCGCTCGCGGTGATCGTCGGTTTCCTGTTCACCGCCGGCCGCAACTGGACGAATGAAGCGACGCCCACCGGCTGGCCGCTGGCGCTGCTGGCGCTGCTGTGGCTGGTGGCACGCGTGCTGGTGCTCACGCCCTGGGCCTGGGCCGCGGCGGCCGCCAACGTGGCCTTCCCGCTGGCGGCGGCGGTGGGGCTGGCCGTGCCGTTCTGGCGCGCGCGCAACCGGCGCAACTACTTCTTCGTCGGCCTGCTCGTGCTGCTGGCCGCCGCCTGTGCGTTCGTGCATGCGGCGCAGCTGGGCCTGCTGCAGGCACCGGCCTGGGCCGGGCTGCAACTGGCGCTGGACGTGGTGCTGTTCATCGTCTCGGTGATGGCCGGCCGCGTGGTGCCCATGTTCACCAACAACGGCGTGCCGGGCCTGCAGGCGACGCGCGAGCCCTGGCTGGAGAAGGCCGCGCTCGGCGGCGTGCTGGCGTTGCTGCTCGCTGACCTGGCCGGCCTGCGCGGCGCGCCGCTGGCGCTGCTGGCGGCCGCCGTGGCCGCGGCACACGCGGCCCGCTGGTGGCTGTGGCAGCCGCTGCGCACGCTGCGCGCACCGCTGGTGTGGGTGCTGCAGGCCGCCTATCTGTGGGTGCCGGTGCACCTGGCGCTGCGCGCCGCGGCCGCGCTGCAGTGGGTGCCGGCCTCGGCGGCCACGCACGCGCTCACGGTCGGCGCGATCGGCGGCCTCATCATCGGGATGATGACCCGCACCGCCCGCGGCCACACCGCAAGGCCGCTGCGCGCCGACCGCTTCGACGTCGTGTGCTACGCGCTGGTGCTGCTGGCGGCACTGGTGCGCGTGCTGCCGGTGCTCTTCGATGCCGGCCTCACGCTGTGGGCCGCGCAGGCCTCGGCGCTGCTGTGGTCGGCCGGCTTCGGACTCTTTGCATGGCGCTATTTCCCGGTGCTGACGCGCGCCCGCCTGGACGGCAAGCCGGGCTGAAGCGCCTTGGACTACGCCACCGTCAAGCTCGTCCACCAGGGCGCCGTGGCGCTGTCGCTGTCAGGCTTCGCGCTGCGCGGCGCCGGCCTGCTGGCGGGCGCGGCCTGGGCACGCGGCCGGGTCGCGAAGCGGCTGCCGCACCTGGTCGACACGGTGCTGCTGCTGTCGGCGCTGCTGCTGGCGTGGATGCTGCGCCTGAACCCGATGCACGCACCGTGGCTGATGGCGAAGATCATCGGCCTCGTGCTCTACGTGGCGCTGGGCATGCTGGCGCTGCGCCCCGGCCGGCCGCCGGCGCTGCGCGTGGCGGCCGGCGTGGGCGCGCTGGCCACCGTGGGCTGGATCGTCTCGGTGGCCATCACCAAGAGTCCGCTCGGATTCCTGCGCTGAAGGCGCGGCATCTTTGCGCCAGGTCAAGGCGGCGGCCTTGGCTCGACCGGTGACGCTACATATAGTGTCCGCTACTCCAAAGACACACTAGATGTAGCGCATGAGCGAATCCAACCGGAGCCTCGTCGACGTCGAGCGCTCGATCGGCGAATACCTCGGCCGCCTCGACTGGCGCGTCAACGCGAACGCCAACCAGGGCTACTCGCTCGGCGGGCTGATCCTCAACGTCTCGGGCAAGGTGGTGGCCAACTACTGGCTGGACCATGTGTACCCGCCGGCCATCGGCCGCGCCCACCGCGAGGCCGACCTGCACATCCACGACCTGGACATGCTGAGCGGCTACTGCGCCGGCTGGTCGCTGCGCACGCTGCTGCACGAAGGGCTCAATGGCGTGCCGGGGCAGATCGAGTCGGCGCCGCCGCGGCACCTGTCCAGCGCGGTCGGGCAGATCGTCAACTTCCTCGGCACGCTGCAGAACGAATGGGCCGGCGCGCAGGCCTTCAGCTCCTTCGACACCTACCTGGCGCCCTACGTGCGCAAGGACGCGCTGAGCTACGACGCGGTGCGCCAGTGCATCCAGGAGCTGGTGCACAACCTCAACGTGCCTTCGCGCTGGGGCACGCAGACGCCGTTCACCAACCTCACCTTCGACTGGGTATGCCCCGACGACCTGCGCGAGCAGGTGCCGGTGATCGGCGGCGAGGAGATGCCCTTCACCTACGGCGAGCTGCAGGCCGAGATGGACCTGATCAACCGCGCATACATCGAGGTGATGATGAAGGGCGACGCGAAGGGCCGCGTCTTCACCTTCCCGATCCCCACCTACAACATCACCCCCGGCTTCGACTGGCACGGCCCGAACGCCCAGGCCCTCTTCGAGATGACGGCGCGCTACGGCCTGCCGTACTTCCAGAACTTCCTCAACTCCGAGCTGGCGCCGAACATGGTGCGCTCGATGTGCTGCCGCCTGCAGCTGGACCTGCGCGAGCTGCTCAAGCGAGGCAACGGCCTGTTCGGCTCGGCCGAGCAGACCGGTTCCGTCGGCGTGGTGACGATCAACTGCGCACGCCTGGGCCACCTGCACGCCGGCGACGAGGAAGGGCTGCTGGCGCGGCTGGACGAGCTGCTCGAGCTCGGCATGCAGAGCCTGGAGATCAAGCGCCCGCTGATCCAGCGCCTGATGGACGAGGGCCTGTTCCCGTACACGAAGCGCTACCTCGGCACGCTGCGCAACCACTTCTCGACGCTGGGCGTGAACGGCTTGAACGAGATGATCCGCAACTTCAGCGGCGACAGCGAGGACATCACCACGCCGTTCGGCCACGCCTTCGCCGCGCGGCTGCTGGACCACGTGCGCGCGCGCATGGTCGAGTTCCAGGAACGCACCGGCCACCTCTACAACCTGGAGGCCACGCCGGCCGAAGGCACGACCTACCGCTTCGCGAAGGAGGACCGCAAGCGCTTCCCCGGCATCCTGCAGGCCGGCACGCCCGAGCAGCCCTACTACACGAATTCGTCGCAGCTGCCGGTGGGCTTCACCGACGACCCCTTCGACGCGCTGGAGCGCCAGGACGAGCTGCAGCGCAAGTACACCGGCGGCACCGTGCTGCACCTGTACATGAGCGAACCGCTCAGCAGCGCCGACGCCTGCCGCCGCCTGGTGCAGCGCGCGCTGTCGCAGTTCCGCCTGCCCTACCTGACCGTGACGCCCACCTTCTCGATCTGCCCGACCCACGGCTACATCGGCGGGCGCCACGAGTTCTGCCCCAAGTGCGACGAAGCCGCGCTGGCGCGCAAGCGCGCGCCGGCGGCCGCAGCCTGATGCCCGCATCCACGAACGGAGAGACCCAGATGACACAAGCCCGGAAGATCCAACCGACCCCGCCACTGCACGACAGCGAACGCCAGCGCTGCGAGGTGTGGACGCGCGTGATGGGCTACCACCGGCCGGTGGCGTCGTTCAACACCGGCAAGAAGGGCGAGTTCAGCGAGCGCCGCTGCTTCGAGGAACGGGTGGTGTGGCCGCGCAGCTGAACGTCGGCGGGCTGGTGCCCTTCACCAGCATCGACTTCCCCGGCCGCCTGGCTGCGGTGGTGTTCGTCCAGGGCTGCCCCTGGCGCTGCGGCTACTGCCACAACCCGCACCTGCAGCCGCGCGCACCGCAGGCCGGCAGCCCGCGCTGGAGCGACGTGTTGGCCTGGGCGCGGAAGCGCACCGGCCTGCTCGACGGCCTGGTGTTCAGCGGCGGCGAACCGACGCTGGACCCGGCGCTGCCGGCGGCCATCGCCGAGGTCCGGGAACTCGGTTTCCAGGTCGGCCTGCACACGGCGGGCATCTACCCGCGCCGGCTGGGCGAGCTGCTGCCGCTGCTGGACTGGGTGGGGCTGGACGTGAAGGCGCCGCTATCGCGCCCCGCGCTGCACGACCGCCTGGCCGGCGCCGCGGGTGGCGCGCCTGCGGTGCACGAGGCGCTGCAACGGCTGCTCGCCAGCGGCGTGCCTTTCGAGTGCCGCACCACGGCGCGGCCGCAAGACCTCGGCGACGGCGACCTGCTGACCCTGGCCGATGAACTCGCAACGGCCGGCGTGCGCCACTACGCGCTGCAGCCGGCCCACGCCGGCACGCCGGGCGCGGCCACGTTCAGCGGCTACCCCGCGCCGGCCACGCTCGCGCAACTCGCGCAGCGCTTCGAGACCTTCACGCTGCGCGACGGCGGCGCCGCGGCTTCAGGCGGGTGACAGCGCCGCGGGCCCCGGCTCGCCACCCAGCAGCCGCGCCATCAGCTCGCGCACGCCGCGGATCTGGTCGCCGAAGGGCAGGGCGCCACGGCCGGTGAAGAAGAGGCCGCGCTTGACGTCGCCCTTCATCGCGGCGGCCAGCTGCTGGTCGATGCAGAACTGGCCCCAGCCCACGTGGCCGTCGCGCAGCCCGCATTGCGCCAGGCAGTCGAAGGCCTTGGTGCAGCGTGCCTTCGCATGGGCCACCGCCTGCAGGCGCGGTTCGGCGCGCAGGTAGGCCTGCAGCCAGGGCGTGGCCACCGCGCGTGCCGGCAGGCCGGCGACGCTGACGAACTCGACCTTGTCCTCTTCGCGCGCCTCGGCCAGCACGCGCTTGAACTCGGGGTGCGCATCGGATTCCAGCGTCACCGCGAAGGGCGTGCCCAGCTGCACGCCCGCGGCGCCGAGCGCGGTGACGCGGCGGATGTCGTCCAGGCTGCGGATGCCGCCGGCGGCGATCACCGGCACCTGCCGTTCCACGCCCGCGGCGCGCAGCACGGCCAGCGTCTCGGGGATGCAGCGCTCGAACTCGAAGCGCGCGTCGTTCACGTCGGCCACCTTCGCGGCACCGAGGTGACCACCGGCCAGGCGCGGGTGCTCCAGCACGATGGCATCGGGCACGCGCTTCTTGCGTTCCCACTTGCGCAGCACCAGCTGCACGCCGCGGGCATCGGACAGGATCGGGATCAGCGCCGTCTTCGGATGTTCGGCCGCCAGGTCGGGAAGATCCAGCGGCAGGCCCGCGCCGACCACCAGCGCGTCGATGCCTTCTTCGAGCGAACGCTTCACGTAGGCGGCGTATTCGCTCACCGCGCGCATCACGTTCATCGCCAGCAGCCCGGCGCCTTGCGCCAGCGCGCGCGCCTGGCGCACCTCGCGCGACAGCGCCTCGAGGTTGGCTTCGTCGATGCAGGCCTTCGCGTCCGCCCCGGTGCCCAGGCCGCGCGTGCGTTCCATCAGGTCGGGGTGGTGCCGGCGCAGGTCCACCGAGCTGAGCGTGCCCATCGCGTCGCAGGCGGCCACGCTGCCGGCCAGGCGGTGGGCGGAAACGCCGATGCCCATGCCGCCCTGGACGATGGGCAGCAGGGCCTTGCCGGCCAGGCGCAGCGGCGCCAGGCCGGCAGAGCGGGCCAGCGCGTGCAAGTCGGTGCAAGCGGTCATCGGCGGATTGTGCGAAGCGGCCGCCGCCGCGGCTTGATGCAGCGCAAAGGCCGCGGCGTTCAGCCGAAGGACTTGAGCGGGCGCGCCGGGTCGCAGGCCGCGTCGGGCGGCGGGCTGATGCCGCCCTCGAGCAGCTTGCGCGCAGCGATGTGGTCCAGCGGCGCGTTCACCGATTCCACGCAGACCAGGCGCTCGCCCACGTAGTGCAGCAGCGAGAAGCTGGCCGGCGTGGCGCCGGGGCGGCGGTGGCGCACGCCGTCGGTTGGCATCAGTCCAGCCATCTGCAGGCGCATGCCGCCCTGCTCGGACCAGAACCATGGCAGCGCGCGGTGCGGCACCGGGTTGCCGGTGATCGTGGTCACCGCGGTGCGGGCCTGGTCGCTGGCGTTCTGCACCGATTCCAGCCGCAGGCGGCGGCCGCTGGTGGGCTCGGGGAAGCTCGTGCAGTCGCCCACCGCGAGGATCGATGGGTCCGACGTGCGCATGCAGTCGTCGACCACGATGCCGTTGTCGCAGTCCAGCCCGGCCTGCGCGGCCAGCGCCTGCTCCGGCGCCGCGCCGACGCCCAGCAGCAGCAGATCCACCGGCTGTCGCACGCCGTCGACCGCCAGGGCTGCCAGGCGGCCGTCGTCGATCTCGAAGTGGCCGACGGCAGTGCCCAGGCGCAGGTCGATGCCGCTGGCGCGATGCACCTGCGCGACGTGTTCGGCGAGTTCCGGCGATGTGGAGCGCGCCAGCAGGCGCGGCGCCGATTCCAGCACCTGCACCTCGCGCCCGAGCGCGCGTGCGGTGGCCGCCACTTCCAGGCCGATGAAGCCGCCGCCCAGCACGGTGAGCCGCTCGACCGATCGCAGCCGTTCGCGCCAGCGCTGCGCATCGGCGGCGCTGCGCAGCACGTCGACGTTGGCAAGGCTTTCCGGCAGGTGGGGCAGCCGGCGCGCCCGCGTGCCGGTGGCCAGCACCAGCACCTGGTAGGGCAGGCGCAGGCCCGAGGCCAGCGTGACCGTGCGCGCGGCACGGTCGATCGCCACCGCCGCATCGCCCCGGTGCAGCGTGATGCCGGCCTCGGCATACCAGGACTCCGCGCGATGCAGCTGCAGCGCCTCGGCCTCGTTCTTCAGGAAGGCCTTGGACAGCGGCGGCCGCTGGTAGGGCAGCACCGGTTCCTCGCACACCAGGTGCACGCACGGCCCCAGGCCCGCTGCCGCGAGCCCCGCGCACAGCTGCGCGCCGGCGTGGCCGCCGCCGATCACCACCACCGATCCATCACCGTCCATCGTGCCTCCGCCGCCATGCGCACTGCGCCGCGGAGCCTACACGGCTTCGCGCCAATGGCCGAAGGTGGCTCGCGAGAATGGCCCTTGTGCCACCGGCGCCGCGCATCGACCATGCAGCCACGATGTACCAGCACGCCACCCTCGATGTGACACCCCCCGCAGCTGCGCCGTTAGCCACCCGCGTCGTCGGGGTCCGCTGCGACGATCTGCGCGCCGGCCAGGACTGGGCCCGCGGGCTCGCGGCCGAAGGGCTGCAGACGCCGGTGCAGCCGATCGACGACCACGTGGCGGCCGACGCCGACGCGGTGGTGCTGCACATCAGCGGCCGCCTGGCCGAGCAGCTCGGGCGGCTGCGCGGCCTGCGCGCGCAGGCGCCGCAGACGCCGCTGATGCTGGTGGTGCGCGAGCTGCGCGACCTGGACCAGGTGCTCGGCCTCGAGATGGGCGCCGACGACGTGCTGGACGCCGCGGTCGCGGCGCCCGTGGTGGCGGCGCGCCTGCGCGCGCTGTGGCGCCGCGGCAGCGGCACGCGCGACGTGGAGCCGGCGCGCGAGCTGCGCTTCGGCCGCCTGGAGCTGCTGGCGCTGCAACGCCAGGTGCGCCTGGCCGAGCGCGTGGTGCCGCTGACCGAGGGCGAGTTCGAGGTGCTGTGGCTGCTGGCCAGCCATGCCGGCCAGGCGCTGTCGCGGCGCGAGCTGCTGCGCAGCGTGCGCGGTCTCGACGACCATCCGCTGGACCGCTCGATCGACAGCCGCGTCTACCGCATCCGCGCCAAGCTCGGCGACGACGACGGCGTGATGCAGCGCATCCGCACCGTGCGCAACCACGGCTACGTGTTCTGCCCGGTGGGCTGGTAGCGGCGGCGGGCGCGCCCGGCGCGCCTGCGTGCGAAGTCAGCACATCAATCAGGTTAGCTGATCAGACCTGGGCCGCTTCGCCCAGCACCTGCGCCACGGCGGCCAGGCCCTGTTCGAGCGCCGCGGCGGGCAGCCCGCCATAACCCAGCACGAGGCCGTTGAGGCCCGGGTTGCGCCAGGCCAGCTGCGACAGGCACTCCACGAAGACATGGTGGCGGCGCAGCCGCTCGGCGATGTCGGTGTCCTTCATCGAGTCGGGCAGCTGCAGGCACAGGTGCAGCCCGCTGTCGAGCGGGCCGGCGCGCACGCAGGCCGGCAGCACCGGCAGCAGGCAGCGCCGCACGGTGTCGCGCTTGCGCGCGCAGCGCTTGCGCTGGGCCTGCAGGTGGCGCGTCATGTGGCCGCGGTCGATGAACTCGGCCAGCGCCCACTGCAGCGGTGCGGGCACGTGTTCGCCGCAGACCTGCGCGGCGTCGATGAAGCCGGCGGCCAGGGCCGGCGGCAGCACGAGGTAGCCCACGCGCAGCGACGGGAAGGCGACGCCTTCGAAGGTGCCCAGCAGCAGCGTGTGGCCGCTGGGGTCGCGCGAGAACAGCGTCGGCGGCTGTTGCGTCGGCGGCACCATCTCGTCGTTCATGTTGGCTTCGACGATCCACGCGCCGCTGGCGCGTGCCCAGGCCAGCAGCTCGGCCTGGCGCGCGGCGCCGGTGCGCTGGCCCAGCGGGTACTGCGTGAGCGGGTGCAGGTAGCAGGCCTTCGCCTGCGGCGCCAGGCGCAGGCCGGCCTGCACGTCCAGGCCGGCCCCGTCCAGCGGCACGCCCTGCACGCGGATGCCCATCGACTCCATCAGCCAGGGCAGCGAGGCATGGCCCGGGTTCTCGATCCACATCGTGTCGCCCGGCTGCAGCAGCAGCCGCGCCACCAGCTGCATGCCCTCGCCGGGGCCGCTGACCACCAGCACCTGCTCGGGCCGGCAGGCCAGGCCGCGGTGCACCGCCAGGTGACGGGCGATGGCCGCGCGCAGCGCCGGCAGACCGCCGCCCGGCGCGCCGTCGAGCAGCGCACGCTGCGGCTCCTCATGGGCCTGCAGCATCAGGCGGCGCCAGGTGTCGAGCGGGAAGTCGTCGATGTCGGTGGCGCGCGGATGCAGCGGCGGCACGCGCTGCATGCGGCGCGCCATGTCGAGCTGCGCGCCCGGGCCGCCGGGTGTCAGCATGCGCTCCAGGATGCGCAGCGCCTGGGGCGCGGCCGGGCGCGGCGGCGCCGGCGGCGTCTCGCGCGGGATGCTGGTGCCGCGCAGGTAGGTGCCATCGCCCACCCGGCGCTCGATCAGGCCTTCCAGCTGCAGTTCCGCGAAGGCGTCCTCGACGGCGCCGCGCGACACCTGCCAGTCCTGCGCCAGCTGGCGCGCCGAGGGCAGGCGCTGGCCGTGCATCACGGCGCCGCTGGCGGCGGCGTGACGCACCGCGCGTGCGATGCGGGCCCACTGCGGCAGGCCGGCGCTGGCCGCATCGTGGACAGGCTGTATGAACACGCCTGTCGCCGACTTCACGAGCAGGTTCCCATAGCGACCGCAGTGTGTGCGCGGCTCCGCAGGCTGTGTGCGCAGCGCGACGAACTGGTGCCGGCGGGCACTGAAGCGCGGCATGCCGCGACGGTTTGCGGCCCTGCGGCGAAGGCCCCGGGGCCGTGCCGGGCTCAGGCGCCGCGCAGCTCGGCGCCGATCTCGGCGATGGCGGCGGCGATGGCGGTCTCGTCGTCGGCGCCGTAACCCAGCAGCAGGCCATTCAGAGGGCCCCGTCCCTGCCACTGGTGGCCCGACAGGGGCTGCACCGCGATGCCGCGCGCGTTCAGCCGCGCGGCCAGCGCGCGGTCGTCCCAGCGCCGGTCCAGGTGCAGGCAGCCGTGGGTGCCGCCGCTCAGCGGCCCCAGGTGCGCGCCGGGCGGCAGGTGCTGGCGCGCGGCCTGCACCAGCGCATCGCGGCGGCCGCGGTACAGCCGGCGCAGCGCGCGCACGTGCGACGCCAGCTGGCCGTTGTCGATGAAGCCGGCCAGCGCCACCTGCATCGCCACCGGGTTGTGCTCGCCCATCAGCCCGCGCAGCGCGACGAACACCTCCACCAGCGGCTCGGGCAGCACCAGGTAGGCGATGCGCAGCGCGGGGAAGGTGAGCGCGAGGAAGTTGCCGATGAAGATGACGCGGCCGTTGCGGTCGTCGCCGAACAGCGGCGGCGGGGCGGCGCCGTCGTGCACGATCTCGCCCAGCGAATCGAGCTCCACCAGCCAGGCATCGCGCTCGTGGCACCAGTCCAGCAGCGCGCTGCGCCGTGCGGCGCTGGTGCGCACGCCGGTGGGCCACTGGTGCAGCGGCATCATCACGACCGCGGCGGCGTCGGGCGCCGCGTGGCGCGCGGCCGCGACGTCGAAGCCTTCGTCGTCGGGTGGCACGCCCACCACGCGCAGGTGGCCGAGGCTGAAGCGGCGCGTCATCGACAGCGGGCCGGGGTCCTCCACGCAGACGCATTCGCCCGGCGGCAGCAGCACGCGGGCGATCAGCTCCAGGCCCTGGCGCGGGCTGCCGACGATCAGCACCTGCTCGGGCCGGCAGCGCATCGAGCGCGTCAGCGACAGGTGGCGCGCCACCGCCTCGCGCAGCGCGGGCACGCCGGCGGCCACGCCGTAGCTCAGGTCGGCGCGGTGCGCCTCGCCGAGCGCGCGCGCCAGCTCGCGGCGCCAGGCGGCCAGCGGGAAGCTCGCGGTGTCGGGCATGCCGGGGCGCAGGCGCAGCAGCTCGCGATCGGGCGTGGCGAACACGCGCGATTCGGCCGACCACGAGGCCAGCCGCTGCAGCACGCCGCGCGTGGCGGCGTCCAGCGGCTGCGATTCGGTCTCCAGCGGCGGCGGCGCCATCGGGCGCGGATGCTGGGCGACGAAGCTGCCGTTGCCCACGCGCCGTTCCACCAGCCCCTCGGCCTGCAGCTGCGCGAAGGCCTCGTCGACCGCACCGCGCGGCATCGCCCAGGCCGCAGCCAGGCGGCGCGCCGACGGCAGCCGCACCCCGGGCGGCAGTGCGCCGCTGCGGATGGCGTCGAGCAGCTGGCGGTAGATCTCGGTGCGGCGCGGCCCCGTGCCCGGGCCCGACGCGCCCAGCTCGGCGCGCCGCTCCTCGATGAACCGTTCGACCGCGGCTGCCGCCATGCGGGCTTCTCCCTCAAGCCGTTCGAGCTTGCGTGAAGCCATTCTGGACTGGCGGCAGCGGCGCGGACAAATTGGCCGGTTCGGGCCGCCACAATGGTCCTTGCCGCAGTCGGCCCGACGGCGGCGAGGCCGCGGCTAGAAGAACTTGTAGCGCACGCCGATGTTGAAGAAGCGGCCGATCGCGCCGCTGGTGTCCAGCGGGTTGTAGCTCACGGCGCCGTAGGTCAGCGGGTCCAGCGGCGCCTTCGCGTCGAACAGGTTCTGCACGCTGCCGAAGACCTCCAGGCTGCCGTTGACCTTCCAGCGCGCGGTCAGGTCCACCGTGGTGAAGGCCTTGATCTTGCAGCCGTTGGGTGCGTCGCTGCCGTCGGCGAAGTGCGAGGCGCAGTCGGGGTCGTCCTTGGACAGCCGGTTCTTGATCGCCGCGCGGTAGTTCGCCAGCGCCGCCACGCGCAGGCCGCCGGTCTCCCAGCTGACGCCCAGGTTCACGCGGTCGGCCGGCGTGCCGATGCAGTTGGTCACGTCGCAGTTGCCGTGCGTGCCGGCGAAGTCGAGGCTGGTGCCGTCGCGCTCGGTGCGCTTGAAGCTCGACATGTGCGTCCACTTGACGTCCAGTCCCAGCTTGCCGGCGCTGCCCATCGGGAAGCTCTGGCGCGCGTCCAGGTCGAAGCCCTTCACCTCGCTCTTGGCCGAGTTCACGTAGTTGGCCAGCACCGCGACGATGGCGCCCGGGTCGCCCGGGATCGTGGTGGCGCTGCCAGGGTCGCGCACGACATGGCCCGCGGCGATGGCCTCGGCGGTGGTGGTCTGGTTGATCTCGTCCTTGCGCTTGACCTTCCACAGGTCGAACGCGATGCTGGTGTTGGCGCTGGGGTCGAACACCAGGCCGGCGGTCATCGTGGTCGACTTCTCGGGCGTCAGGTCCGGGTTCGGCGAGGTGATGACCGCCACGTTCGCGGCATTGCAGGCCGCGGCCACGCCGAGGGCGCAGCGCAGCGGGTCGTCGGCGGTGGTGAAGGCGGCCAGGCCGCCGCGGCCGTTCTCGGCCGGGCTCGGCGCGCGGAAGCCCTTCGCGAAGCTGGCGCGCAGCGCCAGTTCCTTCATCGGCGTCCACTTCAGGCCCAGCTTGGGCGTGGTGGAGTTGCCGACGTCGGAGTAGTGGTCCACGCGTGCGGCCAGGTTGGCCTCGAAGGTCTTCGTGATCGGCACCAGCAGCTCGGCGTAGGCGGCGCTCAGGGTGCGCGAGCCGTCGTAGGCCGAGTAGCCCAGGCCGATGATGTTGCCGCGCTCGGTGCCGGTCACGGGGTCGAGCCGGATCGACTCGCGGCGCAGTTCGGCACCGAGCGCCAGCGCCACCGCGCCGGCGTCCAGCTGCACCAGGTCGCGCGAGGCGCGGACGTCGAGCTGCGTGGTCTTCGATTCGGCCTCGCTGCCGATCTCGGGCGACAGCGCGGCGTACATCGCGGCCGAGTTCAGGTTCGCGTTCTCGGCGATGCGCCAGAAGCTGCCGGCGGGCAGCGCCGCGTAGGCCGCGCTGCCGGCGGTGGCGGCGGCCACGTTGGCGGTGGTCGGGTTCAGCAGCGCGAAGGCCACGTCGCGCTGCAGGAACCCGCTGCGGCGACTGTCGCTCTTGCTCTGCGAGACCAGCAGGCCGCCGTCCAGGTCCCAGTCGGCCAGGCTGCCCTTGATGCCCACCAGCGCGCGCGTGAAGTCGGAGGTGACGTTGTTGATGCGCGGGCCGACGTCGGCGGCCAGGTAGCGCACGCGGGCGGCGGTGCCGAAGTAGGGGTTGTCGGGGTGGGTCGCGCCCAGCGAGACGCCGGCGTTGCTGACCGGGCCGCCCGGGTAGCCGACCGAGCCGCTCACGGTGGACGGCGTGGCCTCGGCCTTGGACTTGCCGTGGTAGACGTTCAGTTCGCCGTACAGCTGGGTCGCCGGCGACAGCGCCAGCGTGGCGCGCGTGAACAGGTTCACCGTGTCCTGCGGCGGCAGGATCTGGCCGTAGATCTGCGGCGCGTCGATCAGGCAGCCGCCGCCCGGGTCGCCCTGCGGATGGCTGGTGAAGTTGCCGCAGGCCGCGCCGGGGAAGGTGCGCGTGAAGCCGACGCCGGCCAGGTTGCCGCGGCTGTAGTAGTCCAGCGTGGTCGGGTTGCGCACGTTGCCGTTGATCGAGCTGCCGGCCGCGTTGTTGCCGGTGATCGCGCCGGTGCCGCCCAAGGCCTCCTGCGCCGAGAAGCCGAGGTCGCGCAGGTCGGTGCGGCCGACCGCGCCGCGGTCCGTGCGGTCGCGCGTGTAGATCGACTTGCGCGTCGTGGCCTCCAGGTTCACGAGCATGTTGAAGCCGCCGCCCGACAGGTCGCCGAAGCCGCCGATCAGCGCGATGCTGCCGATGCGGCCGTCGTTGTAGCCCGACTGGCCGACGCTGGCCTTGCCGACCAGACCCTGGAAGTCCTTGCGCAGGATCACGTTGACGACGCCGGCGATGGCGTCCGAACCGTAGATCGCCGAGCCGCCGTCCTTCAGGATCTCGACGCGTTCCACCGCTTCGAGCGGGATGATGTTGAGGTCGGCGAAGACCTTCTGGCCATCGTCGGCCAGGCCGTAGGGCGCGATGCGGCGGCCGTTCAGCAGCACCAGGGTCGACGCGGCGCCGAGGCCGCGCAGCGAGATGCCGGAGGCGCCCGACGCGAAGCCGCCGCCGAAGCTGGTGGGCACCGAGCCCTGGTTGTCGACCGACAGCGTCTGCAGCAGCTCCGCCACGCTGGCCTTGCCGGAGCGCGCGATCTCCTCGCGCGTCAGCGTCTGCACCGGCGATGCGGTCTCCGACTGCACGCGGCGGATGTTGGAGCCGGTGATCTCGATGCGCTGCACCTCCTGCGTCTGCGCCGCCGCCTGGGACAGCAGGGCGGATCCGACGGCAAGGGCCAGCAGGCTGCGGAGAGGGGGCTTGGCGGGCATGGAAGGGACTCCTGATCGTGTGGTGATGACGGACCCCGCGCGGCGGCCTTTTGGCGGTCGCGCGCCAGGGGTGTCGGACCAATCTACGGATCTGCCAGGAGGCCGCTGCGGGCATGCGTCACCGGCGCGGCAAGGCGCGCGATGGGCGCGTCTTCAGCGTCGCGCGTCGTCGCGCCACGTCGCGGCCGTCACGCTTGCGACGGGCCGCGATGCAGGGTCAGACTCAGGTTCTTCCCGGGGGTGTGGTGCGGCGCAGACGGTCGCGCCGCGTGCAGGGGCTTGTGCCCCTGCTTCAGCCGCTTCAGCCGCCGATGCGGGTGCTGGTGACGCGGCCGTCGCGCGGGTCGAAGTCGCACTCGAACTCGAAGTGCGTCAGCGGCGAGCCCGGCCCGGGCAGCGCGCGGCCCTGGCCGCGCAGCGAGGCCTTGCTGGCGCTGTCCTGCGACAGGCGCCGCGTCTGGCTGTCGAAGCTCAGCTGCGAGACCGCCGGCCAGCGCTTCTTCAGCGCCGCGGCAGCCGCCGATTCGCAGGCCGCCGGCGAGACGTTGGTGAGGTCGGGCTCGATCACCGCGCGCGGCGCCGCCTCGGCCGCGGCCGGTGTGAGGTCGCGGATCAGCACGCCCACGGCCTCGGGGTTGCGCGGGTTCAGGTTGCAGCTGTACTCGAAGCGCCGAGCCGTGCCGCTGGCGGCGCGCCAGCTGCCCGCGCCCTGCATCACCACCTGGCCGCCGTTGGACAGTGCCGGCTGCACCGCCGGTGGTGCCACGAACTTCAGCTCGGCGGCCGGGCCGGCGCGCGAGGCCAGCGACTGCCGCACCGCGCGTTCGCAGGCCGCCGAGCTGTCGGCAGCGGTGGCGGCGGCGCTGCTGGCCGGCAGCGGCTGGGCGAAGGCGGTGGCGCCGGCGAGGGCGGCGGTGGCGGCGAGGGCGGTGGGGAAGCGACGCATAAGTGACGGTGTACCGGAAACCGGGCCCGCTGTCTGTGACGAGCTGCGGCTACCAGCTCTCGGCGGCCGGACGCAGGTCCTGCTCGAAGGTCCAGGCGCTGGCCGGCTGTTGCGTCAGCGCCAGTGCGGCGGCGGCCACCGCGTCGGGGTGGATGAAGCGGTCGTCCGGCCAGTCGGGCCGGCGGGCGCGGGCGGCCGCGCCCAGCACCAGGCCGTCCAGGATCAGCAGCGACACGTGGATGCCCTGCGGCCCCAGGTGGCGCGCCATCGATTCGGCCAGGCCCTTCTGTGCCATCTTCGCCGGCGCGAAGGCCGCGGTGCCGGCCACGCCGCGCCGCGAGGCGGTGGCGCCGATCACCACGATGTTGCCGCTGCGGCGCTGCTGCATGCCCGGGATCACCTGGCGCGCTGCCGCGTACAGGCCCAAGGCGTGCAGGCGCCAGGTGGCCTCGAAGTCCTCGACGGCGACCTGGTCGACGGGGCCGAAGGCGCCGCGCCCGCCGTTGTAGACGAGCGTCTGCACCGGGCCCAGCGTGGCCGCCACCTCGGCCAGCGCCCGTTCGACGTCGGCGGGCTGGCCGATGTCGCAGCGCAGCGCCAGCGAGCCCTTCAGCTCGCCGGCCAGCTCGCCGATGAAGCCGGCGCTGCGCGCCAGCAGCGCCACCGCATGGCCGGCGGCGTGGAAGGCGCGGGCCAGCGCCGCCCCGTTGCCGGGGCCGACGCCGAGCACGGCGCAGACGGGTTTGTCCATCGATGGGTCCTTGTGGTTCAGGCCAGCCCGAACAGGCGCAGCGCCATCATGCCCTGCGCGCCGAATCCCAGCACGAAGGCGATGGTGCGCAGCACCGGCACGCCGAAGGTGTACACGGCGGCGTGGGCCAGCCGGCTCCAGAAGAAGACCGCGCCGGCGGTGGCGGTGGCCGCGGAGCCCAGGCCGAGCGCGTGCACCGACAGCGCCAGCGGGGCGAAGACCACCAGGTTCTCGATCGCGTTGCGGTGCGCGTGACCCAGGCGGTGCGCCCAGTGGGCGTGCGGGCGCACGTCCGGTTCCGGGTTGCTGAGGGCCTTCCAGATGCCCATCTCGCGCAGGCGGTTGACGATGATGGGGATCCACAGGCTGCCGGTGAGGGCAGCGGCGCAGGCGGTCCAGGTGATCTCGGGTGACGGGCTCGGCATGGTTCGGTCGTGAGTGGTGACGGGTGCGAAGCCTAGGGCGGCGTGGCGGTCGAATCCATGCTGAAATCGACTCGACTCTTAACCGGAACGACTGCCTTGCGAACCGACACGGACCCGCTCGACGACGCGCTGGCCGACCTGCGCATCAGCGGCAGCGTGCTGCTGCACGAGACCTACGCCGCGCCCTGGGCCGTGGCCGTGCCCGAGGCCGCGGCGCTGCGCCAGGCGCTGGCCGTGGGCGAGGACACGCGCGTGTGGCTGTTCCACTTCGTGCGGCGCGGCCAGTTCGAGCTGCGCGCGCCGGGCCAGCCCGCGCTCACCGTGCAGGCCGGCGAGGTGGCCATCTGCAGCGGCGGCGCGCACCGCATGGGCCTGGGGCGCGCTGCGGGCGCCACGCCGCTGACCGACGTGCTGCAGGGCCGCGGGCCGCGCGGTGCGGCAGCGGCCGGTGCCGAAGCCACCGAGCTGGTCTGCGGCGTCTTCATGACGCGGGCGACGCCGCTGAACCCGGTGCTCGACGCGCTGCCGCCGGTGGTGACGCTGTCGACGCAGGACCGCGGCCTGAGCCCGATGCTGGCCGGCGTGGCCTGGATGCTGGCGCACGAGATCGACCGCGGCGGCTCCGGCGGCTATGCCGCGTCGCGGCTGCTGGAGCTGTTCTGCGCCGAGGCCGTGCGCGCCTACCAGCGTGGCGACGGCGCGTCGCGCACCGGCTGGTTCCGCGGCCTGGCGGACCCGCGCATCGGCGAGGCCATCCGGCGCGTGCACGCCGAGCCCGGCCGGGCCTGGAGCGTGCCGGCCCTGGCCGACGCGGTGGCGCTGTCGCCGTCGCGCTTCGCGGCGCGTTTCCGCGCCGCCACCGGCCAGAGCGTGATGGGCTACGTGGCGCGCTGGCGCGCCAACGTCGCCTGCCGGCTGATGCGCGAGAGCGGCCGGCCGCTGGCCGAGATCGCCGAGCGCGTCGGCTACGACAGCCTGCCCGCCTTCAGCCGGGCCTTCAAGGCCCAGCTGGGGCGGCCGCCGGCGGCCTGGCGCGCCGATCAGAAGAAGCCGAGCTTGTCCGGGCTGTAGCTCACGAGCAGGTTCTTGGTCTGCTGGTAGTGGTCCAGCATGGCCTTGTGGGTCTCGCGGCCGATGCCCGATTCCTTGTAGCCGCCGAAGGCCGCGTGCGCCGGGTAGGCGTGGTAGCAGTTGGTCCACACGCGGCCGGCCTGGATCGCGCGGCCCATGCGGAAGGCTCGTGCGCCGTCGCGCGTCCACACGCCGGCGCCGAGGCCGTAGACCGTGTCGTTGGCGATGGCCAGCGCCTCGGCCTCGTCCTTGAAGGTGGTGACGGCCAGCACCGGGCCGAAGATCTCCTCGCGGAAGATGCGCATGTTGTTGTGGCCCTGGAACAGCGTGGGCTGGATGTAGTAGCCGCCGGCCAGGTCGCCCGGCAGCTGGGCCGCCGCGCCGCCGCACAGCACCTTGGCGCCTTCCTGCTTGCCGAGCTCCAGGTACGACAGGATCTTGTCCTGCTGCAGCGCGCTGGCCTGCGCGCCGATCATCGTCTCGGTGTCCAGCGGGTTGCCCTGCTTGATGGCGGCCACGCGCTTGAGCGCGCGCTCGATGAACCTGTCGTAGATGCTGGCCTGGATCAGCGCGCGGCTCGGGCAGGTGCAGACCTCGCCCTGGTTGAACGCGAACAGCACCAGGCCTTCGATCGCCTTGTCGAGGAAGTTGTCGTCCTCGGCCATCACGTCGCCGAAGAAGATGTTGGGGCTCTTGCCGCCCAGCTCCAGCGTGGCCGGGATCAGGTTGCCGGCGGCGGCCTGCGCGATGACGCGGCCGGTGGCGGTGCTGCCGGTGAAGGCGATCTTGGCGATGCGCCTGGAGGTCGCCAGCGGCATGCCGGCCTCGCGCCCGAAGCCGTTCACCACGTTCAGCACGCCGGGCGGCAGCAGGTCGGCGATGAGTTCGGTGAGCACCAGGATGCTGACGGGCGTGCTCTCGGCGGGCTTGAGCACCACCACGTTGCCCGCGCCCAGCGCCGGCGCCAGCTTCCACGCCGCCATCAGGATCGGGAAGTTCCACGGGATGATCTGGCCCACCACGCCCAGCGGCTCCTGGAAGTGGTAGGCCACGGTGTCCTTGTCGATCTGGCTGATCGAGCCTTCCTGGGCGCGCAGGCAGCCGGCGAAGTAGCGGAAGTGATCCACCGCGAGCGGGATGTCGGCATTCAGCGTCTCGCGCATCGGCTTGCCGTTGTCCACGGTCTCGGCGTAGGCCAGCAGTTCGAGGTTGGCCTCGATGCGGTCGGCGATCTTCAGCAGCACGTTGGCGCGTTCGGCGGCCGCCGTCGCACCCCACTTCGCGGCCGCGGCATGGGCGGCGTCGAGCGCGCGTTCGATGTCGACGGCGCTCGAGCGCGCGGCCTGCGTGTAGACCCGGCCGTTGATCGGCGAGATCACGTCGAAGTACTGGCCATCGGCCGGCGCGACGAAGCGCCCGCCGATGAAGTTGTCGTAGCGCGGCTTGAACGCGATCTTGGCGCCGGGGGCGCCGGGGGCGGCATAGACGGTCATTGCGGTCTCCAGGGAACGGTGGTTGGTGAGAAGGATCGAGCCTTCTTCGCAGACCCCGTGCCAGCGCCGCGCGCGCGCCGCACAGCCCCGTTTCAGCGCGCCAATCCGCTGCGCCGCTCCGTGTTTTCCCCAATCGGCGGCGCCGCCGGCGCCTGCCGACGCCTGCGCCTGTGCCAGCCTGGAACAGCCCGTTGCGCTCAGAGGTTGAACACCAGCGCCGCCACCAGCGTGGGCGGCAGCGCGGCCAGCAGCAGCGACAGCGGCTGGATGGTCTCGTCGGCGAAGCGGCCCTTGAGGATCGCCGCGCCGGCCGGGTTGGGCGCGTTGGCGATGATGGTCAGGCCGCCGCCGGTCACCGCGCCGGCCACCAGAGCCACCTTGAACGGCTCGCTCAGGCCCTGCACCAGCGAGCCCAGGTAGGTGAGGGCGGCGTTGTCGGTGATCGCGGTCAGCGCGGTGGCGCCGAAGAACACGGCCTGCGCGTCCATCCCCAGCAGCAGCGGCTGCAGCCACCACTGCTGCAGCCCGCCCAGCACCACCAGGCCGGCCAGGAAGAAGGCCACCAGCAGCGCCTCGCGCAGGATCAGCGGGCTCTGGTGGCGCTGGTAGGCATGTGTGAAGCCGACGAAGAACAGGAACAGCCCCATGAACAGCGGCGGGTGGTGCGCGAACAGCACCACGCCGGCCAGGAACAGCAGGTGCACCAGCACCACGGTGGCGGGCACCGATTCGCCGGCGGCCGGTGCGCCGGGCGCTGCGGCCAGCGGGCGCCGGAACAGCAGCACGAAGGCACTGGCGTTGATGAACACACCCAGCGCCGCCTTCCAGCCGAAGGTGCTCAGCATGAACGCGAGATCCCAGTTCCAGGTGGCCGCCACCATCAGCACCGGCGGCGCGGCATAGGGCGTCAGCGTGCCGCCGATCGAGACGTTGACGAACAGCACGCCGAGCGCGGCGTACTTCAGCCGCGTGGAAGCGGCGGGGTGGGCGAACAGGCTGTCGCGCAGCATCAGCGCGGCCAGGGTCATCGCCGCCGGCTCGGTGATGAACGAGCCCAGCAGCGGCACCACCGTCAGCAGCAGGAAGGCCGTGGCCAGCCCCGGTGCGACCGGCAGCACCCGCACCGCCGCGCGCACCAGCGCGCCGGCCAGCTGCAGCACGGGCCGGGTGCCCGCCACGACCATGATCGCGAACACGAACAGCGGCTCGGTGAAGTTGCGCGACTCCACGTAGGCGATGGCCGGCCGGCTGCCCTCCAGCGCGAACAGCGCCAGCACCAGCACCATCGCCCAGAAGCCGAACACCACTTCCACCTCGCCCAGCAGGTGCCAGAGCCCGGCGTGGTGCGGCTGCGCGTGGGCCAGCTTCTCGAAGACCTGGGTCGAGAAGGTGTGGATCAGGGCCACCGCGAACAGCACGGCGGCGACGACCTGAATCAGCGTGGGTGATGCGGACATGAGGGCTGACGCTAACCCATCGCAAGGCCCTGCCGCGACTACAGTTGGCGGGCCGTGCCTGCGCCGCTGCCCGACTTCGACTTCGCCCCCTTCCGTCTGTCCGGCGTGGTGGTGGGTGCGCTGCTGAACCACGCACCGGCGCTGGCCGCCCTGGGCGACGCCCTCGCCGCAGCGCCGTACAAGGCCGCGCCGCGGGCGCCGGTGCTGCAGGTGAAGCCGCGCAACACGCTGGTGGGTGACGGCGCGGTGGTGGAGGTGCCGGCCGATGCCGCGGCGCTGGAGATCGGCGCCACGCTGGCGGTCGTGATCGGGCCCGCGGGCCGGATCGCCGGCTACACGCTGGCCGCGGACCTCAGCGTGGCCTCGGACGCCCCGGATCGCCACTACCGCCCCGGCGTGCGCCTGCGCGCCCGCGACGGCTTCTGCCCGCTGGCGCCCCGCGTGCTGCCGGCGTCGGCCGTGCCGGCGCCGGACGCGCTGCTGCTGAGCGTCTCGGTCGACGGCGGGCCGGCGCAGCGCGCCGACACCGGCGGGCGCGTCCGCAACGTGGCGCAGCTGGTGGCCGATGTCGGCGCCTTCATGACGCTGCAGCCCGGCGACCTGCTGCTGCTGGGTGCCGCGCACGGCGCGCCGCGTGCGCGCGCCGGCCAGCACGTGGCCATCGCCGTCGAGGGCCTGCCGCTGGCCCTGCAATTCACGCTGCGGAGCGAGGCATGAGGACGGCGCGTGTCGCCTGGGCCGGGGCTCTGCACACCGCGGTGCCGCACGCCGATGGCCTGCAGCTGCAGGACGGCCGTGTGCTGGCCGAGGACGCCGTGGTCTGGCTGCCGCCCTTCGAACCGGGCACCGTGATCGCGCTCGGCCTGAACTACGCCGACCACGTGAAGGAACTGTCGCGCGAGCTCACGGTGGGCGCGAAGGACGAGCCGCTGGTGTTCTTCAAGACGCCCTCGGCGCTGCTCGGGCACCTGGGCCGGACGCGCCGCCCGGCCGGCGTGGGCTTCATGCACTACGAATGCGAGCTCGCGGTGGTGATCGGCCGCACGGCGCGCCGCGTGAAGCGCGCCGACGCGCTGGCGCACGTGGCCGGCTACACCGTCTGCAACGACTACGCCGTGCGCGACCACCTCGAGAACTGGTACCGCCCGAACCTGCGCGCGAAGAACCGCGACGGCGCCACGGTGCTCGGGCCCTGGCTGGTGGGCGCCGACGAGGTGCCCGATCCGCAGGCGCTCACGCTGCGGACCCTGGTCAACGGGCGGGTGACACAGCAGGGTTCCACCGCGAACATGGTGAACGATGTCGCGGCGCTGATCGAATACCTGAGCGGCTTCATGACGCTCAGGCCTGGAGATGTCATCCTCACGGGGACGCCCGAGGGCGTCGTCAACGTCGAC
Organism: Rubrivivax sp.; assembly: GCA_044226255.1. Taxonomy (GTDB): domain Bacteria; phylum Pseudomonadota; class Gammaproteobacteria; order Burkholderiales; family Burkholderiaceae_C; genus Rubrivivax. The sequence continues at coordinate 171,479 of JBGAHJ010000006.1, forward strand.
GTTGGCGACAGGGTGGTCACCGAGATCGAAGGGATCGGCCGACTGGTCAACACGATCGTCGCCGAATAACAAGAGGCTCCATCAGCATGCGCATCCGGCACCTCATCGGCGGCAAGGCCGTCGACAGCCAAGACACGTTCGAGACCCTGAATCCCGCGACGCAGGAGGTGCTGGCCGAGGTGGCCGCCGGTGGCGAAGCCGAGGTCGATGCCGCGGTGGCGGCGGCGAAGGCCGCGTTCCCGAAGTGGGCCGCGCGCTCGCCGGCCGACCGCGCGGTGCTGATGCACCGGCTGGGCGACCTGATCAGCGAACACGCCACCGAGCTGGCGCGCATCGAGACGCAGGACACCGGCCAGGTCATCGCGCAGACCGGCAAGCAGCTGATCCCGCGTGCCGCCGACAACTTCCACTACTTCGCCGAGATGTGCGTGCGCGTCGACGGGCACACCTACCCGACGCCGTCGCACCTGAACTACACGCTGTTCCACCCGGTGGGCGTGTGCGCGCTGATCAGCCCCTGGAACGTGCCGTTCATGACCGCCACGTGGAAGGTCGCGCCCTGCCTCGCGTTCGGCAACACCGCGGTGCTGAAGATGAGCGAGCTGTCGCCGCTGACGGCCGCGCGGCTGGGCGAGCTGGCGCTGGAGGCGGGCATCCCGCCCGGCGTGCTGAACCTGCTGCACGGCACCGGCAAGGGCGCGGGCGAGCCGCTGGTGCGGCACAAGGACGTGCGGGCCATCAGCTTCACCGGCAGCACCGTCACCGGCCAGCGCATCGTGCAGGCGGCAGGGCTGAAGAAGTTCAGCATGGAGCTCGGCGGCAAGAGCCCGTTCGTGGTGTTCGAGGACGCCGACCTCGAGCGCGCGCTCGATGCGGCGCTCTTCATGATCTTCAGCAACAACGGCGAGCGCTGCACCGCTGGCAGCCGCATCCTGGTGCAGCAGAGCGTCTACGCGAACTTCGCGGCGCACTTCGCCGAGCGCGCGCAGAAGATCAAGGTCGGCGACCCGATGGACAGCAAGACCATCATCGGGCCGATGATCAGCCAGGCGCACCTGGCCAAGGTGCGCAGCTACATCGAGCTGGGCGTGAAGGAAGGCGCCTCGCTGCTGTGCGGCGGCGCCACCGTGCCCGACACGGCGCCGCGCCTGCACCGTGGCAACTTCGTCAAGCCCACCGTGTTCGCCGACGTGAAGAACCGCATGCGCATCGCGCAGGAGGAGATCTTCGGCCCCGTGGCCTGCCTGATGCCGTTCCGCGACGAGGACGACGCGATCCGGCTGGCCAACGACACCGTCTACGGCCTGTCCAGCTACGTGTGGACGGAGAACCTCGGCCGCGCGCACCGCGTGGCGGCGGCCATCGAGGCCGGCATGTGCTTCGTCAACAGCCAGAACGTGCGCGACCTGCGCCAGCCCTTCGGCGGCACCAAGGCCAGCGGCGTCGGGCGCGAGGGCGGCACCTGGAGCTACGAGGTGTTCCTGGAGCCGAAGAACGTGGCGGTCAGTCTGGGACAGCACCCGATCCCTCGTTGGGGAATCTAGATGGGCAAGCTCGCCCTCGCCGCGAAGATCACGCATGTGCCTTCGATGGTGCTGAGCGAGCAGCCCGGCCCGCGCTTCGGCACGCGGGCCGATGCGATCGAAGGCCACCGCGAGATCGCGCGGCGCTGCAGGGAACTGGGCGTCGACACCATCGTGGTGTTCGACACGCACTGGCTCGTCAACGCCGGCTATCACGTGAACTGCGCGGCACGCTGGGCCGGCAGCTACACCAGCAACGAGCTGCCGCACTTCATCAGCAACCTGCCCTACGAGATCCCGGGCAATCCGGAGCTCGGGCAGCTGCTGGCCGAGACCGCGTGCGCGATGGGCGTGGAGACGCTGGCGCACCCGGCCACGACGCTCGGCCCCGAATACGGCACCCTCGTGCCGATGCGCTACATGAACGAGGACCGGCGTTTTCGCTGCGTCTCGGTCTCGGCGCTGTGCATGGCGCACTACCTGGACGACAGTGCGCGCCTGGGCTGGGCGATGCGGCGCGCGGTGGAGGAGCGCTACGACGGCACCGTCGCGTTCCTGGCCAGCGGCTCGCTGTCGCACCGCTTCGCGCAGAACGGCCAGGCGCCGGACTTCGCGTTCCGCATCTGGAGTCCGTTCCTCGAACACCTGGACCACGAGGTGCTGCGGCTGTGGCAAGACGCGCAGTGGGCCGACTTCTGCGCGATGCTGCCCGAGTACGCCGCCAAGGGCCACGGCGAGGGCTTCATGCACGACACCGCGATGCTGCTGGGAGCCCTGGGCTGGAGTGACTACGATGCGCCGGTGGACGTGATCACGCCCTACTTCGGCGCCTCGGGCACCGGCCAGGTCAACGCGGTGTTCCCGGTGACGCCGCAGAGCGGCCGCGCGGTGCCGGCGGCGGTGGCCAGCGCCGGCGGGCGCGGCGCTTCGCGACTCTGAGCCATGCCGCATCTCGTCATCCTCTACACCCCCAACCTCGAGCGCGAGCTCGACTGGGACGCCGCCTGCCGAACGCTCTGCGATGCGATGCTGGCGGTGCGCGACGAGAACGGCGCCCCGGTGTATCCGGTCGGCGGCACGCGGGTGTACGCGGTTCCGGCCGCGCACTTCGCGGTGTCCGACGGCCACCACGACGCCGGCTTCGTCTACTTCAACATCCGCATGGCGCAGGGCCGCAGCGAAGCCACGAAACGCGCGGCCGGCGAAACCGTCACCGCCGCGGTGAAGCAGCTGTTCGCACCGGTGCTGGCGCGGCGTGCGCTCGGGCTCACGGTGCAGATCGACGAGGGCCACGAGGTCTTCGACGCCAAGGTCGGCAACCTGCACGCGCTGTACGCGAAGCCCTGAGACGATGCTCGACGAAGGCACGATCCAGGCCCTGGCGCGCGAGCTGTACGCCGCGCGCCAGGAACGCCGCCAGCTGCGCCACTTCAGCACGCGCTTCCCCGGCATGACGGTGGATGACGGCTACGCGGTCCAGCGCGCCTGGGTGCGGCTCGAACAGGCCGCAGGCCGCGTGATCAAGGGCCGCAAGATCGGCCTGACCTCGCGTGCGATGCAGCAGGCCAGCCAGATCGACGAGCCCGACTTCGCGCCGCTGATGGACGACATGTTCTTCGAGCCGGGCGCGATTCCCCTCGACCGCTTCATCGCGCCGCGCGTCGAGGTGGAGCTGGCGTTCATCCTCGGCCAGCCGCTCGCCGGGCCGGGCGTGACGCTGGACGACGTGATCGCCGCCACCGAGGTGGTGACGCCGGCGGTGGAGATCATCGACGCGCGCATCGAGCAGTTCGACCGCGAGACGAAGGCGCCGCGCCGCGTGCAGGACACCATCAGCGACTTCGCGGCCAACGCCGGCATCGTGCTCGGCGGCCGCCGCGTGCCGCCGCGCGAACTCGACCTGCGCTGGGTGGGCGCGCTGCTGGAGAAGAACGGCGTGGTCGAGGAGACGGGCCTCGCGGCCGGCGTGCTGGGCCACCCGGCGCTGGGCGTGGCCTGGCTGGCGAACAAGATCGCGCCCTACGGCGAGCAACTGAACGCCGGCGACGTGGTGCTCGCCGGTTCCTTCACGCGCCCCACGGGCGCCGTTCGCGGCGACGCGTTCGTGGCCGACTACGGCCCGCTCGGCCGCATCGCCTTCACCTTCGCCTGAAGACCATGAGCCTCGACGCCTTCCCGCGCCCCGCCCGCTTCACGCCCGAGGAGTGGGCCGCGCGCGTGCAGCTGGCGGCCGCCTACCGCATCTTCCACAGGCTCGGCTGGACCGAGCTGATCTACAACCACATCTCGCTGCGCGTGCCGGGCGAGCCGGGCTGCTACCTGATCAACCCGTTCGGGCTGCACTACAGCGAGGTGACGGCCAGCAACCTGGTGAAGCTGGACGGCAGCGACGCCATCGTCGGCCCCAGCGACTGGCCCGTGAACCCGGCCGGCATCACGTTCCATGGTGCCATCCACCGCCTGCGGCCCGACGTGCACTGCGTGATGCACGTGCACACCACGCCGACGATGGCGGTGTGCTGCCTGGACGATGGACTCTCGTTCACCAACTTCTATGCCGCGCAGCTGTTCGGCAAGGTGGCGTACCACGACTTCGAGGGCATCACCGTGCACGCCGACGAAGGGGCGCGCATCCTGGCCAGCGCCGGCGACAGCCCGGTGCTGCTGCTCCGCCACCACGGCCCGGTGGTGATGGGTGCCACGCTGCCGCAGGCCTTCGGCCTCTTGTGGCTGCTGCAGCGGGCCTGCGAGGTGCAGCTGGCCTCCACGAGCATGGGCGCGGTGCGGCCCATCGCCGAGCCGGTGCTGCGCGGCTGCGTGCGCGATTCGCTGCAGTTCGACACCCGCTACGGCGCCGGCCAGGACGCCTTCGCGGCGCTGCAACGTCTGGTGGACCGGGAGGACCCCGGCTACCGAGCCTGACCGGGGTTCGTCGCGCAGCGTACCCGGCGGCTTGCCGGCGTCGTCTCCGCCGCGCAGCCTGAAGGCCATCGCGACCCGCGGGCGACAACTTGTCGCGGCGCAGCCGTCCACGTTCCCTGGCAGAAGCCCCTCGGCCGTCCCAGGTATGCGAGTTGTTTCATAGGGGACGGGACGTAGGCGGCCCCGCGCGACCTTCGTTTCAAATCCCTTCAGCTCTGCCGTGCAGCAGGCGATGTTCGAGCGCGGGCGCGACGGCGCTGCGCGATGGAGAGGGATCGCATGGACATGAACCGGAGGCAGTTTCTCCGGGTCAGCGGTGCCGGACTGGTGGGTTCCAGTCTGGTGGCACTGGGCTTCTCGCCCACGGCCGCGCTGGCCGAGACACGCAACTTCAAGCTGGCCCGCACCACGGAGACGCGCAGCACCTGCCCGTACTGCTCCGTCAGCTGCGGGCTCATCCTCTACACGCTCGGCGACAAGGCGAAGAACGTCAAGTCGACCATCGTCCACGTGGAGGGCGACCCCGACCACCCGGTGAACCGCGGCACGCTGTGCCCCAAGGGCGCCGGCGTGATGGACATGATCCAGTCGCCCAACCGCGTCAAGCACCCGCAGGTGCGCGAGGCGGGCTCGGGCGAGTGGAAGACGATCTCGTGGGACGAGGCGCTGACGCGCGTGGCCAGGCACATGAAGGCCGACCGCGACGCCAACCTCGTGAAGACGGTCGAGAAGGACGGCAAGACGATCACGGTGAACCGCTGGAACAGCACGGCGTTCCTGGTGTCGTCGGCGTCGTCCAACGAATCCGGTTATCTGTCCGTGAAGGTCGCTCGCGGCCTGGGGATGGTCGCACTCGATACGCAAGCACGTATCTGACACGCGCCGACGGTGTCCAGTCTGGGCCCGACTTTCGGTCGCGGAGCGATGACGAATTCATGGACCGACATCAAGAACACGGACTTGGTGTTGATCATGGGCGGCAATGCCGCCGAAGCCCACCCCTGCGGGTTCAAGTGGGTGACCGAGGCCATGCAGACGCGCAAGGCCAGGCTGATCGTGGTCGACCCGCGCTTCACGCGCAGCGCCGCGGTGGCCGACACCTATGCGCCGATCCGCGTGGGCACCGACATCGCCTTCCTGGGCGGTGTCATCAACTACCTGCTGAGCAACAACAAGACGCACCTCGACTACGTCAAGCTGAACACGGACGCCACGTTCCTGACCAAGCCTGAGTACCAGTTCGACAACGGCACCTTCAGCGGCTACGACGAAGCCAAGCGCAGCTACAACAAGGCCAGCTGGGGCTACCAGCTGGGCGACGACGGCTACGTGAAGGTGGACGACACGCTGCAGGACCCGCTGTGCGTGTACCAGCAGATGAAGAAGCACTACGCCCGGTACACGCCGGAGCTGGTGAGCCAGATCACGGGCACGCCGAAGGACCAGTTCCTGAAGGTGTGCGAGATGATGGCCGCCACCTCGGCGCCGGACAAGGTGATGACGATCTGCTACGCGCTGGGCTGGACGCAGCACAGCGTGGGCTCGCAGAACATCCGCACGATGGCCATGATCCAGCTGCTGCTGGGCAACATGGGGCGTCCGGGCGGCGGCATCAACGCGCTGCGCGGCCACGCCAACGTGCAGGGCATCACCGACATGTGCGCGTACTCCGAGGTGCTGTCGGGCTACATGTCCTCGCCGGCGGAGGCCGATGTCGACCGGGACACCTACCTGAAGGCGCGCACCGGCAAGCCGCTGCGTCCGAACCAGATGGCCTTCACGCAGAACTTCCCGAAGTGGCACACCAGCCTGATGAAGGCCTACTTCGGGAACGCGGCGACGAAGGACAACGACTTCGCCTACGACTGGCTGCCCAAGCGCGACGGGGCCTACGACATCCTGGCCATCTTCGAGCGCATGCACCAGGGCAAGGTCAACGGCTTCCTGGTGCAGGGCTTCAACCCGCTGGCCGCGGTACCCAACAAGAAGAAGCTCTCGGCCGCGCTGGCCAAGCTGAAGTACCTGGTGGTGATGGATCCGCTGGAGACGGAGACGAGCGAGTTCTGGAAGAACTTCGGCCCGCTCAACGACGTCAAGCCCGAGGACATCAAGACCGAGGTCTTCCGCTTCCCCACCAGCTGCTTCGCCGAGGAGACCGGCACCTTCACCAACTCCAGCCGCGTGATCAGCTGGAAGGAACGCGCGGTGGAGCCGCCGGGCGAGGCCAAGACCGACTCCGAGATCATCTCGCGCCTGTTCGTGAAGCTGCGCGGCATGTACGCGAAGGACGGCGGCACGCTGCCCGAGCCGGTGGCGGGCCTGGCCTGGCCGTACATCAACGCCAACGTGCCCAGCGCGGCCGAGGTGCTGCGCGAGATCTCCGGCAAGGCCCTGGCCGACCTGATGCCGCCGCCGCCCGCACCCAAGCTCGATGCGAAGGGCAAGCCGATCCCGGTGCCGCCACCGGCGCCCGGCACGCCGCCGCCGGCGCCGCTGGTGAAGGCCGGCGAGCAGATCCCGGGCTTCGCGGTGCTGCGCGACGACGGCAGCACGGCCTGCGGCAACTGGATCTACGCCGGCTGCTGGAGCCAGGCGGGCAATCTCACGGCCCGCCGCGACACCAGTGATCCGACGGGCCTGGGCGTGTACGCCAACTGGGGCTACTCGTGGCCGGCCAACCGGCGCATCCTCTACAACCGCGCCAGTGCAGACAAGAACGGCAAGCCCTGGGATCCGAGCCGCAAGTACCTGGCGTGGAACGGCACGTCGTGGGCCGGCGGCGCCGACATCCCCGACATGCGGCCCGACGCGGCGCCCGAGCAGAACGTGGGCGCCTTCATCATGAACCCCGAGGGTGTGGCACGCCTGCACGCGGTGGGCATGAACGAGGGCCCGTTCCCCGAGCACTACGAGCCCTTCGAGACACCGGTGGGCGTGAACCTGATGTGCCCCACGAACCCGAAGGCCGTCAGCAACCCCGCGGCGCGCGTCTACAAGGGCGACATGGAGGCCTTCGGCAAGAAGGAGGAGTTCCCCTACGCGGCCACCACCTACCGCCTCACCGAGCACCTGCACTACTGGACCAAGCACGCGCGCAGCAATGCCGTGGTGCAGCCGGCGCCCTTCGTCGAGATCGGAGAGGAGCTGGCCAAGGAGAAGGGCATCAGGCAGGGCGACAAGGTGAAGGTGCGCAGCAACCGCGGCGAAGTGGTCGCGGCCTGCGTCGTCACCAAGCGCATGAAGGCGCTGGACGTCAACGGCAAGAAGGTGCACCACGTCGGCATCCCCATCCACTGGGGCTTCAAGGGCGTCACGCAGAACGGCTACCTGGCCAATGCGCTGACACCCTTCGTCGGTGATGCCAACTCGCAGACGCCGGAGTTCAAGGCGTTCCTCGTCAACATCGAGAAGGTGGCGTAGATGTCCAGCCTGCAATCACAGGACGTGGTCGCTCGCTCGGCCACCACGCTGCCGCCGCCGCAGGTGCGCTCCGCCGTGCCCCAGGTGGCCAAGCTCATCGACGAGAGCAAGTGCATCGGCTGCAAGGCCTGCCAGGTCGCCTGCATGAACTGGAACGACCTGCGCGACGATGTCGGCACCAACATCGGCGTCTACGACAACCCGAGCGACCTCACCCCGGCCTCCTGGACGGTGATGAAGTTCTTCGAGGTGGAGCCGACGGCGGGCAACCTGGAGTGGCTGATCCGCAAGGACGGCTGCATGCACTGCGAGGATCCGGGCTGCCTGAAGGCCTGCCCGGCGCCGGGCGCCATCGTCAAGTACGCCAACGGCATCGTCGACTTCATCAGCGAGAACTGCATCGGCTGCGGCTATTGCGTGAAGGGCTGCCCCTTCGACGTGCCCCGCATCAGCGGCAAGGACAACAAGGCCTACAAGTGCACCTTGTGTTCCGACCGCGTGGGCGTGGGCCTGGAGCCGGCGTGCGTGAAGACCTGCCCCACCGGGGCCATCGGCTTCGGCACCAAGGACGACATGGTGGCCTACGGCGAGAAGCGCGCGGGCGAGCTGAAGGAGCGCGGCTTCCAGAATGCGGGGCTCTACAACCCGCAGGGCGTGGGCGGCACGCACGTGATGTACGTGCTGAAGCACGCCGACAGGCCGGCTCTGGTGGACCTGCCCGAGAACCCCAGCATCAGCCCCACGGTGGCTCTGTGGAAGGGCTTCCTGAAGCCGCTGGCGCTGGCCGGCATGGTGGGGGCGGCGGTGGTGGGCTTCTTCCACTACATGAAGGTGGGCCCGCACGAGGAACCGGCCGAAGACGGCGCCGAGAAGGAGAAGGCCTGATGAAGCAGCTGATCCGGCGATTCACCGAGGCCGAGCGCATGGTCCACTGGGCCGTGGCTTTCGCCTTCTTCGCGGCCGGCCTGTCGGGGCTGGCGATGTTCCACCCGAGCCTGTTCTTCTTCAGCAACCTGTTCGGCGGCGGTTCCTGGACGCGCATCCTGCACCCCTTCCTGGGGCTGCTGGTGTTCCTGTTCTTCGCCCGCATGGCCGCCCAGCACTGGAAGGAGAACCAGCTCACCGAGGCCGACAAGGCCTGGAGCGCGAAGGCCGCCGACATGATGCTGGGCAAGGACCCGGAGATGCCACCGGCCGGCAAGTTCAACGCCGGCCAGAAGCGCATGTTCTGGACCATGGTGTCCTGCATGGCGGTGCTGCTGGTCACCGGCCTGATGGTGTGGCGACCCTGGCTCGACGTCTACGTGCCGATTCCGGCGCAGCGCCTGGCGCTGCTGCTGCACGCGGCGGCCGCGGCCATCATCGTCATCACCGTGATCGGCCACGTCTACATGGCCTTCTGGACCAAGGGCGTGATGACCGCGATGACGCGCGGCTACGTCAGCGCGCGCTGGGCCAAGAAGAACCACCTGCTGTGGTACAGGGAGGTGACCGGCGGCAAGTGAGCCGCGCGCGCCACCCCGCGCGCCCGGCGCACAATGCCGGGCGCGCCTGCTTTTCCACCGAGAGCCTCTTCCCTTGACCACCGCCTCCGGCGCCACCGTGCGCGTGCTGTCCCCCGAGGAGATCGTCGCCCGCGGGGCCGGCGAGCAGCAGCCCTTCCACTGGCCCGAGCGCGGCACCGTGTTCGCCGGCCGCGCGATGCGGCTGCGCCAGCTGGCCGGCAATGGCCACCCGATGGCCGACTTCCTGCGCTTCATGGCCGACGTGGCACTGGCCCAGCAGGCGCAGCTGAAGGACTTCCCTGCAGTGCCGGTGCCCGATGCCGCGGCGCTGGACGAAGCCGCGCGCCGCGGCCTGCCGCCGATCGCCGCCACCGACTGGCCGCGTGATCCGGCCTGGCACGGCGTGCTGCGCCAGCTGGTGGCCGACCTGCAGCGCCAGGCGCCGGCCGGCGCGCAGCCCGCACTGGCGCGCCTGGCGGCCGCCGACGCGGTGTTCCTGGAACGCCAGGCCGACGCGCTGCTGCACGGCCTGAACACCGGCCTGGACCTGGCCTGCGCGCCCATCGTCGCCGCCGCGCTGCAGGTGATGTGGACGCACCTGCTGCTGGACGTGAAGGCGCACCACCGTGCCGGCCCGCTGACGCAGGTGCTGGGCCGGCTGGACGACGAGAGCGCCTGCCCCGCGTGCGGCAGCCCGCCGGTGGCCAGCATCACGCGCGGCACTGCCGACAGCCCCGGCCAGCGCCTGCTGCACTGCAGCCTGTGCAGCCTGCAGTGGCACCTGGTGCGCATCAAGTGCGCGCACTGCGGCTCCGACAAGAGCCTGGCCTACCAGTCGCTCGACGCCCTGGACGGTGATGAGGACGGCGCCCGCCGCGCCGCCCAGGCCGCCGTGCAGGCCGAGACCTGCGACGACTGCGGCCACTATCTCAAGATCGTGCATACGGACCGTGACCCCTTCGTCGACCCCGTGGCCGACGACCTGGCGAGCCTGACGCTGGACCTGCTGGTCTCCGAGACCGGCAAGCAGCGCCACGGCGTGAATTTGATGCTGCTGTTCGGCGAACCACCGCCCGACCCCGGGGCGTCATGAGCGCGCGGCCCGCCGAATCCGTCGTCGACGGTTCCAAGGCCAGCCCGAAGGTGACGCCCAAGGACCTGCCCGCCGTCGACCAGCTGCTGCGCACCGCCGCGCCGCTGGTGGCGGAACACGGCCACACGCTGGTGGCCACCGAGGCGCGCGCGCTGCTGGACACGCTGCGTGTGCAGGCGCTGGCCGGCGCGCTGGAGACCGCCGCGCTGCAGCCGCCGGCGCTGCTGGCTGCGCTGGCCGCGCGCGTGCAGGCACGGCTGGCGCCGAACCTGAAGCGTGTGCTGAACCTCACCGGCACCGTGATCCACACCAACCTCGGGCGTGCGCTGCTGGCCGACGCGGCGTTGCAGCACGTGCTGGCGATGATGGCCGGGCCCAACAACCTGGAGTACGACATCGCCAGCGGCGGACGCGGCGACCGCGACAGCATCGTCGAGGAGATCGTCTGCCGCCTCACCGGCGCCGAGGCCGCGACGGTGGTGAACAACAACGCCGGCGCGGTGCTGCTCACCATCGCGGCGCTGGCGCGCGGCAAGGAAGTGATCGTCTCGCGCGGCGAGCTGGTGGAGATCGGCGGCGCCTTCCGCATGCCCGACGTGATGGCCGCCGCCGGCGCGAAGCTGGTGGAGGTGGGCACCACCAACCGCACGCACGCCGCCGACTACGAACGCGCCATCGGCCCGCGCACCGCCCTGCTGATGAAGGTGCACACCAGCAACTACGCGGTGCAGGGCTTCACGAGCGCGGTCGACGAAGCCGAGATCGCGACCATCGCGCATGCGAGGGGCCTGCCGCTGGCCAGCGACCTGGGTGCCGGCTCGCTGGTGGACCTGGCGCAATGGGGCCTGCCGCGCGAACCGCTGCCGCAGGAGAAGCTGGCGGCCGGCTGCGACGTGGTGAGCTTCAGCGGCGACAAGCTGCTCGGCGGGCCGCAGGCGGGCCTGATCGTCGGGACGAAGGCCGCCATCGCGCGCATCCGCAAGTTCCCGCTCAAGCGCGCTTTACGCATGAGCAAGCTGCCGCTGGCCGCGCTGGAGGCCACGCTGCGGCTGTACCTGCGGCCCGAGAAGCTGGCTCGGGAGTTGCCGACGCTGCGCCTGCTGACGCGGCCCGCCGAGACGATCCGGACGCTGGCCCTGCAGCTGCAGCCGGCCGTGGCGCAAGCCGTCGCGCCGCGCTACGCCGTGGAGGTGGTGGAACTGCTGGGGCAGATCGGCTCCGGCTCGCTGCCCGTGGAGCGGTTGCCCTCCGCCGGCCTCGCGATCGCGCCGCTGCAGAAGAAGGGCGCCGGCCGCGCGCTCGACGCGCTGGCCACGGCGCTGCGCGCACTGCCGCTGCCGGTGATCGCGCGCATCGCCGACGACCGCCTGCTGCTGGACCTGCGCTGCCTGGAAGACCCAGCGCCCTTCGCCGCGCAGCTGCCGGCGCTGCAGGAGGCGCTGGCATGAAGCGCCGCGAATGGCTCGGGCTGGTGCTGGCCGCAAGTGCCGCACGCGCCGCCGGAGGCCCCGAGCCGCGCCCGTGGCCCACCGGCCGCGCCACGCCGGCGCTGGACCTGCCGCTCGAAGGCGGCGGCCGCTGGCGCCTGGCCGAGCAGCGCGGGCAGGTGGTGCTTGTCAACTTCTGGGCCAGCTGGTGCGAGCCCTGCCGCGCCGAGATGCCCTCGCTGGAACTGCTGGAGCAGCGCCACGAGGCCGACCGCTTGCAGGTGCTGGCGATCAACTTCCGCGAGACCGACGCCGCGCTGCGCCGCTACGTCGAGCAGAGCGCTTTGAGCCTGCGCGTGGCGCGCGATGCCGACGGCGCGGCGGCCAAGGCCTACGGCGTGCGCGTCTTCCCTTCCACCATCGCGTTCGGCCGTGACGGCCGTGCGCGCTTCACCGTCACCGGCGAAGTCGACTGGGGCAGCGCAGCCGCGCGCCGCTGGATCGCTTCGCTGATCTGAATCCCCACAGGAGAAGAAACCATGATGCATCGCCGCACCCTGCTCAAGGCCGCCGCCACCGCCGCCGCGCTGCCGCTGCCGGCCCTGGCACAGGAGCAGCGCCGCTTCGAGCCCGAGGCCGGGCCCTGGCGCACCTTCGAGATCACCACCACCGTCAACGTCGCCGACGTGAAGGGCACCAGCAAGGTCTGGCTGCCGGTGCCTGACGTTGAAAGCGAGTGGCAGCAGCCGCTGGACAGCAGCTGGTCCGGCAACGCCACCAGCGCGAAGCTGGTGTCCGACCCGAAGAGCGGCGTGCGCATGCTGTATGCGGAATTCGCCGAGACCGTCACCGCGCCGACGGTGGCGCTGACCAGCCGTCTGCGCACACGTGGCCGCGCGGTGGACTGGTCGCGCAACGTCAAGGCCAGCGAAGACCCGGCGCAGCTGAAGGAGGCGCTCGCGCCCACCGAGCTGCTGCCGCTGGACGGCATCGTGAAGAAGACCGCGCTGGACGCCACGCGCGGTGCGAAGACCGAAACCGCGAAGGTGCAGGCGATCTACGAGTGGGTGGTGGCCAACGCGCACCGCGAACCGAAGACCCGCGGCTGCGGCAGCGGCGACATCAAGGCGATGCTGGAAAGCGGCAACCTCGGCGGCAAGTGCGCGGATCTCAACGCCATCTTCGTCGGCCTGTGCCGGGCCAGCGGCATCCCGGCGCGCGACATCTACGGCCTGCGCCTGGCGCCCTCGGCCTTCGGCTACCGCGAGCTGGGCGCGAACTCCGCCAACCTGAAGGGCGCGCAGCACTGCCGCGCCGAGGTGTTCCTGAAGACGCACGGCTGGGTGGCGATGGACCCGGCCGACGTGCTGAAGGTGGCGCGCCAGGAACTGCCCGAGTGGATCAAGGACAACCAGCACCCGGTGGTGGCGCCGGTGAAGAAGAGCCTCTTCGGCCGCTGGGAAGGCAACTGGGTGGGCTGGAACGATGCGCACGACGTGACGCTGCCGGGCAGTGCGGGAAAGTCGACGCTGCCGTTCTTCATGTACCCCAATGGCGAGAACGCCAGCGGCCGCTTCGACGAGCTGGCCCCCGACAGCTTCAAGTACACGATCGCGGCGCGCGAGATCAAGGCCTAGGCTCTTTCCGACGCAGCGATGATCGTCGGCACGGCAGGTCACATCGACCACGGCAAGACCACGCTGGTGAAGGCGCTCACCGGCGTGGACACCGACCGCCTGCCGGAAGAGAAGGCGCGTGGCGTCTCCATCGAGCTGGGCTACGCCTTCATGGACCTGGAAGGCGGTGCCGGGCGCATCGGCTTCATCGACGTGCCGGGCCACGAGCGCCTGGTGCACACCATGCTCTCCGGCGCCACCGGCATCGACCACGCCTTGCTGCTGGTGGCCGCCGACGACGGCGTGATGCCGCAGACGCGCGAGCACCTGGCCGTGCTGTCGCTGCTGGGCATCAACAGCGGCACGGTGGTGGTGACCAAGACCGACCGCGCCGACGCGGCGCGTGTGGCCGCGGTGGCCGCCGAGGCCGAGGTACTTCTGGAGGGCACGCCGCTCGCGGGCTCGCCGGTGCTGCCGGTGAGTGCGCACACCGGCACCGGGCTGCCGGCGCTGCGCGAGCGGCTGCAGGCGGTGGCGCGCGACAGCGCCGTGCACAGCACCGACGACGGGCGGCTGTTCCGCCTGGCGGTGGACCGCGTGTTCGCGCTCGACGGCGTGGGTACCGTCGTCACCGGCACCATCCACGCCGGCCGCGTGTCGGTGGGCGACGAACTGGTGCTGGCGCCCGGCGACACGCGCGTGCGCGTGCGCAGCGTGCATGCGCAGAACCGCGCGGTGACGCGGGCCGAAGCGGGCCAGCGCTGCGCACTGGCGCTGCACGGCGTGGACCGCACGCAGGTGCAACGCGGCCAGTGGGTGGTGGCGCCGGCGGCGGCGCTGCAGACGCAGCGGCTCGACGTGGAGCTGACGCTGTGGCATGGCGAAGCGCGGCCGCTGCGCTCGGGCACGCCGGTGCACGTGCACGTGGGCTCGGCCCAGGGGCAGGGCAGCGTGGCGCTGCTGGAGCCGCTGCAGCTGGCGCCCGGCGAGAGCGGCCTCGCGCAGCTGGTGCTGCAGGCGCCGCTGGCGGCGTGGTGGGGTGATCGCGTGGTGCTGCGCGATGCAGCAGCCTCACGCACGCTGGCCGGCGGCCGCGTGCTGGACCCGTTCGCGCCGGTGCGTTACCGCCGCACGCCGCAACGCCTGGCCGAGCTGCAGGCGCTGCAGCAGCCCGAGATGCACGACCGCCTGCGCGCGCTGCTGCAGGCCGCGCCGCAGGGCGTGGACCTGCATCGTTTTGTCGCCGCGCAGGCGCGAACGCTCGATGCCTCGTTCGAACCCGGCACGCTGCACCGCCGCGATGCCGCGCACGACGTGGCCCTGGGCGCCCCGTTCGCCACCGCCGCGCGCGAACGCGTGCTGGCGGTGCTGGCCGAGTTCCACCTCCGGCAACCCGACGAGTTCGGGCCCGATGCCGCGCGCTTGCGCCGGCTGGCGCTGCCGCGCATGGCCGACGCGCTGTGGCGCGCGCTGCTGGCCGAACTGCAGGCGGCGGCGCGCATCGCGGTGCGCGGTGCCTACGTGCACCTGCCCGAACACGGCGTCCGCCTTTCGGCCACCGAAGAGCGCCTGGCGCAGAAGGTCGCCACGGCGCTGGCGGCGGCCGGCTTCGAAGGCGCCTGGGTGCGCGACCTGGCGCGCGACGCGCGCGAGAGCGAGCCGCTGCTGCGGGTGACGCTGGCGCGGCTGGCGCAGCGCGGCGAGCTGCACCAGGTGGTGAAGGACCTCTACTACCCGCCGGAGACGATGGCGCGCCTGGCCGCGCTGGCGCGCCAGGTGGCGGCAACCACGCCCACGCAGGAAGTCACCGCCGCGGCTTTCCGCGATGCCACGCAGCTGGGCCGCAAGCGCGCGATCCAGGTGCTGGAGTACTTCGACCGCATCGGCCTGCTGCGGCGGGTGGGTGACGTGCACCGGCTGCGCAGCGACAGCACGCTGTTCCAGGCCGACCTGGAGAACGAGTTTGTGGCCTAGGGCCATGGAGGGAGAACGACCCTGGTGGGTCGGCCGGGCTTCAAACCCGGTGGGTGGCGCCATGCGTCGCCGGGTGGGTTCGACTCCCATCTCCCTCCGCCACTGCACACGACCATGATCGTCCGCGGCCTCGACTTCCCCGACGCGCTGCACTACCTGGTCGACCACCAGGTCTGGGCGCGGCTGGAAGGCGACGGCACGGCCACGGTCGGCGTCACCTCGATGGGCATCCGCGCGGCCGGCGAGATCTACATGTGCCGGCCGAAGGCGGTGGGCAGCGAAGTGGAGCAGGGGCGTGCGGTGGCCGTGGTGGAGCTGGCCAAGAGCATCGTCTCGGTGAAGTCGCCGGTGCGTGGCACGGTGGTGGACGTGAACCCGGCGCTGGCCGACCGGCCCGAGCTGGTGCACGGTGATCCCTACGGCGAAGGCTGGCTGGCGCGGCTGCGGCTGGCGGACTTCGAGGCCGATCGCGTGGCACTGGTACAGGGCGATGCGGTGCCGGTGGCGATGGAGAACTACGCGCGCCTGAACCTGATCGAGGACGCCGGATGAGCTTCGTCGAACAGCCCGCGGCCGGCATTGCGATCCTGCTCTGGGCCGCTGACCCCGAAGCGCCGCAGCGCCTGGCCACGCCCTTCTTCCACGCCGCCGCCGCGGCGGCGATGGAGATCCCGGTCGAGATCTACTTCAGCGCCGCCAGCGTGCGCCTGCTGGTGCCCGGCGTGGCCGCCGCGCTGCGCGCGTCGGAGCGCTTCGACAAGACCATCCACGACTCGATGCGCGAAGCGGTGGAGCACGGCGCCGTGCTGCTGGCCTGCAGCGACGCGCTGAAGGCCCAGGGCATCGAGCCCGACGGGCTGATTCCCGAATGCACGCGCCAGGGCGGCGCGGTGCAGTTCATGGCGCGCGCCGCGGACCTGCGCTGGCGCGCGCTGGTCTTCTAGTTCAGCCGACGGCGCGCCCGGTCAGCACCGGGATCAGCGCCGCGCGGTACTCCGCCGAGCCGTGCAGGTCGCTGTTGAGCCCCGCCGCGCTCACCGTCGCGCCTTGCAGCGCCGCCGCCGACCAGCTACCACTCAGTTTCGCTTCCAGCTCCTTGGCACGGAACACACACGGCCCGGCGCCGGTGACCGCCACGCGCACACCCTGCGAGCTTTTGCTGACGAACACGCCGACGATCGAGAAGCGCGAGGCCGGCTGCTTGAACTTCTGCCAGCCGGCCTTCTCGGGCACGGGGAAGCTCACCGCGGTGATGATCTCGCCCTCGGCCAGCGCGGTTTCGTAGAGGCCCTTGAAGAAGTCGTCGGCGGCGATGGTGCGGCTGTCGGTGTGGATCGTGGCGCCCAGGCCCAGCACGGCGGCGGGGTAGCAGGCCGCCGGGTCGGCGTTCGCCAGGCTGCCGCCGATGGTGCCGCGGTTGCGCACCTGGCGGTCGCCGATGTGGCCGGCCAGGTCGGCCAGCGCCGGGATCGCGCGCTTCACGTCGGCCGAGGCGGCCACTTCCGCATGCGTGGTCATCGCGCCGATCTTCACGACGTTGCCGCTGACCGTGATGCCCTTGAGCCCGGCCACGCCGGACAGGCTGGCCAGCGCCTCGGGCGCCTGCAGGCCGAGCTTCATCGCCGCCAGCAGGCTCTGGCCGCCGGCGATGATCTTCGCGCCGGCCGCGGCCGCGGCCTTGGCGTCGGCCACCGAGGCGGGAGACTTGTAGTCGAAGGCTTGCATCTTGTGTTCCTCTTCAGGCGGCGGCGCGAGCCGCCTTCCAGACCGTGTGCGGGGTGGCAGGCATCGGCACGTCCTTCACACCCAAGGCGTTGCAGATCGCGTTGATCACCGCCGGCGGCGAGCCGATGGCACCCGCCTCCCCGCAGCCCTTCACGCCCAGCGGATTGTGCGTGCACGGCGTGCCGGGCACGGTCTCCACGCGGAACGAGGGGAAGTCGTCGGCGCGCGGCATCGCGTAGTCCATGTAGCTGCCGGTGAGCAGCTGGCCGCTGTCCACGTCGTACTGGCCGTGCTCCAGCAGGGCCTGGCCGATGCCCTGCGCCAGGCCGCCGTGCACCTGACCCTCGACGATCATCGGGTTCACCACGTTGCCGAAGTCGTCCACCGCGGTGAAGCGGTCCACGCGCGTGTGGCCGGTGGCGGGGTCGACTTCCACCTCGCAGATGTAGGTGCCGGCCGGGTAGGTGAAGTTGCTGGGGTCGTAGAACGCGTTTTCGTTCAGGCCCGGTTCCAGCTTATCGTGCGGGAAGTTGTGCGGCACGTAGGCGGTGAGTGCCACGCTGGCGAAGGGCACGTTCTTGTCAGTGCCGGCCACCTTGAACTGGCCGCCTTCGAAGACCACGTCGCTGTCGGCCGCTTCCATCAGGTGCGCGGCGATCTTCTTGCCCTTGGCGATCACCTTGTCGAGCGCCTTCACGATGGCGGTGCCACCCACGGCCAGCGAGCGGCTGCCGTAGGTGCCCATGCCGAAGAGCACCTTGCCGGTGTCGCCGTGTTCGATCGATACGTCGTCCATGGGGATGCCGAGCCGGTCGGCCACCACCTGCGCGAAGGTGGTTTCGTGGCCCTGGCCGTGGCTGTGGCTGCCGGTGAAGACCGTCACCTTCCCCGTGGGATGCACGCGCACCTCGCCCGCTTCGAACAGGCCGGCACGCGCGCCCAGTGCGCCCGCCACCGAACTCGGCGCGATGCCGCAGGCCTCGATGTAGCAGGCGTAGCCGATGCCGCGCTTGAGGCCCTTCTTCTCGCTGGCCACCTTGCGGGCCGCATAGCCGCTCACTTCGCCCAGTTCGATGGCGCGCGTGAGCGTCGCGTTGTAGTCGCCGGTGTCGTAGGTCAGGCCCACCGGGGTGGCATACGGGAACGTGGTGATGAAGTTGCGCCGGCGCAGCTCGGCCGGGTCGATCTTCATCTCGGTGGCCGCGGTCTCGACGATGCGCTCCAGCAGGTAGGTCGCCTCCGGCCGGCCGGCGCCGCGGTAGGCGTCCACCGGCGCGGTGTTGGTGAAGACCGCCTTCACCTCGCACCAGATCTTGGGCGTCTTGTACTGCCCGGCCAGCAGCGTGGCGTGCAGGATGGTGGGTATGCAGCTGGCGAAGGTGGACAGGTACGCGCCCATGTTCGCGGTGGTCTTCGCACGCAGCGCCAGGAAGTGGCCGTCCTTGTCGAGCGCGAGCTCGGCCACGCTCACGTGGTCGCGGCCGTGTGCGTCCGAGAGGAAGGCCTCGCCGCGCTCGGCCGTCCACTTGATCGGGCGGCCCAGTTGCTTGCTGGCCCAGACGAGTGCCGTCTCCTCGCCGTAGAGGTAGATCTTGCTGCCGAAGCCGCCGCCCACGTCGGGCGCGATCACGCGCATCTTGTGCTCGGGGATGCCCAGCACGAAGGCGCACATCAGCAGCCGCTCGACGTGCGGGTTCTGGTTGCTGACGTAGAGCGTGTACTCGTCGCTGGCGCTGTTGTAGCTGGCGTTCGCGGCGCGCGGCTCGATCGCATTGGGAATGAGCCGGTTGTTGCGGAACGCCAGCGTGGTGACGTGCGCGGCGCCCTTGAACGCCGCGTCGGTGCCGGCCTGGTCGCCGATGCCCCAGTGGTAGCACTGGTTGTCGGGCGCCTCGTCGTGCACCGCGCTGCCGGCCTGGTAGGCCTTCGCGGTGTCGATCACCGGCGGCAGATCTTCATAGTCCACCTCGATCAGCAGCGCGGCGGCCTTGGCCTGCTCCAGCGTCTCGGCAACGACCAGCGCCACGCGGTCGCCCACGTAGCGCACCTTGCCGTCGGCCAGCACCGGGTGTTTCGGTTCCTTCATCGGCGTGCCGTCCAGGCTGTTGATCAGCCAGCCGCAGGGCAGGCCGCCCACGGCCTTGAAGTGCTCGCCGGTGTAGATGCCCAGCACGCCGGGCGCGGCGGCGGCGGCCGTGGTGTTGACGCTCTTCAGCCGGGCGTGCGCGTAGGGCGAGCGCAGGAAGACCCCGTAGCTCTGCTGCGGCAGCACGATGTCGTCGGTGTACTGGCCGCGGCCGGTGAGGAAGCGCGCGTCCTCGCGCCGCTCCACCTTCTGGCCCACGAATCCCTGGCGTGCGTTCATCGTGTGCTCCTTCAGGCCTTCATCGCGGCCGCACCCTGGGTGACGGCCTTGACGATGTTGTGGTAGCCGGTGCAGCGGCAGATGTTGCCTTCCAGCGCCTCGCGCACCTGGGCCTCGTTCTGCACGCCGTGGTGCTGCACCAGGTCGACCGCGCTCATCACCATGCCCGGGGTGCAGAAGCCGCACTGCAGGCCGTGGCAGGCGCGGAAGGCGGCCTGCATCGGGTGCAGCGTGCCGTCGGCGGCGGCCAGGCCTTCGATGGTGGTCACGCTCTTGCCGGCGGCTTCGTGGGCCAGCATGTTGCAGCTCTTCACCGCGCGGCCGTCCACGTGCACGGTGCAGGCGCCGCACTGCGCGGTGTCGCAGCCCACGTGGGTGCCGGTGAGGCGCAGGTGCTCGCGGATGAACTCCACCAGCAGCGTCTGCGGGGGAACGTCGCGTGTCACGGACTTGCCGTTCACGCTCAGCGTCAGAGGGGTGCCCATGCGTCTTGTCTCCTTCAAGGTCTTGTTCGATGCATCCTAGGCACCCGCGTTCGCCGCGCCACGCTGCGGTAAACCCGGAGGCTGTTCCAGGATGGAGCAGCGGGCGGCGTCAGCGCGGTGCGTTCGGGAAGAACAGCTGCTGGCCCTCGATCTTGTAGGCCGCGATCGCGGCCTGGCCGTCGGCCGAGACCACCCAGTCCGCGAAGGCCTGCGCCAGCGCCTGCTTCACGTGCGGGTGCTTCGCCGGGTTCACGACGATCACGCCGTACTGGTTGAAGAGCTTCTGGTCGCCCTCGACGACGATGCCCAGCTCGCCGCGGTTCTTGAAGCTGAGCCAGGTGCCGCGGTCGGTGAGCGCGTAGGCGTTCAGCGACGAGGCCATGTTCAGCGCCGGCCCCATGCCGCAGCCGCACTCGCGGTAGCCGGCGGGCTTGGCCGCGGCCATGTCGATGCCCGCGGCCTTCCAGTAGCGCAGCTCGGCGGCGTGGGTGCCGCTCTTGTCGCCGCGCGAGATGAAGACGTCCTTGCCATCCTTGCTGGCGGCCAGCTTGCCGAGCGCGCCGATCACGTCGGCCCCGCGCAGCTTCGCGGGGTCGGCCTTCGGCCCGACGACGATGAAGTCGTTGTACATCACCGGCGTGCGCTTGAGGCCGAAGCCTTCGGCGACGAACTTCTCCTCGGCCGCCTGGTCGTGCACGAAGACGATGTCGGCATCGCCGCGGCGCGCCATGTCCAGCGCCTGTCCGGTGCCCAGGGCGACCACGCGCACGTCGATGCCGCTGGCACGCTTGAAGGCCGGCAGCAGGTGCGCGAACAGGCCGCTCTGCTCGGTGGAGGTGGTGGAAGCCATCACGATGCTCTTCTCCTGCGCGTGCAGCGCGGGCGTGACGGCGGCGGCGGAAACCAGGCAGGCCAGCGCGAGCAGCGCGCGGCGGGTGAGCGGGACCAGGTGCATGGATGAATGGGCAGGCGGGTTTCGACGGGCCGCGATTGTTTCGGAACCAACCTGCATAGGCGATATGTCCTTTCGTGCATACGAACCCGGCCCAGGCAATGGCAACATGCGCCCATGGTGTTTCCACGATGAGCCAGCCCCCGCACATCCACCTGCGATACGGCTTCGAAGCCGCGGCGCAGGCCGGCGCGAACATCGACCATCCGCTGTTCGACACGCTGGCCGCGCTGCAGGCGCACGGCTCCATCAAGCACGCGGCCGAGGCGCTGGGGCAGTCCTATCGCCACGTGTGGGGCGCTCTGAGGCACTGGGAAGAGGAACTCGGCCAGCCGCTGGTGCTGTGGAACCGCGGCACGCGCGCGGCGCTGACGCCCTACGCGCTGCGCCTGATGTGGGCCGAGCGCCAGGCGCGCGTGCGCATGGCGCCGCACCTGGAGGCGCTGCGCAGCGAGCTGCAGCACGCCTTCCAGCAGGCCGGCGAGGCCGGCTTCGAGATCGTGCAGACCGCCGCCAGCCACGACCTCGCGCTGCCGCGCCTGCAGGGGCTGGCGGCGCGACGCAAGGTGCACCTGTCGATCAACTTCGCCGGCAGCGCCGATGCGCTGCGCGCCCTCAACGAAGGGCGCTGCGAACTCGCCGGCTTCCACGTGCCGCGCCTGCCCGATCTGGCGCAGGGCAGCACGGTGTTCGCGGAGGCGCTGCGCCCGCTGCTGAAGCCCGGGCTGCACAAGCTCATCGGCAGCCACGGCCGCATGCAGGGGCTGATGTACGGCAAGAGCTGCCCCGACGTGCCGACCTGGCAGAACCTGTGCGACGGCAGGCTGCGCTTCGTCAACCGCCAGCCGGGCTCGGGCACGCGGCTGCTGCTGGAGCACCTGGCGCAGGCCGGTGGCAACGACGTGCGCCGCATCGACGGCTACGACAGCCGCGTCGAGGACACGCACATGGCGGTGGCCGCCACGGTGGCGGCCGGCCAGGCCGACGTGGGCCTGGGCGTGGAAGCGGCGGCGCGCGAGTTCGGCCTCGGCTTCGTGCCGCTGGCGCAGGAGGACTACTTCCTGGTGTGCCTGAAGCCCGCGCTGGAGAGTGCCGCCGTGGTGCAGCTGCGCGAGGTGCTGGCCTCGCGCGCCTGGGCCGACGCGCTGGCCGGGCTGCCCGGCTACGGCGTGCAGCGCGGCGGCGAGGTGCTGTCGCTCACGGCCGCGCTGCCCTGGTGGAGCTTCGCGCGGCCGCGCCGCCGCCAGCTCGCTACTTGAGGGCTTCGGCCAGCCCCGGCGCGAACTCGGCGCCGTGGCGCACCTGCGCGCTGGACGCCTTCACCGTGCCGCCGATCGGCTCGCTGCGCCCGCCCAGGCAGCGGCCGAGGAAGTTCTCGGTGACCGCGAAGAAGGCGATGTTGTTGACCGGCCGCGCGAAGCCGTGGCCCTCGTCGGGGAACACGACGTAGCTGACGGGGATGTTCCTGGCCTTCATCGCGTCGACGATCTGGTCGCTCTCGGCGACATTGACGCGCGGGTCGTTGGCGCCCTGGCCGATCAGCAGCGGCCGCTCGATCTGGTGCGCGAAGTTCAGCGGCGAGCGCTCCTTCAGCAGCGCACGGCCGTCCTCGGTCTCGGGGTTGCCGATGCGGCGGTAGAACTGCTGCTTGAAGTCCTCCCAGTAGGGGGGAACCGTCTTCAGCAAGGTGAACAGGTTTGAAGGGCCGACGATGTCGACGCCGCAGGCGAACTCCTTGGGCGTGAAGGCCAGGCCCGCCAGCGTGGCGTAGCCGCCGTAGCTGCCGCCCATGATGGCCACCTTGTCCTTGGTGGTGATGCCCTCCTTCACCGCCCAGGCCACCGCGTCCAGCAGGTCGTCGTGCATCTTGCGGCCCCATTGCTGGTCGGCGGCCGAGATGTAGCCCTTGCCGAAGCCGGTGCTGCCGCGGAAGTTGGGCGACAGCACCGCGTAGCCGCGGTTGGCCAGCCACTGGTGGATGCGGTCGAAGCCGTAGGTGTCGCGCGCCCACGGGCCGCCGTGCACCAGCAGCACCATCGGCACCGGCTTCGTGGCCTTGCCGCTGCCGCTCGGGTCGACGGCCTTGGGCAGCGTCAGGTACGACACCATCGTCAGCCCGTCGCGTGTCTTCAGCTCCAGCGCCTGCATCGGCACCAGCGGCGCGCCTTCGAGCTCGGGGCGCGTCACGAACAGCTGGCTCAGGGTCTTGGCCTTGCGGTCGAAGAGCCAGGTGGAGACCGGCGCGCTGACCGGGTCGACGTTGAGCAGCCACTTGTCGTTGGCGTCGTTGCGCGAGACGATGGTGAACGAGCCCTGGATCTGCCTGCCCAGCAGCGCCAGGTCCGTCTCCAGCGCGGGCTCGAGCGCACGGTACTCGGCCTTCAGGTAGTTGGTGGAGAAGGCGATGGCGCGGCCGGTGTCGCTGTCGAACACCGCGTCGTCGATGTCGGCCCGCGGGTCCTGCGCCACCACCGTGGCCTTGCCGCTGGCCACGTCCTGCGCCACCAGCGCCGCGGTGTTGCGGCCGCGCGAGTCGGCCCAGTACAGCGTGGCACCGTCGTGGGTGAAGCCGAGCGGCTGCGTCGTCAGCCCGTCCTCCAGGCCCACCTGCGCGAACGCGGCGCTCTCGACCTTGCCGTCCACCACGCGGAAGTAGTCGGTGCCGCCGCCGGGCCGCGACTTCTGCGCCAGCCGCAGCTTCAGCTGCGCATCGGCGATGAAGCCGCCGTAGCCTTCGTTCTTCAGCACCAGCGTGAGCTGGCCGGACGCCAGGTTCAGGCTGTGCACGTCGTGGAAGCGCGGGTCGCGGTTGTTCACGCCGACCAGGATGCGGTCCTTCACCAGCGGGCTGATCGCCAGCACCCGCGCGCGCGTCTTCTCGAACGGCGTGTACGACTTCTGCGCGCCGCTGGCCACGTCCACGCCGTACAGCAGGTAGTTCTCGTCGCCGCCCTTGTCGTTGATGAACAGCACCGTCTTCGAGTCCGGCGCCCAGAAGCTCAGGCGGATGGGCCGCTGCGTCTCGGCCGTGAGCGGGCGCGCCTTCGACGGATCGCCCAGGGGCGCCACCCAGACGTTCAGCACGCCGTCGCGCGGCGCGATCCAGCTCAGCCACTGCCCGTCGGGGCTGATGCGGGCGCCGGTGCGCGTGGGGTTGCCGAACAGCTTGGCGCGTTCGATCAGCGGCACCTCGGCGGCCGGCGGCGCGGCCACGGGGCCGGCGCAACCGGCCAGCGCGGCGGCGGCCGCGAGCGAGAGGGCGATCGTGTGTAGCTTCATGCGGGGGGGACGGAAAGGTTGGAGGTGCGGCGCATTGTGGCCAGCGCCTGCGGGCATTCGAGCCCGGCGTGCACGAACGGCAGCGTGGCGCGACAGGCTGCGCGCCGCGCCGATCAGTGGTAGTTGCCGCCGGGCCGGCGGCCGCCGCGCTTGGCCGGCGCCGCAGCGGGCGCCGCGGGCTTGGCCTCGGCCTGCGCCACCAGCGCCTTGCCGCTGACGCCGGCGAACAGCGCCGCGGCGCGCACCTTGATCTCGAGCAGTTCGCTGGCGCTCACCGAGTACTGACCGGTGACGGTGTTGACGTCGATGCGGAACTCCACGTCCTTGCCCTGGTTGGACAGGGTGCCGCTGGTGAACTCGTATTCCTCGTGTTCGAACGGCAGCCCGCGGGCCGCGAAGTCGTAGTCGTCGTAGGTCACCTGCGTGATCTCGCCGCTGGCCAGGTTGAGCTGGCCGGTGGCGGTGATGATTTCCTCGCTGAGCTCGTCGGTGATGACGATGGGCACTTTCAGGTCCACGGGCAGGTCTCCATGCGAAGGGTCGGATTCTGACGGCAATCGGCCGCGGCGTTTAAGGGCGCCCTAAGCGCTGCGGCGCAGCATCTGCTGCATGAACCGCCTCACCCCACCGCTCGCCGCCTGCCTGGCACTCGCCGCGCTGCAGGCCACCGCCGCCGCCCCGGCCGATCTGCTGGCCGGCTACGGCCGTGGCAGCGTGCCGGAAGCCGCGCGCGGCCAGGCCTTCTTCACCCAGCGGCAGGCCGGGCGCGACTGGAGCTGCGCCACCTGCCATGGCGCGCTGCCGCTCGCGGCGGGCCGCCACGCGGTGACCGCGCGCGAGATCGCGCCGCTGGCGCCGGCGGCGAATCCGCAGCGCTTCACCGATGCAGCCAAGGCCGAGAAGTGGTTCCGCCGCAACTGCAACGACGTGCTGGGCCGCGCCTGCAGCGACGCCGAGAAGGCCGACGTGCTGGCCTGGCTGCTCACGCTGAAACCCTGACCGAGGAGAACCGCCGTGTGTCCCACCCCCCGCGCCGCGCTGGCGCTGCTGCTGGCCGCCGCCGTGCTGCCCGCCCATGCCGACGGCCACCGCCGCGGCGTGGCGCCGCCACCGCTGGTGGCCCAGGAATGCGGCAGCTGCCACGTCGTCTACCCACCCGGCCTGCTGCCCGCCGCGAGCTGGCAGGCGCTGATGGGCGGCCTCGCGCGCCACTTCGGCAGCGACGCCAGCGTGGACGCACCCGCCGCGCGCGAGATCGGCGCCTGGCTGGTGGCCCACGCCGCCGGCGGCCGGCGCGCCGGCGACGTGCCGCCCGACCACCGCATCACCCGCAGCGCCTGGTTCGTGCGCGAGCACCGCGAGGTCGGCAGCGCCGTGTGGGCGCGGCCCGCGGTGCGCAGCGCGGCCAACTGCGGCGCCTGCCACGGCGGCGCCGCGCAAGGAGACTTCGATGAACACGCCGTCCACATTCCCCGCTAGCCCATCCACCTCGGCACCGCCCCGGCGCGGCGTGCCGGTGTGGGACGCACCGGTGCGCCTGGTGCACGGCCTGCTGATCGCCTGCTTCGCCGGCGCCTGGCTCACCGCCGAGAGCGAGCGCCTGCGCGGGGTGCACGAGACGCTGGGCTGGACGATGCTGGGGCTCGTGGCCTTCCGCATCGTCTGGGGTTTCGTCGGCACGCGGCACGCGCGCTTCGCCAGCTTCGTGCGCGGGCCGGGCGCGGCGCTGGCGCATCTGAAGGCCTTGCTGGCGCGGCGTGCCGGTCACGATGGCGCGGGCCACAACCCCGCCGGCGGGCTGGCGGTGCTGGCGCTGCTGGGCGGCATCGCGCTCGCCGCCGGCAGCGGCTGGGCCGCGGGCACGGGCTTCGGCGGCCACGCCGTGGAAGAGCTGCACGAGGGCGTGGTGCACGTGCTGCTGGCGCTGGTGGCGGTGCACGTGGCCGCGGTGCTGCTGACGGGCGTGCTGCTGCGCCGCAACCTGGTGGCCGCGATGGTCACCGGGCGTGCCGACGTGGCACCGTCGGAAGGCATCGGCCGCGCACGCCGCGGCGTCGCGCTGGGGGTGCTGGCCGCGGTGCTGGCGTTCTGGGCCTGGCAGTGGCACAGCCTGCCGGTGCTGCCTGCGGGCACGGCTGCGAGCGCACGCGAGCACGACGACGACTGACAATCCGGCCATGCGCATCCTGCTCGCCGAAGACGACCCGCTGCTGGGCGACGGCCTGCGTGCCGGCCTGCGCCAGGCCGGCTTCCAGGTCGACTGGGTGCGCGACGGCGCCGCCGCCGAGCGCGAGCTGCGCGCCGAACCCTATGCCGCCGCGGTGCTGGACCTGGGCCTGCCGCTGATGGACGGCATGGACGTGCTGGCCGCGGTGCGGCGCGCCGGCGTGGCCGTGCCGGTGCTGGTGCTGACGGCGCGCGACACCGTGCCCGACCGCGTGCGTGGCCTCGATGGCGGCGCCGACGACTACGTCGTCAAGCCGGTCGACCTGCACGAGCTGGCCGCACGGCTGCGGGCGCTGGTGCGGCGCTCGCACGGCCAGCCGCAGGAGCAGCTGTGTGCGCAGGGTGTGGTGATGGAGCCGGCGGGCCGGCGCGTCACGCTGGACGGCGCGCCGGTGCTGCTGTCGGCGCGCGAGTTCGACCTGCTGCACGTGCTGATGCTGAGGCCCGGCCAGGTGCTGTCGCGCGAGCAGATCGAGCAGCACCTGTACGGCTGGGGCCGCGAGGTGGACAGCAACGCGGTGGAGGTGCACATCCACAACCTGCGCCGCAAGCTCGGCGCCGGGCTGATACACACCGTGCGTGGCGTCGGCTACACGCTGCGCGCCGCGGTGCCGTGAGAGCGCCGCGCTCGCTGCAGGCGCGGCTGCTGCTGGCCGTGCTGGCGGTGCTGGCGCTGGGCTGGAGCGCCGCCGCCGTCTTCACCTGGTTCGACACCCGCCACGAGCTCGACGAACTGCTCGACGGCCACCTCGCCCAGGCCGCGGCGCTGCTGGTGGCGCAGCAGGTGCCCGAGCTGGGCGAGGACGAGCATGCGCGCGCTGCCGAGGCGCCCGAGCTGCACCGCTATGCGCCACGCGCGGTGTTCCAGGTGTTCCACGAAGGCCGCCTGGTGCTGCGCTCGGCGCGCGCGCCGCTCGCGCCGCTGGACGGACACGCGCCCGGCGCCGGCCCGGCGGGCTTCGCCACGGTGACGGCCGCGGGTGCGCAGTGGCGCGTGTTCGCGGCGCGCGGCCATGCCGCCGACGTGCGGGTGCTGGTGGGCGAGCGCATCGACTCCCGGGCCGAGATCCTGCATGCGGTGCTGCGCGGCTCGCTGCTGCCGCTGGCGCTGGCGCTGCCGCTGCTGGCGCTGGCCGTGGCGCTGGCCGTGCACCGCGGGCTCGGCCCGCTGCGCGAGCTGTCGCAGCGCCTGGCCGCGCGCGCGCCGCAGGCGGTGGAGCCGCTGCTGCTGCCGGGCGCGCCCGCCGAGCTGCAGCCGCTGCTGGATGCGCTCAACGGCCTCTTCGTGCGCATCGGCGAGCTGGTCACGGCCGAGCGCCGCTTCACCGCCGATGCGGCGCACGAGCTGCGCACGCCGATCGCCGCCATCCGCGCCCAGGCCCAGGTGGCGCTGGGCGAAAGCGACGACGCGGCACGGCGTCATGCGCTGCAGGCGACGCTGGCCGGCTGCGACCGCGCGGCGCACCTGGTCGACCAGCTGCTGACGCTGGCGCGGCTGGAGGCCGGCCAGCCCGCGCCGGCCGAGCCGCTGGACCTGGAGACCCTGGTGCGCACCGAGGTGGCGGCGCTGGCGCCCCGGGCGCTGGACAAGCGCCAGCAGCTGGACCTGCAGGCCGCGCCCTGCCGCGTGGCGGTGCCGGCGGCGCTGGCCGCGGCGCTGGTGCGCAACCTGGTCGACAACGCCATCCGCTACAGCCCGCCCGGTGCCGCGGTGCGCGTGGAGGTGGGCCGCGACGGCCTGCTGCTGCGCGTGCAGGACGGCGGCCCCGGCTTGCCAGTCGAAGGTCTGGCGCGGCTGGGCGAGCGCTTCTACCGCGCCCTGGGCAGCGGTGCCGATGGCAGCGGACTCGGCTGGTCCATCGTGCGACGCATCGCGGCGGTGCAGGGCTGGCGCGTGGAGGTCGGCCGCTCGGCCGACCTGGGCGGCCTGGACGTTCGCGTGGCCGCCGCGCCGGCGCCCGGTTCCCCCTTTTGACGGACCCACGCGGGCGCGTGCAAGGGCCCCGCGTCGGTACAGTGCGGCAGCCCCGCCGCCGCCACGCCGATGCCGACCGTCGCCCGCCCCACCATCCACCGGTTCCCCGGCTGGGAGCTGAGGCCGCAGGAACGCCTGCTGCTCGTGGACGG
Source organism: Rubrivivax sp. (assembly GCA_044226255.1). Lineage (GTDB taxonomy): Bacteria > Pseudomonadota > Gammaproteobacteria > Burkholderiales > Burkholderiaceae_C > Rubrivivax. Next base: position 200,118 of record JBGAHJ010000006.1, read on the forward strand.
CGCGCCGGTGACGCTGGGCGCACGCGCCTTCGACGTGCTGCTCGCGCTGGTGGAGCGGCGCGGGCGCGTGGTCAGCAAGGACGAGCTGCTGGATGCCGCCTGGCCCGGCCTGGTGGTGGAGGAGAACAACGTCTCGGTGCAGATCTCGGCGCTGCGCAAGCTGCTGGGGCCCGGGGTGATCGCCACCGTGGCGTCGCGCGGCTACCGGCTGGCCGCGGTGCCGCTGGAAGGCGCCGCGTCGCCCCCGCCGACGCCGCGTGCGCCTGCGCCCGCGCCGGCGCCGCGGGCCGCAGACGAGGCCCTCGTCGGCCGCGCGACCGACCTGGCCGCCGTGCGCGAACGGCTGGCGGCACACGGCCTCGTCACGCTCACCGGCACCGGCGGCATCGGCAAGACCTCGCTGGCGCGCGCCGCGGTGGCCGACGCAGCGCCGGGCGCCTGCCACTGGGTGGACCTGGCGCCGCTGCGCGAGCCGTCGCGGCTGGTGCCGCTGCTGGCGCAGGCGCTGGGCGCCGAGGTGGCCGGTGCCGAGCCCGGGGCGGCCGAACTGGTGGCCGCGCTCGTGCACCGGCGCGGCTGCGTCGTGCTGGACAACTGCGAGCACCTGCTCGAGGCGGTGGCCGACTTCCTGCACCTGGCGCTCGCCGGCGCACCCGGGCTGCACTGGCTGGCCACCTCGCAGGCCCCGCTGCGCCTGGCGCAGGAGCAGATCTACCGGCTCGAGCCGCTGGCGGTGCCGGCCGCGGGTGCGGCGCCCGAGGACGCACGGCGCTGCGGCGCGGTGGAACTGCTGCGCCGCCGTGTCTGCGCCGGTGACCGCCACTTCGAGCTCACCGCGGCCAACCTGCCGCTGGCCGTGGACCTGTGCCGCGAGCTCGACGGCCTGCCACTGGCCATCGAGATGGCCGCGGCGCTGGTGGCCACGGTGGGCCTGGCCAGCGTGCACGAGCAGCTGGGCCAGCGCCTGCGCCTGCTGACCGGGCCGCGTCACGCGCCCGAGCGCCACCAGCGGCTGCACAGCACGCTGGACTGGACCCACGGCCTGCTGGCCGCCCCCGAGCGGCAGCTGTTCCGGCGCCTGGCGCCCTTCGTCGGCGGCTTCACCGCGGCGATGGCGCGCCGCATCGCCTGCGACCCCGAGGCCGGCCCCGATTCGCTGGAGGACTGGCAGGTGCTGCCGGCGCTGTCGGCGCTGGTGGACAAGTCGCTCGCGCACCGCAGCCCCGACGGGCGCGAGCGCTTCTACCTGTACGAGAGCACGCGGGCCTTCGCGCAGCAGCGCCTGGCCGAGGCCGGCGAGCACGCGCTGGTGGCGCGCCGCCACGCGCACGTGGTGGCCGACGTGCTGGAGCCGATCCGCGCCGACTGGGAGGTGCAGCGCGACGAGGACTGGATCGCGCGCTACGCGATCGAGCGCCCGAACGCACGCGCCGCGCTCGGCTATGCGATCGCCGCGGCCGAGGCCGACCTGGTGGCGCGGCTGGTGGCGGCCGTCGGCATGATCGACGCGTTCGACAACGCGAACCCCGAGATCGTGGCGCTGGCGCTGCCGCCCGGCCTGCTGGACCAGGCGCTGCCGTCGCACCGCGGGCCGGCGCTGCTGGAGCTGGCGATCGCGCAGCAGGGAAGCGGCCAGCGCGAGCGCGGCACCGAGCTGGCGCAGCTGGCGCTGGCCGACTTCAACACCGTGGGCGACAGCGCCGGGGCCTACCGCGCGCTGGCGCAGCTGGTGCGCGGCTACGAGTCGCAGCCGGGCCGGCAGGCGGCGGCGCAGCGGGCGCTGGCGCAGTGGCAGGCCATCCCGCCCGAGGCGGTGCCCAACCGCACCCGGCTGTGGTGCCACATCCTGGCCGGCATGCAGTACGGCGGCGGCCGCACGCTGGAGAGCCTGCACGACCTGGAGCAGTCGGCGCGCCAGTGCGGCTTCCAGGCGCTGGCCTCGGTGTGCCGCGTGCACCTGATGGACGAGCTGCTGGTGCAGGGCCAGGACGAGCAGGTGCTGGTGGCCGCGCAGCAGGCGCTGCAGGCAGGCGAGCCGCGGCCGCGGGTGAAGGCGACGATCCTGCACAACCTGGCGCAGGCGCTGCTGCGGCTGGACCGCACGGCGGCCGCGCGCGAGGCCGCCCAGGAGGCGCTGCGCACCATCGCGAGGGTCTCGCACCTCGTGCTGTGCACGCTGGCGCTGGTGGCGGCGCGCGGCGGCCGCACGCGCGAGGCCGCGATGATGCTGGGCTGGATCGCGCGCGCGGTCGCCGAGCGCAGCGCCGGCCTCGACCCGGTGGATGCCGCGTTCCGCGACGAGGTGCAGGCGCGCCTGGCCACGGTGCTGCCGCCGGAGCGGCTGCAGGGGCTCATGCAGGTGGGTGCCGCGATGCCGCCGGCCGAGATGATGGCGCTGGCGCTGCGCGTGCCGGCGGACGAAGCGACGCTCGCCACGGCCGGCGGTGCATCAGGCGGGCCAGGTCCAGCGTCTTCACGCGATTCCGCGTGAGCCAGTGCCAGAAGGCGGCGGCGCCGGGGTCGTCCAGGCCGAGCGTCGTGCGCATCAGCGCGCGCAGGCGCGCGTCGTCGCGCTCGCCGAACCACAGCTCGCGCGCGGCCTGCAGGAAGCGCGCGGCGGCGTCGGGCGTGATGCCCAGTGCCGGCCCGCGCTGCTCCAGCGCATAGCGCAGGTTCACCAGCGGCTCGCCGAGCGGGAACCAGGGCTCCATCGGCGCGTGCAGCAGGCACAGCTCGTCGTCGGCCAGGTCGGGCACGCGCGCGAACAGCGCGTGCACCCAGCCGAAGCCGCGCATGCCGCGCTCGCGCATCTCGAAGGCGCGGATCGCGCCCAGGCTGGAGCAGCCCCAGACCTGCCAGCCGGCGTCGAGCGCGCGGCCGATCTCGGCGTGCGACACCGCGGGCTCGCACTGGAACACGCCGTCGCAGATGACCACCACGCCGGGTTCGGCCGCCTGCTGCAGCAGCCGGTCGATGTCGCCGCGCCGCACCGGGGGCCGGCGATCGACGCGCGCGCCGCCCAGCGCCGCGGCGTCCAGGCCGAAGGCCGAAGGCCCGGCGAACAGCGTGGCTTCGACGGCAGGCTCACGCATGGGTCAGCGCCTGTTGCAGCAGCCGCGGCCCGAGCCGGCGCGCGCCGTGTTCGGTGTTCTCGCAGCGCGGCACCACCAGCCGCACCACCGCCAGGCCGTCGAGGTCGAGCGCGAAGCGGTGGCGGAAGGCGGCGGGGAAGCCGCAGGCGGCCAGCAGGTCGAGCAGTTGCGCCTGCAGCGACACGGCGTCGCCGGCCGCGGCGGGGCCGGCCGGCACGTCGCCCCAGGCGATCTGGCCCGCGCGGTCGAACAGGCGCGCGAGCAGGCGCGACTCGGCGCTGCGCCGCTCGTCGCGCGGCGCGCCCTGGTACTTGGCGTAGAAGCCGGTGATGTCGTCGCGCCCGCCGTGGATCAGCGACAGGCGCGCCTGCGCCGCCTCGCACACCGCACGCGCCAGGGCGATCTGCGGCTGCAGGTGCAGCCCCGAACCGGCGGCGATGTTGACGTCGGCGCTGTCGGCCTCGTGCAGCCAGGCACCGAAGCACGGCAGGCCGAATGCGCCGGGCAGCCAGCGCACCGACAGCCGCACGCCCGCGGCAGCCCAGCGTTCGGCCAGTTCGGCGAAGGGTGCGGGCAGCGTGGCCGTGTCGATGGCGCGCGAGGCGTCGGCGGCGCGGTTCAGCGCCAGCGTGTCGCGCTCCATCACCTCCAGCAGCGCATGCACCGTGGCCTCCTCGACGGTGTTGCCCGAGGCCAGGCCGTTGCTGCTCCAGCCGAACAGCGGCGGTGCGGGCCCGTCGCCGTCCCAGGGCACGAAGACCAGCTCGGCCGGCAGCAGCACCTGGCGCGGCGGGCCGCCCAGCGCTCTTTCGCCGAGCACTTCGCAGGCCAGCGCCGCCACGCGCTGCGCGCCGTCGACGCGCTGGCCGTAGCGCGGCGCGAGGTCCAGCCAGCCGAGGCCGGGGCCGAACTGGGCGGCGAGTTCCGCCACCGGCACGTCGTGCCGCCGCCAGTCGCTGCGCGCCGGGTCGGCGGCGGCGAACTCCAGCGCCTCCATCAGCGCGCCGGTCTCGGCCTCGACCGCACGCAGGCCCTTGCCGGCATGCACGCACAGCGCCCGCCCGGCCGGGCGGATGCTGGCGTACACGGGCAGGCCCAGGCGGTCCATGCGCGTGATGTCGCTGACGCGGGTGATGCCGTGCGCCGGCATCAGGCGGCGCGCGCGCGCCAGCGTCTGCTCGGGCGGGCAGGCCCGCAGGCTGGACCCCAGTTCGAGCAGCGGCGCCTGCATCGTCAGCTCTGCGGCGTGATCACGCAGCAGATCGACGCTTCGCCGACCAGGCGGGCGTCGGGGCGGTCGAGCAGGCGCTCGATCGCCGCCTGCTCGGCCGGCGCCAGCGCCGCCGGCTCGACGAAGAGGCCGGCGCCGGCCACCAGCGCGGCGGCCAGCGCCGCGGCGCGCGGCAGGCGCGTCGCGGCGGGGGTTGGTTCGTGGTTCTCGGTAGCGGTCGTGCGAGTCATCGGGTCCCTCCTTCGGGCCACCAGCGGCCCGCGGGGCGCACTGTCGGGACAAGGGGTCCGCGAAGTCCTTCAGCCGCGCCTAAACGGCCGCCGTGGCGCGCTGCGTCATAGGTGGCGCGGGCCGCCGCGTTTAGCAACGTTTAGGAGCGGCGAAAGGACGCTGCGGCCGGCTTTCGCCACAGTCGCAGCGTTATGTCGATGTACCAGCTCAGCCCCGGCCACCTCTGGGTGGTGCCCCCGCCGCGCGCCGCGGTGCCCGAAGTCCCGCCCGGCCCGGCCGAGCCCCCCGGCCAGGTCGACCCGCTGGCGTCGGCGCTGCTGTCGCGTGTGCTGCTGGACCAGGTGGACCTGGCGCTGCTGGCCTGCGACGCCAGCGGCCGCCTGCTGCTGGCCAACCGCGCGGCGCGGCGCGAGCTGGCATCCGGCCGCGTGCTGCAGCTGGCCGACCAGCTGCTGCGGCCCGTGCACGACCCCGGCGGCGAATTCCTGCAGCTGCTGCGCGACGCGGCGCTGTCGCAGCGCAGCCGGCTGCAGTGGCTGGGCCGCGACGAGCACCGCCTGATGGTCTCGGCGATGCCGCTGCCCACGCAGCCCGGCGGCGCGCTGCTGATGCTGGGCCGACGCAGCCTGTGCTCGCCGCTGGGCCTGGAGATGCTGGCCATCGGCCACAGCCTCACGCTGGCCGAGCGGCGCGTGATGCGCGCGCTGGTGGCCAACCAGTCGCCGCGCCAGATCGCCTCGGACCACGGCGTGGCGATGAGCACGGTGCGCACGCAGATCATCGCCATCCGCGGCAAGCTCGGCGTGCGCAACATCGACGCGCTGATGCTGCGCGCGGCCCAGGTGCCGCCGGTGGCGTCGATCGTGCAGGAGGCCGATCAGCCCGCCTGCTGACCCTGCACCTGCAGCGCCTGGTACGGGCGCATCAGCGAGTACATCGCGTAGGCCGCCCCGCCCACGGCGGTGGCCAGTTCGGCGAAGCGCGACAGGCGCACCGCCGGTGCCGGCATGCCGGCCTGGGCGGCGTAGCCCTCCAGCACGGCCAGCGCGGCGTCGACGAAGGGCTGGCCGCCCAGCGCCACGCCCTCGCCGCCCAGCACGATGGCGCGCGGGTCGAAGGTGGTCCAGACGTTCTGCAGCAGCACGCCCAGGCTGCGCCCGGCTTCCTCGAAGGCCTGGCGCACCGCGGGATCGCGCGCGCTGATCAGCTGCTTCAGTTCCGAGACGTCGGCCCGGCCGGCGGCCTGGGCCACGGCGCGCAGCCCGACGTAGGCCTCGGCGCAGCCGAGCCGGCCGCACGAGCAGGCGCGGCCGCCGACGTGCAGCGTGGTGTGGCCGATCTCGCCGCCGGCGCCGGTGGCGCCGGTGAACAGCGTGTCGGTCAGCACGATGCCCGAGCCCAGGCCCATGCCGCAGCTGATGTAGACCAGCGGGTCGTCGGCCGGATGGGGGCCGAACTCGGTCTCGCCGATGGCGGCCAGGTCGGCTTCGTTCTGGCAGTACACCGGCACGTGGCCCAGGCCCGCGCCCTGCAGCTCCCGGCGCAGCTGCGCCACCACGGCCACCTGGCGCCAGCCGAGGTTGGGGGCGTAGAGCAGCACGCCGGTGCTGTGCTCCACCGCGCCCGGCAGGCCCACGCCCACGCCCAGCAGCTCGTGGTCCTGCGCCACGGTGCGCTGCACGAGGTCGATCACCATCTCGGCCAGCTGGTGGCAGGCGCTCTCGGGGTCGCCGCGGCGCAGCGGGGCGTGGCTGGCCAGCTGCACGTTGCCGTGGATGTCGGTGGTCACCGCGCGCAGCGTGTCGGGCGTGAGCTCGGCGCCGATCAGGCTGAGCCGGCTGCCGTCCAGCCGCAGCGGCGTCGGGCGGCGGCCCAGGGCGCCCGTGGCCAGCACGTCGTCCTCGGCGATCCAGCCCTCGGCGATCAGCTCCTTGGTGATCAGGCTCACGGTGGAACGCGTGAGCCCGCTGCGGTCGGCCAGGTCGGCGCGCGACAGCCCCTGCTCGCTGCGCAGCAGGCGCAGCAGTGCGGTGCGGTTGATGGCCTTCACCAGGCGGTGGTCGCCGGTGATGGGCGCCGCCGGCTGGGGCGGGCGCGGCACGGGCCTCACGGAAGTTTCCCTGCGGGTCATCGGAGCGGGCATTGTCCCCTGCATGCGGCAGCGCGCCTTCAGGCGGCGCCGAGCGCGCGGCTGCGCGCGATCAGCTCGCGGTACCAGTGGGCGCTGGCCTTGGGCGTGCGCACCTGGGTTGCGTAGTCGACGTGCACCAGGCCGAAGCGCTTGGCGTAGCCCGAGTCCCACTCGAAGTTGTCCAGCAGGCTCCAGGCGAAGTAGCCGCGCACGTCGACGCCCGCGGCGCGCGCCTGCGCCACGGCCTCGAGGTGGGTGCGCAGGTACTCGATGCGCGCGCCGTCGTCCACCGCGCCGCCGGCCAGCCGGTCGGCGCAGGCGCAGCCGTTCTCGGTGATGTAGATCGGCGGCAGCCGGTAGTCGGCCTGCAGGCCCACCAGCAGCTCGCGCAGGCCGTCGGGGTAGATCTCCCAGCCCATGTCGGTGACGCCCATCGCGTTCGGCGCGGGTGTCTTGTCGGCGCTGGCCCAGATGCGCGTGTAGAAGTTGATGCCCAGGAAGTCGATGGGCGCGCCGATCAACGCCAGGTCGCCCGGCTGCAGCACCGGGGCCCGCGGCACGGCCACGCCGTCCACCTCGGGGTAACGGCCGAGCAGCACGGGGTCGGCGAACCAGCGCACGAAGGCGGCGTACTGCTGCTCGGCGAGCCGGCGGTCGGCTTCGGAGCCGGTGGCGGCGGTGACGTTGGACTGGTTCAGCACGATGCCCAGCGGGCAGCGCAGGCTGGCCGCGCGCAGCGCCTGCAGCGCCAGGCCGTGCGACAGCAGCAGGTGGTGGCCGGCGGTGACCGCGGCCGCGGGGTCGCGCAGGCCGGGCGCGAACTGGCCGGTGGCGTGGCCCAGCACCATGCTGCACCAGGGCTCGTTGTGCGTGGCCAGCGAGGCCAGGCGGTCGCCCAGGCGGCGGCCCATGTGTTCCGCGTAGTCGGCGAAGCGCTGCGCGGTGCTGCGCGCGAGCCAGCCGCCGCCGTCCTGCAGCGCCTGCGGCAGGTCCCAGTGGTAGAGCGTGGCGTGCGGCTGGATGCCGGCGGCCAGCAGCTCGTCGAGCAGGCGGTCGTAGAACGCCAGCCCCGCCGGGTTCCACGCGCCGGCGCCGGCGGGCTGCACGCGCGGCCAGGCGATCGAGAAGCGGTAGGCATCGACGCCCAGCGACTTCATCAGCGCCACGTCCTGGGGCATGCGGTGGTAGTGGTCGCAGGAAGGCGCGCCGGTGTCGCCGTTGTGCACCTTGCCGGGGGTGGCGCAGAAGCGGTCCCAGATGCTCTCGCCGCGGCCGTCCTCGGTGGTGGCGCCTTCGATCTGGAACGCCGAGGTGGCCACGCCCCACACGAAGGGCGAACGGTCACGGGTGTCGCGCAGCGTGCGCAGCGCGTCGTCAGGCAAAGGCCTGTGGGTCATCGAGGGTCTCCTTCAACCTTTCACGGCACCGGCGGTCAGGCCGGCGATCAGCTGGCGCGAATAGACGACGAACAGCAGCAGCAGGGGCAGCACCGCGACCGCGGCGCCCACGCTCAGGGCGCCCCAGGTGATGCCGCTGGTGCCCTGCAGCGAGCGCAGGACGAGGGGCATCGTGTAGGCGTCCTGGTCGCGCATGACCAGCAGCGCGCCCATGAAGTTGTTGTAGCTGCCGATGAACGTGACCAGCGCCAGCGTGCCCAGCGCCGGGCCCAGCAGCGGCAGCACCACGCGCCAGTAGATGCCGAACTCGCCGCAGCCATCCATGCGCGCGGCCTCCACCAGCTCGCGCGGCACGGCCTGGCCGATGTACTGGCGCATCATGAACACGCCCACCGCGCCGGCCGCCGCCGGCACGATGAGCGCGCGGCTGTCGTTGATCCAGCCCAGCTGCGACATCAGCAGCACCGTCGGGATCATGTAGACGAATGCCGGCAACAGCATCGTGACCATGATGAAGTTGAAGAGCGCTTCCTTGCCCTTGAACTCGTACATCGCGAAGGCATAGCCCGCCAGCGAGCCGAAGAACAGGTTCAGCAGCGTCACGGCGCCGGCGATCCACAGCGACAGCCCCATCGAATGCCAGAAGCGCGGGCGGCGCTCGAGCAGGTCGTGCAGGTTGTCCACCAGGTGCGCGCCGAACCACGAGGGCGGCGGCACCGTGAGGATGTCGGTGTTGGTGTGGGTCGCGAACACCGCCATGTACCAGAACGGCAGCAGCATCACGAAGGCGCCCGCCGCCACCACGGCGTAGGCCGCGAGGTGGCTGGCATGGCGGGCGGGGCTCTGCGACTTCATGGCCTTCAGTGCCGTGGCGCGAACCAGCGCTTGTTCAGGAAGGTCAGCAGCCCGATCAGCAGGAACAGCAGCCAGGCCACCGCCGAGGCGGCGCCGAAGTCGCCTTCGATCATCGCCATGCGCAGCATGTACATCGCCGAGGTCTCGGCCACGCGCCCGGTGCCGCCGGTGGTGCGCGTGAGGATGTAGCTCTCCTCGAACATCTGCAGGCTGCCGATGATGGTGAGCGTCACCGCGAAGAACATCATCGGCCGCAGCTGCGGCAGCGTGATGTGGCGGAAGCACTTCCACGACGACGCGCCGTCGATGCGCGCGGCCTCGTAGAGGTCGGCGGGGATGGTCTGCAGCGCCGCCAGGTACAGCACCGTGTTCCAGCCGACGTAGCGCCACCAGACCACGAAGGCCACCAGCCAGCGCACGTGGTCGGGGCCCGACCAGTCGATGTTCTGCTGCGGGAACAGCCAGCCCAGCGGCGCCACGCCCGCCACCTGCCACTGGCCGAGCGCGGTGAGCACGGTGTTGACGAGGCCGAACTGGGTGGAGAACAGCGCCTGGAACACCAGCGCGATGGCCACCGCGTTGGTGATGAAGGGCAGGAAGTACAGCGCCAGCACCGGGTGGCTCAGGCGCTTGAGCTTGGTGTGGATGAACCAGGCCAGCGGAATGGCCACCAGGTGCTGCGAGGCGCCGGCCACCAGGCCGATCCACAGCGTGTTGTAGAGCGCGCGCCAGAAGTCGCGCCGGTAGACCTCGGCCCAGAACTCGGCCGTGAGGAAACCGGGCCAGGGCAGCTGCGTCAGGTCCAGCACCCAGAGGTAGTTGCCAAGGCCGGTGAAGCTCATCGCGCCGACGCCGTCCCAGCGGAAGAACGACACCCACACCGAGAACAGCAGCGGGTAGGCCCCGAACACCGCGAACAGGATGAAGAAGGGGCTGATGAAGACGTAGGGCGCGAAGCGCCGCGACAGCCAGCGGCGTCGGCTGCGCGGGCGCGGGATGGCCGCGGCTTCGGGCACGAAGGTGGTGGAGCTCATCGCGGCTTCGTCAGCGCATGCGGCGCTCGACCAGGCGCTGCAGGTCCGACAGCGCGCGCGGGATCGGCTTGCCGTGGCGCAGCACGTTGTCGAGCTCGGCGCGCATCATCAGCGTCACCGGCATGTCCAGCCGGTGCACCTGCTGCACCGGCACCTGGCGCGCGATGTCGCGCCACAAGAGCCGCGCGCGCTGCCCGCCCAGGTAGGGCAGCGGCTCCTCCAGGAAGGGGTCGTTGGCGGCGTCGATCAGCACCGGGAAGGCGTCGCCTTCCTTGAAGATGCCGATCTGCATCTCGCGGTTGGTGGCCATGAAGCGGATGAAGTCCCAGGCCAGCGCCTTGCGCTCGGGCGTGTTGCTGGACGGGATGGCGTAGAACGAGCCGCCCCAGGACGCCGCCGCGCCGCCCGGCAGCACCGCGGCGCGCCACTTGCCGGCGGCGTCGGGCGCGATGTAGTCCTTCAGCTGCCCGCCCAGCCAGGCGCCGTAGAGCTCGGTGGCGGTGGCGCGGCGCAGCGACTCGAACCAGTCGTTGGTCCAGCGCTCGAAGTTGCCGTCCAGGCCGTTGGCGCGCACCGCCAGCGCCAGCTCGAAGGCACGGCGCAGCCGCGGCGTGTCGATGATCACGTGGCCCTGGCTGTCGAAGAACAGGCCCTCGCCGGGGCGCGCGTCGCTGCGGATCACGGCGTCCACCACCGTCAACGCGTTGGGCACCAGGATGCGGCCGGTGCGCGCCTTGATGCGCTTGCCGGCCTCCAGGTAGCTGTCCCAGCTGCGCGTGAGGTCGGCCTCGCTGACGCCGGCCTGGTCGGCGATGTCCTTGCGGTAGAACATCGAGCCCGGGCCGATGTCGGCCGGCATGCCGCTCAGCACGCCATCGGGCGTGCTGGCCTGGCCGAAGGTGTACGGCACCAGCAGCGGCTTGTACTGCAGCGCCTCGTAGGGCGGCCTGGCCAGGTCTTCCAGTCCCGCCGAGCCGACGAACTTGCCGAGGTAGTCGACCTCGATGCCCAGCACGTCGGGCAGCCCCACGCGCGTGGCCAGCGCGAACACCAGCGCGTTGTGGTGGTCGTCGTAGCTCAGGCTCTGCAGCCGGATGCGCACGTCGGGCCGCCGCTTGCGGTACAGCGGGATCGCGACCTTGATCGCCTGGTCGAAGCTTGGGTACGAGGCCACCAGCAGCTCGGTCTCGCCGGCACGCGCGCGCGCGACCCCGGGCAGGGCCAGGCCGCCGCACAGGGCCGCGAGGGTCAGCCGACGAACCGGTTGCACCCGTTCTCCAGGAACTCCTGGCGGCCCGGCGCCGGCGGGCTCTCGCGGCCTGCGCATTCGCAGCGGGTGGGCGGTACGGCGTCGAAGAAGGCGTTCATGAAAGCGGCGCGTACCGGGGCAGCAGGAGCAATTTGTTTGAAGACTTCATTAAATCGGGAGATCGGCCGCCCGCGCATCAGGGTCTGCCCGGGGCGGCGTGGGCGAGTCCTTGCGGGTAAATCCTCATTAGTTCGAGCAATCGATTAAGTAATGTAAGCGCTGTCTGTCAGCGTTGTCTTTCAGCAGGCCCCGCACCGTGCATCCGGCGCTGTGGTTGGCCGGATGGTCCAAGCAAAAGTCGAAGGAGACAAATGAAGGCTACTAGGCGCCCCGCCGCTCGTCGCGTGCATCCCCTGGTCCCCGTCAGCCCGCTGGCCGCCACGGCCTATGCGGCCGCGCTGCTGTGCGCGACGGCTTCCCACGCGCAGACGCCGGCCGCGCCGGCGCCCGCAGCCTCGGCGGCGGCGGGCGTGGAAACCATCGTCATCACCGGCATCCGCAAGTCGCTCGAGACCTCGCTGGGCCTCAAGCGCGGCGCCACCGGCATGGTCGACGGCATCGTGGCCGAGGACATCGGCAAGTTCCCCGACACCAACCTGGCCGAGTCGATGCAGCGCATCGCCGGCGTGTCGATCGACCGCTCGCCCAGCGGCGAAGGCTCCAAGGTCACGGTGCGCGGCGTCGGCCCCGACTTCAACCTGGTGCTGCTGAACGGCCGCCAGATGCCCACCGGCATCCTGAGCAACGAGAACGGCGGCGCCAACGGCTCGCGCGCCTTCGACTTCGCAAACCTGTCATCGGACTCGATCTCCGCGCTGGAGGTCTACAAGACCGCGCGCGCCTCGTCGCCCACCGGCGGCATCGGCGCCACCATCAACGTCAAGACCGCGCGCCCGCTGGACACCAAGGAGCGCATCGCCGCCATCGGCGCCAAGATCGGCTACGACAACTCCAACTCGCGCCTGCCCGGCGCCTTCCAGGGCGAGAACCTGACGCCGGAGTTCTCGGGCATCTACAGCGACACCTTCGCCGACGGCATGCTCGGCATCGCCATCAGCGGCAGCTACTCCAAGCGCAACTCGGGCTCGAACAAGGCCTACACGCAGGGCGGCTGGCGCACCTTCACCGCGAACTCGGGCGACTGGGGCAGCATCCCGCCGGCCCCCACCAGCGGCCCCGATCCCATCACGAACCGTCCGACCGGCCTGTACTCCACCTCGGTGGACATGCGCTACTCGATCACCGCGCTGGAGCGCGAGCGCACCAACGGCCAGCTGACGCTGCAGTTCGCGCCGTTCAAGGACCTGCGGATCACCTACGACCACACGATCGCCGACAACAAGACGAGCAAGAAGAACGCCGAGCTGTCGAGCTGGTTCAACTTCTCGTTCGGGCCCACCACCTTCACCACCGGCGCGCCGGTGGCGTCGCCGCTGATCCAGACCGCGCTGTTCCCGGGCATCGACCACGACCTGGCGATCAACACCGGCCTGTACGGCGAGAAGACCCGCCTGCGGTCCAACGGCTTCAACCTCGACTGGAAGGCCAGCAGCGACCTGCGCGTCGAGGCCGACGTGCACAGCTCGACCTCCACCTCGAAGCCGAACAGCCCGTACGGCACCTACTCGACGATGGACTTCGGCCTGTTCGCGCAGGGCAACGCCATCGCCTACTACGACAAGAAGTTCCCGATCCTGTCGCTGCCGACCACGCAGTTCAACGCCAACCGGCTGATGCTGACGGGCTCGCAGTTCGTCAACAACCTCAGCGACCAGTCGGTCGACCAGTTCCAGACCAAGGCCACGTACAAGCTCAACGCCGACAACAAGCTCAACGCCGGCCTGGGCTTCACGCGCACCAAGAACCGCGCCGCCAGCTACAACAACCAGAACAACGACTGGGGCGGCGTGGGCGCGCAGGGCGACTACGCCAACGTCAGCACGCGCAACGAGAACCTCGGCAGCTTCTTCAGCCGCATCCCGGGCCACGACGATCCGCGCCAGTTCCAGAACTTCTACATGGCGGACTTCGCCAGCCTGCGCGCGCGCTCGATCGAGGTGCTGATGGCCTCGCGCGGCCTCACCCGGGCGCAGGCCGAGGCGTACTTCTCGGCGTCGACGGACTACACCCGCGGCAACGACTGGCGCACCACCGAGAAGTCCAGCGCCGCCTTCGTGCAGTGGGACCGCGCCTTCGACGCGATGAACATCCCGATGAACCTGTCGGTGGGCCTGCGCTACGAGACCACCAAGGTCGAGTCGGCCTCGCAGGTGGTGTCGCGCACGGCGACGTCGTGGGACTCGCAGAACGAGGTCAACCTCAACAGCGGCCCGACCACCTTCGGCCAGGCCTCGGGCAAGTACTCCTACACGCTGCCGAGCATCGACTGGGACGCCGACCTCACCGACAAGATCAAGGTGCGCGCCAGCTACGGCGAGAACATCGGCCGTCCGGGCTGGGACAACCTGGTGGGTGGCGTGAACTTCAACGGCGTGGCCAACGCCGGCGGCGGCTCGGGCTCCACCGGCAACCCGGCGCTGAAGCCGCTGCTGTCGAAGAACTTCGACCTCTCGGCGGAGTACTACTACGCCAAGTCGAGCTACGTGGCGGTGGGCGGCTTCTACAAGAAGGTGACCAACTTCGTCGGCACGTCGAACGTGACGGTGACGGTGCCCGGCCTCACCACGCCGATCGGCGGTGCGTACTACCGCGCCGGCCAGGCGGCCTGCGCGGGGCAGACCAACCAGCCGCTGTGCATCCGCAACTTCATCTTCACGAACTTCGCGGGTCAGCCCGGCGTCACGGTCACGGGGCCGGCCGTCAACGGCGAGATCCCGGGCCGCATCGCCGGCGTGGCGGGCGACCCTCTGCTCAACTTCCGCGTCACCACGCCGTCCAACGAGGCGGGCGACAACATCAAGGGCCTGGAGCTGAACGCGCAGCACATGTTCGGCAGCAGCGGCTTCGGCGTCTCGGGCAACTACACCTGGGTGACCACCGGGCTCAAGTACAACAACGCGAGCCTGGAGACGCAGTCGGCGCTGCCGGGGGTGAGCAACTCGGCCAACATCGTGGGCTTCTTCGAGAACGACGCCTGGTCGGTTCGCGCGGCCTACAACTGGCGCGGCGAGTTCCTGGCGCAGAAGACCGACGGCGCGGGCAACAACCCGGTGTACACCGAGGCCTACGGGCAGATCGACGTTTCGCTGGGCTACAAGATCGGCAAGAACCTGTCGCTGCAGGCCGACCTGATCAACCTCAACGACGGCTACATCCGGCAGCACGGCCGTGCCCCGGAGCAGCTGGTGTCGGTGACGCAGACCGGCCGGCGCTACCTGTTCGGCGCGCGCTACCGGTTCTAAGGCAAGCGTTCCCCCGGGGGGCCGCGGCCCCGCGCCGTCTACGGGATGGCGCGGGGCCGTTCTTCTGATGGGGCCGGCTATGCTTCTTCCGTGAGCGAAGCGGTGCGCGAGATCTTGATACTGGGCGGCGGGTCGGCGGGCTGGATCACTGCCGCCACGCTCGCGGCCGAGTTCCGAATCAGCCGGCCCGGCACGCGCGTCAGCGTGATCGAGTCGCCCGACCTGCCGGCCATCGGCGTCGGCGAGGGCACCTGGCCGAGCATGCGCGGCACGCTGCATGCGGCGGGCTTGAGCGAAGCCGAACTGGTGCGCGAGTGCGATGCCGCCTTCAAGCAGGGCTCGCGCTTCGACGGCTGGGTCGACGGCGGCGCCGCCGACCGCTACTACCACCCCTTCACGCTGCCGCAGGGCTTCGGCGAGGCCGACCTGGTGGGCGCCTGGCTGCAGGGCGAGCCCGGCCAGGCCTTCGCAGCCAGCGTGGGCCCGCAAGCCCCGGTGTGCGATGCCGCGCTCGCGCCCAAGCAGACCACCACGCCGGCCTACGGCGGCGCGCTCAACTACGGCTACCACTTCGACGCCGTGAAGATCGGCCAGCTGCTGCGCCGCCACGCGGTGGAGCGCCTGGGCGTGCGCCACATCGCCGACGAGGTGGTGGCGGTGCGCGCGCACGACAACGGCGACATCGCCGCGCTGGTCACGCGCGGGCACGGCGATGTCGAAGCCGACCTCTTTGTCGACTGCTCCGGCATGGCCTGCCGGCTGCTCGGCCAGCACTACGGCGTGGCCTTCCGCTCGCTGCGGCCGGTGCTGTTCAACGACAGCGCACTCGCGGTGCAGGTGCCCTATGCGCGGCCCGACGCGCCGCTGGCCTCGGCCACCATCGCCACCGCGCATGCCGAGGGCTGGACCTGGGACATCGGCCTGCCGACACGGCGTGGCGTCGGCCTCGTCTACTCCAGCGCGCACACCAGCGACGCCGCGGCCGAAGAGGCGCTGCGGCGCCACCTGCAGGCCAGCTGTACGCCCGACGGCGTGCCCACGCCGCGCCGCATCCGCTTCGACCCCGGCCACCGCGAGCGCTTCTGGCACCGCAACTGCGTCGCCGTGGGCCTGGCGGCGGGTTTCATCGAGCCGCTGGAAGCCTCGGCGCTGGCGCTGGTGGAGCTGTCGGCGGCGATGATCCGCGACGAGCTGCCGGCCACGCGCGCCGACATGGCGCTCGTCGCCGCGCGCTTCAACGAGGCCTTCGAATACCGCTGGCAGCGCATCGTCGAGTTCCTGAAGCTGCACTACGTGCTGAGCCGCCGCGGCGACTCGGCCTACTGGCGCGAGCACCGCGAGGCCGCCAGCCAGCCCGCGCGGCTGCAGGAGCTGCTGCGCCTGTGGCGCCACCGCGCCCCCAACCGCAACGACTTCAACCGCCTCGAGGAGGTGTTCCCCGCCGCCAGCTATCAGTACGTGCTCTACGGCATGGGCTTCAGACCCGACACCCTCGCGCCGCCGCCCGAGCGGCTGGCCGCCGCGCAGGCCCGCCTGCGCGACGCGGCCACGCTCACGCGGCGCCTGCTCGGCGGCCTGCCGCGCCACCGCGACCTCATCCAACACATCCGCGACCACGGCATGCCGGCGGCATGACCGCGGCGCTCCACCGCCCGCTCCTTCCCATGCTCGAACTGCTCAACAACATCAGCCACAAGGACCTGCGCGTCATCACCCGGCGCGGCGCGCGCTGGGGCGACGACGTGATGTCCTGCCCCGTCACCGTCGACGAGTTCCGTGCGCTGCAGGCGCACTACCCGGTGGTGTTCCAGCCCGACGGCAACGGCAGCTTCCTGCCGGCGGCGCTGCTGGGGCTGCAGGAAGGCCACAACGTGTTCCTGGACGACGACGGCTGGGACGCCGACTACGTGCCGCTGTCGATCCGCCGCATGCCGTTCTCCATCGGCGTGGCGCCCGACGACGAGCTGCGCATGATGGTGGACATGGCCAGCCCGCGCATCGCCAGCGGCGCCGAGGGCGAGGCGGTGTTCCTGCCGCACGGCGGCAATTCCGAGCTGGTGGAGAACGCCAACTCGCTGCTGCGCGCGCTGCACGAGGGCCTGCAGGCCACCGCCGAGTTCGTGCAGGCGCTGGTGGCCAACGACCTGCTCGAATCCTTCGTGCTCGACGTCGAGCGGCCCGACGGCTCGCACGGCCGGCTGGAGGGCTTCTACACCATCCACGAGGAGCGCCTGGCGGCGCTGGACACCGGCACCGTGGGCCTGCTGCACCAGGCCGAGTACCTGCAGCCGATCTACATGGCGATGGCCTCGATGGGCAACCTGCCGCGGCTGATCCGCCGCCACCTCGCGCGCGAAGGCCGGGTGTGATCGAACGCGACGACGTCCGCGCCGACGCGCTGCCGGCCGACCTGCTGCAGGCCGCGCAGCCCGTGCTGATGCGCGGGCTGGTGCGGCACTGGCCGCTGGTGCAGGCGGCGCGGCGCTCGGACGCCGCGTTCTGCGACTACTTGCGCGGCTTCGGCGACGGCGCGCGCGTGGGCCTGTGGCGCGGCGCGCCGGAGATCGAGGGCCACTTCTTCTACAACGAGGCCTTCACCGGCTTCAACTTCCAGCGCGAGCACGGCCGCTTCGGCGCGCTGCTGGACGAGCTGCTCGCGGTGGCCGAATCGCCGCGGCCGCCGGCGCTGTACCTGGGTTCGACCGAGATCGACGGCAGCTTCCCGGGCCTGGGGGCCCAGAACCCGCTGCCGGCGCTGGCGGCCCACGCGCCGCTGGCGAGCCTGTGGCTGGGCAACCGCACCCGCGTCGCGACGCACTTCGACCTGCCCGACAACATCGCCTGCGTGGTGTCGGGCCGGCGCCGCTTCACGCTGTTCCCGCCCGAACAGGTGGGCAACCTCTACATCGGCCCGCTGGACCTCACGCCGGCCGGGCAGGCCATCAGCCTGGTCGACCTGGCGCAACCGGACCTCGTGCGCTTTCCGCGTTATGCCGCAGCGCAGCGCCAGGCGCAGGTGGCGGTGCTGGAGCCGGGCGATGCGATCTACATCCCCAGCACCTGGTGGCACGGCGTCGAAGGCCTGGAGCCGGTGAACGCGCTGGTGAACTACTGGTGGCGCCAGTCGCCGGCGTGGATGGACACGCCGCTGAACACGCTGATGCTGGCGCTGCTGAGCCTGCGCGACCTGCCGCCCGCGCAGCGCCAGGCCTGGCGCGCGCTGTTCGACCACTACGTCTTCGATGCTGACGCAGAGACCGCCGCCCACATCCCGCCGGCCGGGCGCGGCGTGCTCGCGCCGATGAACGAGATGTCCGCCCGTCAGCTGCGCTCGGTGCTGCTGAACCGGCTCAACCGATAGGAGCTTCCTCCCATGGACCCCAGCACCGCAGGCCCGGGCAAGCCCGTGCGCCGCATCGTCATCGCCGGCGGCGGCACCGCCGGCTGGATGGTGGCCGCCGGGCTCTCGAAGAGCCTGGGCAAGCAGTACGAGATCCGGTTGATCGAGTCCGAGGAGATCGGCACCGTCGGCGTCGGCGAGGCCACGATCCCCACGCTGCACTTCATGCACGAGATCCTCGACCTCGACGAGAGCGAGTTCATGAAGGCCACGCAGGCCACCTTCAAGCTGGGCATCAGCTTCGAGAACTGGCGCAACGTCGGCGAGAACTACATCCACTCCTTCGGCCGCACCGGCAAGTCGCACTGGACCGCGAGCTTCCAGCACTTCTGGCTCGAAGGGCGCAAGCGCGGCCTGGCCAGCGACTACGGCGACTACTGCCTGGAACTGCGCGCCGCGCAGCAGAACCGCTTCGGCACGCTGCCCGACAACGGCATCAACTACGCCTACCACTTCGACGCCACGCTCTACGGCCAGTACCTGCGCCGCTATTCCGAGAAGCTGGGCGTGCAGCGCATCGAAGGCAAGATCGCCAAGGTCCACACCGACCCCGCGAACGGCTGGATCACCGCGCTCACGCTGGACCGCGGCGAACACATCGAGGCCGAGCTCTTCATCGACTGCACCGGCATGCGCTCCATCCTGCTGGGCGAGACGCTGGGCGTGGGCTACGAGAGCTGGAGCCACTGGCTGCCCTGCGACAGCGCGGTGGCGGTGCAGACCGCCTCGGTGGGCGAGCCGGTGCCCTACACGCGTTCGATCGCGCACCCCTGGGGCTGGCAGTGGCGCATCCCGCTGCAGCACCGCGTGGGCAACGGCCTGGTCTACAGCAGCCGCCACATCGGCCACGACGAGGCCAAGGAGGCGCTGCTGAAGAACATCCAGGGCGAGGTGCTGCGCCAGCCGCGGCTGATCCGCTTCAACCCCGGCCAGCGCGACGTGGTGTGGAAGCACAACTGCGTGGCCATCGGCCTGGCCAGCGGCTTCCTGGAGCCGCTGGAATCCACCAGCATCCACCTGATCCAGAAGGGCCTGACGCGGCTGATCCAGCTGTTCCCCAGCGACGGCATCTGCCAGAGCGACATCGACGAATACAACCAGCAGACGCGGACCGCGATCGAGATCATCCGCGACTTCATCATCCTGCACTACCACGTCACCAACCGCACCGACTCGCCGATGTGGCGCCACTGCCGCGAGATGGCCGTGCCGCCGCTGCTGGCGCACCGCATCCGCCAGTTCCGCGACAGCGCGCGCGTGATGCTCACCGCCGACGAGCTGTTCGCCGAGAACTCGTGGGTGCAGGTGATGATGGGCCAGGGCATCACGCCCAGCGGCCACCACCCGATCACGCGCCAGATGGAAGACCAGGCGCTGTCCGACTTCCTCGGCGACGTGCGCAAGGAGGCGGCGCGCACGCTGATGAAGCTGCCCAAGCACGCCGCCTTCATCAGCCAGTTCTGCCCGGCCGGCCAGCCGGTGGATGCACCCATGCCCGGCCCCAGGCCGGCGCCGGCGACGACGGCGCTGAGGCTGAACCCCACGCCGACGGTGACGACGGTGGACCTCGTCGGCGGCGGCAAGGTCTTCGTCGTCGACGACTTCCTCGTCGAGCCCGACGCGGTGGCTGCCCAGCTGCAGGCGGCCGCGGCGCAGTTCGCGCTGCAGGCGGGCCATCCGTACCCGGGGCCGCAGCTGGCACTGGGCGACGCGGCCTGCGCCGAGCTCGACGCCTTCTTCCAGCGCCACTGCCGCGCGCTGCTGGGCGCGGGCCAGCCGGTCGGCAGCTACGCGCGCTTCTCGCGCGTGACCCAGGAACCCGCCACGCTGGACCCGCGCCAGCGCATCTGCCACCGCGACGACAGCGGCCTGGAGCCCGGGCACTCGGTGGCCGCGCTGGTGCACTACCTGTTCCACGACGCGGCGCTCGGTGGCACCGTGTTCTTCCGCCCGCTGATGCCCGAGGCCGAGACGAAGCGGTTCCGCGACGACGCCAACACACTGGACGGTGACGCGTTCGAGGCGCGCTACGGCATCGCCCCCGGCTACATGACCGGGAGCAACCGCTACTTCGAGGTGATCGGCCGCGTGCCGGCGCGCTGGAACCGTGCGATCTTCTACGACGGCGGGCTGTTCCACTCCGGCGACATCGCCTGGAGCGACGCATATCGCGCCGGCATGGGGCGGCTGACGCTGAACGCCTTCTTCAAGGCGAAGGGCTAGCGGCTCAGAACGCGAACCAGGGCCCGTTGTCGGCCAGCGCCTGGCCCCAGATCGACGTGTAGACGCCGCGCCCGAAGAAGAACGGCAGCCCCCAGACGAAGGCGTTGGCGTCGGCCGCGCCGGCGCTGCCGCCCAAAGTGGCGTAGGCGACGTTGGGGCTGGCGAACAGCAGGTCGGCGCTGGTGATGCGGAAAGGCACCGTGGCGGTGTTGCCGAAGGGATCCGCCAGCCCTGCGCTGCGGGCGCTGGTGGTGCCGGGGCAGTACCAGCTGCTGCCGCTGCCGGCGCCGACGCACACGGTCGAGAGCGTGGCGTCGTCGAAGAAGAGCCCGTTGCTGCCGCTGTCGAAGTAGCTGTACGGGTAGCGCCGGCTGCCGACGGTGGTGGCGATGTAGAGGTAGTCGGCCTGCGCCGGGTCGGTCTGCACGCGCAGCAGCGTCAGCGCGCCGGGCAGCTGGTTGTTGGCTTGCGTGCCGATGCCGAACACGAGCCGCCCGCGCGCCAGCGAGGCGCCGGTGTCGGGCACCGCGGGCAGCACGATCAGCGTGCCGTTGTTGTTGACCGCGAAGTGCGCCACCGGGTTGGCCACCTGCTCGTCGGCCGGCACCGGCAGCGGCGCGCAGCCGGCGCCGTCGCAGCGCTGGTAGAGCGTCACCGTGCCGGCGTAGCTGCCGAGTTCGCAGGCCAGGCCGCAGTCGTAGCGCAGCATGCCGACGCCCAGCACGCCCTTGGCCTGCAGCTTCGCCACCGAGTTCAGCAGCTGGCCGTTGGCGGCGGCCACGCAGTCGGCGGGCGCCGCGGGCGAGCCGGGAGCGGGTGCGTCGATGTCGTCGATGACCTGCACCGGCAGGTTCGACGCGGCCTCGCCGCCGATCTGCAGGTCGGCGCGCGCCAGCGGCCCCCACACCGCGCCGATCACGAACGGGTAGCACTCCGCCACGGTGCCGCCGGTGCTGGTGTTGGCCGGCAGCGCCACGCCGCCGAGCGCGCTGCGCAGCACGCGAAAGCCGATCGAGCCGGTGTCCAGGAACACGTGGTCCACGGTGGCGCAGGCGGTGGTGGAACCGGGCGCGCAGACCTTCACGGTGACGTAGGGCAGGTTGGTGACGCCGAGCGCAAAACCCGACGGCGGGCCGCTGTCCACCAGCACCTCGGTGGTGTTCGCGCCGGTCGGCTCCAGCACCGAGACCTCGGGCCCGGCCTGGCCCGGCGTGATGCCGTTGCAGTTGACGCCGACGCAGCGCGTCTCGGTGCTGTTGCCGCCGCCGCAGCCGGCCAGCGGCAGCACGAGCGCCAGCGCCAGCAGCAGGCCTTCAGCGCAACGCATCGGTGGACGTGCCGGCCGGCAGCTGCGAACGCAGCCAGGCGCGGCCGACGTGGGCCTGCAGGTGCGCGGTGCTCTCGACCACCAGGTCGCCCTCGGTGATGCGCGCGGCGCGCACCGGCCCGGGCCGCACCGTCTGCAGGCGCCGGCCGGCCTCGGCATAGGCGGCGAAGTGCGTGCCCAGCAGCTGGTCCAGCCGCGGCTTGCCGCGCATCTGCCAGGCCACCGCGAACACGCGGCCGCCGGGCGTGGCGTACTGGCGGATGCGCGAGCCGTCGGCCAGCACCAGCTCGTGCACCTGCCAGCCGGCCGCAGGCTGCACGCTGGCGCGGCGTTGCGCGGAGAGGCGCAGCTGGTCGGCCTGCACGCTGGCGAGGTCTTCGCCCAGCACCGCAGCCGCAGGCCCCGCGGCGGCCAGCAGCGCCAGCAGCACGATCGGCAGCGCCGCGCTACGGCCGCGCACGCGCCAGCTCCAGCACCAGGCCCGCGCTGCCCAGCTTCACGGGCCCGAGCTCGCCTTCGAGGTCGCCGCTGGCCGGTATCGCGTCGCCGCGCCGGCTGACGCGCACGCCCAGCATCACCTGCGCGTGCTGCGACAGCCGCGCCTCGGGCGTCATCGCCAGCGAGTCGTCGAGCGCGAAGTCCAGCGGCAGCTCGCGGCCCTTGCGCCTGAGCAGCGCCACCGGCATGCGCGAGCCGTCGGCCGGGCGCGCGAACACGAACACCGTGTCGTCGGGCCCGACCCGGTCCTTCAGCGCGGCGGCCACCGTCACGCGGCCGGCCACGAAGGGCTGCGAAGACGCGGCGGCGCGGCCCGGCGCCAGCAGCGCCTGCGCTTCGGCGATGCTGGTCTCGATGGGGCCGCGCAGGCGCGGGTCCTGCGTCGCCTCGCGGGCGCGCTGCCAGAAGCCCACCGCCTCGGCATAGCGCCGGCGCTCGAAGGCTTCCTTGCCGGCCAGCACCAGCGCCTTCGCATTGGCCGGATCGAGTTCGAGGGCGCGCACCAGCAGCCGCGCCGGTTCGCCCTGCAGGCTGCCGCGCTGAACGACGCCCAGGGCGTCGGCGAAGTCGGCATGCACCTGGGCGTCCTGCGGGCGCAGCTTCAGCAGCTCGCGGTAGGCGGCGGTGGCCTCGTCGAAGCGGCCGGCCATCGCCGAGCTGTGCGCCAGCATCGCCCAGGCGGTGGCATCCTGCGGGTTCTTCTTCACGTCGGCCTGCGCGCGTTCGATGCCGCGCTGCACCTGGCTGGCCGACAGCGGCGCCGGCGCGGCCGCCGATGCGGCGACGGGTCGCGCGTCCGGCAGCCCGGGCGTGTCCGGCGCGCGCCCGACGAACCAGATCCAGGCCGCCACCGTCACCGCCGTCGCCGCGGCCAGCGCCGGCCACAGCGCACGGCCGCCTTCAGAAGAGTTCGTATCGATAGCCGACATAGAAGAACACCGAGCTCGAATCGTCGCGGTTCACGGGGCCGCGCGTGCGCGACACCTCGTACAGCAGTTCGCCCAGCAGGCTGGAACGGCGCGAGACGCGGTAGGTGCTGCGCAGGCCCGGGCCCACGCGCGTGAGTTTGACGTCCTGCTGGTCGCTCTGCGTGTACAGGCGTATCGACGGCTCAATGGTCAGGTCTTCGCGGTTGGCCAGGGTCGACAGGTTGTTGTACGAGAACTGCGCGCCGTTGAAGAAGGGCGTGCGGATCAAGCTCAGGTTGAAGGTGTTGATGTCGCGCTTCGAGTACAGGTTGGTGCCGGTGGCCTGCACGCTGAAGCCGTATTGCGCGCCGGTGGCCGGCGTGGCCTGGAAGTTGTCGACCGCGGGCAGCGCGCCCACCGCGCTGTAGCGCAGGTCGCTGGAGAACTGCCACTGCGCGTTCAGCGGCCGCGAGACGCTCACCAGGAACTGCTTCGCGACGGCGGAGGTGTCGATGGCGCGCCGGCGCACCGTCTCCAGGCTCTCGCCGGGGCGCTCGAGCAGCGTCTTCAGCGAATCGGCGCCGGAGGAGATCAGCGCGTTGGTCAGCTGCAGCGAAGGAGCGCGGCGCTCGTCGGCCAGGAAGGTGAGCGTGGTCTGGCCCGGCAGCTGCCAGCTCGTGTGCACCGACAGCGCGTTGAGCTTGCGCGTGACGCTCTCGTAGTCGGCCAGCGTGTTCAGCGACCAGCGGTCACCGGCGTAGCGCAGCTCGCCGCCGATGGCACGGCGGTTCGTGATGCCCTGCGTGCTCTGCTGCAGCAGGTACAGGTTGCCGCCGAAGCGCTCGAGGAAGCTGTCCACCTCCAGCACGGTGGCGAAGAGGCGCTCCGACGGCGCCGAGACCAGCGCGCCGGCCGGCGTGCCGCCCATCACGTCGAGCTTGATGCCGTCGCGCACCGGGTACACCAGCGAGACGCCGTCGAACAGCCCCAGCAGCCCGCCGCTGATCGGCGACTGCCGGCCCAGCCGCACCGCCAGGCCCGCCAACCCGCCGGGGCCGCCGGTGCCGAATCGGTGGTCCACGTAGGCCGCGCTCACCGAGCTGCTGCTGCGGCCGTCCTTCAGCAGGTTCTTGGTGCCCGAGCCGCGCAGCACCGCGCGGGTCTCGGCACCTTCGTCGCCGGCGTAGCGGCCGGTGAGGTCGAAGCTCGTGACCAGGGCCGACTCGGTGGTGCGGCTGAGCGTGGCCTGGTCGATGCCGGTGGCGATGTTGACCAGCGATTCGCTCTTGGCCTTGCCGCCGTAGTAGTACTGCGCGATGGAGCCGGTGAACGGGCCCGCCGCAGCCGGTGCCGGCGCCGAGGCCGGCACGCCGGGCGCAGCCGCCACCGGCGCCGGGCCCAGTGCCGCCATCCGTTCGCCGATGCGGCCGGCGGCCGCGCCCTGCGGGTACAGCCGCAGGTACAGCGCGTATTCGACGCGTGCGCGCGCCGGGTTGCCGGCCGCTTCCCAGGCTTCGCCGATCAGCGCCTGCGCTTCCATCGACTGCGTGTTCGGCGGCAGCTTCAGCAGCTGGTCGAGCGTGCGCGCCGCGTCGTCGGGGCGCCTGGCCTCCAGTGCGGCGCGCGCCTGCCCCATCAGCGCCGCGGCCTGCGCCTCGACCTCGGGCGTCGCGGCGGCGGCGGGTTCGGCGGCGGCCACCGGCTCGGGCGCCGAGGCGGCCGGCGCGGCGGCCGGCGTGCGCGGTGTCACCACGAGCTCGATCGAGCGCGCATTCGGCCCCTGGCGCGCCGTGAGCGGCATCGCGCGCGACAGCCGCACCGTGAGCTGCTTGATCCGGTTGCCGGGCTCGGCGGCGTAGGCGACGACGATCTCGGGCACGCCGTCGCCGGCCGGCAGCCGGCGCTGTTCGCCCACGGTCTGGCGCAGCACCGGCTCGTCGCCGGCCAGCAGTTCGAAGCGCACGATGTACTGGTCGGCCGCGCCCGCCGGCGCGATGGTGATGAAGCTCACCGACGCGTTGAAGCGCACGCGCACCACCTTCTGCTCGCCCTGCGTGCGCAGGTCGACGTCGTCGAGGGTCTGCGCGCCGGCCGTGGCGGTGGCGAGCAGCAGCGCCAGGGCCGCGAGGACGCGTCGGATCATGGCCCCGTCTTCGGCGGCACCGGCACCGGCCGGTTGCGCGGGTTGCCGTGCAGTTGGCGCGGTATCACTTCGCCGTTGGTGATGTGGCAGCTCGTGCAGGTGGGCCGTTCGGGCGACGGTGCGTAGGCCGGCGACAGGTGCTGGTAGCGCACCGGCTGCCAGGCCAGCGCGGTGTGGCAGGCGTCGCAGGAACGCACGCTGATGAAGTGGTTGCCGGGCCGGCCGGAGGCGTCCACGCCGTTGTGGCAGGCCGCGCAGGTGCCGGCGGCGTTGCTCGGGTGCGTGAACGAGGCCGGCGCCCAGGCGGTGCTGCGATGGCAGCTGTCGCACGACAGGCGCGGGCCGTAGTGCTTCGAGGGGCGGCCGCGCGCGATCTGGCCGTTGTGGCAGCTCTGGCACTGGCCGGCGGCGACGCCGCGGTGGTCGAAGGCCTGCTTCGTCGAACCGCCCGGCAGGATGGCCTCGCGCGGCAGCAGGCGCGGCAGCGCGCCGCCGACCGCGGCGCGCATCACCGGGCGCACGCGCGCCAGGCCGTCGAACTTGGTGCCCACGCGGTGGCACTCGTCGCAGTCGTGCGGCGGCTTGCGGCCGGCGCTGGTGTGGGCGCCGGGCTTGCGCGTCTGGATGTTGGGCGTGCCGAACCACACGTACGGGTACTCGTGGCAGCTCATGCAGGTGAAGGCGGCCACCGCGGTGTGCGACGGGTTGATCGCGTTCGTCGTCGGCTTCATCTTCATGCCGCTGAACGTGGTGTAGTTGGTCGCCGAGTGGCAGGACTCGCAGGCCACGGTGCCGACCGGGATGTGCGTCTGCGCCGACGGTGCGGTGGGCGAGCCGCCGGCGGCCAGCGGCATCAGCTTGGGCTGGTAGGTCAGCGGCACCGGGGTCGTGCAGGCGGCCTGCGTGGTGCAGCCCGCGAACGGGCCGGCGGCGTGGCAGGTGCGGCAGGTCTGGCTCTTCAGGTCGGTGTTGGCGTGCATCGCCGTGCTGTTGGTGAGGCCGGCCACCGAGAAGTCGCCCGCCACCACGTGGCACAGCGAGCAGGCGCTGTTGGTGGGGATGTGGCCGTTGGGCTTCACCGCACCGTCGAAGTAGGTGGTGCCGGTGTGGCAGGTGCTGCAGTCGCCCGTGGCCGGGTGCGCGGCGTCGGCCACGTTGAAGGTGCCGGCGGTGGCGCGCGGGCGCGTCTGGAAGCCCTTGTACTGCGCACCGCTGGTCAGCACCGTCGGCGCGATCGGGTAGGCGCCCATGCCCATCCAGACGTAGCCGGTGTCGTGGCAGGCGTTGCAGTTGGCGGTGATGCCGGTGTGGATCATCGCGCCGGTGGGTGCCGGCGTGGCCCAGGCGGTGCCGGGCGGGTTCGCGCTGGCCGAGGCGTTCACCAGGCCCGCCGGCTTGCTGCCGAGGTGGCAGGTCTCGCAGGTGGTGGACGACGGGATGTGCGAGCTGGCGCCCACCGGGCTGGTGGGCGGCATGCGGCTGATGCGGGTGATGCCGGCGAAGTTCACCACCGCCGCGCTCGTCGCGTGGCAGGCCACGCAGTTGGCGGTGATGCCGTCGTGGCTCATCTTCGAGTTCGCGAACTTGGCGCCGTTGACCACCGGCAGCGCCGTGATCGACGAGCCGGCGCCGACGTGGCAGACCTCGCACGACGCGGTGGTCGGGATGTGGTTCGACGGCAGGCCGACGATGCTGAAGTTCGCGGACGGGATCGCGAACGACGGCGCCGCTGCGCCGTGGCACTGGCTGCAGTTGCTGGTGGTGCTGGGTGCCCAGGCGTGGATGTTGGTGAGCGTCGGCAGCACCGCGTAGTCCGTGCTCGTGTGGCAGTTCGCGCAGGTGGCCGCGGGGTTGGTCGGGATGTGGTTCGCGGGCTTGTCGACACCGACGAAGGCCACCGTGTTGGTGTGGCACAGCGAGCAGTCGCCGCTGGCCGGGTGCGCCGCATCGGCCACGTTGAAGGTGCCGGCGGCGGCGCGCGGGCGGGTCTGGAAACCCTTGTACTGGGCACCCGGCGTCAGCGTGCTGGGCACGATCGGGTAGGCGCCCATGCCCATCCAGACATAGCCGCTGTCGTGGCAGCCCGCGCAGCCGCCGGTGACGCCGGTGTGGATCATCGCGCCGGTGGGCGCCGGCGTGGCCCAGGCGGTGCCGGGCGGGTTGGCGCTGGCCGACGCGTTCACCAGGCCCGCGGGCTTGCTGCCGAGGTGGCAGGCCTCGCAGGTGGTGGACGAGGGGATGTGCGAGCCCGCGCCCATCGGCGCCGTCGGCGGCATCGTGCTGATGCGCGTGATGCCGATGAAGTTCACCGCGCTGCCGGCCGGCACGTGGCAGGCGACGCAGTTGCTCGTGATGCCGTTGTGGCTCATCTTCGAGCCGCTGAACTTCGCGCCGTTGGGCACCGGCAGCGCGGCGATCGACGAACCCGCGCCGACGTGGCAGACCTCGCACGAGGCCGTGGTGGGGATGTGGTTCGAAGGCAGGCCGACGATGCTGAAGTTCGCCGCGGGTATCGCGAACGTCGGCGCCGCCGCGCCGTGGCACTGGCTGCAGTTGCCGGTGGTGCTGGGCGCGTAGAGGTGGATGTTCGCGATGCTGGGCATCACCGCGTAGTCGGTGCCGGTGTGGCAGCTGTTGCACTGCGCGGTGGGTGCGAACGGGATGTGGTTGGCCGGCATGTCCACCGCGGTGAAGGCGGTGGTGCTGGCGTGGCACTGGCTGCAGTCGCCGTTCAGCGGGTGCGCCGGGTCGGCCACGTTGAAGGTGCCGGCGGCGGCGCGCGGCCGGGTCTGGAAGCCCTTGTACTGCGCGCCCGGCGTCAGCGTGGTCGGCGTGATGGGGTAGGCGCCGACGCCCATCCACACGTAGCCGCTGTCGTGGCAGGCCGCGCAGCCGCTGGTGATGCCGCCGTGGATCATCGGCCCGGTGGGCGCGGGGGTCGCGAACGCGGTGCCGGGCGCGGTGCGCGTGGCCGAGGCGGGGATCAGGCCGGTCGGCATGCTGCCCAGGTGGCAGCTCTCGCACGCGGTGGACGACGGGATGTGCGAACCCGCGCCCGGCGGATTCGTCGGCGGCATGCCGACGATGCGCGTGATGCCGGCGAAGGCCGTTGCGCTGCCGGCGGCCTGGTGGCAGTTCACGCAGTCCTTCGTGATGCCGGCGTGGTTCATGCGCGAGTTGGTGAACTTCGCGCCGTCCACCACCGGCAGCGCGGCGATCGATGAACCGGTGCCGACGTGGCAGGTCTCGCACGAGGCGCTGGTGGGAATGTGGTTCGAAGGCAGCCCGACGATCGCGAAGCCGGCGCTGGGAATCGCGAACGACGGTGCTGCCGCGCCGTGGCACTGGCTGCAGTTGCTGGTGGTGCTCGGCGCCCAGGCGTGGATGTTGGTGAGCGAGGGCAGCACCGCGTAGTCGGGGCTGGTGTGGCAGTTGTCGCAGGTGGCCTGCGGGTTGTAGGGGATGTGGTTCGCGGGCTGGTCGATGCCGCTGAACGCCGTGGTGCTGCCGTGGCACTGGCTGCAGTCGCCACCGGCCGGGTGCGCGGCGTTGGCGACGTTGAAGGGGCCGGCGGCCGCGCGCGGGCGCGTCTGGAAGCCGGTGTAGAGCGCGCCGGGGCTCAGGATGCTCGGGCTGATGGGGTAGGCGCCCATGCCCATCCACACCAGGCCGGCCTCGTGGCAGAGGTTGCAGCCGCCGGTGATGCCGCTGTGGATCATCGCCCCGCTGGGCGCGGGTGTCGCGAAGCCGGTGCCGGGCGCGGTGGCGGTGGCCGACGACGGGATCAGCCCGCTCGGCAGGCTGCCCAGGTGGCAGCTCTCGCAGCGCGTGGACGAGGGGATGTGCGCGTTCGCGCCGGCGGGGCTGGTCGGCGGCATGCCGACGATGCGCGTGATGCCGGCGAAGGCGGTGCTGCTGCCGGCAGCCTGGTGGCAGGCCACGCAGTTGCCGGTGATGCCGGCGTGGTTCATCGCCGAGTTGGCGAAGCGCGCGCCGTCGGCCACCGGCAGCACGCTGACGGACGAGCCCGTGCCCACGTGGCACTGCTCGCAGGGCGCGGTGGTGGGGATGTGGTTGGTGGGCATCCCGACGATCGAGAAGCCGACCGCGGGGATCGCGAACGAGGGTGCCGCCGCGCCGTGGCACTGCGCGCAGTTGCCCGTGGTGCTGGGCGCCCAGGTGTGGATGCTGGTGAGGCTCGGGATCGTCGCGTAGTCGTTGCCGACGTGGCAGCTGGCGCACTGCGCCGCCGGGTTGTAGGGGATGTGGTTCGCGGGTTTGTCGACGCCGGTGAAGGCGACGGTGCTGGCGTGGCACTGGCTGCAGTCGCCGCCGGCCGGGTGTGCGGGGTTGGCGATGCTGGTGGTGCTGGCGGTGGCGCCCGGGCGCGTCTGGAAGCCGCGGTAGCTGGCGCCGGGCACGAGGGTCGTCGGGCTGATCGGGTAGGCGCTCATGCCCATCCACGTGAGGCCGGTCTCGTGGCAGGCGCTGCAGCCGCTGGTGATGCCGCCGTGGATCATCGGCCCGCTGGGCGCCGGCGTGGCGAACCCCGTGCCGGGCGCGGTGGCGGTGGCCGACGCGGCAATCAAGCCGCTCGGCAGGCTGGCCAGGTGGCAGCTCTCGCAGGTGGTGGACGACGGGATGTGCGCGCCCGGCCCGGGCGGGCTGGTGGGTGGCATGCCGACGATGCGCGCGATGCCGGCGAAGCTGCTGCTGCTTCCCGCGGCCTGGTGGCAGGCGACGCAGTTGCCGGCGATGCCGGCGTGGTTCATGCGCGAGTTCGCGAAGCGCGCGCCGTCGACGACCGGCAGCGCGGCGAT
This sequence comes from Rubrivivax sp., assembly GCA_044226255.1. GTDB lineage: Bacteria > Pseudomonadota > Gammaproteobacteria > Burkholderiales > Burkholderiaceae_C > Rubrivivax. The sequence continues at coordinate 230,079 of JBGAHJ010000006.1, forward strand.
CGACGAGCCCGTGCCGACGTGGCAGGCCTCGCACGAGGCCGCCGTCGGGATGTGGTTCGCCGGCAGGCCGACGATCGCGAAGCCGTTGGCGGGAATGGCGAACGACGGCGCCGCCGCGCCGTGGCACTGCGCGCAGTTCGTCGTGGTGCTGGGCGCGTTGGCGTGGATGTCGGTGAGGCTGGGCGTCACCGCGTAGTCGGCGGCGCGGTGGCAGCTGTTGCACTGAGCGGCCGGGCTGTACGGGATGTGGTTGGCCGGCTTGTCGATGCCGGTGAAGGCCGTGGTGCTGGCGTGGCAGCGTTCGCACTCGCCGCTGAGCGGGTGGGCCGGGTCGGCGATGCTGGTGGCCGAGCCCGCGGCGCGCGGCCGCGTGTGGAAGCCGAAGTAGGACGCGCCCGGCACCAGCGTCGCGGGGCTGATCGGGTACGCGCCGACACCCATCCAGCTGAGCCCGGCCTCGTGGCAGCCGGCGCAGCCGCTGGTGATGCCGGCGTGGATCATCGCCCCGGTGGGCGCCGGTGTCGCGAAGCCGGTGCCGGGCGCGGTGGCGGTGGCCGACGCGGGCACCGGCCCGGCGGGCGCGCTGGCGAGGTGGCAGCTCTCGCAGGTGGTCGACGACGGGATGTGCGCGCCGGGCCCGGCCGGGCTGGTGGGCGGCATGCCGACGATGCGCGTGATGCCGGCGAAGGCCGTCGCGGCACCCGCGGGCTGGTGGCAGGCGGCGCAGTTCGACGCGATGCCGGCGTGGTTCATCGTCGAGCCGCTGAACCTCGCGCCGTCCACCACCGGCAGCGCGGCGATCGACGAGCCCGCGCCGACGTGGCAGGTCTCGCACGAGGCGCTCGTCGGGATGTGGTTGGCCGGCAGGCCCACCACCACGAAGCCGTTGGCGGGGATCGCGAACGACGGTGCCGCGGCGCCGTGGCACTGCGCGCAGTTGCCGCTGGTGCTGGGCGCGTTCGCGTGGATGTCGGTGAGCGTCGGCGTGACCGCGAAGTTGGGGCTCCTGTGGCAGGCGTTGCAGGAAGCGGCCGGGTTGTAGGGGATGTGGTTGTCGGGCTTCGCGGTGCCGGTGAAGGCGGTGGTGCCGGCGTGGCACTCGCTGCAGTCGCCGCCCACCGGGTGCGCCGGGTCCACCACGTTGAACGGGCCGGCGGCGGCGCGCGGGCGGGTCTGGAAGCCGGTGTAGGACGCGCCGGTCACCATCGTGGCCGGGTTGATCGGGTAGGCGCCGACGCCCAGCCACACCATCGCGGTGTCGTGGCAGGCGTTGCAGCCGCCGGTGACGCCGCCGTGGATCATCGCGGCGGTGGGCGCGGGCGTCGCGAAGCCGGTGCCCGGCGCGGCCTTGGTGGCGGACGCCGGGATCAGCCCGCTCGGCAGGCTGCCCAGGTGGCAGCTCTCGCAGCGCGTGGACGACGGGATGTGCGCCAGCGGCCCCGGCGGGCTGGTGGCCGGCATGCCGACGATGCGCGCGACACCGGCGAAGTTCAGCCCGCTGCCCAACGGTGCGTGGCAGGCCACGCAGTTGCCGCTGATGCCGGCGTGGTTCATCAGCGAACCGGAGAAGCGTGCGCCGTCGGTCACCGGCGTGGCGGCCACCGACGAGCCGGGGCCGACGTGGCAGGTCTCGCAGGCGGCCGTGGTGGGCAGGTGGTCGGTGGGCATGCCGACGACGGTGAAGCCCTTGGCCGGTATCGCGAACGAGGCCGCGGCCGCGCCGTGGCACTGCGCGCAGTTGTTCGTCGTGCTGGGTGCGTTGGCGTGGATCGCGCTGAGCGTGGGGCTGACCGTGAAGCCGCCGACGTGGCAGGAGGTGCAGGTGGCGCTGGCCGCGTAAGGGATGTGGTTCGTCGGCTTGCGGGCCTGGCCGGCGAACGAGCCGGTGACATGGCACAGGTCGCACGAGGCGGTGGTGGCCGGGTGGCCGTTCGGCTTGCCGGTGGCGCGCAGACCGTCGTGGCAGCTGTTGCAGCTGGAAGGTGCCACCGCCACGTGGCTGAAGATCGCGCCGGCGAAGCTGCTGGTGCCGTGGCAGGCGTCGCAGGACTGCGTGGTCTGCACGTGGCGCACCGGCATCGCGGTGGCGCCGCGGCTGTTGTTCTGCGCGTGGCAGGTGGCGCAGTCGCGCGGCGTGCCCTTGAAGATGCCGCGCTGGTGGCAGGTCTCGCAGCGCACGTCCTCGTGCTTGCCGGTGAGCGCGAAGCCGGTGCTGTCGTGGTCGAAGCGGGGTGCGGCGGCCTGGCCCCAGGCGGCGGTGCCCAGCAGGGCCAGCAGCAGCAGGGCCAGCCCGGCGCGCAGCCGCGCGGCCATGCGCGACGCAAGCTCAGCCCCGGTTCCCAACGCCTCGTTCGCCATCGGCCCCTCAGCGGCGCCACCTGGAGCGCCGTCCGATTTCAGTCTGATGGATCGGTGGGTGGCCTTCGTTAGCTCGCACTTAATGTGCAACAAGCCCATTTAATGGGAAACCCGGCCGGGTCGCGTCTTCAGCGGCCGCCCACGCCCTGCCGCAGCCGCTTCCAGTCGTCGTTGGTGTGGCACTGCTCGCAGCGGCGGCCGAAGCGGCCTTCGTGCACGTCGTCCTTGCGGTGGCAGGCCATGCAGTCGCGGCCCAGCGGCGCGGCCTTGCGGCCGGGCGGCGCCGGCTGCAGGTGGCAGGCCTCGCAGCGCAGCTTCGCGTGGCGGCCTTGCAGCGGGTAGCTGGTGCCGCGGTCGTGGTCGAAGGTCCACAGCGTCCAGGCGCGCACGTTGTGGCAGCTGTCGCAGGCGGGGCCGAAGGCGGCCTTGTGGGTGTCGTCCTTGCGGTGGCAGCCGTAGCAGTCGCGCGGCGCCTCGCGGTAGCGCAGGCTCTGGTGGCAGGACTTGCAGGTCACCACCAGGTGGCGCCCGGCGAGCGGGTAGCGCGTGGCCGTGTGGTCGAAGCGGGCGACGCGCCAGTTCACGTCGGTGTGGCAGCTCTCGCAGCGCGTGCCCAGCGTGCCTTCGTGGCGGTCGTCGCGCTTGTGGCAGCTGGAGCAGGCGGTGGACAGCCCGCGGTAGTCGCGTGCCGACTCGTGGCAGTCCTGGCACTTCACGGTGGCCGCGCCGTGCGCGTTGCGCAGCGGGAACTTCGTCTTCGAGTGGTCGAACTTGCCCGGCAGCGGCTTCCAGTTGGTCTCGCCGTGGCAGTCCTGGCAGCGCACGCCGAGGTTGCCCTGGTGCTTGTCGTCCTTCCTGTGGCAGTCCACGCACTGGCCGGGCGTCTGCCGGAACAGCTGGTCCTTGTGGCAGTCCTTGCAGGCGGTCTTCACGTGGGCGCCGACGAGCGGGAAGCGCGACTTCGAGTGGTCGAAGTTCGGCGGCTCCTTCCAGCCGCGCTCGGTATGGCAGTCGCCGCACTTCGTGCCCAGCGTCTCCTTGTGCTTGTCGTCCTTGCGGTGGCAGTCGATGCAGGCCGTGCCCGTCTTGTGGCCGTACAGCGGCATCGTCACGTGGCAGGCGGCGCACTTCACCTCGCGGTGCTTGTCCTTCAGCGGGTAGCGCGTGGCGGTGTCGTGGTTGAAGGTGCTGGGCTTCCAGGCCTTGGCGTTGTGGCAGCTCTCGCACTTCTCGCCGTACTGCCCCTTGTGGCCCTTCTCGGCGTCGTCCTTCTTGTGGCAGGCGAAGCAGGTGCGCGGCGTGTCCTTGAAGCGGCCGTTGGCGTGGCAGCTCTCGCACTTGGCGTCGGCGTGCTTGTCGTGCAGCGCGAAGCGGGTCTTCGCATGGTCGAAGGTGGCGTCCTTCCAGCCCTTCGCCGAGTGGCAGTCCTCGCACTGGCGGCCCAGGCTGCCCTTGTGCACGTCGTCCTTGCGGTGGCAGGCGTCGCAGCTGGTGGGTGCCTCGCGCCAGCGCTTCGCGGGCTGGTGGCACTTCGTGCATTCCACGGCGGCGTGCTTGTCGCGCAGCGCGTAGTCGGTGCGGGCGTGGTCGAAGGTCCTGGTGTCGAACGCGGCCACCTTCGCGCCGCGGCCCTTGTGGTCGGTGTGGCAGGCGCGGCAGGGCTGCGGGCTGTCCTGCTTGCCGTGCCAGCCGGTGTGCGCGCGCACGTCCTGGCCCACCTCCTTGTGGCAGGCGATGCACAGGCCGTCCTGCGCGTTGCGGTCGAAGCGCTGGTGGCAGGCCTTGCAGTCGTGCTCGGTCTTGACGTGGCCCTCGATCACCGGGCCGGGCGAGAGCACCGACTCGATGGTCTGCGCCCGGGCCGCACCGCCGATCAGCAGCAGCGCCAGCAGCGCCGCCCACAGGGCCGCGCGCAGTCGCTCAATACGCATGCACGGCGATCACGTGCACGATCGCGCTGATCACGAGCAGGTAGACGAAGGGCACGTGGGCGATGTGCCACCACGAGAACACGCGCGACCAGGCGGCGAACAGCGCCACGCGCTGCGCGCCGATCAGGTAGTCGTCCACCAGCGAACAGGCCATGCGCAGCCGGCCGTTGAGCTTGCGGCGCGTCCAGCCTTCGGTGTGCGCCACCACCAGCAGGCGCCGGCGCAGTTCGGCGTGGCAGGCACGCTGCGCCAGCCAGCGGTGCCAGGGCAGCACGCACATCGCGCGGATGACCTCGCCGCCGGTGACGATGCGGCGCTCGAGCGCCAGCTTCTCGAAGGCACGGCAGCGCTCCACCGCGCGCGGCGCGAAGCGCAGCCGGTTGGCGGCCTGGTTGTCGACATCGAGCTGCGCGCGCAGCTGGCCGAGCGCCAGCTTCTCGCCGTTCAGGTTGCGGTGCACGCGCAGGTAGAGGAAGCGCCCGGCCACGCCCGACAGCGCGACGATCACCATCGAGAAGAACGCGACGCCGGCGTTCAGCGAGCCGATCTCGAAGTTCGAGTGCAGCAGGATCAGCAGCGGCCCGCTCACGCCCAGCAGCATGTGCGCGACGAACCAGCCCTTGGCCGCGCCCAGCCGCTGCATGAAGCGCAGGTGCTTGCGCAGCGGATAGGTCAGCAACAGCAACATGCCCACGCCGCCGGCTACGCCCATCCAGTACGCGAGGTCGGACTTCGTGGTGTAGAGCCCCAGCCGCGTCACGGCCCAGGCGCCGGCCACCAGCAGCGCGATGAGCAGCAGCACCCAGCCTTCGCCGAGGCGGCGGCTCTCGGCGGCGGGCGCCATGACGGCATCCGCCGGGTTCACAGCCAGGCTTGCGGGATCGGACATGGAAGGCTCTCGGGGCGGGTTTCCCAACGGGTTCTCGGCAGACCTGTGCCGAATGCACATTCAGTCTAGGCGGCGCAAGGTGCTGTTTCTTAAGGAAAAACTCATACTAGGGGGCCACATTACGTTCGTTACGACTGCATAAACCGCGGGCCGGGCGGGCCTGCCGAAGATGGGTTCGATGGAGTCCCAGCTGTACCTGCTTCCCTACCTGGCGCTGGCCGTGTTCGCCGTCGGCTGGCACCTGCTGCGCCGGCGGCGTCGCCATGTTCGCGAAACGACCGCGCTGCAGCAGGCGGAAAAGAGCGGCCTGAACGAGCCACCTTCGCTGCATCCGGTGGTGGATCCGAACCGCTGCCTGGGCAGCGGCGCCTGCGCCAAGGCCTGCCCCGAAGGCGCACTGGGCGTGGTGGACGGCAAGGCCACGCTGATCAACGCCAGCGCCTGCATCGGCCATGGCGCCTGCTTCAGCGCCTGCCCGGTGCAGGCGCTCACGCTGGTCTTCGGCACCGAGAAGCGGGGCATCGACATCCCGCACGTGAGCAAGGACTTCGAGACCAACGTGCCCGGCGTGTTCATCGCGGGCGAGCTGGGCGGCATGGGCCTGATCCGCAAGACCGCCGAGCAGGGCCGGCAGGCGATGGCGGCGATCCAGAAGCGCAGCGCCGCCGGCCACCGGGCGCCGCTGGACGTGGTGATCGTCGGCGCCGGGCCGGCGGGCATCTCGGCCGGGCTGAGCGCCATCGCGCACAAGCTCCGCTACAAGATCATCGAGCAAGAGGATTCGCTGGGCGGCGCGGTCTACCACTACCCGCGCAACAAGCTGGCGATGACCGCGCCGGTCAAGCTCGACCTGATCGGCACCGTGCGGCTGGGCGCCGAGGTGCAGAAGGAGCGGCTGCTGGCGTTCTGGCACGAGATCGTCGGCCGCACGCAGCTGGCGATGAACTTCAACGAGCGCTTCGAAGGGCTGGAGCGCCAGGCCGACGGCAGCTTCACGGTGCGCACCTCGCGCGCCAGCTACCACGCGCAGAGCGTGCTGCTGGCGCTGGGCCGGCGCGGCACGCCGCGCAAGCTGGGCGTGCCCGGCGAGGAGCTGCCGAAGGTGGTGTACCGGCTGGTGGATCCGGCGCAGTACATCGGCAAGGCGGTGCTCGTGGTGGGCGGCGGCGACAGCGCGCTGGAAGCCGCCATCGCGCTGGCCGGCGAGCTGGGCACCGAGGTGACGCTGGCCTACCGCGGCGAGGCCTTCGCCCGCGTGAAGGAGAAGAACCGCCTGCAGCTCGACGCGCTGGTGCGGTCCCGGCGTGTGCGCCAGCTGCTGAGCACCCAGGTGCGACGCATCGAGCCGACCTCGGTGACGCTGGTCGGCGCCGCCGGCACCGAGCAGACGGTCAACAACCACCACGTCATCGTCTGCGCCGGCGGCGAGCTGCCGACGCCGCTGCTGCGCGCCATCGGCATCCGCTTCGAGACCAAGTTCGGCAAGGTCTGAATCGCCCTGACGGCAACCGGGTGCGCCGCACCGGCGCAAGATGGGCGCTCCGCTGCACTGCGAAGGGCCCGAGATGTCCGCCTTGCCCACCTTCCGCCTCGACGAAGGCGTCCAGATCGCGCAGGCCGCGCCCTGGAACCTGTCGCCGGTGACGCTGGAGTCGCCGGCCCTGGCCGTGATGACCGACCTGACGCAGGTGAAGGCCGCCACCATCGCGCCTGCCACCACGCTGCGCCAGGCCGAGCAGATGATGGTCTACCAGGGCGTGCGCATGCTCTTCGTGGTGAGCGGCATGCCCAGCTTCCTGGGCCTCGTCACCACCACCGACCTGCACGGCGACCGCCAGATGGCGCTGGTGCACGAGCGCGGCGCGCGCTACGACGAGCTCACCGTGGCCGACGTGATGACGCCGCTGGCGCTGCTGGACGCGGTGGACCTGGCGCGCGTGGCGCGGGCCCAGGTGGGCGAGCTGATCGCCACGCTGCGCCGCCACGGCCGCAACCACCTGCTGGTGGTGCAGGCCGCCGGCGCCGGCACGCCGCGGCGCGTGCGCGGCGTGGTGTCGCGCGCGCAGATCGAGCGCCAGCTGGGACAGCCGATCGAGCTGACGCCGATTGCCGGCAACTTCTCCGAGATCGAGCGCGCGCTGGCCTGATCAGGCCGCAGCGGCCGGGAAGCGCAGCTCCACCAGCAGGCCGCCCAGCGGCGCCTCGGGCCGTGTCGCCCGCAGCAGCGACACCTCGGCGCCGTGCGCCTGCGCCAGCGCCTTCACGATCGACAGACCGAGCCCGCTGCCCGGGCGCGTCTGGCCCTTGGCGCGGTAGAAGCGCTCGAACAGCCGCGTGGGTTCGCCCTCGGCGATGCCCGGCCCGCTGTCGGCCACCCACAGCACCACGTGGCCGCCGTCGCGGCGCGTGCCCAGCGCCACGCTGCCCTCGTGCGCGGCGTGCGCCACCGCGTTGGCCAGGAGGTTGCGCAGGATCAGCCGCAGCGCGAACGGCGAGGCGTCGATGGTGGGCACCTCGAAGCGCGGCGCGATGCGCAGCCCGCGTTCGGCGGCGTCCGGGCCCAGCTCGGCCATCAGGCTCTCCAGCAGCGCCTGCATCGGCACCGCCTCGCGGTCGGCCGACAGGCGTGCCGGGTCACCCGCCAGCGCGTCGCTGCGCGCCAGGTCCAGCAGCTGGCCCACCAGGTGCGCGGCATGGTCCACGCCGTCCTGCACCGCGCGCAGCGCCTGCTGGCGCTCGTCGGCGCCGGTGCGCGGGTGCACCGCCAGCTGGGCCTGCGCGCGCAGGCCGGCCAGCGGCGTGCGCAGTTCGTGCGCCGCGGCGGCGACGAACTCGCGTTCGCTGCGCAGCGCCACGTCCACGCGCTGCAGCAGCTGGTTGATGGCGGTCAGCAGCGGGCCGAACTCGTGCGGCAGCTGGCCCGGCTCCACCGCGCTCAGGTCCGACGGGCCGCGCCGCCCGATCTGCTGCGTGGCCGCCTGCAGCGGCCGCAGCGCCAGGCGCGCCAGCAGCAGCGTCCAGGCCGCCAGCAGCGCCGCCGAGGCCAGCAGCAGCGTGCCGAAGTGGCGGCCGACGATGTCCTCCAGGCCGAGCCGCTGCGACACCGGCTCGGCCACCTGGATGCTGTAGCGGCGCGACGGCGCGTCCAGCGTCACGACGCGCATCGTCTCGCCGTCCACCACGCGCGTGACGAAGCCGGGGCGCTGGGTGGCGGTGACGAGTGGTGCGTCGGTGGGCGCGTTGGCGCTCGACAGCATCAGGCGGCCCTCGGGCGACCAGATCTGGTAGCGGTAGCGGCCCTGCGCGGTGGCCTCGGTCTCGTAGTGCACGGGCAGCGTGCCGCCCTCGGCGGCCACCTCGGCCAGCTCGTGGTCGGCGAACGCCAGCAGCGTCTGCGCCAGGTCGGCCAGGCGGGCGTCGAACAGCACCGCGTCCTGGCGCTGCAGCACCAGGTAGATGGCCGCACCGCCGGCCAGCCAGGCCAGCGCACCGGAGGCCACGGCCACCGCCACCAGGCGCTGGCGCAGCGACCACGGCCGCGTGCCCATCAACCTTCCCCGCCCAGCGTGTAGCCGACCCCGCGCACGGTCTTGATGAGGCCGCTGCCGAGCTTGCGCCGCAGGTGGTGCACGTGCACGTCGACCGCGTTGCCGACGATCTCGTCCTCGGTGCCGTAGAGCCCTTCCACCAGGCGCTCGCGCGTCAGCACGCGGCCCTTGTGGCGCAGCAGCGTCTCCAGCAGCCAGAACTCGCGGTTGGTCAGCGGCACGTACTGGCCGTCGATCGACACGGTGCGGCTGGCCGGCACCAGGCACAGCCCGCCGTGGCGCAGCGACTCGTCGCGTGCCGGGCGCGTGCCGTTGCGGCGCCGCACCGCGCGCAGCCGCGCGGCCAGCTCGTCCAGGTGCACGGGCTTGACGAGGAAGTCGTCGGCACCCAGGTCGAGCAGGCGCACGCGGTCCTGCACCTGCTCGCGCGCCGTCATCACGATCACCGGCAGCTCGAAGCCGGCCTCGCGCAGGCCGGCCAGCACGCGTTCGCCGTCGGCATCGGGCAGGCCCAGGTCGAGCACCATGCCGTCGAAGGCGCGGCCGCGCAGCGCCGGTTCGACCTCGCGGCCCTCGGTGATCCACTCGACGTCGATGCCGGCGTGGGCCATCCAGGCCCGCACCGCCTGGGCCAGGCGCGCATCGTCCTCGACGAGCAGCAGCCGCACGGCGGTGTTCCTGGTCAGGGCACGGGCTGGGCGATCTCGAGCATGAGGCCGGAGGCGCCCGGCTTCACCGGGCTGCTCAGCACCTGCCAGTCGCCCGGCTGCGGCGTCGCGTTGCCGCTCTTGCTGATGCGCGCACCCACCACCACCTCGGCCGCGCCCGAGAGCCTGGCGGCCGGGCTCATCGCCAGGCTGTCGTCGAGCTTGAAGTCCAGCGGCAGGTCGCGCACCTGCTTGCGCAGGATCGCCAGCGGCATGCGCGGCCCGTTGGCGGCGCGCGCGAACACGAACACGGTGTCGTCGGGGCCGACCTTGCCGCGCGCCGCGGTGCCCAGCGTGACACGGCCGCTGACGGCGGCACCCGGCGCTGCAGCGGGCGCAGCGGCCGGTGCGGGCGGTGCGGCTTCGGCCGCCGCCGCCAGCGGCGGCAGGCCGGCACGCTGGCGCGCCTCGTTCACCGCGCCCTGCAGCTGGCGCCCGAAGTCGCTGGCCGGGTCGGCCGCCTTCACCGCCCGTTCCCACAGGTCGGCCGCGGCCGCGAACTGGTTCTTGTTGAAGGCCACGGTGCCGGCCAGCGACAGTGCCTTCACGTTGGTCGGATCGGCCTTGAGCGCCTGCGCGATCAGCTTCTCGGGCTCGCCTTCGAGCGACCGGTTGTTCACCACCGCCAGGCCGTCGGCCAGGTCGGCCAGGGCCTGGGCGTCGTTCGGACGCAGCTCGACCACGCGCTTGTAGGCCGGCAGCGCGTCGGCGTACTTGCCCTGCGCGGTGTAGGAGCGCGCCAGCATCGACCAGCCCTCGGCGTCGTCGGGCGCGGCCTTCAGGCGCTCGGCCAGGCGCTGCGTCATCGTCTCCAGCTGCGCCATCTGCGTCGAATGGCCGGCGCCGCCCTCGCCGCCGTCGGCCACGGCTTCGCCCGGGCCGACGCCCCAGCCCTCGCGGTTGCCCTTGATGGCGTAGCCGATGAGGCCGAAGGCCAGCGCGAACACCAGCACGCCGCTGAGCAGGCCGCGCGGCGCACGTTCGCGCGCGGTGGCCGGTGCCGCGGTGTCGCTGGCGGGCTCGCCCGCCACCAGCGCCAGCAGCTGGCGCTCCAGCTCGGCGCGACGGCGTTGCGCGTCCTCGCCCTTGAGCGTGCCTTCGGCAATCAGCTGGTCCAGCTGCGCGAGCTGGCTCTTGAGCTTATCGAGGGTGGGGTTGGCCGGCGGCGCGGACATCGTCGTTGTCGTTTTCGTTGGGGTCGTCGTCGGGATCGAAGGCGTCGGGGCTCGCGCGCTGGCGCCGCTTCAGCATCAGGAACAGCCCGGCGAGTGCGGCTACCAGCAGCAGCGGCGGGCCGGCCCACAGCAGCGCCGTGGTGGCCTTGAACGGCGGCTTGTAGAGCACGAAGTCGCCGTAGCGGTCGGTCATGTAGCGCCGGATCTCGGCGTCGCTCTTGCCCTGCTGCAGCATCTCGCGGATCTGCTTGCGCAGGTCCACCGCGAGGTCGGCGTGCGAATCGGCGATGGTCTGGTTCTGGCACACCAGGCAGCGCAGCTCGACGGCCAGCGCCATCACGCGGGCTTCCAGCGCCGGGTCGGACGACACGGGTTCGGCGTCCTTGGCGTGAACAGGACCGAGCACGGCCAGCGCCAGCACCAAGGTCAGCAGCAGTCGGAAGTTAGCCATTGGCGTTCAGCCGCTTCACCAGCGGGTCGATGCGGTCGCGCAGCACCTCGGGGGTGATGGGGCCGATGTGCTTGAAGCGGATCACGCCGGCGCGGTCGATCACGAAGGTCTCGGGCACGCCGTAGACGCCGTAGTCGATGCCGATGCGGCCGTCCGGGTCCGTCAGCGATTCGGCGTACGGGTTGCCCAGCTGCTGCAGCCAGGCCTGCCCCGCCTTGGCCTGGTCCTTGTAGTTGAGGCCGTAGATCGGCACCGGGCTCTGCTTCGCGTAGGCCACCCACAGCGGGTGCTCCTCGCGGCAGGGCGCGCACCAGCTGGCCCAGACGTTGAGGATCCAGGCCTTGCCGGCGAGGTCCTGCTTGCCGATGGTCTTCGTCGGGTCGGCCAGCAGCTTGGCGCTGAACGCGGGCGCGGGCTTGTCGATCAGCGGCGAGGGCACCTCGCGCGGGTTCAGGTTGAGCCCGAAGCCGAGGAAGACCGCGACCACCAGGAACAACGCCAGCGGCAGCAGGAAACGCCACTTCATGCCGCCGCCTCCGCGCCCACCGCGGCGCGTGCGCCGGCGCTGCTGCGCTGGCGGTAGCGCCGGTCGGCCATCGCGAGCAAGCCGCCGGCCATCATCAGCAGGCAGCCGCCCCAGATCCAGGTGATGAAGGGCTTGTACTGCACGCGCAGCACCCACTCGCCGCCGGGCAGCTGCTCGCCCATCGAGACGTAGAGGTCGCGCCACGCGTTGCTGTGCACGCCGGCTTCGGTCATCGGGTTCTGCTGCACGCGGTAGATGCGCTTCTGCGGCCGCAGCACGGCGATGGTCCGGCCGTCGCGCGTGACCTCCATCTGGCCCTGCATCGCCACGTAGTTCGGGCCCTGCACTTCCTGGAAGCCGTTCATCCTGAACACGTAGCCGGCCACCTCGGTGCTGTCGCCCGGGCCCATCTTCACGTCCTTCTCGGTCTCGTAGGTCTTCACCATCGCCACGCCGAACGAGAACGCGGCCACGCCGAAGTGCGCCAGCATCATTCCCCACATCGCCACCGGCACCATGCGCGCGCGGTGCAGCACCTGGCCGACGCTGCCGCCCGCCGGCAGCAGGCGCGGCTTCAGGTCCACCAGCAGCGTGATCACGATCCAGAACGCCATCGTCAGGCCACCGGTGGTCACCACGGAGACGCGCCCGGCCGCGAAGCCCACCACCAGCGCCGCCACCACCGACGCCATCAGCGGCAGCGCCAGGCGCCGCGCCAGCGGCCCGGCCTCGTCGTTCTTCCAGCGCGTCAGCGGGCCTATGCCCATCACCAGCACCAGCGGCGCCATCAGCAGGCCGAACACGGTGTCGAAGTAGGGCGGGCCGACCGAGATCTTGCCCATGCCCAGGGCGTCCAGGAACAGCGGGTACAGCGTGCCCAGCAGCACCGCGCCGGTGGCCACCGCGAGCATCATGTTGTTCACCAGCAGCAGCGACTCGCGGCTCAGCAGCCCGAAGCGCTGCCCCAGGCCCACGCGGCCGGCGCGCCAGGCGAACAGCAGCAGCGAGCTGCCGATCACGATCACCAGGAAGGCCAGGATGAAGAGGCCGCGGCGCGGGTCGGTGGCAAACGCATGCACCGAGCTCAGCACGCCCGAGCGGACCAGGAAGGTGCCCAGCAGCGACAGCGAGAAGGCCATGATCGCGAGCCACACGGTCCAGACCTTGAAGCTGCCGCGCTTCTCGCTCACCGCCAGCGAGTGGATCAGCGCGGTGCCGGTGAGCCAGGGCATGAAGCTGGCGTTCTCCACCGGATCCCAGAACCACCAGCCGCCCCAGCCCAGCTCGTTGTAGGCCCACCAGCTGCCCAGGCCGATGCCGAAGGTGAGGAAGACCCAGGCCGCGGTGGTCCAGGGGCGCGTCCAGCGCGCCCAGGCCGCGTCGAGGTTGCCGCCCAGGAGCGCCGCGATCGCGAACGCGAAGGCCACCGAGAAGCCGACGTAGCCCATGTAGAGCATCGGCGGGTGGATCACCATGCCCGGGTCCTGCAGCAGCGGGTTCAGGTCGCGGCCGTCGGGCGCGGCGGGCAGGAGCCGGTCGAAGGGGTTGCTGGTGAACAGCATGAAGAGCAGGAAGCCCACGGCCACCAGCCCCATCACGCCGAGGATGCGCGCCACGAAAGGCAGCGGCAGCCGGTGGCTGAAGCGCGCCACCGCCACCGTCCACACGTTCAGCATCAGCACCCACAGCAGCAGCGAGCCCTCGTGGCCGCCCCACACCGCGGCCAGCCGGTAGAACAGCGGCAGCGCGGTGTTGGAGTTGGACGCCACGTACAGCACCGAGAAGTCGTTGCGCACGAAGCTGGCCGACAGCAGCACGAAGGCCGCCAGCACCAGCACGCCCTGCACCCAGGCCAGCGGGCGCGCCAGCAGCATCCAGTCGCGGCGGTCGCGCTGCGCGCCGGCCAGCGGCAGCACGCCGAGCGCCAGCGCGGCGCCCAGCGCCACGTACAGCAGCAGGTGGCCCAGCTCGGGGATCACTTGCCCGCTCCCTTGGCGCCGGCGGCCATCTGCTGGCGCACCTTCTCGGCCTTCTGCACCGCATCGGCGGCCTCGGGCGGCATGTAGTTCTCGTCGTGCTTGGCCAGCACCTCGCGCGCCACGAACACGCCGTCGGGGCCCAGCTGGCCCTGCGCGACCACGCCCTTGCCTTCCTTGAACAGGTCGGGCAGCACGCCCTGGTAGCGCACCGGAACGGTCTTGGCGGTGTCGGTGACGTTGAACTGCACCGTCACGCCCTCGCGCTTGACGGTGCCGGTCTCCACCATGCCGCCGACACGGAAGGTGCGGCCGGTGGGCGCTTCCTTCTGCGCGATCTGCGTCGGCGTGTAGAAGAACACCAGGTTGCTGTTGAACGCGTTCAGCACCAGCGCGGTGGCCACGCCCAGCGCGCACAGCGCGCCGGCGATGATGGCGGCCTTCTTGTGGCGGGGTTTCATTCGTCACCTCCTGCGGCCGCATCGGCCAGTGCCCGGCGGCGCCGCTGCAGCGCCAGCCAGGCTTCGCCCAGCATCACCACCAGCGTCACGGCATACGAGCCCCACACATAGAGCCCGTAGCCGCCCATGTGCACGAAGTCGTCGAAGGTTTTCCACTGCATGGCGTGTCTCTCTCAGGTGCGCAGCGCGCGCACCCATTCGGTGTCGGCTTCCTGCTCCAGCACGATGGCGCGGGCGCGGGTGAACACGACGGCAAAACAGTAGGCCCAGAAGGCGAAGGTCATCAGCAGCATCGCGGTCAGCATCGTCGAGGCCATCTTCGGCGCCGCGGTCATGCTGATCGTGGCGCCCTGGTGCAGCGTGTTCCACCAGCGCACCGAGAAATAGATGATGGGCACGTTGACCACGCCGACCAGCGCCAGCAGCGCGCCGGCATTGGCCGCGCGGCGCACATCATCGATGGCTTCGGTGAGGGCGATGTAACCGATGTACAGCAGCAGCAGGATGAAGAAGGACGTGAGGCGCGCGTCCCACACCCACCAGGTGCCCCAGGTGGGCTTGCCCCACAGCGCGCCGGTCCACAGCGCGATGAAGGTCATCAGCGCCCCGGTGGGCGCCAGCGCGCGCGCGTACATCGACGCCAGGCGCGTGTTCATGATCCAGCCCAGGGCGGCCCAGAACGCCATGATCACGTAGATCAGCATCGCCATCCACGCGGCGGGCACGTGGATGAAGATGATGCGGTAGGCGTCGCCCTGCTGGAAGTCGGTGGGCGCGATCGCGAAGCCGATCCACAGGCCGGCGGCGGCGAGCACCGCGGCCACGGCCCAGAACCAGGGAACAAGGCGCCCGGCCAGCGCGTAGAAGCGCGAGGGGGCGGCAAAGCGGGTCCAGCGGAGCTTGGCGTCGTTCAAGGGCTGTCAGTCCAGTGAGATGCGCAGCGCCGCGGCGGTGGCCAGCGGGGCGCCCAGCGCGGTGAGGATCAGGATCGCGCCCAGCAGCGAGAAGTGCGCGTTGGCCGACAGGCCGCTTTCGGTGGCGCCCACCGCGCCGGTGCCGAAGATCAGCGTCGGCACCGTGAGCGGCAGCACCAGCAGGAACACCAGCGCGCCGCCGCTGCGCAGGCCCAAGGTGAGCGCCGCGCCCACCGCGCCCAGCAGGCTCAGGACCGGGGTGCCCACCACCAGCGTGGCGGTGAGGGTGGCGATGGCCGCCGGGTGCATGTCGAACAGCACCCCCAAGAGCGGCGCGGCCACCACCAGCGGCAGCCCGGTGGTGAGCCAGTGCGCGAACACCTTGCCGGCCACCAGCACCACCAGCGCCTGCGGGGCCAGCAGCATCTGCTCGAGCGAGCCGTCCTGGTGGTCGGAGGCGAACATCTGCGTCACCGAGAGCATGGCCGCCAGCAGCGCGCACACCCACACGATGCCCGGAGCGATCTGGCGCAGCATCTGGGGCTCGGGGCCCACGCCCAGCGGGAACAGGCCGGCGGCGACGATGAAGAACCCCAGCGGCAGCAAGGCCTCGACGCGCCGGCGCCGGGCCAGCAGCAGATCGCGACGGGTGGTCGCCAGCAGCACCGAGGACATAGGGCGGCGATTCTAGGCAGGCGCCTCTTAAGACCGCCTTGCGGCTGGTCAAGCCGCCGGGCGGGCCTGCAGGTCGTAGGTGCGCAGCCCCTCCAGCGGCACCGCCTGGTGGCTGGTGAGCAGCACCGCGCCGCCACGCGCGGCGTGGGCGCCGATCAGCGCCGACAGCGTCTGCGTGCTGGCCTGGTCGAGCGAGTCGTAGGGCTCGTCCAGGATCCAGGTTCGCGGCGCCTCGTCCAGCGCCAGCCGCGCCAGCGCGCCGCGCCGGCGCTGGCCCTGCGACAGCGTGCGCACCGCCAGCTGGCGCTGCGGCGCGAGCTTCAGCGCGGCCAGCGCCGCTTCGGCGCGCTGCATCGGCTCGTCGAGCCCGGCCAGCTGCGCCAGGAAGGCCAGCGCCTCCTGCAGCGTGAGATCGTCCTTCAGCGCGTTGGCATGGCCGATGTAGAGCAGCGCGCGCCGCGCCTGCGCGCCGCCGGCCGCCAGCGGCTGGCCGTTCCACAGCACCTCGCCATCGGCCGGCGCCGAGAGGCCGGCCAGGATGCGCATCAGGCTCGTCTTGCCGCTGCCGTTGGTGCCGCGCAGCCAGGTCACGCTGCCGGGCTCCAGGCGGATCTGCAGCCCTTCGAACAGCAGCCGTCGGCCGCGGCGGCAGGCCAGCGCGCGGCCTTCGAGCACACCCTCGGCGCTCAAGGCTCGCCGTCCCAGTAGTCGAGCGTGCTGTCCTTGCGCTGGATCGCGCGGAAGCCGCGCGGTTCGCCGTGCGGCGACATCGCCTGGTACTTGCCCGAATCGGGGTACTCGCAGATCTCGGGGAACTCGCGCGTGCTGATCGACAGGTACTTCAGCGGTGCGTCGGAGGTGTTGATGATCTGGTGCGGGTACTCGGGCCCGGCGGGGATGAACATCACGTCGCCGGCGCGGATGGGCAGCATCTCGCCGGCCACGCGCAGCGTGCCGCTGCCTTCGAGCACGATGAACATCTCCTCCTGCGCATGGTGCAGGTGGTAGGGGCAGCTGCGCTTGCCGGGCGGCACGATGTCGATCGTGGCGCCGAGCTTCTTCGCCGCGGTGCCGGTGGCCAGGCGCGCGCCCTTGCCGGCGTAGAGCGGGTCGCGCGTGTCCTCGCTCAGCTCGACGCCGTCG
The DNA here is from genome assembly GCA_044226255.1 of Rubrivivax sp. GTDB lineage: Bacteria > Pseudomonadota > Gammaproteobacteria > Burkholderiales > Burkholderiaceae_C > Rubrivivax. The sequence continues at coordinate 246,833 of JBGAHJ010000006.1, forward strand.
AAGTTGCGGATCAGCAGCGCCGCCAGGCGCCGGGCGTTGTCGTTCATGGCTGCGATTGTGGGGGCGGGCGTGCTAGCGTAGCCGCCATGCCTGACGCCACCGACCACGCCGCCCCGTCCATCCTCGCGCCGCGCATCGACGCCGCGGCCGCCGCCATCGAGGCACAGGTGATCGCCTGGCGGCGCGACCTGCACCAGCACCCCGAGCTCGGCAACCGCGAGTTCCGCACCGCCGGCATCGTGGCGCAGCACCTGCGTTCGCTCGGTTTCGACGAGGTGCGCACGGCCGTGGCGCACACCGGCGTGGTCGGCCTGCTGAAGGGCGCGCTGCCGGGCCCGGTGGTGGCGCTGCGCGCCGACATGGACGGCCTGCCGGTGCAGGAGCAGGTGGACCTGCCGTTTGCGTCGAAGGCGCGCGCCACCTGGAACGGCGAGGAGGTGGGCGTGATGCACGCCTGCGGCCACGACTGCCACGTCGCCATCCTGATGGGCGTGGCCTCGGTGCTGGCCGGGCTGCGCGCCGAGCTCAAGGGCAGCGTGAAGTTCATCTTCCAGCCGGCCGAGGAGATGCCGCCCGAGGGCGAGGACGGTGGCGCGAAGATGATGATCGCCGAGGGCGCGCTGGAGAAGCCGGTGCCGCGCGCGATCTTCGGCCTGCACGTCACCTCGCGCCTGCCGCTGAACGTGCTGGGCGTGCGCTCGGGGCCGACGATGGCCAGCTCCGACTACTTCAAGATCAGGATCAACGGCCGCCAGACCCACGGCGCCGCGCCCTGGCTGGGTGTCGACCCCATCGTCACCGCCGCGCAGGTGGTGCTGGGGCTGCAGACCATCGTCAGCCGCGGCATGAACATCACGAAGGAACCCGCGGTGGTGACCGTGGGCGTCATCAAGGGCGGGGTGCGCGAGAACATCATCCCCGACTCGGTGGAGATGCGCGGCACGATCCGCAGCTTCGACGAAGGCATGCGCGACGACATCCACGAGCGCGTGACCACGCTGGCGGAATCGGTGGCCAAGGGCTCGCGCGCGGGCTGCGAGGTCTGCATCCGCAAGAACTACCCGGTGACCGTGAACCACCCCGAGCTCACCGCGAAGATGCGGCCGACGCTCGAGCGCGTGGCCGGGCCGGGCATGCTGCACGACATCGACAAGGTCACCGGCGCCGAGGACTTCAGCTTCTTCCAGCGCGTGGTGCCGGGGCTGTTCTTCTTCCTCGGCGTGGTGCCGCCGGACCAGGACCCCGAGCAGGTGGCACCGAACCACTCGCCGCGTTTCTTCGCCGACGAGCGGGCGCTGGTCACCGGGGTGCGGGCGCTGGCGCAGCTGGCGTGCGACCACCTGGAGACGGGCGCTTGACCTGACGACGGTCGACAGCCTGAAGCTGCGGTGCTTCGCCACTCCGTGTTGCCCGCCGCCATGAACGACCGCACCCTCGTCACCGAAGCCACCGCGCCCGTCCTCGCCGACGACGCCTTCCTCGCCGCCTTCCTGGCCGCCCGCCTCGGCCGCACCGATTTCGACCACCGCGGTCATCTGCGCGCCGCCTGGCTGCTGCTGCAGCGCCATCCGGTGGACGATGCGGTGGAGGCCGTGTGCGCGGGCATCCACCGCCTGGCCACGGCGCTGGGTGCGACCGACAAGTACCACCGCACGCGCACCGAAGCGCTGGTGCGCCTGATGGCCCACGCCGGCGCGACCGAGCGAGGCCAAGGCTTCGAGGCTTTCCTGCGCCGCGTTCCCGAACTGGTGGCCGACGCACGCGGCCTGCTGGCGCGCCACTACTCGCCGGCGCGGCTGGACGCGCCCGAAGCCCGCGAGCGCTTCCTCGCGCCCGACCTCCTGCCGTTGCCCGCATGAAGCCGGAAGGCGCGGCGACGCTCACCATCGGCCGCCTGGCGCGCGCGGTCGGCCTGGCACGCGGCTCGCTGCTGCACTACGAGGCGCTCGGGCTGCTGGTGCCGGCGGCGCGCAGCACGGCCGGCTACCGGCTCTACCGCGAGGCCGACGTCGAACGCGTGCGCCGCATCCGGCGCTACCGCGAGGCCGGACTGGCGCTGGACGCGATCGGCGCGCTGCTCGGCGGCGCCGCCGACGCGCCGCGCAGCCGTGCGTTGCTGGAGCAGCGGCTGCTGGCGCTGAACGCCGAGATCGACGCGCTGCGCGGCCAGCAGCAGCTGCTGGCACGCCTGCTGGCCAGCCGCGCCTTCGACGCGGCGGCGCCGCTGGCCGACAAGGGGTCGTGGGTGGCGCTGCTGCGCCGCGCCGGCTTCGACGACGGCGACATGCAGCGCTGGCACGCCGGCTTCGAGGCCGCCGATCCGAAGGGCCACGCCGCCTTCCTGCGCGCGCTGGGCCTGGCGCCGGCCGAGGTGGCGGCGATCCGGCGTCGCTCGCGTCAGAAGCGGCCTGCTCAGCCGAAGGCCGAGCGCAGCGGCGTCACCCGCCCGGCATCCACCGCGCGGTAGCCCGGCAGCGCATCCACCGCGGCGTTGAACGCCGGGTCGCGCAGGGCGGCCAGCAGCTGCTGCATCGCGGGCGTTTCCAGCGTGGCCGCGCGGCACAGCAGGAAATAGCGTTCGCTGGCCAGCGGCAGGAAGTCGAGCTTGAACTGGCGCGCGGGGGTCTCCAGCCCGAAGCCCACGTCGGCCATGCCGCTGGCCACGTAGGCCGCCACCGCCGCGTGCGTGAACTCGCCTTGCTCGAAGCCGGCGATGGCGGCGGTCGCGATGCCGGCCTGCTCCAGCAGCGCCTCCAGCAGCAGCCGCGTGCCCGAGCCGGCCTGGCGGTTGATGAAGCGCACGTCGGGCCGCACCAGGTCGGCCAGCTCGTAGATCTTCTTCGGGTTGCCGGCCGCCAGCACCAGGCCCTGGCGGCGCGTGGCGATGTCGATCAGCTGCAGATCGTCGGCGTCGAGCCAGCGCGCGTAGTGCGCCAGCACCGCCGGCTGCGCCGCACCCAGCGGGATATGGAAGGCGGCGGCGTCGCAGGCGCCGTCGTGCAGCGCCGCGGCGGCGGCGGTGCTGCTGTCGTAGCGGTGCTCCACGCGCAGGCCGCCGGCCACCAGCGCGTCGATCAGCTTCTCGATCGCGAAGCCGTGGCTGGCGTGGATGCGCAGCACCGCGGCTTCGCGGCGCACCACCTGGTCGATCTCGGCGGCCAGCTCGCTGGCCAGCGAATCGAGCACCGGCTTCAGGCGTGCGGCGATGCGGTGGTCGGCCCACACCAGCTTCTCGCCCAAAGCCGACAGCGTGCTGCCCTTGCCACGTTCCATGTGCAGCAGCGGCGCCTTGAAGTGGGCCTCGCCCTGGCGCACCAGGTCCCAGGCGTGGCGGTACGACAGGCCCAGCTGCTTGCTGGCTTCGAGCAGGCTGCCGTGGGCGTGCACCTGCACCAGCAGCTCGATCACGCGCGGCGGCAGCGCCGCGCCGGCGGGCTCGAGGATGGTCCACTGCGGCTTGATCGAGATGCGTTCCATGTCAGGGTGAGAACCTAGGAGCTGTCTTGCATAGGAGCCCGGCCGCACATGCGCTGCGGCGAGCGGCTCATATTGATGCAGCAGGGTGCAGTGTCCATGATCCGCCCACTCTTTTCGAAGGACAGCGGCACCCATGCGCAGCATCCCCATCACACCGGCCCTGCCGCCGCACCGCACGCGGGTGCGCGCGCTGGTGGCGCGGCACCGCAGCGAACCCGGTGCGCTGCTGCCGCTGCTGCACGCGGTGCAGGAGGAGCTCGGGCACATCCCGCCCGACGTGGTGCCCGACATCGCGGCGGGCCTCAACCTCTCGCGTGCCGAGGTGCACGGTGTCATCACCTACTACCACCACTTCCGCAGCCTGCCCGCCGGCCGCCACGTGGTGCAGGTGTGCCGCGCCGAGGCCTGCAAGGCCTGCGGCGGCGACGAGCTGATGGCGCAGGCGGAAACGCTGCTGGGCTGCAAGAGCCACGAGACGCGCGACGACGGCGCGGTGACGCTGGAGCCGGTGTTCTGCCTGGGGCTGTGCGCGTCGTCGCCGGCGATCCAGATCGACGATAGGTTGCACGGTCGCGTGAGCCCCGAGCGCCTGGCGAAGCTGCTGGGAGGCCTGGCTTGAAGATCTTCGTTCCCCGTGATTCCGCGGCGCTGGCGGTGGGTGCCGACGAGGTGGCCGATGCGCTGCAGGCCGAGCTCGTCGCACGCGGCCTGGATGCGCAGGCGACGCTGGTGCGCAACGGCTCGCGCGGCCTGTTCTGGCTGGAGCCCCTGGTGGAGGTGGAGACGCCGGCCGGCCGCGTGGCCTACGGGCCGGTGGCGCCGGAGGACGTGCCGTCGCTGTTCGATGCCGGCCTGCTGCAGGGCGGCGCACACGCGCTGTCGCTGGGCCTCACCGAAGCCATTCCGTATCTCGCGAAGCAGGAGCGCCTGACCTTCCGCCGCATCGGCCTCACCGACCCGCTGTCGCTGGAGGACTACGCCGCGCACGAGGGCTGGCAGGGGCTGGAGAAGGCCCTCGCGCTGGACGGCGCCGCCATCGTGCAGCAGGTGCTCGACTCCGGCCTGCGCGGCCGTGGCGGTGCGGCCTTCCCCGCCGGCATCAAGTGGCGAACGGTGCTGAACACCGCGGCCGAGCAGAAGTACATCGTCTGCAACGCCGACGAAGGCGACAGCGGCACCTTCAGCGACCGCATGACGATGGAGGGCGACCCGTACTTGCTGATCGAAGGCATGACGATCGCCGGCCTCGCGCTGGGTGCGACGCAGGGCTACATCTACGTGCGCAGCGAATACCCGCACAGCGTGGCGGTGTTGCGCGAAGCGGTGCAGCGCGCGGCCGCGGCGGGCTACCTGGGCGACGACGTGCGTGGCAGCGGCAAGGCCTTCCACCTGCATGTGCGCATGGCGGCCGGCAGCTACGTCTGCGGCGAAGAGACCGCGCTGCTCGAAAGCCTGGAAGGCAAGCGCGGCATCGTGCGTGCCAAGCCGCCGCTGCCCGCCATCGAAGGCCTGTTCGGCAAGCCCACGCTGATCCACAACGTGATCAGCCTGGCCAGCGTGCCGCTGATCCTGGCGCGCGGCGCGGACTTCTACAAGCACCACGGCATGGGCCGCTCGCGCGGCACGCTGCCGTTCCAGCTGGCCGGCAACGTCAGGTGCGGCGGCCTGGTCGAGAAGGCCTTCGGCCTGACCCTGCGCGAGCTGCTGTTCGACTTCGGCGGCGGCACGCGCAGCGGCCGGCCGGTGAAGGCGGTGCAGGTGGGCGGCCCGCTGGGCACCTACGTGCCCGAGTCGCAGTGGGACATCCCGCTCGACTACGAAGCCTATGCCGCGGTGGGCGCCGTGCTCGGCCACGGCGGCATCGTGGTGCACGACGACACGGCCGACATGGCGCAGCTGGCGCGATACGCGATGGAGTTCTGCGCCATCGAGAGCTGCGGCAAGTGCACGCCCTGCCGCATCGGCTCGACGCGCGGTGTCGAGGTCATCGACCGCATCGTGAAGAACCAGAACCGGCCGCAGCAGGTGATGCTGCTGCGCGACCTCTGCGACACGATGGTCAACGGCAGCCTGTGCGCGATGGGCGGCATGACGCCGTATCCGGTGCTCTCCGCGCTGAACCACTACCCCGAGGACTTCGGCATCGCCGAACCCGACCAGAAGGCGGCCTGACATGCTCCCCCACCTGAAATCCGAGATCGACTTCGGCACCCCGGCGCGCGAGGCCAGCGAGACCGTCAACCTCACGATCGACGGCCAGCCCGTCAGCGTACCCAAGGGCACCTCGCTGATGCGCGCCGCGGTGGACGCCGGCGTGCGCGTACCGAAACTCTGCGCCACCGACAGCCTGGAGCCCTTCGGCTCCTGCCGCCTGTGCCTGGTGGAGATCGAAGGCCGGCGCGGCTACCCGGCCAGCTGCACCACGCCCGCCGAAGCCGGCATGGTGGTGCGCACCCAGAGCCCCAGGCTGCAGCAGCTGCGCAAGGGCGTGATGGAGCTCTACATCAGCGACCACCCGCTGGATTGCCTGACCTGCAGCGCCAACGGCAACTGCGAGCTGCAGGACATGGCCGGCGTCACCGGGCTGCGCGAGGTGCGCTATGGCGTGGGCGCGGCGGCTGGCGCGCATCACACCGAGGCCAGGAAGGACGAGTCCAATCCGTACTTCACCTACGACGCCAGCAAGTGCATCGTCTGCAACCGCTGCGTGCGCGCCTGCGAAGAAACGCAAGGCACCTTCGCGCTGACCATCAGCGGCCGCGGCTTCGGCAGCCGCGTGTCGCCGGGCCAGGACCAGCCGTTCATGGACAGCGAATGCGTCAGCTGCGGCGCCTGCGTCGAGGCCTGCCCCACCGCCACGCTGCAGGAAAAGAGCGTCATCGAACTGGGCCAGGGCGAGCACAGCCTGATCACCACCTGCGCCTACTGCGGCGTCGGCTGCGGCTTCAAGGCCGAGATGAAAGGCAACACCGTCGTGCGCATGGTGCCGTGGAAGGACGGCAAGGCCAACGAGGGCCATTCCTGCGTGAAGGGTCGCTTCGCCTGGGGCTACGCGACGCACGCCGACCGCATCACCAAGCCGATGATCCGCGCCAGCATCCACGAGCCCTGGCAGGAGGTGAGCTGGGAGGTGGCGATCAACCACGCCGCTTCGGAGTTCAAGCGCATCCAGGCCCAACACGGCAAGGACTCCATCGGCGGCATCACCAGCAGCCGCTGCACCAACGAAGAGACCTATCTCGTGCAGAAGCTGGTGCGTGCGGCCTTCGGCACCAACAACGTCGACACCTGCGCGCGCGTCTGCCATTCGCCCACCGGCTATGGCCTCGGCCAGACCTTCGGCACCTCGGCCGGCACGCAGACCTTCAAGAGCGTCGAGAAGGCCGACGTGATCCTGGTGATCGGTGCCAACCCGAGCGATGCGCACCCGGTGTTCGCGTCGCGCATGAAACGCCGGCTGCGCGAAGGCGCGAAGCTGATCGTGATCGACCCGCGCCGCATCGACCTCGTCGACTCGCCGCACGTGAAGGCCGACGCGCACCTGGCGCTCAAGCCCGGCACCAACGTCGCGGTGATCACCGCGATGGCGCACGTCGTGGTCACCGAAGGCCTGCTGAACGCCGCCTACGTGGCCGAGCGCTGCGACGACAAGAGCTTCCGCGAGTGGCGCGAGTTCGTCGCGCGCCCCGAGAACTCGCCCGAGGCTTTCGAAGCCGAAACCCGCGTGCCGGCCGCCGAGCTGCGCAAGGCCGCGCGCCTCTTCGCCGCGGGCCCCAACTCGGCCATCTACTACGGGCTGGGCGTCACCGAACACGCACAGGGCTCGACGATGGTGATCGGCATCGCGAACCTGGCGATGGCCTGCGGCATGGTCGGCCGCGAAGGCGTGGGCGTGAACCCGCTGCGCGGCCAGAACAACGTGCAGGGCAGCTGCGACATGGGCAGCTTCCCGCACGAGCTGCCGGGCTATCGCCACGTCAGCGACAGCAGCACGCGTGCGCTGTTCGAAGGCGCCTGGGGCGTGCCCATCAGCCCCGAGCCGGGCCTGCGCATCCCGAACATGTTCGACGCCGCACTCTCGGGCAGCTTCAAGGGCCTGTACTGCCAGGGCGAGGACATCGTGCAGAGCGACCCCGACACGCAGCACGTGGCGGCAGCCCTTTCCGCGATGGAGTGCATCGTCGTGCAGGACATCTTCCTGAACGAGACCGCGAAGTACGCGCACGTGTTCCTGCCGGGCAGCAGCTTCCTGGAGAAGGACGGCACCTTCACGAATGCGGAACGGCGCATCAGCCGCGTGCGCCAGGCGATGCCGCCGATGCCGGGCCTGGCCGACTGGGAAGTGACGATGAAGCTGTCGTGCGCCTTGGGCTACCCGATGAACTACACGCATCCGGAAGCCATCATGCAGGAGATCGCGGCGCTGACGCCCAGCTTCGCCGGGGTCAGCTACGAGAAGATCGAGCGCCTCACCAGCGTGCAGTGGCCGTGCAACGACGACACCGACGAAGCCGGCACGGCGCTCATGCACCAGCAGGGATTCGTGCGCGGCAAGGGCCGCTTCTTCATCACGCAGTACGTGGCCACCGACGAGAAGGTGACGCGCATGTTCCCGCTGCTGCTGACCACCGGCCGTATCCTGAGCCAGTACAACGTGGGCGCGCAGACCCGCCGAACGCCCAACAACCAGTGGCACAGCGAAGACCGCCTGGAGCTGCACCCGCACGACGCGCAGGAGCGCGGCGTGGTGGACGGCGACTGGGTGGGCATCACCAGCCGTGCCGGCGAGACCGTGCTGCGCGCGGTGGTCACCGAACGCATGCAGCCGGGCGTGGTCTACACCACCTTCCACTTCCCCGAGTCGGGCGCCAACGTGATCACCACCGACAGCTCCGACTGGGCCACCAACTGCCCCGAGTACAAGGTGACCGCGGTGCAGGTGACCAAGGTGATGCAGCCGAGCAGCTGGCAGAGGGAGTACGCGGACTTCAACCGCGAGCAGCTGCGCCACCTGGCCGAAGCGGGCGAGGTGCCGGCGAAATGAAGCTGCACGACGCGCCGCTGGCGCCGGCTGGCGTGGTGCTCGCCGACGTGCACGCGCTGCGCGGCGGCGCGGTCGCCGCGGTGCCCGACTGGCTGGCCGAGGAGGTGCCGGTGGCGCTGGTGGCCAACGGCATCGGCCAGGCGGTGATGATGGCCAGCCCCGCCGACCTGGAGGACTTCGCGCTCGGCTTCGGCCTCACCGAAGGCTGGTTCCGCGCGCCGCACGAGCTCTACGGCGTGGACGTGCAGCCCGGCTGCGACGGCATCGAGCTGCATCTCGAAGTGGCCAGCGCGTGTGCCGTGCGCCTGAGGGAACGCCGCCGCAGCATGGCCGGCCGCACCGGCTGCGGCCTGTGCGGCACCGACAGCCTCGCGCAGGTGCGCCAGCCGCTGCCGCAGGCGCCGGTGGTGCGTGTCGCACCGGCCGCGCTGGCGCGCGCGCAGCGCGAGCTGCGCCACCAGCAGGCGCGCCAGCAGCTCACCGGCGCCACCCACGCCGCGGCCTTCTGCGACCGCGAAGGCGCGGTGCGGCTGCTGCGCGAGGACGTGGGGCGCCACAACGCGCTCGACAAGCTCGTCGGCGCCCTCGTGAAGGCCGGCCAGGATCCCGCCGCGGGCTTCATCGCCATCACCAGTCGCGCCAGCTTCGAGATGGTGCAGAAGGCCGCGCTGGCCGGCGCCGGGCTGCTGGCGGCCGTCTCGGCGCCCACCGCATGGGCGGTCGACACCGCGCGCCGCTGCAACCTCGCGCTCGCCGGCTTCGTGCGCGGCGACGACTGCGTGGCCTACACCTTTCCGGAACGCTTCGGGCTAGCGACGTAAGAGCATGGACATCGACAACCTCGTGCACATGGCCAACCGCATCGGCCAGTTCTTCCAGGCCATGCCCGACCGCGCCGAGGCCACCGCCGGCGTGGCCGAGCACATCCGCAGGTTCTGGGAGCCGCGCATGCGGCGCCAGCTGTGGGCGCACCTTGCCGAGAACGAGGGCGAAGGCCTGCTGCCGCTGGTGCGCGAGGCCCTGCGCGCGCACCCCGAGCTGGGCTGATCAGCCCGCCAGCGCGGCCAGGCCTTCGGCCTGCGACGCCTGCTGGTGCGCGTAGGCCAGCAGCTCGTGCGTCCAGTCGGCGAACCAGGCGAAGACCTGGTCGGCGCGCGCGATGGCGTCGGCGCGCTGGGCCTCGCTCAGCCCGATGCCGGCCAGCTCCGCGTGGTCGTGGTTCATCGCGTGGCCCGACTCCAGCCTGAAGTGGAACTCGCCGCAGTAGCGCAGCTCGGTGCCGGTCTGCTGCTGCACCTGCGCGGCCAGCAGCGAGGTCAGCGTGAACAGCACGTTGCCGGTCTCCTCGATGGCTTCCACCACCGCCAGGCGCACCGCTGGTTCGGCGCCCCAGGCCAGGTGGGCAAGCCGGTGCGACAGCAGCCGGCTCTGCACCGTGGCCTCGCTCCACAGGAACTTCAGCGTCTCGCTGGGGCGCTGCCGCAGCGCGTCGTGGCCGAGCTTGACGTAGTCCTCCAGGTACCAGGGCCAGTGGTGGTCGTCCTCGTGGGTGTGCTCGTTGAGCATGCGCTGGTACGGGTCGCTGGTGGGCTCGTCGCGCAGCATGTGGCGGTTCAGGTCGCCGAAGTTCAGGATGAAGGGCGCCATGCAGGGGAGGAAGGCCAGCCGCTGCAGCGCGGTCAGGCTGTCGTCGCGCAGGTGGTCGAAGAAGGGCAGGCGCGCGTAGTCGCGCTTCTTGCGCAGGATGTGCTGGAGGACGGGTTTCATCGCTTCGCTCGGTGTTGCGTAGAGCCGCGCATTCTTCGAACCGCCGTCGCTGCGGTCTTGATGCTTTGCGACCGGCGCCGCACCGGCTGTCGCAAAGCATCAAGACGCGCGCGACGCCCCGCTCGACACTGCGCCGATGCCTCCCGACCCTCAGACCTTCCAACCGGGGCGCCGCCTGCTCTTCGTGAGCGGCGCGCTGCAGGGACACCTCAACCCGATGCTGCCGCTCGCGCTGGCGGCACAGGCCGAGGGCTGCAGCGTCGTCTTCGCGACCGGGCCCGAGTGGTCCGGCTGGCTGCGCGGGCACGGCCTGGAGGCCTGGTCCGTGGGCAGCAGCCACGAAGCGGCCGGCGGCAACCGGCAGGCCTCGTGGCTGGCGTACTTCGCGCGCACCGCGCACGCGCGCATCGACGAGCTGCTGGCTCTGGCCCAGGCCTGGCGCCCCGACATCGTGGTGCACGAGGAGACCGAGCTCGCCGGACCGGTGGTGGCCGCGCGGGTGGGAGCCCGCGCGGTGGTGCACGGGCTCGGCATCATGCCGCCGCAGCGCCTGTGGCCGCACTTCGCCGAGGCGGTGAACGCGCTGGGTGCGGCGCAGGGCGTGACCCACGCCGCCCAGGCGCTGCAGGATGCTCCCTACCTGCAGCTGTGCCCGCCGTCGATGCGGACGACCACCGAAGCGCCGGTCTGGCGCCATGCGTGGCCGCTGCGCCCGCTGGGCGTGCCGCTGCGGCCGGACGAGCGGCTGCCGGCCACCATCGACCGCCTGCCGCACCTGCGCACCATCTACCTGACGCTGGGCACCGTGTTCAACGACCGGACCGAACTGCTGCAGGAGGTGATCGCCGGCCTGCAGGCGCTGCCGCTCAACCTGGTGGTGACGGTGGGCGGCGACGGCGATCCGGCGCGCCTGGGCACGCAGCCGTCACACGTGCTGATAGAGCGTTATGTTCCGAACGCCCTGCTGCTGCCGCGCTGCGACCTGGTGGTGTCGCACGGTGGCTCGGGCACGCTGTTCGGCACGCTGGGCCAGGGGCTGCCGACGCTGCTGCTGCCGCAGGGCGCGGACCAGTTCGGCAACGCCGCCGCGGCGCAGGCGGCCGGCGCGGCGCTGGTGCTGGAGTCCGGTGCCACGACGGCCGCGGCCGTGGCGGCCGCCGCCCGCCGGCTGCTCGACGAGCCCGGATTCGCGCGTGCCGCGCGGCGTTTGCAGGCCGAGATCGGGGCGCTGCCCGGGCCCGCCAAGGTGCTGGCGCGGCTTTGAGCGGCGGCTCAGAGCCGCGGGCCGCGCGGCAGGCCTGCTGCGTCGTACTGGCGCCGGTGCTGCAGCCAGCTCCACAGCCAGCCGACGATGGGCAGGGCCAGCAGGGCCCACAACCAGCGCCAGTCGGCACCCGCCGCGTCGGCGGCGGGGCCCAGCGGCCCGGCCGGTGAAGGCACGGAAGGCAGCCGGGCCGGGTCCTGCGCCACCGAGGCCAGCGTGAGCGTCGGCTCCGACGGGGCGGGCGCCGGCGTCGGCGCCGGTGCCGGCGCGGCCGCAGGTTCGGCGGCGGCGATGATCACCGGCGCCACCACCGGCGGCGGTGCCGGCGCCGGTGGCGGGGGCGGCGGCGAGGGCGCCGGCTTCGGGGCCGGCGCGGGCGCGGGCGGCGGCGGTGCGGGCATCGGCGCGGGGGCCGGTGCGGGTGGGGGGCCGGCCGCCACGGTGACGGTCGCAGGCGGCGCGGTGGGCGCGGGGGCCTCGGCAGCCGGGCTGCTGTTGCCGAAGCGCCGGTAGACGGCCTTGAACGCGCCGCTGTCGCAGGTGCCGATCACCTTGGCGCCGGAGGGTGTGCCCTCCTTGGCCGGCACGATGTCCAGGCCGTAGCCATGCACGCCGCCGGCCTCGATGCGCGTGGCCAGCGTCTGCCGCAGCTTGTCGCAGTTCGCGCTCTGCGCCTGGGCGCCGCCGGCGGCAAGCAGCAACGAGGCAGCCGGCCACAGCGCTTTCGGCAGGCGGCGGGGGCGACGACGAGGGGCGGCGGCGGGGGAGCGGTTCATCGCGGTATTCGAAAGAATCGCGAGCGATTGTCAGGCCGCCGCGGCTCCCCATGCGCCGCTGCCCCCGGAAACCCGGCCCCCTAGGACGACAAATGTGGCGTCTTCGTCAACGGCGAGCGCGCAGGCGTCGCGTCAGCGCCACCCCGCCGGCCAGCAGCAGGGCCCAGCTGCCGGGTTCGGGCACGGCGCCGACGCTCAGCACGCCGTCGATGTAGAGCCGGCTCGTGTCCCAGCGCAGCCCGGGGGGCAGCGCCGGCAGCACCAGCTCGGCGAAGCTGCCGCTCCGGGTGCCCCAGTCGAAGAAGTCGTAACTGTCGCCCAGCTGGGCGGGCGGCGCGCCGGTCATGTCGAGGAAGAAGCTGGCGCCGTCCAGCAGCAGCGCGCCGTCCACCTCCAGGCGGTCGAAGCTGCCGTCTTCCGGGCGGGCCGCGCGCAGCTCGATGCCGCTGCCGGCACCGGCATGCAGCAGGCCGCCGGCGTGGCCGGTGGCGTAGGTGGCGTCAGAACCCGCGGCCACGCTGAGGCGGCCGCCGTTCACCAGGCGCAGGCCGTCCAGCGTCGTGAGGCGGCCGCTTTCGATCAGCACCAGGCGCGACAAGCCGCTGCCGCCGCCCACCAGCAGGCTCTTCACCACCAGGTCGTAGCTGGTGCCGATCACGTCGCGCGTGCTGCCGTTGCCGGCGATGCGCGCGTCGAGGAAGCGGCTGGGCGAAAAGCCGAGGCCGCTGTCCCAGTTCGAGGCCTCGTTGAGGTAGCCCCAGCTGCCGGGGTTCACGTAGTCCAGCGTGCCGGTGGGCGTGAGGCGCACCGCGCCCTGGCCGGAGGCATAGCCGACCATCTGGCCCAGATCGTTGATGTCCGAGAGCGTGCTGATGAAGGCGGTCGATCCGGCCACCAGCCGGCTGTTGACCTGCACGGCGCCGCCGCTGGCGCTCCAGACCGAGGCCCCGGCGCCGAACTGGTAGCCGGTGGCCTGGCCGGCGTTGTTCAGCCGGTTGAAGAAGACGTCGGTGCCTTCCGGCACCATCGCCGTCACCTGGCCGTTCCAGCTGATCAGCATCGGCGTGGTGACGTAGGCCTGGCCGTTCCAGTCGGTGCGGTTGGCGAGCACCTGGCCGAGGTCGTTGACGGCCACCGCGCTGTACGAGCCTTCCTGCAGGAAGCTGCCGTTCGGGCCGGGCTGCCAGGTGAGCGGCACGTGGCCCGAGGTGGAGCCCGTGACCTGGCCGGTGCCCACGATGCTGTCGTGCCGGTTCACGCCGCTGGCGGTGCTGAAGGCGTCGGGGTTCAGCGTGGTGGCGCCCAGGTCGGTGAGCTGGCCGTTGCGCCACACCGCCGCGTGCTGGTAGCCGTTGGCCGCGATCACCGAGCCGACGACCAGCCCGTTGTCGTTGATGGCCGCGGCCGACGAACCCGGCCGGCCGCCGCCGGGCAGCAGCACCAGGTTGCCGCCGTTGACCCAGGTGGCGGCCTGGGTGTCGCCGATGTCGGCGCTGAAGCGCACGAAGCCGGCCACCTGACCGAGGTTGTTGATGGCCGTGGCCGAGCTGTAGGCGCTGCTGCCGGGTTGCAGCAGCGTGAGCTGGCCGTCGGCGCTCCACACCGCGGCCTGGCCCGGCTGGTAGGTGCCGTCGCCCACCTGCCCGGCCACCTGGCCGAGGCTGTTGATGGCGTTGGCGTAGCTGTAGAGCATGCCCTGGGGGCGCGCCAGCAGCTCGGGCTGCCAGCGCACGTCGCCGGCCGCGGCGGGTTCGGCCAGGGTCAGGAAGGCGGCGCTGATCAGCGCGGCCAGCGCGGTGGGGCGGGTGCGGAACATGGCTCTCTCGGGGATCTTCTTGTTTCGATGGGCGGCAGTCTCGGCCGCGCGGGCCACGGCCACATCGCCCGAAGGAGCCATCGCGCGCCGCGGCGGCGGGCGATTCAGCCGGCCGTTCAGCGCGCGGGCCAGGCGATGGCGTCGAACAGCCGCTGCAGCCGCCGCGCCTTCGCCGGGTTCAGCTGCGCCGCCCAGGCCAGGTGGCCGCGCAGCCGTTCGCGGTCGGCCGCGGCGGGATCGCGCTGCGCGTGGTGCAGCTCGGCCTTCAGGCGGTCGAAGCTGGCGCGTGGCAGGTTCGGGTGGCGGTTGACCACCACGCCGCACACCTGCTGGCGCCGCGACGCGCCGCGGCAGCGCGTCTTGCGGTGGTTCAGCGCGAAACCCTCGTCGCGCGCGATGCGGCCTACCCAGGCCTCGATGCGCCCGCGCGCGTCGCGCAGCGAGCGTGGGCCCGAGAACACCAGGTCGTCGGCGTAGCGTGTGTAGCGCGCGCCCAGCGTCTCGGCGAGGGCGGCCAGGCGCAGGTCCAGCCCGAAGGCGCACAGGTTCGCGAGTGCCGGCGAGCTGGGTGCGCCCTGCGCCAGATGCGGGTCGCGGTGGCGCTGCGCCTGTTCCCAGCCGAGGCTGCCGTCTTCGCGCAGCCGCGCCAGTACCGGCTCGGGCGTGGCCACGGTGCACAGCGCGGTGAGGGCGCGCGCCACCTCGTCGCCGTAGCCCAGCGTGCTGAACAGCGCCTGTACGCGGCTCGCGCGCACCGAGGCGAAGAAGTCGCGCAGGTCGAAGCTGAGCAGCACCGGCTGGCCCGCATGCGCCGCCGCGTGTTCGCGCACCGAGCGCCCGCGCACGAAGCCGCAGGCGGCCTCGTGCGGCGGCAGGCGGCTGAGCAGCAGCTCCAGCAGCCGGCGCTGCAGCGCCATCAGGTGCGGCGCGCCACCCAACCTGCGGGTGATGCATGGGCATTCTGGCGCACAGCGCCATGGGGCTCATGCCCCGGAAGAGCAAGGAAGGAAACCGACCGCGGGGAAGCCCCGCGGCACGTGGCGAACTCCGAAGAAACCCGTCACGTCGAACCCTTGGGTGGCGGCCGCGGCGGGAGTATGTCAGCTCGGTCTCGATCGAAGCACGGGTGCTGCCAAGCGGCCGCCGTGGCCCGGCTTTGCCGGACCACCAGCGGCGCCCCCTGGGGGGAGCGGCGAAGCCGCTTCGGGGGGACGAATCAATCGCCGACGATTTTTCGCTCGCGGATGATGGCGCCGAAGCGCTTGGAATCCTCCGCGGCCTTGGCGCCGAACTCGGCGGGTGTCATCGGTGCCGGCACGCCGCCGATCGCGGTGATGCGCTCCTGCATCGCCGCGCTGCCCAGGATGCGGTTGACCTCGGCGTTCACGCGCGCGACGGCCGCGGCCGGCGTGCCGGCGGGTGCGTAGAGGCCGAACACGGTGTCGGCGTCGAAGCCCTTGAGGCCGCGCTCGTCGAGCGTGGGCACGTCGGGAAACAGCGGGCTGCGCTTCGGGCTGCCCACCGCCAGCAGCCGCAGCCGGCCGGCCTTGATCTGCGGGATCGCGATGCCGGGGTCGAACAGGAAGTCGACCTGGCCGCCCAGCAGGTCGGTCAGCGCCGGTGCCGCGCCGCGGTAGGGCACGTGCACGGCGAAGGTGCCGGTCTGGCTCTTCATCATCTCGGCCGCCAGGTGCGGCGAGCTGCCGTTGCCCGGGCTGCCGAAGCTGCGCCGGCCGGGGTTGGCCTGCAGGTCGGCCAGGAAGCCGGCCCAGTCCTTCACCGGCCTTTCGCTGCGCACCACCAGGAACACCAGCACGCGCGCGATCGCCGCCACCGGCACCAGGTCCTTCACCGGATCGAAGGGCATCTTCGGGTAGATGTGCGGGTTCACGCTGACCATGCCGCCCGAGCTCATCAGCAGCGTGTGGCCGTCGGGCGGCGACTTGGCCACCGCGTCGCCGCCCAGATTGCCGCCGGAGCCGCCGCGGTTCTCGATCACGACCGGCTGGCCGAGGGCGTCCTGCAGCGGCGCGCCCACGGCGCGCGCCAGCTGGTCGGCGGCGCCGCCGGGCGGGAAGTTGACGACGATCTTCAGCGGCTTCGCGGGCCAGGCGCCCTGGGCGTGCAGCCGCGGCGCGGCGGTGGCGGCCAGGGCCGCGAGCATCAGGTGTCGGCGGTGCATGGGGCTTTCCTCCTGTCAGCTCACTTCCACTTCCAGCAGCGTGGCACGGTCGTCGCGCAGCGCCAGGGCCAGTGCATCGTGCAGCGTGTGCGCGTCCTCCACCCGCACGCCGCGCATGCCCTGGGCTTCGGCCAGCTTCACGAAGTCGAGGTCGGGCAGCTCGGTGCCGGCCACCGGGTCGTCGGGCTTGTAGCCGAACACGCCAGCGAAGTCGCGCAGCGCGGCGTAGCGGCGGTTCTTCAGGATCACCACCGTGATCGGCAGCGCCAGCTGCGCCGCGCTCCACAGCGCCTGGATCGCGTACATCGCCGAGCCGTCGCCGATCAGTGCGATCACGCGTTCGGTGTTGCCGGCGTCGCGCCGCGCGAGCGCGATGCCCACCGCCGCGGGCAGGCTGTGGCCGAGGCCGCCGCTGCACATCGTGTAGAAGGTCTCGGGCTCCAGGATCGGCAGGTGGCGCTGCATCACCGGGCGCGCGGTGGGCGCTTCTTCCACCACGACGCTGGCGCGCGGCCGCAGCGCGGCCAGGGTCTGCAGCACATAGGCGGTGCTCAGGCGTTCGCCGTCGGCCGGTGGCGCGATCTCCGGGCGCGGCTCGCGCGGCGCCGGCAGCGGACGTACCGCGGGCGCGGGCCGGGCCAGCAGATCCTGCAGCCCGAGCCGGATGCTTGCCACCACCGACAGCCCCAGCGGCGCCCAGGCCGCCACCGTCGGGTCTTCGACCAGCTGCAGCAGCCGCGCACCGGCCGGCAGGTGCGGCCCCTGGCCTTCGACGTGGTACGTGAAAGCCGGCGCGCCGATCGCGAACACCAGGTCGTGGCCGGCCAGCAGCTGCACGATGCGCTCGCGCATCGCCGGCAGGAAACCGGCGAAGAGGCGGTGGTCCTCGGGGAAGCCGCAGCGGCCCGACATCGGCGCGACGTAGACGCGCGCGCCATGCCGCTCGGCCAGCGCCACGGCTTCGTGCCAGGCGCCGTCGCGGTCCACCGCGGCGCCGATCACGAAAGCCGGGCGCTTGCAGGCATCCAGCAGCTCGCCCAGCCGCGCCAGCAGCGCGGGTTCGGCGCGGATGCCGGTGCTCACCGCGCGCGGCTCCACCGGTTCCGTCATCGCGGTCCAGTCGTCGGCCGGTATCGACACCAGCACCGGCCCGCGCGGCGGCAGCATCGCGGTGTAGTAGGCGCGGGCGATGGCCAGCGGCACGTCCTGCGCGCGCGCCGGCTCCACGCTCCACTTCACGTAGGGCTTGGGCAGCTCGGTGGCCTGCGCCGAAAAGAGGAAAGGCTCGAAGGGCAGGATGCTGCGCGCCTGCTGGCCCGCGGTGACGACCAGCGGCGTGCGGTTCTTGTGCGCGGTGAACAGGTTGCCCATCGCGTGGCCCACGCCGGCGGCCGAGTGCAGGTTCACGAAGGCGGCGTTGCGCGTGGCCTGCGCGTAGCCGTCGGCCATGCCCAGCACCACCGATTCCTGCAGGCCGAGCACGTAGCGGAAGTCGCTCGGGAAATCCAGGAACAGCGGCAGCTCGGTGGAGCCGGGGTTGCCGAAGACGGTGGTCATGCGGAAGGCGCGCAGCAGCTGCAGCACGGCTTCGCGGACGGTGACGAGCTGCGACATGCTCAGACGGTGCGCAGGATACTGGTGACCAGCAGCACGTAGGCCAGCAGCACCGGCCAGGCCGGCGCCGACGCCGCGCCCACCACGCGCGCGCCCAGCCACAGCACCACGAAGGCCAGCAAGGCCCAGGTGGCCACCACGGCCAGCGGGCTGGCCATCACGTGGCCGGCGACGCCACGTTCCTCGCGCAGCGCCGGCTGCGGTTCGCCCGGGGCCAGCAGGAAGCCGACGATCTCGTCGACGCGGCTCTCGAAGGCGCCGTGTTCGCCGTGCACGTAGCGCACGTTGTCCACGCGCGCCTCGTCGTCGAAGCCGTTGAAGCCGGCGCTGCCGATCGAATTGCCCAGCAGCGACGGGCCGGGCAGCTCGAACAGACGCGGGAACAGCGCCACCACCCAGTCCTGCGTGCCCACGTAGTTGCGCACGCGCTTCACGCGCTCGCCCAGCTTCGCCCAGGGGTAGGCCTTGGGCACCACGCTGCCGGCGAACACCACGCGCTCGATGCGCATCTCGTCGTAGGCCTGCAGCGCCTCGGCCACGATGTAGGTGCCGTTGCTGTGGCCGAAGAAGCGGATGTTCTCGCGCCTCACCTTGGGGTAGCGCGCCAGCGTCTCGGTGTACTGGTCCATGAACCAGCGCACGTAGCGGTTGCGCACGTCCTCGAACAGGAACGGGCCCATGCCGAAGTAGCCGTAGCGCGAGGACACCACGGCCAGGTGTGCGCGACGGCCCGGGTAGAGGCGGTCGATCGCGGATTCGAAGTTGGCAGCCCAGCGGCCGAGGTCGCGGATGCCGTGCAGCACGAACACCACCTCGGTGATCTGGTCGTCGGTGCCGTGCGGCTGCACCTCGTCGAGCAGCTGCACCTGCTCGAACGGCGCGGTGGCGGCAGTGATGAACTTGCCGCGCCGGTATTGCCCGAGCTCCTCGTCCTCGCTGCCGACCTTCGCATCGGCGCCGAAATCGACGATGTCGCCGTGCCCGGTGCCGCGCAGCTGCAGCTGCGCGAAGCTCTTCGTCGCCATCGTGCGCAGGTCCTCGTTGTCCTCGCGCGAGACGATGTCGTCGATGTCGCCCAGCATCTGCACCACCTCGAAGGGCGGGCCGGCGTCGGCGCGCATCCAGCCCATCCAGGCCAGCCGCAGGTTGGCCACGAAGGGCGAGCCGCGCTCCAGCGCGAACACCAGGTCGGCCATGCCCAGCATGCGGGCGCCCCAGTAGCCGACGCGCATGCCGAAGCGGTAGAGCGGGTCGCCGTCGGCCGGGGCGTCGCCGGCGAGCGTCCAGCCGCGGTTCACGCCGGCCATCAGCACGACGCGGCCGACGCGGCCCACCCAGTCCTGGCCGCGGCCATCCAGCAGCGCACGCCGCGTGATCAGCCCGCCCATGCTGTGCGCCACCATCACCACGCGGCGCGACTGCGTGCGCCCCAGCGCCGCCTGCACCTCCTTGCCGATGCCGCCGGCCACCTCGGCCGGATCGGCGTTGGACCAGCGCGCCGCGTTGTAGTGCAGCCGGAGGACCTGGCCGTGCGGCTCGAGCGACCGCTGCAGCAGGTCCCAGCGCCCGGCGGTGGGCGACATGCCGTGCACCAGCACGAACAGCGTCTGCGAGGCGTCGCTGCCGGTGATGGGGTCGGCCTTCACGCAGGCATCGCGCGACAGGCGCACCCCCAGCAGGCTGGCCAGCAGCAGGAAGGCGGGCAGGGCCAGCAGGCCGATCAGGAACAGGGTCATGGGTCGCATGGCGGTTCGAGGCGCGCGGGCTGGGAGCGGCCCCGACTATCGCCGAAGCAGGGCCGCGTGCGACACTGCCCCGTCACGTTCCCGCCTCGGGGTTTCACCGCATGCTGATCAACTGCGTCGCCTACCAGCAGGGCACCAAGCTCGCTGACATCCCGGTGCCGCAGATCGCCGAGTACCTGAGCCGAAAGGACTGCTTCGTCTGGGTGGCGCTGAAGGACGCCACCGAGGCCGAGCTGCAGGAGATGCAGGCCCAGTTCGCGCTGCACGACCTGGCCATCGAGGACGCCCGCCACGGCCACCAGCGGCCGAAGATCGAGGAGTACGGCGACACCATCTTCACCGTCATGCACATGATCGAGTACTCGCCCACCGACGACCTGCGCGTCGGCGAGGTGGCGGTGTTCGTGGGCCACAACTTCGTGCTCAGCGTGCGCAGCCGCTCGACCCAGGGCTTCCTGGGCGTGCGCGAACGCGCCGAGCGCGAACCGCACCTGCTGAAGCAGGGTGCGAGCTTCGTCTTCTACGCGCTGATGGACGCGGTGGTGGACCGCTACTTCCCCATCATCGACATGATGGAGCGCGAGCTCGAGGCCATCGAGGACCAGATCTTCGAGCCCGGCTCGGCGCGCCAGAACATCGAGCGCCTGTACGCGTTGAAGCGGCGCGTCGGCGTGCTGCGCCACGCGGTGCTGCCGCTGATGGAGGCCACCGGCAAGCTCTACGGCGGCCGGGTGCCGCAGGTGTGCGTGCGCAGCCAGGACTACTTCCGCGACGTCTACGACCACCTGATGCGCTGCAACGCCACGCTGGAGGCGCTGCGCGAAACCATCGGCACCGCGATCCAGGTGAACCTCTCGATGGTGACCATCGACGAGAGCGAGAACACCAAGCGCCTGGCGGCCTGGGCCGGCATCTTCGCCGTCGCCACCTTCTTCGTCGGCGTCTGGGGCATGAACTTCGAGCACATGCCCGAGCTGAAGTGGCACTTCGGCTACCCGCTGGCGCTGGCTTTCATCGTTGCGGTGTGCGGGGTGATGTACTGGCGCTTCCGCAAGTCGGGCTGGCTGTAGGCGGAAGGCGCGCTGTCGATTCCGGGCCGGCCCGTCCGTCGTGCATCGCAACCCCATTTCCAGGAGATCCGACGATGATCCAGATCGAGCCCTACCTCTTCTTCAACGGCCGCTGCGAGGAGGCGATCCAGTTCTACCAGCAGGTGCTGGGTGCCGAGGTGCAGATGATGCTGCGCAACCGCGAGAGCCCGGTGCCCCAGGGTGCCGACACGCCGGAGGACTGCCGCCTGCCGCCCGGCACCGAGGACAAGGTGATGCACGCCACGCTGCGCATCGGCCAGACGAACGTGATGATGAGCGACGGCCTGTGCGACGGCAAACCCGTCTTCGAGGGCTTCCGGCTGTCGTTCAGCGTGGCCGACGCCGCCGCCGCCGACCGCCTGTTCAACGCCCTGGGCGCCGGCGGCAGCGTGCAGATGCCGTTGGCCAAGACCTTCTGGTCGCCCTGCTTCGGCATGCTGACCGATCGCTTCGGCGTCGGCTGGATGATCTCTGCGGCGAATTGAGCCCACAAACCAGGAGACGAGCGATGGGAATCTATGTCGACGGCTACGTGGTGCCGGTGAAGAAGGCGCGGCTGGCCGAGTACAAGCGCCTGGCGCGCAAGGCCGGCAGGATCTGGATCGAATACGGCGCGCTCGAGGTGCACGAGACCGTGGCCGAGGACGTGAAGCCGGGCAAGTGGACCTCGTTCCCGCAGGCCGTGAAGCTGAAGGACGACGAGGTGGTGATCTTCTCGTACATCCTCTTCAAGTCGCGCAAGGCGCGCGACACCATCAACAGGAAGGTGATGGACGACCCGCGCCTGGCGTCGATGATGGATCCGAAGGACATGCCGATGGACGGCAAGCGCATGTTCTGGGGCGGCTTCAACAGCCTGGTGAAGCTCTGAGCCTCGTCTATTCGACCGACGGCGGGCGCACCTGCCCCGCCTGCCGCCAGCCGCTGGCGGCCTGCCGCTGCGCGCAGCAGGCGAAGGCGCAGGTGCTGGGCGACGGCCGCGTGCGCGTGAGCCGCGAGAAGCAGGGCCGCGGCGGCAAGACCGTCACCGTGGTGCGCGGCCTCGCGCTCGACGCCGACGCGCTGGCGGCGCTCGGCAAGCAGCTGCGCGCCGCCTGCGGCACCGGCGGCACCGCGAAGGACGGGGTGCTGGAACTGCAGGGCGACCACGTCGAGCGCGTGCTCGCGCTGCTGCAGCAGCAGGGCCACCCCGCCAGGCGCAGCGGCGGCTTGGAGTCTGGGCGGCAGAAGCCGCCCCGCCTCCTAGCCTGCGGCCTTAACGCACGGCTCCCCCGAGCCCCCTCCACGAGGGAGCTCCAGCTTGTCCGACCGCTCCCACCAGCCTCCCTCCCAGAGGGAGGCTCCAGTCAGTTCGACGGGTGCCTCGGCGCCACTCATCAGCCTGCGCGAGCTGAACACGCCCGTGGTACCCGTAGACCAGCACCTTGACCATCAAGGCCGGGTGGAAGGGCTGGTTGCGTGGACCATCCTTGTCATAGCGGGCATGCAAGGCGCCCAGGTCAAGGGTGTCGACCGAGTCGCTGACGAAGTGCGCCAGGTGCCCCTTTCGGCAGCCAGTCCTGGATCGCCTCGGGCAACAGCAGCATCTGCTGCGGCTCGTACGGGGGGTAGTTCGCGGCCATGCCCGCCAATCGCACCTCAACCGCTACTCGCAGACAGGGACTTCCCTTCTGCCGCCCAGGCTCCTAACCCGGCGGCCCCAGCCGCAGGTCCACCTCGCGCAGCAGCGCCAGCACGTCCACCGGCTTCGTGAGGTAGGCGTCGAAGCCGGCGGCGGTGCCGGTGGCGATTTCCTGCGGCATCGCCGCGGCCGACACCGCGACGCAGGGCACGTCGCGCAGCAGCGGGTCGCTGCGCAGCGCGCGCAGCACCGCGAAGCCGTCGATGTCGGGCAGGCGGATGTCCAGCAGCACCAGGTCGGGCCGCCACTCGCGCGCCAGCCGCAGGCCCTCCTCGCCGGTGGCGGCCATCGCCAGCTGCAGGCGCGGACGGCTTTCCAGCAGCACCGCCATCAGCTCGCGGTTGACCTGGTTGTCGTCCACGTAGAGCACGCGGCCGCGCGCGACGTGCGGCGCGGCGCGGCCGGCGTCGCGCCAGCGCACCACCACGCCGACGCAGCGGCCGTCCACGCGCTGCGGCGTCACGTGGCGCTCGTAGCGCCGCCCGTCCTTGAGCTGGAAGGCCTGCAGCGTTTCCATCTCGGGCCAGTCGCGGGTCGCGCGGATCATGCCCAGCAGGTGCGAAGGTTCGGTCACCAGCGTCGCCATGTGCGCGGCGAGCGTGTCGTCGTCGGTGGTCCCGCGCAGTTCTGCGGGCAGCGCCCACATCTGCGCGAAGCGTTCATCGAGCATCAGCACGCGGCCCTGCAGATCCAGCACCAGCAGGCCTTCGGGGCCGGTTGCGCCGGCGGCGTCGGAAGGCGGAGATTCGGGAGGGGGCGTCACAGGGGGCGCCGAAACGGGGCTGGCGCGGTCAGTCAGTGAAGCTTGATGGTAATTCAGCGCCCGGTACGCCGGCGTACCTGGGCCAGCGGACGCTTGCCCTTGAGCTGGCGCTCGATGCCGTCGTTGAGGCTGGTGCGCAACGCCAGCACCTCCTCGACATGCCCGAACACGCCCGGGAAGCGCAGGTCCAGCCACAGCCACAGCGTGCAGGCCCGCAGGCCCTGCTCCATGCGTTCGAGCCGGCTGTGGCCGTCGACCTCGTCGAGGAAGGCCGGGCGCCCGGCCTGGCCGCGGCGCGCGTGGCCACCGGCCCATTCGAGGAAGGCCTGCACCTGGCCGTCGCTGCGCACGTCCACCGGCGCCTGCGCGTAGACGAAGCGCGCCTTCAGCGGCAGCGCCGCGGCCACCTCGTCGAGCTGCGCGGCCAGGTCCAGCATCTGCTGCAGCTCGGCCACCTGGAAGTGCGCGTCGTCCAGCTTCAACTGCTCCATGAACACCGCCAGCACCTCGCGCAGCTTCGTGCGGCCCAGGCGGGCGGCGATGGTGTCGACGTGCCAGCCGTTGGGCGCCACCGGCGCCTTGAACGGCGAGGGCGCCAGCGGCATGCGGTCCAGCAGCTCGCGCAACCGCCTCGACGCGCCCGGCTCGGCCTCGTCGAGCACGCCGACGTGACCCTCGTCGTGCATGCCGAAGCGGCCGGCGCGGCCGGCGATCTGGTGCGTCTCGCTCTCGTCCAGCGGGCGGTCGCCGATGCCGTCGAACTTCACCAGCGTGCTGAAGAGCACGCGGCGGATCGGCAGGTTCAGGCCCATGCCGATGGCGTCGGTGGCGATCAGGATCTGCGACTCGCCACCCGCGAAGCGCTCGGCCTCGCGCCGCCGCACCTCGGGCGGCAGCGCGCCGTAGATCACCGAGGTGGGGTGGCCGGCGGCCGCGATGCGGTCGCGCAGCAGCAGCACGTCGCGCCGGCTGAAGGCCACCACCGCGTCGCCCGACTCGAGCGCCGCCACCGGCAGCGGGCGCGGCAGCAGCTGCACGTGCTGTTTGCGGTGGAACTCGCGCACGGTGGCCGCCTCGCCGCACAGGCCCAGCAGGTTCTCGATCGCGGGCGCCGCGTAGGCGCTGCAGATGATCACCAGCTCGCGCGCCGGCGCGCCGACGATGGCCTGCGTCCAGGCCCAGCCGCGCGCGGCGTCGAAGATCATCTGCGCCTCGTCGATCACCGCCACGTCCACCGGCTTCGTGGTCGACAGCATCTCGATCGTGCTGCTGACCACGCGCGCGCCCTCGGCCGGCACGTTCTCCTCGCCGGTGAGCAGCGAGCAGGGCACGCCGCGCGCCACCAGCCGGTCGCGGCCCTCCAGCGCCAGCAGGCGCAGCGGCGCCAGGTAGGCACCGTCCAGCGCCTGCGCCAGGCGCTCGAACGCGGCGTGCGTCTTGCCGCTGTTGGGCGGGCCGATGTAGAGCGAGACCTTGCGCTGCAGCCGGCGCGCGAGGGCGAAGCTGTCGGGGTAGCCGCCGAACGCGAGTTCGCTGGTCAGGCCCTCGAGCGTGTCGAGCTCGGTGGCGCGGCGCATCCAGCGCTCCTGCGCGCGCACCAGCGCGGCGTGCAGCACCTCCGGTTCGCGTGCGGTGGCCGCTTCGGCCTGCAGCGCGGGCAGCAGGCTCTGCAGGTGCTGGGGCTTGAACGCGCGGCTGCGCTCGTAGAGGTCGCGCACATGCTCGAGCAGCGGCTTCGCGTAGGGGTAGGGCAGCGGCGTGCCGATGGCCTGCAGCAGCGCGGCGCGGTCGCCGCTGCGGTAGTAGGCCCAGACCGGTTCCTCGTCGACCAGCGCGTGGTAGTGCACCGGCAGTTCGGCGCCGGGCCAGCCGATCTCGTCGAGCTTCAGCGTGTGGCGCGTCAGGCGCGTCCAGTTGCCGGCGGTGCGCGAGACGCCCAGGCCGTGCAGCTGGTTGGTGCGCTCCAGCAGCGCGGGCCGCAGCTGCGCGGCGGGCTCCACGGCGTCCAGGTGGGCCAGCGCCGCGTCCACCAGGCGCGGATCGATCCAGCGGCTCGGCCGCTGGCCCGCCACGCCCTTCTGCAGCAGCACGAAGCCGAGCCGGTCGAGGTGCGCCTCGGCGGCCGCGCCTTCGGCGTCGGTGTAGTCGGCCGGCTTCACCACCTGCGGCAGGTTGTAGGCCGCGTGGCGGATGCGCGCCAGGTCGTCCTTGTCGAGGTGCGGCGGCAGGCGGCTGGCGTGGCGCGGGTCGGGCAGCGTCGGGTGCATCGCTGCGATTGTCGGTGGCGGCGCCCGGCCTGGGCTCAGTCGCCGGGATCCAGCGCCGTCGCGCTCACGCTCAGGGTCTGCTCCTCGGGCACCGTGGCCTTCAGCGCGGCACCGAAGGCACGCAGGTCGCCGGCCACCGCGACGCGCCGGCCGGCCGCGCCGAAATGGCTGCGCGCGTAGCCCTGCACGGCGGCGGCGTCCACCGCCGAGAGGGTGGCGATGTGCGTGGTGAGCTCGCCCAGCGGGCGGCCGCCGGCCACCAGCGCGGCCAGCACCCCGGCCAGCCCGTCGGTGGTCTCGACGCTGCGGCTGAAGTTGCCGATCAGCGTGGCCTTGCGTGCGGCCAGTTCCTCGTCGGGCACGGGCGCGGCGACCAGCCGGTCGAACTCGGCCTGCACCAGCGCCAGCACCTCGGCGGCCGAGGCGTTCTTGGTCTGCACGCCGACGCGCAGCTGGCCCGCAGCGAGGCGGGCATCGAGCGCGCTGCCGGCGCCATAGCTGAGCCCGCGCTTGATGCGGATCTCCTGGTTCAGCCGCGACGAGTAGCCGCCGCCCAGCACCGCGTTGGCCACCTGGCCGGCCGGCAGGTCGGGGCTGCTGGCGGGCGGCAGCGGCAGCGCCAGCGCCACGGCGGCCTGCCCGGAGTCGCCCATGTCGACCAGCGCGAGCCGATGGGCGCCGGCCCGGCCCGCGGCCGGTGCCGGCGCCGGCAACGCGCCGGCCGGTGCGCGCCAGGCGCCGAAGTGGCGGCGTGCCAGCGCCAGTGCCTGCTCGAGTTCGAGCTCGCCGGCCAGCACCAGCACCGCGTTGTCGGGCCGGTAGCGTTCGCGGTGCAGGCGTTGCACGTCGGCGCGCGTGATGCGCGGCAGCGAGCGCGCCGTGCCCGAGCCCGGGTGGCCGTAGGCGCCGTCGCCGAACAGCATGCGGCTGGTGGCCAGGGCGGCGAGCGTGCCGGGGCGGGTGTAGGCCACCTTCAGCTCGTCCAGCGTCTCGGCGCGCAGGCGTTCGATCTCCGCCGGCGCGAACGCGGGCTGCATCGCCGCCTGCGCCACCAGGCCCAGCGCCTCGTCCAGGCGCGGCGTGGTGACGGTGATGCCCACGGCCGAGCGGTGCCAGTCCGCCCCGCTCGACAGCGAGCCGCCCAGCGTCTCGGCCGCCGCGGCCTGCGCCGGTGCGCTGCGCGGCTGCGCGCCACCGGTGCCGCGCGTCAGCAGGCCGGCGGTCAGCGAGGCCAGGCCGGCCAGGCGCGGCGGATCGGCCTCCGCGCCCGAGAGCACCAGCAGCTGCGCGCTCACCAGCGGCACGCCGCGGCGTTCGGCCAGCACCACGCGCAGGCCGTTGGGCAGCGTGGCCGACTGCGGGGCGCCGATCTGCAGCGGGCGCGGCGCCGCCGGCGGCGGCGGCTGGTCGTAGGGCTGGGCATCAACGGGCCCGGCGAGCGCGCAGGCCAGCAGGCCGGCGGCCAGGGCAGGGAGGGTCTGGCGCTTCATTGCGGGCTCCGCGCTTGCGTGTAGGTGATCGCCGTGTGGTGGGCGCCGACCATGTAGCGGCGCACCACGCGCTGCACGTCGGCCGCGCTCACCGCCTGCAGCGCCTGCAGGCCCTGGTCGACCTGCGCCGCGCCGCCTTCCAGCACCGCCGCGTTGGCCAGCGCCATGCCCAGGCCCAGCGGCGTCTGCCGCTCCTGCAGCGTGCGCGTGAGCAGGCCGGTCTTCACGCGCGTCAGCTCGGCCGCGGACGGCGGCCGGTTCGCCAGCCCCTGCACCTCCTTCAGCAGCGCGGCCTTCACGGCCGGCAGCGGGCGCCCGCCGGCCGCGATGGCATAGGCCGTCAGCAGACCGGGGCCGGCGCGCAGGTCGGCCTCGAAGCCGGCGTCGCTGGCCAGGCGCTGGCGATAGACCAGGTTCTCGTTCAGCCGCGACGACCTGCCCGCGCTCAGCAGCGCGGCCGCCACGCGCAGGGCCGGCGCGTCGGCGCTGGTGACCTTGGGTGCGAGCCAGGTGAGCGCCACCGCCGGCAGCGGCACCTGCGGGCCGCTGAGCGCGACGCTGCGGGTGTCGCGCCAGGCCGGTTCCTCGTCGGGGCCGCGCGGCACCGGCTGCTCGGGGCGTTTCAGCGGGCCGAAGTAGCGGTCGACCCAGGCCTGCAGCTGCGCGGGTTCGAAGTCGCCGGTGACCACCAGCGTCGCGTTGTCCGGCCGGTACTGCGCGGCGTGGAAGGCCACCACGTCGGCCAGCGTCGCGCTGTCCAGGTCTTCGATGCTGCCGATGGAGGGCCGCCGGTAGGGGTGCACGCGGTAGGAGGCCGGCGCGATGCCGTTGAACAGACGGCCGTAGGGCGAGGCCAGCACGCGCTGCCGGTATTCCTCCTTCACCACCTCGCGCTCGGAGGCGAAGCTGGCCTGGTCCACGTTCAGGTTGGACATGCGCTCGGCCTCGGCCCACAGCAGCGTCTGCAGGTGGTTGGAGGGCACCACCTCGTGGTAGGCGGTGACGTCGTCGCTGGTGAAGGCGTTGTTCTGCCCGCCCACGTCCTCGGTGAGGCGGTCGAACTGCTCGGCCTTGAGATAGCGCGTGCTCTTGAACATCAGGTGCTCGAAGAGGTGCGCGAAGCCGGAGCGGCCGGCGGGGTCGTCGCGCGCGCCCACGTGGTACCAGACCTGCACCGACACCGTCGGGCTGGCGTGGTTCTCGGCCGCAATCACCTGCAGGCCGTTGGCGAGCCGCCGCTCGGTGTAGACCACCGGCGGCACCTGCAGCGGCGCGGCGGCGGCGCCGGCCGCCAGCGCGGGCAGGGCCGGCGCCAGCGTCAGGCCGAGTTCGAGCAGCAGGACGGCGCAGGCTCTGCGCCAGGGGACGAGCTGGGCCATCGCGACGGCGCTCCTGGGGGTGAAGAGCCGATCTTAGGGCGCGCGCAGGGGTCCGCCTGCCACGGATCCGCCGCCGCGGCGGGGAATTCGGTCGCCAGGAAGTCCATGAAGGCGCGCGTGCTCGCCGGCACCTGGCGGCGACTCGGCATGCAGGCCCAGACCGAGAGCTCGTGCAGGCGCCAGTCGGGCAGCACACGCTCGAGCCGTCCGACGCGCAGTTCGTCGTCGACCAGGTAGCTCGGCAGGCCGGCGATGCCCAGCCCGGCCATGGCGCCGGCCAGGTTCAGCGTGTGCGCGTCGGTGGCCAGCACCGGGGCCGCCGGCGTCACCGCAACGCGCTCGCCGCCGCCGCGCCGCATGAACGTCAGCGCGCGCCCGCGCCGCGTGCCCGCCAGCAGCAGCGGCCGCGCCGCCAGCTCGGACGGGTGCTGCGGCCGGCCGATGCGGTCCAGCAGCGCGGGCAGCGCGCAGGCGATCACTTCCGAGCGCGCCAGCGGTCGCGCCACGAACTCGCCATCGAGCGGCTCGCGCGTGACCACGATGCTGATGTCGCGGCCGTCCTCCGGGGCCTGCACCCGGTCGCGGGCCGCGAGGTCGACGCTCACGCGCGGGTGCGCCGCGTGGAAGCGCGCCAGCCGCGGCCCCAGCTGGCGCAGCGCGAAGCCGCCCGGCGCCACGATGCGCAGCTCGCCGCGGGCTTCGGCATGCGCGGCGCTGACCAGCGCGGCGGCCTCGTCGATGTCGTGCAGGATGGCGCGGGCGCGCTCGAGGTAGCGCTGGCCGATGCCGGTGAGCGCCAGGCGGCGCGTGGTGCGCGTCATCAGGCGCGCGCCGAGGTGGTTCTCGAGGTCGGCGATGGTGCGCGTGGCCGCCGCGGGCGCGATGTCGAGGGCGCGCGCGGCCGCGGCGAAGCTGCCCTCGTCGACCACGCGCGCGAAGGTGCGCATCGCCCGCAGCTGGTCCATGGCGGCCTCCACTCCGTTTCAGCGGTAGACCAGGCCCGACAGCCGCCAGGCCAGCCGGCGCCGGAAGCGCGGCAGGCGGGCCAGCGTCGCCAGCACGAGGTTGCGCAGCGCACGCAGGCCGGGCGACACCGTGGCCAGCCGCGTGAGCCGGTCGGCCAGCGCCACCACCTGCTCAGCCACCGGGCGCCGGCGCGCGCCGTAGCTGTCCAGCGCGGCGCCATCGCCGGCCAGTGCGCGGGCCAGCGCGTCGGCGAGGTCCAGCGCATCGAGGATGCCCATGTTCATGCCCTGGCCGCCGGCCGGGCTGTGAACGTGCGCCGCGTCGCCGGCCAGCAGCAGGCGGCCCGCGCGGTAGCGCGCGGCGATGCGGTGGTGCACGCGGAAGCGCGAGCTCCAGACGAGTCCTTCGACCACCGCGCGCTCGCGCTGCGGCCCGCGCGCATCGAGCAGCGCCTGCACGAAGGCGGCGTCGGGCTGTTCCGGCGCCACGTCGACGGTGGCGACGATGCGGTGCTGGCCGTGCGGCAGCGGCGCCACCACCACCATGCCGGCCGGCGAGAAGTACAGGATCACCTCGTCGTGCGGCACGCCGCCGCGCAGCTGCACGTCGGCCAGCACGAACGATTCGCCGTAGCTGCCGCCTTCGAAGGCGATGCCGGCGTGCTCGCGCACCGTGCTGTGCATGCCGTCGGCGCCGACCACGAAGCGGGCGCGGATGCGCTGCCCGTCGTCGAGCACCGCGGTGGCGCCGTGGGCGTCCTGGCGCAGGTCCACCAGGGTGCGCGGGCGCTGCACCTGCCCGCCGAGTGCCGCCAGGCGCTCGAGCAGCACGCGTTCGGTCTCGGCCTGCGAGACCATCAGCGTGTACGGGTAGCGCGTGGGCAGAGCCTGGAAGCCTATGGACACCAGCACGCGGTCGCGGTCGCGGATGGTGAAGCGGCCGGCCTTCAGGCCGCGCGCCACCAGCGGCTCGGTGGCGCCGATGCGCTCCAGCACCTCCAGCGTGCGGGCATGCACGACGGCCGCCCGCGAGGTGTTGGCGCCTTCGGCCTGGCGGTCGATGACGAGGCAGCGCACGCGCTGCGACGCCAGCCCGGCGGCTAGCGTCAGGCCGGCGGGGCCGGCGCCGACGACGAGCACGTCGGTGTCGAAGGATGAAACGGAAGGGGCGGCAGGGGATTGGCTCACGGTTTCCTCGGGTGCTGCGAGCATCGGCTCGATGGCCGTATTGCGCTGCCCGGGCGTTGCGTGGCCGTTTCGGGAACAGTGCCCGCGGTTACGCCTGAAACCCTGCCGCCGGGCCGTTCAGCGGGCCGGGGCCGGCTCGCGCGTGGCCAGCGTCTGCGCGGGCGCGCCACCCAGCGTGCGCACCAGCTCGGCGAAGGCCGGCGAACGGCGCAGTGCCTCGTAGCGCGCCGTGGCGGCCAGGTACTCGCGCGTCGTGTGCGGCGGCACTTCCTGCTGCGCCAGATCGGCCAGGCCGGACTGGCGCCAGATCAGCAGCTCGGCCCGCACCTCGGCGCGACTGGGCGAAGCTTCTGCGCCATGGGCGCCGGGCAGTGCGGCCCATGCGGCGAGCGCGGCGGCGAAGAGGATGGAGGTTTTCATCGGGAACTCCTGGTTGAAGGGCGTGACGCCAATCTAGGGAGTTAGCCGACGAAGAAAAACGGGCCGCGCGGCAAGGCTGCGTTGCGGCCTGCGCAACAACGCGGCGCGGCGCTCAGCGCAGCGTGCGGCCGGTGTCGCCTGCCACGCGCGCCGGCAGCGCGGCGGCGCGGAAGAAGCGCAGTTCCAGGCTCAACCGCGCCCCGCTCATCGTCGGCGTCAGGTATGTGCGGTGCAGCAAGTGGCCGTCGAACAGCAGCGCGTCGCCGGGTTCGAGTTCGGCGTGGCGCAGGCACGCGCTGCCGAAGCGCGCGGCCACGGCGTCGGGGGTCAGCTCGGTGGGCAGCAGCAGGCCGTCGATCGCGGCGTCCACCCATTGCAGCCCGGGCGCGTTGCGGCCGCAGCCCGGGGTGAGCGCGATCCACAGCGTGCGCATCTCCAGCAGCGCGTCGGCCGGGCCGGGGCGGCCCCAGTGGGCCATGAAGTCGTGGCGCAGTGCGCCGTCCTGGTGCCAGCTGTGAGGCGGGCGACCGTGGCGCAGCCAGCTCTGCGAGAGGTTGCACCAGGGCGCGGGGCCGAGCGCGGCTTCGAGCCGGGCGGCGACCGGTGAAGAGGCCACCGTGCGCAGCACGGCATCGGCGTCCAGCGGCAGGTCGACCAGGGTCCGCGAGAGGCCGTCGGCCAGCGCCGGCTGCAGCGCCGCCAGCCAGCGCGCCGCCGCCTCGGCCGGCAGCGCGACGTGCTCGATGGCGCCGCTCAATGCGGCCCCATCGGGCTCTCCTTGATGGTGTCGCGCACGCAGACGATGAAGGCGCGCCCGGCCTTCGCTTCGCAGTTCTTGAAGGCGGCCTTCTCGGCTTCGCAGCGCGGCGCCTCCGCGGCCGGCAGGCCGCCGCAGGCCAGCGGGTTCGCCAGCAGGTGCTGCCGGTCGCAGGCGTGGTGCGCCTCGCCCTGCAGCGCGCCGCAGGCCGCGGCCATCTTCTCGTGGCGTTCGCAGCGCAGCTTCTCGATGCCGGTGGCCTTGCCGCACTCCACCGGGTGCGCCTGCGCCGGCTGCGGCAGCAGGAACACCACCACCGACACCGCCAGCACCAGCAGCACCGCACCCAGGTCCTGGCGGCGCGCGCGCAGCCGCATCGCGCGGCGGTAGATCTCGTGCAGGCTCATCGGCGGTTCCTTCATGGCGGCGGGGTGGGTGCTTCGTTCGGAACGACTCTAATGCGAACGATTCGCATTTGCAAACCATCCCACCCTGCAGTCTTCAAGGCTGCCAGTTGACCACGGTGGTGCCGGTGCCCGTGCAGGGCGCCGTGTAGCTGTGGTTGCTGCCGCCTTCCCACACGGTGCTGCCGCCGGACTTCTTGATGAACTTGAACTGCAGGCTGGCGCAAGCCGGCACGCTGACGTCGGTGTACCAGCTGGGGTAGGCGTAGACCACCTGGTTGAAGAGCGCGCCCAGCGGGGCCGTGGCGCTCCAGTTGGTCAGCTCGAAGGTGTTGCCGGTGAGGTAGACGTTCTCGCCCGGCACCGTGGTGGCGTTGTTGACCACGAAGCGCACCGTCACCTGCCCGCCGCTCAGCACCTCGTAGCCCGCATACGCATTGCTGGCCACCGCGCCCGAGGTGGTGATGCTCACCGGGTAGATGCCGGCCGTCATCGCCGGCACCACGGCCTTGACCTGCGTGGCTTCCCACGAGGTGATGGCCGCACCGGTGATCGGCGTGCTGCCGATGTAGACCGTGCCCTTGGTGCTGCCGAAGCCACGGCCGTCGATGGTGATCGTGTTGCCGGCCTTGCCCAGCATCGGGCCCACGTGCGCGACCGTGGGCGTGGTGATCGCCGGGCTGTAGGACCACACGGCCACGCCGCCGGCGGCCAGGTTGAACATCGGCACGCTGCCGCCGGCGCCCACGGTGATGCTGTTGCCGCCGAGCAGGCCACTCAGTTTGTCGGTGTAGGTGCCGGCCGGCAGCGCCGTGATCAGGCCGCCGATGTTGGCCGAGTTCACCAGGTCGCGGTTGATCGCCACCACGGCCACCGCGTTGCCGAACTTGCGCTCGTAGATGTAGATGTTGCCGTTGAGCCAGCGCTGCGCCTGCGTGCCGTAGGCGATGGCCGGGTTGCTCTTGCGCAGCGGCGCCAGCGCTGCCACCACCTTGTAGGCGGTGGTGGTGGTGCTGAACGAGTTCATCTTCGCGCGGTTGTCGGGATCGCCGGTGCCCGTCATGTACTGCTCGGTGCCGTAGTAGATGGCCGGCACGCCACGCGAGGTGAGCGTGAGGGCCAGCGCCTGCTCCAGCTTGCGGCCGCTGGCACCCGTCACCTGGAAGCGCGGCATGTCGTGGTTGTCGATGAAGGTGACCTGGTCGCCCACCTGCGTGTACTGCGTGGCGGTGGCGCTGATGGTGGCGTCCAGGCTCGTGAAGTCGGCGCTGCCGTCCTTCAGCACCTGGCGCACCTTCTGCGCGTACTGGAAGTCGAGCAGGCTCATGCCGCTGCGGTTGGCGTGGTAGTGGTTCGCCGGGTCGACCTCGCCGACGCCCAGGAACCACTCGCCGAAGCTGAACACCGGCTTGTAGCCGTGGATGTAGGACATCAGCGTCTTCTGCCAGCCGAAGGGCATGTGCTTCACGGCGTCCATCCGGATGCCGTCGATGCCGAGGTCCAGCCAGACCTTGATCGCGTTGCGGAAGTAGGTGTCGACGGTGGCGTTGTTGTGGTTCAGGTCGGCCAGGTCGAACAGGTTCTTGTAGATGCCGTTCTCCAGCGACGAGAAGTCGCTGCCGCCGTTGTGGTGGAAGAAGTTGCCGGGGTCGCTGCCGTAGGACGAGAGCAGCGTGCCGTTGTCGTAGAGCCGGCCGTTCTCGGCGAAGGCCGCGTTGGCGGGGTCGGCCGGCGAGGTGTGGTTGGGCGCGAAATCGATGATGACCTTGATGTTCTGCGCGTGTGCCGCGGCGATCAGGCTCTGGAAGTTGGCCACCGTGCCGTAGGCCGGGTTCGGCTTCTTGAAGTCGCGCGCCCAGTAGCCGTGGTACGCGGCGTTGATGGTGCCGCTGTAGTTGATCAGCGCGGTGATGTTCTCCACCGGCTGCGAGATCCAGATCGCGGTGATCCCCATCCCGGTGAGGTAGCCGTCGTTGATCTTGTTGATGATCCCCTGCCAGTCGCCGCCGCAGTAGAGCTTGAGCTGCGTGCAGCCGGCGCTGAAGGCGCCGCCGGTCGGGTTGTTGGCGGCGTTGCCGTCGACAAAGCGGTCGGTGACGATCTGGTAGATCGTGTCGGTGGCGAAGCTCTGCTTGTTGCTGACGTGGGTGTCGGGCGTGGCCCGGGCGGCCAGCGCGAAGGCCACGCCGGCGAGCAGCGCGAAGGCGCGCGGAAGCCGCCGGGAAAGGTCCAGGTTCATCATGTCTCCTGAGTGTCGAAGGTCTCGCTCGTGCGGCGAGGTGATGTAGTTCTACTACTTCAACATCCAGCTAGCAAGCGAAAATCACGGAACTCACCTGGACGGTTCTTGCCTCTGCAGAAACTGTGTTCTGTAGTTTTGTAACTGATCGGACGTCCTGCCGCTACTCCGGGCCCACCAGGAACTGCTCCATGCGCCCGTCGGGCCAGGTGCGCGTGGCCACCGCCAGTGAACGTTCGGCCAGTTCGGCGTGGTAGTAGCGCGCGTCCATGCCGCCGCGCGTGCTGCGCCAGGTGAGCTCGAAGACCTTCAGCGCGCCGGCGGCGCGCAGCGCCTGCGCCAGGGATGCCAGCGCGGCCGCGCCGAGGTTCGCGTTGCCGTTGTCGGTGAAGCGGTTGCGGTCGAGCTCGCCGCGGCGCAGGCCTTCGAGGATCGCGCGGTCCCTGGCCGTGGCCGCGCGGTCGGCCGGCAGCCAGTCGTGCACCAGCCAGTTCTCCAGCGGATCGGCCACCGCGCTGGCGGCGTCGGCGGCGTCGCTGTTGGTCAGCACCGTCAGGGCCGCGCGCTGGCCGGGCAGCACGGTGTTGCGGGCGATGAAGCCGGAGACCGCGCCGTCGTGCTTCAGCAGCCGCTGCTCCGAGACCGTCCGCACCTGCACGCCCAGGCCGTAGCGCGTGCCGCTGCCGTCGTTCAGGCGCGTGTCGGTGGCGAAGCTGCGCCAGCCCGCGGGCGCCAGCAGCCGCTGTTCGATCATCGCCACGTTCCAGCGCGCCAGGTCCTCGGGCGTCATCGCCAGCTCGGCCGCCCCGAACAGCCAGCCGGGCGCCTCGCGCGGCGCCGCCACCGGCGCGCCGAGCGCGGGCGCGGTGTGGCCGCTGGCATCGTCGGGGCCGAAGGGCCCGCGGTCGATGTCGATCACGGACCGCATGCCCAGCGGCACGAACACCCGCGCCTTCAGGAATTCGAACAGCGGCTGGCCGCTCGCCTTCTCCAGCACCGCGCCGGCGACGGCGTAGCCGGTGTTGCTGTACTGCCAGGCGTCGCCGGGCCTGAAGTCCAGCGGGCGCCGGGCCCAGCGCTCCAGCAGCGCGGCCCGCTCGACCGGCTCGCGCATCATCGGCAGGAAGTAGTCCTGCGGGTAGTAGTCGCGCAGCCCCGCGGTGTGCGAGAGCAGCTGGCGCAGCGTGGCTTCGCCGGCCGGCCCCAGGTCCGGCAGGTGGCGACGCACGGGTTCGTCCAGCGCGACCCGCCCCTCGGCCTCCAGCATCAGCAAGGCCACCGCGAGGAACTGCTTGCTGATCGAGCCGATGGCCCAGCGCATCGCGGGCGTGGCCGGCCGCGCGGGCGCCACCTGCGCCAGCCCGTAGGCCTTCACGTGCGCGATGCGGCCGTCGATCACCAGCGCCACCGCGGCGCCCGGCACGTTCTTCGACTTCAGCGCGTCGTGCACCATGCCGGCCAGCCGATCGGCGTCGGCCGTGGGCAGTGTCGGCGCCTCGGCGCCGCGCAGCGGCGGGGCCCACGCGGCGACCGCGAGGCCGGCGGCGTGGCCCAGCAGCGCGCGGCGCGACGGCGCCGCCAGGGTGTGGGGTTCGGTGGTCATCGTGGCTCCTCCGCGCCGTGGGCGCCGCGCCGGATGGTGCCACCCGGCCGGCGCGGCGCGGCGGTGCCCGTCCTGCCGGCGCAGGACGAGCGACGTCAGGAAGCGGCCAGCGCCCGTTCGATGCGCCGCCGCGCCACCAGCGGTTTCGGCACCGGCCCATCGAACCAGGCGCGCACGTCCTCGTCGAGCCCGATGCCGTGCATGTAGTTGTAGATGGCCTTCTTCAGGCCGCGGCCCAGCGTGTCGTGGTCGGTGCCGGTGGGGTCGTCGAAACCCACGTCGTTCTTCGCGAACGCGCCGGGCGGCAGGGGCCGCAGCGTGACGCCGTAGGCGGCCGGGTCCTGCCCCACGGGCGAGTGCACCGTGCAGGCGAAGCGGTGCCAGAAGCCGGAGTGGATGCAGCCGTTGCCGAACAGCTGGCGCACCAGCTCCAGCGCATCCACGGTGTCCTGCACCGTCTGCGTCGGGAAGCCGTACATCAGGTACGCGTGCACCAGCACGCCGGCATCGGCGAAGGCCTTGGTGACGCGCGCCACCTGGTCCACCGAGACGCCCTTCTTCATCAGCGCCAGCAGCCGGTCGCTGGCCACCTCGAGCCCGCCGCTGATCGCGATGCAGCCGCTGTCGGCGAGCTGCCGGCACAGCGCCGGGGTGAAGGTCTTCTCGAAGCGGATGTTGCCCCACCAGCTGATGGAGAGCCGGCGCCTCTCGATCTCGGCGGCCAGTGCCTTCAGGCTCTTCGGCGGCGCGGCCTCGTCGACGAAGTGGAAGCCGGTCTGGCCGGTCTCGGCGACGATTCTCTCGATGCGGTCGCACAAGGTCCCGGCGGTGGCGGCGTCGTAGCGGCCGATGTAGTCGAGCCCCACGTCGCAGAAGCTGCACTTCTTCCAGTAGCAGCCGTGCGCCACGGTGAGCTTGTTCCAGCGCCCGTCGCTCCACAGGCGGTGCATCGGGTTCAGCATGTCCAGCAGCGACAGGTAGCGCGGGAGCGGCAGGCCGTCCCAGGTGGGCGTGCCCACGTCCTCGAAGGGCACGTCGGGCTCGACGAAGTTGACGTAGCGCACCGCGCCGCCGTCACGTCGGAAGGTGCGCACCAGGCGCTGCGCGGAACGCCTGCCCTGCAGGTGCTCCAGCAGCGCCAGCAGCGGCCGCTCGCCGGCGTCGAGCGTCACGTAGTCGACGAAGTCGAAGACACGCGGCTCGGCCAGTTCGCGCAGCTCGGTGTTGACGTAGCCGCCGCCGAGCACGGTGACGATCGAGGCGTCGTGCGCCTTCACCGCCTGCGCGATGCGCAAGGCGCCGTAGACCGAGCCGGGGAAGGGCACCGACAGCAGCACCACGGTGGGCGCATGGCGCTGCAGCGCGTCGACCGTGAGCTGCTGCAGCCAGCCGTCGAGCGCATTCGGCGGCGCGGCCAGCGCGTCGGCCAGCGGGTCGAAGCTCGGCTGGCTCATCGCCAGGCTTTCGGCGTAGCGCACGAATTCGAAGCGCGGGTCCACGTGGGCGCGCACCGCGTCGGCGATGTCGTTCAAGTACAGCGTCGCGAGGTGGCGCGCGCGGTCGTGCGTGCCCAGCGTGCCGAAGGCCCAGGCGAGCGGGTCGGCGTCGGGGTCGTGCTGCGCGTCGGGGTAGGCCTCGAGCGCTGCGAAGCGCGGGCCTTCGGGCAGGAAGGCGCGGCTGGCGATGCGGTGCGCCAGCGTCGGGTCGCGGCCCTGCAGGAAGGCGATGCTGCGGTCGATGGTGGCGTCGTAGGCGGGATAGGCGTCGCCGAAGGTGTGCCGGATCTCCGCCAGCCCTGCGCGCGACAGCAGCTTCAGGATCAGCGCCAGCGCCAGGTCTTCCTGCGCCGCCTGCACGCCGCGCGAGCGCAGGAAGCCGGTGAGGTAGGCGGTGGACGGGTAGGGCGTGTTCAGCTGCGTCATCGGCGGGATGAGCGAGAGCACGCGCGGAGGCTGCGAAACGGGCGTCACGGGCGGGATTGTCACGGCATGCCGCTTGCGAGGGGTCGGGCAGAATCCGCCGCGCCACCGATGAGGCTGTTCCGATGACCCTGAAGTCCTTCCTGCGCCTGGCCGCTGCCGCGGC
Organism: Rubrivivax sp.; assembly: GCA_044226255.1. Lineage (GTDB taxonomy): Bacteria > Pseudomonadota > Gammaproteobacteria > Burkholderiales > Burkholderiaceae_C > Rubrivivax. The sequence continues at coordinate 284,850 of JBGAHJ010000006.1, forward strand.
CCTCGTCTCGCTTCTTCCGGTGGCCGCGCTGGCCCAGGGCAGCCCGGGCCCGAACGACCCGCACCGCGGCGGCAAGATGCGGCTCCTGGCCAGCGGCGCGGGCGGCACCATCGACCCGCAGGTCAACTACACCCTGCAGTACTCGCAGATCTACCAGCACGTCTACGACGGCCTGGTGGCCTTCAAGAAGGCGCCCGGCACCGAGGCCTTCACGATCGTGCCGGACCTGGCCGAGGCGATCCCGAAGCCCGAGAACGGCGGCAAGCGCTACGTCTTCAAGCTGCGCAAGGGCATCCGGTTCAGCACCGGCAAGGAGCTGACGACCGATGACGTGGTGGCCAGCTTCCGCCGCATCTTCAAGGTGAGCTCGCCGACCTCGGGCACCTTCTACGCCGGCATCGTCGGCGCCGACGCCTGCCTGAAGGCGCCGGCCACCTGCACCCTGGCGGGTGGCGTTGCGGGCGATGCGAAGGCCGGCACCGTCACCTTCAACCTGGTGGCGCCCGACGCCGAGTTCTTCCACAAGCTCGCGTTCGCGCATGCCTCCATCGTGCCGGCCGACAGCCCGGCCAAGGACGTGGGCGTGGCCCCGCTGCCCGGCACCGGGGCCTACCGCATCGTCAGCTACGACCCGAAGAAGCAGATGAAGATCGCGCGCAACCCGCACTTCAGGCTGTGGAGCGAGGACGCGCAGCCCGACGGCTATGTCGACGAGGTCGACTACGACTTCGGCCTCGGCGAGGAGGACGAGGTCACCGCCATCGCCAACGGCCAGGCCGACTGGACCTTCGACCCGCTGCCGGCCGACCGCCTGCCCGAACTCTCGACCAAGCGTGCCGACCAGCTGAAGATCTCGCCGCTGACCGCGATGTACTACATCCCGATGAACGTGCGCCTGGCGCCGTTCAACGACCTGCGCGTGCGCCAGGCGGTGAACCTGGCGCTGGACCGCGCGGCGATGGTGAAGATCTTCGGCGGTGCCAAGCTGGCGAGCGTCACCTGCCAGGTGCTGCCGCCGGGTTTCATGGGCTACGAGCCCTACTGCCCGTGGACCAAGGCACCGGGCAAGACCTGGGCGGGTGCGGACCTGGCGCGTGCGAAGCAGCTGGTGAAGGAGTCGGGCACCGTGGGGCAGAAGGTCACCATCGTCGCCAGCGACCGCGCGGTGGAGAAGGCCCTCGGCATCTACCTGCAGAGCGTGCTGCGCGAGCTGGGCTACGACGCGGCGCTGAAGTCGATCTCGTCGAACATCCAGTTCACCTACATCCAGAACACCAAGAACCAGGTGCAGATCAGCGTCACCACCTGGTACCAGGACTACCCGGCGCCGTCGAACTTCCTCAACGTGCTGTTCTCCTGCGCCAGCTTCCGCGAGGGCAGCGATTCGTCGATCAACATCCCGGGCCTGTGCGACAAGGCGCTGGATGCCGAGATGGCGAAAGCGGCCGCGACCAGCCTGACCGACCCCGCCGAGGCCGCGCGCCTGTGGGCCGCGGTGGACCGCCGCGTCACCGACACGGCCGCGGCCGCGGTGGTGTTCAACCCGAAGCAGGTGGACTTCGTCAGCAAGCGCCTGGGCAACTACACCTTCAGCGGTCAAACCTACTTCATGTTCGGCAAGGCCTGGGTGAAGTGAACCCCCCCCGTAGCGCCTTCGGCGCTCCCCCCCAGGGGGGCGCCGCTGGCGGACCGGCGGAGCCGGATCCGCGGCGGCCGTTGGAGGGCTCGGACGCTGGTGCGTCGAGCTTGTGGCGGCCGGTGTTGGCGCGCCTGGCCCGCGACGCCAGCGCATGGGTGGCGGTGCTGTTGCTGGCGGTGATCGTCGTCCTCGCGCTCGCCGCCCCCTGGTACGCCGAACACGTCGCGCGCAGCGACCCCTTCAGCAGCCACATCAGCGCCGAGATCGAGATCGACGGCGTGAAGCGCGCGGTGATCGAGGAAAGCACCGAAGGGCTGGGCCTGGGCCAGACGCCGATCGGCCCCACCGGCCGCGCGCAGTACCTGCTGGGTGCCGACAGCCAGGGCCGCGACGTGGCGGCGCGGCTGCTGTACGGCGCGCGCGCCTCACTCATCGTCGCCGGCACGGCCACGCTGCTGTGCCTGGCGATGGGCGCGCTGCTGGGCATCGTCGCCGGCTGGTTCGGCGGCTGGATCGACGCGGTGGTGTCGCGCACGCTCGACGTGCTGTGGGCCTTCCCCGTCTACCTGCTGGCGATCAGCCTGGCCATCGTCACGATCGGCAGCGGCGTGCATGTCGGCCCGTTCGTGATCGAGGCCGACAGCCTGATGCTGCCGGCGCTGATCATCGGCCTCGTCTGCACGCCCTACAGTGCGCGGCCGGTGCGCGCGCAGGTGCTGGGCTTGCGCAAGGCCGAGTTCGTGCAGGCCGCGCTGGTACTGGGCGTGCCCACGGCGCGCATCCTGCGCGTGGACATCCTGCCCAACGTCGCGCCCGCGCTGCTGGTGAGCGCACCGCTGCTGCTGGCCGTGAACATGCTCACCGAGAGCGCCTTGAGCTTCCTGTCGATCGGCGTGCAGCCGCCGAACGCCAGCTGGGGCACCATCATCCAGGACGGCCTGGCGCTGCTGTACACGCGGCCGGTGGTGGCGCTGGCACCCGGGCTCGCGATCGTGCTCACGGTGCTGGCGCTGAACCTGCTGGGCGATGCGCTGCGCGACGCGATGGATCCGCGGCTGGTGCTGAAGACGAAGGCGGCGGCATGAGCGGCGAGGGTTTCCCGAGCGCGAATTCCCGCCCGGCGGGACCGCGCGTGGCGCGCAGGGTGCACCCGTGACGGGGATGCTGCTGCGGCGCTTCGCCCAGATGCTGTTCGTGATGGCCGGCATCAGCGTGATCACCTTCGCGATCTTCTTCGCCACGCCCGGCACCGACCCCGCCGCGCGCATCGCCGGCAAGAACGCGGCGCCCGAGACGCTGGCCGCGGTGCGGCACGACTTCGGGCTCGACCGGCCGCTGCCGGTGCAGTACGTGATCCTGATGAAGCGCCTCTTCGTCACGCAGGACCTCACCTCGTTCATGAACCGCGGCGAGCAGGTGATGCCGCAGATCACGGCCGCGCTGCCGGTGACGCTGTCCCTGGTGGGCGGCGCGGCGGTGCTGTGGGTGGCGGGCGCGCTGGCCATCGGCCTGGCCGCGGCCGCGGCGCGCGGCAGCTGGCTGGACCGCATGCTGATGGTGATCGGCCTCGTCGGCATCTCGATGCCGGTCTACTGGCTGGGCGCGGTGATGAACCTCGTGACGCAGAGCCGCTGGCACGACACCTGGCTGTTCTCGTGGGTGCCGCCGCTGGGCTACGTGCCGTTCTCGGAGAGCCCCAGGGGCTGGCTGCTGGCGCTGGTGATCCCGTGGTTCACGCTGGCCGTGCTCTACGTCGGCCTCTACGGCCGCGTGCTGCGCGGCGCGCTGGTGGAGGCGCAGGGGCAGGACTACATCCGCACCGCGCGCGCCAAGGGCCTTTCCGAGGGCCAGGTGCTGCGCCGCCACGCGTTGCGCAGCTCGCTGCTGGCGGTGGTGACGCTGTTCGGGCTGGACTTCGGTGCGCTGGTGGGCGGCGGCGCGCTGCTCACCGAGGTGGTCTTCGGGCTGCCCGGCCTGGGCAAGCTCACCTACGAGGCGCTGCATTCGCTGGACCTGCCGGTGATCATGGCCACGGTGATGGTGGCCTCGTTCTTCGTCGTCGCGGCGAACGCGGTGGTGGACGCCGCCTACGCCTTCATCGACCCGCGGGTACGCGATGACAGCCACTGAGCCGCTGCTGCAGGTGCGCGACCTGCGCGTCACGTTTGCCACCGAGCGCGGCCCGCTGGTGGCGGTGGATGGGGTCTCGTTCGAGATCGCAGCCGGCGAAGTGCTGGGCGTGGTGGGCGAGTCGGGCTCGGGCAAGTCGGTGAGCCTGATGAGCGTGCTGGGGCTGCTGGGGCCTTCGGCGCAGGTCGCAGGCTCGGTGCGCTTCCGCGGGCGCGAGCTCGTCGGGCTGCCCGGGCGCGAGCTGCGCGCGCTGCGCGGCGGGCAGATCGCGATGGTGTTCCAGGATCCGATGACCGCGCTGACGCCGGTGTACACGGTGGGCGCGCAGATCGTCGAGCAGATCCGGCTGCACGAGCCCTTGTCGCGCGCGGCGGCGAAAGCGCGCGCGGTGGAACTGCTCGCCGCGGTCGGCCTGCCCAGCCCGGCCGCGCAGTTCGAACGCTTCCCCCACCAGCTCTCGGGCGGCATGCGCCAGCGCGCGGTGATCGCGATGGCGCTGTCGTGCCGGCCCTCGTTGCTGATCGCCGACGAGCCGACCACCGCGCTCGACGTCACGGTGCAGGCGCAGATCCTGGCGCTGCTCGATCGGCTGCGGCGCGAGTTGCAGCTGGCGGTGGTGCTGGTGACGCACGACATGGGCGTGGTGGCCGAGATCGCCGACCGCGTGCAGGTGATGTATGCCGGCCGCGTGGTCGAAGGCGGAACGGTGCGTGCGCTGCTCGATGCGCCGCGCCATCCCTACACGCGCGGGCTGCTCGGCAGCATCCCGCCGCTGGACGGTGCGCGGCCGCGCCGGCTGCCGTCGATCGGCGGCGCGCCGCCGGCGCTGCACGAACGCGCAGCCGGCTGCGCCTTCGCGCCGCGCTGCGCACAGGCGGCCGACGTGTGCCGGGCGCAGGTGCCGCCGCTGGTGGACACGGGCGGCCACGCCGTCGCCTGCGTGATGAGCCGATGAACGCGCCGCTGCTCGAAGCCGACGGCCTGACGAAGCAGTTCTTCGTCGGTGGCCGCTTCTCGGCCGGCGGCCGGCGCCGCCTCGTCGCGGTGGACGGGGTGTCGCTGGCGGTGATGCCGGGCGAGACGCTGGGCCTGGTGGGCGAGTCGGGCTGCGGCAAGAGCACGCTGGCGCGCTGCCTGGTGCGCCTGCTGGAGCCCAGCGCCGGCAGGCTGCGCTTCGACGGGCGCGACATCACCGCGCTGTCGCAACGGGCGCTGCGGCCGCTGCGGCCTCAGTTCCAGATGGTGTTCCAGGACCCCTACGCGTCGTTGAACCCGCGCCGCCGCGTCGGCGAGCTGATCGCGGAGCCGCTGGTGGTTCACGGCACGCACGACGCCGCGGCGCGCCGCGCGCGCGTGCTGGAGCTGGCGTCGCTGGTGGGCCTGCTGCCCGAGCAGATGGAGCGCTTCCCGCACGAGTTCAGCGGCGGCCAGCGCCAGCGCATCGGCATTGCGCGCGCGCTGGCCCTGAACCCCAGGCTCGTGATCGCCGACGAGCCGGTGTCCGCGCTCGACGTCTCGATCCAGGCCCAGGTGCTGAACCTGCTGGCCGACCTGCAGGAGCGGCTCGGCCTGACGCTGCTGTTCATCGCGCACGACCTCAGCGTGGTGCGCCAGGTGTCCACGCGAACCGCGGTGATGGTGCTGGGCGGCATCGTCGAGATCGGGCCGACCGACGCCCTCTATGCCGCGCCGGCCCACCCCTACACCGCGGCGTTGATCGGCGCCGTGCCGCGGCCGCACGGCGCCGGCGAGCGTGCGCGCGTGCTGCTGCAGGGCGACCCGCCGAGCCCGCTCGATCCGCCGGCCGGCTGCCGCTTCCACCCGCGCTGCCCGGCGGCCACCGAACGCTGCCGCACCGAGAGGCCGTTGCTGCGCGCGGTCGAAGCCGGCAGCGCGCGGCAGGTGGCCTGCCACTTCCCGCTGGTCAGCTGCGCCGCTTGAACCAGTCGAGGATGCCGCGGCGGCGGCCTTCCTTGGCCGCACGGTGGCTGCGCAGCACGATCAGGCCACCCTGCAGGTACAGGCCGTTGAGCAGGCGCGCCGCGCGTTCGGCGTCCATGCCGGGCCAGCGCGCGATGTCGTCCAGCGAAGCCACGCCCTGGCGCAGCCGCTTCAGCACCGGCCCCATCGCGCCGGCGTGCGCGATTCCGGTGCTGGCGAACTCGGCCGAGACCCAGTAGGCGGCGCGCCCGGCGATGTCGCTGAGCAGGTGCGACTGCGGGGCGTTGAGCGCCAGGGCCCACAGCAGCGGCACCAGCGGGCGGTAGCCGGAGGCATCGGCGATGCGCTCGGTCATCACGTGCCCCGGCGGCCGCAGGCCCGGCGGCTCGACCGACAGCACCTCCAGGTCGCGGCTGCCGTTCTGCAGCGAGTCGATGAGGGGCCGCGGCACGTGGTACAGGTTGCTGCGCGGGAACAGGGTCAGCGGCCAGACCAGGTCGCGGTGGCGCAGCAGCACCAGCGCGCTGTCGCGCTGGCGCATGCAGGCGGCCATCACCTCCAGCACGTCGCCGCGCAGCTGGCGGCGCTCCAGCAGCGCGAGCTCGGCATTGAGCGTGGTGGGCAGCACGGTCGACGGCGTCAGCGCGGCGAAGCCGCTGTTGCCGTTCTCCTCGCGCCAGCGCTCGTAGGCGCTGATGCGCCAGAGGGTGCTGTCTTCGACGGTTCGCATGCGGCGGCAGTGTGCGCCGCGCGGACGGCCCGGCCGGCAACCGGTTGCAAGCGAGTGCGTGAGGACGATTCACCCGGCGCGCCGGGCGCCGCGCGCTTCAGGCGTGCTCGAGCAGGAACTCCACCAGGCCCTGCATGTAGGTGGCCTGGTCGTCGTACATCGCCATGTGGCTGCCCTGCGCACAGTGCAGGTAGCGGCCACGCGGCAGCGCACGCGCCATCGCGCGCAGGTGCGCGGGGTCCATCGTGTCGTGCTCGGCGCCGATCACGAGCGTGGGCATGCCCAGCCGCGGCAGCGCGTCGCTGCGGTCCCAGTCGGCCAGCTTGCCGCTGGCGCCGAGCTCGCTCGGGCCCTGCATCGGCACGTAGACGTTCGGGTTCAGGTGCGCGAAGGCGCGTTGCACCGGATCGGGCCACTGCGCGTGCGGCAGGCGCAGCACGTGGTGCTCGTAGTGGTGCGGCAGCAGCAGCTCCATGTAGCGCGGGTTGCCGGTGTCGCCGGCGGCCTCCAGCGCCTGGATGCCGGCCAGGGCGGCCGGGTCCATCGCCGGCATCAGCACCTCCTGCGCATAGCGGTTGTAGGCCGGGATGCTGCTCATCATGTTGCTGATCACCAGCCCCTTCAGGTGCTGGCCGTGCGCCAGCGCGTACTCCAGCGCCAGGATGCCGCCCCAGCTGTGGCCCAGCAGGAAGAAGCTGCCGGCGTCCAGGCCGAGCGCCTGCCGCACCTGCTCGACCTCGCCGACGAAGCGCGCGGTGTCCCACAGGTCCGGGATGTCGGGCTGGCTGCTGCGGTGCGAGCCGAGCTGGTCGTAGTAGATGAACTCGATGCCGGCCGCGGGCAGGTAGCTCTCGAAGGGTTCGAAGTATTCGTGGGTGGCGCCGGGGCCGCCGTGCAGCAGCAGCAGGCGGATGCGCGGGTTGTGGCCGATCCGCCGCGTCCACACCTCGAAGCGGCCGTGCGGGGTATCGATGGGGATGCGGCGTGAGCCGCCCGAGAGCGCGTCGGGGCGGCGCGCGAGCGTGGCGGCGTCGAAGGAGGGGCTTGTCATCGCGTGATTCTGTCGAGCTCAGGCGCCGCGCTCCAGTGGCGGAAACGAGGTGGCGATGAAGTCGACGAAGGCGCGCACGCGCGTGCTGTGCTGGTGGCGCTGCGGCCACACCGCGTAGAGATCGGCATCGGGCGTGCGATGGCCCGCCAGCACCTCGACGAGCCGGCCGCTCTTCAGGTGGCGCGCCACATCCCACTCGGCGCGCATCAGGATGCCATGGCCTTCCAGCGCCCACAGCACCGCGATCTCGCCGTCGTTGGTGCTGAGGTTGCCGCGCACCTTCACGCTCTGCGTGGCCGGACTGCGGCCCTTGGCCGGCGTGAGGCGCCAGGTGTTATAGGCGGGATCGTCCGGCCCGCCCTGGCGGATGCCGATGCAGTTGTGGCGCGCCAGCTCCGCCGGCGTGCGCGGCGTGCCGGCGCGCGCCAGGTACGCCGGCGCGGCGCACAGCAGGCGCCGGTTGCGCGCCAGCAGCCGCGCGATCACGCGCCCGTCGGGTGGCGGGCCGAAGCGGATGTTGAGGTCCCACGCGTCCTCGCTCGGCGGCGGCGGGTTCACGCTGAGCTGCAGCTGCACCTCCACCTGCGGATGCCGGCGCATGAAGCGGCCGATCACCGGGCCGACGTGGCTGCGGCCGAAGCCGAGCGTGGCGTTGATGCGCAGCAGGCCCTGCGGCACGCCCCTGGCCGCACCCAGGCGCTGTTCCAGCGCGTCGACTTCACTGGCGACGCGCCGCGCGTGCTCCAGCACCAGCTCGCCCTCGGGCGTGAGGCCCATGCGGCGCGTGGTGCGCGCCAGCAGTGCCAGCCCCAGGCGCTGCTCCATCTGCGCCAGCCGCTTGCTCACGGCGGCGGTGCTCACGCCCAGCTCGCGCGCCGCGGCGCTGAGGCTGCCGGCGCCCGCCACGGTGGCGAAGAAGCCGAGCTCGGCGGCCTGCAGCGCGCGGGTCATCGCTGACAACCTGAAGTTAAGGATGCCTCAACTCTAAGGCACCGTTCTCAACCCATGGCGACCGGATCATCGCCGCCATTCCGGCACCAGGAGACCCGCGCATGAAGACCTACCGCATCGCCACCATCCCCGGCGACGGCATCGGCAAGGAGGTGGTGCCCGCCGGCGCCACCGTGCTGGATGCACTCGCCGCGCACGACGGCGGCTTCCGCTTCGAGTTCGAGGACTTCGGCTGGGGCGGCGACTGGTACCGTGCCCACGGCGAGATGATGCCCGCCGACGGGCTGGACGCGCTGCGCGCCAAGGACGCCATCCTGTTCGGCAGCGCCGGCGACCCGCACATCCCCGACCACGTCACGCTGTGGGGCCTGCGGCTGAAGATCTGCCAGGGCTTCGACCAGTACGCCAACGTGCGGCCCACGCGCATCCTGCCCGGCATCGACGCGCCGCTGAAGCGCTGCGCGCCCAAGGACCTGGACTGGGTGATCGTGCGCGAGAACTCCGAGGGCGAGTACGCCGGCGTCGGCGGCCGTGCGCACCAGGGGCACCCGATCGAGGTGGCCACCGACGTCAGCATCATGACGCGCGTCGGCGTCGAGCGCGTGATCCGCTTCGCGTTCAGGCTGGCGCAGGGCCGGCCGCGCAGGCAGCTGACCGTCGTCACCAAGAGCAACGCGCAGCGCCATGCGATGGTGATGTGGGACGAGGTGGCCAAGGCCGTCGCGGCCGACTTCCCCGACGTGCGCTGGGACAAGGAACTGGTCGACGCGATGACCGCGCGCATGGTGAACCGGCCGGCGAGCATCGACACCGTGGTCGCGACCAACCTGCACGCCGACATCCTGTCCGACCTGGCGGCGGCGCTGGCCGGCAGCCTGGGCATCGCGCCCACCGGCAACATCGACCCCGAGCGCCGCTACCCGAGCATGTTCGAGCCGATCCACGGCTCGGCCTTCGACATCATGGGCCAGGGCCTGGCGAATCCCATCGGCACCTTCTGGAGCGCCGTGATGCTGCTGGAGCACCTGGGCGAGGCGGTGCCGGCGGCGCGGCTGATGCGCGCCATCGAGAGCGTCACCGCGAACCCGGCGCTGCACACGCGCGACCTCGGCGGCAAGGCCACCACCGCGCAGGTGACGGCGGCGGTGTGCGACGCGCTGGGCCGCGCCTGAACGAGGAGAAGCCTCCATGATCCGCATGCGTTTCCTTCTGCTGCTGGTGCTGGCGGCTGTCGCCGGCCCCGTGCTGGCCCAGGCCTGGCCCGCGAAGCCGGTCACGCTGGTCGTGCCCTTCCCGCCGGGCGGCACCACCGACGTGCTGGCGCGTGCGCTCGCCGACCGGCTGCAGGCCGCGCTGGGCCAGCCGGTGGTCGTCGAGAGCAAGCCGGGCGCCGGCGCGACGCTGGGTGCCGACCTGGTCGCGAAGAGCCGCCCCGACGGCTACACGCTGCTGATGGGCGCGGTGCACCACACCATCGCGAGCAGCGTCTACCGCAAGCTGCCGTACGACTTCGCGAAGGACTTCGCGCCGGTCAGCACGGTGGCGCTGGTGCCCAACGTGCTGGTCGTCAACGCGAACAACCCGGCGAAGAACGTCGCCGAGCTGGTGGCGCAGGCCAAGGCGGCGCCCGAGAAGCTGAGCTACGGCAGCAACGGCAACGGCACCGCGCAGCACCTGATCGGCACGCAGTTCGAGAACCTCACCGGAACGCGCATCGGCCACATCCCGTACAAGGGCAGCGGCCCGCTCACCACCGACCTGATCGGCGGACAGATCACGATGTCCTTCGACACCGTGACGCCGGTGCTGCCGCACATCAAGGCCGGCAAGCTGAGGGCGCTGGCGGTGACCACGGGCCAGCGCTCCAGCGCGCTGCCCGAGGTGCCGACGCTGGAGGAGGCCGGCGTGAAGGGCATCGCCACCGGCACCTGGTTCGGCGTGCTGGCGCCGGCCGCGACGCCCAGGGAGATCGTCGCGCGGCTCAACGCCGAGATCGTGAAGCTGCTGGGCGCGCCCGAGTTCCGCGCGCGCCTGCAGGAGATCGGGGCCGAGCCGGTGGGCAACAGCCCCGATCAGATGGCGGCCCAGATCAAGGCCGACACCGAGAAGTTCGCGCGCCTCGTGAAGGACGCGAAGGTGACGATCGACTAGTTCTTCACGCGCAGCTGGCGGCCACGCTGGCCGTCACGTCGTGGTCGTGGCCGGAGTCGTTGCTGGAGGTGACGGTGACCGAGCCGGCGTTCTTCATCAGCGTGAGCTGCGCCGGCGTGAAGGTGACGGTGTGGGTGTGACCGTTGCCGACCGACAGCGTGTAGGTCCTGTTGGTGGCCGAGTCGAGGTCGGCGCGCAGGATGGTCAGGGTGTGGCCGTGGTTGCCGGTGATGTTGCTGGTGCCGGCGCCGCAGATCGCGCCGCCGCCACCACCGCCGCCGCCCGGCGGCGGGGTGCTGCTGCCGCCGCCGCCGCCACCGCCGCCGCAACCTTGAAGCCACAGCGTGACGGTGGCGCCGGCCAGGCTAGCGCAGAACTGCTTGCGAGAGATGTCCATGGTCCGTTCGTCTCTAGAAGAGACCGGCGGCCACGTTGATCGTCAGGGCCAGCACGGCCGTATTGAAGAAATAGGCCAGCACACTGTGCAGCGTGCCCACCGGGCGCAGGTAGCGGCCGGTGAACGACACGTCCGAGGTCTGGCCTGCGATGCCGATGGTGCAGGCGAAGTAGAAGAAGTCTCCGTAGGTGGGTTCGTGGGTGCCAGGAAAGCTCAGCACGTCGGCGCGTCCGATGGCCCGCGACAGATAGAAATCGTGCGCGTAGTTCACCGCGAACAGCGCCTGCGTGAAGAGCCAGCTGCTGACCACCGTGAGTGCCGCCAGCGCGATGTGCGGTTGCCTCTGCAGCGCCGACAGGTGTTTCACCGCCACCAGCTGCGAGGCCACCGCCAGCAGCACCGCCACCGCCGCCGCCACCGTCAGCACCAGCACCAGGCCGCGGCCCTCTTCCTGGCGCACGGCGCGGCGCTGCATCTGCGCCGGGGTGGCGCCCCAGGTCATGTGCAGCGCGAACAGCAGGTACAGCCCGGCGCAGGTGTTCCAGGCCAGCAGCACGCGCGAGGCCGCCTCGCCCACGTCCAGCAGCGTCAGCAGACCCTGGCACAGCGCGCCGGCGACGAGCGCCACCCACAGGCGCGGGCGTGAACGCAGCAGGCGCAGCGCGCCGGAACGTGACTTCATGTTTCCAATGTTGCCTCAGCTGCCGCCGGCGGCGTCGGGCTCCCCCCATCGGTGGGCCGTTTCCCTTCGGCGCCGTTGTGCGTACAATTGGGAGAAATTTCCCAAACATGGAAGCGCGCACCGAACCCCGGCCGGCCCTCGATGCAGCGCTGCTGCGCCTGCTGCGGCCGCTCGTGCGCCTGCTGCTGCGGCACGGCGTGCCCTTCGCCGCCTTCGCCGACCTGGCCAAGCGTACCTATGTCGAGGTGGCGATGCAGGACTTCGCGCTCGAAGGGCGGCGCCCGTCGATCTCGCGCGCGTCCATCCTGACCGGCCTCACCCGCAAGGACGTGCAGCGCCTGCTGGTCGGTGGCGGCGCCGAGCGCGAGGCGCCGGCCGAGCGTCACAACCGCGCGGCGCGCGTGCTGACGGCGTGGGTGCGCGACCCCGATTTCCTGCGTCCCGACGGCAGCCCGCGCCCGCTGGCCCCAGACGGCAGCGACGGCTTCGCGGCACTGGCGCGCCGGCACAGCGGCGACATGCCGTCCCGCGCGGTGCTCGACGAACTGCTGCGCATCGGCGCCGTGCGCACGTGCGACGACGGGCTGATCGAGCCCGTGGCGCGCGGCTACGTGCCGCAGCGCAGCGCGTCCGACAAGCTGCGCATGCTGGGCACCGACGTGGCCGACCTGATCGACACCATCGACCACAACATCGAACACGGCGCCGACGAGCCGCGCTTCCAGCGCAAGGTGATGTACGAGGGCATCCCGGTCGAGGCGCTGCCCGCGTTCCGGCGCTGGAGCGCGACCTTCTCGCAGGCCCTGCTGGAGAAGCTGGACCGCTGGCTCGCCGCGCGCGACGCGGCCGAGCCGCAGGCGGACGCGGCGGGCGCGGGTGCCGTGGCCCGCGTCGGCGTCGGCATCTACTATTTCGAAGGACCGCCCGGTGTCCCGGGCAAGGACGAACGATGAACAACTTCCGCAAGGTGCTGGCGCACCCCCTGTCCGTGTTCCTGCTGACGCTGGCGCTGACCGTGCTGCTGACGCTGACGATGGGCGGCTGCGGCGGAGGCAACGGCGGCGGCATCAGCGGCACCGGCCGCGACGCCACGCTGCGGCTGGCGATCACCGATGCGCCGGCCTGCGGCTACGACCACGTGTACATCACCGTCAGCAAGATCCGGGTCCATACCAGCAGCAGCGCGGCCGACGGTGACAGCGGCTGGGTCGACCTCACGCCGACGATCACCGGCCGCATCGACCTGCTGTCCCTCAGCAACGGCGTGCTCGCGGAACTCGGCCAGGTGGCGCTGCCGTCCGGCCGCTACACGCAGATGCGCCTGGTGCTGGCGGCCAACGGCGGCCTGGGCGTGCAGCCGAACGCGGTGCAGCCGACCGGCGGCGCCGAGGTGCCGCTGACGACGCCCAGCGCGCAGCAGAGCGGCATCAAGCTCGACGTGAACATCGACATCCCCGCCAACCAGGTGGCCGACTTCGTGCTCGACTTCGACGCCTGCAAGTCGGTCGTGCGGCGCGGCAACTCCGGCGAGTACAACCTGAAGCCGGTGATCAGCGTGGTGCCGCGGGTCACCGACCCCGGCTTGCGCGTGGCGGGTTATGTGGACGGCAGCGCCGCCGCCGCCGGCGCCAGCGTCTCGCTGCAGCAGGCCGACGGCACGTCGGTGAAGGCCACCACGGCCGCTTCCGACGGCAGCTTCCTGCTCTACCCGGTGCCGGCCGGCACCTACAACCTGGTGGTGGTGTCGAACGGCCGCGCGACGATGGTGATGACCGGCGTGCCGGTCACCAGCAGCGCCATCACGAACGTCAGCACGCAGACGCTGCCGATCACGCCGCCGCTGGCGGTGAGCGTGGCGCGCACGGTGACCGGCACCGTGACGCCCGCCACCGCCACCGTGCGCGCGCTGCAGACGCTCACCGGCGGCGCGAAGCTGGAGGTGGTCTGGGCGCCGGTGGACGCGGACGTCGGCAGCTGGAGCATGTCGCTCACGCGGGCGGCGCCGCTGACCCTGGCCTACACCGCCAACGCGACCACGCTGCCCTTCGTCGCCGACGCTCCGGTGGCCGCGAAGTACACGATCGAGGCGCGCTCCGGCGCGGCCGTGCAGACCCAGGGCATCGACGTCGCGGTGCCGGTGTCTCCGCTGGTGTTCTCGTTCTAGGCGTCGGCCGGCACGCGCACCAGCGTCACCGGCACCGGGCTGTGCTTCAGCACGGCCAGGGCCACCGAGCCGGCATCGGCGCCCGCGGGGTCGCCGATGCCGCGCCAGCCCATCACCACGGCGTCGCAGGCGTGCTCCTCGGCCAGGTCCACCAGCACCGCGGCCGGGCTGCCGCCGGCGACCACGCTCTCGCTGTCGGCACCGGCCGACTCGAGCAGGCCCTCGGCCGCCAGCAGCAGGTCGGCACCGGCATCGCGCCGCACCTGGTCGATGACCTCGGCGTCGTGCGCGACGATCACCTCGTAGAGCGACGGCGGCTCCTGCACATTGGCCAGCACGAACGTCGCGGCCAGCCCTTCGGCGCGCAGCACCAGGGCGTGGCGCACCGCGGCCAGCGCGTCGGCCGAGCCGTCGACGGGCAACAGGATCTTCATCGGCACCTCCGGTGGACAGCGGCGAGCGTACCGCGGCGGCTCAGTGCGCGAGCGCCTGCTGCACGGTTGCCAGCAGTTCCTCCATCACCACCGGCTTGGTCATGTAGGCATTGAAGCCGGCGGCCAGCGCCGCATCGATGTCGCGCTGCAGGGCATTGGCGCTCACCGCCACCACCGGCACCGCGCGCAGCGCCGGGTCCTCGCGCAGGCGCGCCAGCACCTCGAAGCCGTTCATCTCGGGCAGCTGGATGTCCAGCAGCACCAGGTCGGGCCGCTGGGCACGGGCCAGGCGCAGCCCTTCGGCCGGATGCAGCGCGCTCACCAGGCGCAGGCCCGGCAGGCGCGCCAGCATCGCCTCCATCAGCAGCACGTTGACGCTGTTGTCCTCGATGTAGAGCACCGTGCGCAGCGGCGCTCCGTCGGCCGCCGGCGTCTCCGGCGGCACCGCCTCGACCGCCGGGGCGGTCGCCTGCGCCGGCGCGGGCCGGGGCGGCAGACCGAGCCAGAAGCGGCAGCCCTGGCCGGGCTGGCTGTCGACGCCGATGCGGCCGCCCATCGCCTCCACCAGGCGCCGGCTCAGCGCCAGGCCGATGCCGGTGCCCTCGACGCCGGAGCGTGCCGCGGCCAGGCGTTCGAAGGGCTGGAACAGGCGCGACTGCTCGTCGGCGGACAGCCCCGGGCCGTCGTCGCGCACCGCCAGGCGGACATGGCCGGCGGTGTCCGGGTCGTCGGCGACTTCCAGCGCCACGCGCCCGCCCGGACGGTTGTACTTGATCGCATTGCCCAGCAGGTTCAGCAGCACCTGCTTCAGGCGCCGGCGGTCGGCCCCGGCCGTGCGGCCGGCCAGGGCCGCCGGCAGCGGCTCCAGCAGCACGCCGCGCTGCGCGGCCAGCGTCTGCACCAGGCCCAGGCATTCGGCGGCCAGGTCCTGCAGATCCACCAGCGCCGGCTCCAGCAGCAGTTCACCCGACTCGATGCGGCCCAGGTCGAGGATCTCGTTGATCAGCTCGAGCAGGTGCTCGGCGCCGCGCAGGATCTCGCGCACCCAGGGCTGCTGGTGCGTGCCCAGCGCCTGGCGCGGGTCGCTCTGCAGCAGCTGGCCGAAGCCGAGGATCGCATTGAGCGGCGTGCGCAGCTCGTGCGACATCTGCGACAGGAACTGGCTCTTCGCGCGGTTCGCGCGCTCGGCCTCGTCGCGCGCGGCGATCAGCGCGGCCTCGGCGCGCTTGCGGGCGCTGATGTCGATGGCGAACACGTACAGCGCCACCTCGCCGCTCTGCGGGTCGGTGCCCCGTGCCAGCGTCACCTGCAGGTCCAGCGCCTCGCCGCCGCCGGGTTGCTCGTGGTGCGACTCGAACACCACCGTCTCGCCGGCCAGCGCGCTGGAGGCCCAGCCTTCGGTGTGCAGCGGGTGTTCGCGCGGCACCATCACCTCGGCGTGGCGGCCCGCGATCTGCGCCGGCTCGGCGCGCAGCAGACGGGCCAGGCGCTGGTTGGCGTAGGTGAAGCGCAGCTGCGCGTCGAGCCGCCCGATGTAGCCGGGGAAGGCCTCCAGGAAGGCGCGCTGCTCGGCCTCGCGCGCCTCCAGCGCGGCGCGCTGGCGTTCCTGCTCCGTGATGTCGCGCGTCAGCAGCGCGGCGGCCACCACGCGACCGTCGTCGGCGCGGTGCGGGAAGAAGGTGGTCTCCAGCAGCACGCCGTCGGGCCGGTCGGGCGACACCGAAGGGCCGCGTGCGCGCTGCGCCTCGCCGGTGTCGAAGCAGGCGCGCAGCGCGCGCCGCCGCTCCGGCGACACCGTGCTGGGCGCGGCCAGCGGGCTGGCGTGGCCGATGGCGTCGCCGCGCGCCACGCCGGTGTGGCGGCACCAGGCGTCGTTGACGAGGATGTAGCGCTCGTCGCGGTCCACCACCGAGACCAGGTCGGTGATCGAGTTCACCACCAGCTCGTAGCTGCGCAGCACGGTCTCGGTGCGGCGCCGCTCGCTGATGTCGGTCCAGATGCCCACCGCGCCCACCTGCGCGCCGGCCGCGTCGCGGATGGGCGAGGCCTGGCACACGCAGTGCACGCGTTGCCCGTCGGGCCGCAGCAGGCTCAGCTCGTAGCGGCCGGTGTGGCCCTGGCGGCGCGCCTGCAGCTCCTGCTGCAGCGTCGCCACGTCCTCCGGGGCGACGAAGTCCTGCGCGTGGCGGCCCAGCACCTCCTCGCGCGGGCGGCCCAGCAGCGCGGCCATCGCCGGGTTCAGGTCGGTGCTGCGCCCGTCGTTGTCGATGAACCAGAAGCCCTGGCGGGTGGTCTGCAGCAGCTGCGTCAGCAACTGGTGCTGGTCGGCGAGCTGGCGGAACGCCCGGTCGGCGCGGTCGGCGCTGTCGCGCGCCTCGTCGGCGCGGCCCTGTGCGGCCAGCCGCAGGCGCACCCCCTCGCCGACCGCGCGCTGGCTGCGCCGCGCGCCGATCGCCACGACGACGATGAACACCAGCCCCAGCAGCCACAGCGACAGGCCGCGCGGGCCGCCGGACTGCACCAGCGCCAGCACCATCGCGGCGACCGGCAGCGCGGCGAAGCAGAACGCGGCGGCGACGTCGAAGGCGATGCTGATGAAGGCGCCGGCGGTGATGGCGGTCAGCGCGAACACCAGCACCTCGAGCACGCCCTGCGGCATCGTCGCCGCAGCCAGCGGCGTCGCCGCGGCCCACACCGCGCCATGCACCAGCAGCGCCACGCGGTGGTGCAGCAGCCAGGTCGCCGCGCGCTGCGCCGATTCGGCGTCGCGCCGCTGGGCCAGCCCGACCGCGGCGCGCAGAACCAGTGCCAGCACCAGCGCGGCCATCCAGCCGGCGAGAGCGGGCGTCGGCTGCGCCTGCCAGAGCACGCCGAACATCACGCCGCCGATGGCCGCGCTGCCGAGCACGGAGCTTGGCAGCACCTTCAGGTGCAGACGGATGCGTTCCTGGCGCAGTGCCGCGCCCACGTCCGCGTCGGTGACCATCTACGTCTGCCGCTCCCGCCAGCCCCTGCAGCGTTCACCGGCGAAGCTGCACGCGGGGCGGCCGCCATTATTGGGGGCCGGCCGCCGGCGCGGCCAGGGTCTGCACCGATGCGACACTCGAACCGATGGTGAGTCGACGAACCGGACGAGGATGCAGCGCCGCTCGGTGATCCTGGCGCTGGGCACGGCCCAGACATTGGCATGGGCGTCGTCGTTCTACCTGCCGGCGATGCTGGCGGTGCCGATGGCCGCGGACCTGGGCGTGACCGCGCCCACCGTCTACGCGCTGCTCTCGATGGCGCTGATGGTCTCCGCGCTGATGGGCCCGCTGGCCGGGCGCCTGATCGACCGCCACGGCGGCCGCCCGGTGCTGGCCGCCACCAGCGGGGTGTTCGCCGCCGGCCTGCTGGCGCTGGGCCTCGCGCAGGGCTTTGCGACGCTGGCGCTGGCCTGGCTGCTGCTGGGCCTGGCGATGGGCGGCGGGCTCTACGACGCCGCTTTCGCCGCCCTGGTGCGGCTGTACGGCCGCGAGGCCCGCCCGGCCATCACCGGCATCACGCTGCTCGCCGGTTTCGCCAGCACGGTGGGCTGGCCGCTCACGGCCTGGGCCGAGGCACAGCTGGGCTGGCGCGGCGCCTGCCTGGCGTGGGCGGCGGCGCATCTGCTGCTGGGGCTGCCGCTGAATTCGCTGCTGCCGCGCGCCGCGGCGCCGGCAGCGCCTGCGGCCATGGGCACCGGCGGCCCGGCGGCGGCGCCGGAGGCGTCGCCGGCGCGTCACCTGGCGCCCTTGCTGGCGGGCGTGTTCGCGCTGCAGGCGCTGGTGAGCACCGGCATCGCCACGCACCTGCCGGCGCTGCTGCAGGCCGCAGGGGCCACGCGCACCGCCGCGGTGGCCACCGCGGCCCTGGTGGGGCCGGCGCAGGTGGCGGCGCGGCTGCTCGAAGCCGGGCTGCTGCGCCGCCTGAACCCGCTGCTGTCCGCCCGCGCAGCGGCGCTGGGCCATCCCACCGGCGCGGCGCTGCTGCTGGCCGCCGGCCCGGTGGGGGCGCTGCCGTTCGCGGTGCTGCATGGCCTGGGCAACGGCCTGGTGACCATCGTGCGCGGCACGCTGCCGCTGGCGCTGTTCGGGGCCGGCGGCTACGGCGCGCGCCAGGGCTGGCTGACCCTGCCGGCACGCCTGCTGGGCGCGCTGTCGCCCTGGGCCTTCGGCCTGGCGATGGCGCAGTGGGGCGTGGGCGTGCTGTGGCTGAGCGGCGCGATCGGCCTGGCGGCGCTCGCCGGGCTGCTGGTCATCCGCCTGCCCGCGCGCTGAGAATGGCGCGATGGAACGCTTCACGATTTCGCTCGACGAACACCTGGCCGAAGCCTTCGACCGCTGGATCGCGCAGCGCGGTTATGCCAATCGTTCGGAGGCCGTGCGCGACCTGTTCCGCGCCGAGCTCGAGCGCTCGCGCCAGCAGGCGCCGCAGGCCTTCGGCTGCGTCGCCAACCTGTCCTACGTCTACAACCACCACGAGCGCGACCTCGGCGAGCGGCTGCGCCGCATGCATCACGCGCACCACGACCTGACGCTGTCCACGATGCACGTGCACCTGGACCACGAGCACTGCCTGGAGACCGTGCTGCTGCGCGGCCCGGCGCCGGAGGTGCGGGCCTTCGCCGACAGCGTGTGCGCCGAACGCGGCGTGCGCCACGGGGCGCTGAACCTGATCAGCGTGGAGACGCACGACTACCACCACCACGGCGACCCGCGGCAGCCCCACGTGCACCTGAAGCCGGCGACCTGAAGCCCGTCAGCGGCGGGCCTCGGCGCCGCGGGCCGTCAGAAGGTGGCCCAGGAATCGTCGGCCGTGGTGGCTTCCTGGCGCGCGGCGGGCGCCGGCGCGGCCGGGGCCACGGCCGGGGCGGCCTTGGCGCGGGGTGCCGGCCGCGGGGCCGCCGGCTTGTGCACCGGCGGCTGGGCCGCGCGCACCGGCGCGGCCGCCACCGTCGTCGTCTCGCCGGCGTTGACCTTGAAGAAGGCCACCGCCTGGACCATCTGCTGCGCCTGCGACTTGAGGCTCTCGGCCGCGGCGGCGCTTTCCTCCACCAGCGCGGCGTTCTGCTGCGTCACCTGGTCCATCTGGCCGACGGCGTCGCCCACCTGCTGCACGCCGTTGCTCTGCTCGACCGTGGCGGCGGCGATCTCGGAGACGATGTTGCTGACGCGGCGGATCGAACCGACCACTTCGTCCATCGTCTTGCCGGCCTGGCTGACCAGTTCGGTGCCTTGTTCGACCTGCTCGACGTTGCGGCCGATCAGGGCCTTGATCTCCTTGGCTGCCTCGGCGCTGCGCTGGGCCAGCGTGCGCACCTCGCCGGCCACCACCGCGAAGCCGCGGCCCTGCTCGCCGGCGCGCGCCGCTTCCACCGCGGCGTTGAGCGCCAGGATGTTGGTCTGGAACGCGATGCCGTCGATCACGCCGATGATGTCGCCGATCTTGCGGCTGCTGTCGCTGATGCCCTGCATGGTCTCGACCACCTGGCCGACCACCGCGCCGCCCTGCTGGGCCACCGTGGCCGCGCCCTTGGCGAGCTGGTTGGCCTGCTGGGCGTTGTCGGCGTTGTTGCGCACGGTGCTGCCCAGCTCTTCCATCGTCGCCGCGGTCTGCTGCAGCGCGCTGGCCTGCTCTTCGGTGCGCTGGCTCAGGTCGGCGTTGCCGCCGGCGATCTCCACGCTCGCGGTGTAGACCGATTCGGAACCCTGGCGCACCTGGCCCACCACCCGGGCCAGGCCGTCGCGCATCGTGCGCATCCCGGCGATCAGGCTGCTGTCGTCGCCGCTGCGCACGTTGACGTCCACCGCCAGGTTGCCGGCGGCGATCTCGCGTGCCACCTCGGCGGCGTAGTCGGGCTCACCACCCAGCTGGCGCAGGATGCTGCGCGTGACCCACAGGCCCAGCGCCACGCCCAGCGCCAGCGCCAGCAGCGTGCCGACGACGGTGGACACCTGGTTGAAGCTGCGCAGGTCCTGGGCCGCCGCGGTGCGGCTCACCAGCAGCGTGCGCTCGGCCTTGTCGAACTCGGCCTGCGCGCCGCGGAAGGCGTCCATCGAGGCCTTGTCCTTGCCGAGCTTGAACTCGGCCAGGAACTCGTCCATGGTCTTCTTGCCGGCCGTCACGTCGCGGCGCAGCTGGATCATGGCCGTGACGGTGGCGGTGAACTGGGCGTTGTGGTTCTTCATCACGTCCAGCCGCTTCTGCTGCTCGGCGTTGTCGGACGTCAGGTCCTTGGCCTTCTTCCAGGCATCGTCGAAGGTCTTGGAACCGTTGGTCCAGGGCTCCAGGAAGCGGTCGTCGCCGGCCAGCAGGAAGCCGCGGGCGCCGGTCTCCATGTTGACCATGCCGCCGAGCATGTCGTCAGCCGTCTCCATCACGTTGTACGTGTGGGTGTTCCACCGCGCGGCCTCGGCCAGCCGGAGCGAACTGAACAGGGTGATGGCGGCCACGGTGACAAAGACTCCGATCACCGCCGCAAAGGCGATCGTGAGGCGTCGTGCGACGGTCATGCTGCTTTTCATCGGGGGTCCTTCGGGGCGTGCGGGGCTGGCCAGGCCTGGCCGGTGTCCTGCGGCGTCTTCGGCAGCCCGGCCGCCGGCTTGAGGCCCGCAGCGGAATTAATGGCTATTCGGGGGATTGATCGCCTGGCCCGGCAGGCGCGCGGCCACCCAGCTGCGACGAAAGTCGGGCCGCGGCCTCCTTCACGGCGCCCGCCAGCGCGCCGGTGGGGCGGGCGTCGAAACCCGGCGTGGCGCCGATGGCCGTGAGCGCCAGCACCAGCGCGCCGCTGCCGTCGAACACCGGGGCCGCCAGCGCGCTGATGCCGGGCAGCAGCACGCCTTCCACCTGCGCGCAGCCGTCGCGGCGCACGGCGGCCAGAACGGCGGCGAAGCCGGGTGCGGGCTTCTCGCGCTGCAGCAGCGCACGGGTCTGCGCCTTCGGCAGCCAGGCCGCGAACAGGCGGCCCGACGCCGTGCGCGTGAGGCTCATTACCGTGCCGTGGCGCATGCTCACGTGCACGGGTGTCGGCGCCTCGGCCACACGCACGATGGTGGCGCCGCGGTCGCCCCAGACGGCGATGGCCACCGTGTGGCCGCAGGCGGCCGCCAGGCGCTCGATCACCGGCGTGGCCAGTGCCAGCGGGTTCAGCGCCTGCAGGCTGATCAGGCCCAACTGCATCGCCAGCGGGCCCAGGCCGTAGCGGCCACTGTCGGCGTCCTGCTCCACGAGGCCCAGCTTGCCGAAGCTCACCAGGTACGGATGGGCCTTGGCCGGCGCCATGCCGGCCAGCGCGGCCAGGTCCTTCAGCGCCAGCGGCCGGCCGTGGTGGGCCAGCGCCTGCAGCAGCGTGCCGCCGACCTCGATGCTCTGGATGCCGCGCTGGTCACTCATTCGTCTATGGTAAACACGTTAGACATAGACAAACAAGGGCGTTACCATCGTCCTCCCCTTGCCAGCCCGGGATGCCCGATGTCCGCCAAGACCTTCGCCAGCCAGGCCGACCTTGCCGAAAAGAAGGTCAGCTTCACCAAGCTGTCCGACCACGCCTACGCCTACACCGCCGAGGGCGACCCCAACACCGGCATCGTGGTCGGCGACGACGCGGTGATGGTCATCGACACCCAGGCCACACCGGTGATGGCGCAGGACGTGATCCGCCGCATCCGCGAGGTGACCGACAAGCCGATCAAGTACGTGGTGCTGAGCCACTACCACGCGGTGCGCGTGCTGGGCGCTTCGGCCTACCAGCCCGAGCACGTGAT
Organism: Rubrivivax sp.; assembly: GCA_044226255.1. GTDB lineage: Bacteria > Pseudomonadota > Gammaproteobacteria > Burkholderiales > Burkholderiaceae_C > Rubrivivax. The sequence continues at coordinate 306,907 of JBGAHJ010000006.1, forward strand.
CGCCAGCGAGGACACGCTGAGCCTCATCAAGGAACGCGGCGAGCAGGACAAGGCCAGCGAGATCGGCCGCTTCCCGCGCCTGTTCCGCAACGTCGAGAGCGTGCCGGCGGGCCTCACCTGGCCCACGCTCACCTTCACGGGGAAGATGACGCTGTGGCTCGGCAAGCTGGAGGTGCAGCTGCTGCAGCTGGGCCGCGGCCACACCAAGGGCGACACCGTGGTGTGGCTGCCGGCGGAGCGCATCCTCTTCAGCGGCGACCTGGTCGAGTTCGACGCCACGCCCTATGCCGGCGACGCCTACTTCAGTGACTGGCCGCAGACGCTGGACAACCTGGCCGCGTTGAAGCCCTTGAAGCTGGTGCCCGGCCGCGGCGCCGCGCTGCAGGACGAGGCCCAGGTGGCCGCGGGGCTGGACGGCACGCGCAGCTTCATCCGCGACGTCTACGCCGCCGTGCAGGCCGGCGCGCAGCAGGGGCAGGACCTGCGCACGGTCTACAAGCGCACGCTGGCCGCGGTGCGCCCCGCCTACGGCCACTGGGTGATCTTCGACCACTGCATGCCCTTCGACGTGAGCCGCGCGTACGACGAGGCCACCGCGCACCGCGACCCGCGCATCTGGACGGCCGAGCGCGACATCGAGATGTGGAAGGCGCTCGAGGGCTGAGGCCTTGCTGAGCACCTACACCTGGCCGCGCTATGCGGCCGCGCCGACGCCGGCGCAGCAGCCGCCGGTGCCGCTGGTGGTGGTCGGCGCCGGCCCGGTGGGCCTCTGTGCCGCCATCGACGCCGCGCTGCGCGGCCAGCCGGTGGTGCTGCTCGACGAGGACGACACCGTCAGCGTCGGTTCGCGCGGCGTCTGCTACGCCAAGCGCACGCTCGAGATCTTCGACCGCTACGGCGTCGGCGACGCGGTGGTGGGCCAGGGCGTCACCTGGAACGTCGGCCGCACCTTCCACCGCGAGCGCGAGGTCTTCAGCTTCAACCTCTTGCCCGAGCCCGGCCACGAGCGCCCGGGCATGGTGAACCTGCAGCAGTACCACCTGGAGGAGATCCTGGTGCGGCGCGCGCTGGAGCTGCCCCTGATCGACCTGCGCTGGCGCCACAAGGTCACGCAGGTGGCGCCCGATGCGCAGGGCGCCACGCTGCAGGTGGAAACGCCCGGCGGCGCCTACACGCTGCGCTGCGGATGGCTCATCGTGGCCGACGGCGCGCGCAGCCCGATCCGCCGCCAGCTCGGCCTGGACATCGAGGGCCGCGTGTTCCAGGACCGCTTCCTGATCGCCGACGTGCTGCTCGACGGCGAGCCTTACCCGCCCGACCGCACCGAGCGCCGCTTCTGGTTCGACCCGCCCTGGCACCCCGGCCAGAGCGCGCTGATGCACAAGGAGGCCGACGGCGTCTGGCGCATCGATTTCCAGCTCGGCTGGGACGCCGACCCGGAGGCCGAGAAGAGTCCTGAGCGCGTGGCGCCGCGCATCCGCGCCGCGCTCGACAGCCAGGGCCTGCAGCACATCGGCTTCACGCTGGAATGGGTCAGCGTCTACACCTTCCAGTGCCGCCGCATGGCGCGCTTCCGCCACGGCCGGCTGCTGTTCGTCGGCGACGCGGCGCACCAGGTCTCGCCCTTCGGCGCGCGCGGCGCGAACTCGGGCATCCAGGACGTCGACAACCTCGTCTGGAAGCTCGATCTCGTGCTGCGCGGGCGTGCGAGCGAGGCGCTGCTGGACAGCTTCGATGCCGAACGCACCGCGGCCGCCGACGAGAACATCCTCAACAGCACGCGCAGCACCGACTTCATGACGCCCAAGAGCCGCGCCAGCCGGACCTTCCGCGACGCCGTGCTGGAACTGGCCGCCGAAGACCTGCCGTTCGCGCGCGCACTGGTCAACAGCGGCCGGCTCTCGGTGCCGGCCACGCTGGCCGCCTCGCCGCTGAACACGCCCGACGAAGAGCCCTTCGGCGGCTGGATGCTGCCCGGCGCGCCGGCCGACGACGCGCCGCTGGCCGACGGCTGGCTGCTGCGCCGGCTGCCGGGCGCCTTCACGCTGCTGCACTTCGCCGATCGCCCGGAACCGCTGCCCGGCACCGAGGCTCTCACGGTCGTGACCCTGAAGCCCGAAGGCCCGGTCGCGCAGCGCTACGACGCGCGGCCCGGCACCTGCTACCTGCTGCGGCCCGACCAGCACGTCGCCGCGCGCTGGCGCCGCTTCGATGCGGCCCGGGTGCAGGCCGCCGTGGCCCGAGCCTGCGGAGAAGGACCATGAAGCACCTCAACGTGCAGCCGAACTTCGCCGCGCCCGGTGCGGCGCCGGAGCGCCAGGCCTACGGGCCCGGCGACAGCTTCTACGACCTGCTGATCGAAGGCCATCGGGGCCTGTCTGACGAACAAAGTGAACGCATGAACGCGCGCCTGGTGCTGCTGCTGGCCAACCACGTCGGCGACCTGCGCGTGCTGCGCGAGGCCATCGCGGCCGCGCGCCCGAAGGAGTGAACCCATGAGCGAACTCGACTACCTCGCCGGCTTCGGCAACCAGTTCCAGAGCGAGGCCGTGCCCGGCGCGCTGCCGGTGGGCCGCAACAGCCCGCAGCGCGCGCCGCGCGGGCTCTACGCCGAGTTGCTGTCGGGCAGCGCCTTCACCGCGCCGCGGGTGGAGAACCGCCGCACCTGGATGTACCGGCGCCAGCCCTCGGTGATCGCCGGTGCCTACGAGGCGCTGCCGCACGCGCACTGGAAGACCGGCGCGGCCGAAGGCGAGGCGCCGCCGCCGGATCCGCTGCGCTGGCACCCGGTGGAGATTCCGGCCGCGCCGGCCGACTTCATCGAAGGTCTGCGCACGGTGGTCGTCAACGGCGACGCCGAGGCGCAGAGCGGCATCGGCGTGCACCTGGTGCTGTGCAACCGCAGCATGGAGCGCGCCTTCGTCAACGCCGACGGCGAGATGCTGGTGGTGCCGCAGCAGGGGCGCCTGTCCATCGCCACCGAGCTCGGCCGGCTCGACGTGGCGCCCGGCGAGGTGGCGCTGCTGCCGCGCGGCATGGCCTTCCGCGTCGCGGTGGACGGGCCGACGCGCGCCTACGTCTGCGAGAACTACGGCGCGCCGTTCCGGCTGCCCGAGCTGGGCCCCATCGGCAGCAACGGGCTGGCCAACGCGCGCGACTTCCTGGCCCCGGTGGCGGCCTTCGACGACAACGGCCCGACGATGGTCGTGCGCAAGTTCGGCGGCCGGCTCTGGCAGGCGCGCGCGGCGAGCTCGCCCTTCAACGTCGTGGCCTGGCACGGCAACCTGGTGCCGCTGAAGTACGACACCGCGCGCTTCATGACCATCGGCAGCATCAGCTACGACCATCCGGACCCGAGCATCTTCACGGTGCTCACCAGCCCGAGCGACACGCCGGGCGTGGCCAACTGCGACTTCGTGATCTTCCCGCCGCGCTGGATGGTGATGGAAGACACATTCCGGCCGCCCTGGTACCACCGCAACGTGATGGCGGAGTTCATGGGACTGGTGCACGGCCAGTACGATGCCAAGCCTGAAGGATTCAGGCCCGGCGGCATGAGCCTGCACAACACGCACGTGCCGCACGGGCCCGACGCCGAAGCCTTCAGGAAGGCCAGCGAGGCCCAGCTGGCCCCGCACAAACTGGACAACACCCTGGCCTTCATGTTCGAGAGCCGCTGGCGCATGAAACCCACCGCGTGGGCCCTCGCGGGCGGCGCGCTGGACGGCGCCTACGCGAACTGCTGGGCGGGCCTGTCCGACAGCTTCAAGCCCTAGATGAACAGCCCCGCGACGCCGAGCTTCCTCGATGCCACCCACGATCCGAAGCTGAAGAGCTGGGTCGCCAGCGCCAACGTCGCGGGCCACGATTTCCCGATCCAGAACCTGCCGCTGGGCCGCTTCCGCCGCCGCCCGGCCGACGGTGCGATGCCCGAGGCGCCGCGCTGTGGCGTGGCCATCGGCGACCAGGTGCTGGACCTGAAGCTGGCCAGCGAGAGCTGCCCCTGGCCGAGCGACCTCGACCAGGTCCTGCAGCCGCTGGCGCGCGGCGACATCGCCGGTTTCATGCGCCTGGGCCGCCCGGCCTGGAAGCGGCTGCGCCAGGCGCTGTCGCAGGCGCTGGCCGACCACAGCGAGCAGGGGCCCTTCCTCGAGATGTGCCTGGTGCCGCGCAGCGAGGCGCAGATGCTGCTGCCGTGCCGCATCGGCGACTACACCGACTTCTTCACCGGCATCCACCACGCGCGCAGCGTGGGCGCGCTGTTCCGGCCCGACAACCCGCTGATGCCGAACTACCAGTGGGTGCCCATCGCGTACCACGGGCGGGCCTCGTCGGTGGGCCTGGGCGGGCCGGTGAAGCGGCCGCACGGGCAGACGCGCAGCGGCGGCGCCGATGCTGGAGAGAGGCCGCACTTCGGCCCGAGCCAGCGCCTGGACTACGAGCTGGAGCTCGGCCTGTGGGTGGGTGCCGACAACCCGCTCGGCACCCCGGTGCCGATGGCCAGGGCGGAAGACCGGCTGTTCGGCGTGAGCCTGCTCAACGACTGGTCGGCGCGCGACATCCAGGCCTGGGAGTACCAGCCGCTCGGCCCCTTCCTGGCCAAGAGCTTCGCCACCTCGGTCTCCCCCTGGCTGGTGAGCCTGGAGGCGCTGGCGCCGTTCCGCCGGCCCTTCGTGCGGCCCGAGGGCGACCCGCAGCCGCTGCCGCACCTGGACTCCGAACTCAACCGCGCCGCCGGCGCCTTCGACATCACGCTCGAGGTGTGGCTGCAGACCGCGAAGATGCGCGCCGCCAAGCAGGCCCCGGTGCGGCTGTCGCACAGCAACGCGCTCGACGCCTACTGGACCTTCGCGCAGCTCGTCACCCACCACACCAGCAACGGCTGCAACCTGCAGGTGGGCGACCTGCTGGGCACCGGCACGCTGTCGGGCCCGGGCGCCGGGCAGGGCGGTTCGCTGCTGGAACTGAGCCAGGGCGGCAAGGCGCCGCTGCAGCTGCCCGGCGGCGAGCAGCGCAGCTTCCTGGAGGACGGCGACACGGTGGCGCTGCGTGCGTTCTGCGACGCACCCGGCGCGGCGCGCATCGGCTTCGGCCAGCTGGCCGGCACCGTGGTCGGCGCTTGAGCCTGAAATAGCCGCCGGCGGCCCCGCTTCTCCGGCGGTCGGCCGCGGCGCCGCCGCCCAGAATCGGCGCAGACCATGGACGAACTGCGCCTGTCCGCCGTGGCCACGCGCGTCGTGGCCTGGCACAACCGCCACCCGCTCGCACGCCGCATCACGGCGTCGCAGGTGCATGGCATCGGCTATGTAGCGCTGCCTTTCAGCGACCCCTCGGGCGCGCCGGGCGCCGCGGCGCCCGACGCCGAAGCCGCCCCGGCGCCTGCCGACGACTCCGGCGGCGGCACGCTGCGCCAGCGCGCCGAAGCGCGCGCGCGACAGCAGCAGGACCGCGGCGCCGGCGTGCCCACGGTCACCCAGCTGGCGGTGGACCCGAAGCAGCTCGCCCCGGACTTCAGCGAAGACTTCATCGACCCGCTGAGCCCCGGCCAGGTGGCGCGCTTTGCGCGCCGGCGCGGCCAGGCGCTGGTGCGCGCGCCGTCAGACGGGCCGGTGCGCCGCATCCGCCCCGACGGTCGCCAGCCCGACGGCGGCGGCCTCACGCTCTACCTGTTGACCGCGGTGATCGAGACCGGCACCTGGAAGAGCCGCGTGCTGGTCGGGCCGGGCGACAAGCCGGCCGTGCTGGGCCGCCGCGTGCTGTCGGCGCCGCGCGCCGGCGCGCTGGTGGTGCCGCTGCTGGCCGCCGCGGCGTGGCTGTACCAGTCGACGCACCGGGCGCCCGCCGGCCCGGGCGTGGCGCAGGCTCCGGTGGCCGCATCGGCCCCGGCGCTGCACGCGGCGGCCTCGGTGCCGGCGCCGGTGCCGGTGCCGGTGCCGGCACCGGCCGCCGCGGCTTCCGCGGCGCCGGCGCTGTCCGCCGCCGCGCCGAGCGACATCGCCAGCGCACCGCTGGACGTCGAGCCGCGGCTCGGCCGCATCGACATGCCCTCGCTGCGGCCGCACCTGGGCGGCCCGCCGCCGGTGCGGCCCGGCGAAGCGGCCAGCGCCGGCGCCCCGGGGCAGGCCGCGCCCGCTGTCGCCCAGGCGCCGGCACGCCCGGCGCCGGCCGCCGCGACGCCGGCGCCGCTGCCCGAGCTGCCGGCCTTCGCCCTGTCCACCCGGCTGCTGCGCACGCGTGCCGAGGCCGATCAGGTGCGCATCGCGATGAAGTCGCTGCTGCGGGCGACCTCGATGACCGCGGTGCGTGTCGACGTCATCGCCGAAGGCGATGACTGGCGCGTGGTCGGCATGCCGTTCGACACCCGCGAGCAGGCCGACCAGGCGCGCGCGCTGCTGGTCTCGCGTGGCATGCGCGTGCACGTGCTCGCGTTCTGATCGCGCCGCCGGGCCGGGGCAGGTCGGCGAATTGAAACAAAAGGTCTCAAGTCGCTGCGCCGGCGACCGATAGAACCGGTACCGGCGGGCTGGAACCGTGCCTTCCGGAGGTGCCGGGTTGGCCCTGCCGGCGCCGTGCACGGTTCGTACGGCTGACCGATGAAGCTGAACGACCTGCCGGACCATCCGGCGCCACCGCCCGAGGCACTGGCCCGGGCGCAGCAGCGCGCGGAGTGGAGCGCCCGGATGCTGGCGCGCACCGAGGCGCTGTGCCGCGCCGGCAGCTTCGAGTTCGCCTGGCCCGACGGCCGGCTGCTCGTCTCGGCCGGCCTGCAGCAGCTGGTGGGCGCGGCGCCGGGCGCGCACACCGCGGACTCGCTCGACGCGCTGGCCTGGGTGCCGGAGGAGGAGCGGGCCTACGTGGCCGGCATCTGGCGCAACGCGGTGGCCGATGAGCCCTTCGAGTTCCAGCATCGCGTGGTGGCCGCCGACGGCAGCCGGCTTGTGGTGCTGCACCGCGGCTTGCGCGGCGCCGACGGGCGCGGCGTGGCGATGCTGCAGGACATCACCGCGCAGCAGGAAGCCGCCCAGCGCATCCAGAGCCTGGCGCTGCACCACGACGTGACGGGCCTGCCCAACCGCGCGGGGCTGCTGGACCAGATCGACGCCGCGATGCACGCGGCCGGCTGGGCCGTCGATGCCGGCGGGCTGGCCCTGCTGGCGCTGGACCTGCCGCGCATCGCCGAGGTCAAGTCGAGCATGGGCTTCGGCGCCGCCGACGCGCTGGCGATGGCGCTGGCCGCGCGGCTGCGCGGCGAGGACCAGCCCGGTGTCTTCGCCGCGCACCTCGCGGAAACCGAGTTCGCGCTGTGCATCGAGATGCCCGCGGGCCTGACGCGCGAGGCGGTGCTGGAGCGTGCGCGCTCGCTCTGCGAACGGCTCGAGCAGCCGGTGCACCTCGGCGCCACCGAGGTGCACGCGCAGTGCCGCATCGGCGTGGCCTTCTTTCCCGGCGACGCGGACGCGCCGGCCACGCTGCTCGAACACGCGCAGACCGCGCGCCTGGGCCTGCCCGACGGCCAGGGCGTGGCCGCGTTCCGCCCCGACAGCAGCAGCCGCGCGCGGCGCGAGATGGAGGTGGAGGCCGCGCTGTGGCGCGCGCTGCAGCGCGACGAGTTCGTGCTGCACTACCAGCCCAAGGTCGACCTGCGCAGCGGCCAGATCTGCGGCGCCGAGGGCCTGCTGCGCTGGCACTCGGCCGAGCTGGGCGCGGTGTCGCCGGGCGAGTTCATCCCGATCGCCGAACGCTCGGGCCTGATCGGCGCGGTGGGCGACTGGGTGCTGCGGCGTGCCTGCGTCGAAGCCGCGGCCTGGCGCCGCGCCGGGCTGCGGCCGGTGCGCATCTCGGTGAACCTGGCGGCCAGCCAGCTGCAGCGGCGCGACCTGGCCGAGCGCGTGCAGGCGCTGCTGGTGGAGACCGGCGCCGACCCCGCCTGGCTCGGCGTGGAACTGACCGAGAGCATGGTGATGGCCGACGTGGCCGGCGCCACCGCCACGCTGCGCGCGCTCAAGGCGGTGGGCGTGGAGATCTCGCTCGACGACTTCGGCACCGGCTATTCCAGCCTCAGCAGCCTGTCGCGCCTGCCCATCGACGTGGTGAAGGTCGATCGCAGCTTCGTGCGCGACGTGACGGCCGACGCGCAGGACGTCTCGGTCACGCGCGCCATCATCCACATGACCCACGGCCTGCAGATGCGCGCGCTGGCCGAAGGCGTGGAGAGCGAAGGCCAGCTGAGCCTGCTGGTGGCCGCCGGCTGCGACGAGCTGCAGGGCTACTGGTTCAGCCCCGCGGTGGACGCCGGCGCCTTCTGCGAGATGGTGCGCGACGGCCGCCGCCTGCCCGAACGCTACGTGCGCCGCCCCGGTGCCCGCCAGCGCACGCTGCTGCTGGTGGACGACGAGGACAACATCCTGGCCGCGCTCAAGCGCCTGCTGCGGCGCGACGGCTACCGCATCGTCACCGCCACCAGCGCGGCCGAGGGCCTGCAGCGGCTGGCCGAGACCGAGGTCGACGTGATCGTCTCCGACCAGCGCATGCCAGGCATGACCGGCGTGGAATTCCTGCACCGCGCCAAGGACCTGTACCCGGAGACGCTGCGGCTGGTGCTGTCGGGCTACACCGAGCTGCAGTCGATCATCGACGCGGTCAACGAAGGCGCGATCTACAAGTTCCTCACCAAGCCCTGGGACGACGAGCGGCTGCGCGGCCACGTCGCCGAGGCCTTCCGGCAGAAGGAGCTGGCCGACGAGAACCGCCGCCTGGCCGCGCGCGTGGACAGCGCCAACGCCGACCTGGCGCGGCTGAACGAGCAGCTGGGCCGGCTGCTGGCGCAGCAGCGCTCGCAGGCCGAGCTGCTGGCGGCCAGCGCCAACACCATGCGCGGCGTGTTCGACGAGCTGCCGATCGCGGTGCTGGGGCTGGACGCCGACGGCACGCTGAGCTTCATCAACCGCGAGGCCGAGCGGCTGCTGCCGGTGCTGGCGCGCCACCTCGGCGAGGACGTCGGCGCGCTGCTGCCGGCCGGGGCGCTGGCGCCGCTGCCGCCGGCGGCGTCGGTGGCCTGCGCGCCGGCGTGCATCGAGGGACGGCGCCTGCGCCTGCTGGCGCGCCTGCTGCCCGGTGCCGACGGCGCGCGCGGCCGCCTGCTGCTGGGCCTGCCCGAAGACCTTCCCGCCACGCCATGAACCAGCCCTTCCTACCCCCGGCCGACGCCGACACCCCGCCCCCACCGCTGCCCGAGGCGCAGCAGGCGCGCATCGAGTTCATCTTCCGCGGCGAGCGCCGTCGCGGCCTGATCCACCCGCTGCAGCACATCGTGCAGCGCTACCGCGCCGGCAGCGCGCCGCCGGCGGGCGACGCCCCCGCGCCGGAGGCCGCGTCATGAACGCCGCACCCCTCACCCACGAGCAGCTGGCGGCCTGCCTGGACGCGCTGCCGCCGATGCCGCAGGCCACGCTGGATGCGCTGGAGGCGCTGCGCAACGAGGAACTGGGCAGCGCCGACTGCGCCGAGCTGCTGGGCCACGACCCCGCACTGGCCGCGCGCGCGCTGCGCCTGGCCAACTCGGCCTTCTACGGCGTGCCCGGCCGCGTGATGCACCTGCGCGACGCCGTGCACCTGCTGGGCCGGCGCACGCTGGCCTCGCTGATGACGGTGGCGCTGCTGGCGCGCCAGTTCGAGGCCGGCGCCAACCCGGCGCTGTCGGTGACGGCCTTCTGGCGCCACGCCATCGCCACCGGCTATGCGGCCCGCGAGCTGGCGCAGGCGCTGCAGGCCGACGCCGAGCTGGCCTTCCTGACCGGCCTGCTGCACGACGTGGGCCGCCTCGCGCTGGCCGCGCGCTTCCCGGCGGCGATGGACACGGTGCTGCAGCGCGCGCAGGACGCCAGCGCCGGCTGGCACGGCATCGAGCGCGAGGTGTTCGGCACCGACCACGTCGAGGTGGGCCGGGCGGCGGCGCAACGCTGGCGCTTCCCGCAGGCGGTGGTCGACGCGATCGGCGACCACCACGCGCCGGGCGCGACGCCGGACGGGCATGCGAGCCTGGCCGACATCGTGCACGTGGCCGACGCCATCGCGCACGCGCTGGACCTCAACGGCGACCCCTGGGAGCGCGTGCCGCCGCTGGACCCGGACGCCTGGAACCGCATCGGACTGCCGCCGCGCGTGCTGCTGCCGGCCCTGCGCGTCACCGAGCGCGGCGTGGCGGAGCTGAGCCTGGCGCTGGGGGTGGCACCGGCCGCGGCGCCGCAGGAGGTGGTCGCATGAACAAGCCCTGCACGAGCTGCCCGTTCGAGGCCCAGCTGGGCGAGCTGCAGCGCGCCAAGGACCAGCTGGTGCAGAGCGAGAAGCTGGCCAGCATCGGCCAGCTCGCCGCCGGCGTGGCGCACGAGATCAACAACCCGGTGGGCTACGTCTTCAGCAACTTCGGCACGCTGGCGAAGTACCTCGACGACCTGTTCCGCATGCTGGCCGCCTACGAGGCGGCCGAGGCCCAGCTGGCCGGAACGCCGGCCGGCGAACAGCTGGCCGCGCTGCGCGCCGAGATCGAGCTCGACTACCTGAAGGAGGACGTGCCGCAGCTGATGAACGAGTCGCGCGAAGGCATCAGCCGCGTGCGCAAGATCGTGCAGGACCTGAAGGACTTCTCGCACGTGGACGCACGCCGCGAGTGGGAGTGGACCGACCTGCACCGCGGCATCGACAGCACGCTCAACATCGTCAACAACGAGATCAAGTACAAGGCCGACGTCGTCAAGGTCTACGGCGAGCTGCCGCAGGTGCAGTGCCTGTCCAGCGAGCTCAACCAGGTGTTCATGAACCTGCTGGTCAACGCCGCCCACGCGATGCCCGGCGGCCAGGGCAGGCGCGGCACCATCCACATCCGCAGCGGCGTGGAAGGCGGTGGCAGCGAGGTCTGGGTGGAGATCGAGGACGACGGCTGCGGCATCGCGAAGGAGAACCTCGGCCGCATCTTCGACCCCTTCTTCACCACCAAGGCCGTGGGGCAGGGCACCGGGCTCGGGCTGTCGCTGTCGTACGGCATCGTCAAGAAGCACCACGGCCGCATGGAGGTGGACAGCGAACCCGGCCGCGGCACCCGCTTCCGCGTCACGGTGCCGGTGCGGCAGCCGGAGCAGGTGGCGACATGAATGCGCCGGAGCGGGTGGGCGAGGCACTGCGCGCACCGGCAGGCGGCCCCTGGACCGTGCTGTGCGTCGACGACGAGGCCAACATCCTCTCGGCGCTCAAGCGCGTGCTGCGCCCTGCCGGCTACCAGGTGCTGCTGGCCGAAGGCGCCGAGGCGGCGCTGGCCGAGCTGGCGCGCGGCGAGGTGCACGCGGTGATCTCGGACATGCGCATGCCGGGCATGGACGGCTCGCAGCTGCTGGAGCGCGTGCGCGAAGGCTGGCCGCAGGCCGTTCGCATCCTGCTCACCGGCCAGGCGGACATGAACTCGACCGTGGCCGCCATCAACCGCGGCCGCATCCTGAAGTACCTGGGCAAGCCCTGGGACGAGGCCGAGCTGCTGGCCACGCTGCACGAGGGTGTCTCGCGCCTGGCGCTGGAGCGCGAGACGCTGCGCCTGGAAGCGCTGACGCAGCAGCAGAACGCCGAGCTCAGGGCCTTCAACACCGAGCTGGAGAGCCGCGTCGCGGCGCGCACCGCCGAGCTGAGCGAGGCCAACGCCAAGCTGCAGCGCAACCACCTGAAGACCATCAAGGTGTTCAGCAACCTGCTGGAGCTGCGTGGCGAGCGCCTGGCCGGCCACGGCCGCCGGGTGGCCGAGACGGCGCGCGACCTGGCGCGCGCGATGGCCCTGCCCGAGCCCGAGTGCCTGAACGTCTTCATCGCCGGGCTGCTGCACGACATCGGCCTCATCGGCTCGCTGGAGAAGCTGCTGCACAAGCCCACCGGGCGCTACACGCCCGAGGAGATGGCGCTGTTCCGCGAACACGCGGTGGCCGGCGAGCACTCGCTGCTGGCGCTGGACGACCTGCAGCCGGTGCTGCCGCTGATCCGCGGCCACCACGAGCGCTGGGACGGCCAGGGCTTCCCCGATCAGCTGGCCGGCGCGGCCATCCCGCTCGGCGCCTGCATCCTGGCCATCGCCGACACCTACGACGACCTGCAGCACGGCCAGGTGGTCGATGCATCGCTCACCGCGGCCGAGGCGCGCACGCTGATGCGCCAGGCCCGCGGCACGCAGTTCAGCCCCGAGGTGCTCGACGTCTTCCTGCAGATGGGCGAGCCGCCGGTGCGCGCCGCGCCGGTGCCTGCGCTGCAGCTGCCCTGCTCGGCGCTGGAACCCGGCATGGTGCTGGCCGCCGACCTGGTGTCCACGCGCGGCGTGCTGATGCTGACCAAGGGGCACCGGCTCACGTCCTCGCTGATCCAGCGCATGCGCGAGTTCGAGCTGCGCGAGGGCGGCAGCCTGCAGATCCGGGTGGAGCCGCCGCAAGCCGCCTGAGCGCGCCGCCCTGGCCTCACAATGAAGCCAGGAGGAGCGCTCGCATGTCGTCCGGAAAGATCCTCGTCGCCCAGGGCGGCGGCCCCACCGCGGTGATCAACCAGAGCCTGGCGGGCGTGGTGCTGGAAGCGCGCCGCCACCACGGCGTGAGGCTGGTCTACGGCGCGCGCCACGGCGTGCGCGGCATCGTCAACGAGGACCTGGTGGACCTCACGCGCGAGACCAGCCACAACCTGGAACTCGTGGCCGGCACGCCGGCCAGCGCCCTGGGCAGCACGCGCGACAAGCCGGACCTCGCCTACTGCCAGGAGATCTTCAAGGTGCTGAAGGCGCATGCCATCGAGCACTTCTTCTACATCGGCGGCAACGACAGCGCCGACACCGTGCGCATCGTCGCCGAGGAAGCCGCGAAGGCGAGCTACCCGCTGCGCGCGATCCACATCCCGAAGACGATCGACAACGACCTGGTCGGCAACGACCACACGCCGGGTTTCCCGTCGGCGGCCCGCTTCGTGGCCCAGGCGTTCGCCGGGGCCAACCTCGACAACGCGGCGTTGCCGGGGGTCTACGTCGGCGTGGTGATGGGGCGGCACGCGGGCTTCCTCACCGCCGCCAGCGCCCTGGGCAAGAAGTTCCCGGACGACGGCCCGCACCTGATCTACGTGCCCGAGCGCGTGTTCGAGATCCCGCGCTTCCTGGCCGACGTGAAGGCGGTCTACGACAGGTACCGGCGCTGCGTCATTGCCGTCAGCGAAGGCATCCACGACGCCAGCGGCCAGCCCATCATCACGCAGCTGGCGAAGGACATCGAGAAGGACGCGCACGGCAATGTGCAGCTGTCGGGCACCGGCGCCTTGGCCGACCTGCTGTGCGAGGAGATCAAGGCAAAGTTGGGCATCAAGCGCGTGCGCGGCGACACCTTCGGCTACCTGCAGCGCAGCTTCGTCGGCTGCGTCAGCGACGTCGACGCGCGCGAGGCCCGCGAGGTGGGCGAGAAGGCGGTGCAGTACGCGATGTGGGGCGACCGCAGCGGCTCGGTGGCGATCCGCCGCACCGGCTTCTATTCGGTGGACTACGAGCTGCAGGAGCTGTCCGCGGTGGCCGGCAAGACGCGCACGATGGAGGACGACTTCATCACGCCGTCGGGCACCGACGTGACCGACCTGTTCCGCCTGTACCTGCGGCCGCTGCTGGGATCCGGGCTGCCGGACGCCTTCCGCCTGCGACCCAACCCGGTGCCGCGCATCCTGAAGCCCTGAACCGCCCGATGCACGTCGGCATCCTCACCGGCGGCGGCGACTGCCCCGGCCTGAACGCGGTGATCCGCGCCTGCACGCTGGCGCTGCTGCGCCAGGGCGCGGCGCGTGTCACCGGCATCGAGCGCGGCTTCCACGGCCTGCTGGCGCGGCGCGCGCGACCGCTGGACGCCGCCACCGTGGCGCCCATCCTGGCCCAGGGCGGCACCATCCTGGGCACCCACAACGCCTGCGACCCGTTTGCGTTCGAAGGCCGCGACCAGTCGGCCGCGGCGCTGGCCTTCGCCCGCGAACTGGGCCTGGACGCGCTGGTGGTGATCGGCGGCGACGGCACCATGCTCATCGCACACCGCTTCCAGCAGCTGGGCCTGCCGGTGGTGGGCGTGCCCAAGACGATCGACAACGACCTGCCCGCCACCGACCGCACGTTCGGCTTCGACAGCGCGGTGGCGGTGGTGTCCGAGGCGCTGGACCGCGTGGCCACCACCGCGCGCAGCCACGGCCGCGTGATGATCGTCGAGACCATGGGCCGGCATGCGGGCTGGATCGCGCTCGAAGGCGGCCTGGCCGGCGGGGCCGACGCGATCCTGCTGCCCGAACTGCCGTTCAGCGTCGACGCGGTGGCGGCCTTCGCGCGGGCGCGCGAGCAGGCCGAAGGCTGCACGCTGATCTGCATCGCCGAAGGCGCGCGCGCCGAGGGCGAGGGACTCACGGTGGCCGAGCGCATCGAAGGGCGGCCCGACCCGCTGCGCCTGGGCGGCGTCGGCGCCTGGCTGCAGCAGCGCCTGCAGCCACTGCTGGCGAGCGAGGTGCGCAGCGCGCTGCTCGGCCACGTGCAGCGCGGCGGCACGCCCACCGCGTTCGACCGCGTGCTGGCCACGCGCTACGGCTGGCATGCCGCCGAGCTGGTGCGGGAGCGCCGCTTCGGCCGCATGGTGGCGCTGCAGGGCAGCGAGATCGTCAGCCACGAGATCGCCGCCATCGCCGGCCAGAGTCGCCCGGTGCCGCCCGAGCACCCGCTGCTGCAGGTGGCACGCGGCACTGGCGTGATGCTCGGCACATGAACATGGGATTTGCCTCCCCATTAAGGGCCTTGCCGATGGCTGCCCGGCTTGCAGAATGCGGGGCTGCCCTGGCCCACGACCTGACGACCTGACATGGAAACGCCGCGCTCGCTCTCCGCCGTCGAGGTGCGTGTGCTGAGCCGCCTGCTCGAGAAGGCGCAGACCATGCCGGCGTCCGAGCTGGAGCCCTGGCTCGACAGCCTGCCCGAGGCCCAGCAGGTGCTGGTGCCGCGGCTGCGCGAGCGGCTGGCGCAGATCTCGGTGCCGGTGGAAGACCCGGCGCTGATCGTGCCGGTGAAGATCCCGCCGAAGAAGAACCCCGATTCGCGGGTCGGCGAGCGCGTGGGCCCGTTCCGGCTCGTCAAGGAGCTGGGCGACCCCGCCACCGCCACGCTGTGGCTGGCCGAGCGCGCCGACGGCGGCAAGGCGCCGCAGGTGGCGCTGATGCTGCCGCCCGACGAAGCCTCGGCCGAGCGCCAGCTGGTCTCCCTGCCCGAGCACCCGCAGGTGGTGCGGCTGAAGTACGCCGGGGTCGACGACCGTGGGCGCTCGTTCCGCGTGATGCAGAAGGTGGAGGGCGTCACGCTGCTCGAGCACGTGAAGCGCCGGCACCTGAACGTCGCCCAGCGCGTGCAGCTGCTGATGCCGGTGCTGGCCGCGGTGGTGCATGCGCACGGCGAACACGTCGCCCACGGCGACATCCGGCCGGCCACCCTGCGCGTCGACGACGAAGGCCATGTGTTCCTGCTCGACTGGGGCATGGGCCGGCTGCTGTATCCCGCCACCGCCACCGCCGACATGCAGGCGCTGGCCCGGGTGCTGGAGCAGATGCTGGAGGGCACGTCGCCCGGCGCCGACCTGAAGGCGGTGCTGCAGCGCGCGCTGCAGGACGATCCGCGGGCGCGCTACGCCGGCGTCGAGCCGATGCGCGACGACCTGCAGCGCGTGCTCGACTTCCGCGCCGTCGCCGGCCCGCACGCCACCGCGTTCCACCGCGGCAAGCTGTTCGCGCGCCGCCACCGCCTGCGGCTGGCCGGCGGCACGCTGGCCGCGCTGCTGCTGGCCTTCGCGCTCACCAACGGCGTGCGCCACGTCCAGCGCACGCACCAGCAGGCCGAGCGCACCAGCCAGGCACGCCTGTACGTGATGCAGGCGATGGGCGAGGACCCGAACGCGCCGGCCTCGGCGCCGGCGGTGGCGCCCGACCCCGCACTGCTGGCGCCGCGGCTGCAGCGCACGCTGGAGCAGGCGCGCATCGGCTTCGACGGCGAGCCGGTGCTGCGCGGGCAGGTGATCACCGAGCTGGCGCTGCGCTTCCGCGACATCGGCCAGGCCGACCAGGCGCAGAACGTGCTGCGCGAGGCCGAGGCGCTGCTGCAGGGCACCGCGTCGGCGTCCGACCCCGCGCTCGGGCACGCGCGCGCCGAACTGGCGCTGATGCTGGTGGAAAGCCGCGCCGGCGGGGCGCGCGAGCAGGCGCGCGCGCTGATCGACAAGGTGCTGGCCGACTGCACCGGCACGCGCTGCGAACCGGCGCGGCAGCAGGCCAGGCTGGCCGAGCAGCGCTTGATGGCGCCCACGGCGCCGCGTTGAGCGGGCCCCCAACCTCGCTGCGCTCGGTACCCCCCCGAGGGGGCCGCACGCCTACGGCCCGGCGAAGCCGGATCCGTGGCGTTGGCTTGGTCGTCGGCGGTGTCGGGTCACAGAGCTTTCGTCACCAGGCGGAAATCCGGGTCTTCCGGGTAGGCCGCGATCGAGAAGCCCAGGCTCGTCATCAGCTTGAGCATCGGCGCGTTCTGCGTCAGCACGAGGCCGACGATCTCGCTCAGGCCCTTCGAGCGCGCGGCCTCGATGATCGACAGCATCAGCCGCGAGCCCAGGCCGCGGCCCGAGAAGTCGTCGGCCACCACCAGGCTGAACTCGCAGCTGGCGCCGTCGGGGTTGGTGATGAAGCGGCTCACGCCGATGATGCGCTCGGCCTCGGTCTCGCCGCCGTCGGCCGCGGTGACACGCTCCTTCACCACCGCCACCAGCGCCATCTCGCGGTCGTAGTCGATCAGCGTGAAGCGCGCCAGCATCTTCAGCGGCAGCTCCGGCATGCTGTTGGCGAAGCGGAAGTAGCGGCTCTCGGGCGACAGGTTGCGCACCAGCGCCTGCAGCATCTGCGCGTCGTCGGGGTGGATCGGGCGGATGGTGTACAGCCCGCCGTCCTTGAGCGGCCACTCGCGCTCCTGCCCCGTGGGGTAGGGCAGGATCGCCAGGTGCGCGAAGCTGCCCGGCGCGGCGACCGCGTTGTCCACCACGACGCGCGCGTCCACCGCCACCGCGCCGTGTTCGTCGACGATGATGGGGTTGATGTCCATCTCGCGCAGCTGCGGCAGCGCGCACACCATCTCGCTGACGCGCAGCAGCACCGCTTCCAGCGCCGCGAGGTCGGCCGCCGGCGCGCCGCGCCACTCGGCCAGCATCTCGGCCACGCGCGCGCGCTGCACCATGTGGCGCGCCAGGAACTGGTTCAGCGGCGGCAGTTCCATCGCGCGGTCGGCCAGCAGCTCGATCATCGTGCCGCCGGCGCCGAAGGTGATCACCGGGCCGAAGGCCTCGTCGGTGGTGAGGCCCACGTAGACCTCGCGCTGGAGCCCGCCGCGGCCGCCGTGCAGCACGTGCGAGGCCATCGGCTGCACCGTCACGCCGTTCACGCGCGCCTGCGGCTGCGCCTTGGTCACCGCCTGCAGCATCTCGTTGTAGCGGTCGCGCACCTGGGCCGCGCTGTGCACGTTCAGCACCACGCCCTGCACGTCGCTCTTGTGGCTGATGTCGGGCGAGTCGATCTTCAGCGCCACCGGGAAGCCCTGCTGGCTGGCGATCAGCATCGCCTCGCCGGCGCTGCGCGCGAGCATCGTGCGCGTCACCGGGATGTGGAAGGCGGCCAGCAGCGCCTTGCTCTCCATCTCGGTGAGCACCTTGCGGCGCTCGGCCAGCACGCTTTCGATCAGCAGCCGCGCGCCCTCGGTGTCCGGTGCCGCGCCGCCCCCCAGCGGCGGCGGCGTCTGCTGCAGCAGCTGCTGGTTGCGGTAGAAGCTGGCGATGCTGTGGAAGGCGTCCACCGCGGCCTCGGGCGTGCGGAACACCGGCATCAGGCGCTGCGCCAGCCGTTCGCGCGCGCTGCGCACGCTGGCCTCGCCCAGCCAGCAGCCCAGCACCGGCTTGGCGGCCGGCGAGAAGGCCTCGGCCACCGCGGCGGCGATGGCGTCGCTGTCCACGCCGGCCTTGGGCGCGTGGATCAGCAGCACGCCGTCGATGCTGCGCTCGGCCACCGCGGCCTGCAGCGCCCGCACGTAGGCGGGGCCGTCGGCGTCCTCGCCCAGGTCGTCCACATGCACCACCTTGAGGCCCAGGGCGCCGGCCCAGTCGGCGGCCAGCACGGCCGGGCCGCCGCCGTTGGTGATCATCGCCAGCCGCTCGCCCACCGGCCGGAAGCGCGAGGCCAGGCATTGCGCGGCCGAGAACAGCTGCGTGAACTGGCGCACCCGCACCACGCCGGCGCGCCGCAGCGCGGCCTCGAACACGTCGTCGGCCCCGACGATGGCTGCCGAATGGGTGTGCGCCACCTTGGAGCCGGCCTCCTGGCGGCCGGCCTTCATCACCACCACCGGCTTCGCGTAGGCTGCCGCGCGCAGCGTGCTCATGAAGCGGCGCGCGTGGCGGATGCCTTCCATGTAGACCAGGATGCTCTGCGTGGCACCGTCGGTGGCCAGGAAATCCAGCACCTGCGGCAGCTCCAGCGCGGTGTTGGGACCGAGCGAGATCACGGTGGAGAAGCCCACGCCGTGCTGGCGTGCCCAGTCGAGCATCGCCGAGGTCAGTGCGCCCGACTGCGACACCAGCGCCAGCGGCCCCGGCGCCGCCAGCGGGCCCAGGGCGCTGGCGTTCAGCCGCAGCCCGGGGCGTTGCAGGCCCAGGCTGTTCGGCCCCAGCAGGTGGATGCCGTAGCGCCGTGCCACCTGGTGCAGCGCGTGGCAGGTGGTGGCACTCAGTCCGGTCGTCAGCACCAGCGCGGCGCGGCAGCGGATGCGCCCCACCACCTCGAGCGCGGCCTCGGTCTGCTCGAGCGGCAGCGCGATCAGCGCGAGATCGGCGCGCGAGGACGCCAGTTCGGCCAGCGTGCCGGTCATCGCGATGTCCAGCCAGGTCACCGGGCCGGCGAAGCCGGGCTCGGTGGCCAGCGCGTCGCGCAGCGCGCGGGCCTCGCGGGTGGGCGGTGGGGCTTCGGGCGCGCCGGCGAAGACGATCAGCGAGCGCGGGTTGAAGAGAGGCGTGAGGAAATGGCGGTCCACGGCCGCGAGCATAGGCCCGCGCGCAACACCGGAACGTGACGGACCTCAAGGTGCATGGCACCATGCCGCGCCTTGTGTCCTTGAACCCATGCCTGCCAAGATCCCACCCAGCCCCGACATCCTGGACGACGAACTGCTGCGCGAGATGGCGCGCCGCGGCGGTGTGCGCAGCTGGGCCCCCAACACGGTGCTGGTGACCGAGGAAGACCGCTCCGACGCGCTCTACATCATCCTCACCGGCCGCGTGAAGGCCTACGGCTCGGCCGACGACGGCCGCGAGGTGGTCTACGCCACGCAGGGCCCGGGCGAGTACTTCGGCGAAATGACGCTGGACGGCGGCCCGCGCTCGGCCAGCGTGATCACGCTCGAACCCACCAGCTGCGCCGTGGTGCCCGGCCCCGAGGTGCGCGACTTCCTGGCCGGCAACCCCGACTTCGCGCTGCACCTGATCAGGAAGCTCATCCGGCTGGCGCGCGCCAGCACCGAGCACGTGAAGAGCCTGGCGCTGGAAGACGTGTACGGCCGCGTGGTGCGGCTGCTGAAGAAGAGCGCGCGCGAGGAGGACGGCCAGTTGGTGCTGCCCGAGAAGCTCACGCAGCAGGACATCGCCGAGCGCGTGGGCAGCTCGCGCGAGATGGTCAGCCGCGTCTTCAAGCCCTTGTTCGAAGGCGGCTACGTCGAAATGCGTGCAGGACGCATCGCGATCCTGAAGAAGCTGCCGGCGCGCTGGTAGCCCGGCGTGGCGCGCTGCGCCGATACTGCGCGATCGGGCCCCGCAGAGGGCCTCATCCAAACACCGTGCCGGAGGGACCGTGCCGCTGCTGGACCTGATCGCCATCGCCTCGGCGGCGCTGGCCGGTTTGCTCGTGATCGTGAGCGCCTTCGTGCGCACGATGATTCCGCTGCGCTGGCTGGCGGTGGGCAGCAACCTCGGCTTCATCGTCTACGGGCTGCTCGAGCACAACTGGCTGATGGTGGGCCTGCACAGCGTGCTGCTGCCGGTGAACCTGTGGCGCGTGCGCCAGATGGTGCAGCTGGTGCGGCGCGTCTCGGCGTCCACCGCGGGGCCGGAGCAGATGCGCATCTGGCTGCGCCCCTACATGCGCAGCCGGCGCCACGCCGCCGGCGAGGTGCTGTTCGAGCGCGGCGCGGCGGCCGACCGGCTCTACTTCCTGGCCGAAGGCAGCGTCGAACTGCCCGAGGTGGGGCGCCTGCTCCAGGCCGGGCAGATGTTCGGCGAGATCGCGTTCTTCGCCCCCGACCGGCTGCGCAGCAGCAGCGCGCGCTGCGTCAGCGACTGCACCGTGCTGTCGATCGACGAGGACACCTTTCGCCAGCTGGTCTGGCAGAACCCCGACTTCGGCCTGGCCGTGGTGCGCCTGATCGCCGGGCGCCTGAGCCAGGACGTGCGCCGCCTGCAGGAAGGTGCCGGCGCGCAGAGCACCGCGTCCACCTGATTACACTTCGCGCGCCGCCCCTTCCACGCACGCACAGGTACTCGAGCATGAAAGCAGCCTTCCTCGCCGTTTCCGCCCTCCTGCTGTCCGCCGCCGCCTCGGCTGCCGACCCCAAGACCAACTTCGTCGACCACTCGAACGCCCAGCTGATCGAAGCCGACGCTGCCAAGGCCGTGATGGGCGAGGCCATCCCGGCCAAGGTCTGGAAGATCTACCCGGCCAGCAAGTACGCGTTCGTGAGCCAGGTGGAAGGCGGCATGAAGGGCACCACCTGCGTGGTGGCCGCGCGCGTGATGCTGGTGCCGCTGACGCCGACCGCGAAGGCGGTGCTGTTCCGCCCGCAGAAGACCGCCACCGCCTACGACGCGGTGCCCAACAGCAGCACCGAGGCCTGCAAGGCGCTGGCCAAGGAGAAGCTGAAGGAAGCCACCGGCGGCGTGGTGTCGGCGCTGGTCAAGACCTGATCGCCGCTCAGCGCGGATAGAGCCCGCGCTGCTGCGCCATCAGGCGCGTGAGGCCCAGCAGCGCGTCGATGCTGGGCGTCTGCTGCCCGAGCCGCACGCCGATCTCGCGCACCGCGCCCACCAGGGCATCAAGCTCGATCGGCCGCCCGGCCTCGACGTCCTGCAGCATCGAGGTCTTGAAGCTGCCGAGCTTGCGCGTCACGGCGTGGCGCTGCTCCGGTTCCTGGTCGATGGGGACGCCGAACGCGGCGCCGATGGCCCGCGCCTCGCGCATCACCGCGCTGCAGAAGCCGCGCACGAGTTCGTCGTCGAGCACGCGGTCGCCGGTGGCGCCGGTGAGCGCCGAGATGGGGTTCATCGTCATGTTGCCCCACAGCTTGAACCACACGTCGCGCTGGATGCGCTCGGAGCGCGTCACCGCATAGCCGGCGCGTTCCAGCAGGGCGGCCACGGCTTCGTCGGACCCGCCGGCCGGCCGGCCGACGATGAGCCCGTTGCCGTTCACATGCTTCACCACGCCGGGCGCCGGCATGCTGGCCGACAGGTGCACCACGCAGCCCAGCACCTGGCGCGACGGGATCCGCCGGCGCACCGCGCCGCCCGGGTCCACGCTGTCCAGCGACCAGCCGTCGCAGGGCCCGCCCAGGCCGTCGAAGAACCACCAGGGCACGCCGTTCATCGCCGCCAGCACCTGGGTGTGCGGTGCCATCAGCGCCTGCACCGCGGGCGCCACCGCGGCCAGCGCCGGGCCCTTCACGGCGAGGATCACCAGGTCCTGCGACCCCAGCTCGAGCGCATCGGCGCAGGCCTGCAGGCGCACCGGCTCGGGGTCGCCGTCCAGGCGCAGCCCGTGCTCGCGCACCGCGGCCAGCGTCGCGCCGCGCGCCAGCGCAGACAGCGTCACCTCGCCCGGCGGCAGGCGGCGGCCGAGCCAGGCCCCGAACAGGCCGCCGATGGCGCCCAGGCCGACGATGCAGATCTTCATGGTGTGGGAGTCTCTTCGAGCAAAGGTTCGAGCTGCGCCCGCGCGGCGGCCACCACGGCGTCGCTGAGCCGCTGCAGCATCGGCGGTGCGTGGCGCGGATGCTGCCAGTGCAGCGCCACGTGCAGCGGCCGGCCCGGCCGCAGTTCGACCAGCCGGCCTTGCTCCACCAGCCCCTGCACCAGCGCGGCCGGGTTCATGCCCCAGCCCAGGCCGGCCAGCGCCGCGTCGACGAAGGCCTGCGAAGCCGGCAGCCAGTGGCGCGGCGGCGGCGGCACGGCAGCGCCGAACTGCGCCTGCAGCCACAGGTCCTGCAGCCGGTCCTTGCGGTTGAAGGTGAGGCAGGGCGCGCGCGCCAGCGCTTCGGCGGCCAGGCCGCCCGCGAAGTGGCGCTGCACGAACGCGGGGCTGGCGGTGGCCAGGTAGCGCATGCGACCGAGCGGCACGCTGCGGCAGCCCTGCACCGGCGCGGCCAGCGCGGTGACCGCGGCCGCCACCTCGCCCTGGCGCAGCTGCTCGGCGGTGTGGTCCTGGTCTTCGAGCCGCAGGTCGAGCAGCGCGCCCTCGGTTTCGCAGAAGGCGGCCGCGGCGCCGATGAACCAGGTGGCCAGGCTGTCGGCATTGACGGCCAGCCGCAGCGTCGGCGATGCGCCGGCTTCGCCGTCGGCGGCGAGCCCGGGCACGTGGCGCCGCAGGTCCGCTTCCAGCATCGCCACCTGCTCGGCGTGGCGGCACAGCGCGCTGCCGGCCGGCGTGGCGGTGCAGGGTTGCCCGCGCACCACCAGCACCTGGCCCAGGCGCTGTTCGAGCAGCTTCACGCGCTGCGACACCGCCGACGGCGTGACGTGCAGCGCCTGCGCCGCGCGCTCGAAGCTGCCTTCGCGCACCACGGCAGCGACGGCGGCGACCAGCGAGTAGTCCATGCGGCGGGCGATCAAGAGTTGCTGAAGCGGGCGCAGCAAGTCTAAGTGGCGCCCGGCGGCACGCGCCGGCATGCTGCGCGCCAACATGTCTGCCGTCGCTCCCGCACTCTCGGCCGCCGCCACCGGCGCGGCCCTCGGTTTCACGCTGATCGTCGCCATCGGCGCGCAGAACGCCTTCGTGCTGCGCCAGGGGCTGCGGCGCGAGCACGTCGGCCCCATCGTCGCGCTGTGCGCCGCGTGCGATGCGGTGCTGATGACCGGCGGCGTGGCCGGCCTGGCGCAGCTGCTGGCGGGCCTGCCGCAGCTGGCGCACGTGCTCACCACCGGTGGCGTGCTGTTCCTGGCGGCCTACGGCCTGCGCGCCTTGTGGCGCGCGCGGCAGCCGCAGGCGCTGCAGGCCGGCGCCGGCGCCGCGGGCCTGACGCGCCGCGCCGCGCTCGGCCAGGCCGCGGCCTTCACGTTGCTGAACCCGCACGTGTACCTGGACACGGTGGTGCTGGTGGGCACCGTCGGCGCGCAGCAGGGCGCGTGGCGCTGGTGGTTCGCGGGCGGCGCGTCGGCGTCCAGCCTGGTGTGGTTCTGCGGCCTGGGCTACGGCGCGCGCTGGCTGGCACCGCTGTTCGCGAAGCCGCGGGCCTGGCAGGTGCTGGACGCGCTGATCGGCGTCACGATGCTGGCGCTGGCGGCCGGCCTCGCGATGAAGTTCTAGTCTTCGTCCAGCAGCCGACGGTAGCCCTTCGCGCCCAGCCGCTTCAGCGCGGCGATGTTGCGCTCGTAGATCGCCTCGGGATCCGGGTACGCCGCCACCGCGCGTTCGATGCTGGCTTCGCGCAGCAGGTGCAGCGTCGGATGCGGCGAACGGTTGGTCAGGTTGCCGGCGTCGCTGGCGCGCGTGCCGGCGAAGCGGTAGTCGGGGTGGAAGCTCGCGATCTGCAGCGTGCCCTCGAGGCCGAGCTCGGCGAGCGCGGCGTCGGCGATGTCGAGGAAGTCGTTGTAGTCGCCGAAGTCCTGCAGCACCTGCGGGTGCACCAGCAGCGTGGTGTCGAGCGTGTCCGGGTCGGCCGCGGCCAGGTGCTGCAGCTCGGCCACCAGCTCGGCCAGCAGCGCCTCGGGTTCGCGCGCGTCGCTCAGCACCCAGCGGATCTGGCCCTTCACGTGCACCGCCTTCGCGAACGGGCACAGGTTGAGGCCGATCACCGCGCGTTCGAGCCAGCGGCGTGTCTCGGCCATCGGGTCGCTCATGGGCGCACTCCCGGTGCATCCAGCGCCATGCCGGCGGCGCGCGATTTCAGGAACAGCTCCAGGTTCGTGAAGGCCTCGCTGCCGTAGGCGAAGGGCTCGGCGCGCACGCCGTTCATGCACCCGCGCAGGCGCCGCTGCAGGTTGCCCATGCCCTGCCATTCGAGGCGGTAGATCGGGTAGCCGGTGGGGTGGCCCTGCGGGATCGTGCTGCCGGCCAGGCGCCGGCCTGCGTGGTCGTCGTGGCACTGCGCGCAGGAGAAGCCGAGCTGGCCGATGCGCTGGCGGAACAGGCGCTCGCCGGCGTCGCGGAAGGGCTTCAGCCGTTCGTCGGCCGGCGGTGCGATGGGCAACCCGCGCGACTGGCGCGCGAGCCAGGCCTCGAGCGTCAGCAGCGCATCGCTTTCCACCGAAAGTGCCGGCGCCTTCACGTGGCGCGTGCGGCACAGGTTGATGCGCGCGGCCAGCGTCACCGGGCGGCCGAGCTGCGCGTCCCAGGCCGGGTAGCGCGCCGCGACACCGCGCATCGAAGCCGCGTCGTGGCAGCGCGCGCAGTCGGCGGCGAAGCGCTGCTCGCCGTCCTGCACCCACAGCGTCGCCGGGTTCTGGCTGTCGTCGTCCTGCAGCGCCTGCGTGGAGCGCGCCATGTCCTCATAACCCGAGCGGCGCGGCGTGGGCTCGGCCGCGATGCCGGCGGCACAGCCGGCCGCCAGCAGCAGCCCGACGAGCCCCTTCATGCGATGCGGATCGCCGCGGTCTCGCGGTGCGTGAAGCCGTTGTCGCCGACGAAGCTCACGACCAGGCTGCCGGCACCGGTGACGCGCAGCGGGAACGCGAGGTAGGGGTTCGCGGCGATGGCCGGGAACAGGTCGGCGGCGAACACCCGCTCGCCTTCGAAGTGGGCCTCCACGCGGGTGACGATGTCGCGCGGCTGCACCGTGCCGTCGGCGCCGGGGCGGAAGCCGGTTTCCATCGGGTGCTGCAGCAGCACGCGCACTTCCACCACCTCGCCGGGGCGGGCGAGCGGCGGGATGCGGACCAGCGCACGTGCCATGCCCTTGCTCCGCTAGCCGCCTTCGAGGCAGGCCGCCAGCGTCACCACCACGTCGACGCTGTGGCGCCAGACGCTGCCGTCGCTCATCTGCGCCAGCGCGATCACCGGCTGCGAGGTGGCCATGCGCAGGCGCGTGCCGACCTGCGCGCGGCCGTTGGCCGGCGAGAGGTGGAACACGGCCACCTCGGGCAGCGGGTTCTGCGGCGTGAAGATCGCGATGCGCTGCACGTGGTCGGCGGCCGTCATCGGGCTCTGCACGCTCACGCTCACCGGCACGGCGTTGCCGTTCTCCACCAGCGCGTCGATCGTCAGCGTGACGCGGCCGTTGCGGACGTCCCTGCCGCCGGCGAAGGCGTCGATGGCCTTGCGCAGCGATTCCGGTGTGGCCCACGCGGGCCGCACCAGCACCAGCCAGGCGCCGGCGGCGAGCAGCTGGCGGCGACCGTTCATCGCAGCGTCTGCAGGAAGGCCACCACGTCCTCCACCTGCTGCGCGTCCAGCACGGGCTTGCCGCGCCAGTTGCGGCCGACGAGCGGCGCGTCGCTGTCCACCACGTGGAAGCGCGGCATCAGGCTGGCCGGGTTGAGGCGCTGCGCGTCGGCGATGCGCAGGCGCAGCTGCGCGGCGCTGAAGCGGCTGCCGGCGCCACTCAGGTTGCCAGCCAGGTTGCCCTGCGTGCGCTCATCGGGCGAACGATCGAAGGGGCCGCTGTGGCACAGCAGGCACAGGCCCACCTGACGGTTGACGACGACCGCGCGGCCGCGCGCCGCATCGCCCGGCGTGGCAGTCAGCGGCTCGGGGATGCCGTCGCCCACCACCGTGAAGTTCACGGCGGCAGCCAGGGCGACGGCAGCAGCCCCCATCAGGCCAGCTGGTTCTTCAGCGGCAGCGTGCGGATGCGCTTGCCGGTGGCCGCGAAGATCGCATTCAGCACCGCCGGCGCGGCCACCGCGATGGTGGGTTCGCCGACGCCGCCCCAGAAGCCGCCCGAGGGCATCACGATGCTCTCGACCTTCGGCATCTCGTGGATGCGCAGCGGCGGGTAGGTGTCGAAGTTGCGCTGCTCGATGCGGCCGTCCTTCACCGTGCAGGTCTCGTGCAGCGCGGCGCCCAGGCCGTAGACGAAGCTGCCTTCGATCTGGGCCTCGATCTGCTGCGGGTTCACCGCATGGCCGGGGTCGGTGGCGGCGACGATGCGGTGCACCTTCAGCGCGCCGCCCGGGCCCACCGACACCTCGGCGCAGGCCGCGACATAGCTGCCGAAGCCGTGCGTGACGCACAGGCCGCGGAAGACCTTCTGGCCGTTGACGTCCGGCGCCGGCTTGCCCCAGCCCGCGCGCTCGGCCACCGCGTTCAGCACCGCCAGGTGCTTGGGCGAATTCGCCAGCAGCTGCTGCCGCAGCGCGAGCGGGTCCTTGCCGGTGGCGTGCGCGATCTCGTCGATGAAGCTCTCGACGTAGATCGCGTTCTGGTTCAGGTTCACCCCGCGCCAGAAACCCGGCGGCACGTGCGGGTTGCGCATCGCGTGGTCGATCAGCAGGTTCGGCACCGCGTAGCCGAACATCGCCTCGCCACCGCCGTTGTTGAGGCCCTGGAACACCACCGGGTCCTTGCCGTCGCGGATGTTCTGCGGCGCCACGCCGGCCAGGATGCTCTGGCCCGAGATGCGCATGTGCAGCGCGGTGAGGTTGCCCTGCGCGTCCAGGCCCGCGGTGAGCTTGCACTGCGTCACCGGGTGGTAGCGGCCGTGCGTCATGTCCTCCTCGCGCGTCCACAGCAGCTTCACCGGCGTGCCGGGCATCGCCTTCGCGATCGCCACCGCCTGGTGCACCCAGTCGTGCACCGCGCCGCGGCGGCCGAAGCCGCCACCGAGGTGGATCTTGTAGACCTCGCACTGCGCCGCCGGCAGCCCGGCGGCCTCGGCCGTGGCAGCCAGCGCGGCCTCGCCGTTCTGCGTCGGCGTCCAGACCTCGCAGCGCTCCGGCGTCCACCTGGCCGTCGCGTTCATCGGCTCCATCGTCGCGTGGTTCTGGTGCGGGTAGGCGTAGACCGCTTCGATCTTCCGCGCCGCAGCGGCCAGCGCCGCCTTCACGTCGCCGTTGCTGTTGCCCACCGCGGCCTGCTCGGCGTCGAGGCCGGCCTTCAGCATCGCGTCGACGTCGGCCTGCTGCACGCCGGCGTGCGCGCCCAGGTCCCATTCGATCGGCAGGGCGTCCAGCGCCTTCTTCGCGCGCCACCAGGTGTCGGCGACCACGGCCACTGCGTAGTCGCCCACCGGCACCACCTTCTTCACGCCGGGCATGCCACTCACCTTGGCCGCATCGAAGCCCTTCACCTTGCCGCCGAACACGGGGCAGGCGACGATGGCCGCGTTCAGCATGCCGGGCAGCTTCAGGTCGGCACCGTAGACCTGCCTGCCGTTGGTCTTGTCGACCGTGTCCAGACGGGCCAGGCGCTTGCCGGCGAGCTTCCAGTCCTTCGGATCCTTCAGCGCCACCTCGGTGGGGGCGGTCAGCTTCGCGGCCGCCGCGGACACCTTGCCGTAGGTGGTGCGGCGGTTGCTGCCCGCGTGCGTGATCACGCCCTTGTCGGCGCGGCACTCGGCGGCCGGCACCTTCCACTCGTCGGCCGCCGCCTGCACCAGCATCATGCGCGCGGCGGCGCCGCCCTTGCGCACGTAGTCGTGGCTCTCGCGGATGCCGCGGCTGCCGCCGGTGCTGTAGTTGCCCCAGACGCGCTTGCGCGCCAGGTTCTGGCCCGGCGTGGGGTACTCGGTGGTGACCCGCGTCCAGTCGCAGGCCAGCTCCTCGGCCACCAGCTGGGCCAGCCCGGTGAGCGTGCCCTGGCCCATCTCGCTGCGCGCGATGCGGATGATCACGGTCTCGTCGGGCTGCACCACCACCCAGGCGTTGATCTCGGGCGCGGCACCGGCCGCCGTGGCGGCGGTGGGGAAGCCCAGCACCAGCGAGCCGGCCGCCGCAGCCGAGCCGATGAATTCGCGGCGATTCAGAACGGCGCTCATCCGACGCTCCTCACGACGTGAACGATGTCCAGCCCGGCGGTCCTGGTGACGCCGGCGGCTTCCTTGATGGCCGCGCGCACGCGGTTGTAGGTGCCGCAGCGGCAGACGTTGGTGATGCTGGCGTCGATGTCCGCATCGGTGGGCCGCGGCTTCTCCTTCAGCAGCGCGGCGGCGGCCATGATCATGCCGCTCTGGCAGTAGCCGCATTGCGGCACGTCGTTCTTCACCCAGGCCTTCTGCAGCGGGTGGTCGCCCTTGGGCGAGAGGCCCTCGATGGTGGTGACCTTCTGGCTCGGCTGCACCGCCGAGACCGGCAGCACGCAGCTGCGCACCGGCGCGCCGTCCAGGTGCACGGTGCAGGCCCCGCATTGCGCGATGCCGCAGCCGTACTTGGTGCCGGTCAGGCCCAGTTGCTCGCGCAGCACCCACAAGAGCGGGGTGTCGGGTTCGGCGTTGTGCTCCAGCACCTTGCCGTTGACGTTCAGTCGCGCCATGCGGGTCTCCTGCCTGTGGGTCGGTCTTCGAGGGGGCCGATGATGATGCGACGCCGCTGCCCCTGAGGCGAGTCGGGTTTGCGCCGAGCCCAATCGCGACCAGCGCGACCCGCGGTCAGCGCGCTCAGTGCAGCGTGTCGTCGTCGCCGCGCGGGCGGTCGAAGGACTTCGGGCGGTAGACGTTGCCCTCGCGTTCCACCGGCGGCTTGCGGCGCGCGCGCTCGATGGCGTCGCTGGCTTCGCGGCGCGCGTCGCGCCGGTGGCGCCAGCCGCGCATCAGCTGGCGCGGACCGGCCAGCAGCCGGCGGCGCCGCTCGGGCGTGAAGATCATGCGCGCCCAGATCCCCAGGCACACGGCCAGGACGATGGCGGCGACGATCTGGTCCAGGAGCATGGCGTGAATCTAGCGCTGAATGGGGCCGGGCGCAGCTTGGAAGTGTGGGGCCGTCACACCAGGAACTGGCGGATCACGCGTTCGATGGCCGGCTCCAGCCCCAGGAACTGCAGGCCGATCTTGAAGCCCGCATGGTCCAGCACGCTGTTGGCCACCTTGACCTTCACCTGCAGCGGCACGGCGCCCTGGTTGGCCTTGGCCGGCAGTGTGAACTGGATGGCGAAACTGGTGCCGGGCCGCGGGTTCGCGCCGGCCACGATGCCCATGCCGCCGGCGCCGATGTCCAGCGTGCGCACGTCGAAAGCCTGGTCGTTCGGAAGCAGCACCCGGGCCGGCACGCGCAAGGGGCGGCGGTCGGAAGCGCGGCGTTCGGTGGTTTCCGTCATGGGAATCGGGGTCGGGGCGGGCGCACGGCGCCGGCGGGCGCGCAGGAGCCCGCATGATGACTAGGCATCGGCACGGGCGCCGGATTCTTGAGCCCCGGACCGGGTCGATGTGAAGGGCGCACGCCTCCATCGACCGAAGGGCCCGCGCCGGCCGCCCGCATGGTGGAATAGGGCTCGCCGATCCGGCCTGCCGAATGCCTCCCGACGCCATGCCTGCCGACACCTTCCGACCCGTCCCGATGGCCCTGCTGGCCGCGTTCGTGTTTGCCGCGGCCGTGCCGGCCGCCGCCCAGCAGCCGCTGTCCCAGACCAGCGTCGAGGCGCTGGTGCAGGCGCTGAAGGGCGGCGGCGGCTCGCCGACGGCGCGTGCGTTCCGCCGCACCCAGCTGCCCGAGACCGGCACCGCGCTGTGCGAAGGCACGGCCGCACCGGCCGCACCGCCGGCCAGCGGCTCGTTCGATGTCGCCACGGTCGCCGGCAAGGCGCCGGCGGCGGGCGCGCGCGCCCGCAATCTCGAGGTCGTGCCCTACGCCGGCGACGCCACGCCGGGCGTGAACCTGGACGTGCGCTTCGCCACCGCGTCCGACAAGCTCACCAAGGCCGACCAGGCGCTGCTGGACACGCTGGCCAAGGCCCTGAAGACCGCCGACCTGGCGAAGGACCGCTTCGCCGTGGCCGGGCACACCGACGCGACGGGCGACGACCGCATCAACCAGGAGCTGTCCTGCGCACGGGCGCTGGCGGTCAAGCGCTATCTCTCGGGCAAGGGGGTGGCGGTGGCGCGCTTGTCGGCCTATGGTTTCGGCAGCAGCCGGCCGCTGGAGGCCGGCCAGGCCGACTCGCCCACCAACCGGCGCGTCGAGATCCGGAAGGCACCCGAATGATGATGCGTCTGCACGCGCTGCCCGTGGCGGCCGCCCTGCTGGTCGGCGGCGCCGGCGCCGACGCCGCGCGGCTGGCGATGGTCGTCGGCAACGACAGCTACCAGAACACCACGCCGCTGAAGAACGCGCGCAACGACGCGCAGACGCTGGCGCGCGAGCTCGAGGCCGCCGGTTTCCGGGTGACGCGTGTGCTCGACGCCTCGCGCGATGCGCTGAACGACGCGCTCGACGGTTTCCTGCAGCGCATCGAGAAGGGCGACGAGGTCGTGTTCTACTTCTCCGGCCACGGCTCGCAGCCGCCGCAGCTGGGGCCGTTCCTGCTGCCGGTGGACATCCGCGTCACCGGCGAACGGGCGATCCAGCGCGACGGGCTGTCGCTGGAGCAGCTGACCGACGACCTGAACAAGCGGGCCCGCTTCTCGCTGGTGATCATCGACGCCTGCCGCGACGACCCGTTCCGCCAGACCGTGGCCGGCCGCTCGCTGGCGCCGGGCTCGCAGCTGTCGCGCATCGAGCCGCCCAAGGGCTCGATGGTGATCATGGCGGCGTCCAAGGGCCAGCAGGCGCTGGACAACCTGGGGCGCGAGGACAGCGTCGCCAACGGCCTGTTCACGCGCGAGCTGGTCAAGCAGATGCGCACGCCGGGGTTGTCGGCGTCGGAGATGCTGCGCAAGGTGCGCGGCAACGTGGAGGCGGCGGCGGCCACCGTGAACCACGTGCAGCGGCCCTCGCTGGTGGACGAATCGTCGTCGGACTTCTTCTTCTATCCCGCGGGGTCCGTGGTGGCGGCGGCACCTTCGCCCTCGCCGGCCCCGGCGCCCGCGATCGCCGCACCGGCCCCCGCCCCGGCGACGGCGCAGGCACCGGCGCGCGCCGAGGCGCCGCCGCCGCGGCCCGCCAGCCCGAACGCCTACAGCTACGCCGACGCGCCGCGCGAATTCGACGCCTGGGAAGTGGCGGTGAAGGCCGGCACGCGCGAGGCCTACGAGAGCTTCCTGCAGCAGTACCCGAGCGGCCGCTACGCGCAGCAGGCGCGCACGCGGCTGGTGGCGATGGGCGCGGCGCCGGCCGGCACTGCCGCGCCCAGTCCGGCCAACGACCCGCAGGTGGAGCGCGAGGTGTGGGAGCGCGCCGTGAAGAGCAAGCGCAAGGCCGACTACGAGGCCTATCTCAGCCTGTACCCGAACGGGCGCTGGGCCGAGCCGGCGCGCGAGGCCATCAAGCGCGAGTCGCGCGGCGGTTATGGCTACTGAACGGATGGGTCGCCGACGCGGCCCATGAACAGCGGCGTGCCGCTGGCGCCGTGCAGCACCACGAAGACGAAGGGCCGGTCGACCGCGCAGTCCGGCACCGGCAGCGGCACGAAGGTCTTCGCCACCACGGTGGCGGCCGCGGCTGCTGCCGCCTCGCCGCCGGTCTCGTCGATGCGGATGGCCGCGGCCTGGAACACGTCGCCCACGTGCGTGCGCTTCGCGCGCGCGCCCAGCATCGGCCGCAGGTCGGCGGCCGCGGTGAACGCGGTCTTCACGCCCAGCGCCTCCAGCGCCGGCCGCACCGACGCCGCCTGCGGCGCCAGCTCGAACTTCGGCAGGGCCAGGCGGCACTTCTGCGGCTGCAGCGCGGCGCGCCAGGCCGACAGCTTCGCGCCGCTCATCGATTGCAGCAGCGACTTCGTGTCACCCGCAACCGCCGGCACCGCCAGCAGCAGCCAGTAGGCCTGGTCGGCGAACGGCAGTGCATAGACGCGGGTGCCGTCGTCGGCCGCCGCCTGCGCGACGCCGCGCTCGTCCAGCAGCGTCGGCAGCTCGCGGCTGCCGGTTGCGGTGGCGAAGGCGCGCGGCGCGGTCTGTGCGGCGTCGAACGGACGCTCCCAGGGGCTGCGGAAGTGGATCGCGGTGGTCAGCGTCAGCTGCGTGGCGGCCGACACGCTGCCGGCCGGCAGCAGCTCGGTGATGCGGCCGTTCGTGTGCTGCGCGGTCCAGCCGTTGACGAGGCTGCGCGCGGCTTCGGCCTGCCGGAAGTCGACGCGCTGCGCGTCGGCCCCGTAGCGTGTGGCCAGGCGCTGCCTGAAGCCGGCGGGCACGGCGGCGGCGGCGCGGTTGTCGATCCAGACCCGGTTGGCCATCACGAAGGGCGCCGGCGGCAGTTGCTTCAGCAGCGCCGGCAGCTGCACCCGGAAGCCCTGCGGGCCGCGGCCCGTGGGGCCGAAGAGCGATTCGATCTCGGCCTCGGCCGGGCCGTTCAGGCCGGCATGGGCCAGGCCGAGCGCGGTGATCACGGCCAGCGGCGACACCACCTGGTTCGGCGCATCGCCCTGCCGCAGCAGCGCCAGGCCCAGGTCGGCCAGCGCGTCGGCGGGCGTTTCGGCGGCGCCGGCCAGCGTGGCACCGGCCAGCGCCAGCGCGCCGGCCCAGCGCCGCGGCGTGCGGATCATCAGGGGATCTCTTTGATCGCCGCCACGTCGCTGGCGCCGTAGCGGCCCGAGCCGCCGTTGCCGGCGCCGGTGGCTTCCACCACCAGCGTGCGCGTGGCGTTGACGTCGGCGTTGGCGTGCGGGAACACCGACGAGGCGTCCATCCCGGCCCCGAGCGTCTTCTTCTCCGGCGAGATGATGGCCAGGATGTGGCTGGTGCCGGCCGGGCCCGCCGCGCGCACGCGCCAGGCCGCGCGCGGGAAGCGGTGCGTGCCGGCGGGCAGCAGGTTGTTCTCGTCGAGCTTGTTGGGGAACAGCAGGTTGTAGGTCTTGCCGTCGCTGCCCACCTGCACCAGGTACAGGTAGCCTTCCTTGTTGGTGGTGACGGTGAAGTCCAGCAGGTCCTTGCCGATCTTCAGGCTGCCGGCGGCGGGCTTGAGCTGCACCGTGTAGCTGCGGTCGGCGGCGGCCTTCAGGTCGAGCAGCGCCTGGGCGGCGTTGACGGCCGGAGCGGCCGCCGGTGCCGCGGCAGGCGCAGGGGCCGGAGCGGGCGCCGCAACCGGCGGGGCGTGGGCGCGGCGGCCACCGCCACCGCGGCGGCGGGCGCGGCAGCCGGTGCGGGCGCCGGTGCGGCAGCGGCCGCATCCGCATCGGCCTTCACGAACGACAGCGGCAGCTGCGCGTTGCCCTGGATCGTGATGGTCTGCTTGGTGCCGCGCTTGTCGATCAGCGACTGCGCACAGGCCTGCAGCTCGGCGCCGTTGATGCGGCCGCTGCGGTCGGTGTCGGCGTTGGCCGCGCTCATGCAGGCCGACCACGCCAGCGTGGCCAGGCTGCCCTGGCTGGTGGCGAAGGACACCTGGGTGTCGTTGCTGGCCGCGATGTAGAGCACCTGCGGGCCGCGCGCGTCCTTGGCCATCGTGTTCAGGCTGCGCGCCACGCGGCCGGTGTTGGTGGGGTCGCCGCAAGAGTAGCCGGCGCCCACCGCAGTGTTGGCCTTCGCATCCACCGGCAGGAACTTCGCCTTGAAGTCGGCCGGCGGCTTGGCCAGCGCGCGCGTGGCGGCGCCGCCCGAGAAGCAGCTGTCGTTCA
Source organism: Rubrivivax sp. (assembly GCA_044226255.1). GTDB lineage: Bacteria > Pseudomonadota > Gammaproteobacteria > Burkholderiales > Burkholderiaceae_C > Rubrivivax. The sequence continues at coordinate 340,834 of JBGAHJ010000006.1, forward strand.
TCATCACCACCTGGCTCGCCTTGTTGCCGAGCTGGGTGAGGGCGGCCTGCATGTCGTTGTCGAAGAACAGGCCGTCGCGCGCCACCAGCGCCTCGCTGCACTTCGCGCTGGTGCTGCCCTGGGCCGGCGCCTGCGCGCCGTGGCCCGAGTAGTACAGGAACACCTTGTCGCCGTCCTTGATGCGGTCGTGCAGCGACTGCAGCGCGCCCTTGACGTTGGCGCGCGTGAGCTCGGTGTTCGAGATCTCCGTCATGTTCTTCGGCGAGACGCCCATCGCCACCGCGATCTTCTTCGCGTTGGCGGCGTCGAGATCGATGCCCGGCAGGTTGACGTCCGGCTTGCCGTAGTCGCCGATCCACATGATCAGCGCGTGGTTCTCGGCCCGGGCGGCGGATGCAAGCAGCGCCAGCAGGGCGGCGGCGGCCAGGGTGCGCAGCGGGGCGGCGGGGCGGACGGACATGCAATCTCCTAGCTTCTCAGGCCGGGCCTTCGCGACCCTCGATCGAGTGTGCCACGCCCAACCGGTCCTTCAGCAATCCTGAAAGGAGAGGAAGCGCCTGTTCGAGCAACGGTCCGCGCGGGCGTTGTGCCGAGGTGGCGATCCACAGCGTGGCCGCCAGCGCCACGCGCCCCGCGACGATGGGACGGGCGCGGAAACGCTCGGCCAGGCCGCTGCCGGCGATGGCGTTGATCGACAGCACGGCGTGCAGCGGGTGGCGCTGCACGAGGTCGAGGATGGCCGGCACGCTCTCGATCTCCAGCCCCACGCGCGGCTTGAGCCCGGCCTCGGCCAGCGCCGTCTCCACCCGCATGCGGATGGCGTGCGGCCGGCTCGGGATCACGAGTTCGTGCTTCGCCACGTCGCCCGGCGACACCGGCCGGCCGACCAGGCGGCCGCTCGGCGAGCCGCTGCGTGCCGAGACGAGGTAGAGCTCCTCCTGCAGCACCGGCAGCAGCTCGAAGGCCGGCGCGGGCGCGGCGTTGTAGACCACCGCGCAGTCGATGCGGCCCTGCGCCAGCCACTCCAGCGTGTAGGTCGACAGGCCCTCCACCATCGTCAGCGTGGCACGCGGGAAGCGCTCGCGGAACATCTCCACCAGCGGCGCGGTCAGCGTGCGGCCCACGCTGGGCGGCAGCCCGAGCGACAGCAGCCCGGTGGCGGCGCCGCGCTGCTCTTCCAGGTCCTGCTTCGCGCGTTCGATCTGGTTCAGGATGCCGCGGCCGTGCGCCAGCAGGCGCTGGCCGGCGGGCGTGAGCGTCACGCCGCGGCCGTTGCGGTCGAACAGCGGCTGGCGCAGTTCCACCTCCAGCGCGCGCACCTGGCGGCTGAGCGCGGGCTGGGCGATGCGCAGCACGTTGGCGGCGCGCGTGAAGCTGCCCAGCTCGGCCACCTGCACGAAGGTCTGCAGCTGCTTGAAGTCCATCGCCGCGATGGTATGCCGCTTCGGCATAGCAGCTAGTGGGGAATTCGCGTTGATGCATGGCCGGGGCTGCACAAGAATGCCCGCATGGCTTCCTCCACCGTCATCACCGGCATCTCGTCGATGGCCACGCGCCAGGTGCTGGCCGAGCTGGCGGCCGACTATGAACGCGCCAGCGGCGTGAAGCTGGCCGTGGAGTCGTTGGGCGGTGTGGATGCCGCCAGGCGCGTCGCCGCCGGCGAGGCCTTCGACGTGGTGATGCTGGCGGCCGATGCGATCGACAAGCTGATCGCCGCCGGCCACGCGGCGCCGGGCCGCATCGACCTCGTGCGCTCGCCGGTGGCGATCGCGGTGCAGGCCGGCGCGCCGCGCCCGGCGATCGACAGCGAAGAGGCCGTGAAGGCCGCCGTGCTGGCGGCGCCGAACCTGAGCTACTCCACCGGCCCGAGCGGCACGCACCTCGTGAAGCTGTTCGAGCGCTGGGGCATCGCCGAGTCGATCGGAGGCAAGCTCGTGCAGGCACCGCCCGGTGTGCCGGTGGGCACGCTGGTGGCGCGCGGCGAGGTCGCGCTCGGCTTCCAGCAGCTGAGCGAGCTGATGCACCTGGAGGGCGTCGACGTGGTCGGCCTGCTGCCGGACGCCATCGCTTTCATCACCACGTTCTCGGCCGCCGTCGGCGTGCACACGGCCCAGGCCGATGCGGTGCGCGCCATGCTGGCCTACCTGACATCGCCGGCGGCCGCCGCGGCCAAGCGCCGCCACGGCATGGAGCCGGCCTGACCGAACGCGAGGAGACGACACCGATGATCATCGACTGCCACGGCCACTACACCACGGCGCCCAAGGCGCTGGAGAACTGGCGCAACGCGCAGATCGCCGGCATCAAGGACCCGGCGCTGAAGCCGAAGGTCGCCGACCTGAAGATCAGCGACGACGAGCTGCGCGAGAGCATCGAGGCGAACCAGCTGCGCCTGATGAAGGAACGCGGCAGCGACCTCACGATCTTCAGCCCGCGCGCCAGCTTCATGGCCCACCACATCGGCGACTTCGAGGTTTCGAGCACCTGGGCGGCGATCTGCAACGAGCTCTGCTTTCGCGTCAGCCAGCTGTTCCCCGACCACTTCATCCCCGCCGCGATGCTGCCGCAGAGCCCCGGCGTGGACCCGGCCACCTGCATCCCCGAACTCGTGAAGTGCGTGGAGCAGTACGGCAACGTCGCGATCAACCTGAACCCCGATCCTTCCGGCGGCCACTGGACCAGCCCTGCGCTGACCGACCGCCACTGGTACCCCATCTACGAGAAGATGGTGGAGTACGACATCCCGGCGATGGTGCACGTGAGCACCAGCTGCAACGCCTGCTTCCACACCACCGGCGCGCACTACATCAACGCCGACACGACGGCCGTGATGCAGCTGATCCAGGGCGACCTGTTCAAGGACTTCCCGACGCTCAAGCTCGTGGTGCCCCACGGCGGCGGCGCCGCGCCCTACCACTGGGGCCGCTACCGGGGCCTGGCGCAGGAGCTGAAGAAGCCGCTGCTGAAGGACCACCTGCTGAACAACGTGTTCTTCGACACCTGCGTCTACCACCAGCCGGGCATCGACCTGCTGACGAAGGTGATCCCGGTGGACAACATCCTGTTCGCCAGCGAGATGATCGGCGCGGTGCGCGGCATCGACCCCGAGACCGGCCACTATTACGACGACACCAAGCGCTACATCGAGGCCTCCACCATCCTCGCCGGCAGCGACCGCTGGAAGGTCTACGAAGGCAATGCGCGGCGCGTCTACACACGACTGGACCGGGCGCTGAAGGCGCGCGGCAAGTAAGGAGCCATCACATGTACGAACTGGGCGTCGTCTACCGCAACATCAACCGCACCGATTCCGCCGTCGCCGACGGCCTGGCCCGCTACGGCTCGGCCACCGTGCACGAGGCGATGGGCCGCGTGGGCCTGATGAAGACCTACATGCGGCCCATCTACGCCGGCGCGCAGGTCTCGGGCACCGCCGTCACCGTGCTGCTGCAGCCCGGCGACAACTGGATGCTGCACGTGGTGGCCGAGCAGATCCAGCCCGGCGACATCGTGGTGGCCACCGTCACCACCGAGAACACCGACGGCTTCTTCGGCGACCTGCTGGCCACCAGCTTCCAGGCGCGCGGCGCGCGCGCGCTGGTCATCGAAGGTGGCGTGCGCGACGTGAAGACACTCACCGAGATGGGCTTCCCTGTGTGGAGCCGCGCCATCAGCAGCAAGGGCACCGTGAAGGCCACCTTGGGCTCGGTGAACATCCCCGTGGTCTGCGCCGGTGCGCTGGTGACCCCGGGCGACGTGATCGTGGCCGACGACGACGGCGTGGTCTGCGTGCCGCGCGCCATGGCCGCGCAGACGCTGGAGGCCGCCGGGGCGCGCGAAGCCAACGAGGGCGAGAAGCGCGCCAAGCTGGCCTCCGGCGTGCTGGGCCTGGACATGTACAAGATGCGCGAGCCGCTGGCCAAGGCCGGGCTGCGCTACATCGACTGACCGCCCCGATGAAGAGCGTCGCGCTGATCGGCTACGGCGAGGTGGGCCGCATCCTGGCCGAGGACCTGCGCGCGCAGGGCGTGCCGGTCTCGGCCTTCGACCTGAAGCTGCACCACGAGGCAGGCCACGCGTTGCGCGAGCACGCCGCGCAGCACGGCGTGGTGCTGGCCGGCGGGCACGCGCAGGCCGTGCACGGCGTTGACCTCGTCGTCTCGGCCGTCACCGCCAGCCAGGCGGTGCGGGTGGCCGAAGACGCGGCGCCGGGCCTTGCGCGCGGCGCCTTCTTCCTCGACTTCAACAGCGCGTCGCCGGGCGCGAAGATCCGCGCCGCGGGCATCGTGAACGCCGCCGGCGCCCGCTATGTCGAAGGTGCGGTGATGACCAGCGTGCCGCCGTACCGCATCAAGGTGCCGCTGCTGCTGGGCGGGCCGGATGCCGCCGCGCTGATGGCGCCGCTGAACGCGCTGGGCTTCGCGTCCAAGGTCTCGAGCGAGAAGCTGGGCGTCGCCAGCGCGACCAAGATGTGCCGCAGCGTGATGATCAAGGGCCTGGAGGCCATGGTCATCGAGAGCTTCACCACCGCGCGCCACTACGGCGTGGAAGACGCGGTGCTGGCCTCGCTGAAGGAGACCTTCCCCGGCATCGACTGGGAGAAGCAGGCGAGCTACTTCTTCCAGCGCGTCATCGAACACGGCCGCCGCCGCAGCGAAGAGGTGCGCGAGGTGGCCGAGACCGTGCGCGAGGCCGGCCTCGAGCCCTGGAGCGCTGCCGGCACCGCCGAGCGCCAGGCCTGGGTGGCCGATCTCGCCGACAGCGGCCTCTTCGGCACCCGCGGCACGCCCGGCTTCGCACGCAGCGCCGACTGGCGCACCGAGGCCGACCGCATCCTCTCCCGGATCGAAACCTCCCACAGCGACAGCAAGGACGGCTCGCGATGAGCAGCAAGCCCACCTCCGGCCCCTTCGAGAAGACCGCCGGCTGGCTCGACTGGTACACCGGCCCCTCGAAGCCGCGCTTCCAGCTGCCCGCGGGCGCGGTGGACGCGCACTGCCACGTCTTCGGCCCCGGCGCCGAGTTCCCCTACGCGCCCGAGCGCAAGTACACGCCCTGCGACGCCGGCAAGGCGCAGCTCTACGCGCTGCGCGACCACCTGGGCTTCGCGCGCAACGTGGTGGTGCAGGCCACCTGCCACGGCGCGGACAACCGCGCGATGGCCGATGCGTGCATCGCCAGCGGCGGCAAGGCACGCGGCGTGGCCACCGTGAAGCGCAGCGTCAGCGACGCCGAACTGCAGGCGCTGCACGCCGCCGGCGTGCGCGGCGTGCGCTTCAACTTCGTCAAGCGTCTGGTGGACTTCACGCCCAAGGACGAGCTGATGGAGATCGCCGGCCGCATCGCCAAGCTCGGCTGGCACGTGGTGATCTACTTCGAGGCGGTGGACCTGCCCGAGCTGTGGGACTTCTTCACCGCGCTGCCCACCACGGTCGTCGTCGACCACATGGGCCGGCCGGACGTGACGAAGCCGATCGACGGCCCCGAGTTCCAGCTGTTCGTGAAGTTCATGCGCGAGCACACCAACGTCTGGAGCAAGGTCAGCTGCCCCGAGCGGCTGAGCGTCTCGGGCCCGAACGCGCTGAACGGCGAGCAGGCGGCCTACCGCGACGTGGTGCCGTTCGCGCGCCACATCGTCGAGACCTTCCCCGACCGCGTGCTGTGGGGCACCGACTGGCCGCACCCGAACCTGAAGAACCACATGCCCGACGACGGGCTGCTGGTGGACTTCATCCCGCACATCGCCACCACGCCCGAACTGCAGCGCAGGCTGCTGGTCACGAACCCGATGCGCCTCTATTGGCCGGAGGAAGCCTGATGGCCCTGAACAAACCGTACCTCGACGTGCCCGGCACGACCATCTTCGACGCCGACCAGGCGCGCAAGGGCTACTGGTTGAACCAGTTCTGCATGAGCCTGATGAAGGCCGACAACCGCGAGCGCTTCAAGCTCAACCCGCGCGCCTACCTGGACGAGTGGCCGATGACCGAGGCGCAGAAGCTCGCGGTGCTGGCGCGCGACCTGAACCGCTGCATCGCCGAGGGCGGCAACATCTACTTCCTGGCCAAGCTCGGCTCCACCCTGGGCAAGAGCTTCCAGCAGATGGCCGGCAGCATGACCGGGATGACCGAAGAGGAGTACCGGAACATGATGATCAGCGGCGGACGCAGCCCCGATGGCAACCGCTACCTGGGCGAGGACGGCAGCGCGCAACCGCACCGCCAGCCGCAGGGCAGCAGCCCGAACACCAGCTTCTGAACATGGCCCGCATCACCGCTTCCGTCTACACCAGCCACGTGCCCGCCATCGGCGCGGCGATGGACCTGGGCAAGACGCAGGAACCCTACTGGCAGCCCCTCTTCGCCGGCTACGAACCCAGCCGCGAGTGGCTGAAGGCGAACAAGCCCGACGTGATCTTCCTGGTCTTCAACGACCACGCCACCGCGTTCAGCCTGGAGATGATCCCGACCTTCGCGATCGGCACCGCCGCCGGGTACGCGGTGGCCGACGAAGGCTGGGGCCCGCGCCCGGTGCCGAAGGTGATCGGCCACCCGGAACTGGCCAGCCACATCGCGCAGAGCGTGATCCAGGACGACTTCGATCTCACCATCGTGAACCAGATGGACGTCGACCACGGCCTCACCGTGCCGCTCAGCCTGATGTGCGGGCAGCCGGAAGCCTGGCCCTGCCCGGTGATCCCGTTCGCGGTGAACGTCGTGCAGTACCCGGTGCCCTCGGGCCGCCGTTGCTACAACCTCGGCAAGGCGATCCGCAAGGCGGTGGAAAGCTACGACGAGCCGCTGAACGTGCAGATCTGGGGCACCGGCGGCATGAGCCACCAGTTGCAGGGCCCGCGCGCCGGGCTGATCAACAAGGCATGGGACAACCGCTTCCTGGACCGCCTGATCGCCGACCCCGAAGGTCTGGCGCAGGTGCCGCACATCGAGTACGTGCGCGAAGCCGGCAGCGAGGGCATCGAGCTCGTGATGTGGCTGATCGCGCGCGGCGCGATGAGCGAGAAGGCACCCACCGTGCGCCACCGCTTCTATCACGTGCCCGCCAGCAATACCGCGGTGGGCCACCTGATCCTGGAGAACAACTGAGATGACGATCAAAGTCGCATTGGCCGGTGCCGGCGCCTTCGGCATCAAGCACCTCGACGGCATCAGGAACATTCCCGATGTCGAGGTCGTTTCGCTGGTGAGCCGCGAACTTTCGAAGACGCAGGAAGTGGCGGACAAGTACGGCATCCAGCACGTGACCACCGAGCTTGCCGACAGCCTGGCGATCCAGGAGGTCGACGCGGTGATCCTGTGCACGCCGACGCAGATGCACGCCAGCCAGACGCTGGCCTGCCTGGAAGCCGGCAAGCACGTGCAGGTGGAGATCCCGCTGTGCGACGTGCTGAAGGACGGCCGCCAGGTGGTGGCCGCCGCGAAGGCGAGCCGCAAGGTGGCGATGTGCGGCCACACGCGGCGCTTCAACCCGAGCCACCAGTGGGTGCACAGGAAGATCACCGCACGCGAATTCAACGTCCAGCAGATGGACGTGCAGACCTACTTCTTCCGCCGCACGAACATGAACGCCCTCGGCCAGCCGCGCAGCTGGACCGACCACCTGCTGTGGCACCACGCCGCACACACGGTGGACCTGTTCGCGTACCAGGCCGGCAGCCCGATCGTGAAGGCCAACGCGATCCAGGGCCCGATCCACCCGGCGCTGGGCATCGCGATGGACATGAGCATCCAGCTCAAGGCCGCCAACGGCGCCATCTGCACGCTGTCGCTCAGCTTCAACAACGACGGCCCGCTCGGCACCTTCTTCCGCTACATCGGTGACAGCGGCACCTACATCGCGCGCTACGACGACCTGTTCAACGGCAAGGACGAGAAGATCGACGTCTCCAAGGTCGACGTCTCGATGAACGGCATCGAGCTGCAGGACCGCGAGTTCTTCGCCGCCATCCGCGAGGGGCGCGAGCCGAACTCCAGCGTGGCGCAGGTGCTGCCGTGCTACGAGGTGCTGCACCAGCTGGAGCAGCAGCTGATCTGAGCGTCAGAAGAGGCCGAGCGCGTCCATCCGGTCCTCGGCCCTGAACTGCTCGCCCAGCTGCTTCAGGAAGCGCCTGAGCGTCGCGGCATCGCCGCGCGCCCACAGGCGCCGGTCGTGGTCCAGCGCCTGCTCGGCGGCCATCGCCTGCTGCGCTTCCTGGCGCAGGTAGGGGCCGATGCGCTCCGGATTCGGGCGCTGGCCGAGCCGGATGCCGTAGCTGTCGACGAAGTCGCGTTCGAGGCCGGCCAGTTCGGCTTCGATCTCGCGCAGCTGCCCGGCCAGCACCTGGTTGAAGTGCTTCACCTGCCCCGCCGCGATCTGCGCGGCGCGGGCCAGGTCCACCTGCTCGATCTCGAGCTGCAGCGCCAGCAGCGCGAGCAGGTCGCCGGCTTCGTAGGCCGCGTTGGCGCGGGCCATCTGCTCGTGCCGGGCTGCCTGTCGCTCCGGCGTGGCGCCGGGCTCGGTGCGGTCGGGGTGCAGCACCGCGGCCAGCTTGCGGTAGACCTCGCGCACGGTCTGCGAGGCTTCCTTCGCTTCCTGCTCGGCACGCAGCTGCTTCGCGCCTGGCCGCGCGGCGCGGCCCTTGCGCGGGTGTGCGGCCTGCTGCTGTTGTTGCTGCTCGCGCTGTGCGGCCATCTGCGCACGGGCGCGCTGGTAGAGCTCGTCGACGGAGTTCACCGGCTCGTCGCCCAGGTCCAGCCCGCCCATGCGTTCGAGGGCCTGCTTCATCGTGTCCAGGTCCTGCTGCCGGGCCGTGGCCAGATCCATCTCGGCGTGACGGTCGTGCAGCGCGCACAGCTCGTCGTCGTCGCCGGCCTCCCGCAGCCCGGCGAGCGCCAGCTCCACGATCAGGCGTTCCAGCGTCCTCTGCTCGGCCTTGGACCATCGCGCACCCAGCAGCTTCTGCTCCAGCTCGAAGGCCCATTCGCGGCGCCCCTGCACGATGCGGCGGCGCACCGGCACCACGCGCTCGGCAAAGGCAGCGGCGAACTCGGGCATCGCACGCTGCCAGTCCGCCAGGCGCTGGCGCGCGGCTTCGATCTGGGCCTGCAGCTTGCGGAAGCGCCGGTGCTCGGGGGTGTCGGGCATCGCCGCGGCGGCGGCGATCTGCAGGGCGTTGGGCTTCATGGCGGGTTCGATGGTGTAGGGTAACCGCATGAAGCTGCGAACCCTGGGTCCCTTCCAAGTCGCCGAGATCGGCCTCGGCTGCATGAACCTCAGCCACGCCTATGGCGAGCCGCCGCCCGCGGCCGACGCCGAGGCGCTGCTGCTCGACGCGCTGGACCGCGGCGTCACGCTCTTCGACACCGCCGCGCTCTACGGCTTCGGCGCCAACGAGACGCTGGTCGGCCGGGTGCTGAAGGCGCACCGCTCGCGCATCGTGCTGTGCAGCAAGGGCGGCATGGCCGGCGTGGCGGGCGACGACGGGGTGATGCGCCGCGTGATCGACGGCCGACCGGAAGCGATACGCCGCAACTGCGAGGACAGCCTGAAGCGCCTGCAGACCGACGTGATCGACCTGTACTACCTGCACCGCTGGCACAAGGCGGTGCCCATCGAGGACAGCGTCGGCGAGATGTCGCGGCTGGTCGAACGCGGGCTGGTGCGCAGCATCGGGCTGTCCGAGGTGTCGGCCGCCACGCTGAGGAAGGCTCACGCGGTGCACCCGATCGCCGCGCTGCAGACCGAGTACTCGCTGTGGACCCGCAACCCCGAGATCGCGGTGCTGCAGGCCTGTCGCGAACTCGGCACCACCTTCGTCGCCTTCAGCCCGCTGGCCCGCGCCTACCTCACCGGCACGCTGCGCGACGTGGCGGGTTTCGACGCCAAGGACATCCGCCGCAGCATGCCGCGCTTCGAGCCGGCGCACTACGCGGCGAACCTGCGCCTGCTGCCCGACCACGAGGCACTGGCGCGCGAGGCCGGCTGCACGCCGGCCCAGCTGGCGCTGGCCTGGCTGCTGCAGCGCGGGCCCGGGGTGATCCCGATCCCCGGCACGACGAGCCGCGCCCACCTGGCCGAGAACCTCGGCGCGGCCGGCGTGACGCTGGCGCCCGCGCTGGTGCAGCGGCTCGACGCGCTGTTCGCCCCCGAAGCGATCGCCGGCAACCGCTACGGCGCGCAGAGCCAGACCGAGGTCGACACGGAAACGTTCTGAAGCCGCCCTTAATCCGGCGCGCTTAGCATTCCGGCGCCCATGAGCGCCGACGACACCCCCGACGACGATGCCGCCCTGGTCGAGCGCTGCCGGCGCGGCGACCGCGCGGCCTGGGCGCTGCTGGTGCGGCGCTACCAGCGGCTGGTCTATGCCATCGTCACCCGCGCCGGCTTCGACGAACACGGCGCGGCGGACGTGTTCCAGACCGTCTTCTCGCGCCTCGTCGAGCACCTGCCGCGGCTGGCCCAGCCCGAGCGGCTGCAGGCCTGGATCGTCACCACCGCCAAGCGCGAGGCGCTGCGCGCGCGCGAGCTGGGCCGGCGCACCGTGTCGATGACACGCGACGAAGGCGACGACAGCCCGGGCCTGGAAGACACCCTGGCCGACGACGCCCCGCTGGCCGAGGAGGCGCTGTCGGAACTGCAGCAGCTGCACCGCCTGCGCGCCGGGCTCGACCGGCTGGACGAACGCTGCCGCACGCTGCTGCAGCTGGTGTTCCGCGATGACGACGACCGCCTGCCCTACGACGAGGTGGCGCGCCGGATGGAGATGCCTGCCGGCAGCCTGGGGCCGACGCGCGCCCGCTGCCTGGGCAAACTCCGCAAGTTGGTGGAGGCGCCGTGAGCCCGGTCCCGGCAAGGCCATCCTTCGGTCTGTATCTGGCGCCGGCCTGCCCGCTCTGTCGGCTGTCCCAGCCTGCCTGCCCACCATGAACACCGACACCGCCGCTCCCGCTGACGACGACGCCTTCGGCCGCCTGGTGGCCAGGGCCGTGCGCGAACTGCCCGATGCACCCGAGGCACTGCAGCGCGCCGCCATCGATCTCTTCCCCGCCGCCGGCGTCCTGTCCGGCGTGAAGGCGCTGGCCCAGGCCGTGGTGGCGCAGATCGGTGCCGTGCTCACCTTCGACAGCTGGGCCACGCCGGCGCTGGCCGCCGGGCTGCGCGCCGGCCGCGCGTCCACGCGCCACCTGCTCTACAGCGCCCAGGGCCGCGACATCGACCTGCGCGTGACGCCCGAGGCCGGTGCCTTCGTGCTGGCCGGCCAGATCCTCGGCCCCGACGACAGCGGGCGCGTGGAACTGGCCGATGCCGGCGACGCGGCCCTGCCGGCGCGCGAGGTGCCGCTGGACGCGCTGGGCGAATTCCGCCTGCCCGGCGTCGTGAACGGCGCCTACCGGCTGACGCTGCACCTGGCCGACGCCCGCATCGAGCTGCCGACGCTCGAGGTGGGCGAGTCCGCGGGAGCGGGCGGGGCTTGACTGCGGCGCCGCCGTCGCCGCACGCCGAGCGGACGGCGCTCGCCTGGTCGCTGAAGGACCGCTGCTACGCCGCCTGGCACGCCGAGCCGGCGCGCGCGCTGGAGGCCGCCGACGCGCTGCAGGCGCTGGCCGCCGAGGCGCCCGGCGCGGCCGAGATCGAGGGCCTGGCGCACTGGACCGCCGGCATCGCCGCGGTGCTGCGCGGCCAGGTGGCCGAGGCGCCGGCCGCGTTCGACCGTGCCGCCGCCGCGCTGCGCGCCGCCGGCCGGGCCGACCCCGCCGCGCAGACGCAGGTGCCGAAGATCATGGCGCTGTCGATGCTGGGCCGCCACGCCGAGGCCGTGGCCTGCGCCGAAGCGGCGCAGCGCGAGCTGCTGGCGCTGGGCAACGTGGCGGCGGCGGCGCGCGTCAGCCAGAACCTGGGCAGCCTGCAGCTGTTCCGCGACGCCTATGCCGAGGCCGCACGTCACTTCCGCGAAGCCGCCGTGCTGTTTGCCCGCCAGCGCGACGTGGCGTACTCGGTGCTGGCCGACATCGGCCTGGCCGGCGCGCTGATCGCGCTGGGCGACTTCGACGAAGCCGGCCGCATCTACGCCCGCGCGGCGATGCGCTCGGCGCGCGAGAAGCTCGGCCTGCAGCAGGCGCTGGTGGACGACGGCGTCGGCCTGCTGCAGCTGGCGCGCGGGCGCTGGCACGAGGCGCTGGCGGCCTTCGAGTCGGCGCGCCGCCGCTACCAGGCGCTGGGCCTGCCGCAGAACCTGGCGGTGGCCGAACGTCAGCTGGCCGACGTCTACCTCGAGCTGCGCCTGCTGCCCGAGGCGCTGGCCCTGGCCGAGGCGGCGGTGGCGCGCTTCCACGGCCTGGGCCTCGCGGTGGAGGAGGCCTGGGCGCTGAAGCAGCGCGGGCTGGCCGCGGCCCTGCTGGGCCACGCCGACGCCGACGCGTCGCTGGCGCGCGCGGCCGCGCTGTTCGCGGCGCAGG
>JBGAHJ010000032.1:0-45855 GCA_044226255.1 Rubrivivax sp.
TGGCGCGGCTGGCAGGATTCGAACCCACGACCCCTTGGTTCGTAGCCAAGTACTCTATCCAACTGAGCTACAGCCGCGCGGAGCCTCGCAGTATAGCAGGAGCTTGAGCGGGCCCTTCAGTCCAGCGCTGCGGCCGCCTGTTCGCACTGGACGGCCCGGTTCTCGTCGCCTTCCTGGCGCGCCAGCGCGGCCAGTTCGCGCCAGGCCGCGCGGCGCGCGCGCGTGGGCAGCCCGGGCGCGGCCGCGGCCTGCTCCAGCAGGCGGCGGGCCTTGCCCCACAGGCGGCGCTCGGCGAATACCATGCCCACCGCGGCGACCACCGGTGCTTCGTGTCCGAAGGCCTGCGACGCACTCTCCAGCCGCGGCAGCCAGTCGGGGCCGATGCCGCGGCGCGCGTCGACCAGCGCCAGCGCCACGCACTCGCGGTCCTCGCGCGCGAGCTCCGACAGCCGGTCCCAGAAGGGACGCAGCCAGCCACGGCCGTCTTCGGGCGCGTCGAGCTGCACCGCACGCTGCACCGCGCGCGCGACGACCACGGCGTCGCGCCGGTCGGCGCCGTCGAACTGGCCCCACAGGCGGCGCAGTTGCTGCACGTCGTGCGCGGACTCCAGCGTCTCGGCGGCCAGCCCGCGCAGCAGCCCCTGGGCCACCACCGGCGAGAAGGCCTGGTGATTCGCCAGCAGGCGCGCGGTGTGCAGCGCCTCCAGCGGCTGGCGCGCCGTGCGCAGCGCCTGCAGCTTCAGGCGCAGCGCGTGCGTGCGGCGCGCCGCGCCGGGCGGCAGCGCGGCCAGCGCCTCCAGCGCACGCGGCGCGTCGCGGTCTTCCAGCGCCCACTCGGCCGCCAGCAGGCGGGTCGCCTCCTCGGCACTGCGCGGCCCGCCGCGCAGCACGCGTCCGCCTCGCGCGGCCTTCAAGGCCTGGCGCAGCGTCTCGTCGCGCCGCGTGCGGTCCTGCAGGCGGTGCAGGCTGCCCGCGGCCAGCAACTGGCCGAGCGCCAGGAACTCGGCATCGTCGCGCAGGATGGGGGTCTCCGCCGCGATCGCCAGCGCGCGCTGCGCGGCCTTGCGGGCGCGGCCGTAGCGGGCGCCGAAGTACTCGGCCAGCGCCTCGCGCAGCGCGGCCTGCGCGGCGCGCTCGCGCCGCAGCGCACGCCACTCGCCGGCGCGGCGCGGCAGGCTCAGCAGCGAGTTGAGCGCCTGCACCACGGACATCAGCCCCAGCGAGATCAGCAGGACGACGATGACGAACAGGTTGAGCGAGAAGTCGACGCGCCAGCCGCCCCAATAGAGGCTGACCAGCCCGTCGTTGCTGCCGAGCGTGGTGGCGGCCACCACGGCCACCACGAACAGCAGCACCAGCCAGATCACGCCCCGCATGCGGCTGCCGTCCCGTCCGCGGCTCAGCGCCCGGCCGACGCGGTGGCGATGGCCGCCAGGGTCGCGTCCGGACGGGGCACCGCCACCTGGCGCGACTGCGTCGCGAGCGTGCGCACCAGCTCGCTGGCCGAGCCCACGCGGCGCGCGCCGCGGTCGAACCAGCGCTCCAGCAGGCCCTGTGCTTCGCGCAGGTCGCCCTGCGCGGTGTCGAACTGGCGCGACAGCAGCGCCAGCCGCGCGTTCAGCAGGCGCAGCTTCAGGTTCTCGCGCAGGAAGAAGGCCTGCTCGGGCGCCAGCAGCATCGCCTCGGGCGCGTCGATGCGCGAGACGCGAACCAGGCCCTTCACCTCCTGCCACACCGTCGCGCCCATCGCGCGCCAGCGCTCGGCGAAGCCGTCGCCCGCCGCACTGGCCGGCGCTGCGGGAACGGCGGCCGCCTCGTTGCGCGCCGCCGCGCGCCGCTCGGGCATCGCCTGCAGCGGCAACTCGTCGACCTGGCGGATCACCTCGTCGACGCGGATCGTCAGCACGGTGATGTCGGTGACGCCCGCGCTGCGCGTGCGTTCCAGGTCCTGCGCCACCGCGCGCCGCACGCGCTCCAGCCGCGGCTGGTTGTAGCGCGCCAGCCGCTCGTCGGCCTGCTTGAGCGTCAGCACCAGCGGCTCGGCGCTGCCGGTGATGGCGGACTGCTGCATCGCCACGCGGATCGCCGCGTCCAGGTCGGCCAGCACGTTCTCGTCCCGCGAACGGGCCAGCGACTGCAGCAGGTCCTCGAGCTGGCCGCGCTGCATCGAGGTTTCCGCCACCCGCGCGTCCAGCAGCGCCAGCTTGGCGGCGGTCTCGCGCGCGCTGCTCTCGGCCTGGCGCGCCAGCGTGCGCGCCTCGTTCGCCTGGTTGCCGCTGTCCTGCTGGCGCTTGACCAGTTCGGCCTCGAGCGACTTCACGCGCTGCTGGGTGTTCCAGGCGAGCACCAGCGCGGCGGCGGCCAGCGCCGCCAGCAGCGCGCCGCCGATCGCGATCCAGCGGCCCTGCGCCGCTGCGGCGACGGACGCCGGCGCGGCGGCGGGCGCCACCGGCAACGGTGCTTCGGCCGGCGGGGCGTCGGGGGGCGCGGGCGTCTCGTTCACGGAGCGGCGGATTGTATCGACGGCCCCTGCTGCGCCAGCCATGCCGCCACCGCGCCGGCGCCAGGGGTGGCGAGCTCGTGCACGCAGCCGAAGCCGGCGTCGCGCGCGGACCGTGCGATGCGCGGGTGCGACGCCAGCGCCTGCGACCTCGACCAGTCGGCGCCGGGTGCCAGCGCCAGCAGGTGGCCCACGGCCTCGCTGCTGCTGAAGAGCCACAGGTGGCGCGCCGGCTCGTGCAGCGCTGCCTGCAGGCAGGCGCGCTGCGCCGCGTCGGGCTGCGGCGGCCGGCGGCGGTAGGCCGCGACGAATTCCACCGTCGCGCCGCGGCTGCGCAGGGTTTCGGCCAGCCAGTCGCGCCCGTCCTCGCCGCGCACCACCAGCGCGCGACGCCCGGCCCAGGGCTCGGCCGCGAGCTGCGCCCACAGCGCCTCGGAATCGAAGCGCGCCGCGCCGGGCGGCGGTTGCACGATGGCGCTCGCCGGCACCCCCGCGGCCTGCAGGGCCGCGGACGTGCCGGGACCGGTGGAGCCGGCACGCACGCCCGCGGGCCAGGGACCCGGCGCGTGCTCGAAGAAGTGGTTCACCGCGTTGGCGCTGACGAACATCACCAGGCTGAACGCCGGCAGCTGGCGCCAGGCTGCGCGCACCGGCCCGGGGTCGTCGGGCGGCGCGATCTCGATCAACGGCAGGGCCGCGGCATCGATCCCGCAGGCCTGCAGCTCCACCACCCACGCCGCGGCCTGGGCCGCGGGGCGGGTGACGATCAGGCGCATCGGACGGCCGTCAGGCGGACGGCAGGTAACTGCCGGCCCCGGCCGCACGCAGGCGCGCCGCCGCCTCTTCGCCCAGGGCTCGCGCGGCGGCTTCGTCGGCCACCGCCGCCGAGACGCGCGTGTGCAGCAGCGGGCGTTGCGGCGTGGCGGGATCGCCCAGCGCGGCATCGAGTTTCAGCGTGGCGCCATCCCACACCGCGTGCGCGGCCAGCGGCAGGCTGCAGCTGCCGCCCAGCGCCCGCGAGACGGCGCGCTCGGCATGCGCACCCAGGAAGGTGGGCGTGTGGATGGTCTGCGCCAGCAGCGCGCGCAGCTCGGTGGCGTCCTCGCGCACCTCGATGCCCAGGGCGCCCTGGCCGGCGGCCGGGATCATCGCGTCGACCGCAAACGTCGCGCGGATGCGCTCGCCCAGGCCCAGCCGCTTCAGGCCGGCGGCGGCCAGCACGATGGCGTCGTAGCCGCCTTCGTCGAGCTTGCGCAGCCGCGTGTCCAGGTTGCCGCGCAGCGGCTCGATGCGCAGGTCGGGGCGCGTGCCCAGCAGCTGCACCACCCGGCGCAGGCTGCTGGTGCCCACCACCGCACCCTGCGGCAGGTCGGCCAGGCTCGCGTACTTCGACGAGACGAAGGCATCGCGCGGGTCCTCACGCTCCCAGATCGCCGCCAGCGCGAAGCCGGCCGGCAGGTCCATCGGCACGTCCTTCAGCGAATGCACGGCCAGGTGGGCGCGGCCCTCCTCGAGCGCCGTCTCGAGCTCCTTCACGAACAGGCCCTTGCCGCCCACCTTGGACAGCGCGCGGTCCAGGATCTGGTCGCCGCGTGTCGTCATGCCCAGCAGTTGCACCGTCAGGCCGAAACGCTGCTGCAGCACGCCGCGCACATGCTCGGCCTGCCACAGCGCCAGGCGGCTCTCGCGGGTGGCGATGGTCAGGGTGGTGAGGGTCATGGCGGGATCATAGCCAGCACGCCCATGGGCACCGGGACGGGCATGCCGCTTGCGGGCCCGGGCACCGGCCGCGGCACAATCGCGCCCGCACCATTGGTAACCTGGTTACATGCACCGGAGCATCGCATGCCGCGCACCAAGTCAGCCCGCACCACCCCCGCCGCACGCACCAGATCCAGCCATTCCGCGGCTCAGGACGATGCAGCAGCCAAGAACAAACCGCTGGTCGAGGATATCCGGTTACTGGGTCGCATCCTGGGTGACGTGATCCGGGAGCAGGAAGGCACGGCCGCGTTCGACCTCATCGAGCGCATCCGCCAGCTCAGCGTGGCCTACCGGCTGAAGGCCGACGCCAGCGCCGGCCGCGTGCTCGACCGCCTGCTGAAGAACCTCTCGGCCGACCAGACGGTGACCGTGATCCGCGCCTTCAGCTACTTCAGCCACCTGGCCAACATCGCCGAGGACCGCCACCACGTGCGCCGCCGCGCGGTGCACGAAAAGGCCGGCGACCTGCAGGAAGGCTCGCTGACGCTGGCCTTCGAGCGCCTGCACCGTGCCGACCACCGCGCCGCGGACATCGCCGCCACGCTGGCCGGCGCCTACATCAGCCCGGTGCTCACGGCGCACCCCACCGAGGTTCAGCGCAAGAGCATCCTGGACGCCGAGCGTGCCATCGCCGAGCAGCTGGGCGAACGCGACGAGCTGGCCACGCCCGAGCGGCGCGCCGAGAACGAGGCGCTGATGCGCGCGCGCGTCACCCAGCTGTGGCAGACACGCATGCTGCGCACCGCGAAGCTGACCGTGGCCGACGAGGTGGAGAACGCACTCAGCTACTACGGCTCGACCTTCCTGCGCGAGATCCCGCGGCTGTACCGCGAGATCGAACGCGCGCTGCCCGGCCATCCGGTGGCGAGCTTCCTGCGCATGGGGCACTGGATCGGCGGCGACCGCGACGGCAACCCGAACGTGACCGCCGCGACGCTGAAGCACGCGCTGGCGCGCCAAGCCGAGGTGGTGCTGCGCCACTACCTCACCGAGGTGCACCACCTGGGCAGCGAGCTGTCGATCAGCGGCACGCTGGCGCCGGTGACGGACGCGATGCGGGCGCTGGCCGACGCGTCGCCCGACACCAACGAGCACCGCCGCGACGAGCCTTACCGCCGCGCCCTCACCGGCATGTACGCGCGCCTGGCCGCCACGCTGCAGGCGCTCACCGGCACCGAGGCGCTGCGCCACGCGGTGGCGCCGCAGAACCCCTACCCGGACGCCACCACCTTCCTGCGCGACCTGCAGGTGATCGAGGCCTCGCTGGCGCACCACCACGCGCAGGCCCTGGTGGGCCCGCGCCTGGCGCCGCTGATGCGCGCGGTGCAGGTGTTCGGCTTCCACCTCGCGACGCTGGACCTGCGCCAGAGCAGCGACAAGCACGAGGCCGTGGTGGCCGAGCTGCTGAAGGTGGCGCGCATCGAACCCGACTACGCGGCGCTGGCCGAGGCCGACAAGCGCGCGCGCCTGATGGCGCTGCTCAACGACGCGCGGCCGCTGCGCGTGCACGGCGCGGCCTACGGCGAGCTCACGCGCGACGAGCTGGCGATCTTCGAGACCGCCGCGCGCGCGCTGCGGGCCTTCGGCCGCGAGGCCATCCGCCACTACATCATCAGCCACACCGAGGAGGTGAGCGACCTGCTCGAGGTGCTGCTGCTGCAGAAGGAGACCGGGCTGCTCACCGGCACGCTCGACAGCAGCGCGAAGGCCGCGCTGATCACCGTGCCGCTGTTCGAGACCATCGGCGACCTGCGCCGCAGCGAGCCGATCATGCGCGAGTTCTACGCGCTGCCCGGCGTGCACGAGCTGGTGCTGGCCAGCGGCGCCGAGCAGGACGTGATGCTCGGCTACAGCGACAGCAACAAGGACGGCGGCAGCTTCACCAGCCACTGGGAGCTGTACCGCGCCGAGACCGCGCTGGTGGCGCTGTTCACCACGCTCGGCAAGGCTCAGCCGATCACGCTGCGTCTCTTCCACGGCCGCGGCGGCACCGTGGGGCGTGGCGGCGGGCCCAGCTACCAGGCCATCCTGGCGCAGCCGCCGGGCACGGTGAACGGGCAGATCCGCCTCACCGAGCAGGGCGAGGTGATCGCCAGCAAGTACGCCAACCCGGAGATCGGCCGCCGCAACCTGGAGACGCTGGTGGCCGCCACGCTGGAGGCCACGCTGCTGCACCCCACCAAGACCGCGCCCAAGGCCTTCCTGGAGGCCGCCGCCGCGATCAGCGAGGCCAGCTTCCAGGCCTACCGCAAGCTGGTCTACGGCACGCCGGGCTTCACCGACTACTTCTTCGCCGCCACGCCGATCCGCGAGATCGCCGAGCTCAACATCGGCTCGCGGCCGGCCAGCCGCAAGGCCACGCGGGCGATCGAGGACCTGCGCGCGATCCCGTGGTCGTTCAGCTGGGGCCAGTGCCGCATGGCGCTGCCGGGCTGGTGCGGCTTCGGCAGCGCGATCGAGAGCTTCCTGGCCGGCGGCCCGCGCGACGAGCGCGTGGAACTGCTGCAGCGCATGCACAAGCAGTGGCCGTTCTTCCGCACCTTCCTGTCGAACATGGACATGGTGCTGGCCAAGAGCGACCTGCGCATCGCCGCGCGCTATGTCGAGCTGGTGGAGGACAAGGCCGTGGCGCGGCGCATCTTCGGCCTGCTGAAGGCCGAGTGGCAGCGCTCGAACGAGGCGCTGTCGCTGATCACCGGGCAGGACCAGCGGCTGATGGCCAACGCCACGCTGGCGCGCAGCATCGCGCACCGCTTCCCCTACCTGGACCCGCTGAACCACCTGCAGGTGGAACTGATGCGGCGCTACCGCAACCGGCGCGAGGGGCAGCAGGGGATGGAACGCGTGCAGCGCGGCATCCACCTGTCGATCAACGGGATCGCGGCGGGGCTGCGGAATACGGGTTAGGCGCGGCGGCCCGGGCGGCCGCGAGTTCGCCGTCGCGGCCCACCGCCTCGATCCACTGCTGCATGCCGGCCAGCGAGTTGCAGGACAGCGGGTGCTCGAGCTCGATGCGCACGATCGCCGACCACTGGGCCTGCAGCTGCCGCACCGGCTCGCGCAACGTGCGCACCTGCGTCGGGTCCAGGCCCGCCGTCTCGCGCAGCCGCAGGCCGATGCCGAAGGCGAGGAAGGTGTCGCCCTGCTCGCTCATCAGGCGACCGAGCGTGTCGCAGCGGGCCCGGCGTTCGCCGCCGGCGTCGAACGGGGGCTTGCACATCCCGCTGGCGAACATGAAGGTGCCGTCCGGCATCGCCGCGTCGATGCCCAGCGCCTCGGCCAGCAGGATGGTCTGCACGTAGCCCGGCAAGCCCGCGGGCATGGCCTGGCGCGCGGTGTCGGCGAAGGCGCCCCAGTAGCTGCGGTAGGTGCGCGCACCCTGCAGCTGCTGGGGTGCGGCCCCGGCGCCCCGGGCGTGCTCTGCCATCTGCATCAGCCGAGGCACGGCGTTGTCAGGCTCGATGCGGGACCACCGCGCCGCCATGGCCTCGCGGCATGCGGAACTCTGGCAGCGGGCCGCGGCCCAGCGCAGCACCACGGGGTCGTCGCCGGCGAGCGCCACCAGTTCCTCGGCCGCGGCGTTGGAGCCAGGCGGCGCCATGGCCTCGTTCACGGGTACGGGCGCCCAGTAAGCCGCCGCGGCGCGGGCGCGCGAGCCGCCCTGAGCCAAGGCGGCCAGCAGTTGGGCGCGGCCCGCGTCGACGGCGGCCGTGCCGAGATGGGGCGGCAGATCCGGCAGGTCGTTGGGGTTCGGGGGCTGCGCCGGCAGGCGGGCGCCGGCCGGCACGGGCATGCGGCCGATGCCGCACAGGTCCCACACCGGCGCGGAAGCCGCAGGCGCCGGTGCGGGCCCAGGCCTGGTGGCCTCCTGCTCGACCGCGGCGGCCGGCGCGGCCGACCAGCGCGACGGCTCCGCCGCCACCACGGGCCTCGTTTCGGCGGTCGGCGCTGACGCGGTCTCCATGGCCGCCCAGCGCTGCAGGGCCACCGCCCACAGCACGAGCGCCAGGGCGACGGCGAGCCACGCGGCCCGCCTCAACGCCCGCCCTTCTCCAGCGCCGCCCGCACCGCCCCCACCTGCCGTCGCGACACCGCCAGCCACTCGTCCAGCGGCGCCACGCGCACGGCCCAGCCTTCGCCGCCGTCGGCACCGCCTTCGTCGTCGGTGCCGCGCAGCGCCAGCTCGCGGATGGCGCGCCGCGCCACCAGTGCGTTGCGGTGCACGCGCAGGAAGTCGCCGCCGAGCGCGCCCACGCGCTGCTCCAGTTCGGTGAGCGAATCGTCCAGCAGCACGCTGCGCGAGGCGGTGCGCAGCGTCACGTACTTCTGCTCGGCTTTCAGCACCAGCACCTCGTGCACGGGGAAGCGCAGCACGCGGCCGCGGTCGCTCACCACCAGCACCGGGCCTTCCAGCGGCATCGGCTCGGTCACCGGCCGCAGGCGCTGGCGCACGCGCTGCAGCGCGGCGGCCAGGCGGTCGGCGCGCACGGGCTTGGTGAGGTAGTCCACCGCTTCCAGCTCGAAGGCCCGCAGCGCGTGTTCGGCATGCGCGGTGACGAAGATCACCGCCGGCGGCTGCGGCAGCGCCGGCAGCTGCGCGGCCAGCTTCAGCCCGGCCTGCGACGACGGCGCCGCGCCGCCCACCGGCATGTGGATGTCCAGCAGCACCAGATCGGCGTCGGTGCGCTGCAGGATGTCCCAGGCCTCGTCGGGCGTGGCGGCCTCGCCCATCACTTCGGCATCCAGGCCGCAGGCGTGCTCGATCAGGCTGCGCAGCCGCAGGCGGGCCAGCGGCTCGTCGTCGACGATCAGGATGCGCAGCGTCATGGCATCTACAGCGGCAGCACGATGCGGGCGTGGAAGCGGTCGCCCTCGCGCCACACGTCGCACTGGGCGGCCACGTCGTGCAGCAGGCGCAGCCGCTCGCGCAGGTTGTGCAGCGCCATGCCGTGCCCCGGGCTGCCGGGCTCGTCGCCGACGGTGTTGCTCACGGTCACCACCACCTGGCCACGCTGCACCGCGGTGCAGACGGTGACGTGGCCGCCCGAAGCGGAGGGCTCGATGCCGTGCCGCACCGCGTTCTCCACCAGCGGCTGCAGCACCAGCGGCGGGATGCGCGCGGCGTTGGCGCGTGCGTCCAGTTCCCAGTGCACCGCCAGGCGCGGGCCGAAGCGCACGGCCTCGATGTCGAGGTAGCGCCGCGCCAGTTCCACCTCGTCCTCCAGCGACACCGAGGCGCCGGCCTCGGCCAGCGCCACGCGGAACAGCTCGGACAGGTCTTCCAGCACGCGCTCGGCCTTCTCGGGGTCCGCACGCACCAGCGCCAGCGCGGTGTTGAGCGCGTTGAAGAGGAAGTGCGGGCGGATGCGCGACTGCAGCTCGGCCAGGCGCGCCGCGGCGTTGGCGGGCTGCCAGATGCGCGCGCGCAGGTCCAGCCAGGCCCACAGCCAGGCGGCGAAGGCGGCGCCCGTGAGCGCGAGCCCGCCGAGCCGCAGCGCGGTGGCCCCTTCGGGCGCCAGCCCGGCCCAGGCCAGCGGCCACCAGGCCAGCACCGCGGTGAGCGCGCCGATGCCCAGCACGAGGCCGGTGCGCAGCGCGCCGGGCGCATCGCGCAACGGGCGCTTCAGCGCACACACCGCCACCAGCCACACCAGCGTGGCGGCCAGCCCGCCGAAGGCCAGCGCGCCCTGGCGCGCCGCCCAGTGCGGCAGCGACGTGGCGCCGGCCAGCGCCACCACCGCCAGCACCGCCTGCACCAGCAGCACCGCGCGCAGCGCCAGCGCCGGGTGGCAGACGTCGAAGGCCGCCGCGGCCTGCGCGCGCAGGCGTTCGCGCTCGTCGGCCAGGGGGTCGAAGCGGGTCAGCGCATCGGGCCCCGGGGCACCGCGCAGCGGCGCCGTGTGCGGCCACAGGCTCGTCGCGCCGGGCATCGTGGTGCCCTCGGGGTGCGGCTCGCCGGGAGACATGGAGGTCGTTTGCGTCGGCATGCGGATGAGGCGCCCGGATAATACGGACTCACTCCTCCGTTGCGCGGCCCCGGCGCCCCCCTGCATGTCACAAGATCGTTCCAGCGACCCGCTCGCCAACAAGCACCAGGCCTGGTCGGCCCTGTTCAGCGAACCGATGAGCGAGCTGGTGCAGCGCTACACCGCCAGCGTCGGCTTCGACCAGCGCCTGTGGCGCGCCGACATCCAGGGCAGCCTGGCGCACGCCGAGATGCTGGCCGCGCAGAAGATCATCGGCGAGCAGGACCTGGCCGACATCCGCCGCGGGCTGGCGCAGATCACCGAGGAGATCGAGTCCGGCCGCTTCGAATGGAAGCTGGCGCTGGAGGACGTGCACCTCAACGTCGAGGCCCGCCTGACGGCGCTGGTGGGCGATGCGGGAAAGCGGCTGCACACCGGCCGCAGCCGCAACGACCAGGTCGCCACCGACGTGCGCCTGTGGCTGCGCGGCGAGATCGACCAGCTGGCACCGCTGCTCGTGCAGATGCAGCGCGCGCTGGTGGAGCTGGCCGCGGCACACGCCGACACCGTGATGCCCGGCTTCACGCACATGCAGGTGGCGCAGCCGGTGAGCTTCGCGCACCACCTGCTGGCCTACGTGGAGATGTTCGCGCGCGACGCCGAACGGCTGGCCGACGTGCGCCGCCGCACCAACCGGCTGCCGCTGGGCGCCGCGGCGCTGGCCGGCACCAGCTACCCGCTGGACCGCGAGCGCGTGGCGCAGACGCTGGGCTTCGACGGCGTCTGCCAGAACAGCCTGGACGCGGTGAGCGACCGCGACTTCGCGCTCGAGTTCAGCGCGTTTGCTTCCATCTGCATGGTGCACGTCTCGCGGTTGGCCGAGGAGATCGTGCTGTGGATGAGCCAGAACTTCGGCTTCATCGACCTCGCCGACCGCTACTGCACCGGCTCGTCCATCATGCCGCAGAAGCGCAACCCGGACGTCGCCGAGCTGGCGCGCGGCAAGAGCGGCCGCGTGATCGGCCACCTGATGGGGCTGCTCACGCTGATGAAGGGCCAGCCGCTCACCTACAACAAGGACAACCAGGAAGACAAGGAGCCGCTGTTCGACACGGTGGACACGCTGGCCGGCACGCTGCGCATCATGGCCGAGATGGTGAGTGGCATCGTCGTGAAGAAGGCGGCGATGGAAGCTGCCGCGATGAAGGGCTACGCCACCGCCACCGATCTGGCCGACTACCTGGTGAAGAAGGGCCTGCCGTTCCGCGACGCCCACGAGGCCGTGGCGCACGCGGTGAAGCTGGCGCTGCAGCAGGGCGTAGACCTCTCGGTGCTGCCGCTGGCCACGCTGCAGGGCCTGCACCCGGCGATTGGCCCCGACGTGTTCGAGGTGCTCACGCTGCGCGGCTCGCTGTCGGCACGCAACGTGGTGGGCGGCACGGCGCCGGCGCAGGTGCTGGCGCAGGTGGCGCGGCACCGCCAGCGCCTCGGTTGATCACTCCACGCCGTACTTCTTCCTGTCGGCCGCGGACAGCGGGCTGCCGCGGTCGAACACGATGCGCCAGACGCCCGGCGCCTCCTGGCGCCACACCGAGCTGAAGCGCGAGACGACCTTGCCCTCGGGGTTGCGCACCGGGCCGGTGGAGAACGCCAGCGTGCCGTCGGCCAGCACCTGCACCTCGTCGGGTTCCCACGAGAACGGTGCCTGCTTGCCTTCGTAGAAGCGCTTCCAGGCCGCGGCCACGGCGGCCTTGCCGCGGGTGACGTCGGGCGACCAGAACACCGTCTGCTCGGACAGGAAGCTGGCGAAGGCCGCGTGGTCGCGCTCGGCCATGCTGCGCGCGAAGGCCCGCTCGGTGTCGGCCACCTGGCGGGCCAGCGCGGCGTTGTCGGGCGCCGGCGCGGTCTGGGCGGACGCGGTCATGGCGGCGGCAACCAGCACGGCGGCGGCGAGCGCGCGGCGGCTACACATGGTGCGGCGCGGGCTCGGCGCCGGTGGCCTCGTCGCCCAGCCAGCTGAGCACCACCAGCGCGGCCGCGCTGCCCACCGGGAACAGCAGCACCGACAGCGCCACCCAGCCGGCGACCGAGCGCCCCATGCGGTGCGCGGCGATGCCCAGGAACACCGCGTGCAGCAGCAGCGCCGCTGCCAGCGCGCAGCCGGTGGCCACCAGCGCCAGCACCGAATCGACCAGCCGCGCATTCAGCGGCGGCAGGAACAGCGCGACGCAGGCGACGGCGAACAGCAGCGAGATGGTGGCAGCGGCAAGCGCGCGGCCGGCGGGAGACTCTTTCATGGCAGGCGCGTCCTCGGTTGCAGGGACTGCCGGCGAGTGTAGGACGCCCCGGCGCCGCCGCGCCAGGGCCATTGCGCCCCCGGCGCTATTCGAACTTGATGCGCGTGGCCTCGATGCGCTGCCGGTCGGCGGACAGCCGCCCCTTGACCTCGACGCGCCGGCCCACCACCAGGTTGGCCGCGTTGCCGCCTTCGTACTGCAGTCCCGGATCCGCGGTGCTGACCGTCAGGCCGCGCAGCACGAAGGTCTGGCTGCCGGCGTTGACGGACTCGATCGGGCCGTGCAGCTCGAAGCCGCTCTCGTCCTCCTGCTGGTCGCTGCGGATGCGCACCTCGGTGGCGCGCAGCACGCCCTGGCGCAGGTTGCCCTTCACCTCCACGCGCACGCCCACCGCGAGACCGGCGGTGCCGTCCGGGAAGCTGGCGCTGCCGGCGCTGACCGGCCGGCCGTTGACGCTGAACGTGGCGCTCGACGTGAACGCGGTGATCAGGCCCTTCAGGCTGGCACCGTCGGCGTCGGGCAGGCTCTGCAGCGCGGTGCCGAAGGACAGCACCGTGAAGCGGCCGTTGCTGGGCACCGGCAGCACGCGCAGGCGCACGAACTGGCCCACGGCCAGGTCGGCCGGCACGTTGGTCGCGCTGGAATAGTCGTAGGTGATGAGGCCCACGCGCAGGGTCTTCGCGTTGGTGTCGAGCTGGTTCACCAGCCCGCGCAGCTGCACGCTGGCGCCGGCCAGCGCGCTGTCCACGCGCTTGGCGCGGTAGCGGTCGGCGGCCACGTCGTACACCGCGTACACCTCCACCAGCGTGCCCACGCTGAGGCCGGCAAGCCCGCCCAGCGACTCGGCGAACACCGTGGTGGCGTCGACGGTGACGCGCTGGCCCAGCACGTTGAAGCTGCCGCCGGCCAGGTTGATCAGGCCCACCGGCCCGCGCAGCTCGCTGTCGTAGCGGATGCGCGTGGCGCTGGCCACGCCGCCGCTGATGAGGCCGCTGTCGATGTCCACCGTCATGCCCAGCCGCAGGTCGTCGCGGCTGCGGCGGTTGCCGTCGCCGTCCTCGACGACGGCGCTGTTGTCGTCGAAGCGCACCTCGTTGACGATGACCGAGCCGAAGCCGGTGATCGGGCCCGACGCGAAGCCGCCGGTGCCGCCGGAACCCACGCCGCCGCCCCCGCCGCCGCAGGCCACGAGCCCCAGCAGCAGGACGGCCGCACCCCAAAGGCGCCTGAATGTGTGTGTCATCGAGACGCCTCCTTGCGCGCGCGGCGCGGTCTCTTCATCGGTGTGTCCGCTTCCGTCGGGGCCGGTGCCGCGGCGGGGCCGGCCTCGCGGTAGGTGTACAGGCCCACCCGCAGGCGGCCCTCGGGTGGCGGCTGCTGTTCGCCGTCGGCCGCCACGCGCGCCTCCAGCGCCGGCACCAGCGCCGCCAGCAGCGCCTGCCATTGCGCCGAGATCATCGGGCGCATCGCCTCGATCGACTCCCAGCTCAGCCCGGTGGCGAAGATGGCCTGCTCGAACTGCATCGGCCCTTCGCCCAGCACGTTGGCCACCGCGGCGCGCAGGTGGTCGCCGACGTTGTCGCCCAGGAAACCCAGCATGCGCACGCGGTCGCCCTTGGGCACGAAGACCTCGAAGCTGAGCGCCACCGTGTCGGCCTCGGCATCCCAGGTGGCCATGCCCAGCCGGCACAGCTCGTCGAGCAGCGTGCGCGGGTGCACGTCGCGCGTGACCACCTGGGCCAGCGACTCGAAGCTGGGCTCCGGCCCCTGGCGCGGCAGCACGCGCGGCTCGCCGCCATCGTTGCGGTAGGGACGCTGGGTGCGCCAGTGCGTGAACACCTCGGCGGCCAGCGAACGGCCGCGGCTGCGCGGGGTGTCGTCGCGCTGCATCAGCCGCGTCACCTCGCGCCGGTTGATGCCGGTGGCGGTGCTGACACGGCTCACCTTGCGGTGCGGCAGCAGCCCGGGGTGGGCCGCATCGGCGGCCTGCACGAATGCGCGCTTGAGCATCTCGTCGACGGCGGCATAGGGCAGGCCGCGCCCCACCGCCAGCCGGGCGATGGCGGTCATCAGCCCCGCCACGGCTTCCTGCAGCGCCTGCTCTTCAGGACTGGCGCTGCCGGGCGGCGGGTTGCTGTCGGGGTCTGCGGTGCCGGAGCTCATTCATCGGGTGGGCGGGCGACGCGCGACTGTAGCCGCCGCCGCCCGCTGCACCCCGGTATCAGTTCTTGAACTCGATGCGCGTGGCCTCGAGGCGGGTGCGGTCCGTGGACAGCTTGCCGTAGACCTCGACGCGGCGGTTCACCGCCAGGTCGGACTCGGCGCCGTCCTTGTAGGTGACCGTGCCGCCGTACCACACCGTCACGCCGCGCAGCGCGAAGGTCTTGGCCGTGGTGTCGATGCTGGCGATCGGGCCGTGCAGCTCCAGCAGGCGCGGGCCGTGGCCGTCGTGGTCGTCGAGCTCCACCTTGGTGGCCACCAGCACGCCGTTGGTCACGGTGCCGGTCACCTCGACGCGCGCGCCGAGCACGATGCCGGTGGTGCCGTCGGGGAAGGCGGCGCTGGCGGCGTCGACCTTCAGGCCGTTGACCTCGAACGCGGCGGCGGAGGTGAATGCGGTGATCGCACCTTCGACGTGGGCGTCGGAAATCCCTTCGGCCGGTCCGCGCACGCCCAGGCCGATGCGCGTGGCGACCCAGGCGCCCGCCACCTGCGCGGTGAGCAGCTGCACCCGCACGATGCGGCCGTTGGCCAGCGTGGGCGGCACGTTCACGACGCTGGCGAAGCTGATCAGCTCGCTGCCGATCTTGAAGGTCTTGGCGGTGGCGTCATAGGCGGACACCACGCCGCGCACGCGGTAGAAGGTGGCGGCCGCCTTGGGCTCGATGCGGGTGGCGGTGACCTTGCCGGTGGTCTCGTCGAGGATGCCGTGCACCTCGATCACCGCACCGGCCGTCAGCGCGCTCAGGCCGCCGGCGAGCGAGCTGTCGAAGATGGTCGCGGTGGTCACGACGACCGTCTGGCCCAGCACGACCACGGTGGAGGCCGTGGTGTCGATGGCGCCCACCGGGCCCACGATCTCGCTGCCGAAGCGGATGCGCTGGGCGATGCCGGTGCCCAGGGCGTGGTCGACGCCGCGCGCGTCCAGCTGCACGCGCATGCCGAGCTTCAGGTCGCTGCTGCGGAAGACGTTGCCGTCCTCGTCCTCGATGCGCGCGCTGCTGTCGTCGAAGCGCACGCCACCGACGACCACCGAGCCGAAGCCCGAGATCGTGCCCAGCGTGTAGCTGTTCGACGCGGCGGTGGTGCCGCCGCCGGTGGCCGCGGCATCGCCGCCACCACCGCCGCCGCAGGCGACGAGCGCGACGGCAGCGGTGACGGCGCCGAGCGCGGCGGCCAGCGCCGCGCGCCAGCGGGGCAGTTGTCGGGTGGATGTGTCTTGCATGAGGCTCTCCTGACGAAGCACGCGCCGCCCGGATGGCGATCGCATGGACGCAATAGTAAATGTGCAAAGCGCACATTTGTATGTCGAAGTGTTTCGCCCGCCTCCGGATGCGACATCGGCGCGACATGGCTGTATAAAGCCACAGCCCTGCCGACAAGACCGACGCGTGCCCCCGCCCCGCCGCTGGATCGCCCATCTCGACATGGACGCCTTCTATGCGTCGGTCGAACTGCTGCGCTATCCGGAACTGAAGGGCGAGCCGGTGGTGATCGGTGGCGGCCGGCGCCACCAGCCGGTGCTGAAACCCGACGGCACGCGCGAGTTCGCACGCCTGGCGGGCTACGCCGGGCGCGGCGTGGTCACCACCGCCACCTACGCCGCGCGCGACTACGGCGTGCACTCCGGCATGGGGCTCATGAAGGCGGCGCAGCGCGCGCCGCAGGCCATCCTGCTGCCCACCGACTTCGAGAGCTACCGCCGCTACTCGCGCCTGTTCAAGGCCGCGGTGGCCGAGGTGGCGCCGGTGATCGAGGACCGCGGCATCGACGAGATCTACATCGACCTGACCGAGGTGCCCGGCGCGCAGGACAGCGTGGGCCACGACGCCGCCGGCGGCGTGCGCGCGGTGGCGCAGGAGATCCGCAACAACGTGCGCCGCGCCACCGGCCTCACCTGCTCGGTGGGCGTCACGCCCAACAAGCTGCTGTCCAAGATCGCCAGCGAGCTCGACAAGCCCGACGGGCTGAGCGTGCTGACGATGGAGGATCTCCCCGGCCGCATCTGGCCGCTGCCGGTGCGGCGCATCAACGGCATCGGCCCGAAGGCCGGCGCGAAGCTGCTGGCTCTGGGCATCCACACCATCGGCGAACTGGCGCAGCGCGAGAAGGCCGAGCTGCTGTCGCACTTCGGCCGCAGCTACGGGCGCTGGCTTCACGACGCCGCACACGGCATCGACGAGCGGGCACTGGTGACCCACGGCGAGCCGGTGTCGATGAGCCGCGAGACCACCTTCGATCGCGACCTGCACGCGGTGCACGACCGCGCCGAGCTCACGCGCATCTTCACCGAGCTGGCCACTCAGGTGGCCACCGACCTGCAGCGCAAGGGCTACGCCGGCAGGACCATCGGCATCAAGCTGCGCTTCGACGACTTCAAGACCGTCACGCGCGACCTCACGCTGCCCGAGCCGGTGGCGGATGCAAGCGCCATCCGCCAGGCCGCGGGACAGTGCCTGAAGCGGGTGGCGCTGACGAAGCGGCTGCGGCTGCTGGGGGTGCGCGCGGGCTCGCTGGTGAAGTTGTAAACGCTGGCGAATGGGCTGGTTCGGCACGCCGCAGCCCAGCTAGCATGGCTGCGCGTACGGAGGAGAGCATGGATCGCAGAATCCTTTCGAAGAGAGGCCTGGCGGCCCTGGTGGGTGCCCTGGCGGCGTGCAGCAACGGCGGGCCGGGCGAGCCGGTCGAGCAGCCGGCGCACATCCGGACGAGCGCCAGCTTTCTCGGGCTGACCGACGCCCTCACCCAGTGGTGGGCCGAACCCGGCATGGAACGCTTCTTCGTCTTCGACATCACCAACACCGGCCGCGCCACGGAACGCGTGCCGATGAACGTGACGCCGGGCCCGAACCTGCGCCTGCTGTCGCTGGAGTGCGTCAGGGACACGAGCCAGTCGTGCCTGGATCCGAACGCCGGCTCCGGCACCTGGACCCTTGCCTCGATCGGCAAGGACGAGCATGTGCGCGTGTTCGTGCGTGCGGTCGAACAGTACCCGCAGAGCTACCGCGCGCAGATGCGCCTCACCGCCACGCTGCAGGGCGACCCACGCCCCTGGGAGAACTCGGCCCTGCACGACCGGCCGGTCTACCTGGCCGACCGCGAGGTGACCGTGGAAGCGCCCACCAGCGCGACCGCCGGCACGGAGATCCCGGTGCGCCTGCTGATGTCCAACCGGGGACCGGACCTCTTCTACGAGCCGCGCCGGCTGGAACTGCCCGACGGCGTGACCGCGGAGGCCATCGACTGCACGATGACCGACGGCTCCATCTGCACCACCGCCACCCTCGACGCCAGCGACGTCGGCGTCCGCGCCGGCCAGACGGCCGTGCTGCGCTACCGCGTGCGCGTGCCGGCCGACTACCGCGGGCCGCTGGTGGTGATGAAGTCGCTGCGCGGCGAAGGCGACATCGACCTCAGCGACAACATCTCCGCCGTCACCGTGCAGGTGGGCCCGCCGGGCACGCCCTGAGCCGCACGGCGGCGGCAGCCGCCTATCATCCGCCGCCATGAAGCACCCCCTCATGGCCGCCGCGCTGCTGTGCGTGCTGGCGCTGCCGGCCACGGCCGCCACGCTGCAGATGACCGTCAACAACGCCGACGGCAAGCCGGCCCCGGACACGGTGGTGCTGGTGCAGCCCACCGCCACCTGGACCCCGCAGCCGCTGCCGCCCACCGCGGTGATCGAGCAGCGGGAGATCCGCTTCACGCCCTTCGTCACCGTGGTGCCCGTGGGCGGCAGCGTGCGCTTCACCAACCTGGACAGCTACGACCACCACGTGCGCTCGCAGCCGGGCGGGCCGCTGGGCTCGGTGGCGCCGGCCAAGGAGTTCGAGTTCCGCCTGCCGCCGCGCCGCAAGGGCAACCACGTGAGCCCCGACCTCGTGCTGGACACCGCCGGCACCATCGTGATCGGCTGCCACCTGCACAACTCGATGCGCGGCCACATCCTGGTCAGCAGCACGCCCTGGTACGCAGTCACCGACGACAAGGGGCAGGTCACGATCGACGGCCTGCCCGAGGGCCAGGTGGACATCCGCCTGTGGCACCCGGATCAGGTGGTGGAGCAGCCCGGCCAGAAGCTGCAGATGGCGGCCTCGGCCACCGCGGTCGGGCGCCTCAACTTCACGCCGCGCCGCCGGCCGCCGCCCAAGCCCAAGGGCGAATACGACTTCTGACGACTGCCCGCAACGATGACCGTCATCACCACCATCGAGGACCTGCGCGTCCTGGCCCAGCGGCGCGTGCCGCGCATGTTCTACGACTACGCCGATTCCGGCAGCTGGACCGAGAGCACCTACCGCGCCAACAGCGACGACTTCCAGAAGATCAAGCTGCGCCAGCGCGTGGCGGTGGACATGGAAGGCCGCAGCACCGCCACGCAGATGGTGGGCGTGGACGTGAAGATGCCGGTGGCCATCGCGCCCACCGGCCTCACCGGCATGCAGCACGCCGACGGCGAGATCCTGGCGGCCAGGGCCGCCGAGGCCTTCGGCATCCCGTTCACGCTCAGCACGATGAGCATCTGCTCGATCGAGGACGTGGCCGCGCACACCAAGGCGCCGTTCTGGTTCCAGCTCTACGTGATGCGCGACCGCGGCTTCATCGAGCGCCTGATCGACCGCGCGAAGGCCGCGAACTGCGGCGCGCTGGTGCTCACGCTGGACCTGCAGATCCTGGGCCAGCGCCACAAGGACCTGAAGAACGGGCTCTCGGCGCCGCCCAAGCCCACGCTCGCCAACCTCGTCAACCTGGCCACCAAGTGGCGCTGGTGCCTGGGGATGGCCGGCACGAAGCGGCGCCAGTTCGGCAACATCGTCGGCCACGTGCAGGGCGTCACCGACATGGCCAACCTGGGCGCCTGGACCGCGCAGCAGTTCGACCCGCGCCTGAACTGGGGCGACGTGGAGTGGATCAAGAAGCGCTGGGGCGGCAAGCTGATCCTGAAGGGCATCCAGGATGTCGAGGACGCGAAGCTGGCGGTGGCCAGCGGGGCCGACGCGCTGATCGTCAGCAACCACGGCGGCCGCCAGCTCGACGGCGCGCAGAGCAGCATCGAGGCCCTGCCGTCGGTGGTGGCCGAGGTGGGCAGCCGGATCGAGGTGCACATGGACGGCGGCATCCGCAGCGGCCAGGACGTGCTGAAGGCGGTGGCGCTGGGCGCCAGGGGCACCTACATCGGCCGCGCCTTCCTCTACGGCCTGGGCGCGCTGGGGCAGGAAGGCGTGGCCAAGGCGCTGGAGATCATCCACAAGGAGCTGGACCTCACGATGGCGTTCTGCGGCCGCACCCGCATCGCCCAGGTCGACCGCGGCATCCTGCTGCCGGGCACCTTCCCGGTCTGAACGCGCGTCCATTCCGGCCGCCGCACCCGTAAGTGCCGTCCATGGACGAAGGCAACCAGGAACTCGCCCGCCTGCTGGGTCGTGTCGCGCTGCGCGACCAGGCGGCATTCCGCGCGCTCTACCGCGCCACCTCGGCCCACCTGCTGGGGCTGGCCTACGGCATCCTGGAGCGGCGCGACCGCGCCGAAGACGTGCTGCAGGAAGCCTTCATGAACGTCTGGAACGGCGCCGCCGGCTACAACCCGGCGATGGCCACGCCGATGACCTGGCTCATCAACATCGTGCGCAACAAGGCCATCGACAAGCTGCGTGTCGGCAAGGCCGAGCGGGCGTCGACCGTGGCGCTGGACGACGAGGCCTACGCCGTGGCCGACGAACCCGAGCGCGAGCCGCAGCGCCTGATGCAGGCCAGCCTGGAGCAGGCGCAGGTGAACACCTGCATGGCGCAGCTGGGCGCCAGCCAGCGCCAGGCGCTCGCGCTGGCCTACTACAAGGGCCTGGTGCACACCGAGATCGCCGCGGCGCTGGACGCCCCGCTCGGCACCGTGAAGGCCTGGGTGCGGCGCGGCATGGACCGGCTGCGCCTGTGCCTGGAACAGGCCGGGGTGACCGCATGAACCTGCTGCGCCCGGAACGGCTGGACGCGCTGGCGCGCGACTACGCCCTGGGCCTGATGCACGGCGGCGCGCGCCGCCGCTTCGAACAGGTGCTGCGCGGCAGCCGCGCCGCCGAGCTGGCGGTGCTGGTGTGGCAGGAACGGCTGGCGACGCTGGCAGCGCCGGTGCCGCCGCTGGAGCCCAGCCCGGCCGTGTGGCAGCAGCTGGAAGCGCGGCTGCAGCCGGCCCCTGCCGCCGCGGCCGCGGGGCCTGCGCCCTCGCGCTGGGGCTGGCTGGGATCGGTGTTCTCCGGCCGCGCGCTGGGCGGCGCGCTGGCCGGCTTGTTGATCGCCACCGTCGTGCTGCGCGAGCAGCCGGGCCTCGCCGGCCTGGAGCCGGCGCGCGAGACGCTGCCGGCCAGCTACGTCGGCCTGCTGCTGGACAACGCCGGCCAGCCGACGCTGCTGGCCAGCTCGCGCCGCCACGGCAAGCAGCTGACGGTGAAGCTGCTCAAGCCCATCCAGATCCCGGCCGGCCAGCAGGCCACGCTGTGGGCCTTCCCGAAGGACAACGCCGCGCCGTTCAAGGTCGGCACGGTGCCGGCGCAGGGCACCGCGACGCTGCCGCTGCCGGCGGCGGCCGAGAAGCTGTTCTTCGCCGTGTCGCGCCTGGCCGTCACCTACGAAACCGACGCCGCCGCCAGCGCCCCGGCGCCGGCCCCCGTGCTCTCGGGCCACTGCGTGAAGCTCTGGTAGCGAAAGAAGTTGCGGCGGGCCTGCGTCCGCCGCCGGGAGAGCCCTCGTAGGTGGCTGCAGGACATCGCGCAGAAGCGGTGACCCACCACCACCGAGGAGCTCGAAATGACCCGTCTGTCCCGTCTCGCCACCGCGCTGCTGCTGGCCGCGTCGCTCAACGCCTTTGCCGCCGACACCGCGCCCGCCCCCGCCGCCGCCGACCCGCTGGCCACCGCCCGCGCGCTGATCGCCGACAACAAGTGGGTGGCCGCCATCGAGGAACTCAAGCGCGTCGACGCCAGGGACAGCGCCGACTGGAACAACCTGATGGGCTACAGCCACCGCAAGGCCAAGGTGCCCGACTACGCCGCCGCCGAGCGCTACTACGACGCCGCGCTGGCGATCAACCCCACGCACCGCGGCGCGCTGGAGTACTCGGGCGAGCTGTTCCTGATGAAGGGCGAGCTGCCGCGCGCCGAGCAGCGCCTGGCCGCGCTCGACAAGGCCTGCTTCCTGCCCTGCAGCGAATACACCGACCTGAAGAACGCGATCGCGAAGTTCAAGGCCAACGGCAACCGCGTCGCCGCCCAGAACTGAGACACCCCGCCGGCTGCCGCCGGCTTTCTGCTAGTCAAATCACTTTGAAAGGTATCACGATGAAACTGCTTTCCCTCGCCACCGCCCTCGCCGCCTTTGCCGGCGCACCCGCCGCCTTCGCCTTCGACGACCCGGCCGGCGACCTGCTGCCCAGCTTCACCGGCACGGCCAACCCGGCGCTCGACATCCTGCAGTCCAGCGCCGTGTTCGACCGCGGCACCAACACCTTCACCATCACCGCCTACACGGCCGGCCCCATCGCCGGCCAGCCGGGCGTGGCCTTCGCGTTCGGCTTCGACAAGGGCAGCGCCACCGGTTCGCCGTTCGCCGCCATCGGCGTGCCCGACGTTCGCTTCAACACCGTGATCTCGCTGCGCGCCGACGGCACCGGCAGCAGCGGCGTGACGCCGATCATCAGCGGCAACAGCATCAGCGCCACCTTCAGCGCCGACCTGCTGCCGAGCACCGGCTTCGACTTCGCCAACTTCACCTGGGCGCTGTGGAGCCAGGACCTGGCCGTCACCGGCCTGGCGCGCAACGCCGACTTCGGCCCGGCCGCCAACATCCCCGTGAGCAGCGTGCCCGAGCCGACCAGCTGGGCGCTGATGGCCGCGGGCCTGGGCCTGTTCGCGCTGCGCCGCCGCGTGACGGCCTGACGAAGCCCTACAACGGCACCGAGTGGCGCAGGAAACGCGGCGGCCGCCGCGCCTGCGCCGCCTGCTCGTAGGCGTGGCCGAGTGCGAGCAGGCGCCACTCGCTGTACGCCCGGCCGACGAACGACAGGCCCAGCGGCAGCCCGCGCACCAGGCCGCAGGGCACCGTGAGGTGCGGGTAGCCGGCCACCGCGGCCGGCGTGCTGAAGCTGGCACTGTAGTGGTCGCCGTTGACCGTGTCGGTCAGCCAGGCCAGGCCGCCGGTGGGCGCGATGATCGCGTCGAGCTTGTGCGTCTCGAAGGCCTTGTCCAGGCCGTCGGTGCGCGCACCCTTGGCGCAGGCGGCGAGTGCCTCGCGGTACTCGGCGCTGTCCAGCCCGCCGAGCGCCTGGGCCTTCTCGAACAGCTCCTGCGCGAAGAAGGGCATCTCCTTCTCGCGCTGCGCGACGTTGAACGCGATCACGTCGGCCAGGCTCTTCACCGGCGCCTGCGGCGCGAAGGTCCTGAGCCACAGCGCGAGGTCGTGCTTCAGCTCGTAGAGCAGCACGTTCAGCTCGGCCTCGCCGTAGGCCACGGGCGCCAGGCCGATGTCGTCGACCACCTCGGCGCCCAGCGCCTTCAGCTGCTGCACGGCCTTGGCGAACAGCGCATCGGCTTCGTCGAAGCCCGTCATGTAGCCGCGGGCGATGCCCAGGCGCGCGCCCTTGAGCGCATCGGCCGGCAGCGGCTGCTCGGTGGGCGGCGGC
Source organism: Rubrivivax sp. (assembly GCA_044226255.1). Classification (GTDB taxonomy): domain Bacteria; phylum Pseudomonadota; class Gammaproteobacteria; order Burkholderiales; family Burkholderiaceae_C; genus Rubrivivax. Next base: position 23,416 of record JBGAHJ010000032.1, read on the forward strand.
GCCTTCGCGGTGGCTTCGTCGGCGGCGTCCGGGCCCTGCATCGCGGCGAACAGCAGCGCGGCGTCGGCCACGGTGCGTGTCATCGGGCCGGCGGTGTCCTGCGTGTGGCTGATCGGGATGATGCCGTCGCGGCTGACGCGGCCCACCGTCGGCTTCAGGCCCACCAGGCCGTTGATCGACGAGGGCGAGACGATGGAGCCGTCGGTCTCGGTGCCCACGCCCAGAGGGGCCAGGCCGGCCGCGATGGCGGCGCCGGTGCCCGAGCTGCTGCCGCTGGTGTTGCGGTCCAGCGCGTAGGGGTTGCGCGTGAGGCCGCCGCGGGCGCTCCAGCCGCTGGTGCTGCGCGTGCTGCGGATGTTGGCCCACTCGCTGAGGTTGGTCTTGCCCAGGATCACCGCGCCGGCCTCGCGCAGGCGCCTGGTGATGTGCGCATCGCGCGCCGCGTGCACGCCGGCCAGCGCCAGCGAGCCCGCGCTGGTGCTCATGCGGTCGCCGGTGGCGATGTTGTCCTTCAGCAGCACCGGCAGCCCGTGCAGCGGGCCGCGCAGCTTGCCGGCCTTGCGCTCGGCGTCCAGCGCCTTCGCGAGAGACGCGGCCTCCGGATTCAGCTCGATCACGCTGTTGATGCGCGGGCCGTGGCGGTCGACCGCCTCGATGCGCTGCAGGCAGCTCGCCACCAGCTGCGCGCTGCTGATGCGGCCTTCGGCCAGCTGCCGCGCCAGCGCGGTGGCATCGAGTTCGGCCAGGGTCAGGTTCACGGGCGGCGAGCGGCGCACGGCCATGGCGGGAGCCTCCAGCAACAGCGAGGCGGCGGACGATAGCAGCAGAGAACGTCGTTTCATAAGCACCAGCAGTTGAACACGCGACCAAGCCCAGGCACGGATCGGCTCCGCCGGTCCGTCGCCTGAGCCCCCTCGGGGGGTGGCGAGCGCAAGCGAGCCTGGGGGCCTTATCTCACGCCGAGCTTGAACGCGATCATCGCGCGCAGCTTGTTGGGCAGCACCGGCTTGATCAGCAGGTGGTAGTCGTGCGTCACCGCCTCGTCCTCGTGGCCGCCCAGGCTGCTGCCGGTGATCACGATGGCCGGCAGCTTGCGCTCGGGCCAGCGCGCGCGCATGGCCACCAGCGCGTCGATGCCGGTGTGGCCCTGCGGCAGCCGGTAGTCGACGAGCGCGAGGTCGGGCGCCTCGGCGCCCGGCGTCGCCAGCCAGGCCTCGACACCGGCGATGGTGTCGAACGAGATCACGCGCGCGCCCCAGGCCTGCAGCAGCACCACCAGGCCCTCGCGCACCGCGATCTCGTCTTCCACCACCACGAAGAGCCGCCCTTCGAGCGTCAGGCCGAGCGGCAGCTTCACGGTGGTGGACACCGCCTCGGGCGCGCTGCGCGGCGCCTTGCCCACCGGCACTTCCAGGCTGAACACGGTGCCGTGGCCGATGCGCGAGTGCACCCAGATCGGCGCTTCCATCAGCCCTGCCAGGCGCTTGACGATGGCCAGGCCCAGGCCCAGCCCCTTGCGCTGGTGCGCCTCCAGCGGCCGGTTGATCTGGGCCTGGAAGAACTCCTCCCAGATGCGCGGCAGCGCCGCCTCGCTGATGCCGATGCCGCTGTCCCACACCTGCAGCAGCAGGCGGCCGCCGTCCTTGTTGCGGCGCAGCCGGCAGCTCACCAGCACGCCGCCGTCGTCGGTGTAGCGGATGGCGTTGCTCACCAGGTTGCGCAGCACGCGCTCCAGCAGCACGGGGTCGGCGTGCGCCACGTGCTGGTCGCCGCGGAACGACAGCATCAGGCCCTTCTCGAAGGCCACCGGCTCGAAGTGCAGGCGCAGCCTCGCGAACAGGTCGCGCAGGCGCACCGGGGCCGGGTTCACGTCGACGCCGCCGGTGTCGATGCGCGTGATGTCCAGCAGCTCGCCGAACAGGCCTTCGAGCGCGTCGACGCTCTCGTTGATGCTGTTGACCAGGCTGGCCACCTCGGGGTCGTGGCTGCGCTGGCGCAGGGCTTCGGCGAACAGGCCCATCGCGTGCAGCGGCTGGCGCAGGTCGTGGCTGGCGGCGGCGAAGAACTGGGTCTTCGCGCGGTTCGCGGCCTCGGCGGCGCGGCGCGCTTCCTCGGCGACGCGGCGCGCCTCTTCGGTGACGATCATCTCCACGCGCAGCCGCCCGGCCAGCTCGTCGGTGCGCGCCTTCAGCGTGATGGCCTGGCCCAGGGCGCTGCCGTAGGTGCGCGCCATCAGCACCGTCAGGCAGAACAGCAGCGTGAGGATCACGGTGAGCTGCAGGTGCCAGGGGTGCGTGTCGTCGGTGGCGATGCGCACGATGGTGGGCGTGAGCACCAGGCTCAGGAACAGCAGGAACACGCGCGACTGCGTGGCCAGCAGCTGCACCGAGCCCAGGCAGTACGAGTAGACGATGAGGATCAGCGACACGCTGTGGTACGCCGTGCCCAGGCCCCAGAACAGCCACACCGCCACGCCCCACATCGCGCCCTGCGCCAGCACCAGCGTCTTCCAGCTGGTGCGCCAGCGCCTGAGCGTGGCGGCATCGGCGTCGCGCTGGCGGCGGAAGCGCAGGTAGTGCGCCAGCCGCAGCAGCCACAGCGCTGCCACCACGGCCAGCCAGCCGCCGATGCGCCAGCCTTCCGACAGCGGCCAGAAGATGCCCGCCATCAGCAGCATGCCGATCAGGTTGCCAGCCAGCGTGGCCGGCGTCTGCACGTAGAGCGCGCGGATGTGGTCGGCGTCGGCGCGCGGCGCCAGCGGCGGCGGCGCCGGCGGCACCACCGGCAGCGGCGCGGGCGCGGTGCCGTCCGTCTCGGTTGGCGGGACGGAAGCGGGCCCGGCGAGTTCAGCCGCCATGCGCGTGCACCGGCGGTGTCAGCGCGGCGGCAGCCGCCAGGCGAACGTGCCGCCCTGGGCCTGCGTCATCTGGCTCACCGCCAGCACGGCCTGGGTGCGCGAGCTGACGCCCAGGGCGCGCAGCACCGCGGCGACGTGGTCCTTCACCGTCTCCACCGACAGGTTCAGCTGGCGCGCGATCAGCTTGTTCGGCAGCCCCTGCAGCAGCAGCGAGAGCACCTCGGCCTGGCGCGGCGTGAGTCCCACGTCCTCCAGCTTGGGCACCTTCTGGTGTGGATCGGCCCGCGCGCCGGGGCCGAGCGGCGCGTCGCCCAGCGTGGTGGCGAAGCCGGGGTCGGGCGGCGGTGCGTTGGGGTCGCGCTCGGGCATCTCGACGCGGCGGCTGAAGTCCAGCCCCAGCATCGACGGCGGCACGTACATCGAGCCCGTCATCACCATGCGCAGCGCCTCGTGCAGTTCGCCGTGCGAGCTGCGCTTGGGCACGAAGCCCATCGCGCCGCTGTCGATGGCGCGGATCACGTCGCTGGCGCGGTCGGACGCCGACACCACCACCACCGGCACCGCCGGGTAGGTGCTGCGGAACTCCACCAGCACGTCGAAGCCGTCGGCGTCGCCCAGCGACAGGTCGAGCAGCACGAGGTCGAAGTCGCTGGCGGAGGCCAGCGCGGCGCGCGCCGCGGCGGCGCTGTCCACGCCCACCACCGTGGTGCCGTTGCCGACGCGCTGGATCACCTGCTGCAGCGCCGACAGGACCAGCGGGTGATCGTCGACCAGCAGCACTTTCATGGCGTCTCCAGCGGGGGCAATCGGACCATTGTGAGTCAGCCTCGCGCCGCCTTCGGGACCCCAATTTGGGGGTGTCGCGGGGGACAGCCTCAGGTGAAGCGGCGCGACACCGTCTCGGCCACGCAAGCCGGTTTCGAAGACCCTTCGAGCTCCACCGTGGCCTGCACCGTCAGCTGCGCGCCGCCTTCCAGCGGCTCGAACGCCAGCAGCCTGAAGTGCCCGCGCACCCGGCCGCCCACCGGCACCGGGTTCGTGAAGCGCACCCGGTTCAGCCCGTAGTTGATGCCCATGCGCACGTCGTCGATGGCAAACGCGCTCTCGAAGAACTGCGGCACCAGGCTGAGCGTGAGGAAACCGTGCGCGACCGTGGTGCCGAAGGGGCCGGCCGCGGCGCGCACCGGGTCGACGTGGATCCACTGGTGGTCGCCGGTGGCCTCGGCGAAGCGGTCTATGCGGGCCTGGTCGATGGCGAGCCAGTCGCTGGTGCCGATGTCCTGGCCGACCAGGGACTGCAGCTCGGCGAGCCGGGCGTAGTGCCGGACCGTCATGCGATCCAGGCCGCCAGCGGCGCCCATTGCTCCAGGTCGCGCTCCACGCGGCTGGGCGCCACGTCCCACAGCGTCAGCCCGCGGGCGGCCAGCTGCACGTAGTTCTGGGTGTCGCGCAGCCAGCCCACCACCGGCACCGGCAGCGTGCTCAGGTAGTGGTGCAGCTGCTCGTTGGCCCGGGTGTGCTCGCGCACGCGCATGCCCACCAGGCCGATCTTCACCTCGTTGGCGCGGCGGTGCTCGCGCAGCGTCTGGACGAAGGCATGGGTGGCCTGGATGTCGAACAGGCTCGGCTGCAGGGGAATCAGCATGCGGTCGGCGATCTTCATCACCGCGTCGAGGCGCTTGCCGCCCAGGGCCGCGGGCGTGTCCAGCACGACGTGCGTGGTGCCCTTGGGCGGGCGCACGATGTCGTCCTCGCCCACGTCCCAGCCGGCGATCCTGGGCAGCTGCGGCGGGCGCGCCGCGAGCCACTGCCGGCTGCTGTGCTGCCGGTCGACGTCCCCCAGCATCACGCTGTGCCCGGCGGCGGCCAGGCAGCCGGCGACGTTGGTGGCCAGGGTGCTCTTGCCGACGCCGCCCTTGGGGTTGGCAACGACGATCACGGGCATGGGCGGCTCCTCCTGTGTTGTCGGGTATGGTAGCGGCGCTGCGCGCCGGCTCCCGGGCGGGCAAACCCAAGCAGTTTCGCCCCGTCCTTCGCCCGTTCCCTGCCCTGCCGATGGCCGACATCCTGATCCTCGCCGCCCACCCGACGCTCGAGCACTCCCGGGTCACGCGCGCGCTGATGCAGGCGGTGCAGCGCGCGGCCGACGCCCGCATCGAGCTGCGCGACCTCTACGCGCTGTACCCGGACTACTACATCGACGTCGCCGCCGAGCAGGCGGCGCTGGACGCGGCGCGCCTGGTGGTCTGGCTGCACCCGGTGCACTGGTACTCGATGCCGCCGCTGATGAAGCTGTGGCTGGACGACGTGTTCGCCTTCGGCTGGGCCTACGGCCCGGGCGGCGCCGCGCTGCGCGGCAAGCACCTGTGGCTGGCGGCCTCTACCGGCGGGCCGGAGCAGTCGTACCGGCCCGACGGCTACAACCGTTACTTCTTCGACGCCTTCGCCCACCCCTACGAGCAGACCGCCGCGCTGTGCGGCATGACCTGGCTGCCGCCGCTGGTGCTGCACGGCGCGCACCGGGCCGACGACGCGCAGATCGCGCGCCACGCCGAGGTGTTCGTCGACAAGCTGCGCAGCTGGCCCGCGTGGCCGGAGATCGACGAGATGGAACCGACGCCCGAGTGCGCGGTGCCGGCCGACGCCCGGCCCCAGGAAGCAGCCTGATGGAACACGGCGGCGGCTGGCTCCATTCGACGCTGATCTACCTCGGCGCCGCCGTGCTGGCGGTGCCGCTGGCGCGGCTGCTCGGCCTGGGTTCGATCATCGGCTACCTGGCCGCCGGCATCGCCATCGGGCCCTGGGGCCTGAAGCTGGTGGTGGACCCCGCCGCGATGCTGCACTTCAGCGAGTTCGGCGTGGTGCTGATGCTGTTCCTGGTGGGGCTGGAACTGGAACCGCGCCGGCTGTGGGCGCTGCGCCGGCCCATCTTCGGCTGGGGCAGCGTGCAGCTGTTCGGCTCGGCGGCGTTGGTGATGGCGGCCGGCGTGCTGGCCGGCGTGGACTGGCGGCTGGCGCTGGTGGCCGGGCTCGGGCTCGGCATGAGCTCCACCGCCATCGGCCTGGCGGTGCTGAACGAGCGCAACCTGATGGCCACCACCGCCGGCCAGAGCGTGCTGAGCGTGGCGCTGCTGCAGGACATCGCCGCCATCCCCATCCTGGCCATCGTGCCGCTGCTGGCCGCGGGCGGCGCGGCGGCCGAAGGCGGCGGCTGGCTGGGCGGGGCGAAGGCCTTCGGCGTGATCCTGGCCATCGTCTTCGGTGGCCGCCTGCTGCTGCGCCCGGCGCTGCGCTGGATCGCCCGCAGCGACACGCCCGAGATCTTCACCGCCGCCGCGCTGCTGCTGGTGGTGGCCACCGCGGCGCTGATGCAGAGCGTGGGGCTGTCGATGGCGCTCGGCGCCTTCCTGGCCGGCGTGCTGCTGGCCGAGAGCGAATACCGCAAGGAGCTGGAGACCGACCTCGAGCCCTTCAAGGGCCTGCTGCTGGGCCTGTTCTTCATCGCGGTGGGCATGAGCATCGACTTCGCGGTCGTGCTCGCCCATCCCTTCGTGGTGGCCGCCGTCGTCGCGGGTTTCCTGCTGCTGAAGACCGGGGTGCTGTGGGCGATGACGCGGCTGATGCCGGTGCCGCTGCGCGAGCGCCCGGTGTTCGTGATCCTGCTGGCGCAGGGCGGCGAGTTCGGCTTCGTCGTGTTCCAGAGCGCCCTGGGCGCCGGCGTGATCGACGCCGAGGCCTCGTCGCTGCTGGTGGCCGCGGTGGCCCTGAGCATGCTGCTGACCCCGCTGCTGCTGGTGGGCGCCGACCGCTGGTGGGCCGCGCACCTGTCGCGCCACGGCGACGGGCCGAAGCTCGACGAGATCAACGAGCAGCAGGAAGCGCCGATCATCATCTGCGGCTTCGGCCGCTACGGGCAGATCATCGCCCGCCTGATCAACGCCAGCGGCCTGTCGGCCACCGTGCTGGAACACGACGCGGAGCAGGTGGAGGGCCTGCGCCGCTTCGGCTGGCGCACCTTCTACGGCGACGCCACGCGCCTGGACCTGCTGCGCGTGGCCGGCGCCGACAAGGCGCGCGTGATCGTGGTCGCCATCGACGACCCCGAGCAGAGCATGAAGGTGGTGGAGCTGGCGCAGGCGCACTTCCCGCAGGCCGAGCTGGTGGTGCGGGCACGCAATGCCACCGCCTGGTACGAGCTGAACGACCTGGGCGTGAAGCACATCGAGCGCGAGACCTTCGATTCCGCGCTGGCCAGCGGCCGCTCGGTGCTGGAACTGATGGGCTGGTCGCCGCACAGCGCGCGCACGCTGGCCATGCGCTACCGCCAGCACAACATCGAACTGATGAAGCAGATCGCGCCGCACCGCAAGGACGAGAACCAGCTCATCGCGCTGGCCAAGCAGGGCCGCGAGCAGCTGGAGGAGCTGTGGTCGCGCGAACGCGCGCAGCGGCGCCAGGAACTCGGGCGGCGCGGCGCCGGCTGGTCGGCCGAACCGAAGGACGGCGCCGACGACTGAGCGCCCTCAGCGCAGGCCGTCCCAGAGCAGCTTCAGGCCCGTGAGCGCCATGCCGGCGTAGGCCAGGCGGTAGAACCAGGCCGGGCTGATGCGCTGCGTCAGCCACACGCCCGCCTTCACGCCGAGCGGCGGCAGCGGCAGCAGGATCAGCGAGGTGAGCATGTTGCGCAGGTCGATCTGGCCCAGCCACGCGTAGGGCACGATCTTCGAGATGTTGAGCACCGCGAAGAACACCGCCATCGTGCCGGCGTAGACGCGCGGGTCCAGCCGCAGCGGCAGCACGTAGGCGTTGATCGGCGGCGACCCCGCGTGGGCCACGAAGCTGGTGAAGCCCGAGGCCACCGCGCAGGCCGAACCCACCCAGCGCGGCGCCGGCGCGCCGTCCTTGCGCGGCGGGAAGAGCAGCCGCTGCGCCAGGAAGGCCAGCGTCAGCGCACCCACCACGCCCGACACCGCGGCGGTGGTGAACACGCCGAACAGCGCCAGGCCCACGGCGATGCCCACCAGCCCCCACGGCACCAGCTCGCGCAGCAGCGCCGGGCTGCGCAGCTTCCACAGCTGCTGCAGCCCGAAGGCATCGGCCACCAGCAGCAGCGGCAGCATGATGGCTGCGGCCTGCGGCACCGGCATCGTGAGCGCCACCAGCGGCGTCGAGAGCGCGCCGAAGCCGCTGGCGAAGCCGCTCTTCGAAAGCCCGATCAGCAGCGCCGCCGGCACCGCGACGGCATAGAACAGAGGGTCATGGATGACCGGCAGGGATTCCAGCAAAGCTCACAATCTCCACAAATGTTCCAGCCCAACCAGAACGACGTGCGCCGCTTCTTCTGCAGCGCCCATGCCAAGCAGCGCGGCGGCCTGCCGCTGGACCCGATGGAAGACATCGCGGCGCGCTGGATCGCCGAGCACCCCGAATACCACGCCGACCTGGCCGACGAGGCGGCGGCGCTGGCCGCGGTGTACACGGTGGAGGAAGGCCGCACCAACCCCTTCCTGCACCTGTCGATGCACCTGTCGATCGAGGAGCAGATGGCGATCGACCAGCCCACCGGCATCCGCCAGGCCGTGCAGCTGCTGGCCGCCAAGCGCAACTCGCTGCACGCCGCCCACCACGAGGTGATGGAGTGCCTGGGCGACATGCTGTGGACGTCGCAGCGCACCGGCCTGCCGCCCGACGGGCAGGCCTATATCGAGGCCGTGCGCCGCCGCGCGACGCGTTGACGATCACTTGATCGTCACCCAGGGCACCTCGAGCCAGTTGTCGGGGCGGTGCACCACCTCCACGTTCTGCCGCGCCGCCCAGGGGATCACCTGGCGGTGCAGCGGGATCAGGTGCACCTGGTCGATGTACTCGCGCAGCGCGGCCTTGATCTGGCCTTCGCGCTTCTTCGGGTCGGCCTCGCTGCCCGACGCGATGGCCAGCTCGTCGAACTTCGCGTTCTTCACGCGGCCCCAGTTGTAGAAGCCCACGCCCTTCTCGCCCTGCGAGCGCATCACCGGCGTGAAGGTGGTCTCGGCGTCGGTGACGGCGCCGCCCCAGCCCAGCAGGTACAGGCTGGTGTCCAGCTTCTCCATCTTCGGGAACCAGGTGGCGCGCGGCTGCGCCACCACCTTCAGCTTCACCTTGATCTGGGCCCACATCGCGGCCAGCGCGATGCAGATCTCCTCGTCGTTGATGTAGCGGTTGTTCGGGCAGTCCATGCTGACCTCGAAGCCGTCGGCATAGCCGGCCTCGGCCATCAGCGCACGCGCCTTGGCCACGTCGTAGGGCAGGCGCTGCTCGAAGCTGGCGTCGTTGTACTGCGCCAGCTGGTTCGGCAGCAGGCTGCCGGTGGGCTGCGCCAGGCCGTTCATCAGCTTGGTCCTGATGGTCTCGATGTCGATGGCGTGGTAGAGCGCCTTGCGGACGCGGATGTCCTTGAACGGGTTCCTGCCCTTCACGCTGCTGTAGAGCAGCTCGTCGCGGAACTGGTCCATGCCGATGAAGAGCACACGGCTCTCGGGCCCCTCGATCACCTTCACGCCGGCGGTGTTGCGCAGCCGCACCACGTCGCGCGGCGCGGGGTCGATCACGAAGTCGAGCTCGCCGGAGATCAGCGCGGCCAGCCGGGTGGCGTCGTTGGCGATCGGCGTGAAGACGATCTCCTGCACGTTGCCCTCCCGTTTTCCTGCCTGTTCACCCCACCAGGAAGGGTTGCGCTTGTAGGTGGTCTTCACGCCCGGCTGCCGGTTCACCAGCTGAAAAGGCCCGGTGCCGTTGGCGTTGAACGAGGCGTAGCTCTCCTCCTTGTTCTTGAAGTCCAGCGGCCGCGTCACCTTGTGCTTCTCGCACCAGGCGCGGTTCATGATGAACACGGTGTTCAGGTGCTGCAGGAACACCGGGTTCACGCGCGGCAGGCGGAACTCCACCGTCTGCGCGTCCACCGCCACCGGGGTGCCCAGCGCGTTCGCGTACACCGCGATGTTGGCCGTGGGCCCCTGCGCGCGTTGCACCGAGAACACCACGTCGTCGGCCGTCAGCGGCGCGCCGTCGTGGAACTTCACGCCGGGGCGCAGCTTGAAGCGCCAGGTCTGCGGGTTCGGCTGCGTCCACTCGGTGGCCAGCCCGGGCACGATGCCGAGCTTGCGGTCGCGCAGCACCAGCGTCTCGTAGACCTGGCCGTTCATCGAGTTCGTCAGCGACTCGTTCTGCGACTGCGGGTCCATCGTCAGCGGATCGCCCTGGCTGGACCAGCGCAGCGTCTGCGCAAAGCCCGGCAGGGACAGGACGAGCGCCAGCGCGGCGATCCAGGGTGACTTCATGCGGCTCTCGGCTCCGTGGGCGGGAGCCGGGAGTGTAGGCAGACTCCCCCTAGCGATGCAGGCGGCGCAGCAGGTCGGGGTCGGCCCAGAGCTCCTCGAGCCTGCCGAAGCTGTGCAGCTCGTCGGCGTGGCGGCCCACGATGCGGTCGTTGCAGCCCTTGGCCGACAGGTCCAGCCGCTGCGGCGTGATGCGCATCTGCGACTTGGTCGAGAAGAACACGTTGACCACCGGCGCCACCAGGTTGTGCGGGTTCTGCTCGGCCACCACCGCCAGGCGCCCCGAGGCCAGGCGCACCAGCGAGCCGGTGGGGTAGATGCCCAGGCTCTGCACGAACGCGGCGAACAGGGCCTCGTCGAACTGGCCCTTCCAGGCGGCCATCTTCGCGATCGACTCGGCCGGGTCCCAGCCCACCTTGTACGGGCGGTTGGAGGTGATGGCGTCGTAGACGTCGCAGATGGCACCCATGCGCGCCAGCAGCGTGATCTGCTCGCCCTGCAGCTGGTGCGGGTAGCCCTTGCCGTCGAAACGCTCGTGGTGGTGCAGCACCACGTCCAGCACCTCGGGCCCGGCGCCCTGGCTGTCGGCCAGCAACCGGTGGCCGCGCTCGGGGTGGCTGCGGATGACGGCGAACTCCTCGTCGGTGAGCCGGCCGGGCTTGTTCAGCACGTCCTCCGGCATCACGGCCTTGCCGATGTCGTGCATCAGCCCGGCCAGGCCGGCCTGGCGGCACAGGGCCTCGTCCAGGCCGAGCTGGCGCGCCAGCGCCACCATCAGCGCACACACCGCCACCGAGTGCATGTAGCTGTAGTCGTCCTTGCTCTTGAGTCGCGCCAGGCTCACCAGCGCACCGGGGTTGCGGTGCACCGAGCCGGTGATCTCGTCGACCAGCGGCAGGCAGCCCTCGGCGTCGATGCTGCGGCCCATGCGCGCCTCGCCGAACATCGCCACCACGGCTTCGCGTCCGCGCTTGCAGATGTCGGCGGCCTGGCGCAGCTCGGCGCTGAGGGGGCGGTCGCCCGGATCCAGGACCGACGGCGCCGCCGGCAGCGCGCCGGATGCCGCCGAGTCGGCGCCGCTGCCGGCGCCGGCGGCGGCGGTCGGCGCCGGCGGGGGTGCGACGTCCAGGCCCTGCGCGGTGTCGATCCAGCATTCGGCCACGCCGCAGGCCTGCAGGCGTCGCATGTCCTCGGTCGACTCCAGCACGAAGCGTGTCTTCCAGAACGAGTGGTCGATCCACTTCGCTTCCAGCTTGTGCACGTGCATGCCCAGGCGGAGCTCGTCGACGGCGATCTTCTTCAGCATATACGGCAGCGCGCAGGCAGGAGTCGGACGATGGCTCCCGGCTCTTTCGGCAGCCCCGGCGCGGACTTGAGCCGCCTGGACCGAAGATCAGGCCGGCGGCAGGTGCGCCGTCAGGCGGCCCAGGTAGGTGGCGACGGCGGGCTCGCGCGCCAGCTCGGGCAGCGTCGGGGCGAAGCGCAGCCGGCTGATGCGAGCGGCGTCCTTCTGCACGAATACGAAGCGCTCGCACACTTCCGCCAGGATCGCGAGATGCACCGGCTCGTTCGGATGCAGGCACAGGAACACGACGCGCCCGTCGGCACGCAGGCGGCGGAAGAAGTCGAGCATGAAGCCGATGTAGCCGTCCTGGGTGCTGAACTGCGGCTCGTCGAACAGGTGCACCAGCGGCCGTTCGCTGCGGGCGCGTTCGAGCAGGAAGGCCGGCTTGCCGGCGTGGAACGAGCGCAGCTGGTACGACTGGTGGTAGTGCAGCGCCAGCCGGTCGCGCTCGCGCGGGCGCACGGCGTGGATGTCCTGCCCGGCCACGCGCACGCAGCCCGCGCTCGGCCGGTTGCCGCCGGTGATCAGCTCGAACAGCGTCGTCTTGCCGGCGCCGTTGGCGCCCATCACGCCGACGATGGCCGGGCCGTCGATCGCGAAATCGGCCTGCAGCTCGAAGCTGGTCTGCGGGCGGATCCAGCCGCGCCGGTAGCGCTTCACCAGGCCCTGCACCTGCAGCAAGGGGGAGCTCTCGGCCATCGTCAGATCCCCAGCCAGCGGCGCTGCAGCGCGGCGTCGTCGCGCAGCGCCTGGGCCTCGCAGGCGAAGGCGATGCGGCCGCCCTGCATCACGTTCACGCGGTCGGCCACCTGCAGCGCGCAGGCCACGTTCTGTTCCACCAGCACCACCGCCACCCCTTCGCGCCTGAGCCGCATCACCGTGCCCATCACGTCCTGCACGACCTTGGGCGCCAGGCCCTGGCTCGGTTCGTCGAACAGCACCAGCCCCGGCGCGCCCATCAGCGCGCGCGAGATCGCCACCATCTGCATCTCGCCGCCCGAGAGGTTCTCGCACTCGCGCCCCATCAGGTATTCGAGCGCGCTGAAGATCTCGAAGCACTCGCCCAGCGTCCAGGCCCGGAAGCGCGTCTTCTTGCGGGCGATGGCCAGGTTGCGCGCCACCGTGAGCGTGGGAAAGACGCGCCGGTCGTCGGGTACCCAGCCGATGCCCATCGCGGCGATGCGGTGGGTGGGCGCGCGCGTGATGTCCGCGCCGTCGAACACGATGCGGCCGCGCCGCGGCGGGGTGAGACCCAGCACCGAGCGCAGCAGCGTGGTCTTGCCGGCGCCGTTCGGGCCCAGCAGCGCCAGCACCTCGCCCGGCGCCACCTGCAGCGATGCGCCGAACAGCGCCTGCGTCTCGCCGTAGAAGGTCTCGATGCCTTCGACGCGCAGAACGGGCTCCGCGGCCACCTTCGGCAGCGCGCTCATGCGCTCACCGCCGCCAGGCTGGATCGCTGCACCCAGGGGTTGGCCCGCAGCGCGTCGGGCGTGCCCTCGGCGATGACCTGGCCCCAGTGGATCACCGAGATGCGGTCGGCCAGCCGGAACAGGAAGTTCATGTCGTGTTCGATGATCACGATGCTCAGGCGCCGCTTCAGCTCGGCCACCAGCTCGAAGAGGCGCGCGGTGCCTTCGGCGCCGAGGCCTGCCGTCGGTTCGTCCAGGAACAGCAGGCGCGGCTTCGCGGCCAGCGCGACGCCGATCTCCAGCGCCCGCCGCTCGCCGTAGGACAGCCGGCGCGCCGGCGTGCGCTCCTTGCCCGCCAGGCCGACGCGCGCCAGCACCTGCGCCGCCTCGTCGTAGGCGGCGCCGTCGCGCCCCAGGTCGCGCAGCGCCGACCAGGCGCGCGCGCGCACCGCGGGCAGCGCGATCACGACGTTGTCGATCGCCGTGTCGTCGTCGAACAGGTTCATGATCTGGAACGAGCGCGAGATGCCGCGCCGCGCCACCTCGCTGGGCGACAGGCCGGTGATGTCCTGGCCGGCGAAGCGCACCTGGCCGCGGTCGGGCCGGTAGCGGCCGGTCAGCACGTTGAAGCAGGTGGTCTTGCCCGCGCCGTTGGGGCCCATGATCCCCGACAGCTGCCCTTCCTCGAAGCGCAGCGAGATGTCCTCCAGCACCACCTGCTGGCCGAACCGCTTGTGCAGGCCGGTGGCCTCGAACAGCGCCATGCTCAAGCCCCTTTCAGGCGCGCCCGCCAGGCGCGCGGAAGGCCGGCCACGCCGTCGGGCTGCCAGATCACCATCGCCATGAAGAGCAGCCCGTACCAGAGCAGCCAGGTCTCGGTGTAGGCACCGAGCAGGTCGCGCGCCAGGATGAACAGCAGCGCGCCGAGCACCGGGCCCCAGAAGCTGACGAGGCCGCCGCCGATCAGCACCATCATCACCACGAAGCCCGAGTTGTGCAGGCTCATCACGTTCGGGTAGGCCGACTGCTGCGCCATCGCGAACAGGCTGCCGGCCAGGCCCGACAGCGCCGCCGACAGCACGAAGGCGCTCCACTTCACCAGCCACACGTTGTAGCCCACGAAGCGCGCGCGCATCTCGTTCTGCTTCACCGCCCGCAGCACGCGGCCGTACGGCGAATGGATCAGCCGCCACAGGAACACCAGCACCGCCGCGAACAGCACCAGCACGAAGTAGAAGTAGGCGCTGTTGCCGGCGAGGCTGATCTCCACACCCGGCAGCTGCAGCGGGGCGCGGGCGATCTTCAGCAGGCCGTCCTCGCCACCGGTGACGCTGTGCCACTTCACCGCCACGAACCACATCAGCTGCCCGAAGGCGATGGTGAGCAGCGCGTAGTAGATGCCGCGCCGGTGCGAGATGAAGGCCGCCACCACCGCGCCGGCCAGGGCCGCCGCGAGCATGGCCCCGAGCAGCCCGCCGAACAGGCCCGCGTCGGCGCGCTGCTGCAGCAGGCCGAAGGCATACGCGCCGACACCGAAGTAGGCGCCGTGCCCGAACGACGGCAGCCCGCCGTAGCCCAGCAGCAGGTTGTGCGCCAGCGCGAACAGCATCCAGATCACGATCTCCAGCGCCAGGTACTGGTACAGCCCCACCGCCCCCAGCCACAGCGGCGTGCTCGCCAGCAGCGCCAGCGTCACCACCATCGGCCAGGTGACGGGAGCGGCGGGCGGGGGTGAATGGCTCATCGCGAGAACGAATGGTTTGGGGTATGGACTTTTGAGAATGTATGTTCTAGTCTCGCGGCACGCAAGCCCGTTTGTTCCCACCCGATGCCGCCCGCCGCCGACACCTTCGAAGCGTTCGCGAACGCCGTCACCGACGCCTACCCGCGCCTCTCGCGGCAGCAGCAGCAGATCGCGCAGTTCGTGCTGGAGCATCCGGACCAGCTCGCGCTCGGCACCGTGGCCACGGTTGCCGAGGCGGTGTCGGCGCAGCCCTCGGCGCTGATCCGCTTCGCCAACGCGCTGGGCTACGGCGGCTTCACCGAGATGCAGCAGGTGTTCCGCAGCCGCCTGCTCGACCGCGCCGGTTCCTACCGCGAGCGCATCGACGCCATGCGCCGCAGCAGCCGCGAAGCCGGTGCCCACGTGCTGCACCAGTTCGTCAGCGAAGGCGTGGCCGAGCTGAACCAGCTCGAGCACAACGTGCGCGTCGACGACGTGGCCGCAGCCGCCGCGCTGATCGCCCGCGCCGGCCGCGTGCACGTGCTGGCGCAGCGGCGCGCCTTCCCGGTGGCCGCCTACCTCTCGTACGCGCTGGCCCAGCTGGACGTGAAGGCGCAGCTGCTCGATGGCGTGGGCGGCATGCTGCCCGACGTGCTGCGCCAGATCGGCAGCGACGAGCTGCTGCTCGTCACCAGCTTCAAGAACTACTCGCCCGAGGTGGTGGAGGCCGCGGCCGGCGCCCACGCGCGCGGCGTGCCGGTGGTGGCCATCACCGACTTCGCGCTCTCGCCGCTGAAGCCGCACGCCCGCGTGTGCTTCGAACTCGGGCCCGGCCCCGACGCGGCCTTCCGCTCGCTGGTGGCGCCGCTGTGCCTGGCGCAGGCGCTGGTGGTGAGCGTGGGGCACCGGCTGGTGACGCCATCCAAGGCGCCGAAGAACGGCAAGGGAAGGAAGGCATGAAGCAGCGCGACCTCATCTGCATGGGCCGCGCCGCGGTCGACCTCTACGCCGAGCAGCTCGGCGCGCGGCTGGAGGACGTGCAGACCTTCGCGAAGTACCTGGGCGGCTCGCCCACCAACACCGCGGTCGGCGCCGCGCGGCTGGGGCTGTCCGTGGGCCTGGTCAGCCGCGTCGGCGACGAGCACAACGGCCGCTTCGTGCGCGAGGCGCTGCAGCGCGAAGGCGTGGACGTCTCGTGCCTGGTCACCGACCCGGCGAAACTCACCGCGCTGGTGTTCCTCGGCATCAAGGACCCGGACACCTTCCCGCTGCTGTTCTACCGCCAGCACTGCGCCGACATGGCGCTGTGCGAGGACGACATCGACGCCGCCTACATCGCCAGTGCGAAGGCGCTGGTCGTCAGCGGCACGCACCTGTCGCAGCCGGGCCCGCGCGCCGCGTGCCTGAAGGCGATGCACGCGGCGCGCGCCGCCGGCACGCGCGTGGTGCTGGACATCGACTACCGCCCGGTGCTGTGGGGCCTGACCACGCCCGGGCTCGGCGAGCGCCGCTTCGTCGCCTCGGCTGCGGTCAGCGAGCAGCTGCAGGCCGTGCTGCCGCTGTGTGACCTGGTGGTCGGCACCGAGGAAGAGGTGCACATCGCCGGTGGCGCCACCGACAGCCACCAGGCGCTGTGCCGCATCCGCGAGCTCGGCAGCGCGCTGATCGTGATGAAGCGCGGGCCGATGGGCTGCGTGGCCTTCCCGGCCGCGATCCCGCCGGACCTCGAAGCCGGCGTGCGCGGCCCCGGCTTCCCGGTGGAGGTGTTCAACGTGCTGGGGGCCGGCGATGCCTTCATGGCCGGCCTGCTGCGCGGCTACGTGCGCGACGAGCCGCTGGCCGACGCGCTGCGCTACGCCAACGCCTGCGGGGCCATCGTGGTCTCGCGCCATGGCTGCGCGCCGGCGATGCCCAGCTGGCCGGAGCTGTCGCATTTCCTGGCCCACGGCTCGCCGCACCGCCGGCTGCGCGAGGACGCCCGGCTGGAGCAGCTGCACCGCAGCACCACGCGCGGCCGCGCGGCCGCGCAGACCCTTGCGATCCTGGCCTTCGACCACCGCGCGCAGCTGGAGGAGCTGGCCGCGCGCCACGGCGCCGCGGCCGCGCGCATCGCGGCCTTCAAGGCCCTGGTGGCGCGCGCCGCGGCGCAGGGTTACGCCGCCGCCCGCGACGGCCGCGAGGACCTGCCCGCCGCCGGCGTCATCGTCGACGGCCGCTACGGCAGCGCCGCGCTCTACGCCCTCACCGGCAGCGGCTGGTGGATCGCACGCCCGGTCGAGCAGCCCGGCTCGCGCCCGCTCGCCTTCGAGGACGGCGCGCACGTGGGCCTGGCGCTGCGCAGCTGGCCGCGCGAGCAGGTGGTGAAGTGCCTGCTGTCGCACCACCCCGACGACGATCCGGCGCTGGCGCAGGCCCAGCTGGCGCGCGTGGCCGAGCTGGCACGCGCCTGCCACGACACCGGCCATGAGCTGCTGCTGGAACTGATCCCGCCGCGCGAGATGCCCTCCGCCGGCGACACGCTGGCGCGCGGTGTCGCGCAGGTCTACGAAGCCGGCATCGTGCCCGACTGGTGGAAGCTGCCGCCGCCCGACGAGGCCGGCTGGGCGGCGCTGTCGGCCGTGATCCGCCGCCACGACCCGCACTGCCAGGGCGTGCTGCTGCTGGGGCTGGAAGCCAGCGAAGACCAGCTCGCGCAGGGCTTCCAGGCGGCGGCGGCCGAGCCGCTGTGCCGCGGTTTCGCGGTCGGCCGCACCGTGTTCGCCGATGCCGCCACGGCCTGGTTCGCGGGCACGCTGGACGACGCCGGCGTCGTCCAGCAGGTGGCCAACCGCTACCAGCGGCTGATCGCGCTGTGGCGCGAGGCCCGCACCGTCAAGAACCCTTCCTACGCAAGGTCCGCATGAACACCAACACCAACCCGCGCCAGGGCACCGTCGCCTTCATCGGCCTGGGCATGATGGGCCACGGCATGGCCAGGAACCTGCTCGCCGGCGGCTGGGGCCTGCGCTTCACCGTGCACCGCAGGCGCGACCGCCTGGCCGACCTGCTGGAGGCCGGCGCGGTGGAATGCGCCAACCGCACCGAACTGCTGCAGGGCGCCGACGCGGTGATCCTGTGCGTGACCGGCACGCCGGAGGTCGAGCAGATCGTGAACGGCGACGACGGTCTGCTCGCGCACGCGAAGCCGGGCCTGCTGGTGATCGACTGCTCCACCGCCGAGCCCGCGTCGGCCGCGCAGATCCGCGCGGCCTTCGCCGCGCGCGGCGTGGCCTATGTCGACGCGCCGCTGGCCCGCACGCCGCAGCACGCCGAGGCCGGCACGCTCAACACGATGGTCGGCGCCAGCCCCGAGGACTTCGCCCGCGCCAAGCGCATCCTGGCCTGCTTCTGCGAGAACATCGTGCACGTCGGCCCGCCGGGCCACGGCCACGTGCTGAAGCTGATCAGCAACATGCTGGCGATGACCACCGCGGCGGCCATTGCCGAGGCCGTGGGCGCGGCCGCCAAGGCCGGTCTCTCGCTGCCCAAGGTGTACGAGGTGATCTCGGCCGGCGGCGTCAACTCCGGCATCTTCCAGATGACGCTGGGCCGCATGCTGCAGGGCGACCTGGGCGGGCTGCAGTTCACCATCGGCAACGCGCGCAAGGACCTGCGCTACTTCACCCATCTCACCGAGATGCTGCCCACCGGCAGCTTCGTCGCCGAGGCCGCGCACCAGAGCTTCGTGCAGGCCTTCAACCTGGGCCTCGGCGACAGGTTCATCGCCTCGCTGTTCGAGGCCCAGGAGCGGCTCAACGACGTCCAGATCGTGCCGCGCTGACCCACCCCTGCCACAGAGCACAACGACACGGAGACAAGCCATGACCAACCGCCGCCAGTTCATCACCCGCACCGGCGCCGTCGGCGCCGCCAGCTTCTTCGGGCCCTGGGCCCACAACCACGTGTGGTCGCAGAGCGCGGCCGCCAAGCCGCTCGTGATCGGCCTGACCATGGACGCCTCGGGCCAGTACGCGGCCAGCGGCGGCGAGGAGCGGCTGGGCGCGATGATGGCGATCAAGGAGTTCAACGACAAGGGCGGCGTGCTGGGCCGGCCGATCGAGGCCATCCACATGGACACCGAGACCACGCCGGCCACGGGCTCGCGCGTGGCCGAGCGCATGATCAACCGCAACGAGGCGGCCTTCCTGATCGGCGCGGTGCACTCGGGCGTGGCCAACGCCATCTCGCAGGTGGCGCAGAAGTACGGCTGCATCTTCCTCAACACCAACTCGAGCTCGCCCACCGAGTCCGGCAAGGACTGCCACCGCGTGAAGTTCGTGTGGGACGGCAACGGCACCAACTTCGCCCAGGCCACCGTGCGCAACGCCATCAAGGCCAGCGGCAAGGACTGGGTGCTGCTGACCAACGACTACGTCTGGGGCCACAGCACCAGCAAGGCCACGCGCGGCATCGTCGAGGCCAACGGCGGGCGCGTCGTGGAGGAGCTGCTGGTGCCGCAGAACACGCGCGACTTCAGCGCCTACCTGCTGAAGCTGCAGCAGCTCAAGCCCCAGGTGGTGGCCACCGCGATCGGCGGCGACGACATCAAGGCGCTGCGCCAGCAGGTGGTGCAGCTGGGCCTGCAGAAGAAGATGGCCTGGGTCAACAACCAGCAGGACTGGCCCGACGTCTACGGCCTGGGGCCGGAGGCCATCTTCGGCGTGTTCGGCACCACCTGGTACTACCGGCTCGACCTGCCCGGCGTGAAGGAGTTCGTCGCCGCCTACCAGAAGCAGTTCCCGGGCATGGCCATCGCGGTGCCGGGCAACGTGTTCCACAACAGCTACATGGCCACGCGCGAGCTCCTGCGTTGCGTGCAGGAAGCCGGCACCACGAACAACCTGGCGGTCATCAAGAAGCTCGAAGGCCGCAAGATGAGTGCGCGCGACCGGCTGCAGCACTTCGACGCCTACATCGACCCGGCCACGCACCAGTGCCAGCAGACCATCTACCTGGCCAGCTACAACGACACGCCGGCCGAGAAGAACGACATCTTCAGGATCCTGGCGCAGAGCGAACCGAAGGACGTGGTGGATCCTGGCTCGTCCGTGTGCAAGCTCGAAACCTACGAAGCGACCCCGAGCTACGAACGCTGACGCGATGCTCGACCTGCTGCCCTACCTGGTGAACGGCGTCGCCCTCGGGCTGCTGTTCGCGTTGATCGCTCTCGGCTTCATGCTGATCGTCGGCGTGATGGAGACGATCAACCTGGCGCACGGCTCGCTGTTCGCCTTGGGCATGTACGCGGCGCTGTTCATCGCGGCGCCCAAGCTCGGCTGGTTCCCGGAGGCCCAGGCCGCGTACCTGGCGCTGCCGGTGGGCCTGCGCTACGGCATCGCGCTGTTCCTGGCGCCGGTGCTGGTGGGCCTGTTCGGCTTGCTGCTGGAGCTGTGCCTGCGCCGCACCTACGGCCGCGATCCGCTGTACGGCCTGCTGCTGACCTTCGGCGCGGCGCTGGTGATCGAGGAAGGCATCCGCCTCGTCTGGGGCAGCAACGAGCAGCAGCTGCCGCTGCCGGCCGCGATCTCGGGCGCCTTCCTGATGGGCGACCTGATCTACTCGACCTACCGCTTCTGGGCCAGCGCGTTCGCGATCGTCGCGATCCTCGCGCTGTGGGCCTTCCTGGAGAAGACGCCCTACGGCGCGATCATCAAGGCCGGCGCGCACGACAGCGAGATGGTGCGGGCCCTGGGCATCAACCTGGGCCGGCTGCGCGCGGCGGTGTTCGCGCTCGGCGTGGCGCTGGCGGCGCTGGCCGGCGTGGTGATGGCGCCGATCTGGGGCATACGGCCGCAGGTGGGCGTGGACGCGGTGGTGCCGGCCTTCCTCGTCATCGTGCTGGGCGGCGTGGGCTCGCTGTGGGGCGCGGTGATCGCCGGGCTGCTGGTCGGCCTGGTGGTGGGCCTGAGCGCGGCGTTCGCGTCCGAGTGGTCGCTGATGTCGATGTACATCCTGTTCATCGCGGTGGTCACCTTCCGCGCCCGCGGCCTGTTCGGCCGCAAGAGCATCCTGGACACCTGATGGAGACCTTGAACGACAAGGTGGCGGTGGTCACCGGCGCCGGCGGCACGATGGGCCGCGCGGTGGTGGACGCACTGCTGGCACGCGGCTGCAAGGTGGTGATGGTCGACGTCAACGCGCAGGCGCTGGAGGCGCGGCGCGGCGAGCGCACGCTGCCGCTGGCCTGCGACATCACGGATGCCGTGGCCGTCTCGCGCGCCCATGCCGCGGCGGTGGCCGCCTTCGGCCCGGTGGCGATCCTCGTCAACAACGCCGGCATCCTGTCGAACCACAAGGTCGAGGCCACCAGCGCCGACGAGTGGCGCCGCGTGCTGGCGGTGAACCTGGACGGCGCGCTGTTCTGGTCGCAGGCGGTGGTGCCGGGCATGAAGGCGGCGCGCTGGGGGCGCATCGTCAACGTCGGCTCGCTCGCCAGCAAGACCGGCGGGCTGACGGCGGGCACGGCGTATTCGGTGTCCAAGGGCGCGCTGGGTGCGCTGACGTTCTCGCTGGCGCGCGAACTCGCGAGCCACGGCGTCACCGCGAACGCCATCGCCCCGGCCTACGTGCGCACGCCGATGGTCACCGAGCAGCTCAGCGAGAGCCAGCGCCAGGCGCTGCTGCAGCAGATCCCGGTCGGCCGCTTCTGCGAGCCCGAGGAATTCGCGCACGTCGTGGCCTTCCTGGTGTCGCCGCTGTCGGGTTTCGTCACCGGCGAGATCATCGACCTCAACGGCGGCCTGCACATGGACTGATCGATGAATGAGACGAACCCCTTCGACCTGAGCGGCCGCGTGGCCTACCTGCCCGGCGGTTATGGCGACATCGGCCGCGCGCTGGCCTGGGGGCTGGCGCGCGCCGGTGCGAGAGTGGCCGTGTCGGGTCGCGACGCCGGCAAGGCGCAGGCTTTTGCCGCCACGCTGCAGGCGGCCGGCCACGACGCGCTCGGGCTCGCGATGGACGCGCACGACGTGGCGAGCATCCGCCGCTCCGTCGACGCGGTGGCCGGGCACTTCGGCCACCTGGACGTCCTCGTCAACTGCGTCGGCATGCAGCGCGAGCAGAAGCTCGCCGAGGTGCGCGAGGAGACCTTCGACGAGATCGTGCAGGTGAACCTGAAAGGCGCGATGTTCCTGGCGCAGGCCTGCGCGGTGCACCAGGCGCAGGCCGTGGCCGCGGGCCGTGCGCCGGGGCGGCAGGTGCACATCCTCTCGGTGCGCGCGCAGCTCGGCATGCGCGACCGCGGCTACTCGGCCTATTGCGCCACCAAGGGCGGCCTGCTGATGCTGATCAGGCAGCACGCGGTGGAGCTGTGCGCGCACGGCATCACCGTCAACGGCGTGGCGCCGACCGTGGTGCGCGGCGAGATGGGCTCGCACTGGCTGCAGAACGCCGAGGTGCGCGAGCGGCTGCTGCAGCGCATCCCGCTCGGCCGCGTGGCCGAGCCGGACGACGTGGTCGGTCCGGTGCTGTTCTTCTGCAGCCCGTCCGCGTCCTTCGTCACCGGGCAGGTCTTGTATCTGGATGGCGGGCTGACGGCGACCCAATGAACGACGAGCTCCAGCACTGGATCGGTGGCCGGCTGGCAGCCGGCAACAGCAGCCGACGACAAGACGTCTACAACCCCGCGACAGGCGCCGCCGCGCGCCGCGTGCTGCTGGCCAGCCCCGACGACGTGTCCGCCGCCGTCGCCGCCGCCAGGGCCGCGCAGCCGGCCTGGGGCGAGATGCCGCCGATCCGCCGTGCCCGCGTGC
>JBGAHJ010000033.1:0-40072 GCA_044226255.1 Rubrivivax sp.
GGCGCCCCAGTCGGCCCGGCGCGGCGTCGGCACGGCGGCGGCGAGCACGGCCAGGTCATGCGCGGCCTCGACGACCCGGGGGGCGAGCAGTTCGGCCAGGGCCCGCAGCCGGCCGCCGCTTTCTTCCACGATGGCGGCGGCCGACAGCATGTCGCGCGCCACGTCAAAGCTCACGTCGCGTCCCTGCGCCACGAAGCCGCCGACCCCGGCCGCCCAGTTCATCGTGGTCTCGAACCGGGGCGTGAAGCCGCTGCCGGCGGCTTCCTCGGCCCAGGCCTGCCCGGCCAGCGGCATCATCTGGGCAAAGGGCAACAGCACCACGGTGCGCGCGGGATGGGCGCCGCGCCGGGCCAGATCGCTGCGGATCTGACGCATGAGCAGGGCCCAGCCCTGGCGGGCACCATGGCTTTTCGCTATCTCATCCATAGCAGGCATGCGGCCGACGCTGGCACTTGGTTTCTGTCACAATTTCCTCACTGTACCTGTACCGTCACTCCGAACAAGGAAGTCCCATGGCAAGCGAACTCATCAAACACATCTCCGACGCGTCGTTCGAGTCCGACGTGCTGCAGGCCGACAAGCCGGTGCTGGTCGACTACTGGGCCGAATGGTGCGGCCCCTGCAAGATGATCGCGCCGATCCTGGACGAGGTCTCCAAGACCTACGACGGCCGGCTGCAGGTGGCCAAGATGAACGTCGACGAGAACCGCGAAGTGCCGGCCAAGTTCGGCATCCGCGGCATCCCCACGCTGATGCTGTTCAAGGGCGGCGAGCTCGCCGCCACCAAGGTGGGTGCCCTGTCGAAGGCCCAGCTCACCGCGTTCCTCGACGGTCATCTATAATCCCTGTCACCGCCGGGCCCCACCAGGGCCTGGCGGCTGACCCGCCACCACGCATCGCCCGCCGGCCGCAACGCCGGTGTTCCAGGCGCTCAAGCGCGTAGGTTCGGCGCCAACCGCCACCAGTGTCCGCCTGCTGCCCGCGCTCCGATCGCGTGCGTGCAGCGCCGCATCTGCCCCGAGGGTGCCTTTCATGCATCTGTCCGAACTCAAGGCCCAGCACGTTTCCGAGCTCATCGCGATGGGCGAGGCGCTGGAGATCGAGAACGTGCAACGCCTGCGCAAGCAGGAGCTGATGTTCGCGATCATGAAGAAGCGCGCGAAGGCCGGCGAACAGGTCTTCGGCGACGGCGTGCTCGAGGTGCTGCCCGACGGCTTCGGCTTCCTGCGCTCGATCGAGGCCAGCTACATGGCCTCCACCGACGACATCTACCTGAGCCCCAGCCAGATCCGCCGCTTCAACCTGCACACCGGCGACATGGTCGAAGGCGAGGTGCGCGTGCCCAAGGACGGTGAACGCTATTTCGCGCTGGTCAAGGTCGACCGCGTGAACGGCGTGACGCCCGAGGAGAGCAAGCACAAGATCATGTTCGAGAACCTGACGCCGCTGTTCCCGACTGCGCAGTTCAAGCTCGAACGCGACATCAAGGCCGAAGAGAACATCACCAGCCGCATCATCGACCTCATCGCGCCGATCGGCAAAGGCCAGCGCGCGCTGCTGGTGGCGCAGCCGAAGACTGGCAAGACGGTGATGATGAAGCACATCGCGCATGCGCTGGTGGCCAACCATCCCGAGATCCACCTGATCGTGCTGCTGGTCGACGAGCGGCCCGAGGAAGTGACCGAGATGGTCCGCGGCGTGCGCGGCGAGGTCATCAGTTCCACCTTCGACGAGCCCGCCGCGCGCCACGTGCAGGTGGCCGAGATGGTGATCGAGCGGGCCAAGCGCCTGGTCGAGCTGAAGAAGGACGTGGTGATCCTGCTCGACAGCATCACGCGCCTGGCGCGCGCCTACAACAACGTGCTGCCCTCGTCCGGCAAGGTGCTGACCGGCGGCGTGGACGCCAACGCGCTGCAGCGCCCCAAGCGCTTCTTCGGCGCGGCGCGCAACGTGGAAGAAGGCGGCTCGCTGACCATCATCGGCACCGCGCTGATCGACACCGGCTCCAAGATGGACGAGGTGATCTACGAGGAGTTCAAGGGCACCGGCAACTGCGAGATCCACCTCGATCGCCGCATGGCCGAGAAGCGCGTCTACCCGTCGATCCTGATCAACAAGACCGGCACGCGGCGCGAGGAACTGCTGCTCAAGCCGGAAATCCTGCAGAAGACCTGGATCCTGCGCAAGCTGCTCTACAACATGGACGAGATCGAATCCATGGAGTTCGTGCTCGACAAGATGAAGCAGAGCAAGAACAACCTGGACTTCTTCGACATGATGCGGCGCGGCGGCTGAAGCGCCGTCGTCTATACTCCCAGGTTTTTCGCCAACCCCGGAAAGTGCGCCGCTCGGAGACAGACGAGACGGGCGTGGCTCCCGACAACGCCAGAGGTTCCCGATGAAAGAAGGCATCCACCCGAACTACCGCGAGGTCTGCTTCCAGGACCTGAGCAACGGCTTCAAGTTCGTCACCCGTTCGTGCGCTCCCACCAAGGAGAGCATCACGATGGAAGACGGCCGCGAACTGCCGCTGATCAAGCTGGAAACCACCAGCGAGACGCACCCCTTCTACACCGGCACCCAGAAGAGCGTGGACAACCTCGGCGGCCACGTCGAGAAGTTCCGCAACAAGTTCGCCCGCTTCTCGACCAAGAAGTAAGGCGCAAGCGCGCCGTCACGAAGAGGCAGCCCCGGCTGCCTTTTTTGTTGCCCGTGCGCGGGTAGCATCGCCACGCCTTGAACAGTCCGAAGCCCGCCATCGTCACCCAGCGCGGCGCACGGCGTCTGCCGCGCGTGCCGCTGCTGCTGCTGTGTGCGGCCTACGTGCTGCCGGGGCTGTTCGGGCGCGACCCCTGGCGCAACGCCGACCTCACGGCCTTCGGTCAGATGGCGGCCATCGCGGAGGGCCGCACGCCGTGGTGGGCGCCGACGCTGGGCGGCGTGCCGGCCGACACGGCGCTGCTGCCGCACTGGCTGGGCGCCGGCTTCATCAAGCTGGGACAGGGCTGGCTGGATCCGGCGTTCGCCGCCCGCGTGCCCTTCGCACTGCTGCTGGCGCTGACGCTGGCGCTGGTCTGGTACACCACCTTCCACCTCGCGCGCACCGAAGCCGCCCAGCCGGTCGCGTTCGCGTTCGGCGGCGAGGCCGAGCCGGTCGACTACGCGCGCGCCATCGCCGACGGCGCGGTGCTGGCGCTGATGGCCACGCTGGGGCTGCTGCAGCTCGGCCACGAGACCACGCCAGAGCTCGGCCAGCTGGCCGCGATGAGCCTCTTCCTCTACGCGCTGGCCGCCGCGCCGTATCGGGCCACGCAGGCCCGGGTCACGCTGCTGGCGGCACTGCCGCTGCTGGCCGGCAGCGGCGCACCCAGCATCGCCATGGCCGCCGGCCTGGGCGGGCTGCTGGTGTGCGCGTTCTCGCGCTACGCCGTGGTGCGCGCGCTGACGCTGTGGGTGGCGGTCTCGATGGCCGCAGCCGCCTTGGTGGCGATGGGCCTGGGTGCGTGGCGCTGGCGCGCGACACCGCTGGAGCTGATGGACATGCCGGGCCTGGCGCGCCAGTGGCTGTGGTTCATGTGGCCGGCGTGGCTGCTGGCGCTGTGGACCCTGTGGCGCTGGCGTCGGCAGCTGTCGTACCGGCACCTGTCGGTGCCGCTGGTGGCGGTGGTCGTGGCGCTCGCGGCGAGCGTCGCGATGGACGGCTCCGACCGCGCCCTGATGCTCGCCCTGCCCGGGCTGGCAACGCTCGCTGCCTTTGCGCTGCCCACGCTCAAGCGCAGCGCCGCGGCCGCCGTGGACTGGTTCTCGGTCTGCCTCTTCACGCTCAGCGTGATCTTCATCTGGGTGCTCTACACCTCGATGCAGACCGGCGTGCCGGCCAAGCCGGCAGCCAACGTCGCCCGCCTGTTCCCCGGCTTCGAGCCGCAGTTCTCGCTGCTCGCGCTGCTGGCCGCTGCGGCGGGCACCGTCGCCTGGTTCTGGCTGGTGCGCTGGCGCACCGGCCGCCACCGCGAGGCCTTGTGGAAGAGCCTCGTGATCCCGGCCAGCGGCGTGGCGCTGTGCTGGCTGCTGCTGATGACGCTGTGGCTGCCGCTGGCCGACTACGCGCGCAGCCCGCGCGTGCTGGTGCAGCGACTGCGGCCGCTGATCCCGGCCGACGCCTGCGTGGCCGCGCCCGGTGTCGCGCCCCCGCTGGTGGCGGCGCTCGAGGTGTTCGGCAAGTGGCGCGTCGAAGCGCGCCCGCAGGCCGCCGCGGGGCCCTGCGTCTACCTGCTGCGCGTCACGCGCGCACGACCCCTTCCGCCGCCGCCGGCGGGCTTCGTCCCGGTCGGCGAGGCCAGCCGCCCGCGCGAACGCGAGGAAGTGATGCAGGTGTTCCGGCGCGCCGACGCCGACCGCTGAGGCGTCACCCGGCCTCGGCCGGCACCGCCGTCTTCCGGCTCCGCACGCGCATCGCCGGCAGCGCGATGCGGAAGGTGGACCCCTTGCCCGGTTCGCTCTGCACGTCGATCTCGCCGCCGTGCCGCTGTGCCACGTGCTTCACGATCGACAGCCCGAGCCCGGTGCCGCCGGTGTCGCGCGAACGGCTGCCGTCGACCCGGTAGAAGCGTTCCGTGAGGCGCGGCAGGTGCTCGCGCGCGATGCCCACGCCGTTGTCGGCCACCTCGAGGTCCGCGCCGCCGTCGCCGCGCCAGCTCCAGCGCAGCTCGATGCGCCCGCCGTCCGGCGTGTAGCGCACGGCGTTGTGCACCAGGTTGGCCAGCGCGCTGAACAGCTCGGTGTCGCTGCCGGCGATCTCGGCGTCGTCGCCGCCGCCGCGCTCGATCGTGTGCCGCCCGCCCGACAGCGCCGCGCCATCGCGTTGCGCCTGCTGCATCAGCTCGCCGACCGCGATCCAGCGGTCGGTCGGCGGGCGCGGGCTGCCTTCCAGCCGGGCCAGGGTCAGCAGGTCGCCCACCAGCGCCTGCATGCGCTCGGTCTGCTGCTGCATCAGTCCGAGCACCCGCTGCCGCTCCACCTCGGTGAGCGGCAGCCCCTGCAGCGTCTCGACGAAACCGGCCAGCACCGTGAGCGGCGTGCGGATCTCGTGCGAAACGTTGGCGACGAAGTCGCGCCGCATCGCCTCCGTGCGCTCGCGCTCGGTGATGTCCTGCGTCAGCACCAGCCGCTGCCCCTCGCCGTAACGACGCACCGTCACCGACAGCGTGCTCCGGCCGAGCGGGCCCGGGAACACGATGGGCTCGTCGAAGCGGTCGCCCTGCAGGTGGGCCACGAAGGCCGGCGTGCGCACGAGGTTGGTCACGCGCTGGCGACGATCGCGTTCGGGATCGAGGCCGAAGTGCTCGGCGGCCAGGCCGTTGCACCATTCGATCTGGTCCCCGGCATCGAGCAGCATCACGCCGTTCGGCGAGGCTTCGATGGCCGAGAGGAACTGCTCCAGCCGCTGCTGCTCCTGGCGGATGGCCAGCTCGCGCGATCGCAGCGCGCGCTCGACGCGGTAGCCGAGCTCGCCCCAGAAGCCGGTGTCCCGCGGCGCCTGCGAGGTCTGGGGACCGC
Source organism: Rubrivivax sp. (assembly GCA_044226255.1). Taxonomy (GTDB): domain Bacteria; phylum Pseudomonadota; class Gammaproteobacteria; order Burkholderiales; family Burkholderiaceae_C; genus Rubrivivax. The sequence continues at coordinate 5,557 of JBGAHJ010000033.1, forward strand.
GCAGCCAGTTCATCAGGCCCTGGCCGCGCAGCGAATCGCGCACCACCAGCCCCACCATGCCCAGGCCGCCGCCGACGATCACGCCGACCAGCGACGAGCCCAGCGCCGCGCCGGCAACCGCGCCGACCAGCGCCAGCAGGCCCAGCACCAGCAAGGCGCCCAGCGTGCGCGCCAGCCACCAACCCATGTCGCGGAACCCGTCAGGCCGTCAACGTGCCGACCTGTGCCGTCAGCCGGTAGCCGGCGCCGCGCACGGTCTCGATCAGCGCCGCGCACTGCACCGGCGCCAGCGCCTCGCGCAGCCGCTTCACGTGCACGTCCACCGTGCGCTCCTCGATGAACACGTGGTCGCCCCAGACCCGGTCGAGCAGCTGCGCGCGGCTGTGCACGCGCTCCGGGTGGGTCATCAGGAAGTGCAGCAGCCGGAACTCGGTGGGGCCGATCTTGACCTCACGCGTCTCGCCGCCAAGCGGGCGCGTGACGCGGCGCGTGGCCGGGTCCAGGCGCAGGCCGCTCACCTCCACCGCGGCGTCCAGCGCCTCGGGCGCCTTGCGGCGCAGCACGGCGCGGATGCGCGCGAGCAGTTCCTTGGTGGAGAACGGCTTGGTCAGGTAGTCGTCGGCACCGGCGTCGAGCCCGGTGATCTTGTCGGCCTCTTCGGCGCGCGCGGTCAGCATGATGATCGGCAGCTCGCGCGTGCGGGTGTCGCCGCGCCAGCGGCGCGCCAGCGTGACGCCCGACTGCCCCGGCAGCATCCAGTCCAGCAGCACCAGGTCGGGCAGCACGCGGTCCACCGCGCGCTGCGCAGCCTCGGCGTCGGCCGCCACCGTGACCTCGAATCCCGCATGACGCAGGTTGATCGCCACCAGTTCGGCGATCGCCGTTTCGTCTTCCACCACCAGCACGCTGCTCATCGGCGCACCCCGGCTTCAGCGGACCACATTCTCGACATCCTCCAGCGGCGAATGCCGCACGTCGGTGCCCTTGACCACGTAGATGATGGCCTCGGCCAGGTTCTTCGCGTGGTCGCCCACGCGCTCGATCGCCTTGGCAACGAACACGAGGTCGATGCTGGACGAGATGGTGCGCGGGTCTTCCATCATGAAGGTGATCAGCTTGCGCATCAGCCCTTCGAACTCCTGGTCGATCTGGTCGTCCTGCTTCAGCACCTCCAGTGCCTTTGCGGTGTCCAGGCGCGCAAAGGCGTCGAGTGCCTTGCGCAGCTGCGCGATGGCCAGGTCGGCCTCGAACCCCAGGTCGGCCACCGGGAGGCGCAGGCGCGAGCTGACGCCGGTGTTGATGAGCCGCTGCACCGTGCGCGCGATGCGCGCCGCCTCGTCGCCGACGCGCTCGAGGTTGGCGATGGTCTTGCTCACCGCGATCAGCAGGCGAAGGTCGCGCGCGGTGGGCTGGCGGCGGGCGATGATGGCGGAGAGATCGCGATCGATCTCCACCTCCATCTGGTTCACGCGCTCCTCCTGGATCAGCACCTGGCTGGCGGTCTCGCCGCTGAAGTTGGTGAGCGCGTAGAGCGACTGGGCCACTTGCGACTCCACCAGGCCGCCCATCTCGAGCACGCGGCTGGAGATGCCGCTCAGCTCGGCGTCGAACTGGGTCGAGAGATGCTTGTCGGACATGCGATTCGCTCCTTCGGCGCTTTAGCCGAATCTCCCGGTGATGTAGTCCTCGGTGTCCTTCTTCTTCGGCTTCATGAACAGGTCCGTCGTGCGGCCGAACTCGACCAGGTCACCCAGGTACATGTAGGCCGTGTAGTCGCTGCAGCGCGCGGCCTGCTGCATGTTGTGCGTGACGATCACCACCGTGTAGTCGGCCTTCAGCTCGTGGATCAGCTCCTCGATCTTGCCCGTGGAGATGGGGTCCAGTGCCGAGCAGGGTTCGTCGAGCAGCAGCACCTCGGGCTTGATGGCGATGCCGCGTGCGATGCACAGGCGCTGCTGCTGGCCGCCCGAGAGGCCGGAGCCGCTCTGGTCGAGCTTGTCCTTCACCTCGTTCCACAGCGCCGCCTTCTTCAGCGCCCACTCCACACGTTCGTCCATCTCCACGCGCGGCAGCGCCTCGAACAGGCGCACGCCGAAGGCGATGTTGTCGTAGATCGACATCGGGAACGGCGTCGGCTTCTGGAAGACCATGCCGACCTTGGCGCGCACCAGCGACACGTCGAGCCGGCTCGACAGGATGTCCTCGCTGTCCAGCTCGATGCGCCCCTCGGCGCGCTGCTCGGGGTACAGCTCGAACATGCGGTTGAAGGTGCGCAGCAGCGTGCTCTTGCCGCAGCCGCTGGGGCCGATGAAGGCGGTGACCTTGCGCTCGGGGATGTCCAGGTTGATGTGCTTCAGCGCGTGGAAGCTGCCGTAGTAGAAGTTCAGGTCGCGCACGGCGATCTTGGCCTTCTCGGCCAGCGGGGTCTCGACCTTGGTGTCCATGTCGGTCCTCGTTCAGTTCTTCTTGCGGAACAGCACGCGGGTGAGGATGTTCAGTCCCAGCACACCCAGCGTGATGATGAACACGCCGGCCCAGGCCAGCTGGCGCCAGTTCTCGTACGGGCTCATCGCGAATTTGAAGATCGTCACCGGCAGGCTGGCCATCGGCTCGCGCAGGTCCAGCGTCCAGAACTGGTTCGACAGCGCGGTGAACAGCAGCGGCGCGGTCTCGCCGGCAATGCGCGCCAGCGCCAGCAGCACGCCGGTGATGACGCCGACGCGCGCGGCCTTGAGCGTCACCGACGCGATCACCTTCCACTTCGGCGTGCCCAATGCGTAGGCGGCCTCGCGCAGCGCGTTCGGGATCAGCACCAGCATGTCCGAGGTGGTGCGAATCACCACAGGGATCACGATCAGCGCCAGAGCCAGGATGCCGGCGATGGCCGAGAACGAGCGGAAGCGCGCCACCACCACCGTATAGACGAAGAGGCCGATGACGATGGACGGCGCCGACAGCAGGATGTCGTTGATGAACTGCGTGACGCGACCGAGCCACTTGCCCTGCCCGTATTCCGCCAGGTACACGCCCGCCATCACGCCGATCGGCGTGCCGACCGCGGTGGCCAGGAAAACCATCATCAGCGAGCCCGCGAGCGCGTTGGCCAGGCCCCCGGTCTCGGCGTTGGGCGGCGGCGTCATCTGCGTGAACACCGCGATCGACAGGCCACCCAGGCCCAGGCGCACGGTCTCCACCAGGATCCAGGCCAGCCAGAACAGCCCGAAACCCATGGCGCCGAGCGACAGCGTCAGCGCCACCCGGTTCACCAGCTTGCGCCGCCGGTGCAGCCGCATGCGGCCGGCATCGAGTGCCTGGATGCTCACGAGCGTCTCCCCTCGCCGCGCTTCAAGCGCGCCAGCAGCAGCTTCGACAGCGACAGCACGACGAAGGTGATGAAGAACAGGATCAGCCCCAGGTACAGCAGCGAGGCCTGATGCAGGCCCGGGTTCGCTTCCGCGAACTCGTTGGCGAGCGCCGAGGTGATGCTGTTGGCGGCCTCGAAGAGCGACAGCGAGTTCAGCTGGTTGAAGTTGCCGATCACGAAGGTGACGGCCATCGTCTCGCCGAGGGCCCGGCCGAGGCCCAGCATCACGGCGCCGATGACGCCGCTCTTGGTGTAGGGCAGCACCACCTTCCACACCACCTCCCAGGTGGTGGCGCCCAGCCCGTAGGCCGATTCCTTCAGCATCGGCGGGGTGGTCTCGAAGACGTCGCGCGTCACCGCCGCGATGTACGGGATGACCATGATCGCGAGGATGATGCCCGCCGACAGGATGCCGATGCCCACCGGCGCGCCCGAGACCAGCGAACCCAGCACCGGCGTGCCGCCGAACAGCTTCTGCAGCGGCTGCTGCACGAACGTGGCCAGGATCGGGCCGAACACCAGCAGGCCCCACATGCCGTAGACGATAGACGGCACCGCGGCCAGCAACTCGATGGCCACGCCCAGCGGGCGCCGCAGCCAGCCGGGTGCCAGTTCGGTGAGGAACAGCGCGATGCCGAAGCTCACCGGCACCGCGATCAGCAGCGCGATGATCGACGTGGCCAGCGTGCCGTAGATCATCACCAGGCCGCCGTAGCGGTCGTTGACCGGATCCCAGTCGCTGCGCCACAGGAACGACAGGCCGTACTCGTGGATGGCCGGCCAGGCGCCCACCACCAGCGAGATGATGATGCCCGCCAGCACCAGCAGCGTCAGCCAGGCGGCGCCGTGGGCGGCCAGTGCGAACACCGCATCGCCCCAGGGCATGCGGCGTTGGCGCACGGGCGGCCCGCCGCCGGTGCCCGACTGGTCGGCGTCCTTCAAGTCGGCCTGGTACGGAGTGGCGGGCAGGGTGGCAGACAAGGCACGGCCTCCGCGTCGTGGTCTGGATCGGACCTGTGCTTACTTGAACGCAACGGGCTTGCCGCTGCTGTCCTTGATCTCGCCCCAGGCCTTGCGCACCAGCGCCTTGACCGAGTCGGGAAGCGCGACGTATTCCAGATCGACCGCCATCTTGTCGCCATTGCCGTACGCCCAGTCGAAGAACTTCAGCGCCGCCGCGGCCTGCGCCGGCTTCTCCTGCGCTTTGTACATCAGGATGAAGGTGGCGCCGGTGATGGGCCAGGCGTCCTTGCCGGGCTGGTCGGTGAGGATCTGGTAGAAGCTCTTGTCCCAGGCAGCGCCGGCCGCGGCCGCCTTGAAGGTGCCGTCGTCGGGATTCACGAAGTTGCCGGCCTGGTTCTTCAGCTGCACATGGGCCATCTTGTTGGCCACGGCGTACGAGTACTCCACGTAGCCGATGCTGCCCGGCAGGCGCTGCACGTAGGAGGCCACGCCCTCGTTGCCCTTGCCGCCCGCGCCGGTGGGCCAGTTCACCGCGGCGCCTTCGCCGACCTTGCCCTTCCACTCGGCGTTCACCTTCGACAGGTAGTTCGTGAAGATGAAGGTGGTGCCCGAACCATCGGCCCGGCGCACCACGGCGATGGCGGCGTCAGGCAGCGCAACACCCGGGTTCAGCGCGGTGATCGCCGGGTCGTTCCACTTGGTCACCTTGTTCAGGTAGATGTCGCCCAGCACGGCGCCCGTGAGCTTCAGCTGGCCGGCGGCGATGCCCTTGATGTTGACCACCGGCACCACGCCGCCCATCACGGTGGGGAACTGGATCAGGCCGTCCTTGGCCAGTTCGGCATCGGTGAGCGGGGCGTCCGAGGCCCCGAAGTCCACGGTCTTGCCACGGATCTGGCGGATGCCGGCCGACGAGCCGACCGACTGGTAGTTGATCCGGGCGCCCACCGCCTTGTTGTAGGCGTCGGCCCACTTGGCGTACAGCGGCGCCGGAAACGAGGCACCGGCACCGGTGACATCCTGTGCGAAGGCGGCAAGGCCGAATGCGGCCAGCGCGACGCCCGTGGCAGCGGCGCGGATCGTCCTGAAGGTCATGGACACACCTTTCGTCTGTGCTTTGAACATGCCGCGCACTCTATGGATCGTTGGTGACAGATCTGTGACGCCCGACGCCCCGCCGCAACGCGCAGGCGGCCGTCACACGGGCTTCATGCCACCGTCACCGATCCGTCACGAGGGCTGCCTATCGTCCCAGGCCGTCATCAGTACCTGAAGAACCATCCATGTCCAAGCGAAGCTTTCTCGCCGCCTGCACCCTGGCCGCGCTCGGCCTGCTGGGTGGCTGCGCCAGCGCCCCGCCGGCGCCCGCCACGGTCGTCGACACCGCGGCGCGCACGCCCGAGCTGTCCACGCTGTCCGGCCTGATCCAGCAGTCCGGCCTGGCCGAGCAGCTCCGAGGCCCGGGCCCCTACACCGTGTTCGCACCCAGCAACGAGGCCTTCAAGGCCGTGCCGCCCGCCACGATGGCGAAGCTGGCCGCGGACAAGGAACTGCTGCGCTCCGTGCTGGGCTTCCACGTGCTGCCGGCCAAGGTGAACGCCGCCCAGGTGACGAATGGCAATGCCAAGACCGTGCAGGGCGCGAACCTGGCCCTGTCGAAGGCGGGCACCTTCGTGACGGTGGAAGACGCGGTCGTGCTCAGCCCCGACGTGGCCGCCAGCAACGGCGTCGTGCACGTGATCGACCGGGTACTGATGCCCCCGGCGAAGAAGTAGGCGCTGCGGCGGCTTCAGCCGCCTGCCGCGGCGGCTGCCATGCGTTCGGCGCAGCGGCGGCCCAGCCCGGCATCCCGGGCCTCGACCATCACGCGCAGCACCGGTTCGGTGCCCGAGGCGCGGATCAGCACGCGGCCGTCCTTGCCGAGTTCCATCTCGGCCTGCGCCCGGGCTTCGGCCAGCGCGCCGTTGCGCGCCCAGTCGCTGCCGTCGCGCAGCCGCACGTTGATCATGGTCTGCGGATAGAGCTGCACGCCTTCCAGCAGCGACGCCAGCGTGTTCCCCTTGCGGCGGATGGCCTGCATGATCTGCAGCGCGCTGACGATGCCGTCGCCGGTGGTGTGGCGGTCCAGCGCCAGCAGGTGACCCGAGCTTTCGCCGCCGAGCTGCCAGTTGCGCGCCGCCAGCTCTTCCAGGACATACCGGTCGCCGACCTTCGCCCGCACCAGCGGCACGCCCAGGCGCGAGAGCGCCTGCTCGATCGCGATGTTGGTCATCAGCGTGCCCACCACGCCGGGCACCGGGCGCTGCTGCGACAGCCGGTCGGCCGCCATCACGTAGAGCAGTTCGTCGCCGTTGTAGAGGCGGCCCTCGGCGTCCACCAGCTGCAGCCGGTCGGCGTCGCCATCGAGCGCCACGCCGTAGTCGGCGCGATGTTCGGCCACCGCCTTCACCAGCGCCTGCGGCGCAGTGGCGCCGACGCCGTCGTTGATGTTGAGCCCGTCGGGCGTGCACCCGATGGTGACCACCTGGGCACCCAGCTCGTGGAAGACGTCGGGCGCCACGTGGTAGGCGGCCCCGTGCGCGGCATCGACGACGATCTTCATGCCGCGCAGCGAGAGCGTGTGCGGCACCGTGCTCTTGCAGAACTCGATGTAGCGCCCGCTGGCGTCCTCCAGGCGGCGCGCCTTGCCCAGGCGGGACGAATCGACCCACTGCGGCTCGCGCTGCAGCTCGGCCTCGACATCGGTCTCCCAGCTGTCCGGCAGCTTCTCGCCGCCGGCCGAGAAGAACTTGACGCCGTTGTCGCCGAACGGGTTGTGCGAGGCGCTGATCACGACGCCCAGGTCCAGCCGTTGGGCACGCGTGAGGTAGGCGACACCCGGCGTCGGCAACGGGCCGCTCAGCAGCACGTCGACGCCGGCGGAGGCGAATCCCGCCTCCAGCGACGACTCGAGCATGTAGCCCGAGATGCGCGTGTCCTTGCCGATCAGCACCGTCGGGCGCTGCGTGGTGCGACGGAGCACCTGGCCGACCGCGTGGCCCAGGCGCAGCATGAAGTCGGGGGTGATCGGGCTCTGGCCCACGGTGCCGCGGATGCCGTCGGTACCGAAGTAGGTTCTGCTCATGCCTTGTCGTGCTCCTCGGCGGGCATTGTCGTGACGCGTCCGGGCCGGACGCCACGCCGCCGCCCCGTGTTTGTGCGAACTTGTTGGGACTCAGCCCGCGCTTGCGGCCCGCCAGACGCGGATGGCGTCGACGGTGGCGGCCACGTCGTGCACGCGCACGACCGCGGCCCCGCGCTGGGCGGCGACCAGCGCCGCCGCCACGCTGGCGGCCAGTCGCTGTTCGACCGGTCGCCCGGTGATCTTGCCCAGGGTTCCCTTGCGCGACCATCCCACGAGCAGCGGCCAGCCCAGGTCGGCCAGTTCGCCCTGCCGAGCCAGCAGCGCGATGTTGTGCTCGGAACTCTTGGCGAAGCCGATGCCCGGATCGACCGCGATGCGCTCGGGCGCGATGCCGGCCTGCTGGATCTCGGCGGCGCGCTGGCGCAGCCAGGCGCCGACCTCGGTGACCACGTCGGCGTAGTCGGTCAGCGTCTGCATCGTCGCCGGTTCGCCGCGCATGTGCATCAGGCACACACCGGCCTTCGGATGCGCAGCGGCCACCTTCAGCGCGCCGGGCCGCTGCAGCGAACGCACATCGTTGACGATGTCCACGCCCAGCGAAAGCGCCTCCTGCATCACGCGCGGTTCGCTCGTGTCCACGGAGACCGGCACCCCGAGCGTCACCGCGTGGCGCAGCACCGGCAGCACGCGCGCCAGCTCGTGCGCGACGCTGGGGCTCTCGGCGCCGGGCCGGGTGGATTCGCCGCCGATGTCCAGGATGTCGGCGCCCTCTTCCACCAGCTGGTTGCAGTGTGCGATGGCCTGCTCGGTGGCCGCGTGCTGCCCGCCGTCGAAGAACGAGTCGGGCGTGACGTTGACGATGCCCATCACGCGCGGCTGAGACAGGTCGATGCGGAAGCGGGTGGTCTGCCAGTGCATGGTGGGCGCTCGCGGGTCGGAAACGGAAACGGGGCCGAAGCCCCGTTCATTATCAACCCTGTCCGTGCAGTTTGCGTGTCAGACCGCAGCGGGTGCGCCGTCGGTGCTCACCGGCGGCGTCGGCCCGCCGGGCGGCTTGGTCGAAGAAGGCGTCCAGTCCTTGGGTGCCCGCGGCGGCTTGCCCGCCATGATGTCGTCGATCTGCTCGCCGTCGATGGTTTCCCACTCCAGCAGCGCCTGCGCCATCGTGTGCATCTTGTCCTTGTTCTCCTCGATCAGCCGGCGCGCGATGGCGTACTGCTCGTCGATGATCTTGCGGATCTGGATGTCGACCTTGCGCATCGTCTCTTCCGACATGTTCGTCGTCTTCGTGACGCTGCGGCCGAGGAACACCTCGCCTTCGTTGTCGGCATAGACCATCGGGCCCAGCTCGTCGGTCATGCCGTAGCGGGTGACCATGTCGCGTGCGATCGCCGTGGCGCGCTCGAAATCGTTGGAAGCGCCGGTGGTCATCTGGTTCATGAACACCTCTTCGGCGATGCGGCCGCCGAACAGCACGCTGATCGTCGACAGCATGCGCTCCTTGTCCATGCTGTAGCGGTCGCCTTCGGGCAGCTGCATCGTCACGCCGAGCGCGCGCCCGCGCGGGATCACGGTGACCTTGTGCACCGGGTCTGTCTTGGGCATCAGGCGCGCCACCAGCGCGTGGCCGGCCTCGTGGTAGGCGGTGTTCTTCCGCTCTTCCTCGGGCATCACCATGCTCTTGCGCTCGGGGCCCATCAGGATCTTGTCCTTGGCCTTCTCGAAGTCGACCATCTCGACCACGCGCGCGTTGCGGCGCGCCGCGAAGAGCGCCGCCTCGTTGACGAGGTTGGCCAGATCGGCGCCGCTGAAGCCCGGCGTGCCGCGCGCCAGGATGTCGGCGCGGATGTCCTGCCCCACCGGCACCTTGCGCATGTGCACGTTGAGGATCTGCTCGCGGCCGCGCACGTCGGGCAGCGTCACATAGACCTGGCGGTCGAAGCGGCCCGGGCGCAGCAGCGCGGGGTCGAGGATGTCGGGGCGGTTGGTCGCCGCCATCACGATGACGCCGAGGTTGGTCTCGAAGCCGTCCATCTCGACGAGCATCTGGTTCAGCGTCTGCTCGCGCTCGTCGTTGCCGCCGCCCAGGCCGGCACCGCGGTGGCGGCCGACGGCGTCGATTTCGTCGATGAAGATGATGCAGGGCGCGCTCTTCTTGGCCTGCTCGAACATGTCGCGCACACGAGCCGCGCCGACGCCGACGAACATCTCGACGAAGTCGGAGCCCGAGATGCTGAAGAACGGCACCTTCGCCTCGCCGGCGATGGCCTTGGCCAGCAGCGTCTTGCCGGTGCCCGGAGGGCCGACCAGCAGCACGCCGCGCGGGATGCGCCCGCCCAGCTTCTGGAATTTCTGCGGGTCCTTCAGGAAGTCGACCAGTTCCTTCACCTCTTCCTTCGCTTCGTCGCAGCCGGCGACGTCGGCGAAGGTGGTGGAGTTGTTGGCCTCGTCCAGCATGCGCGCCTTGCTCTTGCCGAAGCTGAAGGCGCCGCCCTTGCCGCCGCCCTGCATCTGGCGCATGAAGTAGATCCACACGCCGATCAGCAGCAGCATCGGGCCCCAGCTGACGAGGATGCTCATCAGGATGGAAGGCTCTTCGCGCGGCTTGACGTCGAACTTGACGCCGTTGTTGATGAGGTCACCCACCAGGCCGCGGTCCAGGAAGGTGGCGGTGCTGCGCAGCTTCTTGTCGTCGGTGGTGGTGGCCTGGATCTCGGTGCCGCCGCCGGGGTTCTCCTGCAGCGTGACGGCCTTGATGCGCTTGGCGCGCACCTCTTCGAGGAAATCGGAGTAGCCGACCTGTGTGCCGGCCGTGGCGCCGCGGTCGAACTGCTTGAAGACCGTGAACAGCACCAGCGCGATCACCAGCCAGACGGCGACCTTCGAAAACCATTGATTGTTCACCGCGGCTCCTTTTCCAGTTCAGCGGCACGGCGGGCCAGAGGCGGCACGCCGGATTCCACGGCAGATGCGGACGATTCTAGGGCAGTCAAGTGTTATCGGGCGTTTCGCGCGGTGGGTTGAGCGAGGGCAAAAAGCGTGGCGCTTGCACGGGTTTGCGGCCGGAAGCTGAAGCTTTTGCGCAGGTTAGCGTGCCTTCAGTCCCAGTCCGACAAGAAAGGTCTCTGCCGACTTGTCGCGCGAGGCCTTGGGCTTGATCGGCTTGACGACGCGGAAGGTGTCCTTGAAGAGCTTGACCAGCTGGCTGTAGCCGCTGCCGTGGAAACACTTGCAGACCAGCCCGCCCTCGGGCCGCAGGTGGCTGACCGCGAACTCGACCGCCAGTTCCACCAGGTGCGCGATGCGGGCCGCATCCGAAGACTCGATGCCCGAGAGGTTCGGCGCCATGTCCGACACCACCAGGTCCACCGGTTGCCCGCCCAGAGCCTCGTGCAGCTGCTGCGCCACCGATTCCTCGCGGAAGTCGCCTTCCAGGAAGGCGACGCCTTCGATCGGCTCCATCGGCAGGATGTCCAGCGCGACGATGGTGCCGTTCAGCTCGCCCACGGCCGCCCCTTCCGGCGCGAACCGCCGCCGCAGGTACTGGCTCCAGGCGCCCGGCGTGGAGCCCAGGTCCACCACCACCTGGCCCGGGCGTATCAGGCGCAGGGTCTCGTCGATCTCCTTGAGCTTGTACGCAGCGCGGGCGCGGTAGCCCTCCCTCTGCGCCATCTTCACGTAGGGATCGTTGACGTGGTCGTTGAGCCACGCCTTGTTGACCTTCTTGCTCTTCGTCTGGACCTTCATTCGCGTTCGATAATACGGCGATGACCGCGATTCAACTGACCCCTGCGCAACGCAAGGAACACCGCTCCGGCGCCCATCACCTGGATCCGGTCGTGATGATCGGCGGCGACGGCTTGACCCCCGCCGTGGAAAAGGAAGTGGATGCCGCACTGAAGGCCCACGGCCTGATCAAGGTGCGCGTGTTCTCCGACGACCGCGCCGCCCGCGACGAGATGCTCGCCACGCTGGCGGAGAAACTCGACGCCGCCCCCATCCAGCACATCGGCAAGCTGCTGGTGCTGTGGCGGCCCGTGCCGCCGAAGGAAACGGCGCCGCGCGACGACCGCATGCCCGGCCCCCGCACCGTGAAGCTGGTGAGCTTCTCGAAGAGCGGCAACCACCGCGCCACCGTGCGCAAGGTGAAGGTGTTCGGCAACGAGCGCGTCACCGCAGGCGGGCAGATCAAGCGCGTCAAGAAGCGGGTGACGAGCGTCAAGAAGAAGGCGCAGGGCTGAGGGCGCGCCAGGCCAGGCCGAGCACCAGCAGGCCCTTCAGGCCGAAGAAGCCCAGGCTCGCGGCGTGCAGCTGGCCGAAACTCCAGCCGCCCTGCCCGGCGCGCGCGGCTTCCATCATCGGCTGCAGCGCGAAGTAGCCCAGCACGGTGCAGAAGAGCGCACCGAGCGCCAGCACCATGCCGACGGTGAACTGCGAGCCGCGCCCCGCGATGGCCGCGCGGCGCGCAACCAGCCGCTCCAGCACCAGCAGCAGCGTGCCGAGCACGAGGCTCGTGTAGGCCTCCTGCGCCAGCATGCGGGCGACCACGCGAGCGGCGGTGGGCTTGTCCAGCAGCGCAAAGGCGGCGGGCGTGGCCAGCGCCGACACGCACAGCAGCCAGCCCGCCCAGAGGCCGGGCAGGATGCGCCGCAGCCGATCCAGCAACGCCATCAGACGTAGCGGACCTTCACGATCTCCCAGTGCTTGAGCCCGCCCGGTGCCTGCACCTCGGCCACGTCGCCGGCCTCCTTGCCGATCAGCGAACGGGCGATCGGGCTCGAGATCGAGATCAGTCCCTGCTTCAGGTCGGCCTCGTCGTCGCCGACGATCTGGTAGGTCACCTTGGAACCGCTGTCTTCGTCTTCCAGGTCGACGGTTGCACCGAACACCACCTTGCCGCCTGCGTCCAGCGTGCTCGGATCGATCACCTGCGCCGCCGCCAGCTTGGATTCCAGTTCCTTGATTCGCCCCTCGATGAAGCCCTGCTTGTCCTTGGCCGCGTCGTACTCGGCGTTCTCGGACAGGTCGCCTTGCGCGCGGGCCTCGGCAATCGCCTGGATCACCGCATGACGTTCCACCGACTTGAGCCGGTGCAGCTCGGTCTTCAGCAGCTCGGCGCCGCGACGGGTGAGAGGGATGGTGGACATGGCAGCAAGGGAATCGAGGCTGGGGACAAAGTGAACCGCCGCAGGAGCCGTTGAAGGCAGCCTGCGGCGGGAGCGTCGGCGTCAGTTTAGACCAGTTCCGCGTGCAGTTCCTGCAGGGAAAGCACCTTCAGGTCGCTGCGGTGCTTCAGCGCCTCGGTGGCCGCCTCGGCACCGGCCATCGTCGTGTAGTAGGTGACACGGTTGGCCAGAGAGGCGGTGCGGATATAGCGCGAGTCGGCGATCGCGGTGCGGGTCTCGTCCACGGTCGTGTAGACGAGCTGGATCTCGCCCGCCTTCACCATGTCGGCGATGTGCGGCCGGCCATCCTTGACCTTGTTGACCTGCCGCACGGCCACGCCCGCTGCCGACATCGCCGCCGCGGTGCCTTTCGTGGCGACGACCTGGAAGCCGAGCGCCACCAGGTCCTTCGCCACCGCGATCGCGCGCGCCTTGTCGGCGTCCTTCACCGTGATCACCACCGTGCCCTTGGCCGGCAGCCGCGAACCGGCGCCGAGCTGGCTCTTCAGCATCGCCTCGCCGAAGCTCACGCCCACGCCCATCACCTCGCCGGTGGAGCGCATCTCGGGGCCGAGGATCGGATCCACGCCCGGGAACTTGTTGAACGGGAACACCGCCTCCTTCACGCTGAAGTACGGCGGGATCACCTCGTGCGGCGGCTTGCCGCCGAGCCCGCGCTGGTCCTTCAGCTTCTGGCCCACCATGCAGCGGGCGGCGATCTTCGCCAGCGCCTGGCCCGTGGCCTTGCTGACATAAGGCACGGTGCGGCTGGCGCGCGGGTTCACCTCCAGCACGTAGACCACCGCCTTGTCGCCTTCGCCCTGGATCGCGAACTGCGTGTTCATCAGCCCCACGACCTTCAGCGCCCGGGCCATCGCGGCGGCCTGGCGGCGCATCTCGTCCTGCAGCACCGGACTCAACGTGTAGGGCGGCAGCGAACAGGCCGAGTCGCCGCTGTGGATGCCGGCGGCTTCCACGTGTTCCATGATGCCGCCGATCATCACGTCGCTGCCGTCGCTGATGCAGTCGACGTCGACCTCGATCGCGTCGTCGAGGAAGCGGTCTAGCAGCACCGGGCTCTTCTCGCTGACCTTCACCGCCTCGCGCATGTAGCGCTCGAGGTCCTTGTCGCCGTGCACGATCTCCATCGCGCGGCCGCCCAGCACGTAGCTCGGGCGCACCACCAGCGGATAGCCGATCTCCTGCGCCAGCGCCAGCGCCTGCTCCTCGGTGCGCGCGGTGCGGTTGGGCGGCTGCTTCAGACCCAGTTCGTGCAGCAGCTTCTGGAAGCGCTCGCGGTCTTCCGCGATGTCGATCGAATCCGGGCTGGTGCCGATGATGGGCACGCCGGCGCGTTCCAGGTCCAGCGCGAGCTTCAGCGGCGTCTGGCCGCCGTACTGGACGATCACGCCGAGCGGCTTCTCCTTGTCGACGATCTCCAGCACGTCCTCCAGCGTCACCGGCTCGAAGTAGAGGCGGTCGCTGGTGTCGTAGTCGGTCGACACGGTCTCCGGGTTGCAGTTGACCATGATGGTCTCGTACCCGTCCTCGCGCATCGCCAGCGCCGCGTGCACGCAGCAGTAGTCGAACTCGATGCCCTGGCCGATGCGATTGGGCCCGCCGCCCAGCACCATGATCTTCTTCTTCGTGCTCGGCGCGGCCTCGCACTCCTCGTCGTAGCTGCTGTAGAGGTAGGCGGTCTGCGTCGCGAACTCGGCCGCGCAGGTGTCCACGCGCTTGTAGACCGGCCGCACGTTGAGGGCGTGGCGGCGCTCGCGCACCGCGTGCTGGTGCGTGCCCAGCAGGCGCGCCAGGCGACGATCGGAGAAGCCCTTCTTCTTCAACAGGCGCAAGTCGGCCTGGTCCAGCGCATCGAGCTTCACGCCCGCCAGCTTCTTCTCCAACGCGATCAGTTCCTCGATCTGCGCCAGGAACCAGGGGTCGACCGCGGTCTCGTCGAACACCTCGTCGAGGCTCATGCCGACGCGGAAGGCATCGGCCAGGAACAGGATGCGCTCGGGCCCGGCGTTGCCGATGGCCTCGACGATCTCCTCGCGGTCGCTGCTGCGCTCGGTCAGGCCGTCGATGCCGGTCTCCAGCCCGCGCAGCGCCTTCTGGAAGCTCTCCTGGAAGGTACGGCCCATGGCCATCACCTCGCCCACGCTCTTCATCTGCGTGGTGAGGTGCGGGTCGGCGGCGGGGAACTTCTCGAACGCGAAGCGCGGGATCTTGGTGACGACGTAGTCGATGCTCGGCTCGAAGCTCGCCGGCGTGGCGCCGCCGGTGATGTCGTTGCGCAGTTCGTCGAGCGTGTAGCCCACCGCCAGCTTGGCGGCGACCTTGGCGATCGGGAAGCCGGTGGCCTTGGATGCCAGCGCCGACGAGCGGCTCACGCGCGGGTTCATCTCGATGACGATCAGCCGCCCGTTCTTCGGGTTCACCGCGAACTGCACGTTGCTGCCGCCGGTGTCGACGCCGATCTCGCGCAGGATGGCGATGCTGGCGTTGCGCATCACCTGGTATTCCTTGTCGGTGAGCGTCTGTGCCGGGGCCACGGTGATGCTGTCACCGGTGTGGATGCCCATCGGGTCCAGGTTCTCGATGCTGCACACGATGATGCAGTTGTCGGCGCGGTCGCGCACGACTTCCATCTCGAACTCCTTCCACCCGATCAGGCTCTCCTCGATGAGCAGCTCGTTGGTGGGCGAGAGGTCGATGCCGCGCTTGCAGATCTCCTCGAACTCCTCCGGGTTGTAGGCGATGCCGCCGCCGGTGCCGCCCATCGTGAAGCTCGGGCGGATCACCATCGGAAACCCCGTGCCGCCGATCTCGGCCTGGATGCGCTTCTGCACCGCCAGCGCCTCTTCCATCGTGTGCGCGATGCCGCTCTTGGCCGAGTCGAGACCGATGGACGTCATCGCGTCCTTGAACTTCATCCGGTCCTCGGCCTTCTCGATGGCGGTCTCGTTGGCGCCGATCATCTCGACGCCGTGCTTCGCGAGCACGCCGTGACGGTGCAGGTCGAGCGCGCAGTTCAGCGCGGTCTGGCCGCCCATCGTCGGCAGGATCGCGTCGGGCTTCTCCTTCTCGATGATCTTCTCGACCACCTGCCAGGTGATGGGCTCGATGTAGGTGGCGTCGGCCATGCCGGGGTCGGTCATGATCGTCGCCGGGTTGCTGTTGACGAGGATGACGCGGAAGCCCTCCTCGCGCAGCGCCTTGCAGGCCTGGGCGCCGGAGTAGTCGAACTCGCAGGCCTGGCCGATGACGATGGGGCCGGCGCCGATGATCAGGATGCTGTGGATGTCGGTGCGCTTGGCCATTACTGTTGCTCCATCAGCTTGACGAAGCGATCGAAGAGGTAGGCGATGTCGTGCGGGCCCGGGCTCGCCTCCGGATGGCCCTGGAAGCAGAAGGCCGGCCGGTCCGTGCGGGCCAGGCCCTGCAGCGTGCCGTCGAACAGGCTCACGTGGGTCGGCCGCAGGTTCGCGGGCAGCGTCTTCTCGTCGACCGCGAAGCCGTGGTTCTGGCTCGTGATGCTCACGCGGCCGGTGTCGAGGTCCTTCACCGGGTGGTTCGCGCCATGGTGGCCGAACTTCATCTTGAAGGTCCTGGCGCCCGAGGCCAGCGCCAGGATCTGGTGGCCCAGGCAGATGCCGAAGGTGGGCAGGCCGCGGTCGATCAGTTCGCGCGCCGCCGCGATGGCGTAGTCGCAGGGCTCCGGATCGCCCGGGCCGTTGCTGAGGAACACGCCGTCGGGCTTGAGCTTCAGCACCTCGGCGGCCGGGGTCTGCGCGGGCACCACCGTGACGCGGCAGCCGCGGCTGGCCAGCATGCGCAGGATGTTGCGCTTCACGCCGAAGTCATACGCCACCACATGCCGGCGCGGGCTGTCCAGCCGGCCGTAGCCACGGCCGAGCTGCCACTCGGTCTCGGTCCACTCGTAGGGTTCGGACACCGTCACTTCGCGCGCCAGGTCCAGCCCGGCCATCGACGGCGCCGCACGCGCGGCAGCCACCGCGTCGGCGATGTCGCCCGGGGTGACGACGTGCCCCGCGTCGTAGCTGGTGATCGATCCGTTCTGCGCGCCGCTGGTGCGCAGCAGGCGCGTGAGACGGCGCGTGTCGACATCGGCGATGGCCACCGTGCCCTCGCGCCGCAGGTACTCCGGCAGCGGCATCGTGGCGCGGAAGCTGGACACGCGCAGCGAGACGTCCTTGACGATCAGGCCCGCGGCATGCACCTTGTTCGCCTCGACGTCCTCGGCATTCACCCCGACGTTGCCGATGTGCGGGTAGGTCAGCGTGACGATCTGTCGGCAGTAGCTCGGGTCGGTCAGGATCTCCTGATAGCCGGTGAGCGCGGTGTTGAACACCACCTCGCCCACGGTGCGGCCGGCCGCGCCGACGCTGGTGCCGAGGAAGGTGGATCCGTCTGCAAGGGCCAGCAGCGCGGGGGGCAGCGCGTGCGAAAGGACGGAAGGCAAATGAAAAGCTCCGGGGTTCGCGCACACCCAGCGCCACCCATCAACCAACGGTTGGGAGGGATGGATCCGAGGGGAAACCGACGCGGGCTTTCGCTTTGGGCTGCGCTGTTGACGGGTAAACCGCCGGAGTATAGCCCGCCCGGCCGTCGCTCCTTCAGGGCACCAGGGCCGAGATGCCGGCGCGGGCGATCTGCGCGTCTTCGCTCGACTTCACCCCGCTGACCCCCACCGCGCCCACGTGCTGGCCTTCCACCACGATGGGCACCCCGCCCTCCAGCATGCCTTCCAGCGGCGCGCTCAGGAACGAGGTGCGTCCGCCGTTGATCATGTCCTCGTAGACCTTGCTCTCGCGCCGGCCGAGCGCCGCCGTGCGCGCCTTGGCCGGGGCGATCTGCGCCGAGATCGGCGCCGCGCCGTCGAGCCGCGCCAGGCACAGCAAATGCCCCCCGTCGTCCACGACGGCGATGCACACCGCCCAGCCGTTCCTCGCCGCTTCCGCTTCGGCGGCGGCGGCGATGGTGCGGGCGTCTTCCAGGGTCAGGGCAGGTTTGGTCTTCATGACGCGACGATAACGCCTCGTCAGGCGCCATGCCGGGACGGCCACTGGGGGCATCGCGGCCGTCAGGAGCCGCATCCTAGAATGCGTCACGCGCGAACGAAGCGCTTCACAGTCCAAGGAGACTTCATGGAACAGACGGTGCGAAACATCAACGGCCTGCCCGCCATCGGCACCGCGGCCGCGGAGCGCAACCGTGTCTTGCGCAACACCTACTGGCTGCTGGCGCTGTCGATGCTGCCCACCGTGCTGGGCGCCTGGATCGGTGTCGAGACCGGCATCATGCAGAAGCTGTCGCCGGGCATCGGCCTCATCGTGTTCCTGGTCGGCGCGTTCGGCTTCATGTTCGCGATCGAGAAGAACAAGAACTCGGCCGCCGGCGTGCCGCTGCTGCTGGGCTTCACGTTCTTCATGGGGCTGATGCTGGCCCGCCTGCTCGGCCTGGTGCTCGGCTTCAAGAACGGCGGCAGCCTGGTGATGACGGCTTTCGCCGGCACGGGCGCGGTGTTCCTGGGCATGGCGACGCTGTCGTCGGTGGTCAAGCGCGACCTGTCCAACATGGCCAAGTTCCTGTTCATCGGGATGATCCTGGCCTTCGTCGCGGCGCTGGCCAACTTCTTCATCCAGAGCAGCGCGCTGATGATCACGATCTCGGTCGTGGTGATCGGCATCTTCTCGGCCTTCATCCTGGTCGACCTGAAGCGCGTGCGCGACGGTGAAGAGACCAACTACATCACCGCCACGCTGGGTGTCTACATCAGCATCTACAACATCTTCAGCAACCTGCTGGCGCTGCTGGGCATCTTCGGCGGCGACCGCGAGTAGCCTCGCGGCACCCATCGCGACGGGGCCTTCGGGCCCCGTTTTCATTCACGCGCCGGGTTCGAACACCGCCATCGACTCCACGTGCGCCGTGTGCGGGAACATGTTGACCACGCCGACCTGCGTCAACCGGTACCCGGCCTGGTGCACCAGCAAGCCCGCATCGCGCGCCAGGGTCGCCGGGTTGCAGCTGACGTAGACGATGCGGCGCGGCGGCGTCCAGCCCGGCTGCCCGTGCAGATCGGCCACCGCCTTCGCCAGCGCGAAGGCGCCCTCGCGCGGCGGGTCCACCAGCCAGCGCGAGGCCTCGCCCGCAGCGCGCAGGTCCTGCGGCGTGATCTCGAACAGGTTGCGCGCCTCGAACGCCGTCTTCTCCGCCAGGCCGTTCGCGCGTGCGTTCTCGCGCGCCCGCGCCACCAGCAGCTCGCTGCCCTCGACACCCAGCACCTGGCGGGCCCGGGTGGCCAGCGGCAGCGTGAAGTTGCCGAGGCCGCAGAACCAG
Organism: Rubrivivax sp.; assembly: GCA_044226255.1. GTDB lineage: Bacteria > Pseudomonadota > Gammaproteobacteria > Burkholderiales > Burkholderiaceae_C > Rubrivivax. Next base: position 24,539 of record JBGAHJ010000033.1, read on the forward strand.
TCGATCACGCGGTCGTCGGATTGAACGCCGAGCAGTCGCACCGCGCGGTCCACCAGCACGCGGTTGATGTGCGGATTGACCTGCGTGAAGTCGGTGGGCTTGAACGGCATCGAGATGCCGAACTCGGGCAGCCGGTAGCACAACGGCGGGCCGCCTTCGTCGAGCAGGTGCACCGTGTCGGGGCCTTTCGGCTGCAGCCACCACTGCACGCCATGCCGCGCGCCGAAGGCTCGCAGGCGCTGCTGGTCAACGGCCGACAGCGGCTCCAGGTGCCGCAGCACCAGCGCCGTCACGCCGTCGCCGGCCGCCAGTTCGATCTGCGGCAGGCGGTCGCGCTGCTCCATGCCGCCGATCAGCTCGCGCAGCGGCATCAGCATGTCACTCACTTTCGGAGGCAGCACCGGGCACAGCTGCATGTCGGCGACGTAGCGCGACTTGCGCTCGTGGAAACCGATCAGCACCGTGCCCTTCTTGGCGACGAAGCGCACCGACAGCCGCGCGCGGTCGCGGTAGCCCCAGGCCGGCCCCTGGATCGGCGGCAGCATCGTCGCAGCCTTCACCTTCGCCAGGTGCCACAGGTTGTCTTCCAGCACGCGCTGCTTCACCGCCACCTGCGCCGCAGGGTGAAGATGCTGCATCTTGCAGCCGCCGCAGGCTCCGGCGTGCAGGCCGAAGTGCGGGCAGCCCGGCCGCACCCGCTGGGCGCTCTCGCGCCCCAGCCCCGTCATCTGGCCCTGCTCCCAGTTGTTCTTCCTGCGCGAGACCTGCACCTGCACGCGCTCGCCCGGCAACGCACCTTCGATGAAGACCACCTTGCCGGGGCTGCCGTCGTCGGCATTCGGGCGTCGCGCGACGCCCTGGGCCTCGAGGTCGAGCGCCTCGACCACGAGCCCGTCGTATCCACTGCTCATGCGGCGGATTATCCCGGCCGGCCGGGGCGCCTCTAGAACAACGAGTCGCGATCGACCCCGCGCCGCACCATCGCCCGCTTCAGCTTGACCAGCGCTTCCTGCTGGATCTGCCGCACCCGCTCCCGCGTCAGCTGCAACTGCGCCGCCAGGTCTTCCAGCGTCTGCGGCTCGCGACCATGCAGGCCGAAGCGCCCGGCCAGCACCTCGCGCTCGCGTGCATTCAGCTGCGCCAGGCCGCTTTCCAGCAGCACCTGCGCCTCTTCGCCCAGGCGCTGGCCCAGCGGATCGACCGCGTGGTCATCGGCCACCAGTTCCAGCATCGACTCGCCGCCGCCTTCGCCGCCGGCCCCGTGGCGGTCGGTGGGCATGTCCAGGGAAGCCGGCTGCTCGGCCAAGTGCAGCAGGTCGGCCACGTCCTGCACGTCGCGACCGATCTCGCGCGCGATGTCCTCGGCGCTCACCCGGTGTTCGCCGCCGAAGCGCGCTTCCAGCGCGCGGCGCGCCTTCAGCACCTGGTTCAGCTCGCGCACCACGTGCACCGGCAGGCGGATCAGGCGCGACTGGTGCATCAGCGCGCGTTCCACGCCCTGGCGGATCCACCACGAGGCGTAGGTCGAGAAGCGGAAACCGCGCTCGGGCTCGAACTTGGTGATCGCATGCATCAGGCCGAGATTGCCTTCCTCGATCAGGTCGGTCATCGGCAAGCCTCGGCCGGTGTAGTTCTTCGCGATGCTGACCACCAGGCGCAGGTTGCGCTCGATCATCTGCTGGCGCGCCGCGAAATCGCCGGCGCGCGCGCGCACGGCAGTGGCGTGCTCCTCCTCGGCGCTGAGCAGCGGGGCGCGGCGGATGTCGCGCAGGTAGCTCTGCAGCGTGTCGCCCGGATCGCCCTCGCCCGCCAGCCACGCCGGCGACCGCGCCGCCTCGTCGGGCCCGCCTTCATCGGCGGCACCGCCGGCGCCGTCGACGCCATGGCCGTTGAGCGGTGCAGGCTCGGTGTCGCCGGCCTCGTCAGGGTCGGCGTCGGCGGACTCGGCTTCGGCCTTCAGCGCGGCCAGCGCCAGGCGCGCCAGCTCGACGTCGCTCGCCAGGCTGCCCGTGGTGCTGCGCTTGACCATGCGCGGGCTCCACCAGCAGCGCCACTGGCCCTACTGCCGCGGCGGCAACAGGCGTGCCGGGTCGACAGGTTTGCCCTGGCGGCGAATCTCGAAGTGCAACTGCACGCGCTCGGCGTCGCTGTTGCCCATCTCGGCGATCTTCTGCCCGCGCCGCACCACCTGCTCGTCCTTCACCAGCAGCGTCTGGTTGTGGGCGTAGGCGGTGAGGTAGGTGTTGTTGTGCTTGACGATGATCAGGTTGCCGTAGCCGCGCAAGCCGGCGCCGGCGTAGATCACGCGGCCGTCGGCAGCGGCAAAGACCGGGTCGCCGGCCTTGCCGGTGATCGCCAGGCCCTTGCTCTTGACCTCGTCGAACGGGGTCACCACCGGCCCGGCAGCCGGCCAGGCCCAGTTCAGGTCGTCGTCGCCTTCGCGGGGCAAGGCGGCCGGCGCCGCCGAAGCGGCCGGCACCGGCACCGCGACCGACGACGCAGCGCCAGGCGGTGCCGAGGCCGCCGGCAACGCGGGCTTGCCGTCCAGCGGCCGGCTGTCCACGCGGCCCGAGGGGGCCACCGGCTTGCTGCTGGCGGCATCCACCGCCGGTGCCGGCGGCACCACGCGCACCACCTGGCCGACCTCGATCACGTTGGGGTTGTCGAGGCCGTTCCAGCGCGCGATGTCGCGCCAGTTCTGACCGTTGTCGAAGGCGATCCGGATCAGCGTGTCGCCCTGCTTCACCGTGTAGTAGCCGGGCTTGCCGGCGTTCTCGATGCCCGGCGGCGGCGGCTTGGCCGGCGAGGCCTCGGTGGCCGGGGCCGTGCCGGGCGCCAGAACCGGCGCCGAGGCCGGCGTGGCGGACGAGGTGGCGCCAGGCAGCTGAGACGTCGGGACCGGACGCGTACCGGGCGGCTTGCGATCCTCGACCGGCGCCCGGTGATCGGGCGATGCGCAGCCGGCCAGAGCGGCCAGCACGGCGACGGCCAGCGCCACGCGGCGGACCGGCGCGGCGGAGGGGGACAGATGTGTGAACAAGTTCATGCCGCGCCGGATTTTAGGGGGACGAAGTGCACCGCATCGTGCCACTGCCGGACGAGGCCGTCGGGCCGCTTGTCGACGACCAGCAGAACCTGGCCGCCGTGCCCCGCATCGTGCATGGGCGCCACCAGCCGGCCGCCGACCGCCAGTTGCTCCAGCCAGGCCGGCGGAAGGTCCTCGCCGCCGGCGGCGGCGATCAGGCTGTCGAACGGCGCGCGCGGCGGATGGCCCAGGCGCCCGTCGCCATAGACGAGGCGTATGTCGCCCAGGCGCCGCCCGTCCAGGTTCGCCCGCGCCTTGTCGTGCAGGCCCTTGAGTCGCTCGATCGACACCACGCTGCGCCCCAGCAGCGCCAGCAGCGCGGCCTGGTAGCCGCAGCCGGTGCCGACCTCCAGCACGCGCCCCAGGTGGCCGTGCCGCTGCGCGCTGGCGCCCTCGAACAGCAGCGCCAGCATGCGCGCCACCACCGAAGGCTTGCTGATGGTCTGCGACAGGCCGATCGGCAGGCTCGTGTCTTCGTAGGCCTGCGCCGCCAGCGCGCTGTCGACGAAGTGGTGTCGCTCCACCCGCAGGAACGCATCCAGCACCGCCTCGTGCCGGATGCCGTCGGCACGCAGGCGCTGGACCATGCGCTCGCGCACCGCCGCCGAGTCCATGCCGATGCCCTGCGGCGCGCCGTGCCCGGCGGCCTGACGCGCCGCCGCCTCCGCCGCGTGCTGCAGCGGGCGCTGCGGCCGCAGCACTTCCTGTGATGCCGAGCGCGTGCCCTTGTGCAGCCGGTCGAGCGCGACGGGGAAGCGCGGGCTGCGCGTCATTGCTGCAGCCGCGCGGCCCAGCCGGTGCGACCGGCGTGGTCGGTGAGGTCCACCTGCAGCGGCGTGATCGACACGCAGCCCTGCGCAACGGCGTGGAAGTCGGTGCCCTCGCCCGCTTCGCGCGCATCGCCGGCCGGGCCGATCCAGTAGATGGTCTCGCCGCGCGGGTTGACCTGGCGGATCACCGGCTCGCTGGCGTGGCGACGCCCCAGGCGCGTCACGCGGCGCGGCAGCGACGGCGCGTCCGGCCGGTTCGGGATGTTGACGTTCAGCAGGAACGGCGGTGCGCCCGCAGCATGGGTGGCCAAGACCTGCTCGACGATGGACCGCGCGGTGGCCGCGGCCGCGTCGATCTCGGCCCAGCCCTTCACGGCCTGCGAGAACGCGATCGCCGGCACGCCGAACAGGAAGCCCTCCATCGCCGCGGCGACGGTGCCCGAGTACAGCGTGTCGTCGCCCATGTTGGCGCCATTGTTGATGCCCGAGAGCACCAGGTCGGGCCGGTGGCCCAGCACGCCCGTGAGCGCGACGTGCACGCAGTCCGACGGCGTGCCGTTCACCACGTGGAAGCCCTGCACGCCCTCGCCACGCGCCTGGAAGATGTTGAGCGGGCGGTTGAGCGTCAGCGCGTTCGACGTGCCGCTGGCGTTCTGCTCGGGGGCGAAGACGGTGATCTCGCCCAGCCCTTCGATCGCGCGCACCAGTGCGGCAATGCCCGGAGCGAGGTACCCATCGTCATTGGCGATCAGGATGCGCATCGGACCATTGTAGGGATCGCGCCCGGCTCGGGCCGAAAGACGAAGGGCCCGCGCAAAGTGGCGGGCCCTTCCTGCTCTCGATCCTGGTGCCGGTGAAGAGAGTCGAACTCCCGACCTTCGCATTACGAATGCGCTGCTCTACCAACTGAGCTACACCGGCACAGCCCGCAATCATAGCGCAGGCGTGGATGCGGCCGGGCAGAATGCCGTCGACCATGAAAAGCCTCGGCGCCCTGCTCCACCACCCCCGCTTCCAACCCGCCTGGCGCGCCGTGCTGCTGGTGCTCGTCCTGATCGCCGCCTGGTTTGCGTTCATGCCCGCCCCGCAGCTCGACGTGCAGGGGGGCGACAAGGTGAACCACCTGCTGGCCTTCGGCTCGATGGCGGTGGCCGGGCGCTTCGGCTGGTCTTCGGGCCGCGCGGCGCTGGTGGGTGTCGCCCTCGGGCTGCTGGGCTACGGCGGCTTCATCGAGCTGGTGCAATCGCAGATCCCCGGCCGCGACGCCGCCTGGGACGACCTGCTGGCCGATGCGATCGGCATCGCCGGCGGCGTGCTGCTGGCGGCGCTGCTGCGCCGCCTGTGGCCACTGCGCTCCTGATCGCACCCGTTTCGTTCTGGTGGCTCACGTGTTGAGCCACCTCGCGCCGAGACTGCCTCCATCCGCCGGGCATCGGGCCTGGCGTTCGAGGAGTACCGCGATGAACGAACAGGCCACGCTCGAACTGACTGCCGCCACCACGGTGCAGCCGGCCGACCCGGTGGAGGCCGCTGGCTTCCAGATCGGCTGGGACCATGCCCACCACGGCCTGGTGCCGCCGCCCGAACTGCTGCTGGACGGCACGCCGCTGGGCCAGGGCTGGCGCGCCGGCAAGGCCGTGTTCGGTCGCCGCACGCTGGCCAACGGGCGCGCCACCCGGCAGTGGCTCGCGCTGCGCACGCTGGCCTGGCGCCTGGGCGTGGTGTTCGAGAACCAGCAGGTCACCGCGCACTACATCGCGCAGATCCAGACCGGACGCTGCCCGGTGACGCGTCGCACCCTCGGCGGCGCGCCGGACGAACCGACGGCCGCGGTGGTGGAGCGGCTGAATCCGCACGCCGGCTACGCCGCGGGCAATCTGGCGCTGCTGAGCCAGCAGGCCGTGAGCGCGCGGCGCGACGTGGACATCCTGGAGGCGGTGCGTCGCGCCCGCCGCGCCACCAGCGCTGGCGAGCCGGTCCAGGGCCTGGACGCCGGCGCTTGGTGGCGGCTGGCCGCGCTGCGCGCGTTCGCAACGCCGCTGCCGTTCCACGAGGCGGCACGCCTGCCGCTGGCGGTGCTGCCGCCCAACCGCGTGCGGCTGCTCAACGCACCGCAGGGCCTGCAGGCGCTGCTGACGATGCAGTTCCTGTCGCCGGGCTGGAGCGCCCGCACCCGAGAGCTGGCCGCGATGCTGCCCGAGCACACGCTGCGGCACGACTTCAACCTCTTCATCGGTGCGATCGCGCCGCGCGTGGTGGAAGCCGGCAACGACGCCGGCCGGCTGCGCCAGGCACTGGAAGACGCCTGGCTCAACGAGCGCGTGATGCGGCGCTGGCAGCACTTCGTGCTGGCGCTCGGCGAAGCCGGCACCGAGTCGCTGCTGGAACGCGCGGCCGCCGCGGGTCTGTCCGGCGTGCGCACGCTGACGCACGAGACCGAGCAGGCCACCGAAGGCTGGGCCCTGCCGCAGGGCGGCCGCGTCGCGCGCATGCTGGAGACGCACAGCCATGCGCTGTGGCGCCAGGCCCGCGGCGGCGAGCGCCGGCTCAGGGCGGCGCGCTGACGGCCGGCAGGCCGCCGAAGAACAGCGCCGTCACCACCGGCGCCAGCGTCTCGTGGCTCAGCGCGCCGTCGCGCCGCAGCCAGGTGAAGGTCCAGTTGATCATCCCGAACAGCAGCATCGCCAGCGGCTTGTCGAGCGCGGCGCGGCGCAGGTCCGGGCGCAGCGCCGCCACCGCGTCGGCAAACGCGCGCACCACCCGGCGCTGCGCGTCGAGCACGGCCTCGCGTTCGGTGTCGGCCAGGAACCTGACGTCCTCCGTCAGTACCCGGTGCTCGTGCTCGGCGCTGGCGTAGGCCTGCATGAAGCGGACGATCAACGCCTGCAGCTGAGCCTCCGGCGCCAGCCGCTCGCGGGCCACCGCCTGCACCAGCCCTTCCAGTCGCGCCACGTGCGCGACCGCGATCTGCGCCAGCAGGTCGTGCTTGTCGCGCACGTAGTGGTACAGCGTGGCCTTGCCGACGCCGCAGGCCGCCGCCACCTCGTTCATCGTGCTGGCCGTGTAGCCGCGCGTGGCAAAGAGCCGCGCGGCCGCGGCGTGGATCTGCTCGCGCTGGCCGTCGAAGCCGGCCGACCGGGTGCGCGCCACGGGCTAGCGCTGGTCGAACGACAGCACGACGCGTTCGGTCAGCGGGTGCGACTGGCAGGCGAGCACGAAGCCCGCCTCGAGGTCGGCCGCTTCGAGCGCGAAGTTGCGGTCCATGCGCACGCGGCCCTCGAGCAGCTTCGCGCGACAGGTGGCGCAGACGCCCGACTTGCACGAGAAAGGCACGTCCAGCCCGGCGCGCGCTGCCGCGGCGAGGATGCTCGTGTCGCCGGCCTCGAACGCCACCTCGCGCGCGACGCCGTCGCGCACGATGCGCACGCGCGCCTGCGCGGCGTCGCCCGGCGCGTGGGCAGGCCGCGGCTGCGCGGCCACGTCGGGCGGGATGCCGAAGCGCTCCACGTGCACCGCCGTGCGCGGCAGCCCGGCCGCCAGCAGCGCGGCTTCGACCTCGTCGTTCATCGCGTGCGGGCCGCAGACGAACGCCTGGTCGACCGGCCCCGCCAGGCGCAGCAGGTCGGCGAGCTTCACAGCGTCCAGCCGGCCGCCCTGCAGCGGCGAGTCGACGGACTCGCGCGAGAACACCCAGTGCAGCGCGAGCCGCGCCATGTGGCGGTTCTTCAGGTCCTGCAGTTCCTCGCGGAACATCGTGCTGTCGGCGTTGCGGTTGCCGTAGAGCAGCGTCACGCGCGCCAGCGGGCCGGTTTCGAGCGTCGTCTTCGCGATCGACAGGATCGGCGTGATGCCGCTGCCCCCGGCCACCGCCAGCAGATGGCGCGGGCGCTGCGCCAGCGCAGCGCCGAAGCGGCCTTCGGGCTCCATCACGTCCAGCGTGTCGCCGGCACGCAGCGCGGCGTGCAGCCAGCCCGAGAAGGCGCCGCCGGGCACGTGCCGCACGCCCACCCGCAGCGGCTCGCCAGGCGCGGCGCAGATGGAATACGCGCGGTGCCGGCCGTCGCGGCGCAGCGTCAGGTGCTGGCCGGGTTCGAAGCGGAAGCGGTCGCGCAGGGTGGCGGGCAACTCGAAGGTGACCGCTAGCGCGTCGGCCGCAACCGGCTCGATGCGCGCCACGTGCAGGGCATGGAAGTGGCCGCTGCTCATATCGGCTTGAAGTGTTCGAAGGGTTCGAGGCAGTCCAGGCAGCGGTGCAGCGCCTTGCAGGCGGTGGCACCGAAGGCCGAGAGCCGTTCGGTGTGCATGCTGGCGCAGCGCGGACACGCCACGGCCCGCGGGTGCAGTCGCACCACCGCGCCGGCCGCCGCACCGGGTGGCGCGATGCCGTAGTCGAGGAGCTTGCGCCGGCCCTCGGGCGTGATCCAGTCGGTGGTCCACGGCGGGCTCAGCTGCTGCGTCACCTGCACCGGGCCCAGTCCCGCGTCGTCGAGCGCCTGCCGCACGCTCCCGGCGATGACCTCGGTGGCCGGGCAGCCGCTGTAGGTGGGCGTCAGCAGCACCTCCAGGCCACCGGTCGCGCCGACCCGAACACCCCGCACGATGCCCAGCTCGCGCAGCGACAGCACGGGGATCTCGGGGTCCATCACGGTGTCCAGCGCCGCCCAGGCGGCAGCTTCGCGGCCGGCAACATGGGCGCCGCACATCACCAGCGTCCGCCCGGGTGCTGCCGCTGCAGCACCTGCATCTCGGCCAGGATGAAACCCAGGTGCTCGCTGTGCCGGCCCTGCGTGCCGGTGCTGACGAAGGCCGTGGCCGGCGGCGCCGCCAGGCCCGCTTCGGCCAGGACCGCGTTCACCTCCGCTTCCCACGCCGCGCGCAGGCTGCTGCGCGCCGGGCCCAGGCCGCAGCCGTCGACAGCATCGTCGGCGAACATCTCGTTGGTGAACGGCCAGGCCCGCTGCAGCGCCGCGCGCATGCGCGCGGCCGAATCGTCCGTGCCGTCGCCCAGCCGCACCACCCAGCCGGCGGCGTGCTCGGCGTGGTAGCGCGCTTCCTTCAGCGCCTTCGCGGCGATGGCGGCCAGGGTGCTGTCACCGGACGCCACGAGCCCGGTCCACAAAGCCTTCAGCCAGGCTGCGAGCAGGAAGTTGCGCAGCACCGTGTCGGCGAAGTCACCGCCCGGGGAATGGGCGCTGCTGCGCCGCATCGGCTGCTCCACCAGCGTGAGGTTGAAGCAGTCGCGCTCGTCGCGCAGGAAGGCGAGCTGGTCCTCGTCGAAGCCACCACCTTCCAGCGCGGCCGCGTGCGTCAGCAGCGCGCGCGCCTGTCCCAGCAGGTCGAGCGCCATGTTGGTGAGCGCGATGTCCTCCTCCAGCACCGGCCCGTGCCCGCACCATTCGGCCAGGCGCTGGGCGTGGATCAGGCAGGTGTCGGCGATGCGCAGCACGTAGCGCACCGGTGGCACGAGGTTCAGGCGGATCGATTCGGCGCTGGCAGCCATCGCTACATGTGGTTCACGGACTCGGGCAGCTCGTAGAAGGTGGGATGCCGGTACACCTTGTCGGCCATGGGGTCGAACAGCATCGCCTTGTCGCCGGGGTCGCTGGCGGTGATGTCGCTGCTCTTCACCACCCACACGCTGGTGCCTTCCTGGCGCCGCGTGTAGACCTCGCGCGCCAGCTGCAGGGCCATCGGCGCGTCGGCGGCATGCAGGCTGCCGCAGTGCTTGTGGTCCAGCCCGGCCTGCGGGCGCACGAACACTTCCCAGAGGGGCCACTCGTTCATGCCGCCTGCTCCTTCGCGACCTGTTTCCTCGCATGGGCCAGCGCCGCCTCGCGCACCCAGGCACCGTCGTCCCAGGCCTTCACGCGCGCGGCCAGCCGCTCGCGGTTGCACGGGCCGTCGCCGTTCACGACGCGCCAGAACTCGCTCCAGTCGATGGGGCCGAAGTCGTGGTGGCCGCGCGCCTCGTTCCACTTCAGCAGCGGGTCGGGCAAGGTGACCCCCAGCACCTTCGCCTGCTCGGCGGTGGCATCGACGAACTTCTGCCGCAGCGTGTCGTTCGACAGCCGCTTGATGCCCCAGCGCGTGCTCTGCGCGCTGTTCGGGCTGTCGGCGTCGGGCGGCCCGAACATCATCAGGCTCGGCCACCACCAGCGGTCCACCGCGTCCTGCACCATCGCGCGCTGGGCGTCGGTGCCCTCGCGCATCATCGTCAGCAACGCGTCGTAGCCCTGGCGCTGGTGGAAGCTCTCCTCGCGGCAGATGCGCACCATCGCGCGCGCGTACGGCGCGTAGCTGCAGCGCGTGAGCGGCACCTGGTTCATGATGGCCGCGCCGTCCACCAGCCAGCCGATCACGCCGATGTCGGCCCAGCTCAGCGTGGGGTAGTTGAAGATGCTGCTGTACTTGGCCTTGCCGCCGTGCAGCGCATCGAGCATCTGGTCGCGGCTGGTGCCCAGCGTCTCGGCGGCCGCGTACAGGTACAGCCCGTGCCCGCCCTCGTCCTGGATCTTCGCCAGCAGGATGGCCTTGCGCTTGAGCGTCGGGGCTCGCGTCACCCAGTTGCCTTCGGGCAGCATGCCGACGATCTCCGAATGCGCGTGCTGGCTGATCTGGCGCAGCAGCGTGCGCCGGTAGTGCTCGGGCATCCAGTCCTTGGCCTCGATGAAGGCCCCTGCGTCGATGCGGGCCTCGAAGCGCGCCTCCAGCTCGGCCTCCTCGGCCGAACGCAGGGGCTTGCGCTCTTCCTTGGGCCCCGTGTCCATCGCCTGGGTGTACATGATCAGCCACTCACTTCGGACGTTTGTCGACGACCCGCCGCGCCTTGCCCACCAGCGTGCGCTCGATCGAATCGGGCAGCCCCACGTCGACCTGCGCGCTGACGCCGATCAGGCTCTTGATCTGGTGCTGCAGTTCGCGCGCGATCGCATCGCGGTCGGCGTGCAGCTCGGCCGGCGTCAGCTCGCAGCGCACCGTCAGCTCGTCGAGCAGCTGCTCGCGCGTCACCAGCAGCTGGTACTGGCCCGACAGCTGCCCGTGCTTGAGCACCAGCTCCTCCACCTGCGTGGGGAACAGGTTGACGCCGCGGATGATCAGCATGTCGTCGCTGCGGCCGACGATCTTGCCCATGCGACGCATGCTGCGCGCGGTGGGCGGCAAGAGGCGCGTGAGGTCGCGCGTGCGGTAGCGGATCACCGGCAGCGCCTCCTTCGTCAGCGTGGTGAAGACGAGCTCGCCTTCCTCGCCGTCGGGCAGCACCGCGCCGGTCTGCGGATCGATGATCTCGGGGAAGAAGTGGTCCTCCCAGATCACCGGGCCGTCCTTGGACTCGATGCACTCGTTGGCCACGCCCGGGCCCATCACCTCGGAGAGGCCGTAGATGTCCACCGCGTCGATGCCTGCGCTGGCCTCGATGTCGCGCCGCATCGCCTCGGTCCAGGGCTCGGCACCGAAGATGCCCACGCTCACGCTCATCTGCCGCGGGTCCTTGCCCTGGCGGCGGAACTCCTCGACGATCACCTGCATGTAGCTCGGCGTGACCATGATGATGTCGGGGCGGAAGTCCTCGATCAGCTGCACCTGCTTCTCGGTCTGGCCGCCGCTCATCGGCACCACGGTGCAGCCCATCTTCTCGGCGCCGTAGTGCGCGCCCAGCCCGCCGGTGAAGAGGCCGTAGCCGTAGGCCACGTGCACGATGTCGCCGGGCCGGCCGCCGCTGGCGCGGATGGACCGTGCGACGAGATCGGCCCAGCGATCGATGTCGCCCTGCGTGTAGCCCACCACGGTGGGCTTGCCGGTGGTGCCGCTGCTGGCATGGATGCGCACCACCTGCCCGCGCGGCACCGCGAACATGCCGAACGGGTAGTTCGCACGCAGGTCGGCCTTGGTGGTGAACGGGAACTTCGAAAGGTCGGCGAGCGAGCGGCAGTCGGACGGCCGCACGCCGGCGCCGTCGAAGGCCTTGCGGTAGTGCGGCACATGCTCGTAGGCATGGACGAGCGTGGCCTGCAGCCGCTGCAGTTGAAGGGCCTGCAGCTCGTCGCGGCTGGCGCGCTCGATCGGTTCCAGGTCGCCGGGCGCCGGCGTCTTGACAGGCATCGTCAGGCCTCCTGCTGCTTGCCCACCGGCAGGCCTTCGACCACCGGCCTGCCCTTCATCGTGTACGAACGGCCCCGGAAGGCCGCCACGGCCGCGCCGCGCTGGTTCGTCACCGCGATGTCGTAGACACCGGTGCGGCCGCTCTTGCTCACCTCGCGCGCCACCGCCGTGAGCCGGTCGCCGCGGCGCGCGGCCTGCAGCAGGTTGACGTCGAAGCCCGAGGCCACCGTGACCTCGTTGTAGGCGTTGCAGGCGAAGGCGAAGGCGCTGTCGGCCAGCGTGGCGACGAGGCCGCCGTGGCAGATGTCGTGGCCGTTGAGCATGTCGTCGCGCACCGTCATCGCGAGCGTGGCGGTGCCGGGTCCCACCGCCAGGATCTCGATGCCGAGCGCGCGGCTGGCGCGGTCGTCGCGCCACATCGCGTCGCGCGCGGCTTCGGCGATCTGCTGCGGGCTGGGCATCAGCGGTCCTTGAACACCGGCGGGCGCTTGGCCATGAAGGCCGAGACGCCCTCGATGAAGTCGCCCTGCCGGCCCAGCTCGCGCTGGGCGTCGGCTTCCAGCGTCAGGGCATCGGCGAAGTCCAACGGCATCGCGGCATCGAGCGCGCGCCGCGTCTCGGCCAGCGCCTTCACCGGCATCGCGGCCAGGCGCAGCGCCAGCGCGCGCGCGGCATCGCCCAGCGCCGCGTCGTCCACGCACTGCCAGATCATCCCGATGCGCTGCGCTTCCTCGGCCGGCAGCTTGTCGCCCGTGATGGCCAGCCCCAGGGCGCGCGCCCGGCCCACCAGGCGCGGCAGCAGCCAGGTGCCGCCGCAATCGGGCACCAGACCGATCTTGCTGAAGGCCTGGATGAAGCTGGCGCTCCGGGCCGCCACCACCAGATCGCAGCACAGCGCGAAGTTCGCGCCGGCGCCCGCGGCCACGCCGTTCACCGCGGCGATCACCGGGACCGGCATCGAGCGGACTCGCAGCGCGAGCGGCCGGTAGAAGCGCTCGATGACGGCGCCCACGTCGACGTTGCCGACCATCGCCGGGTCCGTGAGGTCCTGCCCGGCGCAGAAGCCGCGGCCGCTGCCGGTGACGAGCACCGCGCGCACGGCCGCGTCATCGGCGGCCGCGTTCAGCGCCGCCAGCAGCTGGCCGTGCATCTCGGCGGTGAAGCTGTTCAGCGCCGCCGGGCGGTTCAGCGTGATGACGCGCAGCACGCCTTCGGTGGCGACGAGAACGGGGGCCTCGGACATGCGGTTCTCCAACGGGAAAGTCGATTATTCGACCGATCGGTCGAATAATCCTAGAGACAATCCCGCAGGTGCAGACCGCCGCCCCACGCCTGATCCTGCTCGCCCCGATGGAAGGCGTGCTGGACCACAGCCTGCGCGACGTCATCACGCGCGTCGGCGGCATCGACCGCTGCGTCTCCGAGTTCATCCGCATCACCGACCAGCTGCTGCCGCGGCGCGTGTTCACGCGGTTGATGCCCGAACTGCTGCACGGCAGTTGCACGCCGGCCGGCACCCCGGTGCGCGCGCAGCTGCTGGGCAGCGACCCCGCCTGCCTGGCCGAGAACGCGGCACGCCTGGCCGAACTGCAGCCGGCCGGCATCGACCTCAACTTCGGCTGTCCGGCGAAGACCGTCAACCGCCACCGCGGCGGCGCGGTGCTGCTGGACGAGCCCGATCTCGTGCATGCCATCGTCGCCGCGGTGCGTCGCGCGGTGCCGGCCGCGATGCCGGTGTCGGCCAAGATGCGGCTGGGCCACCGCGACGAGAGCCGGATGCTCGAGTGCGCGCACGCGATGGCCTCGGCCGGTGCCGCGGAAATCGTGGTGCATGCCCGCACCAAGCTGCACGGCTACCGTCCGCCGGCGTACTGGGACCGCATCGCGCAGATCCGACAGGCCGTGCCGGCCACGCGCGTGATCGCCAATGGCGAGGTCTGGACCGCAGACGACGCCGCCCGCTGCCTGGCGGAAAGCGGCTGCGATGCGCTGATGCTGGGCCGCGGCCTGGTGGCCGACCCCGGCCTCGCGCTGGCGCTGCGCGGCCGGGCGGCACCCGGCTGGGCCGAGCTGGAGCCGCTGCTGGCCGTGTACGCGCGCCTGATCGCGCCGCGCGTGGCGCCGCGCCACCGCGGCGGGCGCATCAAGCAGTGGCTCAACATGCTGCGGCGACGCTTCCCCGGCGCGCAGCAGCTCTACGAGCGCGTGCGGGCGCTGAACGACGCAGCGGCCATCGAGCAGGCCCTGTCCACGCGCGCGGCCTGACCGTTCACCCCGGACGGCCGCGCCGCGCGTACAAGCAGGCTGGCACACTCGCCCGAATGACCGACGCTCCCAGCGACGACCAACTGATGCGCGCCTACGCGGCCGGCGACGCCGGCGCCTTCGAGCAGCTCTATGGGCGCCACCAGGCCGCGCTGTACCGCTTCGTGCGCCGCCTGCTGGGCCCCATCGCCGCCGGGCAGGCCGACGAGGTCTTCCAGGACACCTGGATGCGCGCGATCCAGGCGCGGCACGACTGGCAGCCGCAGGGCGCGAGCTTCCGCACCTGGCTGTTCACGCTGGCGCACAACCGGGCCGTGGACCAGTTGCGCAGGAGCGGTCGCGAGGTCAGCACCGCCACCGAAGACGACGACGGCACCTGGGAACCCGAGGCCGCGCCCTGGGCCGGCTGGCCGGCCGCCGCCTCGACGACCGAGGACAGCGCGTTCTGGCGCGCCGCCGGGCAGCGCCTGCTCGACTGCCTGGAGGGCCTGCCGCCGGCGCAGAAGAGCGCGTTCCTGCTGCATCACGAGGACGGGCTGTCGGTGGACGAACTGGCGCGCGCGCTCGAGGTGGGATTCGAGACCGCCAAGACGCGGCTGCGCTACGCGATGAGCCGGCTGCGCACCTGCATGGGTGCCTACCTGCCGGCCGCGGGGGCGACACGATGAGCAGCCGGCCCGACGACCTGCCGCGCGACGAGCACCTGCGCGCGGCGCTTCGGCACGCGCCCGACGCGCAGCTGCAGGCGCCGCGCGACCTCGGCGCGCAGATCATCGCCGCCGCGCACCGGGCCGCGGCCGAGCCGCCGCCGGCGCCGGCGGCGCGGCGCAAACCCTGGTGGTCCTTCGGCGCACCGCGGCGGCTGGGCGCCTCGGGCGCCTTCGCGACCCTGCTGCTGGCGGGTGTCGTCGGCGTGCTGTGGCACGGTCGCGAGACACCCGGGCCGCAGACCGAGGCCTACCAGGAGGCTGCCGCGCCCGTGGCGGCGGCGCCGGCGCTGCCGGCGGCATCGGCCGAAGCCCTGCCGTCGCCGGCGCGGCGCCCGGTGCCGGTGCTGGCGCCGGAGCCACCCCCGAAGACGGCGAACGCAGCCGCCGCGCCGCGCCCGGCCCCGGCCGAGCCGGCGAAGGCGCGAGACCAGGCGCTGGCGCGCGCCAACGAGGCGCGGCACGATGCACAGGCGGCGGCATCGCGCCTGCAGGAGAGCACGCGCAACGAAGCAAGGCGCAGTGCGGAGATGAAGGTGCAGGATCGCCTGCGGCAGGCCAAGGAGGAGACCGCGCCGGCGGCCGCCGCGCCGCAGGATGCGGCCCC
>JBGAHJ010000007.1:0-285636 GCA_044226255.1 Rubrivivax sp.
GGGCCAGACCGCGCGCGTGCCCTACACGGCCGACTACCGCTTCCTGGAGCAGGCGCCGTCCTGAGGCGCCCGCCGCCGCGCACGCCGGCCTTGACGGCCGGCGTTGCGCGGCTACACTGAGCAAACACTCAATGAGTTGATGCTCAGTGAATTCGGCCCTCACGTCCGGCGCTGCAACGGCGCCCCGCAGCCGCGCCCAGCAGCGCAGCGACACCCGGCGCGACCTGCTCGACGCCGGGCTGCGCGTGGTGGCCGTGCGCGGGCTGGCCGGCACCACCACCGCGGCCATCGCCGAGGCGTCGGGCAAGGCCCACGGCACGGTGTTCGTGCACTTCCGCAACCGCGACGAGCTGGTCGACGCGCTGGTGCAGGAGCTGGGCCGTTCGATCTCGCAGCGACTGGCCGAACTCGACGACGAGGGCCACGGCGTGGCCGAGGTGCTGGACGCGCACCTCGCCGCGCTCGGCGAGTTCGAGGCGCTGGTGGCCTGCGTGCTGCGCGAGTCGGGCACGCTGCCGCCGGCGGCGCGGGCGCGGGTGTTCGCGCTGCAGTCCGGCGTGGCCTGGCGGCTGCGCCAGGCGCTGGCGCGCGACGTCGAGCGCGGCGCCGCCCGCCCGCTCGACCCGCTGACGCTGGCCAACGTGTGGATCGCGCTCGGCAACCACTACCTGATCCACCGCGACCTGTTCGCACCCGGTGCCAGCGTCATCGCCGCGCGCGGTGCCGAGGTGAAGGCGCAGCTGCTGTCGCTGATCGCACCCTGACCTGGAGACCGGAGATGGCCGAACCCCTGTGCCCTTCGTGCGGCTCCTGCGGTTTCCCGATGCGCGGCCCGGGCGACTTCGCCGGCGGCCGCATCGGCGCCCTCTACTGCAGCACCTGCGGCGACGAGCGCGGCGAACTGCGGCCCTGGGACGAGGTGCTGCAGGCCAACGCCGCCTACCTGGTGCGCGAGCAGGGCCTGGATCCGCGCGCCGCGCGCGAACTGGCGCGCGCGATGCTCACCGAGATGCCGGTCTGGAAGGCCGGCGGCTGAAGGAGACACACGATGGATGCCACGCGCTGGGTCATGCCCCCGTTGATCGCGCTGGCGGGCGCGGCCGCCGCCGCGCCGGTGCCGGCGCCGGAGCTCGCCGAGGCGCAGCTGCGCGCCATCCACCAGCGCGCACTGCAGGCGCAGCTGGTGCGTGCCGACGCCGCGTTCATGGAAGCGCTGGTGGAGCCGGGCTCGCTGCACACCGGGCCCGACGGCCGCTGGGACGACCGCGCCGCCTACCTGCAGTCGCTTCCGCAGGCCTTGCACGGCGCCGCCGTGCAGGAGCTGCGCGTGCGCCTGTTCGGGCCGGTGGCGCTGCTGCACGCGCTGGTGGAAACGCTGCCGGCCGACGGCAGCGTGCAGGCGCACCGCAGCACCGAGGTCTACCGCTGGGACGGCGCCGCCTGGCGGCTGGCGGCCAGCCAGCGCACGCCGTTGCGCACGCCCGCGGCGCGCCGCGTCAACAGCGCCCCGGCGCCGGTGCACGGCGGCTGGACCGGCAGCGACCCCAGCGGCGAAGCCGACGCGGTGCTGCGCGCGCTCAACGAGTCCTACGTGAACGCCTTCCGCGAGGCCGACGTGGCCTGGTACGACGCCCACCTGGCGCCCGACTACCTGGTGATCAGCGGCGACGGCACGCTGCACGACCGCGGCGCCGCGCTGGTGGACTTCGCCAAGCCCACCTTCGCCACCCACATCCGCTCGTTCCCGGTGGGCCGCGTGCAGGTGAACCGGCTCGGGCACGTGGCGCTGATCCACGCCGAGAACGCCTACGAGCTGAAGGACGGGCGGCGCGGCATCAACCGCTACGTCGACATCTGGGTGCAGGGCGAAGCCGGCTGGCGCTGCGTGGCGGCGCACATCACGGTGCACCAGGCGCCGGCGTAGCGCCCGCTACAGTCGCGCGCGTGGACCACACGCCGCCGCGCATCCTGCTGCTCGAGGACGACCCCGCGATCGCCCGCACCGCGGCCTACGCGCTCGAGCGCGAGGGCCTGGTGGTGACGCACGTGCTGCTGGTGGGCGAGGCGCGCATGCGGGCGCAGCAGGCGCCGCGCCCCGACGCGCTGGTGCTCGACATCGGCCTGCCCGACGGCAACGGCCTGGACCTGTGCCGCGAACTGCGCCAGCACGCCGACGGCGCGGTGCGCGCGCTGCCGATGCTGATGCTGAGCGCACGCAGCGAGGAGATCGACCGTGTGCTCGGCCTCGAGATGGGCGCCGACGACTACCTCGCCAAGCCCTTCAGCCCGCGCGAGCTGGTGGCGCGCGTGCGCGCGCTGCTGCGGCGCGCCGCGTTGTCGCCGCCGCCGGCGCAGGCGCCCCGGCGCTTCGAGGTCGACGAGGCCGGCCAGCGCATCCGCTACGCCGGCCAGTGGCTCACGCTCACGCGCCTCGAATACGGCCTGCTGCGCACCTTGCTGGCGGCGCCGCAGCGCATCCACAGCCGCGGCGCGCTGCTGGACGCGGTGTGGGGCCACGCCAGCGACGCCAACGACCGCAGCGTGGACACCCACGTGAAGACGCTGCGCGCCAAGCTGCGCGAGGTGACGCCGGGGCAGGACCCGATCGCCACCCACCGCGGCCTGGGCTACGGCCTGGCCGACGAGCGCTGAGAGCATGCGCCTCGGCCTGCGCCTGCTGTTCGGCTTCTTCCTGATCGCGGGGCTGGCGGCCTTCTTCATCCTGCGCGTGGTGCTGGCCGAGGTGAAGCCCAGCGTGCGCGAGGTGATGGAGGACATCCTGGTCGACAGCGCCAACCTGCTGGCCGAGCTGGCCGCGCCCGAGCTGCGCGCGATGCCCGCCGGCGGCACGCTGCAGGACACGCGCTTCGCCGCGGCCGTGAAGGACTACCTGGCGCGGCCGGTGGACGCGCAGATCTGGGGCCTGCACAAGCGCACGCTGGACCTGCGCGTCTACGTCACCGACGTGCAGGGCCGCGTCGTGTTCGACAGCGGCGATCGGGCGCCGCCCGGCGCCGACTACTCGCGCTGGCGCGACGTGCTGCTGACGCTGCGCGGCGAGTACGGCGCGCGCAGTACGCGCGAGCTGCCGGCCGACGACGGCAGCACCGTGATGGTGGTGGCCGCGCCGGTGCGTGCCGCGACCGGCGGGCCGACCATCGGCGTGCTGAGCGTGGCCAAGCCGCTGGCCACGGTGCAGCAGTTCATCGACCGCGCCGAACACAAGATCGTCGGTGCCAGCGCCTGGCTCATCGCCGCCAGCCTGGCCATCGGCCTGGCCATCACCGGCTGGACCGTGCATTCGGTGCGCCAGCTGCGCCGCTACGCGCTGCAGGCCGCCGCCGGCCAGCCGCCGCCGGTGCCGGCGCTGCCGGGCGAACTGGGCGAGCTCGCGAGCGCGATGGGCACGATGCGCGAGAAGCTCGACCGCCGCGCCGAGGTGGAGCAGGGCATGCGCACGCTGACGCACGAGCTGAAGAGCCCGCTGGCGGCCATCGGCGGCGCGGCCGAGCTGCTGCACGACGAGCTGCC
The DNA here is from genome assembly GCA_044226255.1 of Rubrivivax sp. Taxonomy (GTDB): domain Bacteria; phylum Pseudomonadota; class Gammaproteobacteria; order Burkholderiales; family Burkholderiaceae_C; genus Rubrivivax. Next base: position 3,532 of record JBGAHJ010000007.1, read on the forward strand.
GGCGGCCGACCGCGAGCGCTTCGCGCTGCAGATCGGCGAACAGGTGCAGCGCCTGCGCGAGATGGTCGACCGGCTGCTGGAGCTGTCGCGCCTGGAGAGCCTGCAGGCGCCGGCGCACCCGCAGCCGCTGCGCCTGCGGGCGCTGGTGGACGAGCAGCTGGCGCAGCGCGCGGCGCTGCTGTCGCAGCGGCGTCTGCAGCTGGCGTGGCTGTCGAACGATGACGGCGAGCTGACCGGCGATGCCGATGCGCTGGCGCTGGCGGTGTCCAACCTGCTGGCCAACGCGCTCGACTTCGCACCCGACGGCAGCACGCTGGAGCTGGGCCTCGCGCGCGGCGGCGGCGAGCTGGTGTTCACGCTGCGCGACCACGGCCCCGGCGCGCCCGACTACGCGGCGCCGCGGCTGGGCGAACGCTTCTTCTCGACACCGCGCCCGCGCGACGGCCGCAAGGGCAGCGGCCTGGGGCTGGCCATCGTGCGCCAGGTGGCGCAGCTGCACGGCGGGCGGCTCGCGTTCGAGAACGCCGGGCCGGGCCTGCGCGTGCGGCTGGTGCTGGCGGCGGGCTGAAGGCGGCCGCGCGCGGCGCTTCAGGGCCGGAACGCGCCTTCCACCTCGTCGATCATCGCGTCGGTGAGCGCGCAGCTGCGCGTCGCTGTCAGGTAATGACCGAGGATGCGGACCTGTTCCGAGTAGTCCCAGACCGTCACGCTTCCCCCTTTCCTCAGGGCCCGGTCCTGGAGGTCGACGAGTTCCAGGTTCAGCGCGTGCGGCTCGAGCCGGCCGTCACCGTCCAGGCGCGGGGCGGTGGCGGGGGGCAGGTCGTCGAGCTCGGCGATGTCGGTCTTGCGGTTGATCGCCGCGCGGTAGGCGATCTGGCTCTGGTCGATCCAGTGCTGGTAGGCGCTTCGCACCGCGGGCACGTTGACCCTCCCGCGCATCGCGTGCGGCGGCGCGGCCAGCACCTGGTTGCCGACGTCGGCGAACAGGCGCTTCAGCGAGGGCCTGGCATGCTGTTCGACGTAGCTGTCGGCCTTGTTGAAGTTGGGCGGCAGGTCCTGCACCGCGCTGAAGAGCGCCGCGATGCGGCTCGCCACGGCCGCGCTGCCGGCCAGGTCCCACAGGTCGCAGGGCGCCTTGCCGGGCACGGCGAGGCGCAGGTGGCCGGGCAGGTAGTGCGCGGCCTGCCGGCCTTCCGTCGACGAGAAGTCCTGCACGGCGGCACCGACCACCGAGCCCTGGCCGTTCCGGGGCAGCAGGCCCCGGGACACCATCACGCTCAGGTAACACAGCACCTGCCCCACCCGGCGGTTGCGGCCGATGGCGTGGCTGCGGGCGCGCTCGGCGTCGCTCGCGTGGCGCTCGACTTCGATCTCCGAGAAACGGCCGGCCGCGGACACCTGCGGCGAGAACGGGCTGCGGTCCGACATGTCGCTGCTCCCGAGGCGAGCCGGCGCCTCGACGGGTGGCATGTTGCGCCTGGCGCGGGCCCGGCACATCCCGCCACAGCGGGATACGGCCCGCGCTCAGCGCGGCCGTGCGTCGCCGCGCGCGGCTTCCGCCCGTTCCACGTCCTGCATCGCGGCGCGCACCGCGGCCTCGAAGGCCGGCGTCGCTTCGGCCGCCCGTTGCGCCGCGGGCGCCGCGCCCAGCGCGTCGCGCATGCGTGCGATCTCGCTGAGCGAGTCGGCCGGCAGCGACGCGCGGGCCAGCGCCCAGGTCAGGCGCTCGCGCGCGCCGGCCACGTCGCCCCCGCAGGCGTCCGCATGCGCCGCCTCGATGACGCCACGGGTCAGTTCGGCCGGCAGCGCCAGCAGGCCGGCGATCGACAGCGCACGCAGCACCAGGTCGCGCGCGGTCGGCACGTCGCCGGCCTGGGCACGCAGGCGGGCCTCGGTGTACAGCGCGTGCAGTTCGAGCAGGCTGCGGCCCTGCTCGTGCGCCAGGCGCCGCGCCTGCGTCACGTGCTCCAGCGCGGCCTGCGGGCGGCCGAGCGCCAGGCAGGCGCGCGCGAGGTTGCTCTCGATCAGCGCCATGTGGATGTCGATGCCGTGGTCGCGCGCGTGCGCCTGCGCCTGCTCGAACAGCGGCAGCGCACGCAGCCACGCACCCTGCGCCGCGTGCAGGTTCGCGAGGTTGCTGGTCTGCAGCGCGATGCCCTCGTGGTTCGGATCCGGCCCCTCGTGCGCGATCGCGAGGGACTCGCGGAAGTGCGCCTCGGCCTCCGCGTAGCGCCCCTCGGCCTTCGCCAGCCGCGCCAGCGACGCCAGCAGCAGGCCGGTCTCGTGGCGGTGCCCGTTCTGGCGCGCGATGCGCAGGCCCTGCGTGATCAGCGCATGCACGCCCTCCGTCTCGCCGCGGCCGCCGATCGCCAGCGCCAGCCCGTTCAGCGCCCGCGCCACCGCCCGGGTGTCCTTCTCGAGCCGGGCACGCCGCAGCGACTGGCGCGCCAGCGTCTCGGCGGCCTGCAGCTGCGCCGCGCGAAAGGCCATCTGGAAGGCGGCCTGCAGCAGGCCGGCCGGCGCCTGGCCGTCGAAGTGTGCGGCGGCCTGCGCGATCAGCCCGGCCTCCTGCTGCGGCCCGCCGCGGTAGCCGAAGTAGGCGGCCAGCGTCGGTGCATGGCGGCCGAAGAACGCCGCGTCGCGCTGCTGCAGCGCGGTGGCCCACGCGGCGCGCACCTGCGGCAGCAGCGCCTGCAGTTCGTGGAGTGCGGCGCGCGGGTCGCGCATGTTGAAGTCGGCATGCGGCGCGAGCCGGGCGTCCACGCGCGCCAGGTGCCGCAGGCGCAGCGCCTCGCGGTCCACCAGTTGCGCCTCGGCGCTGGCGACGGCGTGCTGGCGCGTCAGCTGGTGCATCGTGAAGCCGCCGCCGGGTGCCGCGTGAAGCAGCGAGTCGTCGACCAGCGCCGCCAGTTTCGGCAGGCCGGCATGGGCCGCGTGCAGCGCGATGTCCTCGTCCACCGGCAGCGGCAGCAGGGCCAGGTGCGCCAGCGCGTGGCGGTCCTCCAGGCTCAGCAGCTGCCAGGAGCGGTCGAGGCTGTCGTGCAGCACGTGCGCCGCGGCGGCGGCCGACGGCTCGCCGGCCGGGCGCTCGAAGCGGCGCACGATGTCCGCCAGCGGCATCAGGCGCACCCATGACGCGGCCAGCTCGATGGCCAGCGGCAGCCCGCCCAGCGCGTGCATCAGCCGCACCACCGCGGCGCTGCGGCCGGCCAGCACGAAGTCCGGCGCCAGCGCGCGGGCGCGCGTGCAGAACAGGCGCACCGCGTCGTTGTGCTGCAGCACCTCGGCGTCGCGCTCGTCCTCGTCGGGCAGCGGCAGGCCGTCCAGCTGCAGCAGCTGTTCGCCATCCAGCCCCAGGCGGCGCCGCGAGGTGGCCACCAGGCGCAGGCCCGGGCAGGCGCCCAGCCACGTCCGCAGTCGCAGCGGCAGCTGCTGCAGGTGCTCGGCGCCGTCGAGCACCAGCACCAGCGGCGCGCGGTCCACCATCAGTTCCAGCGCCAGCCAGGGCTCGAGGCCGCCGCTCAGCGAACGGCCCAGTGCGTCGGCGATGGCGGCCGGCACCTGGGCTTCGTCGGTGCAGGGCTCCAGGGCCACCCATTCGGCCTGGCCGGCGGTGACCTCGCGCACCAGCGCGCTCTTGCCGCTGCCGCCGGGGCCGGTGACGGTGACCAGCCGCACCGCGGCATCGGCCAGCAGCGCATGCAGCTGGGCGCTCTCGTGGCGGCGGCCGATCAGCGGCCGGGCGATCGGGGCCGCAGCGGCCGCGCCGCCACGCTGCCGCGCGGTGGCGCGGCGCAGCCGGTCGATGCGCTGCCGTTCGCCTTCCAGCCACTCCAGCGCGGCCGGCCCCAGGCCCGGCTCCATGCCCTGCAGCAGCTCGCCGGCCGGCAGCTCGGCCGCAGCGTGCAGCCGCTGCAGGTCGGTGGCGGGCAGCCAGCGCAGGTAGCTGCCCTCGCGTTCGATCGGGACGCCGCGCGCCTGGCGACCGGCACGCAGCAGCGCGGTGCGCAGGTTGGTCAGCGACTGCTGCTGGCCCCGCTCGGGCCACAGCCACTCGGCCAGCTCGTCGCGCGCGACCCATTGCGCGCGCGCGGCCAGGATGCACAGCAGCTGCGAGGAGCGGTCCACCGGCAGCAGCGTGTCGCCGGCATCGCGGCCCCAGCGCGGCGGGCCGAGCAGACAGAGGACCGGAGACGCGGCGGGCTCGCTCATCGTGGGCGGCAGTGTCGGGCAAGGCGCGCGGCCGCGAAAGGCCCCGCGGCCGGGCTTGAAGCGCTGTTGAAGCGCCGGCCTGCCTACGCTGCATTCGAACGGCCCTGGCGTGCAGCGGCCGACCGACGAGGAGGAACCGCGATGCCCAGGCCCGCCGCGCTGCGCGTTCGAGATCGCCTGCTGGTGCTCCTGCTGCTGGCGTGCGCGATGCCGCCCGCCGCCGCGCAGGCTCGCCACGCGCTGGTGATCGGCAACGCCCGCTACCAGCACGTGGAACCGTTGCGCAACCCGCTGAACGACGCCGAGCTGATCGCCGCGTCGCTGGGTCGCATCGGCTTCCAGGTGACGCTGCTGCGCGACGCGACGCTCGAGCAGATGCGGCAGGCGACCGCCGAGTTCGGCCGCGTGCTCCGGCACGGCGACATCGCCTTCGCCTACTTCGCCGGCCACGGCGTGCAGTACGGCGGCGAGAACTACCTGGTGCCGGTGGACGCGGACGTCGAGCGGCCCGAGCAGCTGGTGCAGCGGACCTTCCCCGCCGGCCGGCTGCTGGCCGCGCTGCCCGCCGACGGGCGCACCGCGAACATCGTCGTGCTGGACGCCTGCCGCAACAACCCGTTCGCCGGCCGCAGCCCGGCCTATGCCCGCGCGCTGAACGCCGCCGGCGGTGCCTCCCGCAGCGAGGTGCCGGCCGGTCTTTCGCAGCTGGACAACGTGCCGAGCAACACCCTGATCGCCTACGCCACGTCGCCCGGCAAGGTGGCGCTGGACGGCCTGGGACGCAACAGCCCCTACGCCGAGGCGCTGGCCCGCGTGATGCTCGACGAGGGCCTGGAGGTGACCGCGCTGTTCCAGGAGGCCACCCTGATCGTCAAGCAGAGCACGCGCTTCGAGCAGGAGCCCTGGATGAACTGGTCGCTCAACGACAAGGTGTTCTTCAAGAAGCGCAAGAGCAACAACGTGATCTTCTGACCCATCGATCGGAGACCCGCCATGTCCGCCACCCTTCTCCGCGCCGCCGCTGCCGCCGGCCTGCTCGCCTGCGGCCTCGACGCCGGCGCCGTCGACCTGCTGCCGCGAGCCGGGCTGCAGCTCGCTTCGTACCTGAACGAGGCGCCGCCCGGCGACTCCGACACCGTCACCGCCGGCCCGACCCTGGGGCTCACGGTGGCCGGCGAGCGGCTGTTCGCCGACTTCAACTTCGAGGCCCTGCCGGTCGACCTGCCGGGCCGCAGCGGCGCCTTCATCGGCGGCTGGCGGTCGGAGGCCGCGGCGACGCTCGGCGTGCCCGTGCACGAGGGCGTGTGGCTGATCGCGGGCTACCGCAGCTCGCTCTACAGCGAACGCTTCGGCCGGGGCTCGCTCGCCGACAACTCGGGGCCGTTCGTCGGCGTGCACTTCCCGGAGCTGCGCCTGGGCTCGTCGAACCGCGACGTGCTGTCGCTCGCGATCGCGATCCAGCGCACGACGCTGACCGACAAGGTCAGCCGCGTGAAGGAGCACGCCGACACCGGCGTGAACATCCGCCTCGGCTACCGCCGCGCCGGCAGTCCGCACTCGTTCGGGGTGCGCTACCAGAGCTTCGGGTCGCCGAGCTACCAGGAATACCTGACGACGCTGCAGTACGCGTACGTCTTCGGCAGTTTCTGAGAACGCTTCGACGGAGGCCGCATGAAGAGCTACCTGAAACCGATCCTCGTGGTCGCGATGGCCGCGATGGCCGCATTCGGCCTCACCCACTGCGGCGGCGGTGGCGGCGGCACGCAGGAGGCCTGCCCCGGCATCACCTGCAACAACTGCTCGGGCAGCGGCAACTGCAACCTCAGCTGCGCCCCGGGCAAGGCGCAGGTCTGCGTGGCGCACCCCGAGAACAGCAGCCTGCGCTGCGCCTACTGCCGCTAGGCGCCGGGGGAGTCGAGATGAGCACGCGCAGCACCGGTCCGGCCCTCGCGCTGGCCTTCGCGATCGCAGCGGCAGCCTGTGGCGGCGGTGGCGGCGGTGGCGGGGAGGCGACACCCGCACCGGCGCCTGCGCCGTCGGCGCCGGCGCCAGCCCCGGCGGGCGGCGCGCCGACCGTGCGGGCCGCGCTGGCCAGCGGCGCCTACCTCGAGTTCCTGGGCACCGCGTCGTCCTCGTCGGCCGCGCCCGGTGGCAGCTCCACGGCCAGCGACCACGGCGTCTTCAGGATCACGCTCGGGGCCGCCCGGCGCGTGGGCGGGGTCGACGGCTTCGAGGTCTCGGTCACCGGCAAGACGCGCATCGGCGGCCACGAGTTCAGGCCGGCCTGGACCTTCCTGGGCCTTGCAGGCCAGCGCTGGGTGGGCTCCGGCGACGGCGCCACGCTGACGACGCTGTACGAGCCGGCCACGCCCCAGAGCTCGGGCTTCTTCCTGAAGGTGCCCGGCTCCCGCACCGTGCGCGCGGCGGCAGCCACCTACGAAGGCAGCTACAACCGCTTCCCGGCGCTCGCGCTGCGCGACGCCGCCAGCGACGGTGGCTGCCAGACCGTGCTGGGCCTGCCGATCTGCAGCGACCAGGCCACGAGCTTCTCGCAGACCGAGTACCTGAAGGACGGCATCGGTCCGGTCGGCTTCTCGCAGCGCGTGGCATACACGGTCGGCGGCTCGGCGCCGCAGGTGATCAACAGCCAGCTGGCGCTCGAACTGATCGGCAGCTCGCTGGTGCCGAGCGACGGCAGCGCGATCGCGGCGCCGCCGTGGTCCGAGGCGGCGGTGCCGCCCGCGCCCGTCGCGTTCGGCAGCGGGGCGTTCGCCGCCGGCGTCGGAGGCAAGGTCTACGTGTACGCTGGCGTGGCGGGTGCGGGGGCGCGCATCGACGTCTACGACCCGGCGCTGCGTGCGTGGTCGCGCGCACCCGATGCACCCGTGTCGCTCTCGGGCCGCCATGGCGCAGTCATCGGCACGCGGGTGGCGCTGCTGAGCGGGCGCGACGGCTACCTGCACGATCCGGCCAGCCACACCTGGACGGCCTTGCCGAGGTTGCCCGCCAGCAGCGGCAGCATCGACGGCGTGGCCGCCTGGGCCCGGCCGGACGGCTCGGTCGACATCGTGGCCGTGGTCTCCAGCGGCTCGGCGTACCTCGACGCGCAGCTGTGGCGCTTCAGCGGCGCGGGTGGCGCGTGGTCCCAGATCGGCTCGTTCGACCGCGGGCCCTTCGGCGAATACGAGGTGACGATGGCCGGCAACGTGCTCTACCTGGTCGGCGGCTACCAGAACCCGAACTACCTGGGCACCATCAAGGCGGTCGACCTGGTGGCGATGAGCTACCGCACGCTCGCGGGCCGGTTGACCCAGCCCGGGATCAAGGTCGCCACCGCGCTGGCGGGTGGCAAGGTCTACCTGATCGGCGGCTACAACCGGGGCGGCGCCCAGCGCGCGGTCGACGTGCTCGAGGCCGCGACCGGCCAGGTCACGGCCGGCCCTGCGCTGCTGGGCGGGCGCCACGGCGCGGCGACCGCCGTGCTGGACGGCAGGATCTACCTCATCGGCGGCGCAAGCGACGAAAGCCCGTCCACCGACGTCGTGGCCGTGCTGACGCCATGAGGACCTGCGGCGGCAGCGCGGGCACGTCGGATCGGCCGCGCCCCACTTCACATCCGCCACACACAGCCCACACCCGCCGCACCGCGGCGCCCCAGCATGCGTCCCATCGCTGTCATCGATGGGAGACCCCCGCATGCGCTTCCCCCTGCTCGCCAAGACCGCCGCCATCGGCGCCGTGCTGATCCTGCTGAGCATCGTGCTGATGCGCATCGACGGCCTGGTGAACGAGCGGCGCTGGCGCAGCGTGCAGGCGGCGCAGGGGGTGGAACAGTCGCTCGCGGGGCCGCAGACGCTGCTGGGGCCGGTGCTGCAGAGGAACTGCACCGAGCTCTGGAACGTGTGGACCGGGGAAGGGAAGGAGCGGCGCCAGGTGGAGGAGAAGCGCGAATGGACGCTGGCCGCCGCGCCGCAGGCGTTGAAGGTGGACGGCGACCTGCGCGCCGAGGCGCGCTACCGCGGCCTCTTCAAGGTCAACGGCTACGCCGGCCGCGTGGTGCTGGACGCCGCCTGGCCCGACCTGGTGGCGCTGCAGCCGCGCGCCGAACACGCCGGCTCGCGCGTCAGCTGCACGCCGGTGCGGCTGTGGCTGGCCACCAGCGACGTGCGCGGGCTGCGCAGCGCGCAGGCGCAGGTGGACGGCGCGCCGCGCCCGGTGCTGCCGGGCACGCCGCACGAGCGCCACGCGCGCGGGCTGCAGCTGGTGCTGGACGAGATGCGAAGCGCCCAGGCCGGCGCGCCGCTGGCCGTGAAGCTGACGCTCGAACTGCTGGGCACGTCACGCCTGGCGCTGGTGCCGGTGGGTGCCGAGACGAACTGGGCGCTGCGCTCCGACTGGCCGCACCCGTCCTTCGGCGGCCGCTTCCTGCCGGCCACGCACAACGTGCACGCGCAGGGCTTCGACGCCAAGTGGACGGTGAGCGCGCTGGGCAGCTCCGCCGCGGCCGACGTGCTGAAGGACGGCGAAGTCTGCGCCGTGCCCACCGCGTACGGCGCCAGCTACGCGGGCGACGACGGCGAAGGCCCGGCGGCGCCGCCCACCACCACCGGCAACCCGCCGCGCCCCTGCCTGGACACGATGGCCGTGAGCTTCATCGACCCCGTGAACCCCTACGTGCTGAGCGACCGCGCCACCAAGTACGCCTGGCTCTTCATCGTGCTGACCTTCGGCGCCGTGGGGCTCACCGAGGTGCTGGCCGGGCGCCGCGTGCACCCGGTGCAGTACACGCTGGTGGGGCTGGCGCTGGCGCTGTTCTTCCTGCTGCTCTTGAGCCTGTCGGAGCACATCGCCTTCGGCCAGGCCTACGCGGCGGCGGCTGGTGGTTGTGTCGCGCTGCTGGGCTTCTACGCCCGCCACATGCTGGGCAGTGCACGCGCCGGCGCGGCCTTTGCGGTCGGCGCGGCGCTGCTCTACGGCGCGTTGTGGGTGCTGCTGCAGATGGAGCAGACCGCGCTGGTGATCGGCTCGCTGATGCTGTTCGGCGCGCTGGCCGCGGTGATGGTGCTGACGCGGCGGGTGGACTGGTATGCGCTGTTTGCGCGCATGCGCAGCCCGGCCGCGCCGGCAGTCAATCCTTGAGACCGAGCTTGCCCATCTGCCACAGCATGAACGCCTGGATGTCCGCCGCCTGCGCCTGGCGCTGCGTCACCGTGCTGCCCACGCCGTGGCCGGCCTGCATGTCCAGGCGCAGCAGGGCAGGGCGGGCGTCGGGCACGTTCTTCTGCGCCGCCTGCAGCCGCGCCGCGGTCTTGCCGCTGTTCCACACCTCCACGCGCGGGTCGTTCATGCCGTGCACCAGCAGCACGCCGGGGTAGGCGGTGCCGTCCTTGATGGCGTGGTAGGTGCTCATCTCCAGCAGCGCCTTGAACTCGGCCGGGTCCTTCACGGTGCCGAACTCGCTGATGTTGGTGACGCCGTTGGCGGTGTCCTCGCCGCGCACGGTGTCCAGCGATCCCACGTCGTAGATCGCGGCAGCGAACAGTTCGGGCGCCTCGGTCGTCGCACGGCCGACGAAGATGCCGCCGGCGCTGGTGCCCATGATGCCCATGGTCTTCGGCGAGCCGTAGCCCTTGGCGATGAGGTACTTCGCCGCCGCGATGCCGTCCTTCCAGGTGTTGGGCTTCGTCGCCTTGAAGCCGGCGCGGTGCCACTCGTCGCCATAGACGCCGGAGCCGCGCGCGTTGACGTGCGCCACCACGCCGCCGCGTTCGATCCACACCGTGTCGTCGCTGCGGAAGCCGGCCGAGATCGTGAAGCCGTACGACGCATAGCCGTGCAGCAGCACCGGGTTGCGGCCGTCCAGCGCCAGGCCCTTCCTGTGCAGGATGGTCATCGGCACCAGCACCCCGTCGTGGCTGGGGAAGGTGACGTCGGTCACCTGCACCTCGGGCAGGCCGGGCGGCAGCGCGCGGCGGCCGAGCGTGGTGACTTCCACCGAGCGCTCGCCGTCCAGCCGGTAGATGCGCGCAGGCTCGGTCCAGCCGCTGAAGCTGTAGACCAGCGCATCGGTGTGGTGCGCCGGCGTGCCGGTGATGCGGGCCGTGCCGGCGGCCGGCGCGGGCAGCACGCGCCCGACGGTGTCGCCCCGGTCGTGGCGGCGCAGCTGCACCTGGGTGCCCACGCGCACTTCGGCCACGAGGCCGGTGGCCGCGAGCTCGAAGTCCTCGATCACGGCGTCCTTCGGCTCGGCCGCGAGCAGCGCGGCGTTGCGCATCTCGCCCTGCTTCAGCTCGACACCGACGATGCGCCCGCGCGGCGAGCCGGCGTGCGTCAGCACCGCCAGCGTGTCGCCCTGCAGCTCGACCTTCACCACCTTGTCCTCGGGGCCGGCGATGCGGCGCCAGACCGCCCCGGGCTTGCCGAGCGTGGCCACCGGGGTGACGAACATCTTGCCCTCGGGCACCGTGGTGTCGGTGGTGCGGGCCACGGCCCAGGGGCTGCCCGGCACGAGGATGACCTCGCCGACGTCCAGCCGGTCCAGCTTCAGGCTGCGCGTGACGGTAGGGCCGAACACCGCGGTGGCGGAACCGCCAGCCAGGCGGCGCAGCATCACGCGCGCGTCCTTGTAGGTCTCGGTCTCGGGCGCGCCTTTCCTGAGCGCGGCGAGCTGCGTGTACGTGAAGCCGCTGCTGTCCGGCAGCCAGTGGATCGGCGAGTCGTAGACCCGCGGCACCGGCGCGCCAACGGCCTTGCCGGTGCGGATGTCCAGCACGTGCAGCGAGGCGTCTTCAGAACCGCCGGCCGACAGGCCGTAGGCCAGGTAGCGCCCGTCCCAGGACGGCGCGAAGTAGTTCACCGCGTGCGGCACGCCGGTGCGGCGCGTCGCTTGCTCGGGGTCGACCAGCACCTTCTCGGGCCCGGCCAGGCCCTCGCGCGCCATCAGCTTGAACTGCTTGCCGCCCGGGCTGCGCTTGAAGTAGTAGAGGCGTTCGCCGGGCATCTGCCGCAGGCCGCGGATGCTGTCGCCCTGCGCGTCGGCCAGTTCGGCCAGGCGCCGGGCGATCGCGTCGCGGCCGTCGATGCGGTCCAGCACCGAACGCGCCGCCTCGCCCTGGCCGCGCAGCCAGGCCTGCACGGCACCGCTCTTCGTGTTCTCCAGCCAGCGGTAGGGGTCGTCGACCTTCACGCCGTGGAAGGTCTCGGGCTGGTTGCGGACTTCGGCGACCGGCGGCGGCCCCGCCAGGGCCTGGGCGCCGGCCAGCAGGGCCGGCACGGCGATGGAAGTGAACTTGAGCATGGCTGTGCCGCCCGGTGCGGCCCCAGGACAAAAAACGAAGCGGCGATCCTAAGGCCCAGCCCGGGGCTAGCGCCGGGCCGCCTGTACGGCGCCGGGCTCCAGCGCCTCGATCCATGCCAGCAGCGCCGGCAGCGTCAGGAAACACAGGCGGTCGTCGGTACCGGGGCGGCAGACCTCGCCGCGCCACAGGCCGTCGGCGGCGGCGCGCGTCAGGCGCACGTCCAGGTGCTGGCTCTGGCGCAGGTCGCCGCGGCGCGGGGGTCGGGGAGTCGGCGTCATCGTGGGCCCCTTGTTCAAGGTGGGGCCCATGCTCCCCCTAGGGCGTTGCGAAAGCGTTGCAAGCTGGGGATGCGGTTCCCTAGTCTTGCAACGCCTGCAACGCCGCGAACGTTCAGGCCGTCGGCAGCCGGTAGTCCTTGAACTGCTCGCGCAGCTTGTTCTTCTGCATCTTGCCGGTGGCGCCCAGCGGGATGGCGTCGACGAAGACCACGTCGTCGGGGGTCCACCACTTGGCGATCTTGCCGTCGAAGAAGGCCAGCAGCTCGTCGCGCGTGAGCTCGGCGCCGGGCTTCTTCATCACCACCAGCAGCGGGCGTTCGTCCCACTTCGGGTGCTTGGCGGCGATGCAGGCGGCCATGGCCACCGCGGGGTGGGCCATCGCGATGTTCTCCAGGTCGATGGAGCCGATCCACTCGCCGCCGCTCTTGATCACGTCCTTGCTGCGGTCGGTGATCTGCATGTAGCCGTCGGCGTCGAAGCGCGCCACGTCGCCGGTGGGGAACCAGCCGTCCACCAGCGGGTCGCCGCCCTCGGACTTGAAGTACCGGCTGACGATCCACGGCCCCTTCACCATCACGTCGCCCGAGGTCTCGCTGCCGAAGGGGATCTCCTTGCCCATCGGATCCACCGCCTTCAGGTCGACGCCGAACACCGCGCGGCCCTGCTTGGCCATCACGGCGTAGCGCTCGTCGGCGCTGAGCCCCAGGTGCCGCGGCTTGAAGCCGGCCACGGTGCCCACAGGGCTCATCTCGGTCATGCCCCAGGCGTGCAGCACGCGCACGTTGTAGACGTCGCCGAACTTGCGCAGCATCGCTTCCGGGCAGGCCGAGCCGCCGATGACGCTGCGGCGCATGGTGCTGAACTTCAGGCCGTTCGCTTCCACGTAACCCAGCAGCCCCTGCCAGACGGTGGGCACGCCCGCCGAGAGCGTGACCTTCTCGGATTCGAACAGCTCGTACAGGCTCTTGCCGTCCAGCCCCGCGCCCGGGAACACCAGCTTGGCGCCGTTCATGCAGGCCGCGTACGGGATGCCCCAGGCGTTGACGTGGAACATCGGCACCACCGGCAGGATGCTGTCGGCGGCGGCCACGTTCAGCGCATCGGGCAGCGAGATCGCGAAGGTGTGCAGCAGCGTGCTGCGGTGGCTGTAGAGCACGCCCTTCGGGTTGCCGGTGGTGCCGCTGGTGTAGCAGAGCGAGCTGGCGGTGTTCTCGTCGAACGTGGGCCACTCGTAGCGGTCGTCCTGCGCGGCCAGCAGGTCTTCGTAGCAGAGCAGGCCCGGCACCTTGTCGGCGTCGGCCGGCATGTGGGCGCGGCTGGTCATCGCGATCCAGTGCCGAACCGTCTTCGTGCGCGGCGCCACGGCCTGGATCAGCGGCCAGAAGGTCATGTCGAAACACAGCACCTGGTCTTCGGCGTGGTCGGCGATGTAGACGACCTGGTCCGGGTGCAGGCGCGGGTTCAGCGTGTGCAGGATGGCGCCGCTGCCGCTCACCGCGTAGTACAGCTCCATGTGGCGGTGGCCGTTCCAGGCCAGCGTGGCGACGCGGTCGCTCATCTTCACGCCCAGGGCGCCGAGTGCCTTTGCCATCTGCCGGGCGCGCGCGGCCAGCTCCCGGTAGGTCTCGCGGTGGATGTCGCCTTCGACGCGCCGCGACACCACCTCCTGGTCGCCGTGGTGGCGTTCGGCGTGCACGATGAGGGACGAGATCAGCAGCGGCAGCTGCATCATCTGGCCGAGCATGGGCGGTCTCCTGAATGCGTGTGAGTCTGTCTCTACGGCATTCTGGCGGAGCGGGATGCAGCGGCCACTCGGGGCCGGCCCGTAGGCCCCGGGGTCATGCGGTCAGGGTGGGGGCGGCGGCGCGGGCGGCGCCTTGTCGCTCCACAGCTGGCCGGCGGTGGCCCAGTCGTGGCGCTCGACGTCGCGGAAGATGACGTCCACCGCCTCGGGCGAGCCGCCGATGGTCTTCACGACGGCCTCGGTGAGCGCGGCGGCCAGCGCGCGCTTCTGATCGACCGTGCGGCCGGCGAACATTTCGACGTGGATCGTGGGCATGGCACTCCGTTCAGGCGAGGCTACTTCGCGCCGGCCTCGAACCAGCGCTTGAGCGCGCTGCGCTCGTCATCGGTGATCTGGGTGGCGTTGTTCATCGGCATCAGCTTGAGCACCACGGCCTGCTGATAGACCTGCTGCGCGTGCTGCACGATCAGCTCCGGCGTGTGCAGCGCGACGTTCTTCTGCTGCACCTGGGCGTTGTGGCACAGCGCGCAGCGCTGCTGCACGATGGCACTGACCTGCGCCAGCGTGGGCGGCGGCGCGTTCGCGGCCAGCGCGGCGACCGGCTTCGGCGCCAGCCCGACGGCCACCGCGACGATGAGCACCACGCCGGCGCCGGCGTACTCCCACGGCACGCGCACGCCCTTCACCAGCGCCTTGTGGCGCGCCACGAAGCTGTGGCGGATCAGCGCGCCGGCCAGCATCAAGAGCACCAGCACCAGCCAGTTGTGCTTGCCCTGGTAGAGCCAGCCGTAGTGGTTGCTGAGCATCGCGATCAGCACCGGCAGCCCGAAGTAGGTGTTGTGCACGCTGCGCTGCTTCGCACGCTGGCCGTGGATGGCCTCCACCGGCTGGCCGGCCTTCATCTGCGCGATCACGGTCTTCTGTCCGGGGATGATCCAGCAGAACACGTTGGCGCTCATCGCCGTGGCCATCATCGCGCCCACCATCAGGAAGGCGGCGCGGCCGGCGAACAGCTGGCACATCGCCCAGGCGGCGAACACGACGTAGAGGAAGACGAGCACGCCGACCTTGGCGTCGCCGCCGACCTTGCCGCCCTTCTCGCCGAAGAAGCGGCAGAGCAGGTCGTAGACGATCCAGAACGCGACCAGGAAGCCGAGTGCCGCGGCCACCGCGGCGGCGGGCGACCAGTCGTGCACGTTGCGGTCGATCAGGAAGGTGCTGGGGTTGAAGAGGTACAGCACCGCATACAGGCCGAAGCCGGTGAGCCAGGTGGAGTAGCTCTCCCAGTAGAACCAGTGCAGGTGATCGGGCAGCGCCTTCGGCGCCACCAGGTACTTCTGCGGGTGGTAGAAGCCGCCGCCGTGCACGGCCCACAGTTCGCCGTCGACGCCCTTGGCCTTCAGGTCTTCGCTTTCCGGCGGCGTGAGGCTGTTGTCGAGGAAGACGAAGTAGAACGAGGCGCCGATCCACGCGATGGCCACGATCACGTGCGCCCAGCGCAGCAGCAGGTTGGCCCAGTCGAGCAGGTAGGTTTCCATGCGGCCCCGGCCTCAGGAGCCGCGGTAGGTGCTGTAGCCCCAGGGCGTGACGAGCAGCGGCACGTGGTAGTGGCCTTGTGCGTCGGCCAGCCCGAAGTCGAGTTGCACGGTGTCGACGAAGGGCGGCTCGGGCAGCGCGACACCGCGACCGCGGAAATAGGGCGCCACCTCGAACAGCAGCCGGTAGCGGCCGGCGGCCATCTCGGCGGCCGAGAGCAGCGGGCCGTCGGCGCGGCCGTCGTCGTTGAGCGCCAGGCTCTTCAGCGTGACCGGCCCCGAGGCCTCCAGCCGCTGCAGCGTGATGCGCATGCCGGCGGCGGGGCAGCCGTGCGCGGTGTCGAGGACGTGGGTGCTGAGGTGGCCCATGGCGGAGGACAGGGTGGCTTGCCGATGGCTGCAAACTGTATATGGTTCGCAACCATGCCCAGTTCACCACCCGACCCCCGCTATCCCCGCGACCTGCGCGGCTACGGCCGCAACCCGCCGCACGCGCAGTGGCCGAACGGCGCGCGCGTGGCCGTGCAGTTCGTGCTGAACTACGAAGAAGGCGGCGAGAACTCGGTGCTGCACGGCGACCCCGGCAGCGAGCAGTTCCTCTCGGAGATGTTCAATCCTGCCTCGTACCCGGCGCGCCATCTCAGCATGGAGGGCATCTACGAGTACGGCTCGCGCGTCGGCGTGTGGCGGCTGCTGCGCGAGTTCGAACAGCGCGGCCTGCCGCTCACGGTGTTCGGCGTCTCGATGGCGCTGGAGCGCTGCCCCGAGGTGACCGCGGCCTTCGTCGAGCTGGGCCACGAGATCGCCTGCCACGGCTGGCGCTGGATCCACTACCAGAACACCGACGAAGGCACCGAGCGCGAGCACCTGCAGAAGGGCATGGCGATCATCGAGCGGCTCACGGGTGAACGCCCCCTGGGCTGGTACACGGGCCGCGACAGCCCGAACACGCGCCGGCTGGTGGCCGACCACGGCGGCTTCGCCTACGACAGCGACTACTACGGCGACGACCTGCCGTTCTGGCTGCAGGTGCGGAAGACCGACGGCAGCCTGGCGCCGCACCTGGTGGTGCCCTACACGCTGGACTGCAACGACATGCGCTTCGCGCTGCCGCAGGGCTACAGCCACGGCGACCCGTTCTTCCAGTACCTCAAGGACGCCTTCGACGTGCACTACGCCGAAGGCGAAGAACGCCCGGCGATGATGAGCATCGGCATGCACTGCCGCCTGCTGGGGCGCCCCGGCCGCATGCGCGCGCTGCAGCGCTTCCTGGACCACGTGCAGTCGCACGACCGCGTGTGGGTCACGCGCCGCATCGACATCGCCAGGCACTGGCGGGCCGTGCACCCCTTCAACGCCGACACCGCCTTCGTCTGGAGCTGACGTGCCGCTCACGCTTGCCGAGATCAACGCCGCCGACCGCGACACCTTCGTCGCGCTGCTGGCGGGTACCTACGAACACTCGCCCTGGGTGGCCGAGGTGGCGTGGCCGAAGCGGCCGTTCACCAGCCTGGCGGCGCTGAAGCTCGCGCTGGTGCAGGCCGTGCGCGACGCCGGGCGCGAGAAGCAGCTGGCGCTGCTGCGCTCGCACCCGGAACTGGCGGGCAAGGCGATGGTGAGCAAGAGCCTCACGGCCGAGAGCACGAACGAGCAGGGGCGCGCGGGCCTGGCCGACTGCACGCCGGAGGAGTTCGCGAAGCTGCAGCAGCTCAACGCCGCCTACAACGCCAAGTTCGGCTGGCCCTTCATGCTGGCGGTGCGCGGGCCGCGCGGCGCGGGCCTGCACCGGCGCGAGATCATCGCCACCTTCGAGCGCCGGCTGCACGGCCACCCGGACTTCGAGTTCGCCGAAGGCCTGCGCAACGTGCACCGCGTGGCCGAGATCCGCCTCAACGACAAGTTCGGCGTCTCGCCGGCGCAGGGCGAGCTCGTCTGGGACTGGGCCGAGGCGCTGGCCGCGCACAGCGACCCCGGCTTCAAGGAAGCCGGGCAGCTGACCGTGACCTACCTGACCGACGCGCACCGCGCCGCCGCCGCGCAGCTGCAGACCTGGATGCGCGAGTGCGGCTTCGACGAGGTGCGGCTCGACGCGGTGGGCAACGTGGTCGGCATCTACCACGGCAGCAGCACGGACACGAAGCGCCTGCTCACCGGCAGCCACTACGACACGGTGCGCAACGGCGGCAGGTACGACGGCCGGCTCGGCATCTTCGTGCCGATGGCCTGCGTGAAGGCGCTGAAGGCCGCGGGCCGCCGGCTGCCGTTCGGGCTGGAGGTGGTCGGCTTCGCCGAAGAGGAAGGCCAGCGCTACAAGGCCACCTTCCTCGGCAGCGGCGCGCTCACCGGCGACTTCGATCCGGCGTGGCTGGACCAGCAGGACGCCGACGGCGTGACGATGCGCGACGCCATGCGCCGCGCCGGCCTGCCCGCCACGCTGCAGGCGATAGCCGCCGAGAAGCGCGACCCCGCGAACTACCTCGGTTTCGTCGAGGTGCACATCGAGCAGGGCCCGGTGCTGAACGAACTGGACCTGCCGCTGGGCATCGTCACCTCGATCAACGGCAGCCTGCGTTTCCTCGGCGAGGTGCAGGGCATGGCCAGCCACGCCGGCACCACGCCGATGGACCGCCGGCGCGACGCCGCCTGCGCGGTGGCCGAACTGGCGCTGTTCGTCGAGAAGCGCGCGGCGGCCGTGCCCGATGTCGTCGGCACCGTCGGCATGCTGCAGGTGCCGGCCGGCAGCATCAACGTCGTGCCCGGTCGCTGCCAGTTCAGCCTGGACCTGCGTGCGACGACGAATGCCGCGCGCGACGCGCTGGCCGCCGACGTGAAGGCCGAACTCGAGCGCCTCTGCGCGGCGCGCGGCGTGAGCGTCACGCTCGAGCAGACACTGGCCGCCAGCGCCGCGCCCAGCGCTCCGGCCTGGCAGGCGCGCTGGGAAGCCGCGGTGCTCGCCTTGGGCCTGCCGGTGTTCCGCATGCCCAGCGGCGCCGGCCACGACGCGATGAAGCTGCACGAGGTGATGCCGCAGGCGATGCTGTTCGTGCGCGGCGGCAACTCCGGCATCAGCCACAACCCGCTGGAAACCATCACCGCCGACGACGCCGAGCTCTGCGTCGCGGCGTTCTCGAACCTGCTCGAACGACTGGCGGCCGCATGAACGACAAGCCCTACGACCAACTCGACGCCTGGATCGACGCCCACTTCGACGAGGAGGTGCGCTTCCTGCAGGCCCTGGTGCAGGTGCCCACCGACACGCCGCCCGGCAACAACGCGCCGCACGCCGAGCGCACGGCCGAGCTGCTGGCGGGCATGGGGCTGGCGGCCGAGAAGCACCCGGTGCCGGGCTGGGCGCTGGAGGAGTACGGGCTGCAGTCCATCACCAACCTCGTGGTGCGCCGCCCCTACGGCAGCGGCGGCCCGACCATCGCCCTGAACGCGCACGGCGACGTGGTGCCGCCCGGCGAAGGCTGGACCCACGGGCCCTACAGCGGCGAGGTGGTCGACGGCAGGCTCTACGGCCGCGCCGCGGCGGTGAGCAAGAGCGACTTCGCGAGCTTCACCTTCGCGACGCGGGCGCTCGAAAGCCTGGGCGCGAAACTGAGTGGCGGTGTCGAGCTGCACTTCACCTACGACGAGGAATTCGGCGGCGAACTGGGCCCCGGCTGGCTGCTGGAGAACCAGATCGTCAAGCCCGACCTGCTGATCGCCGCCGGCTTCAGCTACCAGGTGGTCACCGCGCACAACGGCTGCCTGCAGCTGGAGGTGACGCTGCACGGCCTGGCCTCGCACGCGGCCTATCCGCACACCGGCGTCGACGCGCTGCAGGCGGCGACGAAGCTGCTCACGGCGCTCTACGCGCACAACGACGTGCTGAAGACGCGGCGCTCGAAGGTCGAGGGCATCACGCACCCCTACCTGAACGTGGGCCGCATCGAAGGCGGCAGCAACACCAACGTGGTGCCGGGCAAGGTCGTGCTGAAGCTCGACCGGCGCATGATCCCCGAGGAGGACAGCGCCGCGGTGGAAGCCGAGGTGCGCGCGCTGATCGAGGCTGCGGTGGCGGCGCAGCCCGGCGTGCGGCTGGAGATCAAGCGGCTGCTGCTCGCGCAGTCGCTCAAGCCCATGCCCGGCAACGCGGCGCTGGTGGCGGCGATCCAGAAGCACGGCCAGATCGTCTTCGGCGAGCCCATCCCCACCAGCGGCACGCCGCTGTACACCGACGTGCGCCTCTACGGCGCGCACGGCGTGCCGGCCGTGATCTACGGCGCCGGTCCGCGCACGGTGCTGGAGAGCAATGCGAAGCGGGCCGACGAGCACCTGGTGCTGGAAGACCTGCGGCGCGCCACGAAGGTGATCGCGCGCACGCTGCTCGAGCTGCTGGGCCGGGCATGAGGCCCGTCGCGCCGCTCGTCCTGCTGCTGACGCTGATGTCCCTGCTGCCGATTCAACCGGCCGGCGCGCAGCCGGCGAGCAAGCACCCGCCGCACGTGATCGCGGGTTCCGAGCTGCGCGTGCTGCCGCCCACGGCCGATGGCCGCCGCTACCAGCTGCACGTGCACCTGCCGGCCTCCTTCGCGCGCGAGCCGCAGCGCCGCTGGCCGGTGCTCTACGTGACCGACGCCTACTGGGACTTCCCCACCGTCGTCGTCTCGTACAACAACCAGGTCTACGACCGCGTGCTGCCGGAGTTCATCGTCGTCGGCCTGGGCTATGCGGGCGAGAACCCGGACTTCGAACGGCTGCGGCAGTGGGAGCTGTCGCCGGTGCCGCTGACGGCCGACGCGGCCGCGTCCGGCCATGCCGAGCGGTTCCTGGCGACGATCGAGCGCGAGATCATCCCCTTCATGGAGCGCGAGTACCGCGCCCATCCCAGCCAGCGCATGCTGGCCGGCAGCTCCCTCGGCGGCCTGTTCGCGCTCTACGCGATGTACACCAAGCCCACGCTGTTCCAGGGTTATGTGGCGGCCAGCCCGGCGGTGGTGGCGGGCCGGGACTGGATCCTGCAGCGCGCCCGCGAGGTGGCCCGGGCCGGCACGCGCATCGACGCGCGCCTGTACGTCACCGGTGCCGAATACGAATGGCCCGCCTTCCTGGCCGGCATCCGCCGCTACCAGCAGGCCTTGCCGGAGCTGAAGCATCCGGGCCTGGTGTACGAGAACCGCACCATCGACGGCGAGCGCCACGCCGGCACCAAGGCCGAGAGCTATGCCCGCGGCATGCGCTTCGTGTTCGCGCCGCTGGCGCCGGAGTCGGGGCCGTCGAAGGACTGACGAAGCCTGCCATGCCGCGCCTGCACTCCAACCGCGACCGTCCGTTCCACCAGGGCGTGCTGCCCACCGAGCGGCTGCCGCGTGCCGCCGTCGAACCGGCGCCCGGCGCGCGCCAGCCCGCCGACGCTCACGCCGCCGCCGACGATTCGGTGCAGGCGTCGCTGCCGGAATACGCCGCGCTGTTCCAGCAGCACCTGAACGGCCCGGTCGCGCCGGCCCGCGCCCCCGTGCCGGACGACCTTGCCGCACGCGCGCAGAACCTGAAGGCCTCGGCCTACTTCCTGGACGCCACGCTGGCCGGTGCCTGCGAGCTCCAGGCCGGCGACTGGCTGCCCGGCGAGCATCCGCCGCATCACCACGCCTTCGTGTTCCTGGTCGAGTTCTCGCGCGAGCCCGCTGCGGGCGAACCCGGAGCGGACTGGATCCGCGGCACCAACGCCGAGCGCACCGACCTGCGCTGCGCCGAGATCGCGGTGGTGCTGGCGGGCTACGTGCGCGCGCTCGGCTGGGCCGCGCGCGGCCATGTGGCGGGCGACACGCAGGTCGACCTGGCACGGCTGGCGCAGCGCGCCGGCCTGGCCAGGGCGGTCGACGGCACGCTCGCGATGCCGTTCTCGCGGCGCGGCTTCCGCGTCGCTGCCGTCACCACCGACTACGCGCTGGAACCGGACCAGCCGATCGCGCCCGGCGCCTCGCTCGACTGGCCCGATGCCGACGCGTACCTCGGCGTGGGCGGCACGCGCCCCGGTTACGAGGACGCCGAACTCGCGCAGCGCCCGCTGCACCTGGGCCGCTATCCGATGGAGCGCATCCGCCGCGTCGACGAGCCGACCACGCTGGTGCTGCGCGACGAGATCCGGCGCGTGCCCAAGCGCGCCGACCTCTTCACCCGCGCGCTGGCCGGCGACCTGGGGCCGAAGGCCCAGCGCGAACGCAGCCGCTTCGCCGTCAAGCACCCGCTGGCCTTCGCGATGACGCCGCTGATCCGCGGCCTGGTGCCGCTGCAGGGCGCGCGCGAGCCGCTGCAGCCCACCGGGCGGGGCGGCGACCTCGGCGATCCGCAGCGCAACACCGACGCGATCAAGGCGCTGGCCCATGCGATGGGCGCCGACCTGGTGGGCATCTGCGAAGCCGAGCCCTGGATGTACTACTCGCACGACGAGGTCGAGGGCCGGCCGATCCAGCCCTACCACCGCTGGGCCGTGGTGATGCTGATCGACCAGGGCTTCGAGACCATGGAAGGCGCCTCGGGCGACGACTGGATCTCGGGCGCGCAGTCGATGCGCGCCTACCTGCGCGGCGCCGCGATCGCCGGTGTGATGGCGGCGCACGTGCGGCGCATGGGCTTCTCGGCGCGCGCGCATTCCAACGCGCATTCCGAGCTGCTGCACCTGCCGGCGGTGCTGATGGCCGGGCTGGGCGAGCTGTCGCGCATCGGCGAGATGATCCTCAACCCCTTCATCGGCCCGCGTTCGAAGTCGGTGCTGTTCACCACCGACCTGCCGCTGGTGCCCGACCGCCCCATCGACTTCGGCCTGCAGGCCATGTGCAGCCTGTGCCTGAAGTGCGCGCGCGAGTGCCCCTGCAACGCGATCCCGTTTGGCCCGAAGGTGATGTTCAACGGCTACGAGATCTGGAAGCCCGACGTCGAGAAGTGCGGCAAGTACCGCCTCACGAACATGAAGGGCTCGGCCTGCGGCCGCTGCATGAAGACCTGCCCCTACAACCGCGAGGACCTGGTGGAGTCCGAGCGGCTGCTGTGGCTGTCGATCGAGGTGCCCGCATCGCGCCGCCGGCTCGTCGAGCATGACGACGCCACGCGCGGCGGCGAGCGCAACCCGGCCAAGCGCTGGTGGTTCGACCTGGAGATCGTCGACGGCGTGGCGGTGCCGCCGCCTGCCGGCGTGAACGAACGCGACCTGGATCCGGCGCGCGCCGACAAGCTGGCCGCCGGGCAGAAGCTGGCCTTCTTCCCGCCGGCGCTGCAGCCCGCGGGCGGCACCACGCTGCAGACCGTGGTGCCGCTCGAGCGCCAGGCGGGGCTGGAGGCCTATGCGGCGGCCGAGAAGCCGGCGGCCGCGCGTCGCCGGACGCCGGGCGACTGACGCGCTACAGCTTGATGTCGACCGAGAAGTTCACCTGCGGGCCGGTCCTGCGCTCGGTGCGGGTGTAGTCGCCGTTCGTCAGCAGCGTCGTGGTCTGCCCGTTGGGCGGGCCGAAGGGCTGCGAGCCCTGCACGACGGCCAGGCGCGTCGACAGGCCCTGGCGCACCACCCACTGCCCGTACACGTCCACCGTGTGGGTGCGCGAGCGCTGCTGGGTCTGGGCCAGCGAGAGCTGCGTGTCGTAGGCCGGGTTCAGCGTCACGCTGCCGCCCACCGTGAGCGGCAGGCCGTTGATGCGCTGGTCGGCGCCGAACGTGGCGGTCCAGGGCTGCTGGCCGTCGAGCCGGTTGTCGGGGCCGGGCAGCGCGTTCACGCGCGAGCGGTACAGGTTCAGCGACGCGCGCACGTTGAGCGGGTTGGCCTTGTCCAGCAGCGTGGGCATGAACTCCACCGCGCGGCCCTTCACCTCGAGCTCGATGCCCTGCGTGATGGCGCTGGAGAAGTTCTGCGGCTGCGCCACCCAGCGCGGCACGGTGGCCCAGGGCACCGTGCGCAGCTCGGTGATGCTGCGCTGCAGGTCGGTGATGCGGCGGTGGAACAGGCCCACGCTCCACATGCCGCCGCCGGGCAGGTACTTCTCGAACGCGACGTCCAGCGCGGTGGCCAGCTCGGGCTTGAGCGCCGGGTTGCCCACGCGGTCGGGCGACAGCTCGGCGTTGGGCTGCGTGGTGTCGGTGTAGGCGCTGGCCACCGAGGGCCGCGCCAGCAGCGTGTTGATCGGCGTGGCACGGTAGCTGCGCGTGAGGCTGGCGCGCACCATGTCGCGGCCCTTGGCGTCGAACTTGTAGGTGACGTGCGCCAGCGGCGACAGCACGCTGCTGGTGTTGTCCACCGGCTCGGCCGTGCCACGGCTCTCGGTGGCGATGCGCTCGTTGCGCAGGCCCAGGTACAGCTGCCACTGCGGCGAGATCTCCCACTCGTCCTGCACGTAGAAGGCCTGGCGGCGGATGCGTGCGTCGAAGGGCTGGCCCTCGAAGTCGGGCAGCACCGGCTGGCCCTGCTGCGTGACGGTGCGGCGTTCGGTGCGCTCGCGCGACTCCAGGTCCCAGCCCGCGGTGAGGCTGTGCTCGTCGCCCAGCAGCAGGCTGTACTTGCCGGCCTGGGTGAGGCCGTCGTCGTCGCCGCCGCCCACCGCGCGCAGGAACTCGCTGCCCTGGCGCAGGTTCTGCGAATCGAAGGTCCAGCGCGACTGCTGCACGCCGGCGCGCAGCTCGATGCGCTGGTCGTCGGTGAAGCGGTTGGTCCAGGTGAGGTTGAGGCGGCGGTTCTGCCAGGTGCCGTGCGCGGCCGTGTCGTCGTCGAGCACCGGGCTGCCGGCCAGCACGCGGTTGTCGTAGGCGGTGGCGTTGTTCCAGTAGCCCTTCTGCAGGAAGGTGGCCAGCGCCAGCGTCTGCTCGTCGCTGATCTTCCAGTTCAGCCGCGGCCCGAGGTTGTAGCCCCAGCCCCAGAAGCGCTGGTCGCCGGTCTGCTCCGCATGCGCCGGCGCGCCGTCGGTGCCCGGCATCTGGCGTTCGGTCTCGATGTGGCTCTTGCGCCGCCACTCGAACACCGACAGCGGCAGCGAGCCCGCCAGCGCACCCTTCGACTCGCCCAGCGTGAGGTTCACGTTGCCCATCGGCCGGTGCGTGCCGTCGGAGAGACCCAGCCGCAGGTCGCGCTGCGTGCGGCGCGGCGGCTCCTTCAGGATGATGTTGATGGTGCCGGCGATGGCCTGCGCGCTCTGCTCGGCGGTGGGCGCCTTCAGCACCTCGATGCGCTCGATCTGCGACGGGCTCAGCTGGTCGAGCGCGAAGCCGGGTGGCATCGGGTCGCCGTTGATCAGGATCTGCGTGTAGCCGGCGCCCAGGCCGCGCATGCGCGGGCCGCCGCTGCCGACGTTGACGCCGGGCAGGCGGCGCATCACGTCGAGCACGTTGGTGTCGCCGTAGCTGTCCAGTTCCTCGCGGCCGTAGACCTGCTTGGCCACCTTCGACTGGCGCCGCAGGTCGGTGGAGCTGTTGCGGCCGACGACCTCGATGCGCTGCTGCGCGCTGGGGGTGGGCTGCGCGGCGGGCTCGCCGGCGCCGGGGCCTTCCTGGGCTTGCGCGGCGAGCGGGGCCAGCAGGCCGAAGGCGCCGGCCGTCCACAGGACGTGGCGGCCGGGCAGGGTGGACCAGGGGCGGCGGGGCAGGGGCAAGGGCAACTCCGGAAGTGCGAACCGCACCGACCCCATCTGGGTGATGCAAGGCGGGCGATGCTGCCAGAGGCGGGTGCCGGCCCCACCCGCGATGCGACCTATCGCCAGCCGGCGCGACCGGATGGCGGATTCGCCGGACGACCGGCCTGCCCCACGGCGTCAGGCGCTCGCCTTCCTGCGCGGCCGCCGCCGGGCCGCCGACGACTGGATCACCAGCGCTCCCCGGCCTTGCGCCGGCAGCGGCACCGCCGCGTGAGCGACCGCGGCGGCGATCAGCGCTTCCACCGCCGCATCCGCCAGCCGGCCCGCCGCGTCGATCGGCAGGAAGCGCGTCTGCTTCGCCGAGCCCTGCAGCAAGCGCTGCGGATCGGGCAGCTGCGGGCCCTGCGACAGGTACAAGCGCACGCCTTCGGAACGGATGGCCAGCGCAACCACGGCCTCGATGCCGCGTTGCGTCGGCGAGTAGCCGATGACGACGGAATCGGGGTAGTCGTAGGCCAGTTCGTTGGCGCTGGGGAGGCGCTGGCGCAGCGCGCCCCTGAGCGCGCGGAACAGCTTCTGCGTCTTCGCATCGAAGCGGGCGATGAAGGCGCGGAGCTCGGCTTCCGGGGACAGCGGCTGGGCGGCGGGGGCCAGGGTCATGGCGGGCTCCGGTCGTTGTCAGGGGCAGGTACTGCCACGACGAACGGAACCCTGCGCGATCGACACGCCGCCGCTACTCCCGCGGCACCGAAAACTCGATCCGCGCGAAGAAGGTCCCGCCCTGGGTCTCGTCACAGGCCGCCGTGGTGAGGTTGATGAAATGCATCGACCCGGAGATCGTCGTAGGCGTCACGGTCACGTTCGTCACCCCGCTGGCGCCGTCGAACGGCGTGTTGACGATGGTGATGGACGCGCTGGTCGAGAAGTCGCCGGTGAAGGTGCCCGAACCGCCGGAGTAGGGTACGGCGCGCAAGGGCGTCACGCTGCCTTCCCCGGTGGCGAGCAGGATGGCCGTGATCGTGACGGGCACCGTGGCGTTGGTTCCGCAACTGTTGGTCAAGGTGCCGGTGCCGGTGCCGGTGGCGACCTGGGACTGGCGGTCGAAGCTCAGCTCCAGCGTGAGCAGCGGCGCCCGGTGGGCACCCCAGGCGCCGCCGCAGGCATCGCCTTCGCGGCGCAGCGTCAGCGTGAGTGTGCGCACGGTGGCCGGGTCGGCCCCTGCGGTGGCGATCAGCTGGTCGATGCCGAGTTCGAGCGCACTGCCCAGGTAGGGCGCGGTGGCATCGCGGCGCAGCTCGACGCCGTTCACCTCGATCACCAGGGCCTCGGCGCTCTGCACGCCTTGCGCGCACTGCAGCCGGCCGATCGGGCCGCTCAGGCGCAGTGTGCCGCCCTTGGCCACGGCCAGCGTGCCCTGCTCCACCGTGTTCCGCGCGTCGACCCCGCCCAGCGCCTGCGCCAGTGTCTGCAGCGCCGAGTTGTCGGCCCGGCGCGATGCGGCACCCAGCGTCGCGCCGCAGTAGTGCAGCGCGCGGTTCACGCGCCCACCCACACGCGCGATGCCGCCGAAGGCGTCGACCAGCGCGCGCAGCGGGGCGTAGTCACCGCTGTCGCGGCAGCTGCGCCAGGGGCCGTCGAGCATCGCGTCGACCAGGCCCGCTTCGACCTGGTTCTCGAACACGTTGCGGGCCAGGTTCTCGTCGATGGTGGGCGAGGCCGGCCGCAGGGCACGCAGCTCGTCGCCCATGCCGGCCAGCCGGGCGCCGGCGCGCAGGCCTTCGGCGTGGTCGCTGCTGCCGGGCTGGGCCAGGCTGGCGCGGCGCGTCTGCACGTGGGCGGCCAGCTCGCCGGCCTTGGTGGTGAGCAGCTCGGCGTAGTCGCCGGCGGAGGCGCCGCACTGCGCGCCCAGCAGGCTGGCCTGCTTCTCCCACCACAGCAGCAGCTTGGACAGGCGCACCTGCTCGTCGATGCCCGACACCGGGTGGATGCGCACGAAGTCCAGCGCCTGGTTGCGCCGCAGGCAGACCTCGCGCTTGGCGTCGTCCAGCAGGCGCGGCACGTCGGTGGCGCCGGTGTCGATGCCCACGCGCTGCATGAAGGCGGCGGTGGCCAGGTTCAGCACGATGGCCTGCTCGTACTGGCCCGCGCGTTCCAGCGCCGCGGCGGACTGCACCACGCACTGGTGCAGCGTGCCCAGGTCCATGCCGTTGGCCAGGTCCTCGATGTCCAGCACCGCGCCCTGGTTGGCGCCACGCGTGACCACGCCGCAGACGATGCGGCGCGTGGCCTGTGCCTGCACGCGTCCGCTGGTGGCCGCGAAAGCGCGCGCGGCAGGCGTGTCGCCGCCGGGCAGCATCGGCAGGCTGACCTCGATGGCACCCGCCGCCGCGGCCGTCAACGGCATCGGTGCCCCGGCCAGGCGCACGCTGGCGTTGGCGCCGAACGGTGCGCCCGCGGGCGGGGTGATGGTCAGCGTGGCCGGCTGGGCCAGGCGCAGGCTGGCTGGCGCCAGTTCCACTGCGGCGCGCGCGCCCTCGGCCGGTTCGGTGCTGGCCAGCGTGATCGACGTCGCGGCGCCCAGCGCGCCGGCCGGCAGCGTCAGCCGGTAGCCGGTGCCGTCGGCCGCGGTGAGGACGACGCTGCCGCCGGCCGTGCCGACCGACTGGGTGACCGAGCGCGCGTCGAACACCGGCGTGGGCGGGGCGCCTGCTTCGTCGGTACCACCGCCGCCGCAGCCGACGGCCAGCGCGGCTGCCGCGACCAGCGCGCCGACGGAGCGCCACGGCTTCGAAGCGAGAGGTTCGGTGCGAAACATGGGCGCTCCTGTCGATGCCCGGCCGAGGCCGTTGCACCGACTGTGTGGCGCCGGCGTTTCTTCGGCGTTTCTTCGGCTGCTCAGCCGGGCAACGCCCTTACGCGCACCGAGCGCATGTGCACCTGGCTGCCCGGATCGTGCCCCTGCAGCGCGAAGGTGCCGCTCTTCAGCAGGCGCTGCTCCAGCCCCTTCGGACGCGCCGGGTTGGGCTCCTCGGTGTAGTCGGCCACCAGGCGATCGTCGATCCAGGTCTGCACGCGCCGGCCTTCGACCTTGATGGTCAGCGTGAACCAGCGCTCGTCGCCCACCACCACCTCGCGGAAGTCCTGGATGCCCCACAGGCCCGCGGTGCGGCTGGTGTCGGTGTGCGAGTTGTTCACCTGCACCTCGTAGCCCTTGCTGGGCCAGCCCTTCTCCTGCCACTCGGTGTGGAAGTAGACGCCGGAGTTGGCGTTGGCGAAGGTCTTGATCTCCAGCTTCAGCTCGAAGTTGCGCCAGTCGTGCTGGCTCGCCGGGCCGACGTAGAACAGGTGCGAGCGCGGGCCGTGGATCACGATGGCGCCGTCCTTCACGCTGAAGGTGCCGGGCGCGTCGCTGGCGCGCCAGCCGTCGAGCGAGCGGCCGTCGAACAGCAGCTGCCAGCCGGCGGCCTGCTCGGCGGGGCTCAGGGTGTTGGGGCTCATCGTCGCTCCGGGGTTGGCGGCGCAGGCCGTGGCCAGCAGGGCCGGCACGGCGATCAGAACGGTGCGGCGCGCAGCATCCATCGTCATCGTCACTTCACTCCCACGATCTTCAGCACCGCTTCGGGTGGCCCGTCGAAGGTGGCCGACGGCCGGTTGCCGACGAAGCCCAGATCCTTCGTGCCCTGCGGCGTGGTGTAGAAACCGCCGGCCGTGAGGTCGCGGAAGCGCGCGAAGAACGCGGCCGCCTTCTCCAGCTCCGGCGCGGCCTTGGCCTTCCAGCAGATGGCGTCGGCGATCTGCTGCTGCTCGGCTTCCGCCAGCTCGGCGAACACCTTGCCGCCGAAGCGCCGCTGCGCCTCGGCGTCCAGCCATGCCAGCCCTTCGACGACCACCACGCGGTCCTTCTGCTGCTGCGGGTAGGGCGCGCTGATCCACTCGTCGATGAAGCGGTGCACCTCCAGCTGCGCGGCGCTGGGCGAGTGTTCGTCGGCCGGGATGATCAGCGCGCACAGCGCGGCCGCGCAGCGGCCCTGCGCGGCGTCGAAGGACAGCGGCCACAGGGCGCCCAGCCGGTGGCTCTCGGTCAGCACGGGGTCGGTGCCGTAGCCCTTCGTGCCGTCGCGCTTCGGTGCGGCGACGGCGATGCCCGTCAGCTCCGGCAGCGCCATCGCGGCCAGCATCCACTGCAGGGAGTTGCGGCGGTCCATCGTCTACAGCTCCTTCCTGCGCAGCATCGCGACCATGTGGTCGGCCGCGCGCCAGGCCAGCGCCATGATCGTGAGCGTCGGGTTCTTGTCGGCGTTCGACGCGAACACCGCGCCGTCGGTGACGAAGAGGTTCTTCACGTCCCAGGTCTGGCACCAGCCGTTGGTCACCGAGCTGCGGCGGTCGCTGCCCATGATCGCGCCGCCGACCTCGTGGATGATCGATCCGCCGGGCGCGATGGCCTTCGCGCCGTCGAGTTCTGGCGCCCGGGTCGGCTTGCCACCCATCGCCTCGATGATCTGCGCGAAGGTCTTCTGCATGTGCGCGGCCTGGCGCGTCTCGTGCTCGGACCACTGCCAGTGGAAGCGCAGCACGGGGATGCCGAAGCGGTCCTTCACCGCGGGGTCGATCTCGCAGAACGACTGCTCGTTCGGGATCATCTCGCCGCGCCCCGCGAAGTAGACGAAGGAGCCGTAGAGCCGCCGCACGTCCTGCTTGAACCTGGCGCCGTAGCTGCCCTGCGTGTAGGCGTCGAGCCCGGCGCCGGTGCCTAAGCCCGGCATGCGGCGGCCGGTGCCCATCTCGATGTGGTAACCGCGGGCGAAGCCCAGGCCCTTCGCGGGGTCGTTCCAGGCGGGGCCCTGCTGGCCGTACAGCCACCACGGGGCATAGAAGTGCGAGCCGCCGGCGCCGTCCTCGTTGTGCGGCGGCAGGTTCTCCAGCAGCGGCACCTGGCCCGCGAGGTCGCTGCCCACCGTGTCCATCACGTACTTGCCGACCAGGCCGCTGGAGTTGGCCAGGCCGTTCGGGAATGCGGCCGACTTCGAGTTGAGCAGGATGCGCACCGACTCGCAGGCGCTCGCGGCCAGCACCACCGCGCGGGCGTTCACCGCCAGGTGCTTGCCGCCGGCGCGCTCGACGAAGCGCACGCCGCGCGCCTTGCCGCCCGCGCCCATCACCACCTCGTAGACGTGCGCGTCGCACAGGATGTCGAGCTTGCCGGTGGCCAGCGCCGGCGGCAGGTGGACCATCGGGCTCTGGTAGGTGGCGCCGGTGGAGCAGCCGCGGCCGCAGGGCGTGGCCCAGAAGCAGGCGGCGCGCTGCTGCATCGCGCGCGCCAGGATGCGCTGTGCGTTCGGGTTGCCCGGGTGCAGCAGCGCGGGCAGGCGCGTGTGGTCCAGCTTCGCGGTGAGCACCGCGCGGTGGATCGGCACCACCGGGATGCCGAGCCTGCCGGCGCGCTGCTGGATCAGCCGTTCGCCCACGCGCGCCGCCGGCGCGGGCAGCAGGCAGCCGGGCGGGGAATCGGGCGTGTTCTCCAGGCCTTCGTTGCTGCCGTAGATGCCGGTCAGCATCTCGACCTTGTCGTACCAGGGCGCGACCTCGTCGTAGCTCAGCGGCCAGTCGAAGCCCAGGCCGTCGCGGCTGTGCGGCTTGAAGTCGTAGGGGCCGTTGCGCAGCGCGATGCGGCCCCAGTGGTTGGTGCGGCCGCCCAGCATGCGCGCGCGCCACCACTCGAAGCGGCGGCTCTCGTCGGTCGAGGCCTGGGTGTACGGCTCGCCCGGCACCTGCCAGCCGCCGTCGATGGTGGCGTCGTAGAACCCGAAGGGCTTGTCCGGCGTGCCCGCGCCGCGCAGCGGTGCGTCGGCATTGCTCTGGAACATCGGCGTCTCGGTCGCCGGGTCGTAGCGACGGCCGGCTTCCAGCATCAGCACGCGCACGCCTTCCATCGCCAGCGTGTAGGCGGTCTGGCCCCCGGCGGCGCCCGAGCCGACGACGATCACGTCGTAGTCGTTGCGGAGCTGGCGCGGGCTGATGAACGGCATGAGGCCGGCGATGCTAACCGCGCATCGCCGGCCTCGAAGGCACCCGATCCGGGTGTTCAGCGGGTCAGGCGCCAGCTCAGCTTGTAGCCGTCTTCGGTGACCTGCTCGCCCACGATCAGCTGGCCGTCGTTGGCGACGGCGCCTTCCACCTGCCAGCCCCAGCCGGCCGTCATTCCCGGCACCGAGGCGCTGCCGCGGGTGCAGGTGGCGCTGAAGGTGGAGGTCCAGACGGTCACCAGCGTCAGCTTGTAGGTGAAGGGCACCGAACGCTCGTCGACTTCGAGCGTGACCATCTGCGAGCTGGTGTCGATGGCCGAGCTGTCGGGCGAGAAGTTGATGGCCGAGCAGTCGGGGTCGGTGGCCCACACCTTCACAGTGCCGGCGCCCTTGTAGCGCTTGACGGGCTGGTTGGCCGTGGCCGGGTCCAGCTCCCAGCGGGTCTGGGCGCGGGCGAAGAGCGTGGTGCCTTCGGAAGACGGGCCGTCGACGGCGTCGAGCGTGCCGTTGAAGGCGTTGTCCCAGATCTCGACGTTGCTGGACAGGTTCAATACCCGGCCGCTGGCGGTGTGCGCGGTGTGGAACACCACGCGCACGGTGGCTGGGTTCGGCACCCGCACCGGCGCCGTGTAGCGCGCGCCGACGCTGCCGGTGGGCGTGATGGTGCCCAGGGTGGCATTGCCGCCTTCGATGAAGTTCACGCGCCAGTAGCGCTCGTAGCCCGGCTTGGTGTTGGTGAGCGGCAGCTGGCGCGCCTTCAGCACCGGCTGCAGCACGCAGTCGCTGGTGCCGTCGGGCAGCAGCGTGCAGCCGGCGGCGTTGGTCTCGTAGCCGCGCACGTGGGCCCAGGGCACGAACTCGATCGAGTCGCCGACCTTCACGCGCGCCTCGCGCGGCAGCAGCGTCATCGCGACGTACTGCGCGACGTGGAACTCCACGCCGGTGGCACCGGTGGAGCCGGCGGCGGCCAGGAACTCCGGCGGCACCTTGGCTTCGAGCGTGCGCGTCGCGCGGTCCACCTTGGCCAGCGGCAGCGAGGTCCAGTCGCCGAGCGGGCGCTGCACGGCGATGCGCAGCGTGTCCACTTCCTCGTCCTGCTGCTCGTCGTAGCGCAGCTTCAGCACCAGCGGCAGCCTGGGCGCGGCGGCCAGGCGCACGCGCAGCGCGTCCCAGCGCGCCTCGGGTGCCATGTTCTCGACCGGCTGCGTCTCGGTGACGGTGTCGGCCGTGAAGGCGCCGGCGGGCACCACGACCTGGATCGCGCCGTCGTGCGACTCCAGCGTGCCGCCGGCCGCGCCCAGGGTGCGGCCGGTGAACTCGCCCAGAGGGCTGCCGGGATCGGTGATCACGGCCTCGTCGTCGGTGGTGGTGGCGGTCCTGGCCGGGGTCTCGCTGCGCGCGCCGCCCACCTTCGCGAGGCGGTAGCTGTAGGTGGCGCCTTCGTTGAGGCCGGTGTCCAGGTAGGCGCCGCTGGCGGCGTCCACCGTCGCGATGCGCACGAACTCGCCGTTGGCGCTGTTGCGGCGCTCGATGTCGTAGCGCGCGGCCTCGGCCGGTGCGGTCCAGGCCAGGCTGACCGAGCGCGACGAGCTGCCCATCGCGTCGAAGGGCTGGTCCAGCACGGCGGGGCCGGTGGGGGTGGTGGCGGGGCTGTCGCCGCCACCGCCGCCGCAGGCGCCGAGCGCCAGGGCGGCGGCCAGCAGCAGCGCGATGGGGTCGCACCAGCGCAGCCGGGGCGGACGCAACGAAAGAACAGGGGGCATGGGTCTCTCCTCGTGGTGTGCCGCCAGTCTCGCGAGCCACGCCTGCCGCGTCATGAACCACAGGAGCCATCGCGCCGCGCGCCGATGGGCCATCGGCGATGCACCACCCTGGTGGCCCGCGCCCCGCCGACAGGCCGGGCCGGCGCGCTGTGAAGCGGCTAAACCCGGATTTGGTGCGCGGGGGCGTGCGCACAGAATTTGCGTCGCAAGCCGCGACGGCCCCTGCGGCCGCTTCCTCCCCGTTCCCGGAGCCCCGACCCATGAGCCTCTTCGCCCCGTGCCGCCGTGCCTTCCAGGCCCACCTGCTGGCCGCCGCCTTCGCCCTGACGAGCCCGCTGGCCGCGCTGGCGCAGGCCACGCCGATCAAGTTCCAGCTCGACTGGCGCTTCGAAGGCCCGGCCGCGCTGTTCCTGGCCTCGTCGGCCAAGGGCTACTACAAGGCCGCGGGGCTGGACGTGACCATCGACGCCGGCAACGGCAGCGGCGGCACCGTCACGCGCGTGGCCAGCGGCACCTACGACATGGGCTTCGCCGACATGGCGGCGCTGATGGAGTTCCACGCCAACAACCCGGATGCGCCGAACAAGCCGGTGGCCATCCTGATGGTCTACAACAACACGCCGGCCGCGGTGCTGGCGCTGAAGAAGAGCGGCATCACGAAGCCGGCCGACCTGAACGGCAAGAAGCTCGGCGCTCCGGGTTTCGACGCCGGCCGCCGCGCCTTCCCGATCTTCGCGAAGGCCAACAACATCAGCGGCGTGCAGTGGACCAGCATGGACCCGCCGCTGCGCGAGACGATGCTGGTGCGCGGCGAGATCGAGGCCATCACCGGCTTCAGCTTCACGAGCCTGCTGAACCTGGAGGCGCGTGGCGTGAAGGCGGAGGACGTGGTGATCCTGCCGTACCCGAACCACGGCGTGAAGCTCTACGGCAACGTCGTCATCGCCAGCCCCAAGCTGCTGAAGGAGAACCCGGCGGCGGTGAAGGCCTTCGTCAGCGCCTTCCTGAAGGGCATCAAGGAGGTGATGGCCAACCCCGACCCGGCCATCGAGTACGTGAAGGCGCGCGACGGCATCATCAACGTCGAGCTCGAGAAGCGCCGCCTGCGCATGGCCATCGACAGCGTGGTGGCCAGCCCCGACGCGCGCGCCGAGGGCTTCGGCGTGGCGGTGCCCGGGCGGCTGGCGCTGATGGCCTCGCAGGTGAGCGACGCCTTCGGCACCAAGACGCGCATCGACCCCACCGCGGTGTGGACCGACGCGTTCCTGCCGTCGAAGGCCGAACTCAACGTGCTGCCGGCGGCCAAGAAGTAGCTAGGAGCCGAAGTCGTAGGCCAGTTGCAGCATCACGGCGGCGTCGCCCAGCAGATGCAAGGCCACCGAATACTCACGGTTGAAGCGCCACCCGGCCGTCACCAGCAGGCCGGGCGAGTAGCCGTTGAAGTTCAGCGGCACCTTCGTCTGGTACTTGCCCTTGTAGCCGTACATCAGGCCCGCCGACCACTGCACGAACAGCGGGTCGACGCCGAACACGTGCTCGTGGCGATGCCCCAGGTAGAGGTAGCCGCTGGGCTGGCCGAAGGAGTTGCGGAAGTGCGTGGCGCCGAGCAGCCAGTCGCCGTCGATGCGGCGCTCGATGCCCAGCGCCCAGACCGGCTTGTGCTCGGCGCTGTAGCGGAAGTGGTGGGTGTAGGGCGAGACCACCAGGCGCCAGTGGTTGGGCTCCTCGCCGGCGGGCTTCGGCGTAGGCTCGTCGGCCTGGGCGGCGCCCATGGCACAGACGAAAAAAAGGGCCCCGACGGGCCGGACGAGAGGACAGCGCATGGCGCCGATTGTGGCCGCGCCGGCAGGGCGCGCGCCGTGGAACCGGGCACGGAACGGCTTGCTGCTGGCGCTGCTGCTCGCGTTGTCGGGCTGCGCCTGGCTGCAGGACAAGCAGAGCGAACTGGCGCTGCGCCCCACGCCGGGCCGGCCGGCGGCCTTCGCGCCGGGCTCGGACGCCGAGCGTGCGGCCTTCGGGCCGGAGGATCGGCGCTACACCGTGCCGGCCGGCGACGGCAGCGGCGAGCAGGTGGCGCTGTGGTGGCTGCCGCAGGCCGACGCGCGCGCGCCGGCGCTGCTGTACCTGCACGGCACCTTCCGCAACCTCTACGGCAACCTGCCCAAGATCAACGCGCTGCGCGAAGCCGGCTTCTCGGTGCTGGCGGTGGACTACCGCGGCTGGGGCGAGAGCACGGTGCGCGTGCCGGACGAAGCCAGCATCGCGGCCGACGCGGCGCTGGCCTTCGCCGAACTGCGGCGCCTGCAGCCCGCGGCCGCACGGCGCGTGATCTACGGCCACTCGATGGGCGGCGCGGCGGCGGTGTCGCTGGCCGCCACGCTGCACGGCGGCAGCGACTACGGCGCGCTGGTGCTCGAGTCCACCTTCACGCGGCTGCCCGACGTGGCGGCCGAGGCCGGCTGGCTGGGCCGCATCGGCGCGGCCGTGACCACGCTGCAGTTCGACTCGCTCTCGCGCATCGGCCGCATCGACGCGCCGCGGCTGCTGATGCTGCACGGGGATGCCGACCGCACGGTGCCCGTGGTGCTGGGCCGGCGCCTGCGCGACGCCGCGCCGCCGGGGCGCGTCACCTGGGTCGAGGTGCCCGGCGGCGGCCACAGCCGACTCTTCAGCGACGCGCCTGAGCTGTACCGCAGGACCTTCCAGCAACTGATCGACTCCCTGCCTCCCCCATGACCGCCTTCGTCGATTTCCGCAACGTCTGGCTCGCCTACAACGACGAGCTGCTCGCCAAGGAGCAGTTCGCGGTGGAGGACATCTCGCTGCAGGTGGGCCGCGGCGAGTTCATCGCCATCGTCGGCCCTTCCGGCTGCGGCAAGAGCACCTTCATGAAGCTGGCCACCGGCCTGAAGCGGCCGAGCCGCGGCACGGTGATCATCGACGGCCGCGAGGTGGCCGGGCCGCTGAAGATCACCGGCATGGCGTTCCAGGCGCCCAGCCTGCTGCCGTGGCGCACCACGGTGCAGAACGTGATGCTGCCGCTGGAGATCGTCGAGCCCTACCGCTCGCAGTTCAAGGCGAAGCGCAGGGAGTTCGAGGCCAAGGCGCGCGAACTGCTGAAGAGCGTGGGCCTGGCCGGCTACGAGGACAAGTTCCCGTGGCAGCTGTCGGGCGGCATGCAGCAGCGCGCCAGCATCTGCCGCGCGCTGGTGCACGAGCCGAAGATGCTGCTGCTCGACGAGCCCTTCGGCGCGCTCGACGCCTTCACGCGCGAGGAGCTGTGGTGCGCCCTGCGCGACCTGCACGCGGCGCAGAAGTTCAACGTCATCCTCGTCACGCACGACCTGCGCGAGAGCGTGTTCCTGGCCGACACGGTGTACTGCATGAGCCGCAGCCCGGGGCGCTTCGTGGTGCGGCGCGAGATCGAGCTGCCGCGCCCGCGCGACCTGGAGGTGACCTACACGCCGCAGTTCACCGACATCGTGCACGAGCTGCGCGGGCACATCGGCGCGATGCGCAAGTCGGGCGTGGCGGTGCCGCAATGAAGATCAGCCGCAACCTCGAACGCTGGTCGCCGCTGATCCTGCTGGCCGCCTGCCTTCTGCTGTGGCAGCTGGTGGTGATGGGCTTCTCGATCCCCGAGTACATCTTCCCGAGCCCGAGCCAGATCGCGCAGCAGTTCCACGAGTTCAAGGGGCCGTTGATCGAGGCGGCGTGGAAGACCTTCTGGGTCACGATGCTGGGCTTCGCGATCTCGATCGTCGTCGGCGTGCTGCTGGGCTTCCTGATCGGCAGCAGCCGGCTCGCCTACACCGCGATCTACCCGCTGATGGTGGGCTTCAACGCGGTGCCCAAGGCCGCGGTGGTGCCGATCCTCGTGGTGTGGTTCGGCATCGGCCTCGGGCCCGGCATCCTGACCGCGTTCCTGATCTCGTTCTTCCCGATCACGGTCAACATCGCCACCGGCCTGGCGACGCTGGAGCCGGAACTGGAGGACGTGCTGCGCGTGCTGGGGGCGCGGCGCTGGGACGTGCTGGTGAAGGTGGGCCTGCCGCGCTCGATGCCGTACTTCTACGGCTCGCTGAAGATCGCCATCACGCTGGCCTTCGTCGGCACCGTGCTGGCCGAGATGACCGCGGGCGACTCCGGCATCGGCTACCTGATGCAGACCGCGGCCAGCCAGCAGCGCATGCCGCTGGCCTTCGCCGGCCTGGTGACCATCGGCGCGATGGCGATGGCGATGTACGAGCTGTTCAGCTGGATCGAGAGGCGCACCACCGCCTGGGCGCACCGCGGTTCGACGGCGTGAGCCCCCAACCTCGCTTCCGCTCGGTACCCCCCGGGGGGGCCGTTCGCCGACCGACCGGCGGGGCCGGATCCGTGGCTTTCGCCGGAGGGGGTGCTGCGCCGTGACCGAGGTTCAGGTCCTGGCAGCGCTGCGGCGCGCCAACGAGGTGGCGCGCGCGGCGGTGGCGGCGGGACACCACCCGTTCGGCGCCGTCCTTGTCGCGCCCGACGGCGAGACCGTGCTGATGGAGCAGGGCAACGTCGACACCGTGCGCCATGCCGAGAGCGAGCTTGCGCGCGACGCCGCGCAGCGCTTCGACGCCGCGCTGCTGTGGCACTGCACGCTGGTGACGACGGTGGAGCCCTGCGCGATGTGCGCCGCCGCGCAGTACTGGGCGCACATCGGCCGCCTGGTCTACGGGCTGGAGGAAAGACGCCTGCTCGCGCTCACCGGCAACCACGCCGAGAACCCGACGCTGGACCTGCCGTGCCGCGTGGTCTTCGCGGCCGGCCAGAAGGCGGT
The DNA here is from genome assembly GCA_044226255.1 of Rubrivivax sp. Lineage (GTDB taxonomy): Bacteria > Pseudomonadota > Gammaproteobacteria > Burkholderiales > Burkholderiaceae_C > Rubrivivax. Next base: position 40,794 of record JBGAHJ010000007.1, read on the forward strand.
GCAGGTGACCGGGCCGGTGGCGGCGGTGGAGGACGAGATCGCCGCCCTGCACCGCGGCTTCTGGGCCACGCGGTGAACGCGCCGCTGCCCGAAGGCGCCGCCGCCGGCTGGCGCGGCCGGCTGGCGCTGGACTACCGCGTCGTCGACGGCCGCACCGTGGGGCACGCCGCGCACGACGGCCCGCTGCGCGTGCTGCAGCCGCTGCACCCGGAAGGGCCGGGCATCTGCCACCACGTGCTGCTGCATCCGCCCGGCGGGGTGGTGGCGGGCGACGAACTGCTGATCGACGCACGACTGGCCTCGGGCTGCCACGCCTTGCTCACCACGCCGGGCGCCACGCGCTTCTACCGCAGCGAAGGCGCCACCGCGCTGCAGCATGCGCAGCTGGCGCTGGCAGCCGGTGCGCGGCTGGAGTGGCTGCCGCTGGAGACCATCGCCTACAGCGGCTGCCGCGCGCACAACCGCGTGCGCTTCGAACTCGCGGGCGACGCCGAGATGATCGGCTGGGACGTGCTGGCCCTGGGCCTGCCCGCCTCGGGCCAGCCCTTCGCCGACGGCTGGTTCCGGCAGACGCTGCAGTGGCCCGGCCGCTGGCTGGAGTCGGCGCGCATCGCCGCCGACGACGCACGGCTGTTGCGCTCGGCCGCCGGCTGGGCCGGGCATCCGGTGCTGGCCACCGCCTGGTTCGCCACCGGGGCCGCGCTGCCCGCGGCGCGGCGCGACGCGCTGCTGGAGGCGGCGCGCGCCGCCATCGCCGGCCATGCGCTGGCCGGCTGCGCCGGTGCCACCGCGCCGCAGCCGGGCCTGGTGGTGGTGCGCGCGCTGTCGCGGCGCGTCGAGCCCGTGATGGAGCTGCTGGTGCAGGTGCGGACGGCCTGGCGCGAGGCGGCCTGGGCGCTTTCGGGCACCGTTCCACGCATCTGGCGCACCTGACCGGGCGTCGGGTTTGCGGGCCGTCCCCCGTCGATACACTGGCCGCGAAGTTCGGAGCGCGGGGTGCCGGTTTTGCGTCGATTGCTGCGTTGCTGGGGCATCCTGCTGACGGTGCTGGGCCTTGCCGGCGTGGCCGCCGCGCAGGCGCCTGCGGGCGGCTACCACTTCCGCGCGCCCGCGGGCCCGCCGCAGGTGGCGCTGAACCCGGCGGTGCTGTCCGAGGACGAGCGCCGCTTCCTCGCCGCGCTGCCCGAGGTGCGTGTCGCCTTGCAGCGCGTGGGTGCGCCGCCGTTCGAGCGCGTGGAGCCCGACGGCGAGATCTCGGGCCTGCAGGCCGAGATGCTGGGCACGCTGGCGCGCGCGCTCGGCATCCGGCTCAAGCCCGTGGTGAAGGAGGGCTGGCCCGCCGTGCTGAAGGCGGTGCAGGAGGGCGAGGCCGACATGGTGCTGACGCTGGCCTCCACCGCCGAGCGCCGCCGCTACCTCAACTTCACGCTCGGCACCGCACAGGTGCCGGTGGCGGTGTTCACGCGCAGCGGCGCGCCGCCGCTGGCGCTGGAGCAGGCGCGCTACGCCTTGGAACGCGACTACTTCAGCAACGACGTGGTCGCGCGCCGCTTCCCCGGCGCGCGCGTGCTGCCGGTGGTCACCACGGGGGAGGCGCTGCGCCGGGTGGCCGACGGCGGCGCGGGTGCCTACCTGGGCAGCCTGCTGGAGGCGCTGGACCTGCTGGCGCGCGAGCCGGTGCCGGGCATCGAGGTGCGCCAGATCCTGGACGAGGCGCAGACCTACTACCACTTCGGCGTCCGCAAGGACTGGCCGCAGCTCGTGACCATCCTCAACCGCGGCATCGCCAGCTGGCGCGCGGGCTCGGAGGGCGCCGCGCTGGCCGCGCTGCCGGCGTCGGCCGTGCCCGGGGGGCTGCGCGTGCGCAGCGCGCTGCCGGTCTCGCCGGCCGAGGCCGCGACGCTGGCCGAGTTCGCGGTCTGGCGCGTGGGCGCCGTGCGCGGGCTCGACCTGCTCAACGACATCGACGCGCGCGGTGAGCACAGCGGCATCGCGGCCGACTACCTGGAGCAGGTGCGCAGCCGGCTCGGCGTCGGCACCGAGGTCGTCGCCTTCGCCAGCGTGGCCGAGATGATCGACGCGCTGCGCGGCGGACGCATCGACGTGGCGCCCTTCCTCACGCGCACGCCGGACCGCGCGCGCGAGTTCGTGTTCTCGAGCCCCTACTTCAGCATGCCCTACATGCTGGTGGGCCGCGCCGACGCGCCGATGTACTGGGACCTGTCCAGCCTGCGCGGCAGGCGGCTGGCGCTGGCGCGCGACCACCCGCTGCTGGACACGGTGCGGCGGCGCTACCCCGAGATCCACGTCGTGACGCCGTCCGACCGCCTGCTGGCGATGGACGTGGTGGCCGCCGGCGACGCCGAGGCCGCGGTGGACGTGAAGCTGTTCGCCAACCTGCGCATCAACCGAGACGGCGGCGGCCTGCGCCTGCTGGGCACGGTGGACGAGCTGCCCGGCGACTTCGCTTTCGCCACCACGCGGCGTGCCGCGGCGCTGGTGCCGCTGATCGACCGTGCGCTGGCCGACATCCCGGTGGCCGAGAACGAGCGCCTGCTGCGGCGCTGGGTGGCGGTGGACCTGGCGCCGCCGTTCCCCTGGCGGCGCTGGGGCCCGGCGCTGGGCGTGGCCGCCGCCGCGCTGCTGCTGCTGACCGTGGCCACCGCGTGGTGGATGCGGCGCCTGCGCGCCGAGCTGCGCCACCGGCGGCGCATCGACGAGCAGCTCAACGACATCGGCCGCACGATGCCCGGCGTGGCCTTCCGCTACGTGCTCGACGCGCACAACCAGCTGCAGCGCACCTTCTACTCGTCGGGCACGCAGGCCTTCTTCGGCATCGCCCCGCCGGCCGACCGCACCGTGGTCGGCTTCATCGGCGACCGCCTCAGCCCGGAGCACCGCGCCGCCGCCGAGGCGGCGCAGCGCCACTCGCTCGCCACCGGCGAGCGCTTCGCGCACAGCGCGCCGTACCGGCACCCGGACGGCAGCCTGCGCTGGATCCACTCCGAGGCCGTGCGCAGCGTCGACCGCGAGGGCCGCACGGTGTGGACCGGCTACGTGATCGACATCAGCCGCGAGCGCGAGCTGCAGGAGCGGCTGGGCCGCGAGGCGCGCGATCGCCACCTGATGCTCGCGCAGGCCAGCCACGAACTGCGGGCGCCGGCGCACCAGCTGGCGCTGGCGCTGCAGGCGCCCGAGCTGGAGGCCGTGCCGCCCGCCGCCGCGCGGCCGCTGGCGGTGGCACGCGACGCGGTGCGCACGATGGGTGCGCTGCTCGACGACGTGCTGGACACCGCGCGGCTGGACGCCGGCCGCCTGGAGCTGCGGCCGCACGACTTCGACCTGCACGCGCTGCTGCAGCAGCTGCGCGAGGCGCAGCGCGGCGTGTTCGCCGCCAAGGGGCTCGCGCTGGCGCTGGAGATCGCGCCCACGGTGCCGCGCGCGGTGCATGCCGACCCGCTGCGGCTGAAGCAGGTGCTGCTGAACCTGCTGTCCAACGCGGCCAAGTACACCGCGCAGGGCGGCGCCACGCTGAGTGCGGCCACCGCCACCGGCGACGATGGCGCGCCGCAGCTGGTGCTGGCGGTGCAGGACAGCGGCCGCGGCATCGCGCCCGAGCAGCAGGCGCGGCTGTTCGAGCCCTACGTCTCGCTGGCCGACGGCACCGCCGACGACGGCACGCCCAGCAGCGGCCTGGGCCTGTCGATCTGCCGCCGCCTCGCGGGGCTGATGGGCGGGCAGGTCGAGCTCGACAGCCGCCCCGGCGCCGGCACCACCGTGACGCTGCGCGTGCCGCTGCAGCAGCCCGGCGACGCCCTGCGCGGGCCGCTGCGGCGCGACGGCGTGCTGCTGCTGTGCGACGACGACGAGGTGGCGCGCCTGCTGCTGGCCGCGGCGCTGTCGCGGCTGGGCCACGAGGTGGTGCAGGCCGCACGCGGCGACGCCGCGCTGGCGCGCTGGCGCCAGGGCGACGTGCGCCTGCTGGTCACCGACCTGCGCATGCCCGGGCTGTCGGGCCAGGCGCTGGCCGAGGCCATCCGCGCGGCGGAGGCGGCCGACCCCGGCCGCGGCCGCACCGCGATCGTGTTCTGCTCGGGCGACATGCCGCCGCTGGCCGGCGAGGCCGGCCCGGCGCTGGCCGACGCCTACATCGGCAAGCCGGTGGACATGGCCACGCTGGCGCACACGCTGCGCGCGCTGCAGGAAGGCACGCCGGCCTGACGGCCCGGGCCGGCATCGGCGCGGCGGCAGCGCCCGCTATGCTCGCCGGATGTACGCGCCGTTCTTCGGGCTGAGCAAGGAGCCGTTCTCGATCGCTCCCGACCCGCGCTTCCTGTTCATGAGCGAGCAGCACCGCGAAGCGCTGGCGCACCTGCTCTACGGACTGGGCGGCGGCGGCGGCTTCGTGCTGCTCACCGGCGAGATCGGCGCCGGCAAGACCACCGTCTTCCGCTGCTTCCTGGAACAGCTGCCGCCGCACTGCGCCGTGGCCTACGTCTTCAACCCCAAGCTCACCGCGGTGGAGCTGCTGCAGACGGTGTGCGGCGAGTTCGGCATCGCGCTGCCGGAGCGGGCGGACAGCGTGAAGGCGCTGGTGGATGCGCTCAACGCCTTCCTGCTCGCCGAGCATGCCAAGGGCCGCCAGGCGGTGCTGGTGATCGACGAGGCGCAGAGCCTGGCGGCCGATGTGCTGGAGCAGCTGCGCCTGCTGACCAACCTGGAGACCGCCGAGCGCAAGCTGCTGCAGATCGTGCTGATCGGCCAGCCCGAACTGCGCGAGCTGGTGGCGCGGCCCGACCTGGAGCAGCTGGCGCAGCGCATCGTCGCGCGCTACCACCTGGGCGCGCTGTCGGCGGGCGAGACGCGGCAGTACATCCGGCACCGCTTCGCGGTGGCGGGGCCGCAGGCGCCGCTGCCCTTCGGCGAGCGTGCGCTGGCGCGCATCCACAAGCTCAGCGGCGGCGTGCCGCGGCGCATCAACCTGCTGGCCGATCGCGCGCTGCTGGGCGCCTATGCGCGCAGCGAGACGCGGGTCGACGAACGCACGGTGGAACAGGCGGCGCGCGAGGTGTTCGGGCGCGACGGTGCCGGTGTCGACCGGCGGTTGCACGCGGTGGCGGCCGCGGCCGGCGTGCTGCTGCTGCTTGCCGCCGCGGCCTGGTTCGGCTGGCCGCGCCCGGCACCGGAACGCACGCCGGGGCCGGCGGCATCGGCCGCGGGCGGCGCCGCGTCGACGGCCGTGCCGGCGTCCGGCGCCGCGGCGCCGCTGCCCGAATTCGACCGGCTCGAGGCGCTGCTGGCCGTGGCGCACGCGCAGCCCGCGCAGGCCTGGCGCGAGCTGGCGCTGCGCTGGAACGTCGCGATCGGCGAGGGCGATCCCTGCGTCGCGGCGCTGCAGGCGAACCTGGCTTGTTTCCGCAGCCCGGCAGGCGGGCTCGGGCTGCTGCGCCAGGTGGCGCGCCCGGCGCTGCTGACGCTGCGCGCCCCGCGCAGCGCGGCGCCGCTGCATGCGGTGCTGGTGGGGCTGGGCGAGGGCGGCGCCACGCTGCAGGTGGGCACGCGCAGCTTCAGGCTCGCGCTGCCGGTGCTGCTGGAAGCCTGGCGCGGCGAGTTCGCCACCTTCTGGCGCACGCCGGCCGGCTGGCGCGAAGGCGCGGACCTGGCGGCATCCACGGCCGGCCGCGCCTGGCTCGACGAGCGGCTGGCCGCCGCCGGCCAGCCGGGCGGGCGCCCGCTGGCCGAGCGCGTGCGCGCGTTCCAGCTGGCCCAGGGCCTGCCGCTGGATGGCGTGGCCGGCCCGCTGACGCTGATGCAGCTGAACCGCGTGACCGGCGTCGACGAACCGCGCCTGGCGGCGCTGCCGGACGGGGGGCGCTAGCGCATGTCCTACATCCTCGAAGCGCTGCGCCGCTCGCAGGCCGAGCGCGAACGCGGCCAGGTGCCGGGGCTGCACGCGCAGCCGGTGCCGGGCGAGCCCGACCTGCCGCGGGGCGCGCGGCGCGGGATGCCGATGCGCGGGCTGGCACTGGGCCTGGTGGCGGGTGCCGCCGTGGCGGCGCTGGCCTGGTGGCTGTCGCGGCCCGCCACGGCTCCCGCGCCTGCACCGGCAGCGGTGGCGCCCGCCGCCCCGCCGGTGGCACCGAGCTCGCGCTGCCGGTGGTGGTCGGCGCCGCTGGCGCCGGGCGCGCCGGCGCCTGTTCCGGTACCGGCGCCGGTGGTTGCGGCCGCACCGGTGCCGGCCGCTGCGTCCGCCGCTGCGCCGTTGCGCGTGCCGACGCTGGCCGAGCTGTCCCCGGAGCAGCGCCGCGAGCTGCCGCCGCTGGTGATGGGGGGGTCGATCTGGTCGGAGAGCGCGCTGTCGCGCTTCGTCATCGTCAACGGCCAGGTGGTGCGCGAAGGCGAGGCCGCCGCGCCGGGCGTGACGGTCGAGAAGATCGCGCCGAAGAGCGTGCTGCTGAAGTGGCGCGAGCTGCGCTTCGAGGTGCCGCTGTAAGGGTTGGCCGCCGGCCGGGCGCGCCATATTCCCGCCCCTCAGGTGCAGGACGTCGCGTGGCGCGGGCCGGTGGCCACGCGATACTCGCAGCCGTTGTTCTGATGGCGTTTCCGACATCCATGATTGCGAAGCCGGGCAGGGTGGCAGCGACCATCCGCCGTTGGGGTTGGCTGGCGCTGGGTCTGTGGTTCGCCGCCGTGGGTGCGGCGGCGGCGGAGACCTGGGTCGTCGGGCCGGGTGGCACGCCGATGGCGCTGCCCGATGCATTGGCGCGGGCCGCCGACGGCGACACGATCGAGCTGCTGGCGGGCGAGTACCCGGGCGGCCTGGTGCTGGAGAACCGCCGCCTGACCTTCCGCGCGATGGGGCGCGCCATCGTGCGCGGCGACGCCAACAAGCTCAGCGCCTTCAAGGCCCTGTGGACCGTGCACGGGGGCCAGGTGGTGATCGAGGGCCTGGAGTTCCGCGGCATGCGCGCGCAGGACGGTGGCGGCGCCGGCGTGCGCCACGAGGGCGGCCAGCTCAAGCTGGTGAAGGCGCAGTTCTTCGACAACGAATACGGCGTGCTGGCGCAGAACGACGACAAGGCCGAGCTGACGATCGACGCCTGCGCCTTCGGGGCGGCGCCCCGCGTGGTGGGCGGCCTGTACCACCTGCTCAACGTGGGCCGCATCGCCAGGCTCACGGTCACCGGCAGCCGCTTCCAGCAGGGCTTCGAAGGCCACCTGATCAAGAGCCGCGCGCGCGAGTCCTTCATCGCCTACAACATGATCCACGACGGCGTGCGCGGCGGCGCTTCGTACGAGGTGGAGTTCGCCAACGGCGGCGTGGCCACGCTGCTGGGCAACGTGATCGGCCAGGGCGTGGACAACCAGAACCCGGTGCTGGTGGCCTACGGCACCGAGGGCAACGCGTGGGAGAAGAACGAGCTGCGCGTGGTGCACAACACGTTCATCAACTACGGCTGGCTGCCGGCCTGGTTCCTGCGCGTGGTGAAGGACCGGCTGCCCGAGAACACCCCGGTGTGGGCGGTGAACAACCTGCTCGTCGGCCCCGGCATCTTCTGGCTCGGCGCGCCGGGCCACTTCGAAGGCAACCGCAGCGCCACGCGCGGCATGCTGGCCGACATCTACACCGGCGGCTTCGAGCTGCCGCTGGGCTCGGTCTGGCGCGACAGCGGCGTCGACCCGCGCAAGGTGGGCGGGCAGGACCTGGGCCCGAAGGCCGAGTTCGAATGGCCCGCGGGCACGCGCGAGATCAAGCCGGGCCAGACCAGCTGGACACCGGGCGCCTTCCAGCGCTGAGGCCACAATCGCCGGGATGAGCACCAAGCATCCCGAGAGCATCACCGCCCAGGCGCTGGGCTGGATCGACGAGGCCACGCGCGCCATCACGCCGCCGATCCACGTCTCCAGCACCTACATCCGCGACGCCGACAACCAGTACCGCAGCGGCCGAATCTACATGCGCGACAACAACCCGGCCTTCGACCAGGCCGAGGCGGTGGTCAACGCGCTGGAAGGCGGGCACCAGACGCTGCTGTTCGCCAGCGGCATGGCGGCCGCCACCGCGGTGTTCCAGGCGCTGCAGCCGGGCGACCACGTGCTGGCGCCGCAGGTGATGTACTGGTCGCTGCGCAACTGGCTGATGAGCTTCGCGCGCGGCTGGGGGCTGGATGTCGAACTGATCGACATGACGAGTCCCGACGCGCTGCAGCGCGCGCTGCGACCGGGGAAGACCAAGCTGGTGTGGATCGAGAGCCCGGCGAACCCGCTGTGGACCGTGACCGACATCGCCGCCAGCGCGCAGCTCGCGCATGCCGCCGGCGCGCTGCTGGCGGTGGACTCCACGGTGCCGACGCCGGTGCTGACGCAGCCCATCGCACTCGGCGCCGACCTGGTGATGCACGCGGCCACGAAGTACCTCAACGGCCACAGCGACCTGGTGGCCGGCACGCTCACCACGCGGGCCGACAACGAACACTGGCAGCGCGTGCGCAAGGTGCGGGCGCAGATCGGCGGCACGCTGGGCTCGTTCGAGGCCTGGCTGCTGCTGCGCGGCCTGCGCACGCTGCACCTGCGCGTGCGCGCGGCCTGCGCCTCGGCGCAGCGCATCGCCGAGCACTTCCACGGCCACCCGCGCGTCGCCGAAGTGCTGTACCCGGGCCTGCCGGGTTGCCACGGCCACGAGGTGGCGAAGCGGCAGATGCAGGGCGGCTTCGGCGGCATGCTGTCGATCCGCGCGCGCAGCGAAGCGGCCGCCGTTTCCACCGCCGCGCACACGCAGCTGTGGAAGCGCGCCACCTCGCTGGGCGGCACCGAGAGCCTGATCGAGCACCGCGCCAGCGTCGAGGGCGCGGGCACGCCGGCGCCGCCGGACCTGCTGCGCCTGTCGGTGGGCATCGAGCACGTCGGGGACCTGATCGCCGACCTGGAGCAGGCTCTGGGCGCGTTGACCGGCTGATGAAACTTGGGCATCATGGGTCAAGTAACTAAATTACATCCCATGTCCTTCGACCTCGTGCTCTTCGGCGGTACCGGAGACCTGACCTGGCGCAAGCTGATGCCGGCGCTGTTCCAGGCCTACCGCCACGGCAAGCTGCCGCCGGGCGGGCGCATCCTGGCCGTGGCGCGCGACGAACGCAGCGACGCCGAGTACCGCCAGTTCATCCATGACCGCTTCGCCGACGTCGACCCCGGCAAGCGCCCCAGCGACGAGGAGTTCTCGGCCTTCGCCGGACTGCTGCACTACCGGCGCATGGACCTGGCGCAGCCCGAGCACTACGCGGGCCTGAAGCAGCTGCTGGACGAGCGCGCGGCCGACACCGTGGTGCTGTTCCTGGCCACCAGCCCGCACCTGTTTCCGCAGATCTGCGAGCAGCTCGGCAAGGTGGGCCTGAACGGCCCGAACGTGCGCGTGGTGCTGGAGAAGCCGCTCGGCCACGACCTGGCCAGCGCGCAGCAGATCAACCGCGTGGTGAAGAGCGCGTTCCGCGAAGAGCAGGCGCTGCGCATCGACCACTACCTCGGCAAGCCGGCGGTGCAGAACCTGATGGCGCTGCGCTTCGGCAACGCCCTCTTCGAGCCGCTGTGGCGGCGTGAGAGCATCGCCAACATCCAGATCACGCTGGCCGAGAGCATCGGCGTGGGCACGCGCGGCGACTTCTACGACCGCACCGGCGCCCTGCGCGACATGATCCAGAACCACGCGCTGCAGCTCCTGACGATGATCGCGATGGAGCCGCCGTCCACCAGCGACGCCGACGCGATCCGCGACGAGAAGCTCAAGGTGCTGCGTTCGCTCAAGCCCTTCACGCCCGACAGCGTGGCGCGCGACGTGGTGCGCGGCCAGTACCGCGCCGGCACCGTGGACGGCAAGGCGGTGGTGGGCTACCAGGACGAGGTGAAGGTGCCCCCGGGCAGCCTGTGCGAGACCTTCGTGGCACTGCGCACCGAGGTGCAGAACTGGCGCTGGGCCGGCGTGCCGTTCTACCTGCGCACCGGCAAGCGCCTGTCGGCGCGCGACGCGCAGATCGTCGTCAACTTCCGCGAGGTGCCGCACCCCATCTTTCCGGGCACGCGCGCGGCCAACAAGCTGGTGATCAAGCTGCAGCCCGAGGACGGACTCGAGCTGCATCTGCTGGCGGCCAAGGGCGGCGGACCGAATCCGGACGGGCGCGAGATGCTGTCGCCGGTGTCGCTGGACCTGGACTTCGAGAAGGCCTTTCCCACCGACCGCGTGGGTGGCTACGAACGGCTGCTGATGGACGCCATCGCCGGCCGCCTGAGCCTCTTCGTGCGCAGCGACGAGCAGGAGCAGGCCTGGCGCTGGGTGGAGCCGGTGCTGCACGCCTGGAGCGCCGATTCCGCCGGCCCGCGACCGTATGCGGCAGGCAGCTGGGGGCCGGCGGCCGCCAGCGCGCTGGTGGCGCGCGACGGCTGCGCCTGGGCCGAAGAGCAGTGATGCTCGACCGCATCCGGGCGTCGATCCCGGCGCTGCCGCCGGCCGAGCAGCGCGTGGCCAAGCTGCTGATGACGGATCCGCGCAGCTTCGCCACCTTGCCGGTGGCCGAGCTGGCCGAGCGCGCGCACGTCAGCAAGCCGACCGTGGTGCGCTTCTGCCGCAGCGTCGGCTACGACGGACTGGCCGACTTCAAGCTGAAGCTGGCCGGCAGCGTCAACGAAGGCGTGCCCTTCGTGCACCGTGCGGTGGACGACGACGACAAGGCCGGCGACATCGTCGTGAAGGTGATCGACAACGCGGTGGCCGCGATGCTGCGCTACCGCAACGCCGCCGCCGGGCAGAGCATCGAGCGCGCGATCGAGGCGCTGGCCGAGGCCGGGCGCCATGCCGGCGAGAGCCGCCGCATCGAGTTCTACGGCGTCGGCAACTCGGGCATCGTCGCGCAGGACGCGCAGCACAAGTTCTTCCGCCTCGGCGTGGTGGCCAATGCGGTGGTCGACGGCCACATGCAGGTGATGAGCGCGACGATGCTCAAAGCCGGCGACTGCGCCGTGATCATCAGCAATTCCGGCCGCAGCCGCGACCTGCTGGATGTGGCCGACATCGCGCGCCGCAAGGGCGCGACGCTGATCGTGATCACCGCAAGCGGCTCGCCGCTGGCGCTGGCCTGCAAGAACGGCGGTGCCAACCACATCCTGCTGGCGGCCGACCACCCGGAAGATGCCGACCGCTACAGCCCGATGGTGTCGCGCCTGCTGCACCTGTTGATCATCGACATCCTGACCACCGGCGTCGCCTTGCGCCTGGGTTCGGCGCGGCTGCGCCCGATGCTGCAGGAGATCAAGCGCAACCTGCGCCTGAAGCGCTATGCCGAGCCGGCGCGCTCCGGGCCCGACGACAGCGACAGCAGCTCCTCGACGCCGTAGAGCGCGGCCAGCTGCGTCAGTTGCGCGGGCGCGCCGACGACGGTGAAGGCGCGGCCTGCCGCCTGGGCCAGGCGGCGCGCCTGCAGCAGCAGCGCGATGGTGGAGGTGTCGTAGGTCTGCAGCGCCGAGGCGTCGACGGTGAACAGGCCGCTGCCGTCGGCCAGCGCAGCCGGCAACTGCGCCGCCAGCGCCGCGGTCTCCGCCAGCGCCGCCTTGGCGGGCAGTTGCATGCCGCTCATCACTTGGCCGCGGCCTTGTTGCGCTCGACCAGCGCGTTGATCAGGCCGTCGACGCCGCCCTTCGTGAGTTCGGCGGCGAACTGCGAGCGGTAGTTCTGCACCAGCCAGATGCCGCCGACGTTGACGTCGATGATCTTCCAGGCGGTGGCGTCGGCCGGCTTGTCGAGGCGGTAGTCGAGCTTGATCGGCTCGCCCTTGCCGCGCACTTCCGACTGCACGATCACCTGTGTGCTGCCCTGCACCGGCAGGGTCTTCGTGATCTCGACGCTCTGGTCCTTCACCTGCGTCAGCGCACCGGAGTACAGGCGCAGCAGCAGGGTCTTGAACTCGCTCATCAGCTTCGTGCGCTGCTCGGGCGAGGCGCCGCGCCACTGCGGACCCACGGCAGAGCGCGTGGCGGCCTCGAAGTTGACGCTGGGCATCACCTTGCTGTCGACCAGCGCGGTGATCTTGGCGATGTCGCCGGCCTGGATCGACTTGTCGTTCTTGACGGTCTCCAGCACGTCGGTGGAGATCTGCTTCACCAGCGCGTCGGGCGTGGCCTGCGCATGGGCCATGGCCACCGCGGCGGTGAGGGCGAAGGAAACAAAGAGTTTCTGGAACACGGCAATCCTTTCATCGTGCGGCCCGGAGAACCGGGCCACCAGCCCTTAACGCGGCTGGCTATTTCGGCGCCGACGCGGCCGCTGCGGCCGGCTTGGGCGCCGACGCGGGCGTGCCCGGTGCGGGCGCCGCATCGGCCGGTTCGTCGTCGAAGGTCTCCATCGGCGGCGCCCCGTCGTACTGCGCGTCGAGGCGGCGTGCGAGGTAGGCGTCGCGGATGAAGGCGTACTTGTCGAGCGCCACCTGGTCGATCAGCGCCCCGGCCTGCAGCAGATTCGCGCGGGTGTTCACAAGTTCCAGCGCCAGCACGCTGTAGCGCGCGCCGCGGCTGTCGGGCAGCGTCGAGGGTGCGGTCTGGCGATCGATGACGAGGCCGGCGCCGTCGCGCACGGTCGACGGCCCCAGGAAGGGCAGCACCAGGTAGGGTCCGGTCGCGACGCCCCACTTGCCCAGCGTCTGGCCGAAGTCCTCGGGTCGACGGATCAAGCCCACCTCCGTGGCAGGATCCAGCAGTCCGCCGAGGCCGAAGATGGTGTTCGTCAGCACCCGCATGCCCATCTCGAGCCCGGTCTGGAACTTGCCCTGCAGGAAGTGGTTCGCGGTGGACCAGACGTCGTAGATGTTGCCCAGCACGTTGTCGACGCCGGTGCGCACCAGCTTCGGCACGGTGTCGCGGTAGGTCTCGGCCACCGGCTTCAGCACCGCGGTGTCGACCTTGTCGTTGAACGCGAAGACCTTGCGGTTCCAGTTCTCGAACGGGTCGTTCGGAGTGCCCGGCGCGGCACCCGGCGAGGTGGTGGCACAGCCGCCCAGCACCGCCATCACCAGCGCGGCCGCAGCCAGCCGCAGCAGGCGCGAGAGATTCACTTCAGCGCTCCCGACGCGGCGCCGGCCGCCGGCGCGGCGGCCGACTTCTCGCCGATGCTGCTCAGCACCTTGCCGATCAGGTCTTCCAGCACCACGGCCGACTGGGTCTGCGGCACGTTTTCGCCCGCCGCGAGGTTCTTGTCGTCGCCACCGGGGTCGAAGCCGATGTACTGGTCGCCCAGCAGGCCCGAGGTCAGGATCTTCGCGGCCGTGTCCTTCGGGAACTGGTAGCCGCGGTCGATCTCCATCGTGACCACGCCCTTGAAGCTCTTGCCGTCGAGCGCGATGCGCGTGACGCGGCCCACCGTGACGCCGGCGGTGCGCACCGGGGCGCGCACCTTCAGGCCGCCGATGTTGTCGAACTGCGCGGTGAGCGTGTAGGTGTCGCCGCCGCCCACGTTGCCGAGGTTGGCCGCCTTCATCGCCAGGAACACGAGGCCCAGCATGCCCAGCAGCACGAAGAACCCCACCAGCATCTCGATGCTTTTCTTGCCCATGAATCCGTACTCCCTCTCGCGCCCGCTCAGGGCGTCGAGAACATCAGGGCGGTGAGGATGAAGTCCATCCCCAGCACCCACAGCGAAGAGATCACCACCGTGCGCGTGGTGGCGTAGGCCACGCCCTCGGGCGTGGCTTCGGTCTCGTAGCCCTGGTAGAGGGCCACGACGGTGCAGATGACGCCGAACACCGCGGCCTTCACCAGGCCGTTGCCGACGTCGCGGAACACGTCCACGCGCGTCTGCATGATCGACCAGAAGTTGCCCGCGTCCACGCCGATCAGCAGCACGGCGACGACGTACGCGCCGAGGATGCCCACCGCCGAGAACAACACGGCGAGGATCGGCATCGAGACGATGCCGCCGACGAAGCGCGGCGCCAGCACGCGCTGCCGCGGGTCGATGGCCATCAGCTCCAGCGCGGCGATCTGCTCGCCGGCCTTCATCAGGCCGATCTCGGCGGTGAGCGAGGTGCCGGCGCGGCCCGCGAACAGCAGCGCCGTGACCACGGGCCCCAGTTCACGCACCAGCGCCAGGTTCACGATCAGGCCGAGGCTCTCGGCCGCGCCGTAGGTGACCAGCGCGTAGTACATCTGCAGCGCCAGCACGAAACCCACCGCCAGGCCGGAGGCCGCGATGATGATCAGCGAGCGGTTGCCGATGGCGTAGACCTGCGCCACCACCAGGCCGAAGCGGCGCAGCGCGTGCGGCACGGCGCGCAGCACGTCGAGGAAGAAGAACGCGGCGTGGCCCCAGCCGCGGAACTGCTCGAGGGCGGTGGCGCCCAGGCGACGGATCGATTCCATCGCGGCCGCCTCAGGCGCCGACGCCGAAATCGGCGGCGATCTCGGGCGCGGGGTAGTGGAACTTGACCGGGCCGTCGGGTTCGCCGCGCACGAACTGGCGCGTCTCGGGATCCCGGCTCTCCATCAGGTCCTTCGGCGAGCCGTGGGCGACGATGCGGCCGCCGGTGGCCATCAGCACCACGTAGTCGCTGATCGCCATGCACTCGGGCACGTCGTGCGAGATCACCAGCGAGGTGGCGCGCGTCACGTCGTTGAGCGTGCGGATGAGCTTGGCGGCCACGCCCATGCTGATGAGGTCCAGGCCGGCGAAGGGCTCGTCGTAGATGATCAGTTCGGGGTCGAGCGCGATCGCGCGCGCCAAGGCGATGCGCCGCGCCATGCCGCCCGAGACTTCCGAGATCTTCAGGTGCGCCGCGCCGCGCAGGCCGACGGCGTTGAGCTTCATCAGCACGATGTCGCGGATCATCGCCTCGGGCAACTCGGTGTGCTCGCGCAGGGGGAAGGCGACGTTGTCGAACACCGTGAGGTCGGTGAACAGCGCGCCGAACTGGAACAGCATGCCCAGGCGGCGGCGCAGGCGGAACAGCTGCTCGCGGTCGCGCGTGTTGACGGTCTCGCCGTCGAACACCACGCGGCCCGCGTCGGCGGCATGCACGCCGCCCACCAGGCGCATCAGCGTGGTCTTGCCGCAGCCCGATCCGCCCAGGATGGCCGTGACCTTGCCGCGCGGGAACTTGAGAGACACGTCCTTGAGGATCGTCCGGGTGCTGTCGTAGCCGAACGTGACGCGGTCTATCTCGATGAAGGGGTCGTCGATCAACAAGGTTGACGGGCCGGGGGGAACGCGCCGCCCGTACAGCCTGTGCTTGAAAGCACCTATTGTGTCACGCAGGCCGAAATGGTTCCTCTTCTCAACTCCTCCTTTGGGAGGAGCCTGCCGCCGGCCGTCAGCGGGGCAGGGTGCTGGCGCCCATCAGGTACTCGTCCACCGTCCGCGCCGCCTGCCGGCCTTCGCGGATGGCCCACACGACGAGACTCTGGCCGCGCCGCATGTCGCCGGCCGCGAACACCTTGTCGACATTGGTGCGGTAGCCGCCGACGGCTTCGGTGCCGGCCTTCGCGTTGCCGCGGTTGTCGCGTTCCACGCCGAAGGCGTCCAGCACGCTGGCCACTGGCGCGGTGAAGCCCATCGCCAGCAGCACCAGATCGGCCTTGTACTCCTGCTCGCTGCCGGGCACCTCGACCATCTTGCCGCCCTGCCACTGCACGCGCACCGTCTTCAGGCCGGTGACCTTGCCCTTGCCGCCGACGAATTCCTTCGTGGCGATGGCGAACTCGCGCCCGCAGCCTTCCTCGTGGCTGGAACTCGTGCGCAGCTTGTACGGCCAGTACGGCCAGGTCATCGGCCGGTCTTCC
The DNA here is from genome assembly GCA_044226255.1 of Rubrivivax sp. Taxonomy (GTDB): domain Bacteria; phylum Pseudomonadota; class Gammaproteobacteria; order Burkholderiales; family Burkholderiaceae_C; genus Rubrivivax. The sequence goes on from JBGAHJ010000007.1 coordinate 56,604, forward strand.
TGCTCGGGCGGCATCGGCATCAGCTCGAACTGCGTCACGCTGGCCGCGCCGTGGCGGTTGCTGGTGCCCACGCAGTCGCTGCCGGTGTCGCCGCCGCCGATCACGATCACGTGCTTGCCGTCGGCGCGGATCTGCTTCTTCAGCTTGTCGCCCGCGACCACCTTGTTCTGCTGCGGCAGGAACTCCATCGCGAAGTGCACGCCGTCCAGATCGCGCCCCGGCACCGGCAGGTCGCGGCTGGTCTCGGCGCCGCCGGTCAGCAGCACGGCGTCGAACTCGGCCTTGAGCTGCTCGGCGCTGACCGTTTCCTTCGCGTCGTTGGTGACCTTCGAACCCTCGGGCATGCTGCCGACGAGCACGCCGGTGCGGAACACCACGCCTTCGGCCTTCATCTGCTCGATGCGGCGGTCGATGTGGCTCTTCTCCATCTTGAAGTCGGGGATGCCGTAGCGCAGCAGGCCGCCGATGCGGCTGTTCTTCTCGAACAGCGTCACGTCGTGGCCGGCGCGGGCGAGTTGCTGCGCCGCGGCCATGCCGGCCGGGCCGCTGCCGACCACGGCCACCTTCTTGCCGCTCTTCACGGAGGCCGGTTGCGGCCTGACCCAGCCTTCGGCCCAGGCGCGGTCGATGATGGCGTGTTCGATCGACTTGATGCCGACCGGGTCGTCGTTGACGTTGAGCGTGCACGCCGCCTCACAGGGCGCGGGGCAGACGCGGCCGGTGAACTCGGGGAAGTTGTTGGTCTGGTGCAGCACCTCGATCGCGCGCTTCCAGTCGCCCTGGTACACGAGGTCGTTGAAGTCCGGGATGATGTTGTTGACCGGGCAGCCGCTGTTGCAGAACGGCGTGCCGCAGTCCATGCAGCGCGCGCCCTGCACCTTGGCCTTGTCCTCGGCCAGCGTGATGACGAACTCCTTCCAGGTCTTCAGACGCGCTTCGACCGGCTCGTAGCCTTCTTCGAGGCGTTCGTACTCGAGGAATCCCGTGACCTTGCCCATGATGTCCGTGCTCTTCTGAGGTTACTTGCCGGCGACCGCGGCGGCCGACGCCTGCGCCTTGCTGGTGGCGGCCGATGCCTCGGCCTTGGCGGCGCGCGCGGCCAGCACGCGCTTGTACTCGTGCGGGAACACCTTCACGAACCGGCTGCGCGCCTCGCCCCAGGCGTCCAGCAGTTCGCGCGCGCGCAGGCTGCCGGTCCAGCGGTGGTGGTCTTCCACCAGCTGCTTGAGCAGCGCCTCGTCGGGCATCTCGCGGTGCAGGCCCACCGCGGGCCCGGCCTGTTCCTCGCGCGGCACCACCTTCTCCAGCGCCACCATGCTGGTGTTGCAGCGCCGGGCGAAGTGGCCGTCCTCGTCGTAGACATAGGCCACGCCGCCGCTCATGCCGGCCGCGAAGTTGCGGCCGGTCTTGCCGAGCACGACCACGGTGCCGCCCGTCATGTACTCGCAGCCGTGGTCGCCGGTGCCTTCCACCACCGCGGTGGCGCCCGACAGCCGCACGGCGAAACGTTCGCCGGCCACGCCGCGGAAGAAGGCCTCGCCGCTGGTGGCGCCGTACAGCGCGGTGTTGCCGATGATGATGTTCTTGGTGGCGTCGCCGCGGAACTCGATCGTCGGCCGCACGGCGACGCGGCCGCCCGAGAGGCCCTTGCCGGTGTAGTCGTTGGCGTCGCCGATCAGGTACAGCGTGATGCCGGTGGCGAGGAAGGCGCCGAAGCTCTGACCGCCGGTGCCTTCCATCTGCACGAAGATGGTCTGGTCGGGCAGCCCTTCGGGCCGGTGGCGGATGAGCTCGCCCGACAGCATCGCGCCGACGCTGCGGTTGCGGTTGCGCGCATCCTCCATGAAGTGCACCTTCTCGCCCCGCTCGATGGCGGGGCGGCAGCGCTCGATCAGCTTCACGTCCAGCGCACGGCCCAGGCCGTGATCCTGCTCCTCGGACTGGAAGCGCGCCACGTCGGCAGGCACGGCCGGCTGGTGGAACACGCGGCCGAAATCGAGCCCGCGCGCCTTCCAGTGTTCGACGCCCTTCTTCGTGTCGAGCAGGTCGGCGCGGCCGATCAGTTCGTCGAAACGCCGGATGCCCAGCTGCGCCATGATCTGGCGCGCCTCCTCGGCGACGAAGAAGAAGTAGTTGACGACGTGCTCGGGCTTGCCGGCGAACTTCTTGCGGAGCACCGGGTCCTGCGTCGCCACCCCCACCGGGCAGGTGTTGAGGTGGCACTTGCGCATCATGATGCAGCCTTCCACCACCAGCGGCGCGGTGGCGAAGCCGAATTCGTCGGCGCCCAGCAGCGCGCCGATCACGACGTCGCGGCCGGTCTTCATCTGGCCGTCGGCCTGCACGCGGATGCGGCCACGCAGGCGGTTCAGCACCAGCGTCTGCTGCGTCTCGGCCAGGCCCAGTTCCCAGGGCGTGCCGGCATGCTTGATCGACGACCACGGCGACGCCCCGGTGCCGCCGTCGTGCCCGGCGATCACCACGTGGTCGGCCTTGCACTTGGCGACACCGGCCGCGATGGTGCCGACGCCCACTTCACTCACCAGCTTCACGCTGACCGATGCGCGCGGGTTCGCGTTCTTCAGGTCGTGGATCAGCTGCGCGAGGTCCTCGATCGAGTAGATGTCGTGGTGCGGCGGCGGGCTGATGAGGCCCACGCCGGGCACGCTGTAGCGCAGGAAGCCGATGTAGTCGGACACCTTGCCGCCCGGCAGCTGGCCGCCTTCGCCGGGCTTGGCACCCTGGGCCATCTTGATCTGGATCTGGTCGGCGCTCACCAGGTACTCGGTGGTGACGCCGAAGCGGCCCGAGGCCACCTGCTTGATCTTGCTGCGCAGGCTGTCGCCGTCCTTCAGCGTGTAGTCGGACTCGATGACCGACTGGCCGATGATGTCGCTGACCTTGGTGCCGGCCGTGATCGGGATGCCCTTGAGTTCCTGCCGGTAGCGCGCCGGATCCTCGCCGCCTTCGCCGGTGTTGCTCTTGCCGCCGATGCGGTTCATCGCGATCGCCAGCGTGCTGTGGGCTTCGGTGCTGATCGAGCCGAGCGACATCGCGCCGGTGGCGAAGCGCTTGACGATCTCGGCCGCAGGCTCCACCTCGTCGACGGGGATGGCCTTGCTCGGGTCCACCTTGAACTCGAACAGCCCGCGCAAGGTCATGTGACGCCGGCTCTGGTCGTTGACGATCTGCGCGTATTCCTTGTAGGTCTCCCACTTGTTCGCGCGCGTGCTGTGCTGCAGCTTGGCGATCGCATCGGGCGTCCACATGTGCTCCTCGCCGCGCACGCGCCAGGCGTACTCGCCGCCGGCGTCGAGCATGGTGGCCAGCACGGGGTCGTTGCCGAATGCGGCGTGGTGCATGCGCAGCGCTTCCTCGGCCACCTCGAACACGCCGATGCCGCCCACCTGGCTGGCGGTGCCGCGGAAGTACTTCTCGACGAAGTCCTTCTGCAGGCCGATGGCTTCGAACAGCTGGGCGCCGCAGTACGACATGTAGGTGCTGACACCCATCTTCGACATGATCTTCGAGAGACCCTTGCCGATTGCCTTGATGTAGTTGTAGATCGCCTTGTCGACATCGGCCACGCCCGGCAGCGAGCCCTGCAGTTCGGCCAGCGTCTCCATCGCGAGGTACGGGTGGACGGCCTCCGCGCCGTAGCCCGCGAGCACGGCGAAGTGGTGCACCTCGCGCGCGGAACCGGTCTCGACGACCAGACCAGCCGTCGTGCGCAAGCCCTCACGCACCAGGTGGTGGTGGATGGCCGACAGCGCCAGCAGCGCCGGAATCGCCACCTGCGTGCGGCTCATGCGCCGGTCGGTGATGATGAGGATGTTGTGGCCGCTCTTCAGCGCATCCACCGCTTCCGCGCACAGCGATGCGAGCTTGGCCTCCACGCCTTCGCGGCCCCAGGCCAGCGGGTAGGTGATGTCGAGCTCGTAGCTGCGGAACTTGCCGCTGGTGTGCTCGGCGATGCTGCGCAGGCGCGCCATGTCGTCGAAGTCCAGCACCGGCTGCGTCACTTCCAGCCGCATCGGCGGGTTCACCGCGTTGATGTCCAGCAGGTTCGGCTTCGGGCCGATGAAGCTGTTCAGCGACATCACGATGGCTTCGCGGATCGGGTCGATCGGCGGGTTCGTGACTTGCGCGAACAACTGCTTGAAGTAGTTGAACAGCGGCTTGTTCTTGTCGGACAGCACGGCCAGCGGGCTGTCGTTGCCCATGCTGCCGATGCCTTCCTCGCCGTTGGCGGCCATCGGGGCCAGCAGGAACTTCAGGTCTTCCTGCGTGTAGCCGAAGGCCTGCTGGCGGTCGAGCAGCGATTCGGTGGAGGGCTGCGCGCCCGGGCCGGGCGCGATGGCGTCGAGCCGGATGCGCACGTTCTCGATCCACTGCCGGTACGGGCGTGCGTTCGCGAACTGGTTCTTCAGGTCCTCGTCGTCGACGATGCGGCCCTGTTCCAGGTCGATCAGGAACATCTTGCCCGGCTGCAGCCGCCACTTCTTGATGATCTTGGCCTGCGGTACCGGCAGCACGCCGCTCTCGCTGGCCATCACGACGAGGTCGTCGTCGGTGACGATGTAGCGTGCGGGACGCAGGCCGTTGCGGTCGAGCGTGGCGCCGATCTGCTTGCCGTCGGTGAACACCATCGCGGCGGGGCCGTCCCAGGGCTCCAGCATCGCGGCGTGGTACTCGTAGAACGCGCGCCGGCGCGCGTCCATCAGCTCGTGGTTCTCCCAGGCCTCGGGGATCATCATCATCGCCGCGTGGGCGAGCGGGTAGCCGGCCATCGTCAGCAACTCGAGCGCGTTGTCGAAGGTGGCGGTGTCGCTCTGGTGCTCGAAGCTGATGGGGTAGAGCTTCTTCAGGTCGTCGCCCAGCACCGGGCTCTTCATCACGCCCTCCCGGGCGCGCATCCAGTTGAAGTTGCCCTTGACGGTGTTGATCTCGCCGTTGTGCGCCACCATCCGGTACGGGTGCGCCAAGGGCCATTCGGGGAAGGTGTTGGTGCTGAAGCGCTGGTGCACCAGCGCCAGCGCCGAGACCACGCGTTGGTCGGCCAGGTCCTTGTAGTAGACGCCGACCTGGTCGGCCAGCAGCAGGCCCTTGTAGATGACCGTGCGGCAGCTCATGCTGGGCACGTAGTACTCGCGGCTGTGCGTGAGCTTCAGGGCCTGTATCGCCGCGCTGGCGGTCTTGCGGATGACGTACAGCTTGCGTTCCAGTGCGTCCGGCACGATGACGTCGGTGCCGCGGCCGATGAAGATCTGGCGGATCACCGGCTCCTTCGCGCGCACCGCGGGGGACATCGGCATCTCGCGGTCCACCGGCACGTCGCGCCAGCCCAGCAGCACCTGGCCTTCGGCCTTCACCGCGCGCGCCAGCTCCTGCTCGCAAGCCAGTCGCGAGGCGTGTTCCTTGGGCAGGAAGATCATCCCGACGCCGTACTCGCCGGGCGGCGGCAGCGCGACGCCCTGGGCCGCCATCTCGGCACGGTAGAAGTCGTCCGGGATCTGGATCAGCACGCCGGCGCCGTCGCCCATCAGCTTGTCGGCACCCACCGCGCCGCGGTGGTCCAGGTTCTCCAGGATCTTCAGGCCCTGCTGGACGATGGCGTGCGACTTCTGGCCCTTGATGTGCGCCACGAAGCCGACACCGCAGGCGTCGTGTTCGCCGGCCGGGTTGTAGAGGCCTTGCCCGGCCAGTGCGTCGATCTCCTCGCGGGAGGCAGGGACGGCGGGTTGGGTCATGGCGCGCTCCTCAAGCAGGCTGGGCACAAAAGGCCGAGAAGCCTATCGCAGTGCAGCAATTGCGACAATCACAATAAAAGGGGTCTGACCCCGATATCAGTTTGCCAGTCGATATATGCCTGTAATAGGGGACACAACAATGGATCCGTCCGCTGCACGTGCCGCCTGTTGCACGTGCCGTGCCAAGACCGGCTCAGGCGGCGCTGCGCCTGGGTCGGCCGGGCTTGCGCGGGCGGGCAGGGCGGGCGCTGTGTTCCGCCACTTCCGCGGCAAAGACGGGCGAGCCGATCACCCACCCCCCGAGGGCCGCCCGCCGCCAGGCGTCGGCCGGCTCGGCCGACAGACCGGCGGCCAGCAGCTCGCGATAGGCCGCCTCGCGCTCGAAGGGCGTGTTGCCGAGCGCCCAGAGCTCGGGCGGATCGGTCAGGCAGGGCTCGCGCGGACCGCCAGCGTGGGCTTGCGCGCTGGTGACGCCGGGCTCGGGCGACTGCCCGTCCACCAGGCGCAACAGGCCCAGGCGGGTGTGGCCGGGTTCCACCACCGCACAGCGGAAGCGGCCGTCCCACAGGCTGCCGTGATGGTGGTGCCGGCGGTTGTAGGCGCTCACATAGCGTCGCCCCAAGGCCTGCATGAGTCGTCCCAGGGCGTGCCCTTCGACGGGCGTCAGCAGCAACTGGACCTCATGAGGCAGCAGTGCGTAGGCATGAAGCTGCACGCGCTCGGCCACGGCGGCCTCGTGCAGGGCAGCCAGGAAGGCACGCCGGTCGGCCTCGTCGGCGAATGCACCGCGGGCCGCCACGCTGCCGTGCGCGCGCTGGATCAGGTAGTGCGTGTGGCCGCCGAGGGCCAGACGCGCCAGGCGGGCCATCCGCGGCGCCTCAGTCGAACAGGCGCCGTCCCGTGAGGCGCTGGTGCTCGCGCATGGCGTAGCGGTCGGTCATGCCGGCGATGTAGTCGGCCACGGCTCGGAAGCGGTCCGGCGAACGGGCGAAGTCCTCGGGCATCTCGGCGGGCGTCGTGCAGTAGGCGTCGAACAGCTCGGTCACCACCGTGCGTCCGAGCGAGGTCGACTGCACCACTTGAGGGTGCCGGTACAGCTGGGCGAACAGGAAGCGCTTGAGTTCGGCGCACTCCGCCTGCAGGGCGTCGCCCAGGCCGGCCAGCGCGGGGGCCGCGCGCACCGCGTCCGCATCGGCCGGGCAGTGCGTCTCGATGGCCTGGGTGGTGGCGGCGACCAGATCGGCGAGCAGCACCGACAGCAGGCGGCGCAGCATCTCGAACAGCAGACGCTTGCCCGGGCGGGCCGCGAGCAGAGGGTGCTCCGCCAGCACCTCGTCGCGCAGCCGCGCGACGAGCGGCACCTCGCCCAACTGCTCCATCGTGACGAGGCCCGAGCGCACGCCGTCATCGATGTCGTGCGTGTTGTAGGCCAGCTCGTCGACGACGTTGACGAGCTGGGCCTCGAGGCTGGGCCGCAGCCCGTCGAGGAATCTCCGCGCCGGATGCGTCGACTCACCGGCGCACAGCATCTCGGCGTGGCGGCGCGAACAGTGCTTGAGGATGCCCTCGCGCGTCTCGAAGCACAGGTTCAGCCCGTCGAAGGCCGCGTAGCGCGCCTCCAGTTCATCCACCACGCGCAAGCTCTGCAGGTTGTGCTCGAAGCCGCCGTGCTCGCGCATGCACGCGTGCAGCGCGTCCTGGCCGGCGTGGCCGAAGGGCGTGTGGCCCAGGTCGTGTGCCAGCGCCAGCGCTTCCACGAGGTCCTCGTTGAGCCGCAGCGCGCGTGCGGCCGAGCGGCCGAGTTGCGCGACCTCGAGCGAGTGCGTCAGCCGCGTGCGGAAGAGGTCGCCTTCATGGTTCAGGAAGACCTGGGTCTTGTACACCAGGCGCCGGAAGGCCGTGCTGTGCACGATGCGGTCGCGGTCGCGCTGGTGTTCGTTGCGCGGCGGCGCGGCGGCCTCGTGGATGCGACGGCCGCGCGTGCGGCGCGGGTCGCTGGCCCAGGGCGCGAGCGCGTCGGGGTTCACGCGGCGGCGTCGCTGTGGCGCTCGATCACGCCCAGCACCGTTTCGTCGGGCGCCGCGCGCAAACCGGCGCGGCCCGGCGACTCGATCACGACGAAGCGGATCTGGCCGGCCTCGGCCTTCTTGTCGACACGCATCAGCTCCAGCCAGCGTTCGCCCGCCATGCGGGGCGCTCGCGTCGGCAGTCCGGCGCGCTCGATCAGGCGCGTCAAGCGGACGACGAACTCCGCCGAGACCAGGCCGAGCTCGGCCGACAACGCCGCCGCCAGCACCATGCCGCAGCCCACCGCCTCGCCATGCAGCCAGGCGCCGTAGCCCTGGCCGGCCTCGATGGCATGCCCGAAGGTATGGCCGAAGTTGAGGATGGCGCGCAGGCCGCTCTCGCGCTCGTCCTGTCCGACCACCCAGGCCTTGATCTCGCAGGAACGCTGCACGGCGTGGGCCAGCGCGTCGCGGTCGCAGGCCCGCAACGCTGCCAGGTGGGCTTCGATCCAGTCGAGGAAGGCCATGTCGGCGATCGGCCCGTACTTGATGACCTCGGCCAGCCCCGCCGAGAGCTCGCGCGGCGGCAGCGAGCGCAGCGTGTCGAGATCGCAGATCACCCGCGCCGGCTGGTAGAACGCACCGATCATGTTCTTGCCGAGCGGGTGGTTGATCGCGGTCTTGCCGCCCACGGAAGAGTCCACCTGCGCCAGCAGGGTGGTCGGCACCTGCACGAAGGGCACGCCGCGCATGTAGGTGGCGGCGGCAAAGCCGGTCATGTCGCCCACCACGCCGCCGCCGAGCGCGTAGAGCACCGTCCTGCGGTCGCAGCCGTGCGCCAGCAGGTGATCGAAGACGAGGTTCAGAGACGACCAGTTCTTGTGCGACTCGCCGTCGGGCAGCATCACGCGGCTGACCTGCCGGTGGTGCCGTCGCAGCGCCGCCTCGAGCGGCGCGCCGTAGAGCGCATCGACCGTCGGGTTGCTGACGATCACCGCCTGCGCCGACGGCGGCAGGCCGCGCCAGGCCTCTTCGTTCCCCAGCAATCCCCCATCGATGCGGATCTCGTAGCGGCGGTCCGGCGTGGACACCGTCACGGTGCGGGCGGGATCGGCTGCATGCATGCGGCCGAGTTTACGGCCCGACCGTGCTCAGGGCCGGCCGGGCGCCGGTGCCGGCGGAGGCAGTCGGGTCGGGTCCACGAGTCCTGCGAGCTCGAGCTGCATCATCACCATGCTGATCAGCGAAGGCACCGAAGGGCGCGCCGCCTCGACGACGAAGTGCGCGGTGCGCCGGTACAGCGGATCGCGCTCTCGGTAGAGATCGCGCAGCCGCGACTGCGGGTCGGCCACCTGCAGCAACGGCCGGTGGGTGTCGTGACGCAGGCGCCGGAACAGTTCCTCGGGGGTGCTGCGCAGGTAGAAGACATGGGTGCGCGAGTGCAGTGCATCGCGATTGGACGGCCGCAGCACGGCCCCACCACCGGTGGCCAGCACCTGGCCCTCTCCTGCGGTGAGTTCGTCGACGACATCCTGCTCGACGTCGCGGAAGGCGGCTTCGCCCTGCATCGCGAAGTAGTCGCGGATCGGCATGCCGATCCGCTTCTCGATCTCGGCGTCGCTGTCGACGAAACGCAGGCTCAGCTGCCGCGCCAGATGCCGGCCCACCGTCGACTTGCCGCAGCCGGGCATGCCGACGAGGGAGATCGTGAGCGCGGCTGGCGGCTGGACGATGGCAGTCTGCGTTGGGCGCCGCGCCTCAGCGGGCGGCGGAGCGGTCGGTGACGATCTTCGGCGTGATGAACACCAGCAGTTCGGTCTTGCGGGTGCTCTTGACGCGGTTCTGGAACAGCAGGCCCAGGTAGGGGATGTCGCCCAGCACCGGCACCTTGTTGATCGTGCTCTGCTCGTCGAGCGTGAAGATGCCGCCGATGACCACGGTGCCGCCGTTCTCCACCAGCACCTGAGTCTTGACCTGCTTGGTGTTGATGGCCGGACCCGCGGTGGTCAGTTCGCCGCGGCTGTCCTTGTTCACCTCCAGGTCCAGGATCACATTGCCTTCCGGCGTGATCTGGGGGGTCACGTCCAGGCTCAGACTGGCCTTCTTGAACGCCACCGAGGTGGCGCCGCTCGACGTGGCCTGCTGGTAGGGGATCTCCTCGCCTTGCTCGATGCGGGCCTTGGTCTGGTCGGCCGTCACGACCCGCGGGCTGGAGACGATGTTGCCCTTGCCCTCGGCTTCCAGAGCGGAGAGCTCCAGGTTCAGGAACCGGTTGGCGCTGGAGCTGAAGAGAGAGAGGGCGAAGGTCGCCGCGGTGGCTCCGCTCGCGAACGTCGTGCTGGCGGGCAGATTCACGAACTGGGAGTCGGGGATGTAGCTGGTGGAGGTGTTCGGTGTCTGGCCCGTCTGGACGCCGACGTTCGAATAGTTTCCGCCGATGCCGACGTAGCCATTGCCAACCCCGAAACCAGGGGTTCCGGCGCCGCGAATTCCGCGCAGGTCGGTTCCGCCGAGCTTGACACCCAGCGAACGGCCGAAGCTGTCGTCGGCCTCGACGATCCGCGCCTCGATCAGCACCTGGCGTACCGGAATGTCGATCTTGGCGATCATCGCCTGCACTTCTTCCAGCTTGGAAGGGATGTCGTTGACGAAGAGCTGGTTCGTGCGGGTTTCGAAGATCACGCTGCCGCGTGGCGACAGGATGCGCGTGTTCTGCGCGCCGGATCCGCCGCCTGCGCTACCGGACTGGCCGGTCAAGCCCCGCGCAACCGTCTCGGCCTTCGTGTAGTTGAGCTGGAAGGACTGCGTGCGGAGCGGCTCAAGTTCCGCAACCTTCTTGCGAGCCTCCAGGTCCACCTGCTCCTTCGCGGCCAACTCATCCTTCGGCGCGATCCAGAGCACGTTGCCGTTCTTGCGCACGCCCAGACCCTTGCTCTGCAGGATGATGTCGAGTGCCTGATCCCAGGGCACGTCCTTCAGGCGCAGGGTGACCGTGCCGGTGACGGTGTCGCTGGTGACGACGTTGAAGTTGGTGAAGTCGGCGATCACCTGCAGCAGTGCCCGCACTTCGATGTTCTGGAAGTTCAGGCTGAGTTTCTCGCCCTGGAAGCCTGGACCCTGCGTGAGCTTGTTTGGGTCGATCTTGACGGGACGCACCTCCAGCACGAACTGGTTGTCGCTCTGGTAGGCGCTGTGCTCCCACGCGCCGGTGGGCTCCACGACCATGCGCACGCGGTCGCCGCTCTGGAAGCTGGCTACCGTCTTGACGGGGGTGCCGAAGTCGGTGACGTCCAGCCGTCGCCGCATGTTCTCAGGCAGGCTCGAGCGCATGAACTCGACAACCAGAGCCTGACCCTGCTGCCGGATGTCGACGCCCACCTGGGAACTGGGCAGGCTGACGATCACGCGCCCGGCGCCGTCCTGGCCGCGTCGGAAATCGATGTCGCGCAACGCCAGCACGGCCTCGCTCTGCGCCGGCGAGAACTGCGTCGACGTGTCTGCGGCCCCCGCGGTGCTCGCGGCGGCGAGGCCAGAGGCGGAACTGTCCAGCACCAGGAGCAGCGCATTGCCCTGCAGCTGCGCCTTGTAGCTCGAAGGCTGCTTGAGATTCAGCACCAGGCGCGATCGGTCACCGGACTGCGCCACGCTCACCGAACGCAGGTTGCCCTGGTTGACCTCCACACTGCTGCGGCCGAGGCCATTGCGCACGCCAGGCAGGTCGATGGCGATACGCGGTGGCGCCTGGACGGCAAAACCGTTGGGTACTGCAGCCAGGGGTTCGCTCAGTTCGATGCGGACGACCTCCGTGCCAGCCTGCTGGCTGCTCGTGACCGACTGGATCGCGTTTTGCGCCAGTGCCAGCGCGGGTGACAACCAGGCGCCGGCGGCCGCGACGACGGCAACGGCGACTCGCCAATGCAACATGGTTCGGATCTCCATTTGTGCTCTCATCGCGCCTTCTCCTGCAGTTGGAGCGTGGCGGGGCGCTCGATCATTTCGCCGCCTGAATCCATCACCAGCTCGCGCAAGACGATCTCGGTCTCGGCGATCTTCATGATGCGGCCGTAGTTCTGGCCCAGGTGGTCGCCCACCTTGACCTGGTACAGCAGGCTGTCCACGCGCAGCAGCGCGTAAGGCTGCCCCTGCTTGTTGACGCTGCCGACCATGCTCATGCTGTCCAGCGGATAGGCCTCCAGAGGCTCCTTGCGGCGGTTCATCTCGGCCGCCAGCAGGGAGTTCGGCTGTTTGGCCTCCTGCTTGATGGCTACCGAGAGTTTCTGGTTACTGAACGGTTCGACTGCGAGCGTCGCGGTGTAGGGCTGAGGATCGAATTTCTTCGGCGGCTGCAGCGGCTTGACGTTGGGCTTGGCCTCGCGTCGCTGCTGCTCCATCCAGGCGCGCAGTTCCTCGTGGTCCGGGCTGCAGCCAGCCAGCAGCGCCGAACCCACGACGGCGCCAGTCAGAAGGAACGGGTGGAGCCGTTTCATTTCTTGACTCCCGGCTTGGCGCTCGCGCGCTTCTGCTCGGCGATCTCGGCGGCGTCAAGGTACCGGTAGGTCCGCGCCGTCGCGTCCATGGCCAGGATGCCGGTCACGCCGGCCTGACCGACCGGCACGATCGTCAGGTTCTGTAGCGTCACGATGCGGGAAAGGTTCGCGACGTCGGCCGCAAAGGATCCGATGTCGTGATACCGGCCGCTCACGCGAATCGCGATCGGCAGTTCGGCGTAGTAGTCCTTGATCTGTTGCTGCCCGGGCCGGAACAGTTCGAACTGCAGCCCGCGACCGAGGCCGGACTGGTTGATGTCCGACAGCAACGCGTCCATCTCGGCCTTGCCGGGCAGTTGCTTCTCGAGCTGGGTCACGTACTCCTGGACCTGCAGCTTCTGCTTGCGGTATTCGCTCAGGTTCACCGCCTGCCCGAGCCGGTCCTTGTACGTGTTCTTCAGATTGGGCTCGGTTTGGCGCAGCGCTTCCAGCGCCTCTGACTCCGACTGCAGCAGGACGAACCATCCGATGGCGACGATGCCGATCATCGCCACCAGCCAGGTGGCAATCCGTGGCAGCGGCGGCCACTGGCCGGGCTCGTTCGGATTGAGGTTGCGGAACTGCGAGGCGGCTTGATCGACGAAACCGGTGACGTCGAAGCCCATCGTGGATGGCTTGGCCATTGGGACCTCAGCTCGCTTTGGCCGGCGCTGCGCCGGATGCAGGCGCAGCGGCCGCGGGGGCGCTTTGCTGCCGCTTGATGGTGACGCGCATCAGGAAGTCGAAGAGCCGGCGCTGATCGCGCGACCCGGCACTACCGCCCGAGGCTTTGATCTCGACCAGTTCGGGCCGCTCGAGCCAGGTGGAGTTGTACAGACCGTTGCGCAGGAATTCGGACACGCGTTCGTTCGTCTGCGCAACGCCGCTGAGCGACACGATCTGGCCGTTCTGCCTGATGCTGGTCAGGTAGACACCCTCGGGCGCCTGCTTCACCAATTCATTCAGCAGGTACACCGGCACGTTGCGGTCGGTCTGCAGGTCTTCCACCGCCTTCTGGCGCGCCTTGAGCGCCTCGATCTCGGCACGCAGTGTCGCGATGTCCTTGATCTGCGCATCCAGGCGCGCAATCTCCGCCTTCAGGAAGGCGTTGCGAGACTCCTGCGCCGAGTTCATCTGCTGCAGCACCGAGTACCACACCAGGACGATCGCCGCACCCACCAGCGCGCTCAGCCCGAGGCTGATGAAGTACGAACGCTTGCGCTGGCGCCGCTTCTCCTCGCGGTGCGGCAGCAGGTTGATCAGTATCACTGCAGGAACCTCCGCATCGCCAGCCCGCAGGCGGTGAGATAGGCCGGCGCTTCGCGGCGCACCCGGCTTTCGCGCACGGCCGCCCCGAGCTGCATCTGGTCGAAGGGGTTGACCACGCTGGAGGCGAAACCGGTGAGGTCGGTGACTCGATCCTTCAACCCCGGCAGCGTGGCGGTACCACCGGCCAGCATCACGTAGTGCACCTTGTGGTGCGGCGTGCTGGTGAAGAAGTACTGCAGCGCGCGGCCGATTTCCTGCGACAGGCTGTCCACGAAGGGATTCAGGATCGCACTCTCGTAGTCCTCGGGCAGGTCGCCGCTGAGCTTCTTGGTCTCGGCTTCCTCGAACGAAAAGCCGTACTGGCGGCTGATCAGCTGCGTCAGCTGCGAACCGCCGAAGGCCTGGTCGCGGTCGTACAGCATCTCGTCGTCGCGCAGCACCTTGAGGCTCGTGGTGTCGGCGCCGATCTCGAACAGCGCCACCAGAGCGTCGCGGCCCTCGTTCGGGAGTGCGGCCACCACGCGGCTCATCGCCAGGCGCGAGGCGTGCGACTCGATGTCGAGCACCGCGGGCTTCAACCCGGCAGCCTCGGCCAGGCCCTGGCGGTCCTGCACGCGATCCTTGCGGCTGGCCGCAATCAGCACCTCTACGTCACCGGCCGACGTGGGGCTCGGGCCGATCACGCAGAAGTCCAGGCTCACCTCGTCCAGCGAGAACGGGATGTACTGGTTGGCCTCGCTTTCGACCTGGATCTCCATCTCTTCTTCGCGCAGGCCGGCAGGCAGCATGATCTTCTTGGTGATGACCGCCGACTGCGGCATCGCCATCACGACCTGCTTGGTCTTCGTGCCGCTCTTGCTGACCACGCGTTTGACCGCCGCCGCGACCTCGTCGAACTTCTCGATCTGGCCGTCGGTGATCCAGCCCTTCTCGAAGGGCTCGGAGGCGAAGCGTTCTAGCACGTACTCGCCGCTGGGCGTCTGATCGAGTTCGACCAGCTTGACGCTGGACGAACTGATGTCCAGCCCGATCATGGGCGTGTGCTTGCGCCCCAGCAATGTGTCGAGAAAACCCAAAATCCTCACTCCCCAGCCGCGCGGCTAAATGGCCCCAGGAGAACCTCGAGAACCTGAAAACGGACCCGGGCTTGTTAAGAAGTTACTTCAATGCTAGCAGTAAAGCCCTTGTGCAACAAAGAAAAAAGGGCCGCTAGTACCGCCTGTACGTTGCCATCGACTGACGCGCCAGACCGGTTTGAAACAACACGCAAGCCGCCCCCGAGCTAACCCGGAGGCTTTCGGGACGGGGCGAAGCATCGCCCGGAATGTGCTGTTTCCCACAGAGCAGTAGTTCACGACCTGTCGTGGACCCCTGTTCCAGTTGTGTCCGGCCGTTTGCCCCGGCCGGTCGGGCCCGCGCGGGCCGCTTCCTATAATCCCGGCTCCCGCCTCGGCGGAAAGTGCATGACCTCCAACGAGCCTTCCGCCTCAGCCGCCCCGCCGGGCAAGACGACCGCGTTGCCGCCCCTGGCGAGAGCGGCGCTGCGCGCGCTGGCCTGGCTGGGAGGCATCGGACTGGCCGGGTTGTTCTCGCTGCTGCTGGTGGTGGGGCTCGCGCTCGCGGTGGCCTACCCGAACCTGCCGGAGATCGAGAGCCTGGCCGACTACCGGCCCAAGCTGCCGCTTCGGGTGTTCTCGTCGGACGGCATCCAGCTGGGCGAGTTCGGCGAGGAGCGGCGCAACTTCGTGCCCATCGCGCAGATTCCGCAGCTGATGAAGGACGCGGTGCTGGCGGCGGAGGATGCGCGCTTCTATCAGCACGGCGGCGTCGACTACAAGGGCGTGGCGCGCGCTGCCATCGAGAACCTGCGCGACGCCCGCAGCCAGGGCGCCAGCACGATCACGATGCAGGTGGCGCGCAACTTCTACCTGTCCACCGAGAAGACCTTCACCCGCAAGATCTACGAGATCCTGCTGGCGCTGAAGATCGAGCGTCGGCTCACGAAGGACCAGATCCTCGAGCTGTACATGAACCAGATCTTCCTGGGTCAGCGGGCGAACGGCTTCGCGGCAGCCTCGGAGATCTACTTCGGCAAGAAGCTCAAGGACATCACCGTGGCCGAGGCCGCGATGCTGGCCGGCCTGCCGAAGGCGCCGTCGGCCTACAACCCGATCGCTAACCCGAAGCGGGCGACCGCGCGCCAGCGCTACATCATCAACCGCATGTTCGAGAACGGCTTCATCACCGAAGCGCAGCACGAGGAAGCGCTGGCGCAGCCGCTGCGCTATCGCTCGCAGAACGACAGCGCGCTGCACGCCGAGTTCGTGGCCGAGACGGCGCGGCAGCTGGTGTTCGCGCAATACGGCGACGAGACCTATTCGCGCGGCCTCAACGTCTACCTGACGGTCAGCTCGGCCGACCAGATGGTCGCCTACCGGGCCCTGCGCAAGGGCCTGATGGATTTCGAGCTTCGACAGGTCTATCGCGGGCCCGAAGCCTACGTGGACCTGCCTGCCGATGCGCAGCTGCTGGATGCCCGTGTCGCCGAGGCCCTGGCCGAGCATCCTGACAACGACGACCTGCGCTCGGCGGTGGTGCTGGAGGCATCGCCGCGCAAGGTGACGGCGATGCTGCAGTCGGGTGACGCCATCACCGTCACCGGCGACGGGCTGAAGCCGGTGACCTCGGGACTCTCCGAGAAGGCGGGGCCGAAGACGCAGATCCGCCGAGGTGCGGTGGTGCGTGCGATGAAGGGGCCGAAGGGAGAGTGGATGCTCACTCAGGTGCCAGAGGTCGAAGGCGCGTTCGTGGCCCTCGACCCGCGCACCGGTGCCCTGCGCGCGATGGTGGGCGGATTCGACTTCGGCAAGGGCAAGTTCAACCACGTCACGCAGGCCTGGCGCCAGCCGGGTTCGAGCTTCAAGCCTTTCATCTACTCGGCGGCGCTGGAGAAGGGCTTCACGCCGGCCACCGTGGTCAATGACGCCCCGCTGTTCTTCGATGCCGGCACCACCGGCAGCCAGCCCTGGGAGCCGAAGAACTACGACGGCAAGTTCGAAGGGCCGATGCCGCTGCAGACGGCACTCGCCAAGTCGAAGAACATGGTCTCGATCCGCATCCTGCAGAGCACCGGGCCGGGTTACGCGCAGCAGTGGATCCAGAACTTCGGCTTCGAGCCCGACAAGCACCCGGCCTACCTGACGATGGCGCTGGGTGCCGGCTCGGTCACGCCGATGCAGATGGCCACCGCGTACAGCGTGTTCGCCAACGGCGGCTACCGGGTGCAGCCGATGCTGATCCAGCGTGTCACCGACCAGAAGGGCAAGCTGCTGCTCGAAGCCAAGCCGCAGGCGCTGGACGAGAGCCAGCGCACGCTGTCGGCGCGCAATGCCTTCGTGATGGACACGCTGCTGCAGGAGATCACGCGCTCGGGCACCGCCGCGAAGGCGCAGGCCACGCTCAAGCGGCCGGATCTCTACGGCAAGACCGGTACGACCAACGATTCGATGGACGTCTGGTTCGCCGGCTTTCAGCCGACGCTGACGGCCGTGGTCTGGATCGGCTACGACAACCCGCGCAAGCTGGGTGACCGCGAGACCGGTGGCGGCCTGTCGCTGCCGGTGTGGATCGAGTTCATGCAGCACGCGCTGCGCAACGTGCCGGTGCAGGAGATCAAGCCGCCCGAAGGCGTCGTCAACGCGGGCGGCTACTGGATGTTCGAGGAGTTCGCGCACGGCAACGGCGTCGCGAGCCTCGGCCTCGACGACAAGATCCCGCAGCCGGCCACCAACGAGGAGCGCAGCAGCATCCTCGACCTGTTCAAGCGCTGAGCGCGGCGCTCAGACGTCCAGCGGCTTGCCGGCCTGGGCGCTGGCGTGGCGCGACAGCGCTTCGATGAACTCGCTGCCGTCGCGCGTGTCGCGCCACTGGCCCTGGATGTGGCGGTAGTGGTAGCCGCCCGCCTTCGCCGCCAGCCACACCTCGTGCAAGGGCGGCTGCGTGTTGACGATGATCCTGCTGCCGTTCGGAAAGGCCAGTTCCAGCAGGCCGCCGGTGCGATGCGTGTCGACATCGACGATGTCGTCCTGCAGCCAGCGGTCGGCGGCGGCTTCGATGCGGGCCAGCAGGGCGCTCGTCTCGCGCTGGTACTCGGCGTCGGTGAGGGGGGTGGCGGGGGGTGTGCTCATAGAATCTCTCGCATGCTGATGCGATCGAAATCCAGTGTAGCGGCGCGGCTGCTCGCCTCCTTGCTCGCGGGGTTCTGCGTTGCAGGCTGCGGCCAGAAAGGGCCGCTCACGCTGCCCGCGCCGCCGGCGAGTGCTCCTTCGGCGCCCGCCCGATGAGCCTGCCGGGGGCGCCATTCCTGGCCCGCGAAGCGGGCGAACTGCGATTCGAGGGCCACTCGCTCGCCGAACTGGGCCGACGCTTCGGCACCCCGCTGTTCGTGTACTCGCGCAGCGCCATGCGCAGCGCCCTTGAGGCCTACGCCGCCGCGCTGAAGGGCCGCCCGCATCTGGTCTGCTACGCGATGAAGGCCAACTCGAGCCTGGCGGTGCTGCAGACCTTCGCGCAGGCCGGCGCTGGTTTCGACATCGTCTCGGGCGGCGAGCTGGCGCGTGTGCTGGCGGCCGGCGGCGATGCCGGCAAGGTGGTGTTCTCGGGTGTCGGCAAGAGCCGCGCCGAGATGCGCCGGGCGCTCGAAGCAGGCGTGCGCTGCTTCAATGTCGAGAGCGAACCGGAGCTCGAGACCCTGAACGCCGAGGCGCTGGCCCTGGGCCGGCGCGCGCCGGTGAGCCTGCGCGTGAACCCCGACGTCGACGCCGGCACGCACCCCTACATCTCCACCGGCCTCAAGGGCAACAAGTTCGGCATCGCCCATGCGCAGGCGCTGGCGGCGTACCGGCACGCGGCCTCGCTGCCCGGCCTGCGTGTGCTCGGCATCGACTGCCACATCGGTTCGCAGATCACGCAGCTGGCGCCCTATATCGACGCGCTCGACCGGGTGCTGGATCTGGTCGAGGCGGTGGAGGCGGCCGGCATCCCGATCCATCACGTGGACGTCGGTGGCGGGCTCGGCATCACCTACACCGATGAGCAGCCGCCGGCCGCCGGCGACATGGTGCGTGCGCTGCTGGCGCGCTTGGACCAGCGCGGCCACGGGCATCGCGAGGTGCTGTTCGAGCCCGGACGCTCGCTGGTGGGCAATGCCGGGGTGCTGGTCACCGAAGTGATGGTTCTCAAGCCCGGCCAGACGGACGATGGCGGCAAGAACTTCTGCATCGTCGACGCCGCGATGAACGACGTCGTGCGGCCGGCGATGTACGAGGCCTGGATGGGCATCGAGCCCTGCGTGGCGCGGTCCGGTGCCGCGCCGCTGACCTGGGACGTGGTGGGCCCGATCTGCGAATCCGGCGACTGGCTCGGCCGTGACCGCGCGCTCGCGGTGCAGCCCGGCGACCTGCTGGCGGTGCTGTCGGCCGGCGCCTACGGGATGGCGATGGCCAGCAACTACAACAGCCGGCCGCGGGCGGCCGAGGTGATGGTGGACGGCGACCGGGTGCACCTGATCCGCGAACGCGAGAGCACGGCTTCGCTGTTCGCGAACGAGCGACTGCTCTAGATCCGCCCTTCCTCGACGGCGTGGCAGGCCACCTGCACGCCGATCTGCACCCCCTTGAAGGTCTGCAGCGCGGGCCGCTCGGCCGAGCAGCGCGCGTTCGCGTGCGGGCAGCGCGGGTGGAAGCTGCAGCCGCTCGGCGGGTTCAGCGGATTCGGCACCTCGCCCTGCACCGGCGTGCGTGCCCGGCCGCTCATGTGGATGTCGGGGATCGCATCCAGCAGCATGCGCGTGTACGGGTGGCGCGGCTGCGCGAACACCTCGCTCTTGTGACCGATCTCGACCAGGCGCCCCAGGTACATCACGCCCACTTCGTCGGCCACGTGACGCACCACGGCCAGGTTGTGGCTGATGAAGAGATAGGTCAGGCCCTGCCGCCTCTGCAGGTCCTTCATGATGTTGAGCACCTGCGCCTGCACCGAGACGTCGAGCGCCGAGGTCGGCTCGTCGCAGACCAGGAACTCGGGTGCGGTGGCCAGCGCGCGCGCAATGCTGATGCGCTGGCGCTGCCCGCCGCTGAACTGGTGCGGGAACTTCTCGCAGTCGGGCTCCGCCAGGCCGACCTGGCTCAGCAGTTCGCCGACCCGTGCGCGCAGCGCGTCGGCGCCCTGCACCAGGCCGTGCTCACGCAAGGGCTCGGCAACGATGTCCAGCACCTTCCAGCGCGGATTCAGGCTCGCATACGGATCCTGGAAGATCATCTGCATGCGTCGCCGCAGTGCGCGCAGTTCGGCCGCCGGGCGTTCCGCCCCGGTCGACTGGCCATCGAAGCGCACCTCGCCCTGCGTGGGCGCGTACAGGCCCACCAGCAGGCGCGCGACGGTGCTCTTGCCGCAGCCCGACTCGCCCACCAGCGCCAGCGTGCGGCCGCGCTCGATGCGGAACGACACGCCATCGACCGCGTGCACGTAGCGCCGCGGCTGCTTCTCGATGACGCGGTTGAGCCAGGGCGCCGAGACGTCGAAGGTCTTCGCCAGGTCCTTCACCTCCACCAGCGCGCTCACCCTTGCACCACCTTCCAGCAGGCCGCGCGGGTGGCGCCGGCCTCCATCAGCTCCGGACGCTGGCTGCCGCAGCGCTCCATCACTTCGGGGCAGCGCGGGTTGAAGGCGCACCCGCTCGGGATCGCGTTCAGCCGCGGCATCGCGCCGTCGATCTGCAACAGGCGGTCGCGGTCCTCGTCCATCGCCGGGATCGATCCCATCAGGCCCTTCGTGTACGGGTGGCTGGGCCGGTGGATCACGTCGCCGACCGGCCCGATCTCGGCCACCCGGCCGGCGTACAGCACGGCCACGCGGTCGCAGGTCTCGGCGATGACGCCCATGTCGTGCGTCACCAGCATCACGGCCGCACCGTGTTCCTTGCACAGGCGCTTGAGCAGCGAAATGATCTGGGCCTGGATCGAGACGTCGAGCGCGGTGGTCGGCTCGTCGGCGACGATCAGCTGCGGTTCGGCCGCCAGCGCCAGCGCGATCACCACGCGCTGCCGCATGCCGCCGCTGAACTGATGCGGGTACTGATCGATGCGCTGCTCGGCCGCCGGAATGCCGGTTTCCTGCAGCAGGCGGATGGCGCGCTGGCGTGCCTCGGCCGCGCCCACCGGCAGGTGGGTCTGGATCGTCTCCACCAGCTGACGGCCGACGGTGTACAGCGGATTCAGCGAGGTCAGCGGGTCCTGGAAGATGGCCCCGATGCGGCGCCCGCGCAGCGCGCGCATCTGTTCGTGCGGCAGGTTGTCAATGCGCTGGCCGGCCAGGCGGATCTCGCCCCCCGCGACGCGGCCCGGGGGCTCCAGCAGGCCGATGATGGCAGCGCCGGTGAGCGACTTGCCGGCACCCGACTCGCCCACCACGCCCAGGATCTCGCCCGGCGCGATGTCGAACGAGACGTCGTCCAGCGCCAGCAGCGTGCCGCGGCGCGTGGGGAACTCCACGCGCAGGTTCTTCACTTCGAGCAGCGGTGCCGTCATCTCAGCGCAGACGGGGGTTGAGCGCATCGCGCAGCCAGTCGCCGAGCAGGTTCACGCTGAGCGCGATCAGCACCAGCATCACGCCGGGGAAGATGGTGATCCACCAATCGCCGCTGAAGAGGTAGTCGTTGCCGTTGCGGATCAGCGTGCCGAGCGACGGCGACGTCGGCGGCACGCCGACGCCCAGGAAGGACAGCGTGGCCTCGGTAAGGATCGACGACGCCACCTGGATCGTCGCGAGCACCAGCACCGGCCCCATCACGTTGGGCAGCACGTGCCTGAACATGATGCGCAGCGGGGCGACGCCGATCACGCGCGCGGCCTGCACGTATTCCTTGTTGCGTTCGACCAGGGTGGAGCCGCGCACGGTGCGCGCGTACTGCACCCAGCCGGGCAGTGCGATCGCCAGCGTCAGCACGCCCAGCGCGAGCGTGTCCTGCGCGTGCGGGAACAGCGCGCGGCCGACGCCGTTGATCAGCAGCGCGATGAGGGTCGACGGGAACGACAGCATCACGTCGCACAGGCGCATCAGGAAGGCATCGGTGCGGCCGCCGAGGAAGCCCGAGAGCAGGCCCAGGCCGACGCCGATCACGACCGACAGCGCCACCGAGGCCAGGCCGACGGCCAGCGACAGCCGCGCGCCGTAGAACAGGGCGGAGAGAATGTCGCGACCCTGGTCGTCGGTGCCCAGCAGGTAGCGGCGCGAGCCGCCTTCCATCCAGGCCGGCGGCAGCCGCGCGTCGCTCAGGCTCAGCGTGGCCAGGTCGAAGGGGTCGTGCGGCGTCACCCAGGGCGCGAACAGCGAGCCGAAGATGCACAGCGCGGCGATGACGGCCGCGGCCATCGCCATCGGGCTGGAGCGGAAGCTGTACCAGACGTCGCTGTCGAGCCAGCGCGCCAGGCGACCGGGGTTGCCCCGGCCCACGATGACGGGATCAATGGCCACCGGCGCTCCTTTCCAGGCGCAGGCGCGGGTCGACGGCGAAGTAGAGCAGGTCCACCGCGAGGTTCACCACGACGAAGATCAGCGCGATCAGGCACAGGTAGGCGGCCATCACCGGGATGTCCGCGAACTGCACCGCCTGGATGAACAGGAAGCCCATGCCGGGCCACTGGAAGACGGTCTCCGTGATGATGGCGAAGGCGATCAGCGAGCCGAGCTGCAGGCCCGTGATGGTGATCACCGGGACCAGGGTGTTCTTGAGCGCATGGCCGAAGTAGACGGCGCGATCGTGCAGGCCGCGGGCGCGCGCGAACTTCACGTAGTCGGTGCGCAGCACCTCCAGCATCTCGGCGCGCACCAGGCGCAGGATCAATGCCAGCTGGAACACGCACAGCGTGAAGGCCGGTAGGATCAGGTGCAGCCAGCCATCGACCGTGAGCAGGCCGGTGCTCCAGTGGCCGAAGGCGACCGTCTCGCCGCGGCCGAAGCTCGGCAGCCACTTCAGCGTGACGCTGAAGACGAGGATCAGCAGGATGCCGATCAGGAAGGTGGGCAGCGACACGCCCAGCAGCGACAGCGTCATCGCCAGCTGCGAGCCGAAGCGGCCGCGACGCAGCGCCGCGTACACGCCCAGCGGCACGCCGAGCACGAGCGCGAGGAAGGCCGCCGCCACGGCGAGTTCGAGCGTGGCGGGGAAGCGCTCGACGATCAGCGCCGAGACCCGCCGACCCTGGCGCAGGCTGAGGCCGAAGTCGCCTTGCGCCGCGTTGGCCACGAAGCGTGAGAACTGCACCGGGAACGGCTGATCGAGCCCGAGATCCTGGCGCAGCGCGTCGCGCTGCTCCTGCGTGGCGTCCTGGCCCAGCATGCTGCTGATGGGATCGCCCACGTACTGGAACAGCATGAACGCGATGAAGGCGACCGTCAGCATGACGATCAGAGCCTGGATCAGGCGTCGCAGGATGAAGGCGAGCATGGAGAGCGGGACGGGCGGGCGGTTCGCGGTGCCTCAGAAACGGATCAGGGCGCCTGGAGACGCCCTGGTCCGCGAGTCACAAAGCAAGCGCCGCGCCGCAGCCGTGCGGTGCACGGCCGCAGCCAGGCTTCAGAAGCGGTGGCGGATGCCCATCGCGAGGCTGGTGGAGTCGACGCCTGCCGAGGTGGTGACGCCGCCCAGGTAACCCGTGCCACCGGGGGCCGCCTGTGCATTGGTGCTGTTGGTGAAGCGCACCGCAGCCACGTTGATGTCGGTGCGCTTGGACAGCGCGTAGCTGTACGTGACGCCGTACGACGTGGTGTCCGCATCGGCCGGGCGCTTGTCGTCCAGCTTGCTGTAGGCCACGTAGAAGGTGTGCACGCCCATCGGCAGCTTGTAGCCGATGTGCATCGCGTTCGCGTCCTGCTTGAAGCCGTTGATGAAGGCGTTCTGCACCAGCGCCGCCGTGGCGACGCCCTGCGGCGTGTTGCCGCCGACCGAGGGCTGCACCGTCGCCGCGATCGTCGACAGGCCGGTCGGGTTGTCGTCCTTCACCTTCACGTACTGCACGAAGGCCGTGCCCGGGCCTGCATTGAGCGAGGCGCCGATCACCGTGCTCGTCAGCGACTTCGCGCCCAGTTCGTTCTTGCGCTCGTTGAAGCCGGCGCCCACCGAGAACAGCTCGTTCTTGTAGATCGCCATCGCGCCCACCAGGCGGCCGGTGGTGGTGGAGCCTTCGCTCGCCGCCGCCATCGCCGAGGCGCTGAAGCCACCCATCTGGATGCGGTAGGCGAGTGCGTTCGAGACGCGGATGTCGATCGACGCCGGGATCGAAGCCACCTGGCCAAAGGCCAGCGCCGACTGCGTACCGAGCGCGTCGAAGGCGACGCTGGCCTCATACGCGGGCGTGTACTGGCGACCGGCCAGCACGGCGCCGTACGGGGTGATCAGGCCGGCGAACGCCTGGCGGTCCCAGAAGTTGTTGCCCAGGTTCACGCCGATCGTGTTGCCGATGCTGCCGGCCACCGCGGTGACCACGGGCTGCAGCTGCGTGGGCAGGCCCAGGCTGGCGGCGCGCGAAACCCGGTCGGGCAGTTGCGAGCCGGACGGCGGGCGGTTGCTGCCGCTGCCGGTGTCGACCTCGAGGCGGTGTTCCAGCGTGAAGATCGCGCGGTAGCCGCCGCCCAGATCCTCGTTGCCGCGGAAGCCGAGACGGGAGCCGTCCATGATGCCGCTGGAGAGCAGCTTCACGCTGCTGCCCTTGACGCCCGACACGCGGCTGACGCCCACGTCGGTGATGCCATAGATGGTGACGCTCGACGACTGCGCCAGCGCCGCCGAGGCAGCGAACGCGAGCGCCGAGACGGTGAACAGTTTCTTCATGATTGGTGCTCCGGGAACCTATCTATCTCCAACGCGTATTCTGTGCCGCGTCCGAAGCGGCCTGAGCGCCTGTTGCAGTCCGGCCACGCTCAGTTTCCCTATATAGGTGTCACCTTCGAGACGGCGCGCGGCCGGGCAAAAAGAAAGGCCGCCCGAGGGCGGCCTGCACAGAGGCGGGCGGGGTTTCCCCCGCGGGCATCAGAAGGTGTGCTTGATGCCGAACTCGTAGCCGCTCGACGTGAAGTCGGCGGTCGTGTTGTTGTAGGCCGGACCGCTGCCCGACGTGTAGAAATGGGCGCCGTTCTTGTTCTTGATCGTCGAGTAGGCCGTGTACAGCGAGGTGCGCTTCGACATGTCGTACACGTAGCCCAGGGCGATCTGCGTGGCCTTCGCGTCCGCGCGGGTCGGCGCGGCGGCGGCGTTGCCCGAGTTCAGGTCGCCCTTGGTGGTGGCGAACGAGAACTTGAACGTGCCCTGACCCATCGGCACCGTGGCGCCCAGCAGGTAGTTCTTCAGGTCGCGGTTGGCCGGCGTGCCGAAGCTCGTGGCGCTCGCCGCTTCCGTGCCGCCCACCTTGTAGTTGTGGTACACGGCGAAGATCGTCGCGAAGCCCATGTTGTA
This sequence comes from Rubrivivax sp., assembly GCA_044226255.1. Classification (GTDB taxonomy): domain Bacteria; phylum Pseudomonadota; class Gammaproteobacteria; order Burkholderiales; family Burkholderiaceae_C; genus Rubrivivax. The sequence goes on from JBGAHJ010000007.1 coordinate 81,664, forward strand.
CGAGCCGGCGATGTTGAAGGCCTTCAGCGTGTCGGTGACCAGATCGGTCTTGCCGACGGCAGCCGCGACGTTGATCGGGCCGGCGGCGTAACCCAGGCGGGCGCCCGTGTACTTGTTGCCGATGGTGCCTTCGCTCGCAGCGACCATCACCTGGCCATACAGGCCGCCCAGCGACGGCAGGTGGTAGCCGATGGTGTTGTCGGCGCGCACATGGGTGCCGGTGCGGGCATCGCCGGCGGCGGTGCTCGGCACGCCCAGGACGCGGGTGGTCGTGCTGCCGCTGGACGTGGCGCCGGTGCCGATCAGGTTGTTCGCGTTGCCGACACCGTTCGTGCCGAACGGATCGAACTGGGTGTGGTTCCAGAAGGTCGGGACGTAGTCACGACCCAGGCGGATTTCGCCGAAGTCGCCCATCAGGCTGGCCGTCGCACGGCGGTTCCAGGTGGCCGCGCCAGATACGCCCATGCCGCCGGTGTCGGCACCGATGCCGGCTTCCAGCCAGAAGCCCGCCTTCAGGCCACCGCCGAGATCCTCGACGCCGCGGAAACCCAGACGGCTGCTGTAGTTGCCGTCGCTCGACAGCGACTTGATCGAGCCCGACGGGCCGTTCTTGACGTTGCGAGCGGCAAGGTCGATGCCACCGAAGACCGTGACCGACGACTGGGCCGACGCCACGCCGGCGAACGCGGTGAGCGCGGCCAGGGCGAGCATTGATTTTTTCATTGCGACTATCTCCTAGGGTTGAACGCGAGGTCCCGATCGGGGAGTTCACCCGGCGTGGGGCGGATCAGGCCAACCTCCTCATCGGAAGCTTCGCCTATTGCACCAGACGCCTCGCGGGCCTGCCAAGGACTCAACCGGAAATCACCGGAGCCTGTGGTACCACAACAACGTGTTTCAACCTGACCGAAGAACCGTCATGGGACTATGCTGGCGCTAGGTATGAACCCGAATGATCGATGGAGCGACCGGCTGCTGGCCAGCGTCGACAACGCCCTCAGAACCGTGGCTGGCAAGGTCCATGCCAGTCGCGAACTCCCGGCTGCCCCCGCGGCCGATCTGAGCCCCGCCGAACGCCACCTCTCGGGCGCCCTGATGCGGGTGAATCACGTCGGGGAGGTGTGCGCCCAGGCGCTCTACCAGGCCCAGGCGCTGACGGCGCGCACGCCGGAACTGAGGGCGCAGATGGACCGGGCCGCGCGCGAGGAGACCGACCACCTGGCCTGGACCCAGCAGCGGCTGGACGAACTCGGGGACCGGCCGAGCCTGCTGAACCCGCTGTGGTACGCCGGTGCGTTCGGCATCGGCCTGCTCGCCGGCCGCCTGGGCGACCGCGTGAGTCTCGGCTTCGTGATCGAGACCGAGCGCCAGGTGGAACAGCATCTGGCGGGCCATCTCGACCGCCTGCCCGCCGGCGACCAGCGCTCCCGCGCCATCGTCGGGGCGATGAAGGCGGACGAGGGCCGGCACGCCGCCGACGCCGCGGCGGCCGGCGGCGTCGACCTGCCACCGCCGGTGCGCTGGCTGATGCGCGGGGCCGCGAAGGTCATGACGACCACCGCGCACCGCATCTAGCCGCTCAGGCGTCGATCAGTTCGTAGCTGCTCGTGATCTCGGCGGTCTTGCCGAGCATGATGCTGGCGGAGCAGTAGCGCTCCTTCGACAGTGCGATCGCGCGTTCGATCGCGCTGGCCGGCACGCCGTGGCCGGTGACGACGAAGTGGAAGTGGATCTGCGTGAAGACCTTCGGATCCTGTTCGGCGCGCTCCGCCTTCACCTTCACCTGGCAGCCGCGCACGTCGTGGCGGCCGCGCTGGAGGATCAGCACGACGTCGTATGCGGTGCAGCCGCCGGTTCCGGCCAGCACGGTCTCCATCGGGCGCGGCGCCAGGTTGCGCCCGCCGCCATCGGGCGCTCCATCCATCGTGAGCAGGTGTCCGCTGCCGGTCTCGGCGATGAATCCCATGCCGGTGCCCGGCGTCCAGTGGATGGTGCATTCCATCGTGTGCTTGCCCTTTGTTGGCGCACCCGGCGCCGGTTCGTGAGATTTTCGAGACGGCTCACCAGAAGCGCCATCAACGAGGATATTGCACCGCAGCAATGAGGTGATATATTGAGTTCACGGACGGCGCGCAGGTGCTGTCCACCGATTGTCTCCTCCACCTCCATCAACGGTGGATTCGGCCCGGAACTCCCAAGGTTCCGGGCCTTTTTTCTGGCCGCGGCGCGCGCGGTCGCTGCGGGACGCTGCCGTATCATCCGCGCCCCTTCCACCCAGCCCTGCGCCACGATGCCCGCCGGCAAGAAAGAGCCACTCCTGCCTCCTGCCCGCGCGCTGTCGGCCAAGGGCCGGCGCATCGCCGACGACTACCTGCGCCGCATCCTCACGGCCAGCGTCTACGACGTGGCGCGCGAGACCCCGCTCGAGCCCGCGCGATCGCTGTCGCGTCGGGTCGGCAACCACGTGCTGCTCAAGCGCGAGGACCAGCAGCCGGTGTTCAGCTTCAAGCTGCGCGGGGCCTACAACAAGATGGTTCACCTGCCGGCCGAGGCGCTGCAGCGGGGTGTCATCTGCGCGTCCGCCGGCAATCACGCGCAGGGCGTGGCGCTCGCCGCGCGGCGCCTGAACTGCCGCGCCGTGGTCGTGATGCCGGTGACCACGCCGCGCCTGAAGGTCGATGCGGTGCAGGCGCTCGGCGGCGAGGTGGTGCTGCACGGCGACAGCTACTCCGACGCCTACGGCCACGCCGTGGCGCTGCAGAAGGAACAGGCGCTGACCTTCGTGCATCCGTTCGACGACCCGGACGTGATCGCCGGCCAGGGCACGGTGGCGGTCGAACTGCTGCGCCAGCACGAAGGCCCGATCGACGCCGTGTTCGTCGCCATCGGCGGCGGCGGGCTGATCTCGGGCGTGGCGGCCTACATCAAGGCGCTGCGCCCCGAGGTGCGCGTGATCGGCGTGCAGACGGCGGACTCCAACGCGATGCTGCAGTCGGTGCAGCGCGGCAGGCGGGTCACGCTGCCCGACGTCGGCCTGTTCTCCGACGGCACCGCGGTGAAGCTGGTCGGCGAGGAGACCTTCCGCGTGGCGCGCGAACTGGTCGACGACTACGTCGTGGTTGACACCGACGCGGTGTGCGCCGCGATCAAGGACGTGTTCCAGGACACGCGCAGCATCCTCGAGCCCGCCGGCGCCTTGGGCGTGGCCGCCATCAAGCAGTACGCGGCCACGCACAAGCTGAAGGGCGCGACGCTGGTGGCCATCACCTGCGGCGCGAACATGAACTTCGACCGGCTGCGCTTCGTGGCCGAGCGCGCCGAGTTCGGCGAACAGCGCGAGGCGCTCTTCGTCGTGACCATCCCCGAGGAGCGCGGCTCGTTCAAGCGCCTGTGCGAACTGCTCGGCTCGCGCTCGGTGACCGAGTTCAACTACCGCATCGGCGACCCGAAGACGGCGCAGGTCTTCGTCGGCATCGCGATCCAGCGCCGCGACGAGATCGAGCGCATCGCGCGCACGCTCGAGAAGCACGGCTTCGCGACCGTGGACCTCACCGACGACGAGCTCGCCAAGGAGCACGTGCGCCACATGGTGGGCGGCCGCAGCGAGCTGGCGCGCGAGGAGCGCCTGTTCCGCTTCCAGTTCCCCGAGCGCCCGGGGGCGCTGATGCGCTTCCTGGCGGCCATGCACCCCGACTGGAACATCAGCCTGTTCAACTACCGCAACCAGGGTGCCGACTACGGCCGCATCCTGGTCGGCATCCAGGTGCCGGCCGGCGACGGCAAGGCCTTCGACGAGTTCCTGCGCACGCTGGCCTATCCGTTCATCGAAGAGACCGGCAATCCGCTGGTGAGCCGGTTCCTGCAATAGCCGCAGGACAGGAAGCGCTCGCTACACTCGCCCGCATGGCAGCCCCGAACCGCTCGCTGGTCACGCCCACCTCCAACCCGGCGCTGGAGCAGGCCCTGCGCGACAAGCTGCAGCGCCGCCACGAAGCCGGCGGCAGCCTGGGCGAGCTGGAGCCGCTGGCGGTGCGCCTGGGCTTGATGCAGAACACGCTGAAGCCGCACTTCCACGACGCGCAGCTGCTGGTGTTCGCGGCCGACCACGGCCTGGCCGTCGAGGGCATCCGCGACCGCCACGGTCGCGACACGCACGAGACCGTGCAGATGCTGCTCACCAACCGCCTGCCGCTGACCGTGTTCGCGCGCGCCCAGCAGCTCGAGGTGACGGTGGTCGACTGCGGCATGGCCGAGAACATGGCGCCGCACGACCGGCTGATGATGCGCAAGATCGCCCACGCCACGCGCAACACGCGCGTGGCGCCCGCGATGACGCTGCCGCAGGCCCACGCCGGCATGCGCGCCGGCATGGAGATCGGCGACAAGCTGCGCGGCAACTGCACCATCCTGGCCGGTGTCGGCGTCGGCTCGCACGAGAGCGCGGCGCTGGTGCTTTCGCGCCTCACCGACAGCCCGGTGCGCGACCTCATCGTCTCCGGCCCCGACATGAACGCCGACGAACTGGCGCACCTGATGGTGGCGCTGCAGGGCGCCCAGGGCCGCCATCGCGGCGTGGTCGAGCCCATCGAGGTGCTGGCGGCCTTCGGCGGTTTCGAGATCGCCGTGATGGTGGGCGTGATGCTGATGGCCGCCAGCAAGCGCCACCTGCTGATGGTCGACGGCGTGCCGGCCTGCGCGGCGCTGATGGTGGCCTCGCGCATCGCCCAGCCGGTCACCGACTACTGCATGTTCTGCCGCAGCCACAGCCACCTGGGGCTGGACCAGGCGCTGAACCTGTTCCGCGCTTCGGCGCTGCTGGAACTCGGCATGGAAAGCACCGACGGCACCGGCGCCACGCTGGCGTGGCCGATGGTGCGCTGCGCCGCGTCGCTGCTCACCGAGGTGGCCGACGGCGAAGACCCGGGCCCCACCCGTCCCGGCGAGATCACCGACCGCCCGGGCGAGCCGTTCGAGCTGCCCGAGCCGATGCCGATGCCTTCGCCGTTCGGCGACGCGCTGTACTGACCCGGTTCAAGCGCGCGCTCAGCGCGTCAGCGTCATGTCCTGCCCGGCCGGGGGCCGCGGCTCCACCACGGTCTCCTGCGGCTGCACCTGGGGCTGCTGCGGCTGCGCGCGCCGGAAGACACCCGAGGTGCCGGGCGGCACCGGCACCGAAGGCCGCGGCGGTGCGGCGCCCGGGTAGGGCGCCACCGGCTGCGGCGGCGGCATCACCGGCCCGCCGGCATCCGGCGGCAGCGGCGGCGGCGTGCCGGTGGCCGGGGGCGGCGGCGGCGCCAGATTCAGCGCCACCAGCGCGGCGCCGTCGCGCGGACCGAGCGTCGCGCCTCGGGGGTTGACGGTCTTCAGGACGTTGTTGCCGTCGACGACGGCCCCCACCCGGTAGGCCCGCGCGGGCTTGCCGTCCACCGCGATCAGCGCCACGCCTTCGCGCGCCGCCTGCGGCGAACGCGGGCTCAGCACGCCCACCAGCTGGAAGCGCGCATCGGGCGCGGGCTCCGCCGCCGCCTCGGCCACCGGGGGTGGTGCGTCGACGCCGAACAGCCGCGTCAGGTCGCCGCGGGCGGCCGCCGATGCCTCGACCGGTTTCGCGTGCGCCGGCACCGGTTGCGGGTTCGCGAACAGGCGCAGGCCCCAGTAGGCCGCACTGGACGCGGCCAGTGCCCAAACACCCAAGGTCCACCAGCGTGCCGACATAGCCGGGGATTATGATTCAACGACCCTCAACGCCTGCGGCCCAGCGCGCGCGGCAACGCCCATGACGTCTTCTTACGCTTCACGCCGCCGCGGCCCGCGCGCCCTGCGCGGCTTCACCCTGATCGAGCTGCTGGTGGTGCTCGTGATCATCGGCGTGCTCGGCGCGCTGATCGTGCCCAACGTGTTCTCGGGCATCGACAAGGCGCGCGTCACCGCCGCCCGCACCGACATCAAGACGCTGACCGAATCGCTCAAGCGCTACAAGATCGACAACCAGCGCTACCCGAGCGCCGAGCAGGGGCTCGAGGCGCTGGTGCGCAAGCCTGCCTCCAACCCGGTGCCGCCGAACTGGAAGCCCTACCTCGACAAGCTGCCGCAGGACCCCTGGGGCAAGCCGTACCAGTACCTGAACCCCGGCATCAACGGCGAGATCGATGTCTTCAGCTTCGGCCCCGACGGCCTGCCGGGCGGCGAAGGCGACAATGCCGACATCGGTTCGTGGCAATAGCCGCTCGCTCCGCCGCGGCATCGCCCGCGGCTTCACGCTGATCGAGCTGCTGATCGTCATCGCCATCGTCGCCGTCGCGGCAGGGCTGGCGACGGTGGCGCTGCGCGACGGCTACGAGGCGAAGCTCGAGGAAGAAGGCGAGCGCCTGTCGGCGCTGCTCGAGATGGCGCGCGCCGAGGCGCGTGTCCAGGGCACCGCGGTGTTCTGGCTGCCGCGGCGCGAGGACAGCGCCGAGGTCGATCCGCAGGTGCAGTTCCGCTTCGTCGGCCTGAGCGACGCGCAGCCCATGCCCTCGCGCTGGCTCGACCCCGAGACGCGCGCGCAGGTGGTCGGCGCCAACGGCGTGGTGCTGGGCCCCGAGGCCATCCTGCCGCCGCAGCGCATCGTGCTGCTGCTGGCCGGCAAGCGCCTCGAGCTGGCCAGCGACGGCCTGTCGCCGTTCGCGGTGGCAAGCCCATGACAGCGCGCCGCGCCACCGCCGGCTTCACGCTGATCGAGGTGCTGGTGGCGCTGGCGATCGTGGCCGTCGCACTCGGCGCCGGCTTGCGGGCCGCCGGCGTGCTGACCGACAACGCGCAGCGCCTGGCCGACGTGATGGCGGCGCAATGGTGCGCCGAGAACGAACTGACGAACCTGCGCATGGCGCGCATGTTCCCGGGCGTGGGCGACGCCGACTTCACCTGCGAGCAGATGGGCCGCAGCTATGCCGGCAAGCTGGTGACGCGCCCGACGCCGAACCCGAGCTTCCGGCGCGTCGATGCGGTGGTCAACGACGCCGACGGGCGGCCGCTGCTGACGCTGTCCACGGTGCTGCCGCGGCCATGAGACGGATCGCGCCGCAGCGCGGCTTCACGCTCGTCGAGGTGCTGGTGGCGCTCCTGATGATGGCGCTGCTCACCACGCTGGCCTGGCAGGCGATGGACGGCGTGATGCGGGCCCGCGACGACAGCCGCCAGGTCATCGACCGCACCACGCGCCTGGCCACCGTGCTGGCGCAGTGGGAGCAGGACCTGCAGGGCGTGGTCGACACCGAGGCGGTGCCGGCCATCGCCTTCGATGGCCAGACCCTGCGCCTGACGCGGCGCACCGAGCGCGGCGTCGCGCTCGTGGCCTGGTCGGTGCGCAGCGGCAGCTGGCAGCGCTGGACCGCGCCGCCCTTCCAGCGCAGCGGCGAACTGCAGGAGGCCTGGCTCGGCAGCCAGCAGCTGCAGGGCACCGAACCCGGCCACCTCACGCTGATGAAGGGTGCCAGCCAGTGGCAGGTGTACTTCGCGCGCGACGGCTCGTGGACCAACGCGCAGTCCACCGGCAACCTGCAGCCCGCGGCCGGCTCTCCGCCGGCGGCCGCCCCGCCCGCGCAGCCCGGCTCGGCCCCGGCCGCCGCGGCCAGCGCGCCGGCGCCGGTCCTGCGCGACGCCCTGCCGGACGCGGTGCGCCTGCAGATCACGCTCGACGGCCGGACGCTCACGCGCGACATCGCGCTCGGGCCCGCGGGTTCATGAAGGAGCGTCGGCCCCACCACCGCCAACACGGCGCCGCGCTGCTGCTGGCGATGATCATCGTGGCGCTGATCGTCACGATGACGGCCGGCATGGTGTGGATGCAGTCGCGCGCGGTCACGATCGAGGCCGCCGAGCGCGCCCGCTCCCAGAGCGCATGGATCCTCTCCGGCGCGCTCGACTGGGCGCGCCTCATCCTGCGCGAAGACCAGCGCGGCAGCCGCCAGCGCGGCAATGTCTACGACGCACTGACCGAACCCTGGGCCACGCCGCTGGCCGAGGCGCGGCTGTCCACCTTCCTGGCCGCCGACAAGGACAACAACGCCGACGGCGGCCCCGAGGCCTTCATCAGCGGCAGCATCGTCGACGCGCAGTCGCGCTTCAACGTGCGCGGCCTGGTCGACGGCGCCGGCAAGGTGGTGCCGCTGCAGGTGAGCGCGCTGCAGCGCCTGGCCAACCTGGCGGGGGCGCCGGCGGACACGGCGACGCGCATCGCCGAGGCCCTGGCGCACGCCCAGGCCGCCGTGGGCGACGAAGGCCCGCGCGGCCCGCCGTTGCGGCCGACGCACCTGTACGACCTCACCTGGCAGGGCATCGACCGCGCGACGCTGGCGCGCCTGGAGCCCTGGATCGACCTGCTGCCGCTGCCCACGCCGGTCAACGCCAACACCGCGCCGCGCGAGGTGCTGGTGGCCGCCATCGACGGGCTCGATCTGGGCAGCGCCGAGCGCCTGGTGCAGACGCGCGTGCGCAAGCCCTTCGAGTCGCTGGCCGACATCCAGGCGCAGCTGCCGCAGAACGTGCGCGCCGAGGGCCCGCGGGTCGGCGTGTCGTCGAGCTGGTTCATCGTCGCGGGCCGCCTGCGGCTGGAAGACCGCGTGGTCGAGGAGCGCTCGCTGCTGCAGCGCGACAACGACAAGGTCACGGTGCGCCGCCGCGAGCGCCTGAACCTCACCGCCGGGCGCTCGAGCTGAGCGCCGCCGAGGCCACAATACGCCCGCCCGAAGCCGACCGAACCGAAGCCGCCCGCCTGATGTCCGTCCTCGTTCTCCAGCTGCCGCCGCGCGAGCGCCTGTCGGCGCGCGCCGGCTCTCCCGACAGCAGCGGTGCCGCGCTGCGCCTGCCCGGCGAGTGGGCCTTCGTGCTCAGCGCCGACGGCCGCAGCGTCGCGCAGCAGGGCCAGTCGGCGCTGGCGCTGCTGCCGCGCGCCACCAGCGTGGTGCTGGTGCTGGCCGAGGCCGACGTGAGCTGGCACCGCGTCGACATTCCCAAGGCGCCGGCGGCGCGCCTGCGCGCGGCCCTGCTGGGCGTGATGGAAGAGGCGCTGCTGGAAGACGACGAGCAGCTGCACTTCGCGCTGGCGCCCGACACCACGCCCGGCCAGGCCGGCTGGGTGGCCGTGACGCACCGGCCGCGCCTGGCCGCCGCGCTGGCGACACTCGAAGCGGCGGGCGTGAGCGTGGAGCAGGTGGTGCCGGCGGCTGCGCCGCAGGATCCGCCGCGCGGCCACTTCCACGGCGCCGACGCCGGCACCGAGCTGCCGCCGCTGCTGACGCTGGCGCGCGCCGACGGCGTGGTGCAGCTGCGGCTGGACGGCGCACTGGCACGGGCGCTGCAGCCCGAGGAGGGCGTGCGCTGGAGCACCACGCCGGGCGCCGCCGCGGCCGCCGAGCGCTGGCTTGGCAGCCCGGTGCCGCTGCTCACCGATGCCGAGCGCGCGCTCGAAGCGGCGCAGCAGCGCGTCAACCTGCGCCAGTTCGACCTGGCGCCGCGCCATCGCGGCACGCGCGCGCTGCGCGAGACCGCGCGGCACTTCCTGAGCGCCGAGTGGCGCCCGGTGCGCTGGGGCGTCGCCGCGCTGGTGCTGCTGCAGCTGGCGGGCCTGGGCGCTTTCGCGTGGCAACAGGAGCGGGCGCTGGCGGCGCGGCGCGTCGCGATGTCCGACCTGCTCAGGCAGGCCCACCCGGGCGTGCGCGCGGTGCTCGACGCGCCGCTGCAGATGCAGCGCGAGACCGAGCGCCTGCGCGTGGCCGCCGGCCGCCCGGGCGACGGCGATTTCGAGGCCCTGCTGGGCGCGGCCGCGGCGGCCTGGCCCGACGGGCAGGGACCGGTGCAGACCCTGCGTTTCGAAGCCGGCAAGCTCACCCTGACGGCGCCGGGCTTCGGCGAGCCGCAGATGGTGCAGCTGCGCGACCGCCTGAAGGGCAGCGGCTACGCGGTGGAACTCGCCGAGGGCCGGGTGGTGCTGACGCGCACCGCCTCCGGAGGGCGCACGTGAAGGCGCCGGGCAAGGTCGGCCAGGCGCTGGCGCCGGCGTCGGCGTGGTGGCGTGCGCTGCCGCAGCGCGACCGCAACCTCGCCGTGATCGGCGGCGCCGTGCTGCTGCTGTTCCTGCTGTGGCTGCTGCTGCTGCAGCCGGCGCTGCGCACGCTGCGCCAGGCGCCGGCCGAGATGGACCGGCTCGACCTGCAGCTGCAGGCCATGCAGCGCCTGGCCGCCGAGACGGCCGAGTTGCGCGCCACGCCGCCGGTGAACAACGAGCAGGCGCAGGCGGCGCTGAAGGTCGCCACCGACCGCCTGGGCGACAAGGCCAAGCTCAGCCTGCAGGGCGACCGCGCGGTGCTCACGTTGAACGGCGCCGGCACCGAGGCGCTGCGCGGCTGGCTGGCCGAGGCGCGTTCGGGCGCCCGCGCGCGGCCGCTGGAGGCCAGCCTGATGCGCAGCGGCAGCGGCTACAGCGGCACGCTGGTGGTGGCGATCGGGGGTGCTCCGTGAAGCGCGCCGGGGCCTGGGCTCTCGCCGGCCTGGTGATCGGCGCGGTGCCGGCCGCGGTGGCCTTCGCGCCGGCGTCGTGGCTGGCCGCGGCGCTGGCCGATGCCAGCAACCAGCGGCTGCTGCTGGCCGACGCGCGCGGCACGATCTGGCAAGGCAGCGCGGCGCTGGTTCTCACGGCGGGCAGCGGCAGCCGCGACGCCAGCGTCCTGCCCGGCCGCCTGCAGTGGCGCCTGGGGCTCGATGGCGCCGCGGTGCGCCTGAGCGCACGCCACGCATGCTGCATCAACGGCGAGATGCACCTGCGCCTGGTGCCCGGGCTGGGCCGGCTGCGCGTCGAGCTGCCTGGCGGCCCCGGCCCGATGGGCCAGTGGCCGGCGGCCTGGCTGGTGGGGCTGGGCACGCCCTGGAACACCGTGCAGCCCTCCGGCACGCTGCAGCTGAGCAGCCCCGGCCTTTCGCTCGAGCAGGTGCAGGGCCGCTGGCGCTTCAGCGGCAGCGCGCAGCTCGACCTCAACGGCTTCGCCTCGCGCCTGTCGACGCTGGACACGCTCGGCAGCTACCGGCTCGCCGTGCGCGGCGACGCGGCACGCGGCGAGGCCACCACGCTCGCGCTGTCGACGCTGGAAGGCGCGCTGCAGCTGACCGGCAGCGGCCAGTTCAACGCCTCGCGCTTCAGCTTCCAGGGCCAGGCCGACGCGGCGCCCGGCTCCGAGCAGGCGCTGGCCAACCTGCTGAACATCATCGGCCGGCGACGCGGGGCGTCGTCGATCATTTCCATAGGATGAGCATGAACGTTCGGGAACTTCCGCTCTGGCGCAGGGCCGTGGCCGCCGCGGTCGCGATGCTGCTGGCGCTGCCGCCGGCCTGGGCGCAGACCATCGCGCCGAAGTCGCGTGCGCCGGTGACGGTGAACTTCCTCAACGCCGACATCGAGGCCGTGACCCGCGCCTTCGCGGCGATGATCGACCGGCCCATCCTCGTCGATCCGCGCGTCAAGGGCACGGTCACGGTCTACAGCGAGCAGCCGCAGAGCATCCGCGACGCCTGGCAGAGCTACCAGACCGCGCTGCGCGGCCTCGGCTTCGCGGTGGTGGAAAGCGGCGGGCTGCTGAAGGTGGTGCCGGAAGCCGACGCCAAGCTGCAGACGGGCACGGTCTCGGTGGGGGAGGTGGGCGTGCGCGGCGAGCAGGTGATCACGCAGATCTTCCAGCTGCGCTACGAGAACCCGAACAACCTGGTGCCGGTGCTGCGGCCGCTGATCAGCGCCAACAACACCATCAACGCCAACCCCGGCAGCAACGCGCTGATCATCACCGACTACGCCGAGAACCTGCAGCGGCTGGGCAAGATCATCGCCGCGCTGGACCAGCCCACCGGCACCGAGGTGGAGATCGTGCCGCTGCAGCACGCCGTAGCCGCCGACCTGGCGCCGCTGGTGCAGCGGCTCTCCGACTCCGGCGGCGCCGGTGCCGTGCCGGGCGTGCCGGTGCTGCCGGGCGGCAGCACCACCGTGCTGGCCGACTCGCGCGCCAACGCGCTGCTGGTGCGCGCGCCGAACCCCGCGCGCCTGGCGGCCGTGCGTGCCACCATCGCGCGCCTGGACCGGCCCAGCACGCTGCTGGGCCCCGGCGGCGGCATGTGGGTGGTGCACCTGAAGAACGCCGACGCCGCGCGCCTGGCGACCGTGGTGCGCGCCGCCTTCGGCGCCCAGGGAGGCACCACCGGCGGGACGACCGGCGCCACCAGCCCCTCGCCGGTGCAGGCCACGGCGCTGGCGGCCGCGCCGGGCGGCAACACGCCGGGTGCGTCGCCGCAGGCCACCGCCGCGCTGTCGGGGGCCGCGCAGCCCAGCACCGGCGGGTTCATCCAGGCCGACCCGGCGACCAACTCGCTCATCATCACGGCGCCCGAGCCGCTGTACAAGCAGGTGCGCGCACTGATCGACCAGCTCGACGAGCGGCGCGCCCAGGTCTACATCGAGAGCATGATCGTCGAAGTGAGTGGCGGCGACGCCGCCGACTTCGGCTTCCAGTGGCAGGGGCTGCTGGGCAAGAGCGGCGACAAGACCGGCCTGGTGGGCGGCACGAACTTCACGCCGGTGGGCGGCAAGGGCAACATCATCGGCGTCTCGGCGGCCGGTGCGTCGGGCGACGCCTCGGCCGTGGCCGGCGCGATCGGCGAAGGCTTCAACGTCGGCCTGCTGCGCTCGTACAACGGCATCGTGTCGCTGGCGGCGATCGCCCGCGTGCTGCAGAGCCAGGCCGAGACCAACATCGTCAGCACGCCGAACCTGATCACGCTGGACAACGAGGAGGCCAAGATCGTCGTCGGCGAGAACGTGCCCTTCATCACCGGCCAGTTCACCAACACCGGCACCGCGACGACCAACCCGTTCCAGACGATCGAGCGCAAGGACGTGGGCATCACGCTGCGTATCAAGCCGCAGATCGGCGAAGGCGGCGCCGTGCGCATGACGATCTTCCAGGAGCAGAGCAGCGTCAAGACCGACACCGCCGCCGGCACCACCAACGCCGGCCCGTCGACCACCAAGCGCTCGATCGAGAACACCGTGGTGGTCGACGACGGCGCCATCCTCGTGCTGGGCGGCCTGATCGAGGACCGCTTCATCAACAACAAGAGCAAGGTCCCGCTGCTGGGCGACATCCCGCTGCTGGGCGCGCTGTTCCGCAGCGAGAGCCGCGAGCGCAAGCGCACCAACCTGATGGTGTTCCTGCGGCCCATCGTGATGCGCGATGCCGAGAGCGCCAACCGGTTCTCGAACGACCGCTACGAGCAGATCCGCGGGCAGCAGCAGACCACGCAACCGAAGTCGAGCGTCCTGCTGCCGATCAACGAGTCGCCGGTGCTGCCCGAGCGTGTGCCGCAGCGCGCGCCGCTGGCGCCGCCGCCGCCGAGCGAACCCGCGTCGGCGCCGGCCAAGGCGCCCTGAAAGGCCTGCGCAGATGGCGATGCGACATCCGCTGCCCTACGCCTTCGCGAAGGCGCACACGCTGCTGCTGGAAGACGACGGCGAGCGCCTGATGCTGTGGGCCGGCGACACCACGTCGACCTCGGCGCTGGCCGAGGTGACGCGGCTGTTCGACGTGGCGCGCTTCGAGCGCGAGCCCAGCGCCACGCTGGGGCAGCGCATCGCCGCGGCCTACGCCGGCGGCGAGAGCAGCGCGGCGGCCGTGATCGGCGAGGTGGAGAGCGGGGTCGACCTGAGCCGGATGATGCAGGACCTGCCCGCGGTGGAAGACCTGCTGGAAGCCGCCGACGACGCGCCCATCATCCGCATGCTCAACGCGCTGCTGACGCAGGCGGCGAAGGACGGCGCGAGCGACATCCACATCGAGCCCTACGAGCGCAGCTCGAGCGTGCGCTTTCGCGTCGACGGCACGCTGCGCGAGGTGGTGCAGCCGAACAAGGCCCTGCACGCCGCGCTGATCTCGCGCCTGAAGATCATGGCCGAGCTCGACATCGCCGAGAAGCGGCTGCCGCAGGACGGCCGCATCTCGCTGCGCATCGGCGGGCGCGCGATCGACGTGCGCGTCAGCACGCTGCCGTCGTCGCACGGCGAGCGCGCGGTGCTGCGCCTGCTCGACAAGACCGAGAGCCGCTTCACGCTCGAGGGCCTGGGCATGAGCGGCGAGGTGCTGGCGAGCTTCGAGCGCCTGATCCAGCAGCCGCACGGCATCGTGCTGGTCACCGGCCCCACCGGCTCGGGCAAGACGACGACGCTGTACGCGAGCCTGGGCCGCGTCGACACCGCCACCACCAACGTGCTGACGGTGGAAGATCCGGTGGAGTACGAGCTGCCCGGCATCGGCCAGACGCAGGTGAACCCGAAGATCGACCTGACGTTCGCGAAAGCGCTGCGTGCGATCCTGCGCCAGGACCCGGACGTCATCATGATCGGCGAGATCCGCGACTACGAGACCGCGAGCATCGCGATCCAGGCCTCGCTCACCGGCCACCTGGTGCTGGCCACCGTGCACACCAACGACGCGCCCAGCAGCGTCACGCGGCTGATCGACATGGGCGTGGAACCCTTCCTGCTGTCCAGCAGCCTGCTGGGCGTGCTGGCGCAGCGCCTGGTGAGGAAGCTCTGCCCGCATTGCAAGAAGCAGGACGGCGAGGGCCACTGGCACCCGGTGGGCTGCGAGAAGTGCAGCCACACCGGCTACAAGGGCCGCACCGGCGTCTATGAGCTGATGCGGGTGGATGCGGACGTGCAGTCGCTGATCCACAACCGCTCGGCGGAGCAGGACCTGGTGGCGGCGGCGCGCGCCGCGGGCCTGCGCTCGATGCGCGAGGACGGCGAGCGCCTGGTGCGCGACGGCGTGACCTCGCTCGAGGAAGTGATCCGCGTGACGCGGGACTGAGGGCCGACAGCCCATGCCCGCCTACCGCTTCGAAGCCCTGGACGCCGCCGGCAAGAGCCACAGCGGCCTTCTGGAGGCCGACAACAGCAAGGCCGCGCGCGCGCAGCTGCGCAGCCGCGAGATGGTGCCGCTGGCGGTGACGCCGGTGACGATGGTGGCTGCCGAAAGCACCGCCGCCCGCTTCACGCGCCGCGTGTTCTCCGCGATGGGCCTCGCGGTGTGGACGCGCCAGCTCGCCGGCCTGGTGGGCTCCGGGCTGCCGCTGGAACGCGCGCTCACCGCGTTGGCCGACGAGGCCGAGAACCCGCGCCAGCACGAGCTGGTGGCGCACCTGAAGAGCGAGGTCAACGCCGGCAGCTCGTTCGCGCGCGCCCTGGGCACCGCGCCGCGCGAGTTCGACGACGTCTACCGCGCCGTGGTGGCCGCGGGCGAGCAGAGCGGCGCCCTGGGCGCCGTGCTCGAGCGCCTGGCCGACGACCTGGAGGAGCGCCAGGCGCTGCGCACCAAGGTGCTGGGCGCGATGCTGTACCCGGCCATCGTCTCGCTGGTGGCCTTCGTGATCGTGGTCGTGCTCGTGACCTTCGTCGTGCCGCAGGTGGCCGGCGTGTTCACGAGTTCGAAGCGCGCGCTGCCGCTGCTCACGGTGATGCTGCTGGCCGTCAGCGGCTTCGTGCGCCAGTGGGGCTGGCTGGTGGCGCTGCTGGCGGTGGCCGGCTTCACGGGCCTGGCCGTCGCGCGCCGCAACGAGGCCTTCCGCGAGCGCACCGACGCCGCGCTGCTGCGGCTGCCGCTGCTGGGCCGGCTGGCGCGCGGCTACAACGCCGCGCGCTTCGGCGGCACGCTGGCGATGCTGGCCGGCGCCGGCGTGCCGATCCTGAAGGCGCTGCAGGCCGCGGCCGAGACGCTGGGCAACCGCGCGATGCGCGCCGATGCGCTGGACGCGCTGGTGCAGGTGCGCGAGGGCGCGCCGCTGGCCAGTGCGCTGGCGGGCAAGAAGCGCTTCCCCGGCCTGCTGGCGATGTTCGCCCGGCTCGGCGAGCAGACGGGCCAGCTGCCGCAGATGCTGCTGCGCGCCAGCACCCAGATGTCGGCCGAGGTTCAGCGCCGCGCGATGGCGGCGGCAACCATCCTGGAGCCGCTGCTGATCGTCACGATGGGTGGCGTGGTCATGCTCATCATGCTCGCCGTCCTCATGCCGATCATCCAGCTGAACACCTGGGTGAAGTAGGCCCCCCAGCTCGCCTTCGGCTCGCTACCCCCCGAGGGGGAGGTTCGCCGGCGGGCCGGCGGAGCCGGACCCGCGGCTCTGGCTGGGTCAGGAAGCCGCTTTGTCGGCCGTTTCCTCTTCGGTATCCGGCGCCTTGGTGTTCTTGATGAAGACCTGGGCGGCGATGATGCCGAGCTCGTAGAGGATGCACATCGGGATCGCCAGCGCCAGCTGCGAGATCACGTCGGGCGGGGTGACGACGGCGGCGACGATGAAGCTGCCGACGATGAAGTAGCCGCGCACCTTGCGCAGCTGGTCGATGCTGACCACGCCGATGCGCGCCAGCACGATCACGGCGATCGGCACCTCGAAGGCGATGCCGAACACGAGGAAGAGGGTCAGCACGAAGCCGAAGTACTTCTCGATGTCCGGTGCGGCGGTGATCGCGGTCGGCGCGAAGGCCTGGATGAACTTGCTCATCCCGGGGATCACGAGGAAGTAGCAGAACGCGACCCCGGCGATGAAGAGGACGGTGCTGCTGATCACCAGCGGCAGCACCATCTTCTTCTCGTGCGAGTACAGCCCCGGCGCCACGAAGGCCCACACCTGGTACAGCACGTAGGGCAGGGCCACCATGAAGGCCGCCATCAGCGTGATCTTCAGCGGCACCAGCACCGGCGAGATCACGTCGGTGGCGATCAGGTGCGTGCCCTCGGGCAGGTGCGAGATCATCGGCCGCGCCAGCAGGTCGTACAGCCCGGCCGGACCGGGCCAGAAGCACAGGATGCCGAAGACGATGCCGACGGCGATCAGCGCGCGGATCAGGCGATCGCGCAGCTCGACCAGGTGCGAAACGAACGGGGCTTCGGTGCCGGCGAGTTCGTCTGGCTTGGAGTCGCCGCCGGCGCTCATCGGGGGGACGCCCCGCGGGCACCGGGCGGCCGGAAGCGCGCGACGCGGGCCGCGCCGGACAGCGCCTTGGTGCGGATGCCGGCGCGCTGCTTGTACCACTGCGGCGTGGCGCCGCGCTTGAGGCGCCAGTTCTTCTTCGGGTGCCGGTAGGCGGGCGGCGGTGCTTCCACGGGCGTGCTGTTCTCGAGCCCGATGGTGTCGCCGCTGCCGCCGTTCCAGTGGTCGTCGAAGGCGGCCGTGGCGCTCTGCACCTCGCTGCGCACCGTGTCCTCGACGTTGCGCGCCGCGTCCTCGAACTGCGTCTTCATCTTCTTGAGCTCTTCAAGCTCGATCGAACGGTTCACTTCCGCCTTCACGTCGGCCACGTAGCGCTGGGCCTTGCCGAACAGCGCGCCGACGGTGCGCGCCACGCGCGGCAGTTTCTCGGGCCCGATCACCACCAGCGCCACCGCGCCGATGAGGGCGATCTTGTCGAGGCCGAAGTCGATCATGCGGTCATGCCGGCGGCTGCGTTGGCGCCGCTCAGCCCTTGGTCTTGGCTTCGACGTCGACGGTGTTGCTGTCGCTGCGCTTGGCCGCGCTGGCGGTGACCTGCTGCGACGGCGGAACCGGGGCGGCGGCCTCGCCTTCGCCTTCGGTGGCGCCCTTCATGCCGTCCTTGAAGCCCTTGACGGCGCTGCCCAGGTCGGCGCCGACGTTGCGGAGTTTCTTGGTGCCGAAGATGACCACGACGACCAGCAACACGATCAGCCAGTGCCAGATGCTGAAACCACCCATGATCTTTCTCCTTCGAAAACGGAACCCGCCATTGTAAGAGGCGGCGGTCAATTCATCCCTTGGCCCAGGGCCTCGGGCCGCCCATCACGTGCATATGCAGGTGGTAGACCTCCTGCCCGCCGTCGGCGCCGGTGTTGACGACGGTGCGGAAACCGTTGCTCACACCCAGCTGCTTCATCAGCCGCGGCGCCAGGCCCAGCATGCGGCCCAGCAGTGCGTCGTGCTCGGGGCCCACGTCGGCCAGCGTCGCGATGTGTGCCTTCGGGATCACCAGCACGTGCACCGGCGCCCACGGGTGGATGTCGTGGAAGGCCAGGAGTTCCTCGTCCTCGTAGGCCTTCCTCGACGGGATCTGCCCGGCGACGATCTTGCAGAAGATGCAGCCCGGATCCCCACTCATACCGGCATCGCCTTGCGGTCGTTCCAGGCCAGGAAGCCGCGCACCACGCGATAGATCATCCAGATGGCGTTCACGGCCAGCACCAGGAAGCCCAGGCCCAGCACCCACACGGTGGCGATGCCGATCACGCTCCACAGCAGGCCCCACCAGAAGGTGCGGATCTGCCAGGTGAAGTGGCTCTCGTAGATGGTGCCGCGGGTCTCGTCGCGCTTGATGTAGTTGACGATGATCGCCACGATGGCCGTGATGCCCACCAGCGCCGACACGGCGTAGAGCACATAGGTCACCATGGTCAGCGTGCGCAGGTTGTCGAGCTGCGCCTCGTCGACGCCGCCGTGCGGCTGCGTGGTGATGTCGTTCATGAGCCCTCCTGCTCGCGTTGATGAGCCTTGCGCAGCGCGAACTCTTCCAGGCCGGACAGGCCCTCGCGCCGCTCCAGTTCGGCCAGCACGTCGGCCGGCTTCAGGTCGAAGGCGGCCAGCGCCACCATCGTGTGGAACCACAGGTCGGCCACCTCGCCGACGATGCGACGCGCAGCACCATCGCGTCCGGCGTCGGCGTCCTTCGCGGCCATCACCACCTCGGTGGCTTCCTCGCCGACCTTCTTCAGGATCGCGTCGGTGCCCTTGTCGAACAGGCGTGCGACGTAGCTCTTCGCGGGGTCGCCCCCGCGCCGGGACTCGATGACGGCGGCCAGCCGCGCCAGCGTGTCGTTGCCACTCATCGGTAGATGCGCTCCGGATCCTTCAGCACCGGCTCCACCGGCTGCCACCGCGCGCCCTCCAGGCGGTTGAAGAAGCAGCTGTGGCGGCCCGTGTGGCAGGCGATGGACGGATCATGCCCGTGCTGCGTGACGGTGAGCAGCACGACGTCGGCGTCGCAGTCGAGCCGGATGTCGTGCACTTCCTGAAAGTGGCCGGACTCCTCGCCCTTGTGCCAGAGCTTCCCGCGCGAGCGACTCCAGTACACCGCCTGGCCGCGCTCGGCGGTGGCGGCCAGCGCCTCGCGGTTCATCCACGCGACCATCAGCACGTCCTTGCTGCCGCGTTCCTGCGCGATCACGGGCACGAGGCCGTCGCGGTCCCACTTCACGTCGTCCAGCCAATCCATGCCGGCAGTCTAATGGGTGGCCCCGGAAAAGCCCCGTTCCGCGGCGAACCACGCCAGCACCGGCACGGTGCCCGGCAGCACCGGCCGCACCTGAACCGGCAGGGTCTGCCAGGCCATCGCCTGGCCCTCGCGCATCTCGAAGGTGCCCTGCCAGTCGTAGACCTTGCAGAAGTGCAGCCGCACGCGGGCGTGCGGGTAGTCCATCAGCTCGATCTTCCAGGCGTGCGCCGGGCCGATCGTGATGCCGAGTTCCTCGTGCAGTTCGCGGCGCAGCGCCTGTTCCACCGTCTCGCCGGCCTCGAGCTTGCCGCCCGGGAACTCCCAGTAGCCGGCGTAGACCTTGCCGGCGGGGCGGCTGGTCAGCAGGAAGTTGCCCTCGCCGTCGAGCAGCACCCCCACCGCCACGTCGACCGGCGTGCGCGCCTCAGCCACCGCGCCGCCCCGCGTAGTCGCGTGCGAACTGCTGGGCCACGCGGCCGCTGCGCGAGCCGCGCTCCAGCGCCCACACCAGCGATTCCTGGCGTGCCGCGGCGATGGCGTCCTCGGCCACGCCGAAGCTGCGCAGCCACTGCGCGACGATCGCCAGGTACTCGTCCTGCGTGAACGGGTAGAAGCTGATCCACAGGCCGAAGCGCTCGCTGAGCGAGATCTTCTCCTCGATCACCTCGCCCGGATGCACCTCGCCGTCGTCGGTGTGCTGGTAGGTGAGGTTCTCCTTCATGTATTCGGGCAGCAGGTGGCGGCGGTTGCTGGTGGCATAGATCAGCAGGTTCTCGCCCGCCGCGGCCACGCTGCCGTCGAGCACGCTCTTGAGCGCCTTGTAGCCGGGCTCGCCTTCGTCGAAGCTGAGGTCGTCGCAGAACACGACGAACTTCTCCGGTCGCTCGCTCACCAGGTCGATCAGGTCCGGCAGGTCCGTGAGGTCGGCCTTGTCGACCTCGATCAGGCGCAGGCCGCGCGGTGCGAATTCGTTGAGGCAGGCCTTGATGAGGCTGCTCTTGCCGGTGCCGCGCGCGCCGGTCAGCAGCACGTTGTTGGCACCGCGGCCGCTCACGAACTGCTCGGTGTTGCGCAGAAGGCGTTCCTTCTGCGGCTCCACCTCCTTCAGGTCGGCAAGGCGGATGGTCGCGACGTGCTTCACCGGCTCCAGCACACCGGCGCTGCCGCGGCGGCGGTAGCGGAAGGCCACCGACGCGGCCCAGTCGGGCGCCGTGGGCGCGTGCGGCAGGATGACCTCCAGCCGCGCCAGCAGCGCTTCGGCGCGCACCAGCAGATGTTCGAAAGCCGCATTCATGCGGCGAAGTTTAGGTGGGCAGCGCGCGCACGGTCTCTTCGGCGATCACGTAGACACGATCGCCCGGCCCGCGCGGCATCACGTGCATGCCGGTGAAGGCGCCGAAGGCCGGCAGCACGCCGACCCGGGCGCCGAAGTGGAAGCAGGGCAGCCGCAGGCTGTCGCGCGTGTGCCGGCCCCACACCACCGCGGCCGGGTGGACGTGGCCGGCGAGCACGTAGGCGCCATCCAGCGGCTCCGGGTGGTGCGCGAGCGCGAGTTCGCCGACGCGCAGCGGGCCGTCGATGCAGCGCACTTCCCATGCGGGCGGCGGATCGCCGGCGTGGCTGTCGTGGTTGCCGCGCACGAGCGTCAGGTCGAGCGCGGCGTGCCGTTCGCGCCAGGCCGCCACCGCGGACACGGTGGCCGCGGCGCGGCCGCGCGCCGAATGCAGCAGGTCACCCAGGAAGACGACGTGGCGCGCGCCGCTGGCCTCGATGGCGGCATCCAGCCGCGCCAGCGTCTCGCCCGTGGTGCCGCCCGGCACCGGCACGCCGAGCGTGCGGAACGACACCGCCTTGCCGATGTGCGCATCGGCCACCAGCAGCAGCCCGTGCGCCGGCAGATGCAGCGCGCGCTGGGCCAGCAGCCGCAGCGTGGTGCCGCCGGCCTGGTGCTCGACCACGCGACCTCAGGTCGTCAGGCGGTGCAGCGCGGGTTCCAGGTGCTCGGTGGGCGAGCGCTTGAAGCCCGAGCGCGCGTAGCGCTGCAGCCGGCCCACGCAAAGCGCCACCAGCGCCGAGGCCAGCGCCTGCGCGTCCACCGTCGGCGTGCTGCTGCCGCCGGCCTCGGCCGCGGCGCGCAGGCTCTGGCGCAGCTGCGACTCCATGCGGTCGAAGAACTGGTTCATGCGCGCGGTGAGGCGCTCGTGCTCGAACACCAGCGCGTCGCCGACCATCACGCGCGTCATGCCCGGGTTCTTCTCGCCGAACTGCAGCAGCAGCGTGCAGATCTTCTGCGCCTGCACCGAAGCCGAGGGCTCGCGCTCGATGACCTGGTTCACCAGCGTGAACACGCTGCTCTCGATGAACTCGATCAGGCCCTCGAACATCTGCGCCTTGCTGGCGAAGTGGCGGTAGAGGGCGGCCTCGCTCACGTCCAGCTTGCCGGCCAGCGCCGCGGTGGTGATGCGTTCCGCGCCCGGCTGCTCGAGCATGCCGGCCAGGGTCTGCAGGATCTGGACGCGCCGCTCGCCGGGCTTGGGGCGCTTGCGGCCAGGGGCCGCCGCGGCCACGGGCGCGCTGGCGTCGGCTTCGCCCGTTCCGACGGGAGGCGTTTCATCGGACACGTCGGACATCGGGCGGCGGGCTCTGCGGCGCTTGGGAGAGGGAAGGCGCGCCGGATTCTGGCACACGGTCCGCAGGGGCCTGCTTGCAGGTAAACACTGACCCACGCCGGCAGCGGCGCCCCGCGGACAATCGCGCGCTCCATCCGCCATGTCGCCGTCCGCCCTTGCCTGGCCCGTGTGGGCCGCCCTCTGCCTGCTGCTGCTGGCGCTGCTGTGGCGGGCGCGCCGCGGGCGCCGGCGCATGGCCGCGGCGCTGCTGGCCCTGCAGCAGGAAGCGGCGCGCCGGCAGCTCGACCACCAGGCGGCGCTGGACCGTGCGCAGGCCGCCGCCGAGGCCGCCGACCTGGCCAAGACCCGCTTCCTGGCCGCCGCCAGCCACGACCTGCGCCAGCCCGCGCACGCGCTGGGCCTGTACCTGGCCACGCTGCGCAGCGGCGAGCTGGCACCGCCGCAGGCGGAAGTGGCCGCGCGCATGGCCGCCGCACTCGACGCGCTGCAGTCGATGTTCGCGGCGCTGCTGGACGTGTCGCGCATCGACGCCGGCAGCATCAGCCCGCAGTGGACGCTGGTGCCGCTGGCGCCGCTGCTGCAGCGGCTGGCCGACGAACACGCCGCTGCCGCCGAGGCGCGTGGCCTGCGGCTGGCGCTGCACGTCGCCGACGCGTCGGCCACCAGCGTCACCGATCCGATGCTGCTGGAGCGCGTGCTGCGCAACCTGCTGACCAACGCGGTGCAGCACACCGAGCGGGGCGGCGTGCTGCTGGCCTGCCGGCGGCGCGGCGGCGGCGAGCCGGGCGAGGCTGCGCGCTGGCGCGTCGAGGTCTGGGACAGCGGCTGCGGTATCGCGCCCGCGGACCAGGAGCGCGTGTTCCAGGAGTTCCAGCAGCTGGCGCCGGCGGCGCACGGCGGGCTCGGGCTCGGCCTGCCCATCGCGCGCCGGCTGGCGCAGCTGCTGCAACTGCGGCTGGTGCTGCATTCGCGGCCGGGGCGGGGCAGCGTGTTCTTCATCGACGGCCTGGCGTCGGCCGGTGCGGCGCCGCTGCGCGCCGCGGCCGCCCGCGCGGTGCTGCGGCGGCTGGCCGGCGCGCACGTGGCGCTGATCGACGACGACGAGGACGTGCGCCGAGCCACGCGCGGCCTGCTGCAGCGCTGGGAGTGCCGCGTGCAGGACGCCGCCGATGCCGACATGCTGCTGGCCACCGGCGCGGGCCGGCCGCAGGCGCTGATCGCCGACCTGCAGCTCGCCGACGGGCGCAGCGGCATCGCCGAGGCGCAGCGCCTGTTCGCCGCCTGGGGCGGGCCGGTGCCCTTGCTGCTGGTGAGCGGCGACAGCCGCGCCGCCGTGCCGGCCGGCCTGGCCGCCGATATGCTCGCCAAGCCGGCCTCGCCGGCACGCCTGCGCGCCTGGCTGGAAGAGGCGCTGACGACCAGCAGCGACGACGACGAACGATGAAGGCCCTGATTGCCGACGATCACCCGATGGTGCGCGACGCGCTGTCGCGCACGCTGCGGGCGGTGGAGCCGGGCATCGAGATCCTCGAGGCGGCCGATGCGCCGGGTGCGGTCGCGCAGCTGCAGCAGCAGGCCGTCGCGCTGCTGCTGGTGGACCTGCAGATGCCCGGCATGGACGGCGTGGCGGGCGTGCGTCGGCTGCGCGCCTCGTTCCCCACGGTGCCGCTGGTGGTGGTGTCCGCCGACCAGGAGCCGGCCACCGTGCGCGCGGCCTTCGCCGCCGGCGCGGCGGCCTACCTGCCCAAGAGCGAACCGCCCGAAGTGCTGCAGCAGGCGCTGCGCCTGGTTCTGGCCGGCGGCACCTACACGCCTGCGCGGGTGCTGGCCGATCCGGGCCCCGCGGCCGGGCACCCCGACCTGCAGGCGCTGACGCCGCGCCAGCGCGACGTGCTGCGCGGGCTGTCGCGCGGGCTGCCGAACAAGCTGATCGCGCGCGAGCTCAACCTGTCCGAGGGCACCGTGAAGATCCACATCGCGGCGGTGCTGCGCGCGCTGCGCGCGCGCAACCGCACCGAGGCGGTGGTGCTGGCGCGGCAGCTCGGCTTCGATCCCTAGTTCGAACGCCCGCGGGGCTCGCGAGCCCCTAGCTTCGGCACGCGCCGATCCCACCACAGCGGGATGCCGGCGGCCGGAGCGGCGCCTACGCTGGGACCAGCGGCCTGATGTTCCCGGGCCGACGGAGTCCACCATGCGCCGCACCTGCCACGAGAGCCTGCTGATGATCATGCCGCTGGCCGTTACCGCGATGGTGGGGCTGGGCACGCCCTGGCTGCACGCGCAGGGCACGCGCGTGCCGGTGCCCACCGCCGACCGCTACGACCGCACGCTGGCGCTGGCCTGCGAAGCCAGCCACCGCGCGCAGGTCGCGCCGCCCGGGCAGGCCCAGACCAGCCCGCGCACGCAGTCGCCGCAGTGGCAGCGCGAACACCGTGCCGCGGTGGAGCAATGCCTGCGCGACGGCCTGCGCGTGATACGCACCGCCCGCGCGGCGCTCTGAGCCCTTCAGCGCAGCAGGTCGCGCAGGTTGCGGATGCGGCGGTCCACGTAGGCCGGCCGCCGCCGGCTGCGCACCGCGCGTGCCGCGCCGTCGTGCGCCGCCAGCCAGCGCTGCATCCACACCGTGGCCATGCCGATGCGGCGCGCGGCTTTCTGGTGCACCAGCGTGTCCTCCACCAGCGTGCAGTGCGAAGGCGGCACCTTCAGCCGCGCCGCGAGCTGGCGCAGCATGCGCGCGTCGGGCTTGGGACGCAGGTGGCCGAACATGCGCATGTCCTCGATCGACACCAGGCCGTCGAACAGGTGCACGATGCCGAGGGCGCCCAGCACGCGCCGCGCATAGGCCAGCGGCGCGTTGGTGACGATGAGGCGCCGGCCCGGCAGGCGCGCCAGCGCCGCGATGTCGGCGCGGTGGCCGCGCACCCGCGCCTCCAGGCCCGGCAGCACGTGCGTGTGGTGCAGGAAGTGCTCGGCCTTCACGCCGTCGTGCCGCACCACGCCCAGCAGCGTGGCGCCGTAGCGGCGCCAGTAGAGCTGTCGCCGCGCGCTGGCCTCGGCCTCGCTGAGCCCCAGGTGCTGCACCATGTAGGCGCCCATCGCGTCGCGGATCTCGCCCATCGACGCATGGGTGGCATCGTGCAGCGTGTCGTCCAGGTCGAACAGCCAGACGCGGGTGTGTCGCTTCATCGTCGTCATGCGTGCGGCGCCGCCGCGCCGCGGCGCGACAGGCCCCAGATCGCGCCCAGCAGCAGCACCGCGCCCAGCCACTGGCTGGCCGAGAGCTGCTGGCCGAGCAGCAGCGCGGCCAGCAGCACGGCGGTGAGCGGCTCCACCAGCGTGGCCACGGTCAGCGCGGTGGGGCTCAGCCGGGCCGCGCCCCAGCTGAAGGCCAGCAGCGCCAGCGCCGCGGTCACCACGCCGAGGTAGAGCAGCCAGGCCTCGGGGGTCACCTCCGCCGGCCAGCCGAGCGGGCGCCACAGGGCCGACACCCCCATCGTCGCGGCCGCCACCACGGTGAGACCCATCGTCGCCGGCCCCGCGCCCAGCCCCTGCGACAGCCGTCCGCTGACCAGCGTGAAGCCCGCGTAGAGCACGGCCGAAGCCAGCGACCAGGCGATGCCGACCAGCAGGTCGTCGATCGACGCCGGGCCACCGCCGCCAGCGCCGTGCCGCAGCACGATCAGCACCGTGCCGCCCAGCGCCGCCGCGAGCACCAGCACCAGCGGCGCGTCGGCCTTCTCGCGCCCGCGCAGCACCGCCAGCAGCGTGACCAGCACCGGCGGCAGGCACAGCGCGATCAGCGTCGGGATGGCCGCGCCGATGCGCGCTATGCCCAGGAACCAGGCCAGCACGTACATCGCCATGCAGCAGCCGGCGCCCAGCAGCAGCAGGCCGTGCCGGCGCAGCGCCGGCACGATGCCGGGCCGCGCGTACACGGCCGTCAGCACCACGGCCCCGACGACGAAGCGCCAGAACGAGATGTTCTCGGGGCTGAAGCCGTGGCGCGCGATCAGCACGTTGACCACCAGCGCGCCGGTGCCCCACAGGAAGCCGGCGCCGCAGGCGGCGGCCAGCGCGAGGCGGGGCACGGGTCTCAATGGCGACGGGCCGCCACGGTCGAGCCGATCAAGCTTCCCGCCACGGAACCGGCCTCGCCGGGCCGTTGGCGGACGGCCCCCTCGGGGGGTAGCGAGCGCGAGCGAGCTTGGGGGCTCATCAATACGAGCGGATCATCGTGCCGTAGGCCTGCTCGGTGAGGATCTCCAGCAGCATCGCGTGCGGCACGCGCCCGTCGACCACGTGCACCGCGTTGACGCCGCTCTTGGCGGCGTCGATCGCGCCGGCCAGCTTGGGCAGCATGCCGCCGGAGATGGTGCCGTCGGCGATCAGGTCGTCGATGTCGCGCGCGGTCAGGCTGGTGAGCAGTTCGCCCTGCTTGTTCAGCACGCCCTTGATGTTGGTGAGCATCACCAGCTTCTCGGCCTGCA
The DNA here is from genome assembly GCA_044226255.1 of Rubrivivax sp. Classification (GTDB taxonomy): domain Bacteria; phylum Pseudomonadota; class Gammaproteobacteria; order Burkholderiales; family Burkholderiaceae_C; genus Rubrivivax. The sequence goes on from JBGAHJ010000007.1 coordinate 108,069, forward strand.
GCACGGTGGCGAGCTTGGCGGCCACCAGGTCGGCGTTGATGTTGTAGCTCTCGTTCTTCTCGCCGAACCCGATCGGGCTGATCACCGGGATGAACTGGTCGTCCTGCAGCGCCTTCACCACGCTCGGGTCGATGGACGTGATCTCGCCGACCTGGCCGATGTCGTGTTCCTTGCTCGGGTCGTCCTTGTCGGCCATCTTCATCTGGCGCGCGCGGATCAGCCCGCCGTCGCGCCCGGTGAGGCCCACGGCCTTGCCGCCGGCGGCGTTGATGAGGCCCACGATGTCCTGCTGCACCTCGCCCGCCAGCACCCACTCGACGACTTCCATCGTCTCCTCGTCGGTGACGCGCATGCCCTGGATGAAGGTGCCCTTCTTGCCGATCTTGGCCAGCGCGTCGTCGATCTGCGGCCCGCCGCCGTGCACCACGATCGGGTTCATGCCCACCAGCTTCAGCAGCACCACGTCCTCGGCGAAGTCCTGCTGCAGCGCGGGGTCGGTCATCGCGTTGCCGCCGTATTTGATGACCAGCGTCTTGCCGTGGTATTTGCGGATGTAGGGCAGCGCCTGGGCCAGGATCTCCGCCTGGTCGCGCGGCGTGATGTGGGACAGGTCGTGGTCGGTGTTCATCGTCGGCTCTGCAGGAGGTTCGGTGCGGCGGCGATTGTAGGAAAGCGACTACGGGCCGCTGCGGTACGCTGTGCATCCATGGGCCCGACCTTTCGCTCGGGCCGGAAGGAACGGCATGCGACATCCCCGATCCCTGGCTGCGGCGGCTGCCATCGTCGCCGTGGCCGGCGCGGCGCAGGCGCAGGCGCCCACGGTCGCCGGCGAAGTGGTGAAGATCGACGAGAAGGCCGGCCGCATCACGCTCAAGCACGGTGAGATCAAGCACCTGGACATGCCCGCGATGACGATGAGCTTCAAGGCGCGCTCGCCCGACCTGCTGCAGGGCCTGAAGTCCGGCGACCGCGTGCGCTTCGTCGCCGAGAAGGTCGACGGGCAGTTCACCGTGACGCAGATCCTGAAGGCGCCGGGTTGAGCCGCGACGGCCCGCAGGTGGCCCACGCCCACGACCTGAGCCCCTTCGCGCACAGCCACGCCTTCGCCGACGAAGGCCAGCGCCGGCGCGAGCGCGCGCTGGCCGCGGTGACGCTGCTGACGCTGGCGACCATGGCCGTGGAACTCGGCGTCGGCTGGTGGACCGGCTCGCTGGCGCTCACCGCCGACGGCTGGCACATGGGCACGCACGCGCTGGCGCTGGGCGGCGCGGTGCTGGCGTACCGGCTGTCGCAGCAGGCGGCAAGTCACCGCGCCGTGAAGGGCGGTCGGGCGGGCTTCGCCTTCGGCGGCTGGAAGATCGAGGTGCTCACGGCCTACACCAGCGGGCTGGTGCTGCTGGGCGTCGCAGGCTGGCTGGCCTGGGAAGGGGTGGACACGCTGCGCCATCCGCGCGCCGTGCAGTACGGCGAGGCGCTGGTGGTGGCGGTGATCGGCCTGGTGGTGAACCTGGCCAGCGTGTGGCTGCTGGCGCGCGGCAGCGGGCAGGGCCACGCCCATCACCACCACCACGGTCATTCGGCGCACGACGATCATCACGGCCACGAACACGATCATCACCACGATCACAACTTCAGTGCCGCCTACCTGCACGTGATGGCCGATGCCTTCACCAGCGTGCTGGCCATCGCCGCGCTGGCCGGCGGCGCCTGGTTCGGCCTGGGCTGGCTGGACCCGGCGGTGGCGCTGCTGGGCGCGGCGGTGATCGGCCAGTGGTCGCTGGGCGTGCTGGGTTCCAGCGCCCGGGCCCTGGTTGACGCCACCGAGGACCCCGCGCTGACGCAGCGCGTGCGCGACCTGATCGAGGCCGACGGCGATGCGCAGGTGGCGGACCTGCACGTGTGGCAGGTGGGCGCCCGGGCCTGGAGCGCCGCGCTGTCGGTGGTGGCCGACGACCCGCTGCCGGCTGCGGCCTATCGCGACCGCCTGCACCCGATCGAACCGTTGCGACATGTGACGGTGGAGGTGCACCGGTGCCCCGGCCACTCCGGCGGAACTGTGTCCGGCGCCTGAAACCGCACCCCGCAGTCACGGGGGTTTGCTGCAAATGGGCTTCGGTATCGGCCCGTGGTGAGGGATGCTACGCATGCTGCCGTCTCGCGCCGGGTTCCAGACTCTGTGGCTGGATGGCTGAACCGACACACTTCCACAAGGAGTTCCGATGAACCTCAAGCAAGCGTGCCTCGCCGCGGCGCTCACCGTCGCCGGCCTTGGCACCGCCCAGGCCGAAACCTGGAACTGGTCGTACACCGGCCCGGGCATCACCGCCGCCGGCAGCTTCACGACCGCGAGCAACGCGCTGACGGCCGAGCCCATCCTCACGATCACCGGCGTGCGCAACGGCCAGGCCATCACCGGCATCGTGCCGCTGGACAGCGACGACAACTTCATCTACGACAACCTGTTCACCATCGGCAGCCCGAACTTCACCGAAGGCGGCATGCTGTACAGCATCGCGGGTGGCCTGAACACCAACGTGTACTTCTTCGAGGGTGAGTACCACGAGGTCTACGTCGACGGCCTGGACGCCTTCGACACCCCGATCAACTGGAGCGTCGCGGCCGCGCCGGTGCCGGAGCCCGCCACCGCGCTGGCGCTGCTGAGCGGCCTGGGCGTGCTGGGCCTGCGCTTCCGCCGCCGCAAGGCCGCCTGACCCGTTCCGGGCTGGCGTCGCCCGCGCGACGCACCGCCCCCGAAGGCGCCGCTACGATGCGGCGCCTTTTCTTTTTCCACTGCCGGAGTCCGCCATGGCCGCAGAAGCCCTTGCCAGCCTCGTCAACCACCAGGTGCGCCTGGCCGCCCGTCCGATGGGTCTGCCGAAAGCCGCCGACTGGCAGTTCACCGAGGAAGCCGTGGCCGAACCCGGCGACGGCGGCGTGCTGGTGAAGGTGCTGGCACTGAGTCTGGACCCGGCGATGCGCGGCTGGATGAACGAGGGCAAGAGCTACATCCCGCCGGTGGGCATCGGCGAGGTGATGCGCGCCGGCGGCATCGGCCGCGTGATCGCGTCGAAGAGCCCGGCCTACGCGGTGGGCGACCACGTCACCGGCAGCCCCGGCGTGCAGGAGTACTGGAGCGTGCCGGCCGAGCAGTTCAAGCGCGCGGGACTGGCGAAGATCGACCTGCGCGCCGGCCGCCTGACGCAGTGGATGAACCTGCTGGGCATGCCCGGCATGACCGGCTACTTCGGGCTGATGGACGTGGGCCAGCCCAAGGCCGGCGAAACGGTGGTGGTCTCCGGCGCCGCAGGCGCGGTGGGGCAGACGGTGGGGCAGCTCGCGAAGATCAAGGGCTGCCGCGTGGTGGGCATCGCCGGCGGACCGGCCAAGTGCGAGTGGGTGGTGAAGGAACTGGGCTTCGACGCCTGCATCGACTACAAGAACGGCAGCGTGCGCGAAGGCCTGAAGCAGCACTGCCCGAACGGCGTCGACGTCTATTTCGACAACGTCGGCGGCGAGATCCTCGACGACGTGCTGGCACGCCTGGCGCGCAAGGCCCGCATCATCATCTGCGGCGCGATCAGCCAGTACAACAACACCACCGCCGTGCAGGGCCCGAAGAACTACCTGAGCCTGCTGGTGAACCGCGCCCGCATGGAAGGCATCGTCGTGTTCGACTACGCCGACCGCTACCACCTGGCCATCGCCGAGATGGCCGGCTACCTGCGCGACGGCCGCATGAAGAGCAAGGAGGACGTGGTCGAGGGCGGCGTGGCCGCCTTCCCCGGCACGCTGGGCAAGCTCTTCAGCGGCGAGAACTTCGGCAAGCTGGTGCTGAAGATCGCCGACTGACCCCGCGCGGTGAACGGCGCCGCGGCGTCCGTTCCCCCGCGCGGAAGCCGGCGCGGCGCGCTGCGTCTGCGCTGGCTAGAAATGAATGCCGCGCATCAGCTGCTGCAGCGCCACGGCCTCGGCGCTCAGCTGCGGCTTGGCCGCCTTGTCGCCCTTGGCCGCCGCCGAGTCCGGGAACATCCGGAACGTCGTGTTCATGCCGATCTGCGCGATGCGCGGCACCAGCGCGTGCAGCAGCTGGCCGGTGATGCCCAGGCGCGTGGCGATGCGCACCGGCTTGCTGATGCAGGCCTGCGCGATCATGTCGGCGGCCTCTTCGGGCGACAGCGTCGGCACGTTGTTGTAGATCTTCGTCGGCGCGATCATCGGCGTGCGCACCAGCGGCATGTTGATCGTCGTGAAGGTCACGCCCTGGTCGGCGTATTCGGAACTCGCGCAGCGCGTCCAGGCGTCCAGCGCGGCCTTGCTGGCGACATAGGCGGAAAAGCGAGGGGCATTGGTCAGCACGCCGATCGAGCTGATGTTGACCACGTGGCCCTTGTGCTTGGCCACCATGCCGGGCAGCAGGCCCATCGTCACGCGCAGGCAGCCGAAGTAGTTCAGCTGCATCGTGCGTTCGAAATCGTGGAAGCGGTCGTAGCTGCTCTCGATGGCGCGGCGGATGCTGCGGCCGGCATTGTTGATCAGGAAGTCCACGCCGCCGTGGTTCTCGATCAGCAGCTTCACGAAGCGGTCGCAGTCGGCCATGTCGGCGATGTCGGCCGCGTAGGCGACGAAGGCATAGCCCTTGGCCTTGGCTTCCTTGCAGGCCTCGTCGAGCTTGTCTTGATCACGGCCGCAGATGATGGTCGTGGCACCGGCCTCGGCGAACTTGTGCGCCGCCGCCAGGCCGATGCCCGAGCTGCCGCCGGTCACCAGCACCACCTTGCCGCCCACGGTGCCCTTGAGGCTGCGGTCGATGAAGAGGTCGGGGTCGAGGTGGCGCTCCCAGTAGTCCCACAGCACCCAGGCGTAGTCGCGCAGGTTGGGGCATTCGATGCCGCTGCCCTTGAGCGCCGCATCGAGCTCGCGCCGGTCGTAGCGCGTGGGGAAGTTGATGAAGGTGAACATGTCGTCGGGCAGCCCGAGGTCCTTCATCACCGCGTTGCGGATGCGGCGCACCGGCGACACCGCCATCAACCCCTTCTTCACGCTCTTCGGGATGAAGCCGAGCAGCGCGGCGTTCACGAACAGGTTCATCTTCGGCGCATGCGCGGCCTTGCTGAAGATGTCCAGCACGTCGCCCACGCGGTAGCCCACCGGGTCCACCAGGTGGTAGCACTTGCCCTTGATGACGTGCTTGGAGTGGCTGATGTGGTCGATGCACGCGACGACGAAGTCGACCGGCACGATGTTGATGCGCCCACCCTCGATGCCCACGCTGGGCATCCACGGCGGCAGGATCTGCCGCATGCGCTGGATCAGCTTGAAGAAGTAGTACGGGCCGTCGATCTTGTCCATCTCGCCGGTCCTGCTGTCGCCGACGACGAGCGCGGGCCGGTACACGGTCCACGGCACCTTGCACTCGGTGCGCACGATCTTCTCGCTCTCGTGCTTGGTCATGAAGTACGGGTGGTCGAGGCCTTCCGCCTCGTCGAACATGTCCTCGCGGAACACGCCTTCGTAGAGGCCGGCGGCGGCGATGCTGCTCACGTGGTGCACATGCCCCGCGTCCACGGCCTTCGCGAACTCCACCAGGTTGCGCGTGCCCTCGATGTTCACCTGCACCTGGCTCTCGGCGTCGGCCGAGAGGTCGTACACCGCGGCGAGGTGGTAGACGGCGTCGATCTGGCCCTTCAGCGCCTTGATGGTCTCGCCGGCCACGCCGAGCTTCTTCGCGGTGAGATCACCCGTCACCGGCACTGCGCGCGCCTTGCCGACGCCCCAGTACTCGTACAGCGCGTCCAGCTTGCCTTCGCTGCCCGGCCGCACCAGGAAATGCACCACGGCGCCGCGCCGCGCGAGCAGGGCCTTGACCAGGCGCTTGCCGATGAAGCCGGTGGCTCCGGTGACGAAGTAGTGCATGGGCGCTCCTCGGGAAAAGTCGTTGTGCGTGATGGCGATGCCCTGGGAGCATAGAGCCGTCTCACTAGAGATTTAGGCTGCGCGCCCCAGGGGGGAACCCTATATTTCTTCGTCACCGATCCCCGAACACGAAGGAGCCCGCACATGGTCAAGAAGATCGTCAAGTCCGCCGCCGACACCGGCAGCACCGAAGCCAAGCACAGCGCGCTGGCCGGTTCGGTCAAGGACTCGGCCCAGCAGATCTGGCTGGCCGGCATGGGCGCCTTCGCGAAGGCCCAGGAAGAGGGCACCAAGGTGTTCGAAGCCCTGGTCAAGGAAGGCATGAGCCTGCAGAAGAAGACGCAGGCCGTCGCCGAGGAGAAGCTGGGCGAAGTGACCGGCAAGATGAGCGCGATGGCCGGCACGGTCAGCGCCAAGGCCGGCCAGAACTGGGACAAGCTCGAAGCCATCTTCGAGCAGCGCACCGCCAAGGCCCTGAACAAGCTGGGCGTGCCCACCGCCAAGGACGTCGACGCCCTGGTGCAGCGCGTGGACGCGCTGGCCGCCGCGGTGGCCAAGCTGTCGAAGACGCCGGCCACCAAGGCCGCGACGAAGACCGCCGCCGCCAAGGCTCCGGCCAAGCGCGCCCGCAAGGCGGCCTGACGGCTCCTTCTCCACCCGCTCCCTCGATGGGGAACCCGCCGCGCATCGGGCTGGCGCTCGCCGGCGGCGGGCCGCTGGGCGCGGTGTGGGAGATCGGCGCGCTGTGCGCGCTGGCCGAGGCCGTGCCGGCGCTCGACTTCACGCAGTTGCACGGTTATGTCGGCGTGTCCGCCGGCGGCTTCATCGCCGCCGCGCTGGCCAACGGGATGAGCCCGCGCCAGCTGTGCGGCTCCTTCATCGAGAACGAGGGCCCGCGCGCCGACCTGATCGCGCCGGATCTCTTCTACCGCCCAGCCGTGGGCGAATTTGCGCGGCGCCTGGTGGCCGCGCCCGGCGTGGCCGTGCAGGCCGGCTGGGACCTCGCCGTGCGGCGACGCCCTTTGCTGGCCGTGGCGGAGCGCCTCGGCCGTGCGCTGCCCACCGGGCTCTTCAGCCAGTCGGCGCTGGAGGCGCGGCTGGCGCGCGTGTTCTCCGCGCCCGGCCGCAGCAACGACTTCCGCCGCCTGCAGCGCCGCCTGGTGCTGGTGGCCACCGATCTGGACAGCGGCACCGCCGCGCCCTTCGGCCTGCCGGGCTGGGACCACGTGCCGATCTCGCAGGCCGTGGTGGCCAGCGCCGCGCTGCCGGGCCTGTTCCCGCCGGTGCGCATCGGCGGCCACAGCTATGTCGACGGCGCGCTGAAGAAGACGCTGCACGCCAGCGTGCTGCTCGAGCAGGGCCTGGACCTGCTGCTGTGCCTGAACCCGCTGGTGCCCTTCGAGGGCGGCGCGCACCACCCGCACCGGGTGCTGGGCGGCGTGCGCATCCCGAAGCTGGTCGATGGCGGCCTGCCCCTGGTGCTGAGCCAGACCTTCCGCTCGATGATCCACTCGCGGCTGGAACTCGGCCTCAAGGGCTACGCGCAGAGCCACCCGGGCACCGACATCGTGCTGCTGGAGCCCGACCCGCACGACCCCGAGATGTTCCTGGCCAACACCTTCGGCTATTCGCGGCGGCGGCTGCTGGCCGAACACGCGTACCGCCAGACGCGCGCGCAGCTGCGCGGGCGCCGCAGCGCGCTGGCTGCGACGCTGGCGCAGCACGGCCTGGTGCTGGACGATGCGGTGCTGGACGACCCGCAGCGCACGCTGCTGCGCCGCCACCGCAACGTGGGCACGCGCGCCGGTCGCGCGCTGCAGCGGCTGGACGAGGTGCTGCGCGACCTGGAGACCGCGCTGCAGGCACGCGGCTGAACGGTGTCGGATTGCTCACCCGGCCCGGCGGCTGAGGTGTTCCCCGCCTAAAGCCGGGGCGGGCCGCCGCCGATAGCGCTAGGGAACCCCTGCGAAGTATCCGCCGCCATGTCCGCAATTCCTGCCGCGCCCCGTCGCGACGAGTCCACCGAGCGCCTGCGCGGCCGGCTGATGGCGCTCAGCCTGAAGGGCGTGCTGGACCAGGTGCGGGGTTCGCGCGAGGTGCTGCCGCACCTGGCGGCGCTGGAGAGCGGCCTGGCCGAACACGGCACCGACGCGATCCGCCGCATTCCGCCGCACTGGCTGCCGAAGATCTGCACGCAGCTGTCGAGCCTGCCGCTGCCCGACGAGGAGGCCGTGCTGCAGGACCTGCTCGACCGCCTGATGGCCACGCTGAAGGAGAACCAGCGCCCGGCCACCATCAGCGGCGACTTCGATCCCGAGCGCACGGTGGTGATCCGCGAGATCACGCACACCGATTTCATGGCCGCCAGCAACGAGATGGCGACCACGATCCACGGCGACGCCTAACCGAGATAGCGCGCCTGCAGGTGCGCCTTGAAGTGCGCGGGGTTCAGCGGCTCGCCGCTGGCGCGGCGTGCCAGTTCGTCGGTGGTCCAGCGGCTGCCCTGGCTCCAGATATGGGTCTGCAGCCAGTCGAACACGGGCTTCAGCTCGCCGGCCTCGATGCGGCGGTCCAGGTCCGGCATCGCGCGCCGCATCGCGGCGAACCACTGCGCGGCGTACATCGCGCCCAGCGAATAACACGGGAAGTAGCCGAACAGCGCCTCGGGCCAGTGCACGTCCTGCAGCGGGCCGTCCTTGAAGTTGCCGCGCGTGTCCACGCCCAGCAGTTCCATCATCTTCGCGTCCCACAGCGCGGGGATGTCCTCGGGCTCGATCTCGCCTTCGATCAGCGGACGCTCGATCTCGTAGCGCAGGATCACGTGCGCCGGGTAGGTGACCTCGTCGGCGTCGACGCGGATGAAACCCGGCTTCACGCGCGTGATCAGCCGCCGCAGGTTGGCCGGCTCGAAGGCCGGCTGCGCGCCGAAGGCCTGCGCCACCAGCGGCGCCAGGTGGCGGATGAAGCCGGGGTGGCTGCCCAGCTGCATCTCGAAGCTCAGCGACTGGCTCTCGTGCAGCGCCATCGAGCGCGCGTGCGAGACCGGCTGCCCCAGCCATTCGCGCGGCAGGTTCTGCTCGTAGCGGCCGTGGCCGGTCTCGTGGATGGTGCCCATCAGGCTGCCGAGGAAGTCGTGCTCGGCGAAGCGCGTGGTCATGCGCACGTCTTCGGGCACGCCGCCGCAGAACGGGTGCGTGGAGACGTCGAGCCGGCCGCCTTCGAAGTCGAAGCCGAGCAGGCGCATCACCTGCTCGCACAGGGCGCGCTGCGCGGCCACCGGGAACGGCCCCTGCGGCTCGACGATCGGCTGGCGCGCCTGGCGCTCGGTCACTTCGCGGATCAGGCCGGGCAGCCATTGCCGCACGTCGCCGAAGACGCGATCGACCTGCTCGCAGCGCATGCCGGGTTCGAAGCGGTCCATCATGGCGTCGTACTTCGACAGGCCGGTCTGTTGCGCGAGCAGCGCGGCCTCCTCGCGGGCGAGCGCGAGCACCTCGCGGAAGTTCTCGACGAAACCGGTCCAGTCGTTGGCCGGGCGCTGCTTGCGCCAGGCGTGTTCGCAGCGCGAGCTGGCCAGCTGCTGGCGCTGCACCAGCGATTCCGGCAGCGCATTGCTGGCGTGCCACTGGCGGAACATCTCGCGCAGGTTGGCGCGCTGCAGGTCCGACAGCGGCTCCTGCTCGGCCGCCTTCAGCTGGTCGCGCAGCTTCGGCTCGGTGCGCATGCGGTGCAGCAGCGCGGCCATCTCGGCCAGCGCGTTGGCGCGCGCCTCCATGCCCTTGGGCGGCATGTTGGCGGCCTGGTCCCAGCTCGCCAGCGACTGCAGGTGGCCGAAGTGATGCATGCGGGTCCAGCTGGCCGCAAGCTCGTCGTAGACGGGGGTGTGGGTCGTCGTCATCCGGGTCGTCTCCTCGTTAGGCACCCTCGTGAGGCGCGTGGCAGGCGCGGATTCTGGCCCGCGCTCAGCCGCCCGGCGTCCACTGCCCGGGAAACAGCCACACGAGCGCGGCCGTCATCAGGACATAGCGCACGAACTTGCCGATGGCCATGTAGCCCACGCAGGGCCAGAAGGGCAGCCTGAGCCAGCCGGCCACGGCGCACAGCGGATCGCCCACCACCGGCAGCCACGCCAGCAGGCAGGCCTTGGCGCCGAAGCTGCGCAGCCACTGCAGCGCACGCAGTTCGGCCGGCTTGTGCTGCACGCGTTCGTAGAGCGCCTCGGCGCCGTAGCCCATCCACCAGCTGATGGCGCCGCCGATGGTGTTGCCGGCGGTGGCCACCAGCACCGCGGGCCAGAAGAGCCCGGGATTCAGCTTGACGAGCCCGATCACCGCGAACTCGCTGCCCACCGGCAGCAGCGTGGCCGAGATCATCGCGACGACGAAGACCGTCAGCAGGCCGAACTTCGGCAGCGCGAGCAGGGCGAGTACGGACTGCAACCAGTCTTCCATGTGCGGCCCATTATGGTCAGGCCCGCGAAGGCCCCACGGCTATACTGCCGCCTCTTTTTCGAGCACCGGCCCTTTCCCCTCCTTCATGCGCATCGGCACCATCGATCTGCCGAACAACCTGTTCGTGGCGCCGATGGCCGGCGTCACCGACCGCCCGTTCCGCAAGCTCTGCCGCAGCCTGGGTGCGGGTTATGCGGTGAGCGAGATGGTGACGGCCAAGCGCGAGCTGTGGAACTCGCTCAAGACCTCGCGCCGCGCCGACCATGCCGGCGAGCCGGCACCGATCGCGGTGCAGATCGCCGGCGTCGACCCGCAGGAGATGGCCGACGCCGCGCGCCACAACATCGACCGCGGCGCGGTGGTCATCGACATCAACATGGGCTGCCCCGCGAAGAAGGTGTGCAACGCCTACGCAGGTTCGGCGCTGATGCAGGACGAGGCGCTGGCGCTGGCCATCGTCGACGCCGTGGTGCGGGCCTGCGCGCCGCAGGGCGTGCCGGTGACGCTGAAGATGCGCAGCGGCTGGAGGGCCGACGCGAAGAACGCGCTGACGATCGCGAAGGCCGCCGAGAGCGCCGGCGTGGCGATGGTCACGGTGCATGGCCGCACGCGCGAGCAGGGTTATGGCGGCCTGGCCGAGTACGACACGGTGGCCGCGGTGAAGGCCGCCTTGGGCATCCCGGTGGTGGTGAGCGGCGACATCACGTCGCCCGAGAAGGCGCGCGCCGTGCTGGCCGCCACCGGTGCCGACGCGCTGATGATCGGTCGCGCCGCGATGGGCCGGCCGTGGATCTTCCGCGAGATCGCGCACTTCCTCGCCACCGGCACGCATCTGCCCGCGCCGGCCACGCGCGAGGTGCAGGGCTGGCTGCTGGCGCACCTGCACGAGCACCACGCGCTCTACGGCGAGTACACGGGCGTGCGCAGCGCGCGCAAGCACATCGGCTGGGCCGTGGCCGGCCTGCCGGGCGGCGAGGCCTTGCGGCAGCGCATCAACGCCATCGAGAGCGCGGCCGACCAGCACGCCGCGCTGCACGCGTACTTCGAGGAGCTGGCGGGCCGCCACGAGCGGCTGCCGCTGGAGACGAGCGGCCATCGTGCCGCCAACGACGACAACGACAACGACGACGGACAACAACAGGCCGCATGAGCAGAAAAGCGATCGACGAGTGCATCCGCGCCAGCGTGGAGCAGTACCTGAAAGACCTTCGCGGCGCCGAACCCAACGCCCTTCACGAGCTTTTCCTGGGCGCCGCCGAGCGCCCGTTGCTGGAGGTGGTGATGCGTCACGCCGAAGGCAACCAGAGCAAGGCCGCCGAATGGCTGGGCATCAACCGCAACACGCTGCGGCGCAAGCTGCTGGACCACAAGCTGCTGCGAGCCGGCAGCGCCAAGGCGCCGTGAGGGCGGCGCAACAGGATTCGAACACCCCATGCCCCAGCCCACCGCCCTGATCTCCGTTTCCGACAAGACCGGCGTCGTCGACTTCGCGCGCGCACTGGCCGGCCTCGGCGTGCGGCTGCTGTCCACCGGCGGCACCGCGCGGCTGCTGGCCGACGCCGGCCTGGCGGTCACCGAGGTCGCCGAGGTCACCGGCTTCCCCGAGATGCTCGACGGCCGCGTGAAGACGCTGCACCCGCGCATCCACGGCGGCCTGCTGGCGCGCCGCAGCCTGCCCGAGCACATGGCCGCGCTGGCCCAGCACGGCATCGAGACCATCGACCTGCTGGTGGTGAACCTCTACCCCTTCGCGCAGGCCACCGCGCGCGCCGACTGCACGCTGGAGGACGCCATCGAGAACATCGACGTCGGCGGCCCGGCGATGCTGCGCGCCGCGGCCAAGAACTGGGCCGACGTGGGCGTGGTGATCGACCCCGCCGACTACGCGCGCGTGCTCGGCGAGCTGGGCGCGGGTGGCCTGACGCGCAGCACCAAGTTCATGCTGGCGCGCAAGGTGTTCGCGCACACCGCGGCCTACGACGGGATGATCAGCAACTACCTGAGCGCGCTGGCCGACGGCAGCGAGCTGCAGGGCGACTCCGTGCCGGCGCGCGAGCCCTACCCGGGCGTCTACACGCTGCAGTTCACGAAGACGCAGGACATGCGCTACGGCGAGAACCCGCACCAGAGCGCGGCCTTCTACCGCGACGCGCAGCCCGCGCCCGGCACGCTGGCGGGCTGGACGCAGCTGCAGGGCAAGGCGCTCAGCTACAACAACATCGCCGATGCCGATGCGGCGTGGGAGTGCGTGAAGACGTTCGAGCAGCCTTGCTGCGTGATCGTCAAGCACGCCAACCCCTGCGGCGTGGCGGTGGCCGGCAGCGCCGCCGAGGCCTACGCCAAGGCCTTCAAGACCGACCCGACCTCGGCCTTCGGCGGCATCATCGCCTTCAACCGCCCGCTCGACGGCGCGGCCGCCGACGCGGTGGCGCGCCAGTTCGTCGAAGTGATCATCGCGCCGGCCTACACGGCCGAGGCGCGCGCGGTGTTCGCCGCCAAGGCCAACGTGCGGCTGCTCGAAGTGTCGCTGTCGCAGGCCATGAACGCGCTCGACTTCAAGCGCGTGGGCGGCGGCCTGCTGGTGCAGGGCGCCGACGCGAAGAACGTCGCCCCGGGCGAGCTGCGCGTGGTGACCAGGCTCGCGCCCACGGCGGCGCAGATGGACGACCTGCTGTTCGCCTGGAAGGTGGCCAAGTTCGTCAAGAGCAACGCCATCGTGTTCTGCGGCGGCGGCATGACGCTGGGCGTGGGCGCCGGCCAGATGAGCCGCGTCGACAGCGCGCGCATCGCCGGCATCAAGGCCGGCAACGCGGGGCTGTCGCTGGCCGGCTCGGCGGTGGCCAGCGACGCCTTCTTCCCGTTCCGCGACGGCCTGGACGTGGTGGTGGACGGCGGCGCCGGCTGCGTGATCCAGCCCGGCGGCAGCGTGCGCGACGACGAGGTCATCGCCGCCGCCGACGAGCGCGGCATCGCGATGGTGTTCACGGGAACGCGCCACTTCAGGCACTGAAGCGGGCGGCGGCGCTCAAGCGCGCCGCGAACCGGCCGAAAGCACGGCGATCGGGCCCCATGGCGGGTCCGCCCTGCTGTTCGTCCGTCATGTCCTTCCTCGACACCGTTCCCGCCGCCATCCAGCGCCTGGATGGCCGCGGCCCCTGGGCCCGCTTCCGCGTCACCGAGCCGCGCCAGCGCGTGGCCGTGCTGCGCGAGGTCAAGCGCGGCGACGTGCCGCTCACGCTGGGCAGCGCCGACGGCCCGACGCTGCCCGCGCTGCTGTGGGCGGTGGACGACGGACAGGAGCGGCTGCACCTGCGCCTGGGCCCGGACGTCGACGCCGGGCTGCTGCGCGCGGTGCTGGCCGAACCCCAGCTGTGGGCCGCCGGCTACCTGCACGAGGCCAAGCTGCAGTTCGACCTGCCGGGCCTGGCGCTGGGCCCCGCGAACCCGGTGCGCATGCTGCAGTGCGAGCTGCCGCAGCGCATGGTGCACCTGCCGCGCCGGCGCGCGCTGCGCGTGCGCCGCGCCGACCCGCATGCGCCGCAGGTGCGCTTCCACCATCCCTGGCTGCCGGGCGACGAGATGGAGCTGCGCGTGGCCGACATCAGCATGACCGGCGTGGCGTTGTGGAAGCCCGCCGGCGCGCCGCTGCTGGCGCCCGGCACCGAGCTGATCGGCGTGCAGGTGGCGCTGGAGGACGACGCCCGCTTCCTGGCCGACATGCAGGTGCTGCACATCACGCCGGCCGGCCGCGCGCGCGGCGGCGGCCTGCGCGTGGGCTGCGACTGGCGCGGCATGGAAGCCGCCGCGGCCGAGACGCTGCAGGCGTGGATCACGCGGGGCCGCCGCCGGCGCGACCTCGTCTCGATCTCCTTCGACTGACTCAGGCCGCGGCCGGGCGCCCTTCGAGCCCGTGCCGCAGCTGCTCCACCAGGCGCAGCAGCGCCGCCTGCGCATGCGTCAGCGCCGCGGCCAGTTCGCCGTCGGCGCCGTCGTCGCGGTCGAGGCGGCGCTCCAGGTCCTGCAGCTCGTGCGCCAGGGCCGACGCGCCGATCGTGGCGCAGGCGCCGCGCAGCGCATGGCAGGCCTCGCGCTGCCGCGTGCGCTGCGCGCCGGCGGGTGCGTCCAGCAGCAGCGGCACGCCGCCGGCGTAGTGCTCGACGAAGCGCCGCATCACGCGCTCGAGGATGGTGGTGCGGCCGGCCAGGTGCGACAGCGCCTGCTTGAGGTCCAGGCCGTCCACTTCGGCCAGCGCCACCTCCAGCGGCTGCGCGCCCGTGGCGGGCTGCGGCAGAACGGCCGGCGGCGCCGCCGGCGCGGGCGCCGGCAGCCAGCGCAGCAGCGTGGCGTAGAGCAGCGAGGGGTCCACCGGCTTGCCGACATGGTCGTTCATGCCGGCGCGCAGGCAGGCATCGCGGTCCTCGCCGAACGCGTTCGCCGTCATCGCGACGATCGGCAGCGTGGCACCGCCGGCACGCAGCCGGCGCGTCGCCTCCAGCCCGTCCATCTCGGGCATCTGCACGTCCATCAGCACCAGGTCGAAGGCGTGCGCCGCGGCCATCGCCAGCGCCTGCACGCCGTCGGCGGCCAGCTGCACGTCCAGGCCCACGGAGCTCAGCAACTCGCTGGCCACCTCCTGGTTGATCGGGTTGTCCTCCACCAGCAGCACGCGCCGGCCGCTGGCGCCGCGGCGCAGCGCGGCAGCGGCCTCGGTCTCCGCCAGCGGCGGTGCCATCTCGGCCTGCGCCTCGCGCTGCAGCAGGCGCAGCAGCGCGTCGTGCAGCGCCGAAGGGGTCACCGGCTTGACCAGCACCGCGCCGAAGCCCGCGTCGCGCGCGCCCTGCCACAGCTGCTCGCGATCGTGGGCGATCACCAGCGCGGCCGGCGGCAGCGCCGGGCCCAGGGCCGAACGCAGGCGGCGCAGCGTCTCGGTGCCGTCCATGCCGGGCATGTCGGCGTCGATCAGCAGTGCGTCGTGCGCCGCCACGCGCTCCAGCGCGCCCGGGCCGTCGCTCACCAGGTCGGCCTCCAGGCCCAGGGCGCGCAGTTGCCGGCCCAGGGCTTCCAGCGATTCCGGCAGGTCGTCCACCACCAGCACGCGGCGGCCGGCGAGCGTGGGCGCCGGGGCGGGCGCGGCGGCGCCGGGTGCACGTTCCAGCCAGGCCGTGAACCAGAAGCGGCTGCCCTGGCCGGGCGCGCTGATGACGCCGGCGTCGCCGCCCATCAGGCGCGCCAGGCGGCGCGTCAGCGCCAGGCCGAGGCCGGTGCCGCCGAAGCGGCGCGTGGTGGAGCTGTCGGCCTGGCCGAAGTCCTGGAACAGCAGGGCCTGCTGCGCCGGCGCGATGCCGATGCCGGTGTCGCGCACCTCGAAGCGCAGCAGCACGCGCGCGCCGTCCTCGGCCACGGTCTCGCCGCGCACGCGCACCCAGCCGCGCTCGGTGAACTTGACGGCATTGGCCAGCAGGTTGATCAGCGCCTGCGCCAGGTGCTTGGGGTCGCCGCGCAGGCGCGGCGGCAGCCCGGAGACGTCGGTCACCAGCTCCAGGCCCTTGGCCGCGGCCTCCTGGTTCACCACGTCGGTGACGCGGCCCAGCAGCTCGTCGCGCGCGAACACCACGTCCTCGAGCGTCAGCTTGCCGGCGTCGATCTTGGACAGGTCCAGGATGTCGTTGATCACCTGCAGCAGGTGGCGCGCCGCGCCGTCCACCTTGCGCAGGCGGGTGCGCTGCGTGTCGTCGCGCGCGTCGCGCTGCATCAGGTGGGTGAGGCCGATGATGGCGTTCATCGGCGTGCGGATCTCGTGGCTCATGTTGGCCAGGAAGGCGCTCTTGGCGCGGTTGGCACGCTCGGCCCCTTCCTTGGCGTCCTGCAGCGCCGCCTGCACCTCGCGCCGGCGCGAGATGTCCACCACGAACTGGATGAAGCGCCCGCCGTCGCCGCCGCCGGCCTGCAGGAAGTAGGACGTCACCTCCACCGGCACGCTGTGGCCGTCGCGTGCGCGCAGCCGGCTTTCGAACTGCGTGCGACCCTCGCGCCGCCAGCGCTCGCTGTGCGCGGCGAAGCCGCTGCCGGACAGGCCCGGGTCCACGTCGGGCAGGCCCAGCGCCAGCATCTGCTCCGGCGTGTAGCCGAGCAGCCCGGCGGCGTGGCGGTTGACGTAGACGAAGCGGCCGCTCACCGGATCGACCCACTGGATGCCGATGCCCGCCTGCTCCATCGCGAACTGCGTGTCGGCCAGCCGCTGGTTGGCCTGCTGCAGTGCGTCGGTGCGCGCCGTCACCTGGGCTTCCAGGTCGAGCCGGTAGCGCGCCAGCGCCTCCTGCGCGCGCCGCTCCTCGGTGATGTCCTGCGCGAAGACCACGCGCGACAGCGGCGTGCCGTCCGCACCCTTGACCACGGTGATGTCCAGACGCACCGGGAAGCGCCGGCCGTCGGGCGCCACGTGCTCCGACTCCAGCACGCCGTGGCCGCTGTCGTCCACGCCGCGCAGCTGTGCCAGCGTGGCGTCCATGCGCTCGGGCGCGAACAGGCTGGTGATGGGCCGGCCCTGCAGGTCCTCGGGCGCCAGGCCGCGCCGGCGCGCGAACGCCGGGTTGGCCGCCACGATGGTGTTGGTGGCCGGGTCGCCGATCGCCACCTCGAACTCGCCCTTCTCGAACGCGCTGCCCCAGACGCGCAGCCGTTCCTCCAGTTCCAGCCGCGCGGTGATGTCGCGCGAGATGCCGAACAGCCCGCGCACCTGGCCGCGCGCGTCGCACACCGGGCCCTTGGTCACCAGGAAGTGCACGTGGCGGCCGTCGGCCAGCGTCAGCGTCTCGTTGTGGGTCTGCGTGCGCGCGCTGTCGACGATGCCGCGATCGATGGGGCCCAGCATCTCGGCGGCGGCGGCGGGAAACAGCTCGCGGTCGTCGCGGCCCAGCACCTCGTCCACCGGCCGGCCGATGAACGCTGCGGCCGCCGGATTGGCGTAGAGGTAGCGGCCCTGCAGGTCCTTCACGAACACCGCGTCGGTGGTGCCGGAGAAGATCGCGTCCAGCATGCGCCGCTGTCCTTCGGCGCGCGACAGCGCGCGCCGCAGGATGCCGCCGAGCACGCTCACCGCGACACCGTTCACGCCCAGCAGGAAGAGCTGGAAGCGGTCGATCGTGGTATGCACGTCGAGCGCGCCGCGGGGCTCCACGAACGACAGGTTCGCGCCCAGCAGGGCCAGCGCGGTGGCCAGCAGCCCGGGCCCCATGCCGCCCAGCAGCCCCGAGACGATCACCGGCAGGATCAGCAGGCTCAGCAGCGGGCGCTGCTCCCAGGGCACGCCGATGCGGTCGCGCATCAGCAGCGTGAGCACGGTGATGACCACGGCCACCCCGTAGGTGAAGAGGCGACGGCGGTTGCCGCCGGAGGCCAGCCGCGGGGCCTGCATCGGCAGATCGCCGCTCGGCCGCATCGCCGGCACCGAGGACAGCGCGACGTACACCAGCACCGTGGAGATGGCCACGTACAGCACGCCCTTGGCCGTGGACAGGCCGACCAGCGCCGCGTTGTCGACCACGCCCACCAGCAGCTGGTCGGACAACAGCACCCAGGCCAGCGAGGCGGCGGCATAGGCGGCGGTCGCCGCATGGATGAACTGGCGGCGTTCCCTCACGAGTGGCATCGCGGTCCCCTCCGGGCCGGTGCCGTTGGTCGGCATTGGGCCCGTCGCCATATTGCCAAGCTTCGCGGCGGCGCGGGCGGAAGAAAAGCGCCGGACTTGATGGAGGTCAGACCCGTTGCAGCGCCTTCGCCACGACTTCGGTCGTGTCGGCGCCGCGCACGCAGCCCGCGCGCAGCGCCAGGCCCTGCGCGGCGGCGTAGCGGGCCAAGCTGCGCAGGTGGCAGCGCGCCGCGGCCTGGCTGGCGGCCAGCGCCGCCGCCGCGCCGTGGCCGGTGCCGGTGCCCATGCGGCCGACGTGGACGATGGTGCCGCCGCCGCCGCGGCGCAGCGCGCGCAGGCCGTGCTTGCAGCCCAGGAACACCGCGTCGAGGTTGCTGCGCTGCACCGCGCGCCAGTCGGCCAGGCTCGCGTGCTCGGGGTCGTGCACGGCACCGTGCTCCAGCCCCGTGACGGCGGCGGCCAGCACCAGCACGTCGAGCCGGCCGTGGCTGTCGAGCAGCCGTGCCAGCGCGCCGATCCAGGCCATCTCCTCGCGCACGTCCAGCAGCATCCAGTCGGCGCCGATGCGTGCCGCGGCCGCGCGGCCCGCGGCCTCGTCGAAGTCGCTCAGCACCACGCGGGCGCCGGCGCCGGCCAGCCCGGCGGCGACCGCAGCGCCGAGTCCGCGCGCGCCGCCCGTCACCAGTGCCACGCGGCCGGCCAGGCGCGTCAACGCTCGGGGTCCCACAGCAGCGCCAGCGCGATGGCGGCGCGGGTGGCCGCCTGCTGTTCGGGCGAGGTTGCGCGCGGCCGCCACAGGCGCGGCGTGATGCCGGTGAGATCGAGCGCGGCCACCGGCACGCCCTGGTTCAGCAGCACGTAGCCCGCCGGCTGCGCCAGCGGCCACTTCGCGCCCTGCAACCGGTGCTCCGAGCGCAGCTCCAGCGCCAGGCCAGCGGCTTCGTAGCGTCCCCGACGCCCCGCCTGCGTGCCGCCGGCGGCCGGCGCTTCGGCATCCAGGGTCAGCCGGGCGCCGTCGCTCCACTCGCAGCTCACGGTGAAGGGCCGCAGCGGCAGCGCCAGGGCGCCGCGCTGCAGTTCGTTGCGGCGGGCGCGGCACGCGGCCTCCAGGTCGCCCAGGCTGTAGCGCACGCTGGCGCGGTCGAGGTTCACGGTGGCATCGAACAGCTCCAGGCGGCTCGCGCTGCGCTCGAAGCGGCCGCCGACGGGGCCGAGGCGGAACTCGCCACGCGCCTTGCCGCCCACGCCCTGCAGCGGCAGTTCCTCCAACGGTGCGCCGTCGGCCACCAGGGCGTCGGGCAGCGTCATGCGCGCGGGTTTCACGTGGGCGCAGCCCGCCAGCAGCAAGGCGGCCAGTGCCGCCACGGTCGTTCGCAGAGCCATGGGTTTCTTTCAGCCGTAGATGCAGAGATCGGTGCGCAGCGAGCCGTCGGCGTCTTCGCCACCGGCCACGATGATGCGGCCGTCGGGCAGCGCATCGAGGCTGTGCCAGGCACGCGCACCCGGCAGCGCGGCCAGGCGGCGCTGCTGGCCGGTGCCGTAGATCGCCGCCTCGTCGCTGGCGAAGGGCTCGCCGGTCTGGCCACCGGCCATCAGCACGCGGTCGCCGTGCAGCAGCAGGCTCTTCACCAGCGTGCGCGGCAGCTGCAGGTCGGCGGCCGGCAGCAGGCGGCCGAGCGTGGCGTCGATGCGCAGCACGCTGGCCTGCGGCAGCAGGTCGGCGCCCTGGTAGCTGCCGCCGACGACGAGCACGGTGCCGTCGGCCAGCCGGTGCGCGGCATGCAGGTAGCGCCGCGGCAGCGCGGCGTCGCGCAGCTGGGCCAGCGGCGCGAAGCTCTCGGTGGCGGGGTCGAACACCTCGGCGAGCGTGTAGGCGCCCTCGCTGCTGCAGGCGCCACCGGCGACGAGCACGCGGCCGTCGGCCAGCAGCGTCTGCGTGTGGTGCTGGCGCTCGTGCGCCATGCGGCGCTCCAGCAGGCGCCAGCGCCCGGTGGCCGGATCCCAGATCTCGGCGCTGTCGCGCCCCAGGCCGCCGGTGACCAGCACGCGCCCGTCGGCCAGCAGGCCGCTGGCGTGGCGCACACGCGGCTGCGCGTGTTCGCCGGCGGGGCGGATGTCGCCGCTGCGCAGGTCCAGCAATTCGGCGCCGCTGCGGACGTTCAGCGCCAGGTTGCCGCCCAGCACCAGCACGCGAGCGTCGGGCAGGCGCAGCGCGTGGTGCTCGCCGCGTCCCGACGCGAGCGCGCCGATGCGCTCGAAGGTGCCGGTGGCGGCGTCGAAGCGGTCGACCGCGTTCGACAGCACGCCCTCGCCGCGCGAACCGCCGATCACGAGCAGCCGCCCGGTCGCGTCGACGGCGCTGGCGTGCTGGGCCACGCCGAAGGGCATCGCCACGCGTGTCCAGCGGTCGGGCGGCGCGGGTGGCACGGGGCCGGGCGCGGGCGCGTCGCCGCCGCCACCGCCGCAGGCCGCCAGGGCCAGGGCGGACAGCATCAGGCGACGTCGCTGCGGGTCGGTGGGCGGGCGGGCGGGCATCGGCTGGGGCGGGGTCGTTCGAGGGACGCCAGCATCGCCGCGGCAGCGTGACGCGGGCGTGACCGGCTCGGGTACAAGCACGGCTGCGCACCACCGCCCACCGTTTCGCATGCCCCGTCTGCTGCACCTGCACGGCCCGCCGCGTCTTGCCCACGAGGCGGGCGAGCTGGCGCTCTCGGCGCGCGAGGCGGCGCTGCTGGCGTGGCTGCATCTGGAAGGGCCGACGGCACGCGGCCGTATCGCCGGCCTGCTGTGGCCTGCCGGCACCGAGGCGCAGGCGCGCGCCAACCTGCGCCAGACGCTGGCGCGGCTGAAGCGTGCGGCCGGCGCGCTGGTGGCCGAGGACGGCGGCGTGCTGCGGCTGGCGCTGGACGTGGCCCCCGCCGAGGCTGCCGCGGTGCTGCTGGACCCGCTGTCCTTCGACGACGCCCCCGAGTTCGCCGCGTGGCTCGCGGCGCGGCGCGACGACGCGCTGCGGCGCCACCAGCGCGAGAGCCTGGCCGTCGCGCAGGCCGGCCTGGACCGCGGCGATGCCGACGCGGCGCTGGCCGCGGCCGACGCGCTGCTGGCCACGCACCCGGAGAGCGAAGAAGCCTGGCGGCTGCGCATGGAGGCGCTGTTCCGGCGCGGCGACCGTGCCGCCGCGCTGCAGGCCTTCGACGACTGCCGCCTGGCGCTGCGCGCCGCCTTCGGCGTGGCGCCGTCGCCCGAGACGCTGGCGCTCGGCCAGCGCATCCTGTCCGGCAGCGAGGCCGGACCCGCCGCGCCCGGCGCGCTGCCGGCGGCGCTGCGCCGGCCGCCGCAGATGGTGGGCCGCGACGGGCTGCTGGCCACGCTGCGGCACGGCCTGGCGCTGGGCCACGGCGCGGTGCTGCTGGGGCCGGGCGGCATCGGCAAGACGCGGCTCATCGCCGAGCTGGCGCAGCGGCACGCGCCGGCGCTCGTCACCGGCGCACGCCCGGGCGACGCGGCACGCCCCGGTGCGCTGCTGGCGCGGCTGGCCGGGGCCGCGCTGCGCCGCTTCGAACCCGTGCTGGATGCCGCGACGCAGGCCGACCTGGCCCGCCTGCTGCCTGCCGCGCCGGGGCAGGCCGAGCCCGCCGACCTGAAGTCGGCGCTGGAGCATCGCCGCGTGATCGGCGCCGTCGCGCGCGCCCTGCAGGCCTGCGGCCGCGGCGACGGCGGCCTGCGGCTGATCGCGCTCGACGACCTGCACTTCGCCGACGACGCCAGCCTCGACGCGCTGCAGGTCATCGCCGGCGCCTGGCTCGCGGCGCCGCCCGACGACGCGCCGGTGCCGCTCTTCGCCGCGCGCGCCGACGAACTGCCGGCCACCGCCGCGCCGCTGCTGGACCTGCTGGGCGCCAGCGGCCGCGCGGCGCGCATCGAGCTGGCGCCGCTGGCGCGCGAGCAGGTGCAGGGGCTGGTGTCCGAAGTGATGGGCACAGCGGCGCCTTCGGCGCCCGCGCTGGCCGAGGCGCTGCACGCGCAGGTCGGCGGCAACCCGGCCTTCGTGCTGGAGTCGCTGAAGAGCCTGTGGCTCGAAGGCCTGGCGGCCTGGCAGCCGGGGCAACCGCTGCCGGTGCCGCCGACGCTGCGCGAGGCCGTGCGGCGGCGCCTGCAGCACCTGTCGCCCGACGCGCTGCAGCTCGCCCAGCTGGCGGCCGTGGCCGAAGGCGACTTCACGCCGGCGCTGGCCGCCGCCGCCTTCGGCCGCACGCTGCTGGCGCTGGCGCCGCTGATGGTGGAGCTGGAGCGTGCGCAGGTCTTCGACGGCCAGGGCAGCTTCGGCCACGACCTGGTGGCCGAAGCCGTGCGCGCCACGCTGCCGGACGCGCTGGCCGAGGCGCTGCACGCGCTGGTGGCCGAGCACGTGGCCGGGCAGGGCGGGGCGCCGGGTTCGATCGCGCGCCACCTGCAGGCCGCGCGGCGGCCGCGCGAAGCGGCGCGCTGGCACCTGGCCGTGGCACGCGAGGCGCGGGCGCGCTGGCTGATGGCCGATGCCGCGGCCGCTTTCGAGGCCGCCGCGCGCGGTCTCGCCACGCAGCCCGCCGACCGTGCCGAGGCCTTCGCCGCCTGGTGCGAGGCCGCGCGCTGCGGGCTGTGGGCCAACCGCGAGCCGGCGGCGCGGGTGGCGCTGGACGCGGCAGCACCGCTGCAGCGCGGCGCCGCCGAGGCCGCCGCCTGGCAGGCGCTGCAGGTGTCGTGGCTGTTCGCCACGCGCCGGCTCGGCGACGCGCTGCCCGCCGCGCGCACGCTGCTCGAGATGCTGCAAGCCTGCGTCGACGAGCTGGCCCTCGGCGACGTGGTGCAGGGCCTGCGCGCGCTGGTCTCGCTGGTGCCGCACGGGCTGCCGCACGAGCCCGCGCTGGCGCTGGCCGAGCGTGCCGGCGCGCGGCGGCCCACCGGCGCGCCGGCGGTGCTGCTGCTGAGCGTGCGTGCCGGCCTGCTGCAATGGGCGCTGCGCCCGCGCGAGGCCGAGGCCGACCTGGCCGCGGCCTGGCAGCAGCTGGCGGACGGCGACGATCCCGGCCAGCGCGTGCAGGTCGCCAACCAGCTGATGCGCGTGCGGCACGGCCTGGGCGACCTGGCCGGCGCGGCGCGGGTGGCGCAGTCGCTGCTGGACGAGGCGGCGCAGCTGCAGCTGGGCGTGGTGTTCCAGTGCGACGTGATGCACGTGCTGGCGATGGTGGAGGTGGCGGCCGGCCGCCCGGCCGCGGGGCTGGTGCGCTTCGACGCGCTGCTGGCCCGGTTGCAGGCCGCCGGCGAGAAGCTGCCCGACGCCTTCGCCTGCGCGCTGGCGCTGCTGCACATCGCGCTCGGCCGCCATGCCGAGTCGCGGCGCTGGCTGGAGGAACGCCACCCGGCGCGCGGCCAGCACGGCTTCCTGCTGCCGGACATCGCCTGGGCGCTCACGCGCGTCAAGCTGGCCGTGCGCAGCGGCGAAGACCCGCTGCCCTGGCTCGACCAGGTGCCGGCGCTGGACCCGCTGCCGCCCGCGCTGCAGCTGCAATGCACGGTGGCGCTGGCCACGCTGCGGCCCGGCGTGCCGCTGGCCGAGCTGCAGGCGCTGGCCGCGCGGCTGCAGGCGCTCGGCCTGGCCGGCATGCGCCGCGTGGTGCTGGTGGCGGCCGTGCATGCCGCGCAGTTGGAAGGTCAGCTCGACGAAGCCTGCAGGCTGGCCGCCGAGGCGCTGGCGCTGGCCCACGCGGTGGACGGCTGGCTCGACGAGCCGGCCAGCGTGTGGGCTGCCGCGGCGCAGGCCTTCGCGGCGGCGGGCCGCCACGCGCAGGCGCGCGAGGTCGCGGCCACCGGCGCGGCCTGGGTGCTGGAGCGCGCCGACGCCTGGACACGCCCGGAGGACCGCGACGCCTGGTGCCACGGCAACCCGCTGCACCGTGGCTTGCTCGCCCGGGCCGCAAGCCCGAGCGGCCGTTAGCATCCCGCCCCATGTCGCGTGCCGATCTCATGGGCCTGCTGCTGGCCTTCGTCGCCCGCCTCATCACGGGCGCGCAGGGCCACTGGAAGGGCTGCCCGCCGAAGGCCGAACAGCGCATCTACTTCGCCAACCACCAGAGCCATCTCGACTGGGTGCTGATCTGGGCCTCGCTGCCGCGCGAGCTGCGCGCCGCCACGCGCCCGATCGCCGCGCGCGACTACTGGACCGGCTCGCCGTTCAAGACCTGGCTGACCACCGCGGTGTTCAACGCGGTGTACGTGAACCGGCAACGCACCGACGACCAGGACCCGCTGGAGCCGCTGATCCAGGCCCTGGCCAACGGCGATTCGCTGGTCATCTTCCCCGAGGGCACGCGCAGCAACAAGGGCGAGCCGCAGACCTTCAAGAGCGGCCTGTACCACCTGGCCGAGGCCTTCCCGAACGTGCAGCTGATCCCGGCGTGGATCGACAACGTGCAGCGCGTGATGCCCAAGGGCGAGGTGGTGCCGGTGCCCATCCTGTGCACGGTGACCTTCGGCACGCCGCTGCAGCTGGAGCCGGGCGAGGACAAGCGCGCCTTCCTGGCGCGGGCGCGCGAGGCCGTGCTGGCGGCGCGGCCGGTGGTGGCCTGAGGGCGCGATGGGCAGCTTGCGATCGCTCACCACCGACCAGCAGGTGGGCCTGCTGTTCGTGATCCTGTTCGGCCTGCTGACGCTCGGCTCCGGCGTGGTGGCCTACGTGGTGCGGCGCGAGGAGGAGCTGGGCGAGCGTCGCGTGCGCCTGCTGCGCGAGCTGCGCGCCTTGTGGATCGGCGGCGTGGTGTTCTGGCTGGCCTGGGTCTCGGGCCCGGTGGGCGCCAACATCTTCTTCGGCCTCTTCAGCTTCCTCGCGCTGCGCGAGTTCATCACGCTGGTGCACACGCGGCGCGCCGACCACCGCAGCCTGATCATGGCCTTCTTCGTGGTGCTGCCGGCGCAGTTCGCCATCGCCGGCGGCCGCCACTTCGACCTGCTGACGGTGTTCATCCCGGTCTACGTGTTCCTGGCCATCCCCGTGGCCAGCGCACTGGCCGGCGACCCCACGCACTTCCTGGAGCGCAACGCGAAGATCCAGTGGGGCATCATGGTCTGCGTCTACGGGCTCAGCCACGTGCCGGCGCTGCTGCTGCTGGACTTCCGCCAGGTGCAGGGCCGCGGCGCCTTCCTGGTGTTCTTCCTGGTGATGGTGGCGGCGGCCGCGCAGCTGGTGCAGGAGGCCACCAGCCGCTGGCTGCGCCGGCGCCCGCTGGCGCGCCACATCGACCGCTCGTTCAGCGTGCGCTCATGGGCCGCCGGCGCGCTGGCCGCGGGTGTCGCCGGCGCGCTGCTGTACTGGATCACGCCGTTCAAGGCCGGCCAGGCGCTGGTGATGGCCCTGATCGCCGGCGGCGCCGGCACGCTGGGCGAGCTGGTGATGAAGGCGCTGAAGAAGGACGCCGGCGTGCGCTACTGGGGCAACCGCGCCAGCGTCACCGGCGCAGTGGGGCTGCTCGACCGCGTGGCGCCGCTGTGTTTCGCGGCGCCGATCTTCTTCCACTCGGTGCGCTGGTACTTCAGGCTGTGACCCGCATTCTCGGCATCGACCCCGGCCTGCAGCGCACCGGCTTCGGCGTGATCGAGGCCGAAGGCGCGCGCCTGGCCTACGTGGCCAGCGGCACCATCAGCACGCTGGAAGCGGCGCGGGGCGACCTGCCCGGCCGGCTGAAGATCATCTTCGAGGGCGTGCAGGAGGTGGTGCAGCGCTACCGGCCCGACTGCGCCTGCGCCGAGATCGTGTTCGTCAACGTCAACCCGCAGAGCACGCTGCTGCTGGGCCAGGCGCGCGGCGCGGCGCTGGCGGCACTCGTGGCGGGCGGGCTGGTGGTGTCGGAATACACCGCGCTGCAGATGAAGAAGGCGGTGGTGGGCCACGGCCTGGCCAACAAGGGCCAGGTGCAGGAGATGGTGAAGCGGCTGCTCGGGCTGCCCGGGCTGCCGGGCAAGGACGCGGCCGACGCGCTGGGCCTGGCGATCTCGCATGCCCATGCCGGCGGCACGTTCGCGGCCTTGCAGGCAGCATCGCCGCTCGCGCGCCGGCAGCATGCGCAGTACCGCAAGGGCCGCGCGTATTGAACCCGAGATGGAGACGTCGATGACCACTTCCCCTGTCCAGACGCACTGGATCGAGATCGCGCCCGGCTTCGCCGGCTACTTGGCGCTGCCGCCCGCGGGCAGCGGGCCGGGCCTGCTGCTGTGGCAGGAGATCTTCGGCGTCAACGCGCACATCCGCGCGGTGGCCGAGCAGTACGCGCTCGACGGCTTCGTGGTGCTGGCGCCCGATGCCTTCTGGCGCCAGGCGCCGCGCGTGGAGCTCGGCTACGGCGCCGACGAGCGCCCGCGCGCGATGGCGCTGATGCAGGGCTACACGATGCCCGACGTGCTGGCCGACATCACGGCTGCCGCGCAGGCGCTGCGCGCGCGGCCCGAAGTGGGCAGTGCCCGGGTCGGCAGCATCGGCTACTGCATGGGCGGCCGGCTCGCGTACCTGACGGCGGCCACCACCGATGTCGATGCCGCCGTCGCCTACTACGGCGGCAGCATCCACAACCAGCTCGAGCGCGCCAATTCGGTGCGCGGTGCGATGCAGTTCCACTACGCCGGGCACGATGACCACATCCCGCCCGAGGCCGTGCAGCGCGTGCGCGAGGCGCTGCCGGCGGCCGAGGTGCACGTCTACCCGGGTGCGATGCACGGATTCAACTGCTGGGCGCGTGCCTCCTATCACGCCGGCAGCGCCGCGCGAGCCCATGGACGCGCGCTGGCCTTCCTGGGAACCCACCTGTTCCCGTAAGCTCCGCCCGGCACAACTGGATCACCAACGGGCCGTCAGAGCCCGCGCCAAGAAAGCTGGAGGGCATGGCGAGTCCGGGGGAATCACCGCTGTTGCTGGAGTGGGGCGCGCCGCTGATGGCGCACCCCCTGCCTCACGTCGTCTACGACCCCGGCAGCCGGCACCTGCTGACCGCGAATGCCGCGGCGCTGGCCCGCCTGGGCTTCGCGCCCGAACAGCTGGCGCGCCGCCTGCTCTCGGACCTGCCGCTGCCGCTGACGCAGGGCCTGCCGATCCGCGTGGCCGGCCGCATGGCGTACCTTGCGGTGTGGGCCCCGGACGCCCACGAGACGCATTCGATGAAGCCCTTCGGCGCCGGCCTGGAGGAGCGCTTCCGCTCGATGACCGATGCCGCGCCCATGGGCATCTTCATGACCGATGCCGACGGCGCCTGCACCTATGTCAACGCCGCCTGGCAGCAACTGTACGGCCTGCGCGCCGAGCAGGCGGTGGGCCACGGCTGGTCCGGCGTGGTGCATCCCGAGGACCGCGAGGCGGTGTACCGGCACTGGCTGGCCTGCGCCTCGGCGCGGCGGCCGTTCGCGCTGGACTTCCGCCTGCGCCTGACCGACGGCACCGAGCGACGCGTGTCGGCCAGTTCCAACCCCATCCTGCGCGCCGACGGCAGCGTCAGCGGCCACGTCGGCACGGTGGTCGACGTGACGCAGGCCGGCGAGCTGGAGGCGGCGCGCCGCGCGCAAGCGGTGGCCGAGGAAGCCGGCCGGCGCCAGGCGGCCTTCATGTCGCGCGTGAGCCATGAGCTGCGCACGCCGCTCAACGCCATCCTCGGCTTCGGCCAGCTGCTGCAGCAGGGCGGCGCGGCGCTGCCGCCGGCACGCGCCCAGACCTTCGCGGGCCACGTGGTGCAGGCCGGCCAGCACATGCTGGCGCTGGTGGACGACCTGCTGGAACTGCAGCGCCTGGAGCAGGGCCGCGTGGCGCTGAACCGCCAGCCGGTGCTGCTGCACTCGCTGCTGTCGTCCTGCGCCGACCTGCTGGCGCCGGCCGCCGCCGCCGCCGACACCGACCTGCTCGTGGCCAGCGACCCCACGCTGCAGGTGCACAGCGACGAGCGCTGCCTGCGCCAGCTGCTGCTGAACCTGGGCAGCAACGCGGTGAAGTACGGCCGCCCGGCGGCCGGCCGCGGCCGCGTGGTGCTGGCGGCCGAGCGCGAGAACGGCCACGTGCGGCTGCGCGTGTCCGACGGCGGCATGGGCATCGCGCCCGAGCAGCTGCAGCGCCTGTTCCAGCCCTTCGAGCGCCTGGGCCACGAAGGCGGCGCCACCCCGGGCAGCGGGCTCGGCCTCGTGATCTCGCGCCACCTCGCGCAGCTGCTGGGCGGCGAGGTGTCGCTCGAGAGCCAGCCCGGGCGCGGCACCACCGCCACCGTGCAGCTGCCGGCCTGAGCGCCGCCCAAAAAAGCGCCCCGGGGGGAAGCCGGGGCGGTGAAGGGTCTCGTTGGGGTATCGAGACTCAGGAGGAGTTGAGGCTTCAATGTAGAGCCGGCCGCGCCGGCGCCAGGGGCCCGCGCGACGATGCGCGCGCCGCGACGGACGGAACGCAGCCGGCGCCGACGAAGCGCCGACCCCGCGCGGCATGCGGATTGCTGCACGGCCGCATGCAGGCCGCAGCCCGGCCCCCGCAAATGGTGGACTTCCCGCCTTTTGTTCCGGGCCGCAGCTGTGGCAGTCTTTGTTCGAATGAGTCGTCCCGTGGTCCGTCACCCGTGAAGGAGCCCCGCCCGATGAGTGTCGAAACCGGCCTGGTCCCCGTTGCCCAGCCCGCCGCCGGCAGTTTGCCGATCGCGCGCATGAGGCCCGTCTACCGATTGGGCGATGTCGAGCAGCGGCTGGACAAGCTGCCCGCCCGCGAGCACGAGACCCTGCGCGCCACCTACGAGCGCATGCTGGAGAAGGGCCCCGAGCGTTTCCAGGTCAAGCCCGGCGGCCTGCCGGCCATGGAGCACCTCTACGACGAGATGCCCAATTTCAACGAGGTGCTCGACGACGTGAAGCGCCAGCTGGCGCTGTGCCACGACAGCCGCGATGCGCTGGAGATCACGCCGATGCTGCTGCTGGGCCCGCCCGGCATCGGCAAGACGCACTTCGCGCGCGAGATCGCCCAGCTGCTGGGCACGGGCCTGGGCTTCATCAGCATGAGCAGCCTCACCGCCGGCTGGGTGCTCAGCGGCGCCAGCAGCCAGTGGAAGGGCGCGCGCCCCGGCAAGGTGTTCGAGACGCTCGTCGATGGTGCCTACGCCAACCCGGTGATGGTGGTCGACGAGATCGACAAGGCGCGCGCCGAACACGCCTACGACCCGCTGGGCGCGCTCTACAGCCTGCTGGAGCACGACACCGCCGGCGCCTTCACCGACGAGTTCGCCGAAGTGGCCATCGACGCCAGCCAGGTGATCTGGGTGGCCACCGCGAACGACGAGCGCGCCATCCCCGAGCCCATCCTGAACCGCATGAACGTGTTCGAGGTGCAGGCGCCCGACTTCGACGCCGCCTGCGCCATCGCGCTGCGCCTGTACCGCCGGCTGCGCGCCGCCCACGACTGGGGCCAGCGCTTCGACGACACGCCGAGCGACGCCGTGCTCGAGCGCCTGGCCGGCCTGGCGCCGCGCGAGATGCGGCGCGCCTGGATGACGGCCTTCGGCAACGCGCGGCTGGCCGGCCGCAGCACCATCGAGCTGGGTGACCTGCCCGGTGCGGGCGGCAAGCGGCAGCCGATGGGCTTCGTGCAGTAGGCCGCTGCTCAGGCGGCGGCCGGCTGCCCGGCGGCGCCGTCCTGCAGCCTGAACATCGCCACCACCTCGGTCAGCCGGAAGGCCTGCTGCTTCAGGCTGTCGGCGGCCGCAGCGCTTTCCTCCACCAGTGCCGCGTTCTGCTGCGTCACCTGGTCGAGCTGCGTGACGGCGTCGCTCACCTGGCCGATGCCGGTCGATTGCTCGCCCACGGAAGCACTGATCTCGGCGATCAGGTCGGCCACCCGCTTCACCTGGGCCACGATGTCGTCCATGTTGGCGCCGGCCTCGCCCACCAGCTGAGCGCCGGCCTGCACGCTTTCGACGCTGGCGCCGATGAGGTTCTTGATCTCGCGTGCGGCCCCGGCGCTGCGCTGCGCGAGGTTGCGCACCTCGCTGGCCACCACGGCGAAGCCGCGGCCCTGTTCGCCGGCGCGCGCGGCCTCCACCGCCGCGTTGAGGGCCAGGATGTTGGTCTGGAACGCGATGCCGTCGATGACCCCGATGATGTCCGCGATGCGGCGCGAGCTGCCGCTGATCTCCTCCATCGTCCGGACCACCTGGCCGACCACCTGGCCGCCCCTCTCGGCCGCGCTGCTGGCCGACGTGGCGAGCTGGTTGGCCTGGCGCGCCGTGTCGGCGCCGTTCTTCACCGTCGCGTTCATCTGCTCCATCGATGCGGCAGTCTGCTGCAGATTCGAGGCCTGCTCCTCGGTGCGCTGCGACAGGTCGGCACTGCCCGTGGCGATCTGTGCCGACCCGGTGGCGATGGACTCGGACGCCTGCCGCACCTGCGCCACCACGTTCGCGAGGCTGGCCCGCATCTCGCCCAGCGAGGCCATCACGCTGCCGGGCGGCGCGCTCTGGGCACCGGCCACCGGCCCCAGGTGGCCGTGGGCGACACGCCGCGCCGCCTCGCTCAGCTGGGCCGGCTCGGCACCCAGCGCACGCGTCAGGCCGCGGGTGATCACCAGCGCGAGCGCGACTGCCAGCCCGAGCGCCAGCAGGCAGGCGGCCAGCAGCACGTTCCGGTGCGCGGCGTAGGAGGCCTCGGCCCGCTTCACATCGTCCGTCGCCACGTCCTGGCCGTAGGCGATGTAGGCGTTGGCGGCCTTGATCAGCGCGGCCAGCAGCGGCCGGCAGTCGGTGTTCATGCGGCCGATGGCCTCCTCGTTCCTGCCGGCCAGCGCCAGGCCGACGATGTTCAGCGCCACCGGGCCGTAGCGCGACTCCACGCCTTGCATCTCGGCATACAGCTGCCGTTCGCGCTCCGTGATTCCCGGCGTCTTGGCGAGCGTTTCCTTCAGGCGGGTCAGCGTGGCACCCACCTTCGCGTGCGCGCCGTTCACCGCTGCCTTCTCGGCCTCGCGGGCGGCCGGGTCGGACACCAGCACCAGGTTGCGCGCGGCGACGGCGCGGGCGTTGCTGGCATCCAGCAGGTCGTTGGCCAGCGCCAGGCGGACAGCCGTCTCGCCGACGTAGGTGGCGTAGTCGTCGTGGCCATCGGAGAGCGCGCGCACGGCGACGCCCGAGACCAGCAGGACGATGGCGGCGATGGCGCCGAAAGCGAGCGCCAGCTTGGCGCGCACCGTCAGGTTGCGAACATTCATGGGTACTGCTCCGTTCGTTGTGCCTCGTAGGCCTGGCATCCACAAAGTGCGGAGGGGCCCGACCAGCTATCGGCCTCGAATGCAGCGACCTGAAGCCACAAATGACGCCTGCTGGCACAAAGTCGTTGGGCTGCACCGCGGGGTGGCTTCGGGCGCGTTGCGCGCGCATGCGCACGTTCTCGTCGCCTCGGTGACGGCTCTCACACCCTATCTAAGGGTTACCCCCTAATCATGGGGGTCGACACCTTACAGTTCGACACTTCGCCTCCGGCGATGCCGCCTAGCGTCGCCGGATCTGCAGTTCCTTTCGTCCCACCATGCCGATCACCCGTCGCAAGCTCGTGCTCACTGGCGCCACCGCGGCGCTCGCCTCCCCCTTCCTGGCCCGCGCGGCCGCCAACCCCTGGCTCATCGGCCAGTCGTCGCCGCAGACCGGCGTGCTGGCCGCGTCCAGCGCCGAAACCACCTCCGGCACGCGCCTCTACTTCTCGCGCCTGAACGCGCGCGGCGGCGTGCATGGCCGGCCGGTGGAGCTGGTCTCGCTGGACGACGGCCAGGACGCCAAGCGCGCCGCCGCCAACACCCAGACGCTGCTGGACCAGGGCGTGCATGCGCTGGCGATGTACCGCACCACGCCCACCATCGAGGCCTCGCTGCCGCTGGCGCGCAAGGCCGGCATCGCCTTCATCGGCAACCAGGTCGGCCCGTCGCTGCTGTACGAAGCCGGCCTGTCGAACGTGTTCAACACCCGCGCCAGCTACCACGACGAGGTCTCGCGCGCGGTGAAGTTCTTCAACCAGCTGGGCGTGGACCGCGTGGCCGCGCTGGCCGCCAGCGACGCCTTCGGCAAGGACGTGATGGCCGGCCTGAAGCTGGCCACCGCGCAGATGAAGGTGGACCTGGTGGCGCAGGCCTCGCTGGACAACCGCGTCGCCGACGTCGGCGCGCAGCTGGAGCAGATCCGCGCCGCCAAGCCGCAGATCGTGCTGCTGATCGCCAACGGCAAGGCGGCGTCGGAGTTCGTCAAGCGCGCCCGCGCCAGCGACTTCGCGCCCACCTTCGTGGCGCTGTCCAACAACAGCAGCGCCACCTTCGTGAAGGACCTGGAGCGTTATGCCGAGGGCGTGGTGGTGACGCAGGTGCTGCCCACGCCGTACTCGGGCCGCGTGCGCGTGGTCTCCGAGTTCCGCGAGGCGCTGGCGCAGGCCGGCGCCGGCGCGCCGGTGCTGTCGCACGCCACGCTGCAGGGCTACGTGAACGGCAAGTTCATCCACGAGGCGATCCGCCGCGCCGGCCCCGACGCCGACCGCACGCGCGTCGTGCAGGCGCTCAATGGCGCGGGCCGCATCGACCTGGGCGACTTCGCGCTCAGCTACTCGAGCGACAGCCGCCAGGGGTCGCGGCTCGCGGAGCTGACCGTCATCGGCCGCGACGGCCGCTTCATGTACTGATCAGACGGTCGCCAGGGCGCGCCCGCCGCGCTGCACGCGGCGGCGGCCGGCCTGCTTGCCGGCGTACATCGCGGCGTCGGCGCGCTTGAGCAGCTCGTCGGCCCTGTGGCCGTCGAGCGGTGCGATCGCGTAGCCGACCGTCAGGCCCACCTCGCAGCGCTGGCCGGCGGCGTCGAAGGGCGTCTCGAAGGCGGCCAGCAGCTTCTGGCCCACGGCCGCCGCGGTCTGCTCGTCGGCCAGGCCGGCGGCCAGCACCACGAATTCGTCGCCGCCCAGGCGCGCCACCACGTCGCTGCCGCGCAGCTGCTGCTGCAGGCGCTGGCCCACGGCCACCAGCAGCGCGTCGCCCACGTCGTGGCCGTAACGGTCGTTCACGGGCTTGAAGCCGTCCAGGTCCAGCAGGTAGACCGCCAGCATGCGCTGCGGCGTGGCCAGCGGCAGCAGGCGCTGCAGCTGGTCCTGCAGGCCGCGGCGGTTGGGCAGGCCGGTGAGCGCGTCGGTCTGCGACAGCGCGCGCAGCGTCTCGGTCTCGATGCGGGCGCGGTCGGCGTTGCGGTGGATGGCCTGCACGCGCAGGCCGAGCACGCCCATCCAGGCGCTCATCTCGATCATCGTGCTGAACGGGTAGACGTGCTGGGTCCAGAAGCCGGGCTCGACGTAGCCGCGCAGCAAGCCGGCGGTGGTGAGCGCGCCGAAGGTGTAGAAGGCCCAGCCGAAGAGCATGTACATCGCCACGCGTTCGCCGCGCCGTGCGCGCACGAAGGCCACCGGCAGCACCGACCAGGTCGCCACCAGGCCCAGCACGGTCACCAGCGTCTGGGCGGCGCGGTAGCTCACCAGACCCAGCAGCGTGGCCGCCAGGCACACCAGCGCCGCCGGGCTGGCCCAGCGCAGCACGGTGTCCAGGCGCGGGCTGATCTCGCCCACCACCAGCACCTGGCGCATGAAGCGCGTGCCCGCGTACACCGCCACCATCACCGCCATCGGCGAGACGGCCATCGCCACGGCAGGCCAGTCGGGCCACAGGTACAGCGAGCCGATGCCGAAGTACGACAGCGTGAACACCACGTTGCCGCCCAGCAGCAGCGCGTAGTCGAGGAACAGGCGGTCGCGCATCGACACCCAGTGCGTCAGGCTGTAGATCAGCATGCACAGCGCCAGGCCGGCCACCACGCCCTGCACCAGCGTCACCAGGCTCTCGCGCTCGGTGAAGTGCTCGGGCGTGTGCAGCGTGATCGGCAGCACCGCCGAGCTCAGCGTCTGCACGCGCAGCAGCAGCTCGTGTTCGCCCGGTGGCAGCAGCAGCGACACCGCGTGGGCGCGCGAGCGCAGCGGGCGCTCGAACCCGCGCAGCTCGTTGCCCAGCCGGAAGCGCTCGACGATGCGGCCGCGTTCCACGCGCATCACGTCCACCCGGTTCAGCGGCGGATAGTCGATCTCCAGCACGCGGCGCTGCGGCTGCATGCCGTGCACGTGAAGCCCGATGCGCAGCCAGATGGCGCCATCGGCGCGGCCCAGGTTGGACGGCGTGCCGGTGGGCACGGCGAAGCCCTCGGGCCGGGCGGCCAGCACGTCGGCATCCAGCACGCCCTGCGGGTCGGTGCGCAGCGTGACGGCGGACCAGGCCGGGATGGCGGCGCGGCCGTCCACCTGCAGGGGCTCTGCGGCCTCGGTGGCGCGGGCGGTGCCCGCGGCCAGCCAGGTGGCGAGTGTCAGGGCCAGCGCGAGCAGCGCGCCGGCCAACCGGCCGTGGCCGGGGCGTGTCGGGGTACTGCGGGTTGGAATCGGGCCCATGGTGGTCGGGACTTCGGCGTCCGCCGGGCCGTACTTGAGGCTGCCGCGAGAATCTGTTCATGAACTTCAGGACATCGCTGCCCGGGCTGCTGCTGACTTACGCGCTGCTGACGGCCCCCGCCGCCGCCGAGCGCCCCCGTGTCGGCCTGGTGCTCGGCGGCGGCGGTGCGCGCGGCGCCGCACACATCGGCGTGCTGGAGGTGCTGGAGCGCGAGCGCATCCCGGTGGACTGCGTGGCCGGCACCAGCATGGGTGCACTGGTGGCGGGCGCCTGGGCCGCCGGCCTCTCGCCGGCCGAGATGCGCCAGCAGCTGGCGCAGGCCGACTGGGGCGACATGTTCCAGGACAACCCCGACTTCGCCGAGCTCAACTTCCGCAACAAGCGGCTGTCGCAGCGCTTCCTGCCGGGCAGCGAGACCGGCATCACCGAGGCCGGGGCGGTGAGCCCGCCGGGCGTGGTGTCGGGCCAGAAGATCAAGTTGTTCTTCAACCACCTGGTGCGTGCCGACACCGGCGAGCGCGACCTGCAGAGCCTGCCGCTGCCGGTGAGCATCGTCGCCACCGACATCGGCACCGGCGAGCGCGTGGTGCTGCGCGACGGCAGCCTCACGCTGGCCATGCGCGCCAGCATGTCGGTGCCCGGCCTGCTGGCGCCGCTGAACTACCGCGGCCGCAAGCTGGTGGACGGCGGCCTGGTCGACAACGTGCCGGTGCGCGAGGTGCGCGAGCGCTGCGACGCGCAGGTGGTGATCGCCGTCAACGTGGGCTCGCCGCCGTTGCCGGCCGAGCAGGTGACGGGGCTGCTCAGCGTGACCACGCAGATGGTGGCGTTGCTGACCGAGCAGAACGTCAGCGCCAGCGTGGCGCTGCTCAACCGCGACGACATCTACATCAGGCCCGACCTCGGCCCCATCACCGCCGGCGACTTCGAGCGCCATGCCGAGGCCGCCGACCGCGGCCGTGCCGCCGCCGAGGCGCTGCTCGACCGGCTGCGCCCGCTGAGCGTCGACGAGCCCGCCTACGCCGCGTGGAAGCGCAGCGTGGCGGTGCGCGCGAACGAGGTGCCGCGCATCGACGAGATCGAGATCGCCGGCCTCGGCCGCGTGAACCCCGACGTGGTGCGGCGCTACCTGGAGCAGCGCGACGGCACGCCGCTGGACACCCGGCGCCTCAACCGCGACCTGCTGCGCGCCTACGGCGACGGCTACTACGAACGCGTGGACTACGCGCTGACGCAGGCGCAGGGCCGCACCGTGCTGCGCCTGTTCCCGGTGGAGAAGAGCTGGGGCCCGGACTACCTGCGCCTGGCGCTGCGCCTGGACAGCAACCTCAGCCAGGGCAGCACCTACCTGCTGCGCGTGGGCTACCAGAAGACCTGGCTGAACGCGCTGGGCGGCGAGCTGCTGCTGGTGGGCGAACTCGGCAGCAGCACCGGCGCCAGCGCCGAGTTCTACCAGCCGGTGGACAGTGCGCAGCGCTTCTTCGTCAGCGCGCTGGCCGAGTACCGCCGCGAGCGCAACGACTACTTCTTCGAGGAACAGCGCATCGCCGAGTACCGCAGCGCCCGCAGCCGGCTCGACCTGACGGCCGGCATCAACTTCAGCCTGCTGGGCCAGCTGCGCCTGGGCTGGCGCGAGACCCAGGTGACGAACCGGCTCGACACCGGCGTCGACGTGTTCCAGGCGCTGGCCGGCAGCGCCGCCGAACGTGCCAGCGGCGGCTGGCTGGCGACGCTGGACCTGGAGCAGGCCGACCGGCTGTACTTCCCGCGCCGCGGCTGGTCGGCGCAGGCCAGCTACTTCGAGAGCTCGCGCCGCGACTACTCGCGTGCCGGGCTCGAGCTGCGCGCCGCCTGGCCCTGGGGTTCCAACGTGCTGGCCGCGCGGTTGAACTGGGTGGGCTCGCCGCGCGGCGAGCTGCCGCTGTCCGACGCGGCGCGCCTGGGCGGGCTGCTGAACCTGACGGGCTTCGCCAGCGGCCAGCTGATCGGCGACGAGGTGGGCTACGGCCACGTGCGGGTCGAGCGCATCATCGGCCGCGCGCCGCTGGGCCTGCGCGGCGACCTGCGTCTGGGCCTGGCGCTGGAGGCCGGCCGCGTTGCGCATCCGTACACGAAGCAGGTGCGCGACGGCTGGCTGCATTCGGTGGCCGTGTACCTGGGCGGCGAGACGCCCGTGGGGCCGGTGTTCCTGGGCATCGGCCGCGGCAGCGGCAACTCCGTCAACGCCTACCTGGTGATCGGCGCGCCCTGAGCGCGCATCCCCTGTTTGCCCGGCGCGTGCCCCTAACGCGCAGGGTGCATGGCAACGGGGCGGCGGCTAAGCTGGAATCACGCTGCAGCGCGTGTCCTTCTTCAAACCATGCTCGGGAGATGACCATGCGCGTTCACTTTGCCTGTTTGCCCGCCCTGGCGCTGGCCGCCACGCTGCTGCCCGCCGCGGCGCAGCAGACCACCTCGTTCTTCGTCGACCGCGGCGACCAGCTTCGCGCGCCGCCCGCGCCGCCCACCTGCAAGGGCCGCGTCTCGCAGGTGGGCGACGTCGCCTACGAGGGCGTGCGCACCACCACCTGGACCTTCGCCAACCCCGGCGGCGGCGGCGTCGGCGGGCGCTTCGACAAGACGCCGCTGCTGAGCTACCCGGTCACGCTGCAGAGCGGCTGCCTGAATGCGCACTTCAGCGCGATGGTGGGCAGCAGCCAGAGCTACGGCGGCTCGAAGATCACGCTGTTCCAGGTGACGCTGACGCCGGTGGGCGGCGGCCCGATCGCGATGCACGGCCACTACCCCACGCCCTACGGGCTGGCGTCGCCGGCGGTGGCGCTCACGGCCGAATACGACGTCGACATGCTGGGCTCGAACTTCTACATGCCGGTGGGGCAGGGCGAAGGGTACGTGCCGCCGGGCAACTACCGCGTCGACGTCTGGTGGACCGGCGGGCCCTTCGCGCCGGTGGGCAGCATCGGCGCGGCCTTCGTGCTGAAGCTGTACCAGTAGCCGGCGCGCGGCTGTCCGCTCACTTCAGGTGCTTGCTCCACGCCGGGCACGCATGCGGCGCCATTGCCGGTCGCCGGCGATTCCCGCCGCGGCGATGGCCTGCTTGGTCGCCTGGCCGCCCTGCAGTGCGCGCTCGGCCAGCGCCACGCGCACGCTCTCCACGTACTGCCGCGGCGAACGCCCGACGTGCTCGCCGAACAGCCGCGTGAGGTGGCGCGGGGTGACGTGCGCCACCGCGGCCAGCTGCTGCAGCGACCAGGGTGCCGCCGGCTGCTCGCACACCGCGTCCTGCACCCGGTGCACGGCCGGGTGCAGGTGGTTGCGGCCGGCGCGCAGCGGCGAGATCTCGGGGTCGTCGGGGCCGCGGCGCAGGTAGACCACCATCACCTGCGCCACTGCCGCGGCCAGCGCGTCGCCGTGGTCGCGCGCGATCAGGTGCAGCGCGAGGTCGATGCCGGCGGTGATGCCGGCGCTGCTGGCCACCGGGCCGTCGAGCACGAACACGCGGTTGGCCGCCACCGCCGCTGCGGGAGCCAGCCGCGCCAGGTCGTCCAGCGACTCGTGGTGCGTGGTGCAGCGGCGGCCCGCCAGCAGGCCGGCGTCGGCGGCCAGCAGCGTGCCGGCACAGACGCTGATCAGCGCCAGCCGCCCGTCGTCGAGCCCGGGCGCCAGCACGCGGGCGAGCCAGCGCCGCGTCTCGGACCAGGCCCTCGACAGCGGCCGCTGCAGCGGGCTCTCGGAGCCGCTGGGCTGGCCCAGCAGCACCACGGTGGCGCCGTCGGGCAGGGCCGCGGGCAGCGGCTCCAGCTGCGCGAGCGTGGCGCCCACCGAGGTTTCGGCCTCGGCCTGCGGGCCGACATAGCGCAGCCGGTAGGCGGCCGGACGACCCTGCCGCAGCAGGCGCTGGTTGGCCAGCCGGAAGGCCTCCGCCGGCCCGGCGAGATCCAGCAGCAGCGTGCCGGGCAGCACGACGAAGGCGATGTCCTTCATCGCGCGCGCTGCAGCGCCTGGTCCACGGTGCAGATCGTCGCGAAGCGGCCGGCCAGCACGGTCTCGGTGCGCTCGCGGATCTGGGCTGCGCTGAGCACGCCACCCGACGGCGTCTGCATCTCGAAGGTGAGCGTGGCGCCGGTGACGTAGTCGACCTCGAAGCCTTCGTCGCTGGCGTGGCGCGTGGTGGTCTCGCAGCACTGCTCGGTGCGGATGCCGGAGACGACGAGCCGCGTGATGCCGCGCTCGCGCAGCCAGATCGGCAGCAGGGTGCCGGCCAGCGCGCTGTGGCGCGTCTTCTCCACCGTGAGTGCGGCGTCGAAGTCCACCAGCCCTTCGAGCGGACGGATCAGGCCACTGGCCTTGGCAAACGGGTTGTCCGCGCTCTCCGGCGGGTCGACGTGGAACACCCGCACGACCGGGATGCCGCGCGCCGTGGCGCCTTCGATCAGCGCGTTCTGGTGCGCCAGGTACTCGGCGACGCCTTCGCTGCGGAAATACGGGCGACGGGTGAAGGACTGCTGGACGTCGACGACGATGAGGGCGGTCTGCATGGCGGTTCCTGCAAGGGTGGGAGGAGCCGTCATGCTGCGCCCCCGCGGCCCGATTGTCTGCGCCCGCGGCGGACCGCGGGCGGACATTTCAGGACATCATCGCCAGGCCGGCCACCCCTTGCCGCGCGGCCGCCAGGCCCTGTTCGACCACGCGCTGCTTCCACTCGACGGTGTCGATGTAGAAGGCGTCTCGCACGCGCCGGCGCGCGACGCGGCGGCGTTCGGTGGGAACGTCCGGATGGTTCTCGTGCCACTGGTCCTCGCGCAGCGCCTGGATGGTCTCCAGCAGCGGCACGGTGCCGTACTCCAGCGCGATGCCGGTGTAGGCGGCCTGCGGGCATTCGTCGTAGGCGGCGTTGAACATCAGGCCGGACAGCAGCGAGGCCGACGAGCTGCCGTCGTAGATGGAGGTCACCTGCGAGCCCCACCAGGCGCGTGCGCGGGCCAGCGCCGCCGCGTCGTCGCGGCAGGCGAAGATGCGCTCGCCGTGGCCCGCGGGGCCGAGGCCGGTGTGCAGGTCGATCCAGCCGAGCCTGGCGCAGCGTGTGGCGTGTTCGCGCAGCACGCGGCGCAGCGTGAGGTTGCTCCAGGTGGGCGCGCTGCCGCCGTAGAACAGGCCGTCGGCATGGGCGTACTGGCCGGCGCTGACAGCGGCCTGCAGCCCGCGCCTGCCGTGGCGCAGCGCATAGGCCAGCAGCCCGGCTTCGTTCAGGACACTCGGCGGCCAGCGCGCCGGCAGCAGGCGCGCCGCGATCGCGTCGTAGGCGGCGTTGTGCGGCAGCGGCCGGCCGAAGTCGTGCCAGTTGCGGTTCAGGTCCACGTTCTCGTGCGTGGTGCGGCGCCACCACGAGAAGCCGTAGGGGTTCAGCGCGTGCACGTAGAGCAGCGCGACGCCGGCCTTCCGTGCAGCCGCGTGGAAGGTGGCATCGGCCAGCAGCGCGTTCTGGATGCCCGAGCCGCAGAAGCCTTCCACGCCATGGCAGGCGCTGGTGATGAGCAGCAGCGCTTGCGCATCGGCGGGGCCGAAGCGCGCCACGTCCATCGCGAGCAGCTCGCCGTCCTGGCCGGGCAGCGGGTGCGGGTGGCTCTGCACGTCCAGGCCTGCGGCTGCCGCCGCGGCCTGGAACTTCGCGCGCGCTTCGGCGTAGCGCTGCGCGAAGCCGGCCTCGACGCTCACGCCTTGTTCAGCCAGGCTTCCGCGATGCGCACCCAGGCGGTGGCGCCGAGCGGAATGAGTTCGTCGTTGAAGTCGTAGCTCGGGTTGTGCAGCATGCAGGGGCCCAGGCCGTGGCCACCTTCGCGGTGCGCGCCGTCGCCGTTGCCGATGACGAAGTAGCAGCCGGGCTTTTCCTGCAGGAAGAAGCTGAAGTCCTCGGCGCCCATCGTCGGCTGGAAGGGCTGCACGTTCTCGGGCCCGACGATGCAGCCCAGCACGCCCTTCACGAACTCGGTCTCGGCCGGGTGGTTCACGGTGGGCGGGTAGTTGCGGCTGAACTCGAACTCGCAGGTGGCGCCGAAGGCCGCGCAGGTGTGCTCGGCCACCTGGCGCATGCGCGATTCGATGAGGTCCAGCGTCTCGATGCTGAAGGTGCGCACCGTGCCGCGCACCTGGCAGGAATCGGGCACCACGTTGAGCGCCTCGCCGCCGTGGATCATCGTCACGCTGATCACGCCGGGGTCGATGGGGTTGCGGTTGCGCGTGATGATCGTCTGGAAGGCCAGCACCATCTGCGCGGCCACCGGCACCGGGTCGATGCCCAGGTGCGGCAGCGCGGCGTGGCTGCCCTTGCCGCGGATGGTGATGGTGAACAGGTTGCTCGACGCCATCATCGCGCCCGGGTTCACGCCGAAGGCGCCGCCCTTCATGCCCGGCCAGTTGTGCATGCCGAACACGGCTTCCATCGGGAACTTCTCGAACAGCCCGTCGCGCATCATCTCGCGCGCGCCGCCGCCGCCTTCTTCGGCGGGCTGGAAGATCAGGTACACGGTACCGTCGAAGTTCCGGTGCCTCGACAGATGGCGCGCTGCCGCCAGCAGCATCGCCGTGTGGCCGTCGTGGCCGCAGGCGTGCATCTTGCCGGCGTGCTGGCTGGCGTGGGCGAAGGTGTTGTGCTCGGTCATCGGCAGCGCGTCCATGTCGGCGCGCAGGCCCACGGCGCGCTGCGAGCTGCCGTTCCTGACGATGCCCACCACGCCGGTCTTGCCCAGGCCGCGGTGGATGGGGATGCCCCAGTCGGTGAGCGCCTTCGCCACCACGTCGGCGGTGCGCACTTCCTGGAAGGCGAGTTCGGGGTGGGCGTGGATGTCGCGACGGATCGCGGTGATGGCCGCGGTGTCGGCCAGGATGGGTTCGATCAGGTTCATGCTCGGCAGGCGCGAAGGCGACCGTGGAGGGTCGACGGGGCAGTTTATGCCGCCCGGCCTACAGCGGCGAACAGCAGGCGATTGGCCGGTTGGCGGTAGAGGAATCCGTCGACGAAGGGGGGCGGCACGTTGGGCAGCGCCTGCTGCTGCACCCAGGCCACGGCCCGGTGAAGCGCTTCGCGCGCCTCGGCCTCGTGGCCGGCGGCGGCCCAGGTCTGCCAGACCTGCCGGTAGGCTTCGCCGCGGTACATCCCCTCGGGCGCGACGTCCTGCGCCAGCAGGTCCGCGAGGCGCTGAGCCGATTCGGCGCCTGCGTCATGCCGGCCCAGCGCGGTGGCGGCACGCGCGCGCCACATCCAGGCCGCGGCTTCGGCGCCCTGGCGCTCGTGCCGCCGCAGTTCGCGCGTGAGCACCGTGGCTTCGTCGAAGGCGCGCGCCGGTTCGCGTGCGCGCAGGGCGGCGGTGCGCGTGGCCAACGCCGCGCCCAGCTCGCCCGGCAGCGC
Organism: Rubrivivax sp.; assembly: GCA_044226255.1. Classification (GTDB taxonomy): domain Bacteria; phylum Pseudomonadota; class Gammaproteobacteria; order Burkholderiales; family Burkholderiaceae_C; genus Rubrivivax. Next base: position 149,969 of record JBGAHJ010000007.1, read on the forward strand.
GGCGCAGGCTTCGTCGGCCAGCGCTTCGGGCAGCGGCTGCTCCAGCGTGCCGGCCAGTTCCAGCGCCAGCAGCCGCCGCTGCGCCACCTGGCGCTGAGCGAGGCCGGCTGCGTCGCGCTGCAGCAGCGGCTGTGCGCGCCCCGCCTGGCCGAGGCGGATCCACAGCGCCGCCAGCGCCATCGCGGCCTGTTCCGCCCAGAAGCGCGAACCCGCCGATGCGAAGTGCGCCAGCACCGGCTCCAGGATCGCCAGCGCTTCGGCGAAGCAGGCGGCGTCGACCAGCTGCCGCGCCAGCGTCAGCCGCGCCAGCGAGCTGCGTGTCACGTCGCCCGGCATCTGCTCACACAACGCCACGGCCTGCCGGCAGGCTTCGATGGCCAGCCGCGGATGGCCGCGCGTGCCCTCCACCACGCCGAGGTGGTTGTAGGCCACCACGGCCACCGGCTTGATGTCGAGCGTGAGCGCGATGTCCAGCTGCTGGCGGCGCAGCCGCGCCGACTCGGCGAGCTGCCCCAGGTCCACCAGCGCGGTGGCCATGTAGCCCAGCCAGACCTGCCGCTGCAGCGGCTCGGCCTGCTGCTCGATCCAGGGCCGCAGCGCGGCCAGCGCGTCGCGCGCTTCGTCGGCGCGGCCCAGCAGCGTCAGGCAGCCGGCCAGCGGGCCGCTGACGGCCAGCTGTTCGCCGGGCAGGTTCAGGCGCTGCGCCAGCGCCAGCGCCTGGCGCGCGCGTGGCACCACTTCTTCCGCCTGGCCGCGGTTGGCCAGCAGGTCGATCTCGGTGCGCGCGGCGCGCAGGCGCTGCACGTCGTCGGCCGCGGCGGCCTGCAGCGCGCGCGCCTCGTCCAGCGCCAGCGGGCCGAAGTCGGCGCGGGTGAGCGCGTCCACGCGCGAGGCGCGGGCCTCGAAGGCGCGCTCCGCATCGCCGGCCAGCGTCCAGGCTTCGGCGGCATGCTGGTACAGCTCGGCCTCTTCGCGCCGGCGTCCGGCCGAGGCGGCACGGCCGGCGGCGCTCTCGAACGCGGCGGCGGCGCGCGCCGGGTCGCCGCCGTGCCACCAGTGCCAGGCCACGCGCGCCGGTTCGCCCTGGCGCTGCGCCAGCCACTCGGCGCACTGCGCGTGCATGCGTCGCGCCACCACCGCGGGGATGCCGCGCAGCACGGCGTCGGCCACGAGGTCGTGTGCGAAGGCTTCGTCGCGCAGCACCTGCGCGGTCTGCAGCTCGTCCCAGGCGCCGGCCAGTTCCACCGCGCGCACGCCGATGGCGGCCTCGGCGAGCTCGATGCCGAAGTCGACGCCGGCCACCGCGGCCACGCGCGCCAGCGTCAGCGCGCGTTCGCCCAGGCGTTGCAGGCGGCGCTCGATCAGCGCACCCACGCTGCCCGGACGCGGCAGTTCGCCGCGCGCCAGGCTGCCGTCCACCAGCCCCTGCTTGAGCGTCTCCAGCAGGAACAGCGGATTGCCGCCGGTGTGGCGCACCAGCGGCTCGGCCACGCGGGCGCCCTCGAGGCCGGCGATGCCCAGGCCGTCCACCAGCTGAGCGGCCGCCGCGGCGTCGAGCGGGCCCAGGCGCAGCACGGCCAGGCGGCGTTGTTCGAGCAGCCCGTCGCGCAGCGCCACCGCGGCCGGCGGCACCTCGGCCGGACGCTGCGCGAACAGCCAGCGCTGCACGCCGCTGTCGTCGCCGGCGGCCAGGCCGGCCAGCAGTTCGAGCGTGGCCTCGTCGGCGAAGTGCAGGTCGTCCAGCACCAGCGTCTGCACGCCGTGTGCGGCCAGCAGCGCGGCCACGGCGTCGGCGCGCACACGATCGGCCGGTGCCTGCAGCGGCTGCAGCAGGCGCTGCAGCGTGGCGTAGGGCGTGCCGCGATCGCCGGGGCGCCCGGCTGCGGCCAGCAGGCCTTGCGAGCCGCGGCACAGTTCGGCCAGCAGGCGGCTCTTGCCGAGGCCCGCCTCGCCTTCCACCAGCACCGCCAGGCCCGCGGCCCAGGCCTGTGCGGCGGCGGCGCGTTCGGCGTCGCGGCCGGCCAGCTGCGGTGGGCGCTGCAGCGTCACCGGCAGGGCCGGAGCGGTGTAGCTGAGCGTGCCCTTGCCGTGGCCCCGCGCCAGCGCATCGGCCAGTGCCCGCGTGGTGGCAGAAGGCGCCTGGCCGTTGCGGGCCAGCGCCGCGCCGAGCTGCCGGAACACGGCCAGCCCGAGATCCGTTTCGCCGCGCAGGTAGTGCAGGCGCATCAGCCGGGCCTGTGCGGCTTCGTCGGCGTCGTCCGCCAGCGCGCCCAGGTTGCGGGCATGCGCCAGGGCTTCGTCCAGCGAACCGGCGGCCTCGGCGGCATCCAGGGCCGCCAGCAGTGGTTCGCGCCGCACCTGCCGGTCGGCGCTGCGACGCCGGGCCAGCCAGGCGGCGAGCTCGTCGTCGCCGTAGTCCTCGCCGGCCAGCAGCTCGGCGCCGGCGGGTGCTTCGGCCAGCACCACGTGCGTGGCGAGCGTCAGCGTCTCGGTGCCGTCGATGAGTGGCTGCCCGAGCGCGCTGCGGAAGCGCGCCAGCTGCTGGCGCAGGTTGTTGCGTGGCTGGTCGGCCTCGGGCCACAGCAGCGCGGCCGCGCGCTGGCGGCTGATGCCCGGCTCCAGCGCCACCAGGGCCAGCAGCGCGGCGGCGCGGCCGCGCAGCGGCAGCCGCAGGCCCGTTGCGTCGGCCACGCCGGCGGGCCCGTGCAGATGCAGGCGCAGCGGGCGGGTGTTGGCCGGCGGGGATGCCATCCGCCGATGATGGCCCATGCGTCGGCTACGGCAGCGCGATGCGCAGCAGCGCCTGGTCGGCCAGCAGCAGCAGGTCCTTGCCGCCGGGGTCCACCCACAGCCCGCGTGCGTTGCGCAGGCGCGGGCTGGCGCCGGTGACCACCGCGGCGTTGTCGCCGGGCACGCCGACGAGGGTCTGCACGCTGCCGTCCAGCGCCACGCGGCGCACGGTGTCGCCGGCGCCCGAGACCACGAAGACGCGGCCGTCGGCACTCGTCGCCACCCAGGCCGGATCCGTGAAGCGCGCGCTCGCCGCCGCGCCGTCCACATGGCCGGGCTGGCCGGCCACGCCCGCCAGCGTGCCGACGACGCCGGCCTTGCTGACGCTGCGCAGCGTGTGGTTGCCCTGGTCGCCCACCACCAGCCGGTCGCTGCCCAGCAGCGCCACGCCGCTGGGTTGCGAGAAGCGCGCCGCGGCGCCGCTGCCGTCGGCGCTGCCGGCCTGGCCGGCCGTGCCCGCCAGCGTGGTCACCACGCCGGCCGGCGTGATGGCGCGGATGGTGTGGTTGCCCCAGTCGGCCACGTAGACCGTGCCCGCGCCGTCCACCGCCAGCCCGTTGGGGTTGCGGAAGCGCGCGGCGGCGCCCGTGCCGTCGGCGCTGCCCGCCACGCCGGGCGAGCCGGCGAAGGTGCTCACCACGCCGGCCGGCGTGATGCGGCGGATGACGTGGTTGTCCCAGTCGGCCACGAAGAGGTTGCCGGCGCTGTCGAAGGCCAGGCCGCCCAGACCGTTGAAGCGCGCCTGGTTGCCGGTGCCGTCCGCAAACCCCGGCTGGCCCAGGGCACCGGCCAGCGTGCTCACGGCGCCGGCCGCGACCAGGCGCACCGCGTGGTTGCCGAAGTCGGCGACGGCGAGCTGCCCTTGCGCATTGAAGGCCAGGTAGTTCGGCGTGGAGAAGCGGGCCTGCTCCAGCGGGCCGTCCACCGCGCCGCGGGTGCCGGTCTCGCCGGCGAGCAGCACCGCGGTGGCGGTGGCGGCGGCAATGCGCGCTTCGCGGCTCTGGGCGCTGCCGGCGCTGTTGGTGGCGGTGGCGACGACCACGAGGCCGGTGCAGTTGACGTTCGCGCTGTCTAGCGTCAGCGTGCCGCCTTGGGCGTCGTAGTCGAAGCTGCAATTGCCGATGTTCAGGCCGCCCTGGCCCGGTGGCACCGGCGCGCTGCCCACGGTCCAGCTGATCACAGGTGCCGGGCTGCCCGAAGCCGCGGCCGTGAAGCTGGCGCTGCCGTTGATTGACAGCGTCTGGTCGGCCGGCTGCGTGGTGATCTGCGGCAGCACACCGGGCGTGAGCGGCGTGACGCTGAGCGTGGCGTCGGCCGAGGCGATGCAGGTCTGCGTGGCGCCGCTGCCGTTGCACACGCGGGCACGGAAGCGGGCGCCGTTGTCGGCCAGTTGCGCGGTGAAGGCCAGGCGCGAGCCATTGGCGATGGCGGTGCCGGCACCTTGATCGAGCCAGGTGGAGCCGCTGTCGGTGCTCTTCTGCCAGGTGACGGCAAGGCCCGCCGGCGCCGAGGCTTCCACCTCGAAGGCGGCGGCCTGGCCATCGGCCACGCTCAGCGAAGCCGGCGCGCGCAGGAGGGTGGGCGCCGGCGACGGCACCGGCGCGTTCACCAGCAGCGTGAGCAGGCCGTAGGCCGTCACACGCCGGCCCTGGTAGCCGCGCGTGCAGCTCATGCGCACGTCGTACACCACGCTGCCGTTGTCGCGGTGGTCGATCTGCGTGTCCAGCGTCCAGATCGCGCTGCGGGTGAGGGCGCCGCTGGTGAGGGTCTGCAACGGCAGCGCCAGGTCCGCCACCGTGGTGGTGGTGGTGCTGACGTTGACGCCGGCCGGCGTGCTGCGGCGCACGGCCAGCACGCGGGCGTCGTTGCAGTCGGGGTGCGCCCTGAAGTCGATGCTGGCGACGATGCGCGCGGCCTGCGTGACGTGCAGGAAGCTGCTGTCCACCGCGGTGGGCGGCGTGGCCGCAAGGCTGGGGATCAGGATGGGCAGGCGGCAGGGGTAGGGGTCTGTGCTGCCCCGAACAGGCGCGCAGACCGGCGGAATGAACATCGAGTACCAGGACAGCGCCGCGCGCTCCAGCACCAGCGTGTTGCCTTCCAGGCGCGCCGGCTGCGTGGCCCAGCCGTCGGCGGGGGTGGCGACGAGGGCTGTCACGTCCGTGCCGGCACCCGCCGGCAGCGGCAGGCGCAGCTGCACCGGCGCCAGGAAGCGCGTGTCGTGCGGCGTGATCTCGTAGACCGGCGCCTGCGGGTCCAGCTCGTCGGGCACGGTGGGCGCGCCGGCGCGGCTCTTCACGATGCGCAGCCGCACGTCGGCGGTGAGCGCGCCGGCCGGCACCACCAGCGTGGCGCCATCGGCCAGCGTCAGCGTGCCGCCGGCCGGGCCGATGGTGGCGCTGGCCTCCAGCGGCGCGGGGTCGGCGGCGTCGCCGCTGCCGTCACCGCCGCAGGCCACCAGCAGCGCGGCCAGCAGGCCGATCGAAAGCAGGCGTGTACGCATCGTTGTCTCTCCCTGTCAGTTCACTTCGGAGTACCAGCGCATCACGCCGGCATGGCCGTCCCACACCGGCACCCAGGCTGGCGGCCTGAAGCTGCCGCCTTCGGGGTTGAGCAGGATCAGCAGGCGGCGGCCGTCGGCATGCCGGCCCACGCCGGCCACGCGGCGGCGGTTGTCCAGGCCGTTGGGCACGTCGGGCTGCAGCGTGAGCAGCTCGCCGTCGAAGGCCCAGCGGCCGGCTTGGCCCTGCGCCTGCGCGCCGGTGGGGGTGCCGGCGGCGGGGTTGAAGGCATAGGCGGCGATGCGGTCTTCGTAGCGGCCGTCTTCGCCCAGCACCAGTTCGCTGCTGGAAGCGCGCACGGCGGTGCCCAGCGCAGCGCCGGTGCCGGCGTCGACGAAGCTGCCGCCGGCACTGCCGCTGCGATGCGCCCAGCGGCCCAGCACCTCGTCGCGCGTGAAGAGCGGCTGGGCGGCCGGTGCGCGGCCGCCGGGCGCGCGCAGGCTGTCCAGCAGCGGAAACAGCTGCTGCGCCAGCGCGCGCAGCGCGTGGTCTTCCACTGCGCCGGGGTAGTTCACGCCGTCCCAGCCCGGTGCCACGCTGGCGGCGACGAGCTGGGCGCGGTCGCCCAGGTCCAGCAGGTACATCGCCGCGTACATCGCGCCGCCGGGGCGGTCGAAGAAGCGGCCCATCCAGCAGCAGGCCAGGCCGCCCGGCAGGCGGCCGCGGTAGTGCGCCACGGTGTCGGTGGCGCCCAGGCTGCCGAACTCGGCGCGCCACTCGCGTTCGAAGAGCGCGGTGAAGCCGCCGGGGCCGGAAGGCCGCGCCACCGGCGCGTAGACGAAGAGCCGGGCGGCGTGGTTGGCGCGCGGTTCGGGCTTCAGCGTAGCGCCGTAGACCTGCGGGTTGCCGCGGCCGTCGAGCAGCGTGAAGCCCGCGGGCAGCGCGAGGGTGGCGCCGCCCGCGGGCAGTGCGGCGCGTGCGCCGAACGGCAGCAGCGTGGCGGCCAGCAGCGTGCGTCTGCGCAGGCCGTTCATGGCTGCTCCTTCCAGCCGAGGCTGTGCCGCACGGCGGCCCAGTCCAGGCCGCGCAGCGTGGCGTTGATGCGGCTGCAGATGTGGTCCTGCGGCGGTGCGTCCCAGGCCTTGCCGCAGTGGCTGTCGCGCAGCCAGGCGGCGAGCACGCGCACCTCTTCCGGCCTGCCGGGGACGATGAGGTCGGCGCGCAGGCGCACCATCGGCTGGCAGTCGGCCGGCGCGCCGGGGCCCACGGAAAACCAGCGCACGGCCAGTTCGGGGCTGAAGGCGGCGTCCATCGCGCCGCAGGCGGGGGCGTTGCGGCCTGCTGCGTCGAGTGCGGCCAGGCTTTGCGTCAGCGCCTGCAGCGCCAGCTTCGCGTCCCAGTGCGGGCTGCGCGGGTCGGGCGTGGGCGGCGGCGTCAGGCGGGCGCGCTGGCGCTCGGTGTCGGCCTGGTCGGTGCGCTCCGCGGCGTCCAGCCTTCGGGCCATCGCGGCGGGATCTTTCGTCTCACGGGCCCAGACCTTCTCGCGCTTGGCGCGGCGGGCGGCGATGGCTTCCGGCGTCATCGACGCTTCCAGCTCGCGCAGGCTGGCGGCGAAGCTGCGTTCGCTGTCGGCGGCGCGCTTGTGCAGCCGCGCGATGTCCATCTCCAGCAGCAGCGCCAGCGGCACCGGGGCCAGCGGCGAGCGGCCGTCGCGCGTGGCGACGAACCAGCTGCCGTAGACGCTGCCGCCGCCGGCCAGGCCATGCACGTGCGGCTCGGCGTAGAGCACCACGTCCTGGCCGTTCTCCTGGATGCGGCGCTCGTAGTCGTTGCGGCCCTCGGGGCCCAGGCGGTCGCCGGGCGGCAGGCGGTTGGTGTCGATGAACAGCTGCTCCAGCGCGCCGCCCATCACGCCGAAGTACGCGCCGTCGGCGCGGCGGCGCGTGTCGCGCGGTGCGCCCCAGGTCACCACGAACTTCTGCTGCAGCAGCGGGCCGCGTTCCAGGTGCGCCCAGCTCGTCATGAAGCTGGCGTGGCGCGGCGGGCTGGCGAACGCGGGCACGGCCTGCAGCGCCTTGAAGAGCGTCTCGGCGCGTTCGCGCGACAGCTTCAGCTCGGCCGGCGTCATCGGGCGCAGCGTGGCCGGGCGCGCGATGCCGCCGTAGACCGACTCCGGGTCCCAGGTGGCGATGGGGCTCATGCCCGGCCCCGGCACGGGCTCGCCGGGCACGTTGACGCCGGCCGCATGCGCGACCGGGTTCAGGCAGAGCAGGAAGAGGGCGGAGGCAAGGCGCGTGTGCATGCCGGGCAAGGTAGGCAGCGCCCCGTTACGTGGCCGTTACGTCGCGGCCCCGTGGCGGCTGCCACGGCCGCCCGGCCACGCACCCCGGGGGGCTGTGGCACAGTGCATCCATGACGTCTGCCACCGCCTTGCCGCGCGTCGTGGTGCAGGGAGCCTGCCCGCATGACTGCCCCGACACCTGCGCCCTGCACATCACCGTGGAAGCCGGCCGCGCCGTGCGCGTGGCGGGCGACCCCGACCACCCACCCACCCACGGCGCGCTGTGCACGAAGGTCAGCCGCTACCCCGAGCGCACCTACCACCAGGACCGCGTGCTGCAGCCGCTCAAGCGCATCGGCAGGAAGGGCGAAGGCCGCTTCGAGCCGGTGAGCTGGGACTACGCGCTGAACGACATCGCGGCCCGGCTGAAGGCGATTGCCGCGCGCAACCCCGAGGCGGTGCTGCCCTACAGCTACGCCGGCACCATGGGCCTGGTGCAGGGGGACGGCATGGCCGCGCGCTTCTTCCACAAGATGGGCGCGAGCCTCCTGGACCGCACGATCTGCAGCAACGCCGGCGGCGACGCCCTGGTCGCCACCTACGGCGGCAAGGTGGGCATGCACCTGGCGTGGTACGCCGAGAGCCGGCTGATCCTGATCTGGGGCAGCAACCCGATCACGAGCAGCGTGCACTTCTGGACCTTCGCGCAGCAGGCCAAGCGCAACGGCGCCAAGCTGGTCTGCATCGATCCGCGCCGCACCGACACCGCCGAGAAGTGCCACCAGCACATCGCGCTGCTGCCGGGCACCGACGGCGCGCTGGCCCTGGGGCTGATGCACGAGCTGATCGTCAACGACTGGCTGGACCACGACTACATCCAGCGCCACGTGGACGCCGGCTGGCCGGCGCTGCGCGAACGCGCGCTGCAGTGGACGCCGGAACGCGCGGCGGCCGAGTGCGGCATCACGGCCGACGAGATCCGCGGCCTGGCGCGCGACTACGCAACGACGAAACCGGCCGCGATCCGCCTCAACTACGGCATGCAGCGCGTGCGCGGCGGCGGCAATGCGGCGCGGCTGATCGCGCTGCTGCCCTGCCTGGTGGGCGCGTGGCGCCATCGCGCCGGTGGCCTTCTGCTGTCGTCGTCGGGCTGGTTCAAGGGCAGGAAGCGCGATGCCTGGCTGCAGCGCCCGGACCTGCTGGCCGGCCGCACGCCGCGCACGATCAACATGAGCACCATCGGCGACGACCTGCTGCGCGAGGCCGGCCCCGCGTTCGGGCCGAAGGTGGAAGCCATCGTCGTCTACAACAGCAACCCCGTGGCCGTGGCGCCCGAAAGCCGCAAGGTGGCTGCCGGCTTCGCGCGCGAAGACCTCTTCACCGTGGTGCTGGAGCACTTCCTCACCGACACCGCCGACCACGCCGACTACGTGCTGCCCGCCACCACGCAGCTGGAGCACTGGGACGCGCACCTCGCCTACGGCCACACCTACGCGATGCTGAACCGGCCGGCCGTGGCGCCGCTGGGACAGGCGCGTTCGAACGCCGCGATCTTCCGGGCGCTGGCCGAGCGCATGGGCTACACCGACGCCTGCTTCTCCGACAGCGACGAGACCATGGCCCGTGGCGCCTACGACCCCGAGCATGTCGATCTGGACGAGCTGGACCGCCGCGGCTGGAGCCAGCTGAAGATCGCCGACGCGCCCTTCGCCGACGGTGGTTTCCCCACGCCGCACGGCAAGGCCATCGTCGACGCCGCGGGCCTGGGCGTGCCCGACCATGTGCCGAACTACGAGAGCGTGCGCTCTTCGCCCGAACTCGCGGCGCGCTACCCGCTGGCGATGATCTCGCCGCCGGCGCGCAACTTCCTCAACAGCAGCTTCGTCAACGTCGACAGCCTGCGCGCCAGCGAGCGGGAGCCCGTCCTTGAGATGCACGCCAGCGACGCCGCGGCGCGCGGCATCGTCAGCGGCAGCGTGGTGCGGGTGTTCAACGACCGCGGCGAGTACCTCTGCAAGGCCGAGGTGTCCGAGCGCGCGCGGCCCGGTGTCGTGAACGGGCTGGGCGTCTGGTGGCGCAAGATGGGCCTGGCCGGCACCAACGTCAACGAGCTCACCCACCAGCGGCTGACCGACATCGGCCGCGCACCGGCGTTCTACGACTGCCTGGTCGAGGTTCGAGCCGCTTGAGCCGTCCGTGCGCAGGAGGTGGGGACTGATGGCGCTGGGCGGGCTGCTCGGTACGCTGCTGCTTGCGGCCGGCGCCGTGTGCCTGGGCAGCGGCTGCAGCACGATCGGCTACTACGCGCAGGCCGCCGGCGGGCACCTGGAGATGATGCGGCTGGCCCGCCCGGTGCCCGAGGTGGTGGCCGATCCGGCGACACCCGATCCGCTGCGCAAGCGCCTGGAACTCAGCCAGCGCATGCGCGACTTCGCGGTGAGCGAGCTGAAGCTGCCCGACAACACCAGCTACCGGCGTTATGCCGACCTGAAGCGCGACGCGGTGGTGTGGAACGTGGTGGCGGCGCCCGAGTTGTCGCTCACGCTGAAGACCTGGTGTTTCCCGATCATGGGCTGCGTGGGCTACCGCGGCTACTTCACGCAGGCTGAGGCGCAGACGCTGGCGGCCGAACTGCAGGGCCAGGGCTTCGAGACCCGCGTCTACGGCGTGCCCGCCTACAGCACGCTGGGCTGGAGCAACTGGCTGGGCGGCGACCCCCTGCTCAACACCTTCCTCGACTGGCCCGAGATCGAGCTGGCGCGGCTGGTGTTCCACGAACTGGCACACCAGGTGGCCTACGCGGCCGACGACACCACCTTCAACGAGAGCTTCGCCACCGCGGTGGAACGCATCGGCGGCCGGCGCTGGCTGGAGCGCTTCGGCACCGACGAGCAACGGCGCCGCGCCGACACCGTCGAGCGGCGCCGCGCCGAGTTCCGCGCCCTCACGCAGCGCTACCGCGGCGAGCTGCAGGCGGCGTACGCGGCCCCGGGCGACGAGGCCGGCCGCCGCGCCGCGAAGGCGCAGCTGATGCAGTCCCTGCGCGCCGACTACCAGGCCTTGAAGCAGGGGACCTGGAGTGGATTCGCGGGATATGACGAGTGGTTCGAACACGCCAACAATGCGTCCTTCGGCGTGCTGGCTGCGTATACCGAGCTGGTACCGCAGTTCGAGCGACTGTTCGAAGCGCAGGACGGCGACTTCGAACGTTTCTATGCCGCGGTGCGCGGACTGGCCTCACTCCCGAAGGACCAGCGGCGCGCCCGGCTGGCAGCCGGCACGGGGCCGTGAACCGCAAGCGACAACAGGGAGCCACGACGACATGGCAGACATCCGCATCCACCGCGACCACACGCTGGGCCTGGCGCAGGCGCGCAAGGTGGCCTGGTCCTGGGCCGAGCAGGTGGAATCGAAGTTCGACATGGAATGCACCGTGATCGAAGGCGAGACCAGCGACACGGTGGAGTTCACGCGCAGCGGCGTCAGCGGCCGGCTGATCGTCGCCGCCGACCATTTCGACCTCGAGGCCAAGCTGGGCTTCCTGCTGGGCGCGTTCAGCAAGACCATCGAGGCCGAGATCACGAAGAACCTGGACACGCTGCTCGCCAAGAGCCCGGCGCCGGCGGCCAAGAAGGCCGCGAAGAAGCCGGCGCGCTGAGCGCGCCGCCCGGGGGATAACGGCCGGCTAACGGCGCCACCGCTAAGGTGGCGCCATGCAAGCCGATAAACGACATCGTTGGGAGCCGCGCTGGCGGCAACAGGCCGCCGGCATCGCGGCAGGGCTCGGGGCGCTGGTGCTGTCGGTCGGTGCGGTGGCGCTGGCGACCGCGCTGCTGGCGTCACCGGCCGATGAGGTGCCACCCGTGCAGGTGAGCGCCGCGGCGCCGTCACGCTGACGCCGGCGGCGCTGGCCGGTCGATGGCCCCGACGATGCGGTCCAGCCAGCGGCTCAGCGCCCACAGCACCGCGCCCGCGGCCAGGCCGATCGCCAGCATCAGCCCGAAGTAGGTCTGGCGCGGCAGCACCTCGTAGAAGGTGCCCAGCCAGCCTGCCAGGTAGTTGCCGATGAAGTTGGCGAAGAACCAGACGCCCATCATCATCGAGACGATGCGCGCCGGCGCCACCTTGGTGACGAAGCTCAGGCCGATCGGCGACAGGTAGAGCTCGCCCACCGTGAAGATGGCGGTGGCGCCCACCAGCCACCACACGCTCTGGCGCTCGTCGCCTGCGCTGGCCGCAGCGGCCGCCATCATCACCACGAAGCCCAGGCCTTCCAGCGCGCAGCCGATCGCCAGCTTCACCACGCTCGAAGGCTCGCTGCCGCGGCGCGCCTGCCAGGCCCAGAAGGCGTTCAGCAGCGGCACGAAGCAGAAGATCATCACCGGGTTGAAGCTCTGGTACCAGGTGGACGGGATCGTGAAGCCGGCCACCGTGGGCCAGGCGGTGGTGCGGTCGGCCCACAGCTGCAGCGTGTTGCCCTGCTGCTCGTAGATGGCCCAGAAGGCGGCCGTCACCGCGCAGGCCACGCACAGCGCCAGCACGCGCGGGCGCTCGTCGCCGGGCAGGCGCAGCAGCCAGCGCAGCGCCGTGGCCAGCAGCAGCACCGCCAGCCCCAGCTGCACGGCCAGCGGCAGCGTCAGCAGCGCCAGCAGGCCCAGCACCAGCAGCGGCACGCCGGCCACGTAGGCGGCCAGGCCCCAGGCCGGCGCGCTGCGCGACGCGGTGGGCGGCGGCTCGGCGGGCAGCTTGTCCTGGTTGAACAGGTAGAACAGCAGGCCCAGCACCATGCCGACGCCGGCCGCGCCGAAGCCCACGTGCCAGCCCACCAGCTGGCCCAGCGTGCCGCAGACCAGCGGCGCGAGCGTGGCGCCGACGTTGATGCCGACGTAGAAGACCGAGTACGCGCGGTCGCGCCGCGGATCGCCCGGCGCGTACAGCAGGCCCACCTGCGTGGAGACGTTGGGCTTGAAGCAGCCGTTGCCGACGATCAGTACCAGCAGCGCGGGCAGGAACAGCTGCTCGCTGGCCATCAGGAAGTGGCCCAGCGCCATCAGCAGCCCGCCGGCCACGGCCGAGCGCCGGCGGCCCAGCAGGCGGTCGGCCAGGATGCCGCCGAACAGCGGCGTGAGGTAGACGAAGCCGGTGTACAGGCCGAACACCTGCGAGGCCAGCGCCTGCGTCGACAGCGGCCCGAAGCTGCTCTCCAGCGCGCCCTTCAGCGCGTCGAGGCCCAGCACCGCAGCGCCCGCGTCGGGCCGCACGAACAGGTGGTCCACCATGTACAGCAGCAGCAGCGCGCGCATGCCGTAGTAGCTGGTGCGCTCCCACATCTCGGCCACGAACAGCACGGCCAGCCCGCGCGGGTGGCCGAACCAGGTGCGTTCGCTCGCCATCGTCGTCATGCCGCCCCCAGCAGCGGTTCGTCGTGCGCGCGCAGGTAGGCCGAGCCCTGCTCCAGCAGGAAGTAGCGGAAGGCCTCGGCCGCCGGCGACAGCACCTTGGCTCCCAGGTGCACCACGTTCCAGGTGCGCATCACCGGCGTGCCGGCGATCTCGACGATCTTCATCAGCCCGCTCTTCACCTCCAGCCCCACCGTGTGCAGCGAGAGAAAACTCAGGCCGAGGCCCGCGATCACGGCCTGCTTGATGGTCTCGTTGCTGGACATCTCCATCGCGATCTGCGGTACGAAGCGCTGGTCATGGAAGAACTTCTCCATCGCCGAGCGCGTGCCCGAGCCGTGCTCGCGCACGATGAAGCCATAGGGCCCGAGCGCCGCCACCGGCGCCTGCGGCGTGGCCAGCAGCGGATGGCCGGGCGGCGCCACGAAGACGAGCGGGTGGGTGGCGAAGCTCTCCGAGCGCGTGCTGATCTCGCGCGGCGGCCGGCCCATGATGGAGAGGTCGACCTCGCTGGTCTGCATCAGCGCCACCAGCTGCTCGCGGTTGCCCACCACGCGCAGCCGCACCTCCACGCCCGGGTGCTCCTGGTGGAAGCGCGCCAGCAGGTGCGGCACGAAGTACTTCGCGGTGCTGACCATGCCGATCGTCAGCAGGCCGCGCTCCACGCGCTTGAAGCGCGCCATCGCGTCGTCGGCCTCCTTCAGCGCCGCCAGCAGCCGCTTGGCATGCACCAGGAAGTACTCGCCGGCGGTGGACAGCACGACGCTGCGGCCCTGGCGGTCGAACAGCGGCAGGCCCACCTGCGTCTCCACCTCCTTGATCTGCATGCTCACGGCGGGCGGGGTCAGGTGCAGGGTCTCGGCGGCCCGCGCCATGCTGCCCTGCTGGGCGACCTCGGCGAACACCCGCAGCTGGCGGAAAGTGACGTTCATGGCTCAGGTTTGACTGAAGACGAGGGTCAATAGAACTGACTTTCCCTGAAGGGATCGCGACCCTACAGTGCCCTGGCACCGTCGTCAAACCCTGGACAAAGGCCTGGAGCCCCGCATGAACCACCCCGCCGAAGCCGGCCTGCGCAACCCCGCCATCTCCACCGAAGCCACCGAGATCACCGGCAACGCGAAGAAGCGTTATTCGGCCGGCGTGCTCAAGTACCGGCAGATGGGCTACTGGCGGCCCGACTACGTGCCCACCGAGACCGACACCGTCTGCCTGTTCCGGATCACCCCGCAGGAAGGCGTGGACCCGGTGGAAGCCGCCGCCGCGGTGGCCGGCGAGAGCAGCACCGCCACCTGGACCGTGGTGTGGACCGATCGCCTCACCGCCTGCGACAGCTACCGGGCCAAGGCCTACAAGGTCGAGCCGGTGCCGGGCACGCCGGGCCAGTACTTCGCCTGGGTGGCCTACGACCTGTGCCTGTTCGAGGAGGGCTCGATCTCGAACATGACCGCCAGCCTGATCGGCAACGTCTTCAGCTTCAAGCCGCTGAAGGCCGCGCGGCTGGAGGACATCCGCATCCCGGTGGCCTACATCAAGACCTTCAAGGGGCCGCCCACCGGCCTCATCGTCGAGCGCGAGCGGCTGGACAAGTACGGCCGCCCGCTGCTGGGCGCCACCACCAAGCCCAAGCTCGGCCTGAGCGGACGCAACTACGGCCGCGTGATCTACGAAGGCCTGAAGGGCGGCCTGGACTTCATGAAGGACGACGAGAACATCAACTCGCAGCCCTTCATGCACTGGCGCGACCGCTTCCTGTACGTGATGGACGGCGTGAACAAGGCGAGCGCCGCCACCGGCGAGGTGAAGGGCAGCTACCTGAACGTCACCGCAGCGACGATGGAAGACATGTACGAACGCGCCGAGTTCGCGAAGAGCCTGGGCTCGGTGATCGTGATGGTGGACCTGGTGATCGGCTGGACCGCGATCCAGAGCATGGCCAACTGGTGCCGCAGGAACGACATGATCATGCACATGCACCGCGCCGGCCACGGCACCTACACGCGGCAGAAGAACCACGGCGTGAGCTTCCGCGTGATGGCCAAGTGGCTGCGCCTGGCCGGCTGCGACCACCTGCACACCGGCACCGCGGTGGGCAAGCTGGAAGGCGACCCGCTCACCGTGCAGGGCTACTACAACGTCTGCCGCGACAGCTACACGAAGACCGACCTGCCGCGCGGCCTGTTCTTCGACATGGACTGGGCCGACACCAAGAAGGTGATGCCGGTGGCTTCGGGTGGCATCCACGCCGGCCAGATGCACCAGCTGATCGACCTCTTCGGTGACGACGTGGTGCTGCAGTTCGGCGGCGGCACGATCGGGCACCCGGCGGGCATACAGGCGGGCGCGGTGGCGAACCGGGTGGCGCTCGAAGCCATCGTGAAGGCGCGCAACGAAGGGCGGGACATCAAGAACGAAGGTCCCGAGATCCTGCAGAAGGCTGCTCAGTTCTGCACCCCGCTGAAGCAGGCGCTGGACACCTGGAAGGACGTGAGCTTCAACTACGCCAGCACCGACACCAGCGACTACGCCGTGACCGCGGCCGTGGCCTGAAGGAGAGCACCGCCATGATGACCAACCCCACCGGCCGCATCACCCAGGGCCAGTTCAGCTTCCTGCCCGACCTCAGCGACGCCGAGATCGCGCTGCAGATCGAATACGGCCTGAAGCGCGGCTACGCCTGGCAGGTCGAATACACCGACGACCCGCACCCGCGCAACACCTTCTGGGAGATGTACGGCCTGCCGATGTTCGACCTGCAGGACGCCGCCGGCGTGATGATGGAACTGAAGGGCTGCCGCAAGACCTTCCCGAGCCACTACATCCGGCTGATGGCCTTCGACAGCACGCGCGGCATCGAGAGCATCGCGATGAGCTTCATCGTCAACCGGCCCGCGAACGAACCCGGCTTCGGCCTCGTGCGCCAGGAGACCGATGGCCGCAGCATGCGCTACACCGTGCACAGCTACGCGACCGACAAGCCCGAAGCGCAGCGGTACGGCGGCTGAAAGCCATGTCGGCGCAGCCGCTCTACGCGATACCCGGCGCAGTCGCCGGCAGCCCGACCGCTACGCCGGCCGAGCCGGCCGCCATGGCGCCGGCGCGTACCGTCGGCGAGGTGCTGGCGCAGAGCCAGGTGCAGGAGGTCATCGACGAGCTCGAGCGCGACCTCATCGGCCTGGCCCCGGTGAAGCAACGCATCCGCGACATCGCCGCGCTGCTCGTGATCGACAAGCTGCGCGGCAACCTGGGCCTGCAGGCGCAGCAGCCCAGCCTGCACATGTGCTTCACCGGCAACCCCGGCACCGGCAAGACCACGGTGGCGATGCGCATGGCGGAGATCCTGCACCGGCTGGGCTACTGCCGCAAAGGCCACCTGGTGGCGGTGACGCGCGACGACCTGGTGGGCCAGTACATCGGCCACACGGCACCGAAGACCAAGGAGGTGCTGAAGAAGGCGATGGGCGGCGTGCTCTTCATCGACGAGGCCTACTACCTCTACCGGCCCGAGAACGAGCGCGACTACGGCCAGGAGGCCATCGAGATCCTGCTGCAGGTGATGGAGAACCAGCGCGACGACCTGGTGGTGATCCTGGCCGGCTACAAGGACCGCATGGACACCTTCTTCAAGAGCAACCCCGGCATGAGCAGCCGCATCGCGCACCACATCGACTTCCCCGACTACGCGCCGGCCGAGCTGCTGCAGATCGGCCAGAAGATGCTCGAAGGCATGAACTACCGCTTCGGCGAGGGCACGCGCGAGGCCTTCGAGCGCTACATCGGGCTGCGCGTGGCCCAGCCGCACTTCGCCAACGCGCGCAGCGTGCGCAACGCTCTCGACCGCGCCCGCCTGCGCCAGGCCAGCCGCCTGTTCGCCGAGCGCGACCGCGTGCTCGGCACCGAAGACCTCTGCACGCTGGTGCCGGCCGACATCCTGGCCAGCCGTGTGTTCCAGACCGCGAATCCCCAAGGCTGAACCCGATGCCGCTTTCCAACCGACGCACGCTGACGCAGTACCTGATCGAGCAGCGCCGGCGCTTCCCCGGCGCCAGCGGCGAGCTCAACGCGCTGATCCTCGACGTCTCCATCGCCTGCAAGGCCATCGCGCGCTCGGTGGCCTTCGGCGCCCTGGGCGACCCGTCCACGCGCCACATCACCGCCGGCGGCGACACCAACGTGCAGGGCGAGGTGCAGAAGCCGCTGGACGTGGTGAGCAACGAGTTCTTCATCCGCACCACCGAATGGAGCGGCAACCTCGCGGGCCAGGCGTCGGAAGAGATGGAAGTCGCGCGCCAGATCCCCGACGGCTACCCGCGCGGCAAGTACCTGCTGGTGTTCGACCCGCTCGACGGCAGCAGCAACATCGACGTGAACGTCTCGGTGGGCAGCATCTTCAGCATCCTGCGCCTGCCCGGCCATGACGAAGCGCCCGGCCGCAACGTCACCGAGGCCGACTTCCTGCAGCCCGGCACGCAGCAGGTGGCTGCCGGCTACGCGATCTACGGCCCCACCACGATGCTGGTGCTGACGGTGGGCGACGGCGTGGTCGGCTTCACGCTGGACCCGAACCTGGGCGAGTTCAAGCTCACGCACCCGAAGATCACGGTGCCGGAAGACACGCAGGAGTTCGCGATCAACAGCAGCAACAGCCGCTTCTGGGAACCGCCGGTGAAGCGCTATGTCGACGAGTGCCTGGCCGGCCGCACCGGGCCGCGCGGCAAGGACTTCAACATGCGCTGGATCGCCAGCATGGTGGCGGAAGCCCATCGCATCCTGATGCGCGGCGGCGTGTTCCTGTACCCGCGCGACACCAAGGACCCCGCGAAGCCGGGCCGGCTGCGGCTGCTGTACGAAGCCAACCCCATCGGCTACATCATGGAGCAGGCTGGCGGCCGCGCCAGCACCGGCCGCCAGCCCGTGCTGGGCGTGCCGCCCAGCGAACTGCACCAGCGCATCGGCCTCGTCTTCGGCAGCAAGAACGAGGTGGAACGCATCGAGCGCTACCACCGCGAGCCCGCCGTGCGCGACGTCGGCAACCCCCTCTTCGCCGAGCGCAGCCTGTTCAGAGACTGACCGAGAGCCCCATGTCCGAACGCCATCCCATCATCGCGATCACCGGTTCCTCGGGTGCCGGCACCAGCTCGGTGACGCGCACCTTCGAGAACATCTTCCGGCGCGAGAACGTCAGCGCCGCGGTGATCGAAGGCGACAGCTTCCACCGCTACGACCGCAAGGAGATGCGCGCGCGCCAGGCCGAGGCCGAGAAGGCCGGCGACCGCAACTTCAGCCACTTCGGCCCCGAGAACAACCTGTTCCCCGAGCTCGAGCAGCTGTTCCGCAGCTACAGCGAAAGCGGCAGCGGCCGGCGCCGCAAGTACCTGCACGACCCCATCGAGGCCAAGCCCTACAACCAGGATCCCGGCACCTTCACGCCCTGGGAAGAGGTGCCCGCCAACACCGACCTGCTGTTCTACGAGGGCCTGCACGGCGCGGTGGTGACCGACGAGGTGAACGTCGCGCGCTACCCCGACCTGCTGATCGGCGTGGTGCCGGTGATCAACCTGGAGTGGATCCAGAAGCTGTGGCGCGACAAGCACGTGCGTGGCTACTCGGCCGAGGCGGTCACCGACACCATCCTGCGCCGCATGCCCGACTACGTGCACCACATCGTGCCGCAGTTCGGCCGCACGCACGTGAACTTCCAGCGCGTGCCGGTGGTGGACACCAGCAACCCCTTCATCGCGCGCGACATCCCGTCGCCCGACGAGAGCGTCTGCGTGATCCGCTTCGCCAACCCCAAGGGCATCGACTTCCCGTACCTGCTGAACATGATCAACAACAGCTGGATGAGCCGCGCCAACACGGTGGTGGTGCCGGGCGGCAAGATGGAGCTGGCGATGCAGCTGATCTTCACGCCCTTCATCTGGCGCATGATGGAAAGGCAGAAGCGCGCGCGAGGAGCCTTGTGACGCTGCGAGCCTTGATCTGGGACGTCGACGGCACCATCGCCGAGACCGAGCGCGACGGCCACCGCGCCGCCTTCAACGCCGCCTTCGAGCAGATGGGCCTGCCCTGGCGCTGGGACGTGGCGCTGTACGGCCGCCTGCTGCAGGTGACCGGCGGCCGCGAGCGGCTGCTGCACGACATGGCCGGCCGACCCGACGCGCCGGCCGGCGAGGAGCGCAACGCGCTGGCGCGCGAACTGCACCGGCGCAAGAACGCCATCTACCAGGATCTGGTGAACGCCCGCGGCATTCCGGCGCGGCCGGGCGTGCTGCGCCTGATGCGCGAGTGCACGGAAGCCGGCGTGATGATGGCAGTGGCCACCACCACCAGCCGCGGCAACGTGGCGGCGCTGTTCGAGGGGCTGCTGGGCAGCGGCTGGGGCCGCCGCTTCGAGGCCGTGCTGTGCGCCGAGGACGCGCCGATGAAGAAGCCGCATCCGCAGGTGTACGAACTGGCTTTGCAGCGCCTGGCGGTGGCGCCCGGCCAGGCCTTCGCGCTGGAAGACTCGCCCAACGGCCTGAAGGCCGCGCGCGCCGCCGGCATCGCCTGCGGCATCACGCGCAGCGCGTACTTCGCCGGTGAAACATTCGAAGGTGCGGCCTGGGTGCGCGGCGACCTGGACGAAGACCCGACCATGACCCTGGCACGGCTGATGAGCGAAAGCGCTGGCACCATCGCGGTTTCCTGAACTCCCGCCGGGCCCACGCCATGAAGTTCCTCTCCGCCCTGTTCGCGGCCGCGTTCCTCGCCATCGCCCATGCACCGGTGCATGCCCAGGCCCAGGCCGCGGCGCCCGCCGCCGCTGCGGCCGCCTGCCCCGCGCTGCTGCAGCACACCTTCCCGCGCCTGCAGGACGAGAAGCCGCAGGACCTGTGCCAGTACGCCGGCAAGGTGCTGCTGGTGGTGAACACCGCCAGCTACTGCGGCTTCACGCCCCAGTACGAGGGCCTGGAGGCGCTGCATGCGAAGTACGCCGCGCAGGGGCTGGTGGTGCTGGGCTTCCCGTCGAACGACTTCGGCCAGCAGGAGCCGAAGGACGGCAAGGACATCGCGGACTTCTGCTTCAACACCTACGGCGTGAAGTTCCCGATGTTCGGCAAGTCGGTGGTCAAGCCCGGGCCGCAGACCAACCCGCTCTACAACGAGCTGGCCAAGGCCACCGGCAAGACGCCGTCGTGGAACTTCAACAAGTACCTGATCACGCGCGACGGCAAGTCCGTGGCGCACTTCGGCAGCAACGTCACGCCGCAGAGCGGGACGATGGTGTCGGCGATCGAGAAGGCGCTGGCGGCCAGATAGCGGCCCAGAGCCCGCTGCGCTCGCGGCCCCCGAGGGGCGTTGTCGGTCAGCGCCTGACCTTGCCGTCGCCGGTGAGCATCGACAGCTCGACGAAGCTCGAGCCGCGGTGGTCGCGCGGGCCGAAGCCCACCACGTAGCCGCCGGTGTCGAAGCGCTGCAGGCCTTCGAGCGCGTTGATCAGCGCGTCGCGGCTGCCGCCGCCGCCGCGGCGCAGCGCCTCGGCGAACACCTTGGCGCAGACGTACCCTTCCATGCTGGAGTAGTTCGGCACCGCGTCGCCGCCGGCGCGCTTGACCGCGTCGAGGTACTCGCGCGAGATCGCTGCGGTGGTGCTGAACGGGAAGGGCATCACCTGGCTGACCACCACGCCCAGCGCGTCCTTGCCCAGCTCGTCGGCCAGCGCCTGCGTGCCGACGAAGCTGACGTTGTGGAAGGTGCCGCCGTAGCCGGCCTTGCGGGCCTCGCGCACGAAGGCGGCGCAGCTCTTGTACGCGCTGATCTGCACGATGGCGTCGGGGCGCGTCGGCACGATGGCCGCCACCGCCGCCGCCACGTCCACGGTGTTGCGCTTGACCAGGCCGGTGGCCGTGGGCTCCAGGTTCAGCGCCTTCAGCGCCCGCAGCACGCCATCGGCGCCGGCCTGGCCGTAGCTGTCGTCCTGGCGGAAGACGGCGATGCGCTTGAGCCCCAGCGACGCCAGCTGCTTCACGATCAGCGCGGTCTCGTCGTAGTACGAGGCCCGCACGTGGAAGACCTGGCGGCTGAAGGGCTCGCGCAGGGCCTCGGCGCCGGTGAAGGGGCCGAAGAAGGGCACCTTCTCGCTGTTGACCATCGGCAGCGCCGCCAGCGACGTGGGGGTGCCGACGTAGCCGAACAGCGCGAAGACGCCTTCCTTCTTGATCAGCGCGTCGGTGTTGGCGGCGCAGCGGTCGGGCTCGTAGCCGTCGTCGAGCTGGCGCAGCTCGACCGTGCGGCCACCCGCGCCGCCCTCGGCGTTGAGCTTGTCGAAGAAGATGCGCGCGCCGCGGTTCATCTGCAGGCCGAGCTGCGCGGCCGGGCCGCTGGTGGCGCAGCTCTGGCCCAGCACGATGCGGCGGTCGTTCTGCGCCCAGGCGGGCAGGGCGATGGCAGCGGTGGCGCCGGCGATGCGGGCCAGTGCGCTGCGACGACGGATCAGGGAGGCGGACATCGGGAACGGCGTGCCAGGGCTCAAACCGAGCAGTCTGCCCCAGCGGCGACCCCGGCAAGCCCGGGCGGCACGCCCGCGGCCGAGAAGGAATTCGCTTACTTCAGCGATTCGATCAGGTCGACGTACTCCTGCATCGCCTCGTCGGCGCTCTTGCCCTTCACCGCCGCCCAGGCGTCGTACTTGGCGCGGCCCACCATGTCGGTGAACCCGGGGCGCTTGCCTTCCACGTCGCCCTCGGTGGCCTGCTTGTACAGCGAGTAGATCTTCAGCAGCGTCATGTTGTCCGGCTTCTCGGGCAGGTTCTTGCTGTCGGCAACGGCTTTCTCGAAGGTGGCTTTCAGGTTCGCCATGGCGCAGTCTCCTCGGGCGTGCGTGGGTGAAAATCCTTGGTTGACGGGGCGGATGTTACCCAGCATCGTCCCCCGCACCCCCTTGAGCCAGGAGCTTGCCCGCATGTCTGCAGTCGCCGAGCGCATGTCGCGTGTCGATACGGCCTGGCTGCGCATGGACAACGACGTCAACCTGATGATGATCGTCGGCGTCTGGCTGCTGACGCCCGGGTTGTCGCTGGCGGCGCTGCGCGAGCGCATCGAGTCCAAGCTGCTGAAGTACGAGCGCTTCCGCCACAAGGCGGTGGCCGACGCGATGGGCGCCACCTGGATGCCCGATGGCGACTTCGACGTGACGCGCCACGCCGTGCCGGTGACGCTCGAGCGCCAGCCCGGCGAGAGCGAGCGCCATGCGCTGCAGCGGCTGTGCGGCGAGCTGGCGATGACGCCGCTCGACCCGGCACGGCCGCTGTGGCAGTTCCACCTGATCGAGGACTACGAGGGCGGCAGCGCGCTGATCGCCCGCATCCACCACTGCATCGGCGACGGCATCGCGCTGATCAGCGTGATGATGAGCATCACCGACGGCGGCACCGATCCGCCCAAGCGCCGGCGCAAGGAGCCGGCCGAGGACGCCGAGGCCGACTGGCTGTCCGACGCGGTGCTCAAGCCGCTGACCGACCTCACCGTCAAGGCCATCGGCATGTACGGCGGCGGTGTCTCCAAGAGCATCGACATGCTCGCCAACCCGTACCAGCCGCTGCTGGGCAGCATGGACATGGCGCGCAGCGGCTTCAAGGTCGTGAACGACGTGGCCGCGCTGGCGCTGATGCCCGACGACTCGCCCACCTTGCTGAAGGGCAAGCCGGCCGGGCGCAAGCGGGTGGCCTGGAGCGAGCCGCTGTCGCTGGACGCGGTGAAGACCATCGGCAAGGGCTTGGGCTGCACCGTCAACGACGTGCTGCTGTCCTGCGTGGCCGGCGCCATCGGCGAGTACCTGCGCAGCCGCGGCCAGGACCCCGACGGCAAGGAGATCCGGGCGATGGTGCCGGTGAACCTGCGCCCGCTGGAAAAGGCCTGGCAGCTGGGCAACCGTTTCGGCCTGGCGCCGCTGGTGCTGCCGATCGGCATCGCCAACCCGGTGGAGCGCGTGTACGCCGTGCACCGGCGCATGGACGAGTTGAAGGGCAGCTACCAGCCGCTGCTGGCCTTCGCGGTGCTGAGCCTGTCGGGCCTCTTCATCAAGCCGGTGCAGGACGCCGTGCTCGGCATGTTCGCGAAGAAGGCCACCGCGGTGATGACCAACGTGCCCGGCCCCGGCACGCCGCTCAAGTTCTGCGGCAGCACCCTGCGCCAGAACATGTTCTGGGTGCCGGCCTCGGGCGACATCGGCGTCGGCGTCTCGATCCTCAGCTACGGCGGCGGCGTGCAGTTCGGCCTGATCACCGACGAGGGCCTGTGCCCCGAGCCGCAGGACATCATCGACCGCTTCGAACCCGAGTTCGAGAAGCTCACCTGGCTGACACTCATGCTGCCCTGGGCGGGCCAGGCGCTGGACTGAATTCCAAGAGGAGAGACAACACCATGGCCATCACCGTCGACATCGACCTGCAGTACGAATTCGCCGTGAAGGCCAAGTTCGGCGACGTGTTCGACGTGCTGAGCGACGTGCCCACCTCGGCCAGCTTCTTCCCGAAGGTGGAGAAGCTCTCCGACCTGGGCAACGGCGTCTACAAGTGGGAGATGCAGAAGGTCGGCACCCAGCAGGTGAATATCCAGACCGTCTACGCCAGCAAATACGTGTCCGACCGCAAGAAGGGCTCCATCACCTGGACGCCGGTCAAGGGCGAGGGCAACGCGCTGGTCTCCGGCCACTGGAAGGTGAAGGACAACAAGACCAGCACCGCGCTCGAGTTCAAGGTCTTCGGCACCGTGGACGTGCCGCTGCCGGCGCTGATGAAGATGGTGGTCGGTCCCGTGGTCAAGAGCGAGTTCGAGAAGCTGGTCGACAAGTACATCGACAACCTGATCAAGAAATTCGGAGGTGAAGTGGAATGAGATGATCCGCGGATGGATCTCTCCCGCTTCCCCCGCCGCCGCTACACCCCCTACGCCACCCCGCTCGAACCGCTGCCGCGCTTCAGCGCGGCGCTGGCCGCCACCTGCCCGGGCGGCAAGGGTCCGGAGGTCTGGGCCAAGCGCGACGACATGCTGGGCCTGTTCCCGGGCGGCAACAAGACGCGCAAGCTCGAGTTCCTGGTGGCCGACGCGCTGGCCCAGGGCGCTGACACGCTGATCACCTGCGGCGCGCCGCAGAGCAACCACTGCCGCATCACGCTGGCCGCCGCGGTGCGCGAGGGCTTGCGCTGCCGCTTCGTGATCGAGGAACGCGTGCCCGGCAGCTTCGACGAGCACGCCACCGGCAACCACTTCATGTTCCGCCTGATGGGCGTGGAGGCGCTCGGCGTGGTGCCCGCGGGCACCGACATGGGCGCGGCGATGCAGAAGGTGGCGGCCGAACTCGCCGCCGAAGGGCGCAAGGGCTACATCGTGCCGGGTGGCGGCAGCAACGCCCTGGGTGGCCTGGGCTACGTGGCCTGCGCGCAGGAACTGCAGCAGCAGATGTTCGAGCAGGGGGTTTCGTTCGACCACGTCATCGTCGGCTCGGGCAGTTCGGGCACGCACGGCGGGCTGCTGGCGGGCTTCCTCGGCAACCGCATCGACATCCCCGTCACCGGCATCGGCGTCAGCCGCGACCCCGCCGACCAGGAGCCGCTGGTGCTGCGCGAAGCGCAGGCCATCTTCGACCTGCTGGGGCTCGACTTCCGCGTGCCGCGCGAGAAGGTGGTGAGCGTCGGTGGCTACTGGCAGCCCAAGTACTCGCTGCCGAACGCGCGCATGGTGGAGGCGGTGCAGATGGCCGCACGCACCGAGGGCCTGCTGCTGGACCCGGTCTATACCGGCAAGATCATGGCCGGGCTGATCGGCCTGGCGCGCGCCGGCACGCTGCGCGCCGGCGAGCGTGTGCTGTTCCTGCACACCGGCGGCCTGCCGTCGCTGCATGCCTATGAACCGGTGGTGCTGGGCCAGAAGCCCGTCGCCGCTCCTTGAGGATCGAACGCACCATGAGCCAACTCCCCGTCACCCGCCGCGCCGTCGTGCAGTCCGGCGCCGCCACGCTGCTGGCCGGCGCGCTGCCGCTCGCATCGCGCGCGGCCACGCCGAAGGACACGCTGGTCATCGCACTGGCCTTCGACGACATCATCACCCTCGACCCGGCCGAGGCCTTCGAGATCTCGGCCGGCGAACTGATGGGCAACGGCTACGAGCGGCTGCTGCGCTACGACGTGAACGACCCGACCAAGCTGCTGCCGGACCTGGCGAAGAGCTGGAAGGTCGGCGACGACGGCCGGACCTACACCTTCGAGCTCCGCCCCGGGCTCAAGTTCGCCAGCGGCAATCCGCTGACGGCCGAGGACGTGGCGTACTCCTTCCACCGTGCGGTGCTGCTGGACAAGACGCCGGCCTTCATCCTCACGCAGTTCGGCCTGAGCAAGGAGCAGGTGAAGGCGCGCGTGAAGGCCGTCGGGCCGCTGACCGTCGTCATCGAGACCGACAAGCCCTACGCGCCGACCCTGGTCTACAACTGCCTCACCGCCAACGTCGCCTCGGTGGTGGACAGCAAGCTGGTGCAGGGCAAGGAGAAGGACGGCGACTTCGGCGCCGCCTGGCTGAAGACCAACTTCGCCGGCAGCGGGCCGCTGAAGATCCGCGAGTGGCGCGCCAACGAGATCGTCGCGCTGGAGCGCAACGACAACTTCCACGGCCCCAAGAGCAGACTGGCGCGCGTGATCTACCGCCACGCGAAGGAATCGACCACGCAGCGGCTGCTGCTGGAGAAGGGCGACGTCGACATCGCGCGCAACCTCACGCCGCAGGACCTGGACGCGCTGGCCTCCAACAAGGACATCAGGACCACGGCCACGCCGCTGGGCACGGTCTACTACTTCAGCCTGAACCAGAAGAACCCCAACCTCGCCAAGCCCGAGGTCCGCGAGGCCTTCAAGTGGCTGGTGGACTACGACGCGATCGGCGCCACGCTGATCAAGAACATCGGCGTCATCCACCAGAACTTCCTGCCGATGGGGCTGCTCGGCGCTTCCAAGGACAAGCCCTACAAGCTCGACGTCGCGAAGGCCAAGGCCCTGCTGGCCAAGGCCGGCCTGCCCAACGGCTTCAAGGTGACGATCGACATGCGCAGCATCCAGCCGGTCCAGGGCATCACCGAGGCGGTGCAGCAGACGCTGAAGAAGGCCGGCATCGAGCTCGAGATCCTGCCCGGCGACGGCAAGCAGACGCTCACCAAGTACCGCGCCCGCACGCACGACATCTACATCGGCCAGTGGGGCGCCGACTACTGGGACCCGCACACCAACGCCGACACCTTCACGCGCAACCCGGACAACAAGGACGACGCCAAGAGCAAGCCGCTGGCCTGGCGCAACGCCTGGGACATCCCCGAGCTGACGAAGAAGACCGACGCCGCGGCCATCGAGCGCGACGCTGCGAAGCGCGCGAAGATGTACCAGGACATCCAGGCCGAGTTCAGGAAGACGAGCCCCTTTGTGATGCTCTACCAGCAGACCGAGGTGGCCGCCTATCGCAGCAACGTCGAAGGCCTGAAGCTCGGGCCCACGGCCGACACCACCTACATGTTCCTCGTCTCGAAGAAGTGAAGCCGTCTTCGCGGCCGCTGCGCGCGCTGAAGGGCGCCGCGCAGCTCGCCGTCACGGTGGCGCTCACCGTGCTGGGCCTGCTGGCGGTCACGTTCTTCATCGGCCGCGTGATCCCGGTCGACCCGGCGCTGGCGATCGCCGGCGACCGCGCGCCCGAGCACGTGCTGCAGCGCGTGCGGCAGGAACTCGGGCTCGACCAGCCGAAGAGCGTGCAGTTCATGCGTTACGTGCAGAAGGCGCTGCAGGGCGACTTCGGCAACTCGGTGCTGACCTCGAACCCCGTGCTCGACGACATCCAGCGCACCTTCCCCGCCACGCTCGAGCTCGCCACCTGCGGCATCCTGATCGGCGCCGGGATCGGCGTGCCGCTCGGCGTGTGGGCCGCCGTGCGGCGCGGCGGCGCGGCCGACCACGCGGTGCGCGTGATGGGGCTGGTGGGCTACTCGGTGCCGATCTTCTGGCTCGGGCTGATGGCGCTGGTGCTGTTCTACGCGAAGCTCGGCTGGGTGAGCGGGCCGGGGCGCATCGACGTCGCCTTCGAATACAGCTTCGAGCGCACCACCGGGCTGATGCTGCTGGATGCGGCCCGGGCCGGCGAGTGGGAGGCCTTCCGCAACGCGCTGAGCCACCTGGTGCTGCCGGCCAGCCTGCTGGGCTACTTCTCGCTGGCCTACATCAGCCGCATGACACGCAGCTTCATGCTGCAGGAGCTGTCGGCCGAGTACATCGTGGCGGCCCGGGCGAAGGGCCTGAGCGAGGCCCGCATCGTCTGGCGCCACGCGCTGCGCAACGCGATGGTGCCGCTGGTCACCGTGATCGCGCTCAGTTATGCGGGCCTGCTCGAAGGCAGCGTGCTCACCGAGACCGTGTTCGCCTGGCCCGGCCTCGGCCTCTACATCACGAACTCGCTGCAGAACGCCGACATGAATGCGGTGCTGGGCGGCACCATCGTCGTGGGCACCGTGTTCATCGGCCTGAACCTGCTGAGCGACGCGCTGTACCGCCTGCTCGATCCGCGCACGCGGGACACCCGATGAGCCGCGCCGGCACGCTGCACGCCTGGCTGCTGTCCGACCGTCCGCAGTCGCGGCGCCAGGCCGTGCTCGGGCGTGCGTACCAGGGCTGGCGCCAGTTCGCGCGCAACCGGCTGGCGCTGGTGGGCCTGACGATCGTGGTGCTGCTGGTGGGCGTGGCGGCTTTCGCGCCATGGCTGGCACCGCACGCGTTCGACGCCGGCGACCTGAACCAGCGCCTGCTGCCGCCATCGGCCGTGCACTGGTTCGGCACCGACGACCAGGGCCGCGACATCCTCAGCCGCCTGGTGCACGGCAGCCGCATCACGCTGTTCGTCGTGATGCTCGTCGCGGTGCTGGCGGCACCGATCGGGCTGCTGGTGGGCACCGTCTCGGGCTACGCCGGCGGATACCTCGATGCGGCGCTGATGCGCATCACCGACATCTTCCTGGCCTTCCCGCGCCTGGTGCTGGCCCTGGCCTTCGTGGCGGCGCTCGGCCCGGGCATCGAGAACGCGGTGATCGCGATCGCGATCACGTCGTGGCCGCCCTACGCCCGCATCGCGCGGGCCGAGACGCTCACCATCCGCCAGGCCGACTACATCAGCGCCGTGCGCCTGCTCGGCGCCGGCCCCGCCCGCATCGTGCTGCGCCACGTGGTGCCGCTGTGCCTGTCCAGCGTGATCGTGCGCGTCACGCTGGACATGGCCGGCATCATCCTCACCGCCGCCGGCCTGGGTTTCCTCGGGCTGGGTGCGCAGCCGCCGGCGCCCGAGTGGGGCGCGATGATCGCCGGCGGCCGCCAGTACGTGCTCGACCAGTGGTGGGTGGCTGCCGCGCCCGGTGCCGCGATCTTCGTCGTCAGCCTGGCCTTCAACCTGCTGGGCGACGGGCTGCGCGACGCGCTGGATCCCAAGTCGGGCCGTTGACTCAGGCCGGGCGCACGGGCTCCTGCAGCGCGGACTCGATCTGGCGCACCAGCGTGCGCAGCAACCCGTCGCAGTGCTGCACCAGCGCGGCCGTGCCGGGCGCGAGCGCCGGGTCGGCCAGCTGGGCCTCCAGCGCCTTCAGCGCTTCGGACAGCGTCACGGCGCCCACCGTGCCGCAGGCGCCGCGCAGCGAGTGGCAGGCGTGGCGCAGCTGCGCCAGCGACTCGCCTTCGGGCGCCAGGCGCAGCGCCGGGTGCCCGTCGCTGTAGGTGGCCGCGAAGGTGCGCAGCACGCGGGCCAGGATCGCCGGCCGGCCGCCCACGTTGCGCAGCGCGGTGGCCTGGTCGATGGCCTCGATGGTGGCCAGCGGGTCGTGCGCCGGACCGGCCTGCGGCTGGGGTGACGGGGCCGGCGCACCGGCGCCCGGCGCGGCCGGCAGCCAGCGCAGCAGCGCGGCATAGAGATTGTCGGGGCCGACCGGCTTGCCCAGGTGGTCGTTCATGCCGGCATCCAGGCAGCCTGCGCGGTCCTCGACGAAGGCGTTGGCGGTCATCGCGATGATCGGCAGCGCCGGGCCCGCCCTGCGGCGGATCTCGCGCGCGGCGGCCAGGCCGTCCATCACCGGCATCTGCACGTCCATCAGCACCAGGTCGTAGGTGCCGGACAGCGCGCGGTCGACGGCCTGTGCCCCGTCGACGGCGATGTCCACCTGCAGGCCGGCCGCGCGCAGCAGCTCACCGGCCACCTCCTGGTTGATCGCGTTGTCCTCGGCCAGCAGCACGCGCCGGCCCGCGTGGTCGCGGCGCAGCGCGGCGGCCAGCGCCGCGCTGTCGGCGGCGGCGCTGGCGCTGCGCACCGGCGCGCTGTCCTCCAGCGCGGTCTCGCGGCCGACCCAGGCGGTGAACCAGAAAGTGCTGCCTTGGCCCGGCTCGCTGCGCAGTCCGGCTTCGCCGCCCATCAGCCGCGCCAAGTGGCGCGTCAGCGTCAGGCCGAGCCCGGTGCCGCCGTGGCGCCGCGTGCTGGAGTTGTCGACCTGCTCGAAGGCGTGGAAGAGCGCGGCCTGGCGTTCCGGCGGCACGCCGATGCCCGTGTCCTCCACCTCGAAGCGCAGCTGCAGCCGGTCGCGGTTCTCGTCGACCACGCGGCCGCTCAGCCGGATGTGGCCGTGTTCGGTGAACTTCACCGCGTTGCCCAGCAGGTTGATCAGCGCCTGCGCCAGGCTCTTCGCGTCGCCGCGCATCCGGGCGGGCAGGGCGGCGGTGTCGTCGATCAGGTTCAGGCCCTTCTCGCGCGCGCTGTCGCTCACCAGCGCCAGCGCCCGCGCCACCAGCTCGTCGCGCCCGAAGGGCTCGTCGGCCAGCTGCAGCTTGCCGGCCTCGATCTTGGACAGGTCGAGGATGTCGTTGATCACCTGCAGCAGGTGGCGCGCGGCGCCGTCCACCTTGCCCAGGCGCTCGCGCTGCTGCGGGTCGGTGGTGTCGCGCTGCATCAGGTGCGCCAGGCCGATGATGGCGTTCATCGGCGTGCGGATCTCGTGGCTCATGTTGGCCAGGAAGGCGCTCTTGGCGCGCGTGGCGCTCTCGGCCTGCTCGGCGCGGCGCGACAGCTCCAGGTTCAGCCGCTCGAGCTGCTGCTCGGCCTGCTTGAGCGCGGTGACGTCGTTGATCACCAGCGTGAAGCCCAGCACGCGGCCTTCCACGCGGTGCGGCACGTAGCTCACCACCTTGTGCACGTCGGCGCCGTCGGGCCCGCGCGTTGAACGCAGGAACTCCTGCCGTTCGCCGCGCAGCGCCGCCTGGATGCGCGCGTCGTTCTGGCGCACGAAGTCCTCGCCCATCACCTCCGCCAGCGTGCGGCCGGTGATGTCGCCGGCCTGCCGCTGCCACTGCAGGTAGGTCGAGTTCGCGAAGCGGCAGCGCAGCTGGCGGTCCCAGTACACCACCATCACCGGCAGGTTGTCGGCAAGCTGGCGCTGGAACTCGCCGGCGCGCGCCAGCGCCTCGTTGAGCTGCGCCTGGCGCTGCTGCGCCTGCGTGAGTTCGGTGATGTTGGTGGCGATGAAGAAGTAGCCGGCGACGCCGTCGTCGCGCCGGTCGGGCAGCCGGTAGGTCCAGAAGTGGCCCACGCTGCCGGCGGCGTTGCGCAGGTCCATCGTCGACTCGAAGGCCTCGCCCTGCAGCACGCGCTCGACGTCGGGCCGCATCTCCGCCACCAGCGCCGGGTCGAGCACGGCTTCCATCGTGCCGCCCAGCACCGCGTCGCGCTGCAGGCCGAACCAGTCCAGGTAGGCCTTGTTGACGAAGCGCAGCCGGCGCGTGCGGTCCCAGTAGGCCAGCAGCGTGGGCTGGTGGTCGGTGATGGTGCGGGCGAAGGCCTCGAGATCGCGCTGCGCCTGCAGCGCCTCCTGCAGCTCGCGCGTGCGGGCCTGCACCAGCTGCTCCAGCTGTGCGGCGTTGGCGCGTTCGTCTTCGCGCTGCCGTTCCCGCGCCTGGGCGCGGCGCCGCTCGCCGCGCAGCAGCCCCACGCCGATGCCCACCAGCGCCAGCGCCGCCAGCACGAGGGTGAGCTTGAACAGCGCGTCGAGCCGCCGCGCGTCGGCCTCGGCATGCTGGCGCACGGCGTCGTCCAGCGCACTCAGTTGGCGGCGCATCTGGTGCAGGGCCAGCCGCGCCTGCACGCCGGGCAGGCGGCTGCCGCCGGCCTGCGCCCAGCTGCCGCGCAGCGTGGCCACGGCCTGCACCACCTCGCGCGCCTGCTCGGCGTGGTCGGTGGCAGCGCCCACGCGGCGCAGCGCGTCTTCGGCCTGCGCCAGCAGCGCCAGGCCCTGCGCGCGCTGCCACGGCGACTCGGCATCGCCGGCGAGCTGCAGATGCAGGAAGGCCTCGTCGAGATCGGACGACGCCTCCTTCAGCGCCAGCACCTGCTTCGTGCCGGCCGCCACGCGCCGCGTCTGCACCAGGTGCGCGACGTACAGCGCGGCGCACAGCGCCAGCGCGGACAGCACCAGCGCCGCCGTCCAGCGAAGACCGGGTGGCGCGTGCGCGGGCTCAGCGGACATGGGTGTCCGCCGGCAGGTCATCGGCCGTGAAGTCGAATCGCTGCAGCATCGCACGGTGCTCCGCGCTGCCGACATAGTCCGCCAGCGCGGCATCGATGGCGACCTGCAGCGTCGCGTCGTCGCGGTGCACCGCCAGCGCCACGCGGTTGTCGCGCAGTGTCGCGCCTTGTGCCGGCAGCGCCACCAGGCGCCCCTGGCTCGCCTGCGCCAACTGGCGCACCGTCGGCAGCGACAGCGCCAGCGCGTCGGCCACGCCGGCGCTCACCGCGGCCAGGCCGCTCTGAGCGTCGGGCACCTGGACGCGCCGGGCCGGCGGCAGCGGCAGTGCGTCCAGCACGGCCTGCTCCACCGACCCGGCGATCGCGGCCACGCGCACGGCGGGTTGCTGCAGCAGGTGCTCGTACGACGCGATCTCCTTCGGATTGCCCGCCTGCACCAGCCAGCCGGCGCGCACGCGCAGCGTGTCGCGCGTGAAGCGCACCTGCGCCGCGCGCTGCGGGTTCACGAAGAGGCCTGCGGCCACGAGGTCGAAGCGGCGCGCCTGCAGTTCGGGCAGCAGCCGTTCGAAGCGCGTCTTGACCCAGGTGGCGCGCAGCTGCAGCCGGGCGGCGACGGCGCGCGCCACCTCGACCGACTCGCCGGTCACGCTCCCATCGGGCAGCAGCAGCGCATACGGTGCTTCCACGGCGTAGCCCACGCGGATCTCGCCCGCGCTGCGCACACGCTGCAACGAACCGTCGTCGCGCCGGCGGCCGAGCCAGAACCAGAGACCGCCGCCGAGGCCCAGCAGAGCCGCGATGGACTGAGCAACCCGACGGCGGGGCGGCGATGATGGGCCGGTCGACGCCGGCAACGCATCTGGATCCAATGACACTCCCCGTCGCGGCATCGGGGCGCCTCTGGCGAGCGCCGCCTGCCGCGCGCCGAGCACTGTGCGCCGGGCGCGCGAACACTGTCAACCGAGGGGCACTACCGTGCGCCGGTCGTTGTCTAATCGGCACATGAGCTTGCAACAACGCTTGCCATGACGGCGACTCCCCTGCTGGAAGTCGACGATCTGCGCGTGGCCTATCCCGACGTTGAGGCACGTTTTGCGGAGGTGGTGCGGGGCGTCGGATTCACGCTCGGCCGCGAACGCCTGGGCATCGTCGGCGAGTCGGGCTCGGGCAAGAGCCAGACCGGACGCGCGATCCTCGGCCTGACGGCGCCGGGCGGCCGCGTGACCGCGCGGCGCCTGCGCTTCGACGGCATCGACCTGCTCGACTGCCCGCCGGCACGGCGTCGCGCGCTGCGCGGGGGCCGCATCGCGATGGTGCTGCAGGACCCGAAGTTCTCGCTCGACCCGGTGATGAGCATCGGTGCGCAGATCGCGGAGACGCTGCAAGCCCACCTGCGGCTGTCGGGCGCCGAGCGGCACGAGCGCGTGCTGGAGGCCCTGGCGCAGGTGGGCATCGACGACCCGTCGCGGGTGGCGCGGTTGTACCCGCACGAGGTCTCGGGCGGCATGGGGCAGCGCGCGATGATCGCGATGATGCTGGCCGCCGGCCCCGAGCTGCTGATCGCCGACGAGCCGACGTCGGCGCTGGACGTGACGGTGCAGCTGCAGGTGCTCGCGGTGCTGGACCGGCTGGTGGCCGAGAAGGGCATGGGCCTGGTCTTCATTTCGCACGACCTGCGCCTGGTCAGCAGCTTCTGCGACCGCGTGCTCGTGATGTACGCCGGGCGCGTGGTGGAGGAACTGGCCAGCGCCGACCTGGCGCGCGCCGAGCACCCGTACACGCGCGGCCTGCTGAACTGCCTGCCGCGGCTCGGGCAGCCGCAGCATCCGCTGCCCACGCTGGAGCGGCGCGCCGAATGGTCGCGATGAGCGGCAGCGCCACGGGCCTGCTGGTCGAGGGGCTGCGCGTCGAGTTCGACGGTTTCGTCGCGGTCGAAGGGCTCTCGTTCCAGGTCGAGCCCGGCGCCAGCTTCGGCATCGTCGGCGAATCGGGCTCGGGCAAGAGCACGGTGCTGCGGGCGATCTGCGGCCTGGCCCGCCAGGCGGGTGGCCGAATGACGCTGACCGGTGCGGGCGACCCGCCGGCGCCGGGCAGCAAGGCCTTCCGCCGCCGCGTGCAGATGGTGTTCCAGGACCCGTACGGCTCGCTGCACCCGCGCCAGACGGTGGACCGCATCCTGGCCGAGCCGCTGGCGATCCACGGCATCGGCGACGCCGAGGCGCGCATCGAGCAGGCGCTGGACGAGGTGGGCCTGGGCGCGGCCTTCCGCTTCCGCTACCCGCACCAGCTCTCGGGCGGCCAGCGCCAGCGCATCGCGATCGCGCGCGCCCTGATCCTGGAGCCGCAGCTGCTGCTGCTGGACGAGCCCACCTCGGCGCTGGACGCCTCGGTGCAGGCCGAGGTGCTGAACCTGCTGGAGGCGCTGCGCGCGCGCCGCGGCCTCACCTTCGTGATGGTGAGCCACGACCTGGCGGTGATCGCCCACCTGTGCGAGCAGCTGATGGTGATGCGCCGCGGCCGCATGGTGGAGCGGCTGTCGGCGCCGCAGCTGGCGTCGCTGCAGGCGCAGGAGCCCTATACGCAGGCGCTGATGTCGGCGTCGGCCGGCTTCGTGCGCAGCGCGGCCCGGCCGGAGGTCGCGTAGCCGTCCCGGTGCGCCGGCCACGGAATGCGCGGCGCCGCGGCCGCGTACACCTTCCGTTGGGACAACGGAGGTCCACATGCCGCACCCGAGGTTCGCTCAGGTCGCCTGCGCCGCGGCGCTCGCGCTCATCCCGTGGGGCGCCCAGGCCATCACCTTCGGCCAGCTGGACGACTTCCAGGACGGCAGCACCCAGGGCTGGGGCAGCGGCGCGGCGAATGCGGCGCCGCCCGTGAACGTCGGCAGCGGCGGGCCCGCGGGGGCGGGCGACGGCTACCTGCTGGTCACCGCCACCGGCGTGCGCGGACCGGGCGGCAAGCTGGTGACGCTGTCGGGGCCGGCCTGGACCGGCAACTACCTGGCAGCCGGAGTGAGTGGCATCGTGATGGACGTCGCCAACTTCGGCAGCACCGACCTCAGCCTGCGCCTGTACCTGCTGGGCGAGGCCGGCGCGTCGGCGGTCTCGCTGCAGCCCTTCGTGCTGCCCGCCGGTTCGGGCTGGGCCCACGCCTTCTTCGACCTGTCGCCCGCCGCGCTGTCCGGCGACGCGGCCGATGCGCTGGCCAACGTCACCAGCCTGCGCCTCTTCCACGGGCCCGACGCCTTCTACCCTGGCACCGACATCGCCGCGCGGCTGGGCGTCGACAACATCGGCGCGGTGCCCGAGCCGGCCCCGGCGCTGCTGCTGGCGGCGGGCCTGGTCGCCGTCGCCTGGCGCCGACGACGTCGCACCGCCTGAAGGTCCGCGGCCGTCGCGCCGCATCCCGTTTCCTCGTCTTCGCAGGAGTCGCCCATGAGCTTCGTTCCCGCGGTGCGCCGTCGCGCGCTGACCCTGGCCGTCTGTGCCCTGTCGTCCTCCTTCGCAGCGGCCGGCACGCTGCTGCCGCCCATCACGCACGGCGACATCTCGATCGGCCTGCTGCCGGTGGCCACCGGGCTGTCCGCGCCCGACTACGCGACCTTCGCGCCGGGAGATCCGAGCCGCCTGTTCGTGGTGGAGCAGAACGGGCTGCTGCGCGTGATCCAGAACGGCGTGCTGCAGAGCACGCCGGCGCTGAACATCGGCGCGCTGGTGTCGCCGCCGCTGGTCGCCACCAACGCCAACGACGAACGCGGCTTCCTGGGCCTGGCCTTCCACCCGGACTTCAACCGCCCCGGCACGGCCGGCTTCGGCACGCTCTACACCTACAACAGCCAGCTGCTGCCGGCCGGTGGCGGACCTACCTATGCGGCGCCGAACAACGCCACGCAGAACTACATGAACGTGGTCAACGAATGGCGCATGAGCGACGGCGTGGTGGACCCGAACTCGCGCCGCGAGATCATCAGCTTCGGCAAGAACGCCGGCAACCACAACGGCGGCACCATCACCTTCGGCATCGACGGCTACCTTTACCTGGGCCTGGGCGACGGCGGCAACGCCAACGACGTGGGCCCGAGCCACCTGGAGCCCGGCGGCAACTCGCAGAACCTGTCCACGCCGCTGGGCAAGATGCTGCGCATCGACCCGCTGAACCCGGCGCTCACCGGCGGCAGCGCCGACCCGGTCAGCGCCAACGGCCAGTACCGCATCCCCACCACCAACCCGTTCCAGGCCGCGGGCCAGGTGCCGGAGATCTACGCGCTCGGCTTCCGCAACCCGTACCGCTTCGCCGTCGACCGGCCCGACCTGGGCGGCAACGGCCAGATCATCGTCGCCGACGTGGGGCAGAACTCGATCGAGGAGATCGACCGCCTGCAGCTGGGCGGCAACTACGGCTGGGCCATCAAGGAGGGCACCTTCCTGTTCAACCGCGTCACCGGCCCCGGGGGCGCCGCCGGCACGGTGGGCGCCAACAGCCCCGGCAGCCCGGCGGGTCTGATCGATCCCATCACCGGCACGCTGGGCACGCTGCAGTACGACCATGGCGACGGCATCAGCATCACCGGCGGCTTCGTCTATCGCGGCCACGCCATCCCGGCGCTGTTCGGCAAGTACGTGTTCGGCGACCTCGCGCTGCGGCCCGCCGCGGGCGGCCAGCCGCGGGCCGACGGGCGCCTCTTCTACGCCGACCTGGAGACCGGCGAGATCAAGGAGTTCCTGCTGCCCCAGTTCGCCAACGACCAGCTGCCGGGCGGCCTGACGGTGCACGGCTTCGGCGAGGACGCCGCCGGCGAGCTCTATGCCCTGGTCACCAACACGCCGGCCAACGGCACCGGCGGCATCGTCTACCTGATCACCGCCGGCGTGCCCGAGCCCGCCACCTGGGCCAGCCTGGCCCTCGGCCTGCTGGTGCTGGGCTGGCGCGCCGCGCGGCGCGGGCCAGGGGCGGCAGGGGTGTCCTGAGGCCGGGCGCCGACGAACGCGCGGCGGCTGCGGCACACTGTCGGCCCCGAGCGCCCGTGGGGCGCTGCGCCACCCGCCGATGCCCACCGTCCGCCACCTGCACCAGGGTCCCGTCAGCGTCTCCGAATACGTCTGCAGCGGCGACACCGGCAGCCGGCCCGAGACCGAGGCGCACAGCCGCTGGTCGCTGTCGCTGGTGCGGCGCGGCAGCTTCGGCTGCCGCTGCCGCGGGCGCCAGTTCCACCTGGTGCCCGGGTCGCTGATGCTGGGCCGGCCCGACGACGAGTACGTCTGCACCCACGAGCACCACGACGGCGGCGACGAGTGCCTGTCGTTCTTCTACACGCCGGCGCTGCTCGACGAGGTGCGGCGGCGCCGGCCGCTGTGGGAAGGCGGCGCCGCGGCGCCGCGCGCCGAGCTCGCGGCCATCGGCGAGCTGGTGCAGGCCGCGCTGCGCCAGGAGCACGACATCGCGGTCGACGAACTCGGGCTGTTGCTGGCCAGCCGCTTCCTGGACGGATCGGCGGGTGCGGCGCGCACCGGCCTGCCGCGCACGCCGGCCGACGAGCGCCGCGCGGTGCGCAGCGCGATGTGGATCGACGAGCACAGCGCCGAGCCGCTGACGCTGGAGCAAGCGGCGGGCGAGGCGGGCCTGAGCCCCTACCACTTCCTGCGCCTGTTTTCGGCGGTGATCGGCGTCACGCCGCACCAGTACCTGGTACGCAGCCGGCTGCGCAAGGCCGCCCGACTGCTGGCCGAACCGGAGCGCGCAGTGACCGACATCGCGCTCGACGTCGGCTTCGCCGATCTCTCGAACTTCGTGCGCAGCTTCCGCCGCGCCGCCGGCGTGGCGCCGCTGGCCTTCCGCCGCGCGGCGCACGGCGACCGCAAGATTCTCCAAGCCCGCATCGAGGCCGCTGCCTAGGATTTCGCTCGTCCATTCAACGAGGAGATCCCATGTTCGATCACGTCGGCATCAAGGTGCGCGACCTCAAGGCCAGCATCCGCTTCTACGAGGCGGTGCTGGGTGCGCTGGGCTACAGGCTCGACAGCCAGGGCGAGGGCTACGCCGGCCTCGGCAAGCCCGGTGCGGCGGCGTTCTGGCTCTACGAGACGAAGCAGGCCATCGGCCCCGGCACGCACGTCGCGTTCAGCGCGCAGGGCCGCAACGCGGTGCAGCAGTTCCACGCCCAGGGCCTGAAGACGGGCGGCAGCGACAACGGCGCGCCGGGGCCGCGGCCGGACTACAGCGACACCTACTACGCGGCGTTCCTGCTCGACCCGGACGGGCACAACGTCGAGGCGGTGTGCTTCGTCTGAAGGCGCATGCGGCCCGTGGCCATCCCAGGAGCTCGTCCGTTAGGATCGGCCGGGGAGGACATGCAGGATGTCGAGAGCGGATGCGGGCATCGGGCGATGCCTGAGGGGCGCCGTGGCGGCGCTCCTGCTGGCGCTGCCGCTGGCCGCGGCACAGGCCCAGTCGAAGGCGGTGTCGCCGGCGGGCGCAAGAGTGCAGGGCCCGGACGACCGGCAGGCGCTGCTGCGCTGGCTGGACGACCTGCTGCAGCTGACGTTCGCGGTATCGCCCGGCCACAAGGCCGATGCCGAACTGCAGCGAGCCGCGTCGGCCATGGTGGCGCGCGAGATGCCGCGCATGCGGCGGCTGCTCGCGAGCTGGCTCGAGGAAGAGCGCCGCCTGGGCGTGGAGCGCGCGCAGGGCGACCTGCTGATGGCGGTGTCGCATCGCCTCAGGAACGAGCTGGCGCTGTGGCGCCTTGACAGCGACGGGCCGGCGCACGAGCAGCGCGAGCAGCAGGCGCTGGCGCACGCCGGCTCGTGCGCGCTGCCGCCGGGCCGGCCGAGCCTGATGGATGAGCTGCTGCAGGTGTGGCAGCAGGTGCCAGCCGCGGAGCGCGATGCGCACCTCAAGTCCGAGGCGGTGCTCCTGCAGCGCTGGGGGCTGGCGCGCGCGCAGCCGCCCGAGCGCCCGCCGCTGGACGTGGACGCGGCCGCCTGGCGCCGCATCGACGAGCACGTGCAGAAGCAGGCACCACTGCCGGCCCCGCTGCCGCCGTTGCTGGCCTGGCGGGTGCTGGCGCACGGGGCCGATGCATCCCTGCGCCGCGAACCGGACACGCTGTGCGCACTGCGCCAGTGGTCGCTGGCCGCCGCGCTGCGCCGCGGCTTCGAAGCCGACGAGTGGCTGGCGCACCGCTACGCGCGTCTGTCCCAGTACGTGGCCGCACCCGAGGAGACCGGGGCCAAGCCCGACGCCTACCCGGAGACCGCGCGCCGCCTGCGCGTGGAAGGCACGGTGGTGGTGGAGGTGACGCTGGACGCCGAGGGCCGCAGGCTCGGCAGCCGGGTCGTCAGGCGCACGCTGCGCGTACCGGGAATCCGCAACCAGCGCCCCGTGGCATTCGAGACGCTGCTCGACGCCGCGAGTCTCGCGCGCGTCGACGCCCACACCTTCAAGCGCCCCGAGAAGACCCAGGACGGGCGGGCGGTGTTCAGCGTCGAGTACGTCTACAAGCTGCAGTGAAGAAGATGCGCAGACTGTTCCTGATCCTGGCCCTGGCGGCACTGGCTGGCATGGGCGCCCGCGCGGCGGCGCAGGCCGCCAAGGATGCGCCGTCCGAGGAAGAGCGCGTCACCGAGGAAGCGGTGGCTGCCTTCTGGTGGGGCGACGTCGACGAACTCGAGCGGCTGCACGCGCGGCTCCAGCAGCCCGGGCAGCGCACCGCCGCCGGGCGCTCGAAGCTGGTGCTGTTCCGCGACGGGCTGACGCGCATCTACGAAGGGCCGGACGGCGCCACCGACGCCTACTTCCAGCAGATCGAGGCGCTCACGCTGCAGTGGGCGCGCCAGCGGCCGAAGTCGTCGTTGGCGCAATGGATGCATGCCAAGGCGCTGTCGCAGCACGGCTGGTTCTACCGCGGCAAGGGCTTTGCCCGCTCGGTGCCGCCCGAAGCCTGGCGCGATTTCGAGCGCTACACGCGGCTGGCCATCGAGCATCTGTCGGCCACCCGCGCCAGCGCTGCGCCGACGAGTTCCACGCATGTCGAACTGCTGAACCTCGGCCGCTCGGCCGGCTGGGACTTCGACGCACTGTGGGCCGTGGCCCGCGCCGGCATGGCGCTGAACCCCGACGACGAGGGTCTGTACCGCGCGATGCTGAATGCGTCGCTGCCCAAGTGGGGCGGCAACGCGGCACGCGTGGACCGCACGGTCAACGAGTTCGCCAAGCTCACCAGCGCACAGCACGGCGACATCTTCTACGCCCGCATGTATGCCTGGGCGGCCGACTGGGAGTTCGAGCACCGGCTGTTCGAGGATTCGTCGGCCTCCTGGCCGCGCATGAAGGCCGGCTACCGGCAGCTGATGCAGCGGCATCCGTCGCCGCTCAATGCCAACGGCTTCGCCTACTTCGCCTGCCTGGCGCGCGACAAGGAGACCTTGCGCGAGTTGCTGGCGCAGATCGGGCCCAAGCCGGACGTGGGCAACTGGGGCAGCAACGGCGCGCGCACCTACGAGACGTGCAAGCGCTGGGCCGCTTCCTGACGAGCCCCCTGCAGCGTCAGCAGCTCGCCGTCGGCCGGGATGCGCAGCCGCGCCCGCAGTGCGGGCTGGCCACCGAAGTGTGTTGCGAGCTGGTGGCGTGACACGGTGGCGTGGTCCACCGTGTCCATGTGCGTGGCAACCACCACGGCCTCGGGCGCCGCACGCAGCAGCGTCTCCACCTGGGCCTCGTCCATCACCAGCGGCCCCACGCCGCGCAGCGTGGCACCGCAGGCGTGGGCGACGATGACGTCGGGCGCGTGCTTCTCGAGGGCCTGGCGCACCGCCTCGCACCAGATCGAATCGCCGATCCAGTACAGCGTGGGCGCGCCGGGCCGCTGCAGCACGAAGCCGTTGACCTCGCCCAGCGCCTCCAGGATCTCG
This sequence comes from Rubrivivax sp., assembly GCA_044226255.1. GTDB lineage: Bacteria > Pseudomonadota > Gammaproteobacteria > Burkholderiales > Burkholderiaceae_C > Rubrivivax. The sequence continues at coordinate 190,401 of JBGAHJ010000007.1, forward strand.
TCCGGCCCGTGGCGACCACCGGTGAGTTCGAGGCGCCAGCCGCGCCAGTCCAGCGTGTCGGCGATGGCCGTGACGTCGGTGAAGCCGAAGCCGCGCAATGGCGCCGCCAGCGCGGCCGGGCACAGCAGCGGCAGGTCGCGCGGCAGCAGTGCCTTCGCGGCGTCGTCGAAGTGGTCGGAATGCAGGTGCGAGACGAAGACCGCGTCCACGCCGGCCAGCAGTTCGGCCACCGGCATCGGCAGCCCGACCAGCGGGCTGGTGCGCACGCCGGCGTAGCTGCGGCCCTGGCCCTGTTCGGCCAGGTAGGGATCGATCAGCAGGGTGGCGTCGCCGGCGCGGATCTTCAGCGTCGCGCTGCGCACCAGCTGCAGATGGATGGTGGGTTCGCCCATCGCGCGATGATGCCAGCGGTGAATATGTCATCGCGCCGGCCCGGGCCGCGTCGCGATGATTGGCGCATCATCCGTGGACCGCAACGAGGAGTGCCGATGTCGTACACGCTGACCTACATGATCTCGCCCTTCGTCGGCTCGCGCGGCCTCGTCACCGAGGTGGCGCCCACCTCGCTGAGCATCGACGCTAGCCAGCACCAGCCGCCCGAGAACACCGTCAGCGCCAACGGCCCCACCGGCATCAGCGTGTCCAAGACCGGCACCGGCGTCGTGCTGAACATCAAGATCCGCGACTCGAACCGGGCCGACTACTACCCGGTGGGGCTGGCCGTCCAGCCGCAGACCGGCGGCTCGCGCACGCCCGGCGGCGTGTTCCCCACCGCCAACGTCTCCAGCAGCGACAACACCGTGATCGTGCTCACCGACCTGGCGCAGCTGCCGGTGGCACCCGGCACCTACGAGTTCGTAGTGCTGTTCCAGGCGGTCAACGGCAATTTCGGCTGGCTCGATCCGATGATCACCAACGACGGGCCGTAGCCGCCCGCCGGCGTTCAGCCGGCCTGCAGCAGCGCCCGGTGGTCGGGCACGCGACGCAGGAAGCGCTCGCGCTGCGCCGGGTCGCGCACACGCGAGGCACGGTCCAGCAACTGGGCCTGGGCGGCCTTCAGGCGCGCCTCGGCGCGTGTGTCGCCCAGGGCGCGCAGCACGCGCCAGCACGACAGGTGCACGCGCATCGGCTCCTCGCAGCCTTCGATCGACAGGCCGCCGTCCAGCGCCGCGAGCACCGCGTCCGCCAGCGCCGCGGCGTCTTCTCGACGGCCCTCGGCCAGGCGTGCCTCGGCCAGCAGCGCCGCGGCCTCGATGGCCAGCGCGCCCAGCTTCAGCGCCTGGAATCGGGCCTGCGCATCGGCCAGCCACGCGGCGGCCGGCGCCGGCCGGCCCTGGGCCAGTTCGCACTGGCCCATCACGCGCAGCGCGGCGGCCTCGGCCCAGCGGTTGCCGGCGGCCTGCAGCAGCGCGCGCGCGGCCTCGGCGTGCGCCAGCGCCTCGGCGGGCCGGCCGTCGTGGCAGGTGGCCAGCGCCAGGTTGATGAGGATCATCCCTTCCAGCCCGCGCTGGCCCACGCCGCCGGCCAGCGTGCGCGCTTCGGCGAAACGGGCCGCGGCCTGGGCGTAGCTGCCCAGGCGCAGGTCCACGTAGCCCAGGTTGGACAACACGCCGGCCTCGTGCACGCGGTGGCCCACCGCGCGGTGGCAGGCCAGCGCCTGCTCGTACAGCGCCACCGCCTGGTCGGGGTCGCCATCCTGGCTGGACAGGCCGGCCAGCTCGTTGAGCAGCGCGCCTTCGACCGCGGTGTCGCCCACCTCGCGCGCCAGGCCCAGCGCGGCCTGCGCCCAGGGCCGCGCCTCGGCGGTGCGGCCCAGCCGCGTGAGCGCGGCTGCAATGCCACGACCGGCGTGCGCCGCCACCTGCGGCCAGCCGGTGGCGACGCGGTGCCACACGCTCTCGGCCAGGCGCAGCGACTCCTCGATGTGCCCGCGCCGCTCCAGGTGCACCGCACGGCGCAGCGCCACGCGCGCCTGACGGCCATCGTCCAGCTGCTCGGCCAGCGCTTCCAGCGCGCTGAGCTCGGCCTCCAGCCGCGCGTCGTCGGCACGCACACCCATCGCGTCGACACGCAGGAACACCAGCGCGTAGCGGCGCTCCAGCGCGTCGGCCGGCATCAGCTGCAGCGCGCGCTGCGCGTGCGCGAGCGCCTGCTCGTTGGCGTAGCGCGCGCTGGCGGCCTCGGCGGCGCGCTGCCAGGCGTCGGCGGCCAGCTCGCGCTGGCCGCCGCGCTCGTGGTGCTCGGCGATCAGGTCCAGCGGCCGCTCGCCCGGTTGTTCGGCCAGCCACTGCGCCACCTGGGCGTGTGCCGGCACCTTCACGCGGCGCAGCACGCGCTCGTAGCAGACCTGGTGCAGCAGGTGGTGGCGGAAGGCGAACTCCTGCTGCCCCGCCAGCGACGGCGGCTGGCGCGGCACGATGAACTGGCGCTGCACCAGCGCCGGCAGGGCCTCTTCGTCCGCCAGGCCCAGCGCGCGCAGCGCGTCGGCCCAGAACACCGGGCCCACCACCGCGGCCAGCTGCGCGGCACGCGCCTGCGTGGCCGGCAGCTCGTCCAGGCGCGCCTGCAGCACGCCCGCGAGCGTGGTGGGGATGGCCGCGGCCGCGCGTGCCGCTTCGCCGACGCGCCAGCCGCCGTCGTGCTCGACGATGGCGCCGCGGTCGATCAGCATGTTGACCAGCTCTTCCATGTAGAAGGGGTTGCCTTCGGCGCCTTCGATCACGCGCAGGCGCAGCGCTTCGGCATCGTCGCCCTGCAGACGCGCCAGCAGCGCGCCGGCCAGCGCGTCGGCATCGCTGCCGGACAGCGGCGCGAGCTCGACGCGGCGCCGGCCCGGCCGCTTCGACCAGCCCGGCCGCTGCTCGTCGAGCTGCGGGCGCGCCGAGCACAGCAGCATCAGCAGCCCGGCGACCTCGCGCTCGGCGTAGTCGATGAACTCCAGCGTGCCGGGGTCGGCCCATTGCAGGTCGTCGAGGAACAGCGCCAGCGGGCCGCTGCCGGCGGCGATGCGCGACAGCATCTGCGCCGCGTGGAAGAAGCCGCGGTCGCGCAGCTGGCGCCCTTCGGCCAGCAGCGGACGCACCTCGTCGTGCGCCGCGAAGTCCAGCCCCAGCAGGTGGCCCAGCACCGCTGCGTGGCCCGGCTGCGCCAGCAGCGGCTCGGCCGCGCGCAGCCAGGTGGCGCGTGCAGCGGTGGGGCTGTCGCTGGCGCGCACGCCCAGGTGCTGCATCAGCAGCTGGCGCAACAGCCCGTAGGGTTCGCCGGCGCCGCGTTCGCTGGCGTGGGCCTCGAGCCAGACCACGCCGCCGGGCTGCTGGCGCGTCCAGCTGCGGAACTCGGCCGCCAGGCGCGTCTTGCCGAGGCCGGCCTCGCCCAGCAGCAGCACCACCGCCGGCGCATCGCCAGCGGGGCGGCGGCGACCATTGAAGGCCTGCTGCAGCGCCAGCAGTTCGTCGGCACGGCCGACCAGCGGCGCATGCACGCCGCCGACGCCGCGCGTGGCCTGTGCCGAAGGCGCGGCCAGCGCGTGCCGCACCAGCCAGGTGGCGACGGGTTCGGCGTAACCCTTCACCGGCAGCGGCGGCTGCGCGTCCAGTTCGAACAGGCCGCGCACCAGGCGCCGCGTGTCGGCGCAGATGCGCAGGCCGCCGGGCGGCGCGCTCTGCTCCATGCGCGCGGCCAGGTTCACCACCGCGCCGCGGATGCTGGCCTCGCCCTCGACGCCGCCGCCCAGCAGCACCGGCCCGGTGGCGATGCCGGCGCGCACCGCGAAGCCGTCGCCCGCGCCGGGCAGGCGCTCGCGCACCGCCACGGCCTGCGTGGCGGCCTCGGCCAGCACCGCCAGCGCGGCCTGCACGGCGCGCTCGGCATCGTCCTCGCGCGCCACCGGGGTGCCGAAGGCGGCCAGCAGGCTGTCGCCCGCGTACTGCAGCACGCGGCCGCCGTGCCCCTGCACGCAGGCGGTGAAGCGGCGCAGCGCGCCGTCCATCACCTCGTGCACGTCCTCCGGCGCCAGCTGCCGCGCGAGTGCGGTGGAGCCGGCCACGTCGACGAACAGCACGCTCACCTGGCGCAGCTGCTGGCCGCCCTGGTGCTGCAGCTGCGCCAGGCGCTCGCGCAGCGGGCGCAGTGCGGCGTCCAGCGTCGCGGCGTCGATGGCCGGCCGCTGGGCCTCCAGCGCGGCGATCGCCTGCTGCAGCGCGGAGACGCCGTCTTCCACGCTAGATGCGGCGCGCGATGGCCTGGCCCATCTCGGTGGTGCCGGCCTTGCCGCCGAGGTCCGGCGTGTGCGGGCCTTCGGCCAGCACGGCCTCGATGGCGGCGAGGATCGCGTCGTGCGCGGCCTGCTCGCCCAGGAACTGCAGCATCATCGCGCCGCTCCAGATCATCGCCACGGGGTTGGCGATGTTCTGGCCGTGGATGTCCGGCGCCGAGCCGTGCACGGGTTCGAACAGCGACGGGAACCTGCGCTCCGGGTTGAGGTTGGCCGACGGCGCGATGCCGATGGTGCCGGTGCAGGCCGGGCCCAGGTCGGACAGGATGTCGCCGAACAGGTTGGTGGCCGCCACCACGTCGAAGCGCTGCGGCTGCAGCACGAAGCGCGCGCTGAGGATGTCGATGTGCTGCTTGTCCCAGGTGACGTCGGGGTACTGCGCGGCCACCTCGTTGCAGCGTTCGTCCCACCAGGGCATCGAGATCGAGATGCCGTTGCTCTTGGTCGCCAGCGTCAGGTGCTTGCGCGTGCGCGTGCGCGCCAGCTCGAAGGCGTAGCGCAGCAGCCGTTCGCTGCCGGTGCGGGTGAAGATGGAGGTCTGCGAGACGAACTCGCGCTCGGTGCCGGGGAACATCACGCCGCCCACCGACGAGTACTCGCCCTCGGTGTTCTCGCGCACGATCAGCATGTCGATGTCGCCGGGCTTGCGGTTGGCCAGCGGCGAAGGCACGCCGGCCAGCAGGCGCGCCGGGCGCAGGTTGATGTACTGGTCGAACTCGCGCCGGAACTTGATCAGCGAGCCCCACAGCGAGATGTGGTCGGGCACCGTGGCCGGCCAGCCCACGGCGCCGAAGTAGAGCGCGTCCATGCCCATCAGCTGCGCCTTCCAGTCGTTCGGCATCATCTGGCCGTGCTCGACGTACCAGTCGCAGCTGGCCCAGGCGATGGGCGTCACGTCGAGCGTGAAGCCGAAGCGCGCGGCCGTGGCCTGCAGCACGCGCAGGCCCTCGGGCATCACTTCCTTGCCGATGCCGTCACCGGGGATCGCGGCGATGCGGTAGGTCTTCTTGGTCATGGCGCGGCTCCGGCGGCGTGGTGCGGGAGCGCATCGTAGCGGCGCGCGCATGCGATAGTCGCGCCCCGATGGACAAGCCCGGCCCCGAACCGCAGGTTGAACGCTACCGGCCGATCACGGCGCGGCGGCGCGTGCTGATCGCGCTGCTGGCAGTGGCCACGGCCGCCTTCGTCACCTGGGCGATGACGCGCAAGTCGGGCCTGGTGCGCGAGGCCGCGAAGCATCCGGCCGACGTGCCGGCCTGCGCCGCCAGCCAGGCCGAAGGCTGCGCCGGCGGCCTGACGACGGTGATCGCGCCCACCGCGCCCGCGTCGCCGGCGTCGCGCTAGGTCTTCGCCGCCAGGCCCAGGCGCTCGATCGTTGCCTTCTCGGCCGCGAAGCTGTCGCGCGCGAACTTCGTGTAGGCCTCGGTGCCCATGTAGAGCACGCTCTGGTCGAACTTCTCGAGCATGGCGAGCACGGCGGGGTCTTCCAGCGTCTTCCTGAACGCGTCGTGCAGCGTGCGCACCAGCGCCGGCTCCATGCCTTTCGGGCCGCAGACGCCGAACGGCGAGTCGCTCACCGTCTGGTAGCCCAGTTCGTCCAGCGTGGGCACGTCGGGCCAGCGCTTGGTGCGCTTGCTGCCGTAGGTGGCCAGCAGCCGCAGCTTGCCCGAGCCGACGTGCGGCGCCCAGCCGGTGGCGTCGCTGGCACCCATCACGTGGCCGCCGAGGATGGCCTGCATGTTGTCGGCGTTGCCCTTGAACGGCACGTGCGTGAGCTTGATGCCGGCGCGCTGCGCGAACTCCTCCACCGCCAGGTGCGGGCTGGTGCCGATGCCGGTGTGGCCGTAGGTGAACTTCTCGGGGTTGGCCTTCGCGTAGTCGACCAGGTCCTTGATGCTCTTGATCGGTGAATCGGCCGGCACCACGAAGCCGAAGGTGTAGCCGGTGAGGCAGGCGATCCAGGTGAAGTCCTTCAGGACGTCGAACTGCACCTTCTGCATGTGCGGCAGGCGGAACACGCCGTGCGGCAGCTGGCTCAGCGTGTAGCCGTCGGGCTTGGCGTTGACCAGCTCGTTGGCGCCCAGCAGGCCGCCCGCGCCGGGCTTGTTGTCCACCAGCACCTGCTGGCCGAGGATCTTGCCCGCGCTCTCGGCGAAGGCGCGGATCACCGCGTCGGTGGAGCCACCCGCCGGCCAGGGGCAGATGTAGCGGATGGGGCGCGCCGGGAAGGCCTGCGCGCGTGCCGCGAAGGGGGCGGCCAGCAGCGCGGCGGTGCCGGCGATCAGGTGTCGGCGGGTGGTCATGTGCGACGGTCTCCTAGTCGGCCTTGGCGCCCGAGTCCTTCACGACCTTGGCCCACTTCGTGATCTCGGTGGCCTGGTACTTCGCGAGTTCCTCGGGGGTGCTGATCCAGGGCTCGAGGCCCAGGGTCTTCATCTTCTCCGCCACGTCGGGCAGCTTGTAGACGCGCTGCATCTCGGCGTTGAGCCTGGCGACGACGTCCTTCGGCGTGCCGGCCGGCGCGAACATCGCGAACCACGTGGTGGCCTCGAAGCCGGGCACGGTCTCGGCGACGGTGGGCACGTCGGGCGCGGCGGCCGAGCGCGTGGCAGTGGTCTGCGCCAGCGCGCGGATCTTGCCTTCCTTGGCCATCGGCAGCGCCGAGGGCATGTTGTCGAACATCACCTGGATGCTGCCGCCCACCAGGTCGGGGATCGCGAACTGGCGGCCCTTGTACGGCACGTGCGTCATCTGCGTGCCGGTCAGGCTCTTGAAGAGTTCGCCCGAGACGTGCACCGAGGTGCCGATGCCGGGCGAGCCGAAGCTGAGCTTGTTGGGGTTGGCCTTCATGTAGCTGATGAGCTCGGCCACCGTCTTCACCGGCAGGTCGTTCGTGACGACGAGCAGGTTGGGCGCCGAGGCCACGTGGCCCAGCGGCGCGAAGTCCTTGACCATGTCGTAGGGCATCTGGCGGTACAGCGCGCCGTTGATGGAGTGCGTGCCCACCGTGCCCATCACGATCGTGTAGCCGTCGGCCGGGGCCTTGGCCACCATCTCGGCGCCGATGTTGCCGCCAGCGCCGGGCTTGTTGTCCACCACCACGGGCTGGCCCAGCTGGGCCTTGTCGGCGAACAGGCGGGCCAGGATGTCGGGCGCGCCGCCGGGCGGGAACGTCACCACCAGGCGCAGGGGCTTCGTGGGGTAGGTGGCCGTCTGGGCCTGCGCCAGCGCATGCATCGCCAGCAGCGCGGCGCTCAGGCACACCAGGTGGAACAGCGTGGTGGGCTTCTTCACCTTGTCTCCAGGCGCGGGCTCGGGAGGCCCGCTGTCGCCGCAGCATAGGGCGCCCCTGCGCCATGCGCGATGAGGCAAACCACGGTGGCCCGTGTCGCGCAGGTGACTCAGCCCGCCACGTAGGCGGCGGCCAGCTGGTTCAGGTGCGCGCGCGAGGCCTCGTCCAGGTGCGGCAGCAGCAGCGCCAGCGCGTGCCAGGCGCCGCGACCCATGGCCGCGGCGGCGGCCTCGGGCTCGAGCGCATGGCGCGGGTCGCGCACGTACTCGTAGCTGAGCCAGTAGGTCACCACCACCACCATGCTGGTGGCCAGCGGCGCGGCCTCGGCACCAGTGAGCCGCACCGCCTGGTTGCGCGACAGCCCGTCGAGCAGCGCGTGCATCGCCTTGCCCTTGTTCTTCAGCACGAACTGGAAGTGCGTCTCCAGGCGCCGGTTCTTGCTGAGCAGGTCGTTGAGGTCGCGGTAGAGGAAACGGTAGCCCCACACCAGCTCGAACAGCATGTGGAAGAAGAGCCACGCGTCCTCGACGTTCTCGACGCCGTCGGCGGCCTGCAGGATCTCGCCCAGCGCGCGTTCGTAGCGGTCGAACAGCGCGTTGATCAGCTCGTCCTTGGCCGGGTAGTGGTAGTACAGGTTGCCCGGGCTGATGTTCAGTTCGGCCGAGATCAGCGTGGTGCTGACGTTGGGCTCGCCGAAGCGGTTGAAGAGGTCGAGCGTCACCTCCAGGATGCGTTCGGCGGTGCGGCGCGGCTTCTTCGGCGGGGGCGGCATAGGGCTTCGATTCTGACGGCGGCAGCATTCGGCGGGGCTGCCTACAATCCCGCGCCCACAAGAAGAACCCCTCGATGCCCGCGGTCCGCTTCCAGAACGTCAGCAAGGTCTACCAGGGCGCCCGCGGCACGCTGCGCGCGCTGGACGATGTCTCCTTCCAGATCGAACCCGGCGAGTTCTTCGGCCTGCTGGGCCCCAACGGCGCCGGCAAGACGACGCTGATCTCGATCCTCGCCGGGCTGGCGCGCGCCAGCGGCGGCAGCGTCAGCGTGCTGGGCCACGACGTGGTGAACGACTACGCCGCCGCGCGCAAGGCCCTGGGCATCGTGCCGCAGGAACTGGTGTTCGACCCCTTCTTCAACGTGCGCGAGACGCTGCGCATCCAGAGCGGCTACTTCGGCGTCAGGAACAACGAGGCCTGGATCGACGAGCTGCTGTCCGCGCTCGGCCTGGCCGACAAGGCCAACGCCAACATGCGCCAGCTCTCCGGCGGCATGAAGCGCCGCGTGCTGGTGGCGCAGGCCCTGGTGCACCGGCCGCCGGTGATCGTGCTGGACGAGCCGACCGCGGGCGTCGACGTGGAACTGCGCCAGACGCTGTGGCAGTTCGTGAGCCGGCTCAACCGCGAAGGGCACACGGTGCTGCTGACCACGCACTACCTCGAGGAAGCCGAGGCGCTGTGCGGCCGCATCGGCATGCTCAAGCTCGGCAAGCTGGTGGCGCTGGACAAGACCAGCGCGCTGCTCGCGGGCCGCGCCAGCACCATGCTGCGCTTCAAGACCGACCAGGCGCTGCCCGAGGCCATCGCGCCGCTGGCGCGGGTGACCGGCCGCATCGTGCAGGTGAAGGCACACGACGCCGCCGAGGTGGAGACGCTGCTGGCCGCGCTGCGCGGCGCGAACGTGAAGGTGGAGGACCTGGAGATCGGCCGCGCCGACCTGGAGGACGTGTTCCTCGAGATCATGCAGGAAGGGGTGGCGGCATGAGCGGCATCAGCCTGGAGGGCGCGCGCCCGCTGTTCCGCAAGGAGATCCTGCGCTTCTGGAAGGTGGCGTTCCAGACCGTGGCCGCGCCGGTGCTCACCGCGGTGCTGTACCTGCTGATCTTCGGGCACGTGCTCGACAAGCAGGTCGAGGCCTTCCCGGGCGTGGGCTACACCAGCTTCCTGGTGCCCGGCCTCGTGATGATGAGCGTGCTGCAGAACGCCTTCGCCAACAGCAGCAGCTCGCTGATCCAGAGCAAGATCACCGGCAACCTCGTGTTCCTGCTGGTCACGCCGCTGAGCCACTGGGCCTGGTTCGTGGCCTACGCGGGTGCCTCGGTGGTGCGCGGGCTGGCGGTGGGCAGCGGCGTGCTGCTGGTCACCGTGTGGTTCGCGCCGCTGCGGCTGGCCGAGCCGTGGTGGATCGTGGTGTTCGCGGCGCTCGGGGCCGGCATGCTGGGCTCGCTGGGGCTGATCGCGGGCCTGTGGGCGGAGAAGTTCGACCAGATGGCCGCGTTCCAGAACTTCATCATCATGCCGATGACGTTCCTCTCCGGCGTCTTCTACTCGGTGCACTCGCTGCCCGCGGTGTGGCAGGCGGTGAGCCACCTGAACCCGTTCTTCTACATGATCGACGGCTTCCGGCGCGGCTTCTTCGGCTTCAGCGATGTCTCGCCGTGGCTGAGCCTGGCGATCGTCGGCACCAGCTTCGTGGTGGTGTCCGGCATCGCGCTGCGGCTGCTGGCCATCGGCTACAAGATCCGCAACTGAGCGTACCGCCGGCCGCGCGCCGGTTTCCAAGGGACGTTCGCCGGACACCGGCCTGCATGCTGCCTCCAACCCAAGCGGAGGAGGAAGCGATGCGTCAGCTGCAAGGTTCCTGGGAGCGCGGCGTGGTCGCGCTGTCGTGGCTGGTCTGGGCGGTGTGCCTGTGCGTGGTGCTGGCCGGCTGCGGTGGAAGCGGAACGCCGGATCCGGTGGCCCCCACCATCACCGTGCAGCCGCAGGCCGCCGGCAACGGCACGGTGGCGGGCGGATCGGTGACCTTCAGCGTCACGGCCAGCGGCGACGCGCTCGGCTACCAGTGGCAGCGCAGCACCGACGCGGGGCTGAACTGGGCCGCCGTCGCCGGCGCCACGGCGGCCAGCTACACGCTGAACGGCGTCACGCTGGCGATGAACGGCCACCAGTTCCGCGTGCTGGTGAGCAACGGCGCCGGCAGCGCCACCAGCGCCGCGGTCACCTTGGCGGTGAGCCCGCCGCCCGACCCCGTGCTCATCACCGCGCAACCCGTCTCGGCCACCGTGGCCGCAGGCAGCGACGCCTCGTTCGCCGTCACCGCCACGGGCACGGCCCCGAGCTACCGCTGGCAGAGCGCGCCGGCCGGCAGCAGCACGTTTACCGACATCCCCGGCGGCACCGGGGCGACGCTGACGCTGGCCGCCGTGGCCGCGGGCAGCAACGGCCTGCAGCTGCGCGTGGTGGTCAGCAACAGCGTGAACAGCGTCACCAGCACCGTGGCGGTGCTCACCGTCAGCGGCGGGCCCGCGCCGGTGGCGCCGGCCATCACCTCGCAGCCGGCCGATCTCAGCGTCACCACGCCCGCCGTGGCCACCTTCACCGTCGCCGCCAGCGGCGTGCCCACGCCGGCCATCCAGTGGCAGGTGAGCACCGACGGTGGCAGCAGCTTCGGCGACATCGCCGGCGCCACCGCGGCCAGCTACAGCTTCGCCACCACGGTGGGCGACAACGGCAAGCGCTTTCGCGCCGTCGCCAGCAACAGCGGCGGCAGCGCCACCAGCCGGGTGGCCCTGCTGGGCGTGGCGCCGCCCGTGACGCCGCCGCCGGCACCCGGGCAGGGCGTGGCCTGCGCACGCTGGGGGCTGCTCGCTGCCGGCCGCACGATCGAGGTGGTCACCGGCAGCAGCAGCAACGCCACGCTGCGCCGCACGATGGTGGCCACCGTGGTGGGCCCGGCCGACTTCCACGGCACCGCCACCACGCGGGTGGACGTGGCTTCGAGCGACAACGCAGGCGGCGGCAGTTCCACCGTGCAGCTGTTCGTGAGCTGGAACAGCGCCAGCGGCGAACTCACGGCCTATGGCAGCGAGCTCGACGGCACCTTCAGCGCCGGCGCGGTCACCATCCATTCGCAGCTGAGCTCGGTGTTCACGCCGCCCTTCGTCGACCGCACGTTCACCCTCGACCCGGGCCAGAGCCTGACGCAGACCGCGATCCAGGTGTCCAGCGGCACCAGCACGGTGAACGGCGTGGTGCAGACGGTGCCGCCCAGCACGCAGACCGACACCAGCACCGTCACCTTCAACGGCTTCGAGACCCTGGTGACGCCGGCGGGCAGCTTTGCCAGCTGCAAGTTCACCGAAGTGAAAGGCAGCAACACCACGACGCGCTGGGTGGCGCGCGACCTGGGCTTCGACCTGAAGGTGGTGTCCAGCGTGGGCGCCAGCACCACCACCGAAACCGCGCTGTCGGTGAAGGTCGACGGCCAGGCCTACCCCTGAGCGATGGCCGGCCCCGGGCGCGATGCGACAATCGCGGCCATGGCCGACCCCACGCCCCAGCAGGTCCGCGACTTCATCGCCGCGGGCCTGCCCTGCCAGCACCTCGAGGTGGAAGGCGACGGCCGCCACTTCTTCGCCACCATCGTCTCGGCGGAGTTCGAGGGCCTGCCGCGCGTGCGCCGCCACCAGCGGGTGTACGCGGCCCTGGGCGATAGAATGCGCGAGCAGATCCACGCGCTCTCGATGAAGACGCTCACCCCCGCCGAGTTTGCCGCGCCTTCCTCCGGCGCCCATCACCACCACTGAAACCCCCTGCGGTACGCCGCGGGGGCTGCCCCGCGCGCGAGCCGCGTGTGAGACGGTGCCCTGTTGCGATGTCCGCGACCTTCGGAAATCCACACCGATGATCACGCTCGCATTGTCCAAGGGCCGCATCTTCGACGACTCGCTGCCGCTGCTGCGCGCCGCCGGCATCGAGGTGCTCGACGACCCCGAGAAGAGCCGCAAGCTCATCCTCGCCACCAGCCGCCCCGACGTGCGCGTGGTGCTGGTGCGCGCCAGCGACGTGCCCACCTACGTGCAGCGCGGCGGTGCCGACCTCGGCGTGGCCGGGCTCGACGTGCTGCTGGAAGACAGCGAGGGCCTGTACCGGGTGCTGGACCTGAAGATCGCGCGCTGCCGCATGAGCGTGGCGGTGCGCCAGGACTTCGACTACGCCGGCGCCGTCAAGCAGGGCTCGCGGCTGCGCGTGGCCACCAAGTACACGCAGGTGGCGCGCCAGCACTTCGCCACCAAGGGCGTGCACGTGGACCTGATCAAGCTCTACGGCTCGATGGAGCTGGCACCGCTCACCGGGCTGGCCGACGCCATCGTCGACCTCGTCTCCACCGGCAGCACCTTGCGTGCGAACCAGCTGGTGGAGGTCGAGAAGATCATGGAGATCTCCTCGCGCCTGGTGGTGAACCCCGCGGCGCTGAAGCTGAAGGGCGCGCCGATGCGCGCGCTGATCGACGCCTTCGAGGCGGCGGTGGAGGCACGGGCATGAGCGGGTCCGTCAGCATCCGCCGGCTGGCGACGAGCGCGGCCGACTTCGAGGCGCAGTTCCAGCGCGTGCTGCACTGGTCGGCCGAAACCGACGCGGCGATCGAGACCCGCGTGGCCTCCATCGTCGACGACGTGCGTCAGCGCGGCGACGCGGCGGTGCTGGAGCTGACGGCCCGCTTCGACGGTGTCTCGGCGGCCTCGATGGCCGAACTCGAGGTGGGTCGCGCCGAGCTGCAGGCGGCGCTTGCGTCGCTGCCCGAAACCCAGCGCGGCGCGCTGCAGGCTGCCGCCGACCGCGTGCGCGACTACCACCGCCGCCAGCTGGAAGCGAGCAGCCGCAGCTGGCAGTACCGCGACGGCGACGGCTCGCTGCTCGGCCAGAAGGTCACGCCGCTGGACCGCGTGGGGATCTACGTGCCCGGCGGCAAGGCCGCGTACCCGAGCAGCGTGCTGATGAACGCGATTCCCGCTCAGGTGGCCGGTGTCGGCGAGATCGTGATGGTGGTGCCCACGCCCAGGGGTGAAAGGAACGCGCTCGTGCTCGCCGCCGCCGCGGTGGCCGGCGCCCACCGCGTGTTCACGGTCGGTGGCGCGCAGGCCGTGGCCGCGCTGGCCTACGGCACCGCGACGATCCCGCGCGTCGACAAGATCACCGGCCCCGGCAATGCCTACGTCGCCAGCGCCAAGCGGCGCGTGTTCGGCCAGGTCGGCATCGACATGATCGCCGGCCCCAGCGAGATCCTGGTGCTGGCCGACGGCAGCACGCCGGCCGACTGGGTGGCGATGGACCTGTTCAGCCAGGCCGAGCACGACGAACTGGCGCAGAGCATCCTGCTGTGCCCGGACGCCGCCTACATCGAGCAGGTGAAGGCCGCGATCGACCGCCTGCTGCCCGGCATGCCGCGGCGCGAGGTGATACGCGCCAGCCTGGAAGGCCGGGGCGCGCTGATCCTCACGCGCTCGATGGAGGAGGCCTGCGACATCAGCAACCGCATCGCGCCCGAGCACCTGGAGGTCTCCAGCCGCGATCCCCAGCGCTGGGAGCCGCGGCTGAAGCACGCCGGCGCGATCTTCCTCGGTGCCTTCACCAGCGAGAGCCTGGGCGACTACTGCGCGGGCCCGAACCACGTGCTGCCGACCTCGGGCACCGCGCGCTTCAGCTCGCCGCTGGGCGTCTACGACTTCGTCAAGCGCTCCAGCCTGATCGAGGTCAGCGAAGCCGGGGCGCAGGTGCTGGGGCCGATCGCCGCCGAGCTGGCCTACGGCGAAGGGCTGCAGGCGCACGCGCAGGCCGCCGAGTTCCGCCTGTCGCCGCGCACCGAAGGTCGCGCCGCGCCGGCGGCGCTGCCGCTGGCCGAGCGCATGGCGGCGACGATCCGACAGGACGTGCAGTCGATGCACGCCTATGCGATCCAGGACAGCACCGGCCTCGTGAAGCTGGATGCGATGGAGAACCCCTTCGCGCTGCCGCCCGAACTGCAGCGCGAGCTGGGCGAGCGGCTGGCGCGGGTGGCGATCAACCGCTACCCGGTGAAGTGCGTGGCCGACGTGGTGGCCGCGCTGGCGCGTTTCGTCGAGCTGCCGCCGGGCTGCAAGCTGATCGCGGGCAACGGCTCCGACGAGCTGATCGACATCCTCTCGGTCGCCGTGATGAAGCCCGGCGCCACGGTGCTGGCACCGCTGCCGGGCTTCGTGATGTACGAGATGTCGGCGAAGCTGCGCGGGCTGCACTTCGTCGGCGTGCCGCTCACGGCCGATTTCGAGCTGGACGAGGCGGCGATGCTGGCGGCCATCGAACGGCACCGGCCCGCGCTGACCTACATCGCCTACCCGAACAACCCGACCGCAAACCTCTTCAGCGACGCGATCGTCGATCGCCTCGTCGAGGCCGTGGGACGGCAGGGTGGCTTCGTCGTGTTCGACGAGGCCTATCAGCCGTTCGCGTCGCGCAGCCGGCTGCCGGCGCTGGCGGCCCACCCGCACGTGCTGGTGCTGCGTACGCTGTCCAAGTTCGGCCTGGCCGGCGTGCGCCTGGGCTACCTGTGCGGGGCCGCGGCGCTCATCGACGAGATCGACAAGGTGCGCCCGCCCTACAACGTCAGCGCGCTCAATGCCGAAGCCGCGCTGTTCGCGCTGGAGCACGCCGACGAGTACGCGCGCCAGGCCAAGCTGCTGCGCGCCGAGCGTGGCCGGCTGCTGGCCGCGCTGGCCACGATGCCCGGCGTGCGGCCCTTCCCCAGCGAAGCCAACATGGTGCTGGTGCGCGTGCCCGACTCGAAGCGGGCCTTCGACGGGATGAAGGCGCGCGGCGTGCTGGTCAAGCACATCGCCGGCCTGCACCCGCTGCTGGCGAACTGCCTGCGCCTGACGGTCGGCATGCCGGCCGAAAACGACCTGATGATCAACGCCCTGCGCGAAAGCCTATGAACGCCCGCACCGCCGACATCCGCCGCGACACCAAGGAGACGCAGATCCGCGTCGCGCTGAACCTCGACGGCACGGGGGCTGCCGTGCTGTCCACCGGCATCGGCTTCTTCGACCACATGCTCGACCAGATCGCGCGCCACGGGCTGATCGACCTGACGATCGAGGCCGAGGGCGACCTGCACATCGACGGCCACCACACCGTGGAGGACGTGGGCATCACGCTCGGCCAGGCGGTGGCGGTGGCGGTGGGCGACAAGAAGGGCATCACCCGCTACGGCCATGCGTACGTGCCGCTGGACGAGGCGCTGTCGCGCGTGGTGGTGGACTTCTCGGGCCGTCCCGGGCTGCACATGCACGTGCCGTTCAAGGCCGGGATGATCGGCGGCTTCGATACCCAGCTCGCCTTCGAGTTCTTCCAGGGTTTCAGCAACCATGCGGGCGTGACGCTGCACATCGACAACCTGAAGGGCGAGAACGCGCACCACCAGTGCGAGACCGTGTTCAAGGCCTTCGCAAGGGCGCTGCGCATGGCGCTGACGCCCGATGCGCGCTCGGCCGGCGTGATCCCGTCCACCAAGGGCAGCCTCTGACCATGCCGACCGTTGCCGTCGTGGACTACGGGATGGGCAACCTGCGCAGCGTTTCGCAGGCCGTGATGCACGTGGCCGCGGGGTCCGGCGTGGACGTGGTGGTGACCCAGCGCGCCGACGAGGTGCTGGCGGCCGACCGGGTGGTGCTGCCGGGCCAGGGCGGCATCCGCGACTGCATGCGCGAGCTGCTGGACTCGGGCATGCGCGATGCCGTGCTGCACGCGGCGGCGAACAAGCCGTTGCTGGGGGTGTGCGTCGGCATGCAGATGCTGCTGGAACACAGCGAGGAGCAGGACACGCCGGGCCTGGGCCTGATTCCCGGCCAGGTCAGGCGTTTCCGGCTCGAGGGCCGGCTGCAGCCCGACGGCAGCCGCTACAAGGTGCCGCAGATGGGCTGGAACCGGGTGCACCAGCGTGCGCATGCCCTGTGGCGGGGCGTGCCGGACGGCAGCTGGTTCTATTTCGTGCACAGCTTCTATGCGGCGCCGTCGGAGGCACGCCACACGGCGGGGGAGACCGACTACGGCGCCCGCTTTACCTGCGCCGTGGCCCGGGATAATATTTTTGCGACGCAGTTCCACCCCGAAAAAAGCGCCGACCAGGGGCTGGCCCTGTATCGCAACTTCCTCCACTGGAAGCCCTGACAGGCGCCGACACCTGCCCGAGCCATGTTGTTGATACCGGCCATCGATCTCAAGGACGGCAAGTGCGTGCGCCTTCAGCAGGGCGACATGGCTGCTTCCACCACCTTCGGTGACGACCCCGCGGCGATGGCCCGGCGCTGGCTGGACGCCGGCGCGCGCCGCCTGCACCTGGTGGACCTGAACGGCGCCTTTGCCGGCAAGCCCGTCAACGAAGGTGCGGTGAAGGCGATCCTGCGCGTGGTGGGCGACAGGATCCCGGTGCAGCTGGGCGGCGGCCTGCGCGACCTGGACACCATCGAGCGCTTCCTCGACGACGGCCTCAGCTACGTGATCATCGGCACCGCCGCGGTGAAGAACCCGGGCTTCCTGAAGGACGCCTGCAGCGCCTTCGGCGGCCACGTGATCGTGGGCCTGGACGCGAAGGACGGCAAGGTGGCCACCGACGGCTGGAGCAAGCTCACCGGCCACGAGGTGGTGGACCTGGCGAAGAAGTTCGAGGACTACGGCGTCGAGGGCGTGATCTACACCGACATCGGGCGCGACGGCATGCTCACCGGCATCAACATCGAGGCGACGGTGAAACTGGCGCAGGCGCTGACGATTCCCGTCTTCGCGTCGGGCGGGCTGGCCGGCATCGCCGACATCGAACGCCTGTGCGAGGTGGAGTCCGAGGGTGTCGACGGCGTGATCTGCGGGCGCAGCATCTACACCGGCGCGCTCGATTTCACCGCGGCGCAGGCCCGCGCCGACGAGATCGGCCAGGCCGGCTGAGCCGGCCGGCGGTTCGTCTTCAGCTGCGGCGGCGGCGCACGAAGCCGCCCAGGGCCACAAGGCCCAGCGCCATCAGGCCGTAGCTCGCGGGCTCCGGCACCGGTGCAAGAAATCCCCGAATCTCCCCACCCGGGGCAAAACTGGAGTGGATGTTGAGGTAGGCGCGGCCGGCGTCGATGCCGTTCAGCAGCGCCGTGAACGCGGTGCTGACGGTGCCGCCGTTGGCGGTGATGAACGCGGCGTTGTAGCTCGACGCCAGCGTCATGTCGAAGGTGTGGTCGTACGAACCGAAGGTGGTGCCGAGCGGGAAGTCGACGAAGGTCGGCGTCTGCGTGGCCACGCCCGCCGTGGCCGCGCCGGGCGTGGCGGTGCAGCAGTGGATGTGCGAGGCCGTGACGTTGCCGGTGAGGCCGGCGAACGTGGTCTGCACCTGCATCGTGAACAGGTCGAGATCGAAGGTGATGATCGCGACGCCGAGGCCGCCGGATGCGTTCGGCGGCGCCTCGGCCGCGCCGGTCAGGAAGGCGCGGTAGATCACCTCGTGCGCGGTGGCCGGCAGGGCCGTGGCGGCCAGGGCGAGCGCGGCGGTCGCGGGCAGGGTGCGGGTCAGCAGGTTCATCAGGACTCCTCGGCACGCGAGAGGCGTGCTCCCTGCATGGGCGTACGGGACGGGCAGGCCTCCTATTCCGGCCGGTCACTAGAATGGGGGCTCTCGCAAACCCTGATCGCATGCTCGCGAAACGCATCATCCCGTGCCTGGACGTGACCGGCGGCCGTGTCGTCAAGGGCGTCAATTTCGTCGAGTTGCGCGACGCCGGGGATCCGGTGGAGATCGCCGCCCGCTACAACGAACAGGGCGCCGACGAACTGACCTTTCTGGACATCACGGCCACCAGCGACGGGCGCGACCTGATCCTGCCGATCATCGAGGCGGTGGCCTCGCAGGTGTTCATCCCGCTGACCGTGGGTGGCGGCGTGCGCACGGTGGCCGACGTGCGGCGGCTCCTGAACGCGGGCGCCGACAAGGTCAGCTTCAACTCGGCCGCGGTGGCCGACCCGCAGGTGATCCGCGACGCGTCGGACAAGTACGGCGCGCAGTGCATCGTGGTCGCCATCGACGCCAAGGCCAAGGCCGACGGCAGCGGCTGGGAGGTCTACACCCACGGCGGGCGCAAGAACACCGGGCTGGATGCAGTGGCCTGGGCGGCGAAGATGGCCGAGATGGGCGCCGGCGAGATCCTGCTCACCAGCATGGACCGCGACGGCACCAAGATCGGCTTCGACCTGCCCCTCACCCGCGCCGTCAGCGACGCAGTGCCGGTGCCGGTCATCGCCTCGGGCGGCGTGGGCGCGCTGGAGCACCTGTCCGACGGCATCCGGATCGGCGGCGCCGACGCGGTGCTGGCGGCCAGCATCTTCCACTACGGCACCTTCACCGTCGGGCAGGCGAAGGCACTGCTGGCGCGCGACGGCATCCTGGTCCGCCAGTAGGCCGCGGCCCGTGAAGAACGAAGTCCGCCTGATCGGCGGCCTGTACAAGCGCCGCAAGCTGCCGGTGGCCGACCGGCCCGGCCTGCGGCCCACGCCCGACCGCGTGCGCGAGACGCTCTTCAACTGGCTGGGCCAGGACCTGGACGGCTGGCGCGTGCTGGATGCCTTCGCGGGCAGCGGGGCGCTCGGGCTCGAGGCGGCCTCGCGTGGCGCCGCCGAGGTGGTGCTGCTGGAGCAGGATCCGCAGCTGGTGCAGAGCCTGCGCGGCAGCATCCAGACGCTGGAGGCGAAGGCGGCGCGCGTCGAACGCACCGAGGCGCTGCGCTGGATGGCGGGTTGCGCGCCGCAGCGCTTCGAGCTGGTGCTGCTCGATCCACCCTTCGATGCCGACCTGGGCACGCCGGCTGCCGCGCAGGCGGCACGGCTGGTGGTGCCGGGCGGCTATGTCTATCTCGAAGGCCCGAAGCCGCTGACCGAGCCGCCCGCCGGCCTGGACACCTGGCGCACGCTGCGCGCCGGTGCGGTGCACGTGCAGCTGTTCAGGGCGCCGGAGGGCAGCGCGTGACACCCGGATACACTGCCGCCGCAGCCAGCGCCGCCGGAGGACCCGACGTGACCCTCAAAGCCCCGCTCACCGCCGTGTACCCGGGCACCTTCGACCCCATGACGCTGGGCCACGAAGACCTGATGAAGCGCGCCTCGCGGCTGTTCGACCGGCTGATCCTGGCGGTGGCCGCCGGCCACCACAAGCGCACGATGTTCACGATCGCCGAGCGCGTGGAGATCGCCAGCGAGATCGCGGCGCCCTACAAGAACGTCGAGGTGATGGCCTTCCGCGGGCTGTTGCGCGATTTCGTCGTCGCCGCCGGCGGCAAGGTGGTGATCCGCGGCCTGCGCGCGGTGAGCGACTTCGAGTACGAGTTCCAGATGGCGGGCATGAACCGCCAGCTGATGCCCGAGGTCGAGACCGTCTTCATGACGCCCAGCGACCAGTTCCAGTTCGTCAGCGGCACCTTCGTGCGCGAGATTGCCAGCCTCGGCGGTGATGTCTCCAAGTTCGTGGCACCTTCGGTGCTTCGCCGCCTGCGCGAGCGGGTGACGCAAACCGAGGAGTAGGTCGAGGCATGGCTCTGTGGATCACCGACGCGTGCATCAACTGCGACGTCTGCGAGCCCGAGTGCCCGAACCAGGCGATCTCGATGGGCGCGGAGATCTACGAGATCGACCCGCAGCGCTGCACCGAGTGCGTCGGGCACTTCGACGAACCGCAGTGCGTGCAGGTCTGCCCGGTGGAGTGCATTCCGGTCAACCCTTCGTATGTCGAGACGAAGGAGCAGTTGCTCGCCAGGTACCGTCTTCTTCAGCAGGGTGCCGCGGCTTCCGCTTCGCCTTCGGCCGCGGCGGCTGGGCCTTCTCCGCCGCCTGCGGCGGCTTGAAGCCGGCCAGCCCGTTGCCGCGCTGGCGGCTCTCGGCTGCCAGGCGATCGCGGGTCATCGAGTCGGCCTCTCGGCGTTCGCGCGCTGCGCGCTGCTGGGCGCTGGCGAGATCGTCGGCCGGGCGCGGCTCCATCGCTTCCAGGCTGCGGCCGTCCGCGCACGGCGTGGCCGAATAGCTGCGGCCGTCGGGCCCGCAACGCCAGATGGTCTGCGCGCCGGCCGCGAGCGGCAGCACGAGGGCGAGTGTGGCGACGGGCAGCAGCTTCATGGCGACGGGTCTCCTGGAGGTTCCTTGCGCGGCGGCTTGGGGCGTTGGGGGCCGGCGTGGATCAGCGCCAGCGCCTTGTCCATCTCGCCGGCGATCAGCGGGTCGCTGGCGGCGAGGCTTTGCTCGATGGACTTCTCGATCGCCTCGCGCTGGTCGGGCGACGGCTTCTTCAGCACGTAGTTCACCACCTCGGCCTTCACGCCCGGGTGGCCGATGCCCAGCCGCAGGCGCCAGAAGTCCTGCGTGCCCAGCAGGCCGTGGATGTCCTTCAGCCCGTTGTGCCCGGCGGCGCTGCCGCCGAACTTGAGCTTGGCCTGGCCGGGCTGGATGTCGAGTTCGTCGTGCACGACGAGGATCTGCTTCGGCTCGATCTTGAAGAAGCGCGCCAGCGGCGCCACCGAGGCGCCGGAGCGGTTCATGAAGGTCATGGGCTCCACCAGCCAGACCGGGCCGTCGGCCAGGTTGGCGCGCGCCACCAGGCCCTGGTAGGCGCGCTCCGGCACCAGGCGCACGCCGAGCTTGGCCGCCAGCGCATCCACCCACCAGAAGCCCGCGTTGTGGCGCGTGGCCTCGTATTCAGGGCCCGGGTTGCCCAGGCCGACGAAGAGACGAATCATGGTGAGGGAATTATGGAAGTGGAGAGGCCAAGAAAAAGCCCCACCGGGGTGGGGCTCGCAGGGGAGGCGATGGGGGCGTCCCGATGGGGGACGCGGCGCATCACTTCTTGTTCTGCTTCTCGTCCTTCTTCTTGGCCGGGGCCTTGCCCTTCTCGGGCGCGGCCACCACCGGGGCGGCCGGGGCTTCCTCGACCTCGGCCTTGGGCACCGTCACCGAGACGATCACCGGGTTCAGCGTGCCGTGCTTGACGGCCTTGATGCCCGCCGGCAGCTTCAGGTCGCTGGCGTGCAGGCTCTGGCCCTTGACCAGGCCCGACAGGTCGATCGACACGAACTCGGGCAGCTGCGAGGCCAGGCACTCGATCTCGAGCTCGGTGGCGACGTGGCCGACCAGGCACTTGTCGGTCTTCACCGCCGGCGAATTCTCTTCGCCGCTGAAGTGCAGCGGCACCTTCTTGCGCAGCTTGGTGGTCTCGTCGACGCGCTGGAAGTCGATGTGCATCACGATCGGCTTGAAGGCGTGCATCTGGAAGTCGCGCAGCAGCACCTTCTGGGTCTTGCCGGCCAGTTCCATCTCGAGGATGGAGCTGTGGAAGGCTTCCTTCTTCAGCGCGAAGAAGAGCGCGTTGTGATCGAGCTCGATCATCGTGGGCGTGCCGGCGCCGTAGACGATGCCGGGCACCTTGGCGGCGTTGCGCAGGCGGCGGCTCGCTCCGGTCCCCTGCTGCGTACGCTCGAAAGCGGTGAATTTCATGTGGACTCCAGGTGGAAAAGAGGCCCGCGACCAGGCCTCAGAAGTTGCTGTTCTGCTCTGCGAACAGCGAGGTCACCGATTCCCCGTCGCTGATGCGGCGGATCGTCTCGGCAAACAGGAAGGCCACCGAGAGCTGCCGGATCTTCGGGCAGGCCTTGGCGGCGTCGTTGAGCGGGATGGTGTTGGTGATGACGACTTCGTCGATCTGGCTCTTGGCGATGCGGTCCACCGCCGGGCCCGAGAACACCGGGTGCGTGCAGTAGGCGTAGACGCTCTTGGCGCCGCGCGCCTTCAGCACCTCGGCCGCCTTCACCAGTGTGCCGGCGGTGTCGATCATGTCGTCCATGATCACGCAGTTGCGGCCTTCGATCTCGCCGATCACGTGCATCACCTCGGCCACGCCGGCCATCGGGCGACGCTTGTCGATGATCGCGAGGTCGCAGCCCAGCTGCTTGGCCAGCGCGCGGGCGCGCACCACGCCGCCCACGTCCGGGCTGATGACGACCAGGTTCGGGTACTTCTTGCTCTTCACATCCGACAGCAGCACGGGGCTGGCGTAGATGTTGTCGACCGGGATGTCGAAGAAGCCCTGGATCTGGTCGGCGTGCAGGTCCATCGTCAGCAGGCGCTCGACGCCCACCGTCTCCAGCAGGTTGGCCACGACTTTGGCGCTGATCGGCACGCGCGTGCTGCGCGGCCGGCGGTCCTGCCGCGCGTAGCCGAAGTAGGGGATCACCGCGGTGATGCGGCGCGCGCTGGCGCGCTTCAGCGCATCGACCATGATGAGCAGTTCCATCAGGTGCTCGTTGGTCGGCGCGCAGGTGGGCTGCACCACGAAGACGTCGCGGGCGCGCACGTTCTGGCGGATCTCGACGGTGACCTCACCGTCGGAGAAGCGGCCGACCGCCGCCGCGCCCAGCTCGACGCCCAGGTGCGTGGCGATCTCCTGGGCCAGCACCGGGTTGGCGTTGCCGGTGAACAGCACGGTGTTGAACAGCACGTCGCAACCCTCAGTCTTGTCGATCGGCCCGCATTCCCAAGCGGACGCCACGGAACCGGCTCCGCCGGGCCGTCAGCGTCGCCCCTTGAGGGGAGCGCCGAAGGCGCTACGGGTGGACTTATCTTGGCAGGGGAGGAAGGACTCGAACCCTCGCATGTCGGAATCAAAATCCGATGCCTTAACCAACTTGGCGACTCCCCTACACAGGTGGCGGCTCGCGCCACCACCTCAAACCTGCCTTTCAGCCTGCCCACGCCACCAGCGGGTGCGTGTCCAGACTGCGGCACATCCGTCCCACCCAGCCCGGCGGCAACCCTTGCGGGCGGCCATCGGGCTCTGTCGCCAGGGGTGGCGCGGCCGAGCCGACTCTCGCGAAGACGGCGCTGCCGGAACCCGTCATGCGGCTGTTGCCGTAGCGGGACTCCAGCCAGCCGGCGGCTTGCGCCACCTCGGTGCAGCGATCTTCGGCAGCGGGCTGCAGGTCGTTCTTGCCGAAACCTTTGAGCCAATCTGCCGGCGCATCGATGCAGCCAGCCTCCTCAGGAGAGCCCGTGACTATAACAGGAAGCGTGTCGCGCCTGAGCGCCGGGTGCTCGAAGATTTCGCGCGTGGCGATGGCGGCAGGCGGCTTGAGCACGGCGTAGTGCTGCGTCGGCAGCCGCATCGGCAGCAGCTGCTCGCCGATGCCCTGAACGAAGGCATGGTGGCCGCCGATGAAGAACGGCACGTCGGCACCCAGCTTCAGCCCGATCGAGGCCAGGCGTTCGCGCGGCCAGTTCAGGCCCCAGAGCCGGTTCAGCCCCAGCAGCACGGTGGCGGCGTCGGAACTGCCGCCGCCCATGCCGGCACCCCAGGGCACCTGCTTGGCGATCGAGATGTCGACGCCGGCGGCGCAGCCGCTGGCCGCCTGCAGCGCGCGAGCGGCGCGCAGGCAGAGGTCGTCGTCCGGCAGGGCAGGGCCGAGGTCGTGGCGAGCCAGGCGGCCATCGGCACGCCGTTCCAGGTGCAAGGTGTCGGCCCAGTCGATCAACACGAAGGGCGACTGCAGCAGGTGGTAGCCGTCGGTGCGGCGGCCGACGATGTGCAGGAACAGGTTGAGCTTGGCCGGGGCCGGCAGCTCGTACAGCGCGCGCAGCGTCATGGATCGGGCCGATCCAGCCGCACGCGCATCAGCACCGCAGGCGGCGCGGCGCGGCGCACTTCGATGAGCCCGTCGGCGCGCTGCGCCAGCGACACCTGCCAGCCCAGCTGCTCGAAGCCGCCCTCGGTGGCCCGGTGCGGCGCGCCACCCCAGGGCCTGCCCGCCAGCCAGTCGGGCCATGCGGCCAGCGGCAGGGCCTCGCCCAGCGCTTCGCGCGAGAGGGCTTCGAGCGTTGCGAAGCGGCGTTCGCCCTGGCCGTCCTGCAGCACCGCCAGCCCGGGCGCCCAGCGTGCGCTGGCCACGCGCGAGCCGAGCGGCGAGTTCAGGTTGAGCTCGCCACTGTCGCCGTTGCCGCGCAGCTCGAAGCCCGCACTGACGCTCTGCGCCGGCTTGCCGCCGCCGGCATCGATGCGCAAGCTCATGCGGCCCGTGGTCCAGGGCTCGCCGGTTTGCCGCGGCGGGCTGGCGCAGGCGCCCAGGAGAGCGGCCAGGCCCAGCAGCGCCGCGGCGCGACGCCGGTTCACAGGTCGACGCGCAGCCGGGCGAGCGTCTCGCGCAGCACGTCGTTGGCGGCGTCGCGCACCTTGCCTTCGCGCCACACGCGGCGCGCCTCGTCGCGCTGGCCCGCCGACCACAGCACCTCGCCCAGATGGGCGGCGATCTCGGGGTCGGGCCGCGTGCCGTAGGCCGCGCGCAGCAGGCGCAGCGCCTCGTCGCGGTTGCCCATGCGGAACTCCACCCAGCCCAGGCTGTCGGTGATGAACGGGTCGCCCGGCGACAGTTCGAGCGCCTTCTGGATCAGCGCCCGCGCCTCGGGCAGGCGCTGGCGCCGATCGGCCAGCGAATAGCCGAGCGCGTTGTGCGCGTGCGGGTTGTCGGGCTTGAGCTCGATGACGCGGCGCAGGAGCTTCTCCATGTCGTCCAGCCGGTCGAGCTTCTCGGCCATCATGGCCTGTTCGTAGAGCAGGTCGGAGTCGTCGGCGAAGCGCTTGCCGGCGCCCGCCAGCACCTCGTAGGCATCCTTCCAGCGCTTGGCGTCGCGCAGCACGCCGGCCTCGGCCACGAGCTTGGCGCGCGCGTCGTCGGGACGTCTCTCGGGCACGCGCCGGATCAGCTCGCGGGCCTGCGTGACCTTGCCCTGGCGCGCCAGCATCGAGGCGCGGCGCGTCTGCACCTCCAGCGCCCGCTGCGGATCCTCCACCTTGGCCAGCCAGCGCTCGGCGGCGGCGAAGTCGCTGCGCTGCTCGGCCGACTGCGCCAGCATCAGCCAGGCCTGCACCAGGCCCTGCTCGGGGCGCGGGGGCGTGTCGTCGTCATCGTCGCCTTCGGCGCTGACGGTCGTGGAGACGCTCGTGCCGTCGGCCGGCACCGCGCTGGGCGGTGGCGCCGGGTTCTGCTTCTGCACCAGCTCGATGTAGCGCAGCAGGGCGGCTTCGCCCTCCTTGGGCTGGCGCAGTTCCAGGTGCAGGGCTCCCAGCGACAGGAACGGCGGCGCCAGTTCCGGCTGCTGCCGCGTCACGAGCTGCAGCTGCGTGATGGCGTCCGCGTAGCGCTGCGCGCCGGTGAGCGCACGCACGTAGCTCAGGCGCAGCGCGGGCTCGGCGCCGGGCTGCTTCAGGTAGTCGGTGACCACGGCCTCGGCGGCCGGACGCTCGCGCATCAGTTCCAGCGCCAGCAGCGACGGGCCGGGCGCGGCAGGGTCCAGCGCCTGCGACTCCTGCGCCAGGGCCAGGGCGCGATCGGGCTCGCGGGCCTCGCGCCAGGCACGGCCCTGCGCCACCCGCGCCGGCACGCGCGTGGCGGCGTCGTCACGGTAGGGCTTCAAGGCCTCGTCGAGCAGGGTGGCCATGCCCTTGGGATCGCTGCCCCGCTGCAGCAGCCGCGGCAGCGCGGCGATCAGGCCGGGGCGCTCCGCCGCCGGCGTCTGCGCCAGCAGCGCCCGCAGCGGCTCGGCAGCCGCGTCGCCGCGGTTGAGCAGCAGCAGGATCTGCAGCTGCAGCCGCGTCGCGTCGGCCGACGCCGGATGCGCCAGGCGCCAGGCGCGCGACGCCGCCAGGGCCTGGTCGCCGGCGCGGGACTGCAGCGCGATGTCGACCGCGCGACGGAACAGGCCCACGTCGCGGGTGCGGCGCGCGGCGTCGAGGATCAGCTCATAGGCGCTGGCGGCATCGCCCGAGGCCAGCGCCATCTCGCCCACCAGCAGCTGGCGGAACAGGAACTCGTCCATCGCCGAGTTGACGATGGGTGCGGCCGGTGCGGCGGCCACGTCGAGCGCTTCGGCTGCGGCCTGCGCCCGCGCACCCAGCGGCAGCGTCAGCCCCGCGCAGACCAGCAGAACGCCGAGGCGAACGTCACGCAGACGGGGAAGCTTGGTGATAGGCATGGAGGCTAGATTCATTCTCACATAATGAGTTCATGCCGGAGCTGCCCGAAGTGGAGGTCACCAGGCGCGGCATCGCGGCCGCGCTGCGCGGGGCCACGGTACGGAGTGTCCGGGTCGGCAAGCCCTTGCGCTGGCCGCTGGGCATCGAAGCGGGCGTGCTCGTCGGCAGCCGCGTGGGAGATGTCACGCGCCGCGGCAAGTACCTCTGGATGCCGCTCGATCCCGCGGGCGGTCTGCTGCTGCATCTGGGCATGTCGGGCTCGCTGGCATTGCTGGCCGAAGCGCCGGCCGCCGGGCCGCACGATCACTTCGACCTGGCGACGGACCGTGGCACGCTGCGGCTGAACGATCCGCGGCGTTTCGGCGCGGTGGTGTGGGCGCCGGCGCCCGATGCCGAGCCGGCCGCGACGCTGCTGGCCCGCCTGGGAGCTGAACCCTTCGACCCGGATCTGAGCCCGGCGCGTTTCCACGCCGCCTTGCGCCTGCGCCGAGCGCCCATCAAGGCGGTGCTGCTGGCCGGCGACGTGGTGGTCGGCGCGGGCAACATCTACGCCTGCGAGGCACTGTTCCAGGCCGGCATCCACCCGGCGCTGCGCGCCGACCGCATCAGCCGGCCGCGCGCCGAGCGCCTGCTGGCCGCCCTGCGCACGACGCTGGCGCGCGCGCTGGAGCTCGGCGGCTCGACGCTGCGCGATTTCACCGACGCCCACGGGATGAGCGGCGCCTACCAGTCCCGCGCGGCGGTCTATGGCCGCGAGGGCCAGGCCTGTCCGCGTTGCACGGCCGCCGTGAGGCGTGTCGTGCAGGGCCAGCGATCGACCTTCTACTGCGCGGTTTGTCAGCGCCGGTAACGACGTTGCCGTCCGTGACAAACGGCCGCCCCATGCGCGCGGAATGTCACAGCCCGCTGCGCTAGCATGCGCCGCGGTCTGCCCCATGCCCATCCACAGCTCCATCGCCGACAGCCTCGACGCCCTGGCCTCGTGGCGGCAGGCGCTGGACCGGCAGGTGGCCGCGCTGGGCCGTGCGCTCAAGGAGAGCGAACTGCTCGACGAGGGCGACGCCGCGCAGCTGGCCGCGCTGCGGGAACGGCTGGCGTCCGAGAAGCTCACGCTGGCCTTCGTGGCCGAGTTCTCGCGCGGCAAGTCCGAGCTGATCAACGCGATCTTCTTTTCCGACGCCGGCCGCCGCGTGCTGCCGGCCACGCCGGGCCGCACGACCATGTGCCCCGTCGAGCTGCGGCACGAACCCAACCAGACGTCGCGCCTGGCGCTGCTGCCGATCGAGACACGCCTGCGCGGCCTGTCGCTCGCCGAACTGCGCCCGCGCGACGAGCACTGGCAGATCCTGCCGCTCGACCCGGCCGATCCGCAGTCGCTGGTGGACGCGCTGGCCGCGGTCACGCGCACGCAGCGCGTGTCGGTGGAGCAGGCCACGGCGCTCGGTTTCTGGGACGCATCGCAGCCCGAGGACAACCCGCCGCAGGGCGCCGACGGCAGCGTCGAGGTGCCGGCCTGGCGCCACGCGGTGATCAACTATCCGCACCCGCTGCTGCAGCGCGGGCTGGTGGTGATCGACACGCCGGGCCTGAATGCCGTAGGCGCCGAACCCGAGCTCACGCTGGGCATGCTGCCGTCGGCGCATGCGGTGGTGTTCGTGCTGGCCGCGGACACCGGCGTCACCCGTTCCGACCTCACGATCTGGCGCGAGCACCTGGGCCCGGCGAGCCTGGAACGCTTCGTCGTGCTGAACAAGATCGACGCGCTGGTCGACCCGCTGGCCACGCCCGAGCAGATCGAGTCGCAGATCGAACAGCAGCGCCGCAACACCGCCGAGACGCTGGGCATCACGCCGGCGCGCGTGTTCGCGCTGTCGGCACGCGAGGCGCTCGCTGCCCGCGTGGAGAACCAGCCCGAGGCGCTGGCCAGGAGCCGCCTGCCGCCGCTGGAGCGTGCGCTGATGGAGCAGCTGCTGCCGCGGCGCCAGCAGCTGCTGGTGCAATCGGCCGTGGCCGTGGTGGACCAGCTGCGCGGCTCCGCCGGCCGCCGCCTGGCCGACCGCCGCCGCCAGCATGCCGAGCAGCTGATGGAGCTGCGCGGCCTGCGCGGCAAGAGCGGTGCGAAGCTGCGCATGATGGTCGAGCGTGCCGACATGGACGTGGCCGACTTCGAACGCTGCATGGCGCGCCTGGCCGCGCTGCGCGCGGTGCAGATGCGCATCCTGCGCAAGGTGCTGGCGTCGCTGTCGGCGGAGTCGCTGCGCACCGAGCTGCAGGCCATGCAGTCCGCGATGGGTGCGAAACCGTTCAACCTCGGTGCCAAGGGCGCGTTCGAGACGCTGCTCAAGCGGCTGCGCGGCGCCATCCTGCAGGCGCAGGCGCAGGCCGAAGAGATGCGCCAGATGCTGGACGCCAGCTTCAAGCAGCTGAACACCGAGTTCGGCTTCGCGTTCACGCTGGCGCCGGTGCCCGAGCTGAAGAACTTCATCGCCGACCTCGACCTCATCGAGCAGAGCTACAGCCGCTACCTCGGCATCACGCAGGCCTGGCGCCTGGCGCAACCGGGCTTTGCCGAACAGTTCCGGCGCATGCTGCTGTCGCGGCTGCGCGTGGTGTTCGAGAACTCCGCCAGCGAACTGGAGATGTGGAGCAAGAGTGCCACCAGCCAGGTCGAAGTGCAGTTGCGCGAGCGCCGCCGCGGCTTCACGCGCCGGCGCGAGGCACTGCAGCGCGTGCAGTCCGCCACCGGCGATCTGGAGCAGCGCATCGCCGAGGTTCAGACGCAGGACGAAAACCTGGCCGCGTTGCTGGCGCGCCTGGAACAGATGGCCGGCGAGGCCATCCAGAGCGCGCGTCGCGTCGTCGACACCAAGTCCGCCGCCGAGCAGCAGGACGCGGCTTGACCGCCGCAGCGGGTCTTGGCGCCGCGGTGATCCGCTGGCAGCGCAGCCACGGGCGCCACGGCCTGCCCTGGCAGGGCACGCGCGATCCCTACCGCGTCTGGTTGTCCGAAGTGATGCTGCAGCAGACGCAGGTCAGCACGGTGCTCGAGTACTACCCGCGCTTCCTGGCGCGCTTCCCCGACGTGCGCGCGCTCGCGGCCGCGCCGCTGGACGACGTGCTGGCGCTGTGGAGCGGCCTGGGCTACTACAGCCGCGCGCGCAACCTGCACCGCTGCGCGCAGGTGGTGGTGGCCGAGCATGGCGGGGCCTTTCCGCGCAGCAGCGAGGCGCTGGCCGCGCTGCCGGGCATCGGCCGCAGCACCGCGGCGGCGATCGCGGCCTTCTGCTTCGGCGAGCGCGCCGCCATCCTGGACGGCAACGTGAAGCGCGTGCTGGCGCGCGCCACCGGATTCGACGGCGATCTTGCCTCGGCCACCGAGGTGAACCGGCTCTGGCAGCAGGCCGAGGCCCTGCTGCCGCGGCAAGACGTGGACATCTACACGCAGGGCCTGATGGACCTGGGCGCCACCGTCTGCCTGGCGCGCAGGCCGAACTGCGCCGTCTGCCCGCTGGCGGACGGTTGCGTGGCCCGCGCCGGCGGCGAGCCCGAGCGGCTGCCCGTGAAGACACGACGCCTGAAACGCGGGCGCCGGGTACACGCGCTGCTGTGGCTGCGGCGCGGCGACCGCATGTACCTGGTGCGGCGCCCGGGCACCGGCGTATGGGCCGGGCTCTGGAGCCTGCCCGAGTACGAGCAGGCGTCGGCACTCGAAGACCTGGTGCAGGCCTGGGCCGGCGCCGGCGAATGGATGCCCAACATCGAACATGCGCTGACACACTTCGACTGGACGCTGCAGCCGCTGGCGTGGACCCTGCCGCCGCGCGGCAAGCTGCCAGTCGGTCTCCCTGAAGGGCGCTGGTTCACGCGTGCCGAGGCGCTGGCGCTGGGCCTGCCGGCGCCGATCCGGCGCCTGCTCGAAAGCTGACAGCCGGCTTCTCAGCCGACGATCACCTTCTTGTCGCGCAGGAAGCCGTCCACCAGCGACAAGCGGATCACCGGGTCATCCAGCTCCATCAGCTTCTGCTTGGCCGCGGTGGACACCGGCAGCAGCTCGCACCAGCGGTTGGCGACCCAGCCCGCGTCATCCAGCCGGTAGGGCGGCTGGAACGGTGCGCGGTCCTGCGACTGCAGCTTGCGGATGGCTTCGGCCAGCGCGCTCACGGTCTGCAGCATCGCCGGCCCCGGCAGGCGCAGCGGATCGGGCGCGATCAGTTCGACCTCGGCTTCCCACAGGCCGTTCTCGCGCTGCACCGGCGCCGCGGTGCGGCGGAAGCGCTGCCCGCCCAGGCAACGCACGCGCAGGATGCCGGGCTGCTCGGCGTCGGCCTCTTCGATGTGCGCGAGCGTGCCCACCGCCTCCAGCTGCACCTTCGCGTCGCGCCCCACCTCGTGGCCGGCGGCCAGCGACACCACGCCGAAGGGCACCTTCGTGCGCAGGCATTCGGCCACGAGATCGAGGTACCGCGCCTCGAAGACCTTCAGGCCCAGCACCGCGTCCGGGAACAGCACCAGCTGCAGCGGGAACAGCGGCAGGATCACGAAGCCATCACTCGCGCGCGCCCAGCTCGCGGTGTCGCACCAGCGTGGCCAGGCGGCTGTCGAACTGGCGCGCCAGCCATTCCACGCTGTACACCGAGCGATGCTGTCCGCCGGTGCAGCCTATGGCCACGGTGAGGTAGCTGCGCTGGTCGTCCTCGAACGCGGGAAGCCAGCGCTGCAGGAAGGCGTGGATCTGCTGCAGCATCTCGCCCACCTCGGGCTGCGCTTCCAGGTAGGCGGCCACCGGAGCGTCGCGGCCGGTGAGCGGGCGCAGCTCGCGGATGTAGTACGGGTTCGGCAGCACGCGCACGTCGAACACGAAGTCGGCGTCCAGCGGCACGCCGTGCTTGAACGCGAAGGACTCGAACACCAAGGTCAGCGCCGCTTCGCGCGCACCCACCAGCGAGCGCACCCAGCTGCGCAGCAGCGCCGGGCGCAGCTGGCTGGTGTCGATCACGGTGGACACCTCGCGCAGGTCGGCCAGCAGGTCGCGCTCCAGTTCGATGGCCTCGATCAGCGCGCGCGACGCGTCGCCCGTGCCCGACTTCGCGCTCAAGGGATGCGGGCGCCGCGATTCGGAGAAGCGGCGCACCAGCGCATCGGTGCTGGCGTCCAGGAAGATCGGCCGCACGCGCACGCCTTCCTGCTTCAGCTCGTCGATCAGCGGCACCAGGTGCGGCAGCGACGAGGCGGTGCGTACGTCCACCGCAGCGGCCACGCGGTGCGTGTAGCGCCCATGCTCCAGGCGGATGAAGTCGCGCAGCAGTTCGGGCGGCAGGTTGTCGACGCAGAAGTAGCCCGCGTCCTCCAGCGCATGCAGCGCCACCGACTTGCCCGAGCCCGAGATGCCGGTGACCAGGATGACGTCATCCCGGCGCCGGTTGTCCAGGCCCATCCACTCGCTCATCGCTGGCTCAGCAGGGCTTGCGCGTGCGCGGTGCCGGACAGCTTCTCGCCGCCCAGCATGCGCGCGATCTCGGCGACGCGTGCTTCGCCTTCCACCGGTGCAATGGCCGACAGCGTCTGCTTGCCCTTGAGCGCCTTGCTGACGACGAAGTGGTGGTCGGCACACGCCGCCACCTGCGCCAGGTGCGTGACGGCCAGCACCTGCGTGGCCCGCGTGCCGCTGCCGCCCAGCTGCTTCATCAGGCGGCCTACGCTGTCGGCCACCGTGCCGCCGACGCCGGCGTCGATCTCGTCGAAGATCAGCGTGGCCGGGCCGTGCTTGTCCTTGGCGGCCGTGGTCACCGCGATGGCCAGCGCCAGCCGCGACAGTTCGCCCCCCGAGGCCACCTTGGCCAGCGGGCGCGGCGTGCTGCCGGCATGGCCGGCGACGCGCAGCTCCACCGTTTCGAGCCCGAACGACTGCGGCTCGTCCAGCGGCAGCAAGGCTACCTCGAAGCGACCACCGGCCATGCCGAGCTGCTGCATCGCCTGCGTCACGGCATTCGACAACGCGGGCGCGGCCTTGCGGCGCAGCTTGCCGATGCGCTCGGCCTCGGTGCGGAAGGCCTTCTCCGCCGTTGCGGCCGCGGCTTCCAGGCCTTCGAGATCGGCGGCGGCTTCCAGCCCCTTCAGCTCGGCCTGCCAGCCGACCAGCAGCGCGGGCAGTTCGGCCGGCGTGCGGCGGTAGCGGCGCGCCTGCGCCACCCAGGCGCCGATGCGCGCGTCGAGTTCGTTCAAGCGCTCGGGATCGGGCTCGCTGCGGCCGAGGTAGGCCGACAGCGTGTGCGCAGCGTCCTCCAGCTGCGCCTGCGCGGCGCGCAGCACCTCGGCAACGCCACCGAGTTCGGCGTCGTAGCGCTGCACCTCGTCGAGCGAGGCGATGGCGCGCGAGACGCGGGCCTCGGCGCTGTCGTCGTCGTCGGCCACCGCGTCGAGCGCGGCGCGGGCGCCGTCCAGCAGCGCCTGGCCGTGCGCCAGCCGCTGGTGCTCGGCGTTGATCGTCTCCCACTCGCCTTCGGTGGGCGCGAGCTTGGCCAGTTCGCCCACCTGCCAGGCCAGCCGCTCGCGTTCACGCTCCAGCGTGTCGCGCTGGCCGCGCGCCGTGTCCAGCGCCGCCAGCGCCTGGCGCCAGGCCTGCCAGGCGGCGTTCAGCGCGGCGGTGTCGGCGCCGGCCTGCGTGTCGAGCAGCGTGCGCACCGCGGCCGGCCGCGTGAGGCTCTGCCATGCGTGCTGGCCGTGGATGTCGACGAGGAAGTCGGCCGCCTCGCGCAGCTGCGCCACGGTGGCCGGGCTGCCGTTGATCCACGCGCGGCTCTTGCCCTGGGCGTCGACCGTGCGGCGCAGCAGCAGCGTCTCGTCGACCGCGAAGCCGGCTTCCTCCAGCCAGCCGGCCAGCGGCTTCGGGCTGTCGAACTCGGCGCTCACCTCGGCGCGCGTGGCGCCTTCGCGCACCATCGCCGCGTCGGCGCGCTGGCCGAGCGCGAGCTGCAGCGCGTCGATCAGGATCGACTTGCCGGCACCGG
Source organism: Rubrivivax sp. (assembly GCA_044226255.1). GTDB lineage: Bacteria > Pseudomonadota > Gammaproteobacteria > Burkholderiales > Burkholderiaceae_C > Rubrivivax. Next base: position 223,816 of record JBGAHJ010000007.1, read on the forward strand.
TTTCGCCGGTCAGCACGGTGAAGCCGGCGCCGAGCTCGATCTCGAGTTCGGCGACGATCACCACGTCGCGCAACACCAGCCTGCGCAACATCTCAGACCACTCCCTCGTACCAGCGCAGCTTGCGCCGCAGCGTGGCGTAGTAGCTCCAGCCGCGCGGATGCAGGAAGCGCACCTTGTGCGCCGAGCGCCGCACGCGCACCTGGTCGCCGTGCAGCAGGCTGGCCAGCGTGTGCATGTCGAAGTTGGCCGAGACGTCCTTGCCGGCGACGATGCCGATGCGGATCTCGCCGCGGTCGGGCAGCACGATGGGGCGGTTGGAGAGCGTGTGGCTGGCGATCGGCACCACCACCCAGCCGCCGATCGCCGGGTGCAGGATGGGCCCGCCGGCCGACAGCGCGTAGGCCGTGCTGCCGGTGGGCGTGGCGACGATCAGGCCGTCGGCGCGGATGTTGGCGACGAACTCGTCGTCGACGTCGACGCTCAGCTCCACCATGCTCGCGCTGGCGCCGCGGTTGACCACCACGTCGTTCAGCGACAGGCCCTCGAAGATGCATTCGCCGTCGCGCCAGACACCGCCTTCGAGCATGGCGCGCTGCTCTTCCTCGTAGTCGCCGGCGATCATCGGCGCCAGCGCTTCCTTGTAGTGCCCCATCGGGATGTCGGTGATGAAGCCGAGCCGGCCCTGGTTGATGCCCACCAGCGGCAGGTTCCAGCGCGAGAGTTCGCGCGCGATGCCGAGCATGGTGCCGTCGCCGCCCACCACCACGGCGAGGTCGCAGCGCTGCGCCATCTCGGCCGGCGACAGGGCGTCGAAGTCGGACACGCCGGTGGCCGCCGCGGTCTCGCGCTCGAGGCTCACCTCCAGGCCCCGGTCGACCAGGAAGTGGGCGATCTCCTCCAGCACAGGGCGTATGCCCCGGGCCTGGTATTTGCCCACGATCGCTGCGTGACGAAAGCCGCTCGGCATGCGGCGCATTACACCATAGGGCCCCTGAAACGGAGGGCCCCGCCAGGCGCGCCCGCGGCCCGTTCTTACAATGGGAGACCATGCTCGACGACCGCGCGCGCACACTGCTGAAGACCCTGGTGGAGCGCTACATTGCCGACGGCACGCCGGTCGGCTCGCGCACGCTGTCGCGAACCTCGGGCCTGGACCTCTCGCCGGCCACCATCCGCAACGTGATGGCCGACCTGGAGGATCTGGGCCTGATCGCCAGCCCGCACACCAGCGCCGGCCGCATCCCCACCGCGCGCGGCTACCGGCTCTTCGTCGACACGATGCTCACCGCGCGGCCGTTCTCTCTGGACGACCTGCAGCATGCGCCGCCCGACGTGGCCGCTGCCACCGCGCAGTTGCACCCCGATCAACCCCAGCGCGTGATCGCGCAGGCCGCCAGCCTGCTGTCGAACCTGTCGAGCTTCGTCGGCGTGGTCACCGCGCCGCGCAAGGCCAGCGTGTTCCACCACATCGAGTTCCTGCGCCTGGGCGAGAAGCGCGTGCTGGTGATCCTGGTGGCGCCCGACGGCGACGTGCAGAACCGCGTGATCTTCACCGCACGCGACTATCAGCAAAGCGAGCTGATCGAGGCCACCAACTTCCTGAACCAGAACTACGCAGGGCTGAGCATCGACGAGGTGCGCGAGAAGCTCAAGCGCGAGATCGACGCGCTGCGCGTGGAGATCGCCGCGCTGATGCAGGCCGCGGTGCAGGCCGGCAGCGAGGCGCTGGCCGAGAGCAGCGACAACGTGGTGGTGTCCGGCGAGCGCAACCTGCTGACAGTGCAGGACTTCGGCAACGACATGGGCAGCCTGCGGCGCCTGTTCGACGTGTTCGAGCAGAAGACCGAACTGATGCGGCTGCTCGATACCAGCAGCCGGGCCGAGGGGGTGCGCATCTACATCGGCGGCGAGAGCCGCGTGGTGCCCTTCGAGGAACTGAGCGTGGTGACGGCGCCGTACGAGGTGGACGGCCGCGTGGTCGGCACGCTGGGCGTCATCGGCCCCACGCGCATGGCCTACGACCGCATGATCCAGATCGTCGACATCACGGCGCGGCTGGTGGGCAACGCGCTGTCCGGCCGGCCCTGAACGCGTGCGCGCCGCCTAGAATCGCGCGCTCGCTTCCTCAGGGCCGTTAGCTCAGTTGGTCAGAGCAGAGGACTCATAATCCTTTGGTCGTTGGTTCAAGTCCAACACGGCCTACCAACCAACAACCCGTACGCGCGGCTACTGCTCGAGCCACCCCAGCAGCTTCTGCAGCCGCGCGCCCGACTCGGTGTCGAAGGCCTCGACGCCGATCGATTTCAGCACCTCGCGGCCTTCGGGCGACTGCGGCAACGCGCGCAGCGCGGCCTGCACGGCGCTCACCTGGTCGGCCGAGATGCGCTTGCCGGCGATCAAGGGGAAGTAGGGCTGCAGGACACTGCGGTGCAGCACGCGATGCCCGCTCTTGGCCAGCGCCTTGCCCGGGCCCGAGTACGACGCGATGGCGCCGACGTCGGCGAACCCGTTGTCGAGGTAGAAGACGACCGCGCCCTGCTCGCGCACGAACTGGTGCGGCTGATTCGCGATCACGATGCCCCGGTCCCTGAGCTCGGCGGCGCAGAACCTGGACATGTAGGACACCTGCTCCGGCATCACCCAGCGCTTGCCCTTCGCGTCGGCCAGCGTCTTCAGCGGCGAGTCCTTGCCGACGATCACCAGGCACTGGCCATCGGGTTTCGCGCTGGCCACGAAGCGGTAGCCGTGGTCGCGGACGCCACGCGCCGGGTAGTCGCTGGGGCGTGCCAGCACGAAGTCGAAGAAGCCTTTGCGCATGCCGTCCTCGAGGCTCGAGAACTCGCGCACGAACACCACCTGCACCCTGTGCCGGCTGGCCGTGCCGATCACCTCCGCCAGGCTGCCGTACTTGGCGAGCACGCGCGCGTGGTCCAGGCCGCCCGACGTGCCCTCGCTGACGCCGAGCGTGGCGGTCGGCTGCGCCGCAGCGAGGGTGGCAACCAGCAGCGGTGCAAGGCGCGCGAGAAGGCGCGTGACCAGCGACAGGGGATGTGCCATCAGGCGGCGGCGGCAGCGGTGCCAGCGAACTCGTCGAACGCCCTGACGGCACTCGCGGCGTACATCAGCGACGGGCCGCCGCCCATGTACACGGCGACGCCGATGGTCTCGTCGACCTCCTGACGCGTGGCGCCCAGCCGCGCCAGTGCCTGGGCGTGGAAGCCGATGCAAGGGTCGCAGCGCGACGCCACGCTCAGGGCCAGCGCGATCAGTTCCTTGGTCTTCTTGTCCAGCGCGCCGTCGGCGGTGGCCGCCCGGCCCAGGTCGCCGAAGGCTTTCATCACCTCGGGCGTGTTGGTCCTGAGCTGGCCCAGGTCGGCCGATACGCCTTGCGTCAGAGTACGGTAGGTGTCGGCGGCAAGCGGCATGGACGTCCTTCGCGAGCTTCGGAGCATCCATTGGGCGCGCTTGCGCGCGCCGGCCGCTTGTCCTGCGTCAAGCCGCCGGCGCGCCCATCGCGGGACGGCGTCAGACCGGCAGGCGGCGCCGGCGTCCCAGCCAGCCCAACACCCCCAGGCCCAGGGCCATCAGGCCCCAGGTGCCGGGCTCAGGCACGCCGGCGATCGCCGAGTAGGCCATCGACTGCAGCGCGTAGGTCTCGCTGGCGGTGAAGCCGAGCTCCATCGCGGCGTCCTCCTGCGCGCCCAGGGAACGTGGGTCGAGTCCGGTCTCCATGCCGAACACCACCAGCGCATGCAGGTAGTAGCCGTAGTTGCTGGCGTGGTAGCTGTCGCTGGCCCACAGGTTGAGCTGACCGGCGCTGATGCCGTCGTACGGGTTCGGGTCCGCGATGCCCGCGTTGAGTGCGGCGTTCCAGCTCAGCCCCACCGGGTTGACGCGGCTCACCACGGTCGGGTTGTTCGCCGCCGCAAGCTGGTAGCCCGCGAACACGTCCAGCCCCATCTGCGTGATCGGCGCGCCCAGCCACGGGCTTGCGGTCTGGTAGGTCAGGTCGGCGCGCGACCAGGTGGCCGTGAGGCTGATGTCGACGCCGGGGTTCTGCGCCTGGAACATCGCACCCAGGATGCCGGTGTACTGGCTGATCAGCGCCGGGTTGCCCGGCGCCGCGAAGTTGAGGTTGCTCTGGCCGTGCATCACCACGTTGTCCCACGGCCGGTCGATCAGCGGCCGCTGGTTGTTGAAGTGGTAGTCCAGGTTGCTGCCGGGTTCGGTCTCGAGGAACACGTCGTAGTCCAGCCCGGCCTGCTCGGTGAAGGCCTTGAACAGCGCCGGCACGCCGCCGATGTTGGTGCCGCGTAGATCGGTCACGCTGTCGGGGCGGAAGTTCTGCACCGAGGCCAGTGCCCCGTAGGTGAAGCTGTTGCCGATGAACAGGATGTTCTCGGCGTGCGCCACGCCGGCCAGCGGCGCGGTGGCCATGACGATGACGGCGGCGATGGCCGTGCGCAGCGCGAGGGCGCGCGGCACGGTGAGCTTGCAATGCATGTGGGTCTCCTTGCGTCCGCCACGCTCGGCGGCGCGCCGCAAGGGCAAGCCCGGCTCCCGGCAACGCCGCCGGATCCCCGCGAACGGGTGCCGCGCACGACGCGCGCGGGCACACGGCGTGCCCGGCGGCGCCGCGCGCAGCCCGTCAGCTGCGGCTGGCCAGCGAGCGCTTCAGCTCGGTGGCCGCCTTGCGCCGCGCGCGGGTGGCCGCGGCCTCGTAGGCGGCGAGGCTTTCGGTGCGCAGTTCCACCGCCTTCTTCAGGGCCGCGCGGTAGCGGGCGGCGCTGTAGGTGGTGGGCGTGCCGATGTGGATCTCGCGCACCTGGTTCGGCTGGCCGAACCGCGGCACCAGCACCGACAGCACGGCGGCCTGGTGCTCGGTGCCCGCGCGCGTGATGACGATGGGGCCCGAGATGCCCACCGGCAGCGCCGACTTCTTGCGCGGGCTCGGCGCGCGCTTCAGCGCCACCGGAGCCGGCAGCGACGCGATGCGGCGCAGCAGTTCCTTCGTGGCCAGTTCGAGCGAGCGCTTCGGACCGTCCTGCCCGTCGGCAAAGTATTTGGTGCCCTGGTAGCGCACCTGCCATCCGCGGGTGGTCTTCGAGTCCAGGCGCTGCACGCCCTGGGGAACGGTGAACGTCTCGCCGCTGGCGATCGTGACTTCTCTGGTTTTCATGGTTGAGTGCGGCCTCCGGTTGAAGGGGCGTACTCCCTGTTGAGTGCGCTATTTTCGTCGATTCGCATGAGTCGTCGTTTCGAGGCGTCGCGGCCGCGCTTCACGGGCATTGCACGGCGGCGCCGGCGACCGAGCAGAAACCGCGCGGCCCCAGCAGTTGCGGGCCCACGCGCTGCAGGCGCTGGCCGTCGCTGGTCCAGCAGCCGTTCGCGTCGCACGTGGTGAGCGTGCGGGGCAGCGCCGGTGCCGGAGCGGCAGGCGGCGCAGTCGCACCGGCGGGCCGCGCGGCCTGCGGCAGCTGGGGCTTCGTCGGCAGGGCGGGCACGAGCCCGTCGACCGCGCCCGGTGTCCGCCGCGGCGCCTCGGCATCGGCTTCGCCCAGGCAGGCCAGCGCAGCGGCCCGCCGCGCCTGCAGCATCTGGCGGCGCTCGCCCTCGACCGTGCCGCGCGGGGCGGCAAGCACGCGGTCCTCGCGCTCGCGCAGCGTCTCCAGCGCGTGCCGGCAGGTGGCCGACGCGGGCGAGCCGCTGGCCGGTGCGGCGAAGGCCTGCACGGCCGCCAGCCCCAGCAGCCCCAGCCAGCGCAGCGAGCTGCCGCTCAATGGCGCCACCCGCCCATCATGAAGCGACCGTCGCGGTCGCACATCGGATCGGGGCCGTAGCTGGTGTCCTCGACGACGCCCTGCGGCGTCAGGCCGACGTGGAACACCTGGCACTGCGTGTTGTCGTAGCGGTAGGTCCAGACGGTCTGGTCGTGGTAGCGCACCGCCCACACACGGGCCGGCGGCCCCAGGCGTTCGAGCACCTGCTGCTGCGTGAGGCCGGCCGCCAGCGCGTTGAAGTTCGTTTCGGTCAGCGCCTCTTCCCAGCGCAGCACGCGGCCCGCGGCGTCCAGCGTGACCATCGTCGTGTGGCGGCCGAAGGGGCTGGTGGGATAGGCCCAGCGGCTGTGGCCGTCCGCCAGTGCGTAGGTGGCCGCCGGCGGGCCCAGCTTCTGCCGCACGGTGTCGGCATCGTCGCCCGCCTGCAGGGGCGGCTGCAGCGCACAGCCGCCCATCAGCAGCAGCGCGGCCGGCGCGGTGCGCTTCATCGCGGCACCCCTTCGTCGGCCAGGCGCGCACGCAACTCGGTCTTCAGCACCTTGCCGTAGTGGTTCTTCGGCAGCGCGTCGACGAAGACGTAGCGTTTCGGCCGCTTGAAGCGCGCGATCTGCGACAGGCATAGCGCATCCAGCTGGGCAGGCAGCGTGCCCGGCGCGGCGACGACGAAGGCCACCACCGCCTCGCCCCACTCGGCGTCGGGCGCACCCACCACGGCGGCCTCGGCGACGCCCGGTGCGGTGAGCAGCACTTCCTCGACCTCGCGCGGGTAGATGTTGGAGCCCCCGCTGATGATCAGGTCCTTGCTGCGGTCCTTCAGCGTGAGGAAGCCGTGCTCGTCCATCGTGCCGATGTCGCCGGTGTGCAGCCAGCCGCCGCGCAGCGCGTCGGCGCTGGCCTGCGGGTTGCGCCAGTAGCCCGCCATCACCGTGTCGCCCTGCACCAGCACTTCACCGGGCAGCCCGCCTGGCGCGTCGACGCGCACGCGCACCGGCGTCTGCGCCACACCCACGGAGGCCAGCCGTTCCCCGTGGCGCGGATGCGCGTGGTCGGCCAGATGCCGGCGCGACAGCACGGTGCCGACCATCGGCGTCTCGCCCTGCCCGTAGATCTGCACGAAGCGGGGGCCCATCACGCGCAGCGCGCGTTCGATGTCCGCCCGGTACATCGGCGCGCCGCCGTAGACGATCGTCTTGAAGGCGGCGGCGCAGTCGGCCGGCGTCAGCGCCTGCGCCTCGGCGTGGTCGACGAGCCGGCGCACGATGGTCGGGGCGGCGAACGTGGACAGCGGCCCGAGCGCACGGCCCAGCGCGAACAGCTCCGCCGGGTCCACGCCACCGGATGCCGGCACCACGTGGCGGGCGCCGGCCATCAGGTGCGGCACGGCGTAGAGGCCGCAGCCGTGCGACATCGGCGCGGCATAGGCCATCGTGTCGGCGGGCTCGATCGCGTCGACGTCTGCGAAGTAGCCCAGGCCCATCGTCAGCAGGTTGCGGTGCGACAGCATCACGCCCTTGGGGCGGCCGGTGGTGCCGCTGGTGTAGAAGAGCCACGCGAGATCGTCGGCGCCGCGCTCCGCCACGGGGATCTGGAACCCCTGGGGCCCTGGCGCCAGCAGGTCGCCGGTATCGGTCGCGTCCACCTCGAAGGTCCGTTCCACCGCGGGCAGCGGCCGGGCGCCCGCATCGGCGCTGACGAAGGCCCAGCGCGCGCCGGCGTCCTGCGCGATCCATGCCACCTCGGCCGGGTGCAGCTTGGCGTTGACCGGCACGACCACGAGCCCGGCCCACCAGGCCGCCCACAGCAGCTCCAGGTAGCGCGGATGGTTGCGCATGAAGAGCAGCACGCGGTCGCCCGGCTGCAGGCCCGCCTCGCGCAGGCGCAGCGCCGCGGCGGCGCTGCGCGCGGCCCATTCGTGATAACGGGCGTGAAGCACGGTGCCATCGAGGATGGCCGCTGCGTCACCCCGCGCCAGCGCCTGCTTCAGCAACAGATGGGCCAGCTGCATCGCGAGCCGGTTCAGGCGGGCCAGGCGGGCGGATGCGAGCCGGGCGGCATCGAGGCGCGTGGCCAGGCCGCGGGCGTGGCCGAGAAGCGCGCCGCGTGGCCGGGCGCGACCAGGCGGCCGTAGCCGCTGTCCCAGGCCTGCAGGTGCGGCTCGAACGGCGGCGCGCCGGCGCTGGGCGTCACGCGGCCGAGGCGGCGCAGCCAGCCGCCGACGGCGGCGAGCGACACCCGTGCATGCCAGCTGCCGCCTTGCTCACGCTGGCGCAGCAGGCCGGCCATCGCACCGAAGGCCAGCAGGTAGCCGGCGCCGTAGTCGAGGACCTGCATCGGCAGCGCTTTCGGGGTGCCGCTGCCGAGCGCGTGCGCTTCGGCGACGTTGAACCCGGTCGCCGTCTGCACCAGCGAGTCGAAGCCGCGCCTGGTGGCCCAGGGGCCGGCGTCGCCGTAGGCCGAGAGCGAGACCACCACCAGCCCCGGTGCCAGGCTTGCCAGTTCCGCGGGGCCGAAGCCGAGTGCGGCCAGTGCGCCCGGCCGGTACGACTGAAGGAACACGTCGGCGCCGGCCAGCAGCTCGCGCAGGGTTGCGCGACCGGCCTCGGTCTTCAGGTCGAGATGGGCCGACAGCTTGCCGCGGCTGGTGTCGGCGATGGCCTCGATGTTGGGCAGCGAGGGTGAGTTGAGCAGCAGCACGTCGGCCCCATAGGCAGCCAGCGTGCGCCCGGCCACCGGGCCGGCCAGGATGCGCGTCAGCTCCAGCACCCGCAGGCCGGCCAGCGGGCGTGCGTCGCTGCCGCCCGCGGGCCAGCGGCGCGGCGCCGCCGCGGGGCCTTCCAGCGCCTGGACGGTCAGCGGCGGCACGCCCGCCAGCGCACGGCCCTGCGGGTGGGCGTCCCACTGCTCGAAGCTGCGCACCGCTGCCACCACCAGGCCGGCATCGGCCGCGGCGCTCTCGAAGTCGGTCGCGCGCCAGCGGCGCAGCGCTTGGGCGACCGCGTCGCGTTCGGTGTCAGGGCCGGTGGGCAGGCCCAGCAGCTGCAACGCGCCGTCGCGGTGGTGGGCGAAGTTGGCGTGGATCCGCACGTGGCCCGGCTCGCCGGCGCCGGAGCCGCAGGCGTACAGGCCCGACAGCTTGTCCCACTGCGGCAGCTGCCGCCCGTCGATGGTGAAGTGCGCGCAGCACTCCAGGGCGGCTGCGGTGGCGTCCACGTGCACGGTCTGCACGGCGCCACCGCGGCGGCGGCCGATCTCCACGGCGGCCAGCGCGGCAGCCCCCAGGCTGGCCTGGGCCGCCGTGGCCACGGCGAACGAGGACGGCATGACGCCGTCGGACGCATCGGGCAGGTCGGCCGCGGCCAGCGCGGCCGTGGGCAGGTCGGCCAGGGCCCACAGCCCGGCGAGGGCCTGGCGCGCGGTGACCGGCGCCGGACTCAAGGCACTCAGGTGCGCGGTTGTGCCGCCGGCTGCGTGACCGCGGGCGCCTTGGTGACGCGCACCTTGCCGCCGGTGGTGACCAGGATCACCGGATCGCCGGGCGCGAAGGTCTCGCTGGCCTTGGCCTGCACCACCGCGCGGCGGTCGCCGTTCTTCAGCTGCACCAGGATCTCGATCGCATCCTCGCGCGTGGCGCTGCGCTCGACGGTGTTGCCGATCACGCCACCGACGACGGCACCGAGGATGCCGACGATGGCGCCTTCGCGGCGGCCGCCGACGCTGCTGCCGGCCACCGCGCCGGCCACGCCGCCGGCGGCGCCGCCGATGCCGCTCTGGCTGCCATCCACCACCACCGGGCGGGTGGTGAGCACGACGGCATCGATCACGGTGGACATGCGCTGCGCGTCGTTGCGGCTGATCACGTCGGGGCTGGACGTGGCGCAGGCACTCAGTGCGAGCACGGCGGCCACGGCGATGGAGCGGGACAGCAGCTGGTTCATCGAATATCTCCTCGGGAAGGCTCAGTTGTAACGCCTGGATGCGGACTTACGTCGTGAAGTTCCGTTCCGGCGCGTAAAGATTGCCGCACCGGCCCTCAGCCGTGCAGGCGCGAGTGGCGCGGCACGGAGGCCAGCAGGAAGTCCATCTGGTCGGCCACGATGCGGCGGCCGCGCAGGATCATGTCCTCGTGCAGGCTCGGCACGTAGGGCAGGTACAGCAGCGACATGTGCGCCTCTTCGGGCAGCCGGTTGCCCTTGTGGCCGTTGCAGGCGCGGCAGGCGGTGATGCAGTTCATCCAGGTATCGGTGCCGCCGCGCGACACCGGCACGATGTGCTCGCGCGTCAGGTCGTCGAAGTGGAAGTGGTGGCCGCAGTAGGCACAGAGGCCGCGGTCGCGCGAGAACAGCTTGGGATTCGACAGCGTCGGCACCTGGCGCCAGGCGCGGCTGGGAATCGCGCCGCGCACCGCGACGATCGGATGCACCTCGATGCGCGACTGCTTGCCCGTGGTGCGCTGTATGCCGCCGCGCAACACATGGAAGGCGCGGCCCAGCGTCCACGCGACGGTGTCGCTGGCGTACAGCACGGCCGCTTCGCGCGGAGAGATCCACGCTTGCGGACGGCCCGAGATGTCGAGCTGCAGCACGTCCATGGCCCTCAAGCGTACCCCATTGCGCGTGGGGTCTGCCCGGGCGGGCACGGGCCAGGCGCCGGCTTCTAGTTGCCGGACCCTAGAAAAATTAACGCCGGCGGTGTGGTGGCCGGGAAGGAAGTCTGCAAAATAGAACGGTCGTTCGATTTCATGACGAGGCCGTGACGCACCCTTCCGACGCTCCCCTGGCCGACCACCAGCGCCCCGCCCGCGCCCTGCTGAAGGGCCAGCAGACACGCGCCGCCATCCTCGAGGCGGCGCTCGGGCTGGCGTCCCACATGGGCCTGGAGGGCCTGTCGATCGGCGCGCTGGCCGAGGTCACGCAGATGAGCAAGTCGGGCGTCTTCGCCCACTTCGGCTCGCGCGAGGAACTGCAGATCAGCGTGATCCGCGAGTACCACGCCCGCTTCGAGGAAGAGGTGTTCTTCCCGGCGATCCGCGAAGCGCGCGGCCTGCCCCGCCTGCGCGCGCTGTTCGAGCGCTGGGTGCGGCGCGTCTCGGTCGAGATCGACTCGGGCTGCATCTACATCAGCGGCGCCGTCGAGTTCGACGACCGCCCGGGCCCGGTGCGCGACGCGCTGGCGGGCATGGTGCGTGCCTGGCACGCGGCGCTGGAGCGCGCGATCCGCGTGGCCATCGACGAAGGTCACCTGCTGCCCGACACCGACCCGACGCAGATGCTGTTCGAACTGCACGGCCTGATCCTCGCGCTGCACCACGACGCGCGCTTCCTGCGCATCCCCGGCGCCCTGGACCGCGCCCGCGCCGGCTTCGAACGCACGCTGTCGCACTACGCCACCCACACCGCCGTTGCCGCCGCCGCGCCCAGGCGCGCGCGCGCCAGGCGCTGACCCCCTTTCGCTGTCATCACCAGGAGCTCCCCATGGCCGTCTACACCCCGCCGTTGCGCGACATGCACTTCGTGCTGCACGAGCTGCTGAACGTCACCGACGAGCTGAAGATGCTGCCGGCGCACGCCGACATCGATGCCGACACGATCAACGCCGTGCTGGAAGAGGGCGGCAAGTTCGCCGCCGAGGTGCTGTTCCCGCTGAACCTCAGCGGCGACGTCGAGGGCTGCACGCTCGACAAGGCCACGCACGAGGTGAAGACGCCCGCGGGCTTCAAGGAGGCCTACGCGAAGTACGTCGAAGGCGGCTGGGCCGCGCTGAGCGCGGACCCGGCGTACGGCGGCCAGGGCCTGCCGGTGGTCATCAACCAGTGCTTCTACGAGATGCTGAACTCGGCCAACCAGGCCTGGACGATGTACCCGGGCCTGAGCCATGGCGCGTACGAAGCGCTGAAGGCGCACGGCACCGACGAGCAGAAGAAGACCTACCTGCCGAAGCTCACCAGCGGCGAGTGGACCGGCACCATGTGCCTGACCGAACCTCACTGCGGCACCGACCTCGGCCTGCTGCGCACCAAGGCCGAGCCCCAGGCCGACGGCAGCTACAGGCTCACGGGCCAGAAGATCTTCATCAGCGCCGGCGAGCACGACATGGCCGGCAACATCATCCACCTGGTGCTGGCGCGCCTGCCGGACGCGCCGGCGGGCAGCAAGGGCATCAGCCTGTTCGTGGTGCCGAAGTACAAGGTGCATGCCGACGGCTCGCTCGGCGAACGCAACCCGATCTTCTGCGGCGCGCTCGAGGAGAAGATGGGCATCCACGGCAACGCCACCGCGCAGCTGAACCTGGACGGCGCCGTCGGCACGCTGGTGGGCCAGCCGCACAAGGGCCTGGCGGCGATGTTCGTGATGATGAACGCGGCGCGCCTGGGCGTCGGCAACCAGAGCCTGGGCCTCACCGAAGTGGCCTACCAGAACGCGGTGGCCTACGCCAAGGACCGCATCCAGATGCGCAGCCTGTCGGGCCCGAAGAACCCGGACCAGCCGGCCGACACCATCATCGTGCATCCCGACGTGCGCAAGATGCTGCTCACCGCGCGCGCCTACGCCGAAGGCGGCCGCGCCCTGGCCATCTACATCGCGCTCCTGATCGACAAGGAACTCAGCAGCGACGACGAGGACGAGCGCAAGGAATGCGCCGACCTCGTGGCGCTGCTGACGCCGATCGTGAAGGCCTTCCTCACCGACAACGGCTGGATCGCCACCAGCCACTGCATGCAGGTCTTCGGCGGCCACGGCTACATCCACGAGTGGGGCATGGAGCAGTACGTGCGCGATGCCCGCATCAACATGATCTACGAAGGCACCAACACGATCCAGAGCCTGGACCTGCTGGGCCGCAAGGTGTTGATGGACAACGGCGCCAAGCTGAAGAAGTTCGGCAGGATCGTGCAGGCCTTCATCGAGGACGAAGGCACCAACGAGGCGATGCAGGAGTTCGTGAACCCGCTGGCCGACCTGGGCGATAAGGTCACCAAGCTCACCACCGAACTCGGCATGAAGGCCTTCGGCAACGCCGACGAGGTGGGCGGCGCGGCGGTGGACTACCTGCGCGTCTGCGGCCACCTGGTGTTCGCCTACTTCTTCGCCCGCATGGCGAAGGTGGCCTTGGCCAGGAAGGACAGCGGCGACGCGTTCTACACGGCCAAGCTGCACACCGCGCGCTTCTACTTCGCAAAACTGCTGCCGGAGACCGCTGGGCTGATCCGCAGCGCGCGCGCCGGTGTGGCCCCGCTGCTGGCGATGGAAGAAAGCATGTTCTGATAACGACCCATCGTCATGGAGCCAAGGAGACAAACATGAAGAAGACCCTCATCGCCCTGAGCCTCTTTTCCGCCGCTGGCGTGGCCTGTGCGCAGGCCACGCCCGTGGGCCTGTGGAAGACCATCGACGACGAGACCAAGACCGAGCGTTCGCTGGTGCGCCTGTCGGACAACGGCGGCGTCGTCACCGGCAAGATCGAGAAGCTGCTGGCGGCCGACGCCAAGCCCGACGCCAAGTGCGACAAGTGCGAGGACGAGCGCAAGGACAAGCCGATCGTCGGCCTGGAGATCGTGCGCGGCGCGAAGAAGAACGAAGCCGGCGACGCCTGGGAAGGCGGCACGATCCTCGATCCCAACAAGGGCAAGACCTACCGCCTGCGCCTGACCCCGAAGGAGGGCGGCAAGCAGCTCGAAGTGCGCGGCTACGTGGGCCCGTTCTATCGCAACCAGACCTGGATCCGCGTCGAGTGACGACGCCCAAGGAGTGCAAGTGAATCGATTCCAAGTCCGCAAGGTGGCCGTGCTCGGCGCCGGCGTGATGGGCGCGCAGATCGCGGCCCACCTCGTCAACGTCAAGGTGCCGGTGGTGCTGTTCGACCTGCCTGCGAAGGAAGGCCCGAAGAACGGCATCGTCACGAAGGCCGTCGAGAACCTGAAGAAGCTCAAGCCCGCGCCGCTGGGCGTGCCCGAGGACGCCGCGCTGATCGGCCAAGCGAACTACGAGGAGCACCTCGCGCTGCTGGGCGAGTGCGACCTCGTGATCGAGGCCATCGCCGAGCGCATGGACTGGAAGCTGGACCTGTACCGGAAGATCGCGCCGGCGCTGGCGCCGCACGCGATCGTCGCCAGCAACACCTCGGGCCTGTCGATCACGAAGCTGTCGGAAGCGCTGCCCGAAGAGATCAAGCCGCGCTTCTGCGGCATCCACTTCTTCAACCCGCCGCGGTACATGTACCTGGTGGAGCTGATCAACACGCCGACGACGAAGCCGGAGGTGCTGGACCAGCTCGAAGCCTTCGTCACCAGCGCCGTCGGCAAGGGCGTGGTGCGCGCGAAGGACACGCCGAACTTCATCGCCAACCGCGTCGGCATCGCCGGCATGCTGGCGACGATCAAGGAAGCCGAGACCTTCGGCCTTTCCTACGACGTGGTCGACGACCTCACCGGCAAGAAGCTGGGCCGCGCCAGCAGCGGCACCTTCCGCACCGCCGACGTGGTGGGCCTGGACACGATGGCCCACGTGATCAGGACGCTGCAGGACAACCTCGCGTCCGACCCGTTCTTCCCCAGCTACGCCACGCCGCCGGTGCTGGCCAGGCTGATCGAGCAAGGCGCGCTGGGCCAGAAGACCGGCGCGGGCTTCTACAAGAAGGTCGGCAAGGACATCCTGCGCCTGGACCCCGCGAAGGCCGACTATGTGCCGGCGGGCGGCAAGGCCGAGCCGATCGTCGAGCGCATGCTGAAGAAGCCGGCGGCGGAGCGCCTGAAGCTGCTGCGTGAAAGCACCAACCCGCAGGCCCAGTTCCTGTGGGCCATCCTGCGCGACAGCTTCCACTACGCCGCGGTGCACCTGGAAGACATCGCCGAGACCGCGCGCGATGTCGACTTCGCGATGCGCTGGGGCTTCGGCACGAAGCAAGGGCCGTTCGAGCTGTGGCAGGAAGCCGGCTGGCAACAGGTGGCCGGCTGGGTGAAGGAAGACATAGCCGCGGGCAAGGCACTGAGCACCGCGCCGCTGCCGGCCTGGGTGTTCGATGGACGTACCGGCGTGCACACCCCGGAAGGCTCGTGGAGCCCGGCGAAGAAGGCCTACGTGCCGCGCAGTTCGCTCGCGGTCTATGGCCGCCAGCACTTCCCCGAGAACGTGCTCGGCTCGGGCGCGGTGGAGCCGCTGAAGAGCGGCACCGAGCTGTTCAGGAACGAGGAGATCCGCGTCTGGACGCTGGATGGCGAAGTCGTCATCGCCAGCATCACCGCGAAGCTGCATCTGATCAGCCCGTCCGTCACCGAAGGGCTGCTGAAGGCGGTGGAGATCGCGGAAAGCCAGTACAAGGGCCTCGTGATCTGGTCGCCCGACGACGTGTTCTCGGCCGGTGCCAACCTCGAGGCGCTGATGCCGGTGTTCATGAAGAGCGGCGCCAAGGGCATCAAGCCGGAAGAGAAGAAGCTGCAGGACGCCATGCTGCGCATCCGCTACGCGCAGGTGCCGGTGGTGTCGGCCATGCGCGGCATCGCCCTCGGCGGCGGCTGCGAACTGGCGGTGCACAGCGCGAAGCGCGTCGCGGCGATGGAGACCTACGTCGGCCTCGTCGAAGTGGGCGTGGGCCTGATTCCGGGTGGCGGCGGCCTGGCCTACATCGCGCGCCGCGCGGCCGAGATGGCGGCGGCGGGCAACGCGAATGCCGACCTGCTGAAGTTCGTCACCGACGGCTTCACCAACGCGGCGATGGCCAAGGTGGGCACCAGCGCGATCGAGTCGCGCAAGCTCGGGTACCTGCTGTGGAGCGATGTGATCGTCCCGAACAAGGACGAACTGCTGCACGTCGCCATCACCCAGGCCAAGGCCCTGTTCGACAGCGGCTACCGGCCGCCGACGAAGTCGGTGTTCCCGGTGGCCGGCCGTTCGGCCATCGCCACCATCAAGGGCCAGCTCGCCAACATGCGCGACGGCGGCTTCATCAGCGCGCACGACTTCCACATCAGCACGCTGATCGCCGAAGTGGTCTGCGGCGGCGATGTGGATGCCGGCAGCCTCGTCACCGAGGAGTACCTGATGGCGATGGAGCGCGACCGCTTCTGCGGGCTGCTCGAACATCCGAAGTCGCAAGAGCGAATCATGGGCATGCTGCAGACCGGCAAGCCGGTTCGCAACTGAGCAGGGACGAGATATGAGCAAGCAAGTTCAAGAGGCCTACATCGTCGCCGCCACGCGCACGCCGATCGGCAAGGCGCCGCGCGGGTTCTTCCGCAACACGCGGCCCGACGATCTGCTCGTCGCCGCGGTGAAGAGCGCGCTGGCACAGGTGCCGAGCCTGGACCCGAAGGCGATCGAGGATGCGGTGATCGGCTGCAGCTTCCCGGAGGCCGAGTCGGGCATCAACATGGCCCGCGTGGCGATGGTGCTGGCCGGGCTGCCGAATTCGGTGGGTGGCGTCACGATCAACCGCTTCTGCGCCAGCGGCCTGACCGCACTGCAGATGGCGGCGGACCGCATCCGCGTCGGCGAGGCCGACGTGATGATCGCCGGCGGCGCCGAGAGCATGAGCATGGTGCCGATGGGCGGCAACAAGCCGAGCTTCAACCCCGAGATCTTCGCGAAGGACGAGAACGTCGGCATCGCCTACGGCATGGGCCTCACGGCCGAGAAGGTGGCGGCGCAGTGGAAGGTGAGCCGCGAGGCGCAGGACGCGTTCGCGCTGGCCTCGCACCAGAAGGCGCTGAAGGCACAGGCCGCAGGCGAGTTCGGCGACGAGATGACGCCGGTCACGATCGTCGACCGCTTCCCCGATCTGGCCACCGGCCAGGCCGGCACGAAGACGCGCACGGTGAACCTGGACGAGGGCGCGCGGCCCGACACCAGCCTGGAAGGGCTGGCGAAGCTGAAGCCGGTGTTCGCTGCGAAGGGCAGCGTCACGGCCGGCAACAGCAGCCAGACCAGCGATGGCGCCGGTGCGCTGATCCTGGCCAGCGAGAAGGCCGTGAAGCAGTTCGACCTGAAGCCGCTGGCGCGTTTCGTCAGCTACGCCGCGCGCGGCGTGCCGCCGGAGATCATGGGCATCGGCCCGATCGAGGCGATCCCGGCTGCGCTGCGCTACGCCGGGCTGAAGCTCGACGACCTGGGCTGGATCGAGCTGAACGAGGCGTTCGCGGCGCAGGCGCTGGCGGTGATCAACACCGTGGGCCTGGACCCGAGCAAGGTCAACCCGATGGGTGGCGCCATCGCGCTGGGCCATCCGCTGGGCGCGACCGGCGCGATCCGTGCCGCCACCGTCGTGCATGCGCTGCGCCGGCACAACCTGAAGTACGGCATGGTGACGATGTGCGTCGGCATGGGGCAGGGCGCCGCCGGCATCATCGAGCGGGTCTGAGCCCGTGCAGCGCCGGCACTTCGTGGCCGCAGCGGCAGCCCCCTCGTGGCTGCTGCAGGGCTGCGGCGCCGGCGCGGTGCAGACCTTCCCGACGCTCGATGCCGCACGCGCCGCGCTGAAGGCGCTGCTGCCCGACGGCAACGGCTGGCGTGCCAGCGGCACGTGGAGCCTGCCGCAGGTGCTGAACCACGCGGCGCAGAGCGTGGAGTACTCGCTGAATGGCTTCCCCGAACCCAGGTCCGCCCTGTTCCAGCACACGGTGGGCCACGCCGCCTTCGCGCTGTTCGACGGCCGCGGCAGGATGAGCCACGGCCTCGACGAGCCGATCCCCGGCGCGCCGGCGCTGGACGCGCCCGGCGCACTCGAGCCGGCGGTCGCGCGGCTGCTGAAGGCGCTGCAGGACTTCGAAGCCCACGCCGGCACGCTGGCCCCGCACTTCGCGTACGGCACGCTCGACAAGGCGCAGTACACGCGCGCCCACCTCATGCATCTGGCCAACCACTGGACCCTGGTCACGAAGACCTGAACGGAGACGAACGACATGAGCATCAAGACCGCCACCCTCAACGGCGTCGCCACGATCGAGATCGCGCGCCCCGAGAAGAAGAACGCGCTCACCGTCGCGATGTACGAGGCGATGCGCGACGCGCTGGTGGCGGCCAAGGCCGACAACGCCGTGCGTGCCGTGCTGATCACCGGCCAGCCCGGCATCTTCACCAGCGGCAACGACATCGAGGACTTCATGACGCGCGCGCCGGGGCAGGGCAGCGAGGCGATGGACTCGCCCGTGTTCCAGTTCATGCGCGCGCTGCTCGACTGCGACAAGCCCGTGGTCGCCGCCGTCACCGGCGCCGCCATCGGCATCGGCACCACGATGCTGCTGCACTGCGACTTCGTCTACGTCGGCGACGAGGCGCGCCTGGCGATGCCCTTCGTCGCGCTCGGCCTGGTGCCCGAGTTCGCCTCCAGCCTCGTCGTGCCGCAGCTGATGGGCCACCGCCGCGCGGCCGAGAAGCTGCTGCTCGGCGACCCGTTCACGCCCGAACAGGCCGTGGAGTGCGGCATCGCTAACGCGGTGCTGCCCAGCGGCGAGGTGGTGAACCACGCGCGCCGCGTCGCCGAGCGCTTCAACCAGCTGCCGCCCGGCGCGGTGCGCCAGGCCAAGGCGCTGATGCGCGCGCCGCAGATCGAGCAGACGCTGAAGACGATCCGCAGCGAAGGCGAGATCTTCGCCGCACGGCTGAAGAGCCCGGAGGCGATGGAAGCCTTCCAGGCCTTCTTCCAGAAGCGCAAGCCCGACTTCTCGAAGTTCTGATGTCGCTCGCCGTCAAGACCGCGCTGCTGCCCCTGCTGCTGGCGCAGGCGATCGTGACGCGCCGGCGCCTGCCGCGCCTGCCCGAAGCCACCGGCGACCGCCATGGCGAAATCGGCGAAGGCACGCGGCTGCGGCTGCTGATCACCGGCGATTCGTCGGCGGCCGGCGTCGGCGTGGTGACGCAGCGCGAGGCGCTGGCCGGGCAGCTGACCGCGCAGCTGGCGGAACGCTGCGGCGCGCGCATCGCGTGGCGGCTGCTCGCGAAGTCGGGCCTCACCACGGCGCAGACGCTGGAGCTGCTGCGGCGCGAGGCGCAGGGAATGTTCGACGTCGCGGTGGTCGTCACCGGCGTCAACGACGTGGTCGACCAGGTGCCTTCTCACCATGCGGTCTCGTCGCGCGAGCACATCGCCAACCATCTGCGCAACGCGCACGGCGTGCAGCACGTGGTGTTCGCGCCGTTGCCGCCGATCCACGACTTCCCCGGCCTGCCGCAGCCCCTGCGCTGGGTTTCCGGCAGCGACGCCAGGCGCCACAACGCAGCGCTGAACCGCTGGGTGGCCACGCGCGACGACGTGTCGCTGGTGGACATGCAGATGCCGCTGAACCGTGGCGTGATGGCCGCCGACGGCTTCCACCCCGGCGAGCCGGTGTACCGCTACTGCGCGTCGGCCATCGCCGAACACATCGCGGCGCAGGTGCGCCCGCACATCCACCTGGAGGAGAACCCCACATGAGCACCCGCTCCCTGGCCGGCAAGACGATCGTCATCACCGGCGCGAGCCGCGGCATCGGCCTTTCGATCGCGAAACGGGCGGCAGCCGACGGCGCGAATCTCGTGCTGCTGGCCAAGACGGTGGACCCGAACCCCAAGCTGCCCGGAACGCTGGCGAGCGCGGCGGCCGAGGTGGAAGCGGCCGGCGGCCAGGCGCTGGCGGTGCAGACCGACATCCGCGACGAGAACGCGGTGGCCGCGGCCGTGAAGGCGGCGGTGGAGCGCTTCGGCGGCATCGACATTCTGGTCAACAACGCCAGTGCGATCAGCCTCACGCCGACGCCGATGACGCCGATGAAGCGCTTCGACCTGATGTTCGGCGTGAACGTGCGCGGCACCTACTGCTGCACGCAGGCCTGCCTGCCGGAGCTCGTGAAGAGCGCGCAGGCCGGGCGCAACCCGCACGTGCTGAACATGAGCCCGCCGCTGAGCATGAAGCCGCACTGGTTCAAGGGCCACGTGGCCTACACGATGGCCAAGTACGGCATGAGCGAGTGCACGCTGGGCCACGCGGCGGAGTTCAAGCCGATGGGCATCGCGGTCAACAGCCTGTGGCCGCGCACCGCGATCGCCACCGCGGCGCTGCAGATGATCCCGGGCGTCGACATCGCGTTGTGCCGCAAGCCCGAGATCCTGTCCGACGCGGCCTGGTTCATCCTGACCAGCGATGCGAAGGCGACCACCGGCAACTTCTTCATCGACGACACGCTGCTCGCCGAACACGGCGTGACGGACCTCGACGGCTACGCGGTGACGCCGGGCAACAGGACCTTCATCCCCGACTTCTTCGTGGATTGAGCCCCCAAGCTCGCTTTCGCTCGCGACCCCCCGAGGGGGCCGCCCGCTGACGGACCGGCGGAGCCGGATCCGTGGCGGGAGCCTGGCGGGGACAAGCGCTCCAGTCGCTCCCTATCGCGGCACCGCCCGCGGCTTGCCTTCGTGGTCGATGGCCACGTAGGTGAGGTCGGCCTCGGTCACCTTCACCACCTGCAGGTTGGCAGGGTTGCGCTCGGCGTACACCTCCACATGCACGCTGATGCTGGTGTTGCCGATGCGGGTGACCTTGGCATAGAAGCTCAGCAGGTCGCCCAGGCTCACCGGCTGCTTGAACACGAACTGGTTCACCGCCACGGTGGCGATGCGGCCCTTGGCGATGCGCGCCGGCAGCACCGCGCCGGCCAGGTCCACCTGGGCCATGATCCAGCCGCCGAAGATGTCGCCGTTGGCGTTCACGTCGGCCGGCAGCGGCATCACGCGCAGCACCAGCTGGCGGTCGCCGGGCAGCTCGAGCGGCGCCAGGTGGATGGGATCGTCCTCGTGGTTCATCGGTGTCCCTCGTTCCTTGCCGAACTGTAGCGGCTGGAATAATCGGCCGATGCTGTTCAACTGGATGCGCGGCGCACAGACGCCGCTTCGACGCCAGCGCGACCTGTCGCGCCGCCTGCGCAAGCTGGAGCGCCTGTTCCCGCTGCAGGACATCCTCGGCGAGCGGCTCGACGCGCAGAAGGTGCAGGCCTACTACAGCGAGTGCCATGCCGCCTACCGCAAGCACCACTCGAGCGAAGGCGCCACGCACATGGCGCTGAACGAGAGCGGCCGCTTCGACCCCGACGGCTTCCGCGAGCACCTGCGGCGCATCGAGGCGCGCTGGGCGCAGAAGGCGCCGGGCGACGTGCTGGAGCTGGGCTTCGGCCAGGGCTTCAACCTGGGCTGGCTGGCGCCACGGCACAAGGGCACGCGCTTCCACGGCATCGACCTCACGCCGGACCACCTGGCGCTGGCGCAGCAGCGCATGCAGGCCGCCGGCACCACGAACGTGCAGCTGCAGCTGGGCGACATGCAGCGGCTGCCCCAGGCGGACGGGAGCATCGACGAAGCCTTCGCGATCGAGGCCTTCTGCCACGCACCCGACACCTCGCGCGCGCTCGCCGAGGTGGCGCGCGTGCTGCGCCCCGGCGGCCGCTTCACGCTGTTCGACGGCTACCAGCTGCGGCCGACAGGGGCGCTCGATGCCGACGGCGCGATGGCGGTGCAGCTCGCCGCGCGCGGCGCCGCCGTGAACGAATGGCAGGTGGCCGACGAACTGGTCGCGGCGGCCGCGGCGCAGGGCCTTGCGCTGGAGAAGATCGAGACGCTGGACCGCCAGGTGCTGCCGAACCTGCGCCGCCTCGATCGGCTCGTCGGCGCGATCATCCGCGTGCCCTGGCTGGCCCGGCGCGCACTCGCGCGGCGGGCGCAGGCGCGCAGCCGCAACGTGCTCTCGGGCTACCTGCTGTATCCCACCGTCGCGATGGGCCTGCTCGGCTACCGCGAGATCGTGCTGCGCAAGGAGGCGACATGAGCTCGCGCGCGCACCGCGGCATGGCCATCGCGCCGGCGCCGGAGCCGCCCGCCGGCCCGCGCTCGGACTGGGCCACGCTGGCCCGGCTGCTGCCCTACCTGTGGCGCTACCGTTGGCGCGTCGGCATCGCGCTCGGCTTCCTGATCGCGGCCAAGGTGGCCAACGTCGGCGTGCCGGTGCTGCTGAAGAACCTGGTCGACGCGCTGTCGATCAAGCCCGGCGATCCGTCGGCGCTGCTGGTCGTGCCCGTCGGCATCGTCGTCGCCTACGGCGCGCTGAGGCTTTCGACCTCCCTCTTCACCGAACTGCGCGAACTCACGTTCGCGAAGGCCACCGAAGGCACGGCGCGCAGCATCAGCCTGGAGGTGTTCCGCCACCTGCACGCCTTGAGCCTGCGCTTCCACCTCGAGCGCCAGACCGGCGGGATGACGCGCGACATCGAGCGCGGCACGCGCGCCGTGCACTCGCTGATCTCGTACTCGCTCTACAGCATCTTCCCGACCCTCGTCGAAGTGGTGCTGGTGCTGACGCTGCTGGCGGTGAAGTTCGACGTCTGGTTCGCGGTGATCACGGTGGCCGCGCTGGCCGTCTACATCACGTTCACGATCTTCGTGACCGAGTGGCGCACCAAGTTCCGCAAGGAGATGAACGAGCTCGACAGCTCGGCGCACAGCCGCGCGATCGACTCGCTGCTGAACTACGAGACCGTCAAGTACTTCAACAACGAGGACTTCGAGGCGCGTCGCTACGACGAGAACCTGGAACGGCTGCGCCGCGCCGGCCTGAAGAGCCAGAGCACGCTGAGCCTGCTCAACACCGGCCAGCAGATGATCATCGCCGTGGCGCTGGTGGCGATGCTCTGGCGCGCGACCGTGGGCGTGGTGGCCGGGCAGATCTCGCTGGGCGACCTGGTGATGATCAACGCCTTCATGATCCAGCTCTACATCCCGCTCAACTTCCTGGGCGTGATGTACCGCGAGATCAAGCAGGCGCTGACCGACCTGGACAAGATGTTCAGGCTGCTGGAGCGCCACCGCGAGGTCGACGACGTGCCCGGCGCGCCGCCGCTGGCGGTGACGCAGGGTCACGTGCGCTTCGAGAACGTGCACTTCGCGTACGACCCGGCGCGGCCCATCCTGCACGGCGTGAGTTTCGAGATCCCGCCCGGCAGGACGGTGGCGGTGGTGGGCCCCTCGGGCGCCGGCAAGAGCACGCTGGCGCGCCTGCTCTACCGCTTCTACGACATCCAGCAGGGCGCGATCAGCATCGACGGCCAGGAACTGCGTTCGGTGACGCAGGCCAGCCTGCGCGCGGCCATCGGCATCGTGCCGCAGGACACGGTGCTGTTCAACGACACGGTCGAATACAACATCGCCTACGGCCGGCCCGGTGCCGGCCACGAGGAGGTGGAGGCCGCGGCTCGTGCGGCGCACATCCACGACTTCATCGCCGCGCAACCCAAGGGCTACGGCACCATGGTCGGCGAGCGTGGGCTCAAGCTGTCGGGCGGCGAGAAGCAGCGCGTGGCGATCGCGCGCACGCTGCTGAAGAACCCGCCGGTGCTGATCTTCGACGAGGCGACGTCGGCGCTCGATTCGGCCAACGAGCGCGCCATCCAGGCCGAGCTGAAGAGCGTCTCGCAGGGCAAGACCACGCTGGTCATCGCCCACCGGCTGAGCACGGTGGTCGACGCGCACGAGATCGTGGTGCTGGAGAAGGGCCGCGTCGTCGAACGCGGCCCCCACGCCGAGCTGCTGGCGCTGGGCGGTGCCTACGCGCGCATGTGGCAGCTGCAGCAGGCGGACCCGGACGCCTGAGGCCGCGTCAGCGGCCGGGCCGGTTCGGGTGCCGGTCGTGGCGGTTCGGCACGCCGTCGCCGTCACGGTCCCAGCGCGGGTTGTAGACGCGGTCGTAGCGGTCGGGGATGCCGTCGCGGTCGGCGTCGCGCCAGCCGGCGTGGCGGTACCCGGGGTGGCCGACGTACACCGGCGCGGGCACGTAGACGGGTGCCGGGTAGGCGCGCACCACCGGCTGCTGCACATAGATGGGCTGCTGCACCGGCCGCGGCGCCACCACCACCACGGGTGCCGGCGCGTAGACCACGCCCGGGGAGCCGATGGTCACCGACCATTGCACGTCGACGTTGCCGCCGGCGTGCGCCAGACCGGCCGTGCCGAGGCCGGCCACGGCCAGCGTGAGGAGGGCGAGATGCTTGCGGTTCATCGTCTGTTCCTTTCGTGTTGCCGCCGCGCGGTGAAGCGCGGTCATGCCCTCATTCAACGGCCTCGGCGCGGCGCCGTTCACCGCCGCATGTCACTGCCATGTAAAGCAACGTACGCCTCTGTGAGCCGACGCTTCAGGTGGCGCCCGTACACTGCGCGCCGTGGAGACCAAGTGGCTCGAAGACTTCGTGAGCCTGGCCGAGACGCGCAGCTTCTCGCGCTCGGCGCAGCTGAGGCATGTCACGCAGCCGGCGTTCAGCCGGCGCATCCAGGCCCTGGAAGCCTGGGCCGGCATCGACCTGGTGGATCGCTCGTCGTACCCCACGCGCCTCACGCAGGCCGGCGAGACCTTCCACGCCCAGGCGCTGGAGATCCTGGACGCGCTGCAGGCCACGCGCAACCTGATGCGCAGCCACCAGGCGGCCGGGCAGGACATGATCGAGTTCGCGGTGCCGCACACGCTCGCGTTCACGTTCTTCCCGCACTGGTTGATGGATCTCAAGACCGACCTGCGCGAGAGCTTCGGCGAACTGAAGACGCGCCTCACCGCGCTCAACGTGCACGACGCGGTGCTGCGCCTCACCGAAGGCGGCTGCGACCTGCTGATCGCCTACCACCACCCGAGCCAGCCGCTGCAGCTGAGCGCCGACCGCTACGAGATGCTGAGCCTGGGCCACGAGATCCTCGCGCCCTATGCCAAGGCAGGGCCCGACGGTCAACCGCTGTTCCGCCTGCCGGGTCGTGCGAACGAGCGCGTGCCGTTCCTCAGCTTCGCATCCGGCGCGTACATGGCGCGCCTCGTCGAGGTGATCCTGAAGCAGGCCGGCGAGCCGCTGCACCTGGAGCCGATCTACGAGACCGACATGGCCGAAGGCCTGAAGGCGATGGCGCTCGAGGGCCACGGGCTCGCGTTCCTGCCGTACAGCAGCGTCAAGAAGGAGCTGCGCGCGAAGCGCCTCGTGCCCGCAGCGGTGCCCGGCGGCCCGCTGGAGCTGACGATGGAGGTGCGCATCTACCGCGAGCGGCCCGAGTTCGCGCGCCACCACAAGCCGGGCCTGCAGAGCCTGTGGGAGTTCATCGGCTCGCACGGCGAATCAGGGTGAACCCTGAGCGCGGATGCGCGGGCCGCATGACCGTTGCCTGATTCGGCATTGGCGGCGGGAAGCCCACCGCCGCTACATTGCGCGCCCAAGCCGGCCGCTGCGCCCCGCCGCGGTGCCTGGCGCATGGCCCGCGGCTTGCATCCATGCACCGGCCACGGGCTTACACCCGGTCGGCTCGCGCAGCCGCCTTCCTAAAATGACTCGCTTGTGTGCCAAGAAGGAGTTTCCATGCAGAAGAAGTTGTCGTTGATGTTCACCGCGTTGGCCCTGGCCGCGGGTGCCGCGCAGGCCGCCGACACGCTGACCAAGATCAAGGACAGCGGCGCCGCCACGATGGGCGTGCGCGAGAGCTCGGGCGCGCTCAGCTACACGCTGGGCGACGGCAAGTACGTGGGCTTCCACGTCGAGGTGTGCCAGCGCGTGCTGGCCGACGTGCAGAAGAAGCTCGGCCTGGCCAAGCTGGACGTGAAGTACCAGGCCGTGACCTCGGCCAACCGCATCCCGCTGGTGCAGAACGGCACCGTCGACATCGAGTGCGGCAGCACCACCAACAACGCCGCGCGCCAGAAGGACGTGAGCTTTGCGGTCACCACCTACGTGGAGGAAGTGCGCATCGCGGTGAAGGCCAACTCCGGCATCACCAGCATCGCGCAGCTCAAGGACAAGAACGTCGCCACCACCACCGGCACCACCAGCGTCACGTTGCTGCGCAAGCACGAGCGCGCCAACGGCGTCGACTTCAAGGAAGTGTTCGGCAAGGACCACGCCGACAGCTTCCTGCTGCTGGAAAGCGGGCGCGCCGATGCCTTCGTGATGGACGGCCAGATCCTGGCCGGCAACATCGCCAAGGCCAAGAACCCGGCCGACTTCAGGATCGTCGGCGAAGTGCTGAGCGTGGAGCCGATCGCGATCATGATCCGCAAGGACGACCCCGCGTTCAAGAAGGCGGTGGACGACAGCATCATCGCGATGATGAAGAGCGGCGACATCGCCAAGCTCTACGACAAGTGGTTCATGCAGCCCATCCCGCCGAGCAACACGCGTGTCGGTCTGCCGGCCAGCGAGGCCACCAAGGCCGCCTGGGCGAACCCGAACGACAAGCCGGTCGAGGACTACATGAAGAAGTGAAGCTCGGCTTGACGCCGGGCCGATGGAGAACCCGCCGCCTGGTGCGGCGGGGTCGGCAACAGACCGAATCGGGGGGAGCAGCGCGTGGGCTGGCAATGGCAGATCTTTTGCAAGGACACCACCACGAGCGAGGCGATCCAGGGTTGCCTGGGTCGCGGCGGTGACTACACCTACCTGAACTGGATCCTCCAGGCCTGGGGCTGGACGCTCGGGGTGGCGCTGCTGGCGCTGCTGCTGGCGCTGGTGGTGGGTTCGCTGATCGGCATTCTGCGCACCGCGCCGAGCAAGCTGCTCTCGGGCTTCGGCGAGGCCTGGACCGAGTTCTTCCGCAACATCCCGCTGCTGGTGCAGATCTTCATCTGGTACCACGTGGTGCCGGCGATCTTCCCGGTGCTGAAGACGGCGGTGCCTTCGTTCGTGCTGGTGGTGGTGGCTCTGGGCCTGTTCACCTCGGCGCGCATCGGCGAGCAGGTGAAGGCCGGCATCAACACCCTCTCGCGCGGCCAGCGCTACGCCGGCCTGGCCGTGGGCATGACGCTGCCGCAGACCTACCGCTACGTGCTGCTGCCGATGGCCTTCCGCATCGTGATCCCGCCGATGACGAGCGAGGCGATGAACATCGTCAAGAACTCGTCGGTGGCCTTCGCGGTGAGCATCCCCGAACTGGCGCAGTTCGCGCAGCAGGCCAGCGAGGAGACTGCGCGCTTCGAGGAGATCTTCATCCCCGTCACGCTGCTGTACTTCGTGTCGGCCTACGCGGTGAACCGCGTGGCCAAGTTCATCGAGCTCCGTGTCCGGGTGCCCGGGATGATCGGCGGCAAATGAGCCTCGACTACTCCTTCCTCAGCTGGCAGGTCCTGTCGAGCTTCGTCCTCAAGGGCCTGATCTTCTCGATCCAGCTGACGCTGGTGGCGATGATCGGCGGCATCATCCTGGGCACCTTGCTGGCGCTGATGCGCCTGTCCGGCAAGCCCTGGCTGGCGGCGCCGGCGGCGTTCTACGTCGACACGCTGCGCTCGATCCCGCTGGTGATGGTCATCCTCTGGTTCTTCCTGCTGATCCCCAAGCTGCTGGGGCCGCTGGGCGGCGAGGTCTCGGCGATGATCACCTTCACGCTCTTCGAGGCCACCTACTACTCGGAGATCATGCGCGCCGGCATCCAGAGCGTGCCCAAGGGCCAGGTCAACGCCGGCTATGCGGTGGGCATGACCTACAAGCAGACGATGCAGCTGATCGTGCTGCCGCAGGCCTTCCGCAACATGCTGCCGGTGCTGCTGACGCAGACCATCATCCTGTTCCAGGACACCTCGCTGGTCTACGCCGTGGGCGCCTACGACCTGCTGAAGGGCTTCGAGGTCGCCGGCAAGAACTTCAACCGGCCGGTCGAGATGTACCTGCTGGCCGCCGTCGTCTACTTCATCATCTGCTTCTCGCTGAGCATGCTCGTGCGCCGGCTGCAGAAGAAGATCGCCATCATCCGCTGAGAGCCCCTCATGATCGACATCAAGAACATCAGCAAGTGGTACGGCAGCTTCCAGGTGCTGACCGACTGCACCACCAGCATCCAGAAGGGCGAGGTCGTCGTGGTCTGCGGGCCATCGGGTTCGGGCAAGAGCACGCTGATCAAGACCGTCAACGCGCTGGAGCCGTTCCAGAAGGGCGACATCACGGTCGACGGCGTCAGCATCAGCGACCCCAAGACCAACCTGCCCAAGCTGCGCAGCCGCGTCGGCATGGTGTTCCAGCACTTCGAGCTGTTCCCGCACCTTTCCGTCACCGAGAACCTGACGCTGGCGCAGATCAAGGTGCTGGGCCGCAACAAGGAAGACTCGATGGCGCGCGGCCTGAAGATGCTCGACCGCGTGGGCCTGATGGCGCACAAGGACAAGTTCCCCGGCCAGCTCTCCGGCGGCCAGCAGCAGCGCGTGGCCATCGCGCGCGCGCTCAGCATGGACCCGATCGTGATGCTGTTCGACGAGCCCACCTCGGCGCTGGACCCCGAGATGGTGGGCGAGGTGTTGGACGTGATGGTTCAGCTGGCCAACGAAGGCATGACGATGATGTGCGTCACCCACGAGATGGGATTCGCGCGCAAGGTCAGCCACCGCGTGATCTTCATGGACGCCGGCAAGATCGTCGAGGACTGCAAGAAGGAATCGTTCTTCGGCGACATCGAGGCGCGTTCGCCGCGGGCCAAGGATTTCCTCTCGAAGATCCTCCAGCACTGACCTCGGCTCAGGCCGCGATCGACGCGCGGGCCTTGAGGACCGCAGCCGTGTCGTAGGCGCCGACGAAGCGGCAGACCTTGCCGTCGCGCACGTTCATCACGTGCACCCAGTCGGTCTCGAACACGCCGCCGCCCGGCAGCGCCTGCGTGCGCTCCCAGCCGAGCACCGTGACGTGACCCGGGCCCTCCAGGAACTCGCGCGGCTCGAAGACCTGGATGCCGTCGAACTCGGCCACGTGGCCGAACCAGCGCAGCAGTTCCGCCTTGCCGCGGAAGGTGCCCATGTAGGGCAGGCCGATGCTGCCGCGGTGGATCCACTCGATGTCGTCCGTGACGAGTTCGAGCAGGGCCGGAATGTCGCCGCGGCCGAAGGCGGCATACATCGTCTGGACGATCTGGGTGGGGCTTGGCATGTCGCGCTCCGGCTGAGGGTGGTGCAGCGCTTACGGCGCGAGCCGCCTCCCGGATGCACGGGTGCGAGAATCGTCCGATGCCCCTGGACTCGCTGACCCTCACCCGCCCCGACGACTGGCACCTGCACCTGAGGGATGGCGCCGCGCTGGCCGCGGTGCTGCCGGCCACCGCGCGCCAGTTCGCGCGGGCCATCGTGATGCCGAACCTGAAGCCACCCGTCACCACCGCGGCCGCGGCGGTGGCCTACCGCGAGCGCATAGTCGCTGCGCTGCCGGCGGGTTCCGACTTCCAGCCGCTGATGACGCTCTACCTCACCGACAACACGCCGCCCGACGAGATCGCGCGCGCGAAGGCGGCCGGCGTGGTGGCGCTGAAGCTCTACCCGGCCGGCGCCACCACCAACAGCGACGCCGGTGTCACCGACATCCGCAAGACCTGCGCGACGCTCGAGGCCATGCAGCGCGAAGGCCTGCTGCTGCTGGTGCACGGCGAGGTCACGGACCCCGAGATCGACGTCTTCGACCGCGAGGCCGTGTTCATCGACCGCGTGATGCAGCCGCTGCGCCGCGACTTCCCCGAGTTGAAGGTGGTGTTCGAGCACATCACCACCGCCGAAGCCGCCGCCTACGTGGCCGGCAGCGACGCCTTCACCGCCGCCACGCTCACCGCGCACCACCTGCTCTACAACCGCAACGCGCTGTTCGTCGGTGGCCTGCGGCCGCACTACTACTGCCTGCCGGTGCTGAAGAAGGAGCGCCACCGCCTGGCGCTGGTGCAGGCCGCCACCTCCGGCAGCCCGAAGTTCTTCCTCGGCACCGACAGCGCGCCGCACGCCGCGGCGATGAAGGAGCAGAGCGTGTGCGGCGCCGGCTGCTACACCGCGCCGGCGGCGCTGGAGCTCTATGCCGAGGCCTTCGAGGCCGCCGGCGCGCTGGACCGGCTGGAGGCCTTCGCCAGCTTCAACGGCGCACACTTCTACGGCCTGCCGCGCAACACCGGCAGCGTGACGCTGCGCCGCCAGCCCTGGCAGTTGCCCGAGGCGTTGCCGTTCGGCGACGCCACCATCAAGCCGCTGCGCGCCGGCGAAACACTAACCTGGAAACTTCAGTGACCATCGACCGTGTGATGCTGCTGATCGACGCCGACAACGTCAGCGTCGACATCATGGACCAGGCCGTGCGCCTGCTGCTCAAGCAGCACGGCGGCCTGCACGTGCGGCGCGCCTACTGCACCGCCGAAGGCGCGGTGAAGCACCAGGCCGCGTTCAAGCGCCTGGGCATCAAGCCGATGGTGAACCTGGCGGCGGGCAAGAACAGCACCGACATCGCACTCGCGGTGGACGCGATCGACCTGGTGCTCGCCGAGCGGCCCGACGTGGTGGTGATCGCCTCGTCCGACAGCGACTTCGCGCCGCTGGTGCAGCGCCTGCGCGAGAAGGGCTGCGTGGTGCGCGGCATCGGCCAGCAGGGCAAGACGGGCGACGAGACGCAGGACGTCTACGACGACTTCACGGTGCTGGAGCACCGCAAGGCCGTGGCCGCTCCTGCCCCGGCGCCGGCCGAAGGCGACGCGCCGGCCAAGCCCGCGCGCAAGACCGCGGCGAGGAAGACCGCCGCCGCGAAGAAGGCCCCGGCGGCGAAGAAGGCGCCGGCAGCCAAGAAGACGGCGGCCGCGAAGAAGACCCCGGTGGCCGCGAAGAAGGCGCCGGCGCGCAAGACCGCGGCCAGGAAGACCGCTGCCGTGGTCGAGCCCGAGGCGCCACCGGCACCGCCGCCGGCCGCCCCGCAGGCACCCGCGCCCGAACCGCCCGCGGCCGGCAGCGGGCGACGCCCCACGGTTCAGGCCATGCTCGACTGCCTGCCCGAACTCGCGGCCGGCCAGCCGCTGGCGCTGAACGTCGCGGTGCAGCGCCTGCGCGAGGCGCGGCTGCTGGGCAAGAACACCTCGTCGCTGAAGCTGTTCGCGCAGTTCGACGGCCGCTTCGAGCTGCTGCCCGCCGGCAAGCCGACCCAGGTGCGGCTGCGCACCGGCTGACCCCCTTCCCAGCGCCACCAAGGCCCCACCCGGGCCGGGTCTGCCTTGAACTGGCAGCCCGCGCCCTAACATCCCGCTCTGTCAACGTACGGAGCGCGCCCCCGCGCGCAGTGAAGCAACCACCATGAAACGCATCCTGCTTTTCATCGTCACCAACGTCGCCGTGATGGTCGTCCTCGGCATCGCGGCCAGCCTGCTGGGCGTGAACCGCTACCTCACGGCCAACGGGCTCAACCTGGGCCTGCTGCTGGGCTTCGCGGCGGTGATGGGCTTCGGCGGCGCGATCATCTCGCTGCTGATGAGCAAGCCGATCGCGAAGTGGAGCACCGGCGCGCAGGTCATCAACGACTCGGCCGACCCCACGCACCGCTGGCTCGTGCGCACGGTGGAAGGCTTCGCGCAGAAGGCCGGCATCGGCATGCCCGAGGTGGCGCTGTACGACGGCGAACCGAACGCCTTCGCCACCGGCGCGTTCAGGAACTCGGCACTGGTGGCCGTCTCGACGGGCCTGCTGCACAGCATGAACCGCGAGGAGGTGGAGGCCGTCATCGGCCACGAGGTGGCCCACGTCGCGAACGGCGACATGGTCACGATGACGCTGATCCAGGGCGTGATGAACACCTTCGTGGTGTTCCTGTCGCGCGTGATCGGCTACTTCGTCGACAAGGTCGTGCTGCGCAACGAGCGCGAAGGCCCGGGCATCGGCTACTACATCACCACCATCGTGCTCGACATCGTGCTGGGCGTGCTGGCCGCGGTGATCGTGGCCTGGTTCTCGCGCCAGCGCGAATACCGCGCCGATGCCGGCGCCGCCGCGCTGATGGGCCGCAAGCAGCCGATGATCAACGCGCTGGCCCGCCTGGGCGGGCTGGACCCGGGCCAGCTGCCGCAGAGCGTGCAGACCATGGGCATCAACGGCCGCCCGAGCGGCGTGATGGCGCTGTTCAGCAGCCACCCGCCGATCGAGGACCGGATCCGCGCACTGCAGCAACTGCAGTAAGCCACAGCGACCTGAACGACGGCCACCTCCGGGTGGCCGTTGTCCATGCCGAGACCGGCGCGGCGCACCACAGTTCGCTGCGCTCGGCGCCGGCCTGCAGGTTGATCCAGCCGCGCTCGGCCAGCGTGTGGGCCTGGCCTTCCGCCAGCCGCGCCGAGGGCCGCAGCACCGTCTCGCCGACCCAGCGCGGGGCTTCCTGCAGCACGAGGCTGCCGCGCTTCACGTGCACCGTGCTGCCGGCGGCCAGGTGCAGGCTCAGCTGCTGGCCCGCGGCCAGCACGTGGCGCTGCAGGGGCGGGGGTTCGAAGTCGGGACTCATCGCGTTCTCCTGTGCGTGGCAGCACTGTGCCGGGCGCGCCCGTGCCGCGACAGGCACACGGCCCGGGAACGTGCACCGCAACAGATGCACGCCGCCGCAACTGTTCCCGTCACAATCGGCGCCGGCTGTATCTGTCCGGCCCGCCGGCCGGCGCTTCAACATCGCGGCGTGCTGCCGATGACCGCCCCGCCTTCGCTCTACCGTCGCCTGGCGGACCACTACCTCGATGCGATGCGCGCCGGCTCGCTGGCCGTCGGCGACCGCTTCCCGTCGGTGCGCAAGCTGATGAGCACGCACGAGGTGAGCCTGTCGACGGCGCTGCAGACCTGCCGCCACCTCGAGGACCAGGGCTGGCTCGAGGCGCGCCCGCGCTCCGGCTACTACGTGCGGCTGCCGCGCCGCCAGGGCATGCTGCCGGCGCAGGACGTGGTGGCCGCCGCGCCGCTGGACCCGGCGGACTACGTCGGCATCCACGCCCGCGTCTCCGAGATCCTGGCGCTCGGCCAGTCGCGCCCGGTGCACGTGAACCTGGCGCTGGCGGTCGGCTCGCCCGAGCTCTACCCCGGCCCCGCGCTGCAGCGCTCGATGCAGCGCACGCTGCGCCTGCAGCCCAACCTGCTGACGACGATGGTGCGCCACCACGGCCACCCGGTGCTGCGCCAGGCGCTGGTGCGGCGCGCGCTGCCGCGTGGCATCACCGCATCACCCGAGGAGGTGGTGGTGACGCACGGCTGCATCGAGGCCGTGAACCTGGCGCTGCGCGCGGTCACGCAGCCGGGCGACACGGTGGCGGTGGAGTCGCCCACCTTCTACGGCCTGCTGCAGGTGCTGGAGACGCTGAACCTGCGCGCGCTGGAGATTCCCACCAGCCCCTTCACCGGCCTGTCGCTGGACGCACTGGCCTTCGCGCTGGAACGCGAGAGCGGCATCAAGGCCGTGGTGACCATGCCCACGCTGCACAACCCGCTCGGCACCGTGATGCCCGACGCGCACAAGGAACGCCTGGTGCGCCTGTGCGAGGAGCGCGGCGTGCCGCTGATCGAGGACGACATCTACGGCGACCTCGGCGGCGAGCAGCCGTACCGGGCCGCGAAGAGCTACGACAGCAGCGGCTCGGTCATCTACTGCCAGTCGCTCAACAAGCTGCTGGCGCCGGGCCTGCGCCTGGGCTGGCTGCTGGCAGGCCGCTGGCAGGCGCGGGTGGAGATGCTGAAGTACTCGCAGAGCCGCTACACCGAGGAACTGGCGCAGGTGGTGGCCGGCGGCTTCCTCGACAGCCCCGCCTTCGACCGCCACCTGCGCCAGCTGCGCACGGCGCTGAAGGCGCAGCGCGAGCAGATGGCCGACGGCATCGCGCGCCACTTCCCGGCCGGCACGCGGCTCTCGGTGCCCGAAGGCGGCATGCTGCTGTGGGTGGAACTGCCGGCCGGCGTCTCGGGCCGCGCGGTGTTCGAGCAGGCGCTGGAACGTGGCATCAAGACCTCGCCGGGCTCGATGTTCAGCAACGGCCGGCGCTTCGACCACTTCATCCGCCTGGTGTGCGGGCGGCCGCACACGGCGGCGGTGGAAGAGGCGCTGCGCGAGGTGGGCGCGATCGTCGCGCGGCTGGCGGGCTGAAAGCCGGCTCAGGCCTTGGTGCGCGGCACGCGGCCCATCAGGAAGAACTCGTCGTTCGGCCGCATGCCGATCACGTTGGCCATGCGGTTCGACAGGCCGAAGAAGGCGGTGATCGCGGCGATGTCCCAGATGTCCTCGTCGCTGAAGCCGTGCGGGCGCAGCGCGTCGAAGTCGGCCTCTTCGACGGCGTGCGACTCGTTGCAGACCTTCAGCGCGAAGTCGAGCATCGCGCGCTGGCGCGGCGGGATGTCGGCCTTGCGGTGGTTCACCGCCACCTGGTCGGCCACCAGCGGCTTCTTCTCGTAGATGCGCAGGATGGCGCCATGCGCCACCACGCAGTACAGGCACTGGTTGGCGGCCGAGGTGGCGACGATGATCATCTCGCGCTCGCCCTTGGTCAGCGAGCCGGTGTCCTTCAGCAGCAGCGCGTCGTGGTAGGCCATGAAGGCGCGCCACTCGGCCGGGCGGTGCGCCAGCGCGAGGAACACGTTGGGCACGAAGCCGGCCTTTTCCTGCACCTCCAGGATGCGGGCGCGCAGGTCCTCGGGCAGGTCCTTCAGCTCGGGCACGGGGTAGCGTGAGATCGCCGTCATGGTCGCTGTCTCCTTCAGGTCCTGAACTGCATCGCGTGCAGCCGCGCGTAGACGCCACCGCGCGCCAGCAGCTCGGCATGCGTGCCTTGTTCGATCAGGCGGCCGCCTTCCAGCGCCAGCACGCGGTCGGCGTGTTCGATGGTGGACAGCCGGTGCGCGATCACCAGCGTGGTGCGGCCCACCATCAGCCGCTCCAGCGCTTCCTGCACCGCGCGCTCGCTTTCGCTGTCCAGCGCCGAGGTGGCCTCGTCGAGGATCAGCACCGGCGCGTCCTTCGCGATGGCGCGTGCGATCGCCAGGCGCTGGCGCTGGCCGCCCGAGAGCTGGCTGCCGTTGTGGCCGATGGGCGTCTGCAGGCCCTGCGGCAGGCCCTCGACGAAGTCCAGCAGGTTGGCCGCGCGCAAGGCCTCGCGCACCTGGGCGTCGTCGATGGCCGCGCCCAGGCGCACGTTGGCGGCGATGGTGTCGTTGAACAGCACCACGTCCTGGCTCACCAGCGCGAACTGGCGCCGCAGCGCGCGCACGTCCCAGTCGTGCAGCGCCACGCCGTCGAGCGTGATGCGGCCGGCCGTGGGTTCGATGAAGCGCGGCAGCAGGTTCACGAGCGTGGTCTTGCCGGCGCCCGAAGGGCCCACCAGCGCGACGGTCTCGCCGGCGCGCACCGTGAGCTCGAGCGCGTCGACGGCCGGCGGCGTGTCGTCGCGGTAGCGCAGGCTCACGCCCTCGAAACGGATCTCGCCGCGCGCGCGGCCGCCGTCGTGCGTGCCGCCGCTCTCGGGCGGGCTGGCCTCGATGAAGTCCATGCCGCGCTCCACCGCGGCCAGGCCGCGGGTCAGCGGGGCCATCACGTCCGACAGGTGCTTGGCCGGCGCCACCAGCTGCAGCATCGCGGTGACGAAGGCGACGAACTCGCCCACCGTGCTGGCGCCGCTGCGGCTCTGCCACAGCGCGATCATGATCACCACCGACAGCGCCACCGCCGAGAGCATCTGCGTCACCGGCGTCATCGACGCGCCGGCCACCACCGCCTTCATCATCAGCTGGCGCACGCGCTGCGCGCGGCCGTTGAAGCGCTGGCCCTGGTTCTGCTGCGCGCCCTGCAGCCGCACGATGCGCCAGGCCAGCATGTTCTCTTCCACCACGTAGGCCAGTTCGTCGGTGGCCTGCTGGCCCTCGACGGTCAGCCGGTGCAGGCGGCGGCCGATGGTGCGCATCACCCAGGCCACCGCGGGGAACAGCAGCGCCACCAGCAGCGTGAGCTGCCAGTTCAGGTAGAGCAGGTAGGTCAACAGGGCCAGCAGCACCAGCGAGTCGCGCACCAGCGTCAGCAGCGCCGAACTCAGCGTGGTGACGCCGCCCTGGCTCTCGTAGACCAGCGTGTTGGTCATGCCGCTGGCGGTCTTCTGCGTCAGCAGGGCCGGTGCGGTGTCGAGCAGGCGGCCGAACATCTGCTCGCGCAATTGGAGGACCGCACGGTTGCCCGCCCAGGCCAGCCCGTACTGCGACAGGAAACCCGACAGGCTGCGCAGCGCGAACAGGCCGATGATGGCCACCGGCACCAGCCACAGCGCCAAGTTGCCGCCGGCGAAGCCGTGGTCCAGCAGGTGCTTGAGCAGCTGCGGGATCAGCGGCTCGGTGATGGCGGTGAGCAGGGCGCCGGCGGCCGCGATCCACAGCCCGGTGCGGCTGTCGCGGAGGTAGGGCAGGAGCCTTTTCAGGCGCTGCAGGAGGGTGGGCATGGGGTGGCTGTGAAGCCCGCGCCGGCTGGCGCGGGCCGCGGATTATCGCGGCGTGGGGGCTCCGCGACCGGCCGGAAGCCGCTGCCTACAATCCGGGCCCATGCACCGCATCGATTCCGCCCGCAGGGCCCTTCTGGTGAGTGGTGCCGGTGGCGCGCTCGCCGCCGCCGCACCCGCGCTGGCGCAGTTCCGCGTCGAGATCGCCGGCATCGGCGCCACCCAGGTGCCGGTGGCCCTGGCCACGTTCCGCGATGACAACACCGCACCGGTGTCGGTCTCGGCGGTGCTGCGCGCCGACCTGGAGCGCAGCGGCGTGGTGCGCACGCTGCCCGCCGACGGCGTGGCCGACGAGCGCGCCAGCGTGGACCTCGCCGCCTGGCGCGCCAAGGCGGTGGACGCGGTGGTGGCCGGCTCGGTGAGCAAGCTGGTCGATGGCCGCTTCGACATCCGCTACAAGCTCTGGGACGCCGTGAAGGGCGACGAGATGCTGGGCCAGAGCAAGGTGGTGCTGGCCGCCGACCTGCGCCTCGCGGCGCACCGCATCGCCGACGAGATCGTCGAGAAGCTCACCGGCGTGAAGGGCGTCAACGCGACGCGCATCGCCTACGTCATCAAGCAGGGCCGGCGCTTCACGCTGCAGATCGCCGACGCCGACGGCGAAGGCGGCCAGGCCGCGCTGGCCAGCCCCGAGCCGATCATCAGCCCGGCCTGGTCGCCCGACGGCCGGCGCCTGGCGTACGTCTCCTTCGAGACCCAGAAGGCCGCGGTCTGGGTGCAGGACGTGATGACCGGCGAACGTCGCAACATCGCCTCGTTCCGCGGCAGCAACAGCGCTCCGGCCTGGGCGCCCGACGGTTCGAGGTTGGCGCTCACCCTCTCGCAGGACGGCCTGGCACAGCTCTACACCCTGCCCGCGGCCGGCGGCACACCGACCCGGCTCACCACCAGCAGCGGCATCGACACCGAGCCGGTCTTCGCGCCGGACGGCCGCTCGATCTACTTCGTCAGCGACCGCGGCGGCGGCCCGCAGATCTACCGCGTCGCGGTGGGCGGCGGCAATGCCGAGCGCATCACCTTCGGCGGCGCCTACAACATCAGCCCCGCGATCAGTCCCGACGGCAAGCTGCTGGCCTACATCTCGCGCCAGGGAAATGCGTACCGTGTCGCGCTGCAGGAGCTGGCGAGCGGAACTTCCATCGTGCTTTCGGACACGCAGGACGACGAAAGCCCCAGCTTCGCGCCCAACGGCCGCCTGATCCTGTACGCCACGCGGCAGGGCGGCGCCGAAGTGTTGATGACCACCACCCTCGATGGCAAGATCAAGACGCCTCTCATCCGCGTTGCCAACGGCGCGGACATGCGCGAACCGGCCTGGGGGCCGTTCGGGCGCTGAAGTCAGCGCCGGCGGGTCCTGCCCGACCAACCTTCCCTGCTAGGAGATGACGATGAACACACGTGCCCTGGGCCTCGGCTCGCTGGCTTCGCTGACCGTGCTGCTGGCCGCCTGCGGCACCACCAAGCTGCCCGAGGACACGGCTCGCACCGCCGCGCCGGTCGAGACGCGCACGCCGGCCGGCAACGCCGGCGCCGGCGCGGCCAGCACCGGCACGGCGCAGTCCCAGGTGGCCAACGTCGACCTGAGCAACAAGGGCGCCGCGGCGAACACCGCGCTCGCCGCCATGCCGGCCCAGCGCATCATCTACTTCGACTTCGACAGCTTCGTCATCAAGGACGACTTCAAGCCGCTGCTGGACAACTACGCGAAGGCCTTGAGCGCGAGCAAGGGCAAGCGCATGGTGATCGAGGGCCACACCGACGAGCGCGGCGGGCGCGAATACAACCTGGCGCTGGGCCAGAAGCGTGCGGCGGCGGTGGTGAAGTCGCTGACGCTGCTGGGCGTGGCCGACAGCCAGCTCGAGGCGGTGAGCTTCGGCGAGGAGCGGCCGGCGGCCCAGGGTTCCGACGAGGCGGCCTGGTCGAAGAACCGCCGCGCCGAGCTGAAGGACCGATGAGATGAGGCTGCAGCCCCTGCACCGCGTCGCCGGGGCCGCGGCCCTGCTGGTGTTCGCGAGCACCGCCCAAGCGGGACTCTTCGACGACGACGAGGCGCGCAAGGCCATCCTCGACCTGCGCAACCGCCTCACCGCGATCGAGGACGCCAACAAGGCACGCACCACCGAGCTGGCCAGCACGAATGCCGCGCTCACCGAGCAGCTCGCCGCGCTGCGCCGCAGCCTGCTGGACCTGAACAGCCAGCTGGAGACCATGCGTGCCGACATGGCCAAGCTGCGCGGCAACGACGAGCAGATGCTGCGCGACCTGGCCGAGGTTCAGCGGCGCCAGAAGGACGTGGGCAGTGCGCTCGACGACCGGCTGCGCAAGCTGGAGCCGATCAAGGTCAGCATCGAAGGCCGCGAGGCGATGGTCGACCCGGACGAGAAGCGCGCCTTCGACGACGCGCTGGCGGCCATCCGCGGCGGCGACTTCGACAAGTCGGTGGGCATGCTGGGTGCCTTCCAGCGCCGCTACCCGGGCAGCGCCTACAGCGACATGTCGCGCTTCTGGCTCGGCAATGCGCTGTACGGCAAGCGCGACTACAAGGAAGCCATCGCGGCGTTCCGGGGTTTCGTCGCGGCCGCACCCGAGCATCCGCGCGCGCCCGAGGCCCTGCTGGCGCTGGCGAACAGCCAGGCCGAGATGAAGGACCCGAAGGGCGCCCGCAAGACCATCGAAGAGCTGATGAAGGCCTACCCGCAGTCCGAGGCGGCCCAGGCCGGCAAGGAGCGGCTGGCATCGATCCGCTAGCGGCCGACACCGCGGCGGACCTGGAGCGCCGCTTCGGCGGCCTGCGGCGCCTGTACGGCGATGCGGGCTACCGGCGCCTGCGCGAGGCCGTGGTGTGCGTGGTGGGCCTGGGCGGCGTGGGTTCCTGGGCCGCCGAGGCGCTGGCGCGCAGTGGCGTGGCGGGCCTGGTGCTCGTCGACCTGGACCACGTGGCCGAATCGAACATCAACCGCCAGGTGCAGGCGCTCGGCGCCACGCTGGGCCAGCACAAGGGCGAGGCGCTGCGCCAGCGCATCGCCGACATCCACCCCGGTTGCCGGGTCGAGATCGTCGACTCGTTCGTCGAGCCGGGCAACTGGCCCGCGCTGCTGCCGCATCCGGTGGATGCGCTGATCGACGCCTGCGACCAGGTGCGCGCGAAGACGGCGCTGGCCGCCTGGGCCCTGGCGCAACGCATGCCCTTCGTCTGCGCCGGTGCCGCCGGCGGCAAGCGCGAGGCGCAACGGGTCGAGGTGAGCGACCTGGCCGAGACCACGCACGACCCGCTGCTCGCCAGCCTGCGCCAGCGCCTGCGCAAGGACGCCGGCGCGGCGCGCCAGGGCGCCATCGGCCTGCGCTGCGTGTTCTCGCGCGAAAGCGTGGCCGCGCCGGCCGACGCGGCCTGCGAAACCCCGGGCACGAGCGACGGCTCGCTCAACTGCCACGGCTACGGCTCCAGCGTCACCGTCACCGCCACCTTCGGCCTGGTGGCCGCCGGCGAGGCGATCGCGCAGCTGTTGGCAGCCCGCGGCCGCGGGGGGTGAAGGAAGCCGAAATCTGTGTCTATAATGTGAGGCTCTACGGACGGGTCGTTAGCTCAGTCGGTAGAGCAGCGGACTTTTAATCCGTTGGTCGCGTGTTCGAGTCACGCACGACCCACCACGCGACAGCAGCAAACACGGGCTCTTAGCTCAGTTGGTAGAGCAGCGGACTCTTAATCCGTTGGTCGAGTGTTCGAGTCACTCAGGGCCCACCAACTCTCCTCGAGCAGCAGGCACCTGGCGCACCACGCGCCAGGTGCCTTTTGCTTTGGGGCCGGGCCAGCTCTCGCTCAGTCGACGAGCAGCCGCGCCATCAGCGCGCGCACGGCCTCCAGGCCGGGCGGGACCGTCCGGCGCTTCAGCGTGACGAGGCCGAAGCGCGCGGTCGCGGCGAGCGCGGGTTGCAGCGCCAGTTCCACCAGGTCGGGCGCCGAGGCCCTGATCGCCAGCAGCACGGTGTCGCTGCGCCGCGCCACCTCGATCAGGCTCGGCAGTTCCTCGCATCGCAGCGTCACGAACTGGTTCGGATCGGCCCGCGGCCCGTAGCGCTCCACCAGCACGCGCGCCACTTCGTCCGACAGCGGGGTCGAGGCGATCGGGTAGCTCAGCAGGTCGTCGAAGCCCGGGGCGCGACGCCGGCGCAGCAGCGGATGGCCCCTGCGCACCATGAATGCCCCCTTCATCTCGTGCAGGAACTGCGCGTGCAGGTCCGGTGCCGGACGCAGCGAGCGGGCATCGACGACCAGCGCATCGAGCGCGCGCTCGCGCAGGGCCTGCACCAGCAGTTCGGTGCCGGCACGCGCGATCTCGACGCGCAGCCGGGGGCGCTCCTGCGCCATCTCCAGCAGCAGCGGCGTCATCAGCATCGCGCCCGGTCCCGAGCCCATGCCGATGCGCAGCACGCCCCCCAGGTCGTCGCCCGCGCGGCGGCCGCTGTCGCGCAGGTCGTCGGCAGACAGCACGAGTTCGCGCGCGCGCTCCACGGCATCGCGCCCGAACGGCGTGAGTTCGCTGCGGCGCCCGATGCGGTCGAACAGCGGCTGACCGAGTTCGGACTCCAGCGCGCGGATGCTGCGGCTGAGCGCCGGCTGCGTGAGGAAGAGCGCCGCGGCCGAGCGGCTGAACGAGCCGGTCTGGGCCAGCGAGATGAGGTGGCGAAGCTGGACGAGGGTCATGACATCGATCGCGACTTGAACGTCAAACTCATCGTAATCCAGAAAACAATGCATTGGACTTCGATCTCGGCCGCTCCTACATTGACCTCGTCCACCGGCCGGCGACGCCGCCGGTCGCGCCCCGCAAGGAGTCACCCATGTCGATGTTCAAGCCCCTCAGGTCCTGGCTGCTGTCGGCCGGCTTCGTGCTGTCCGCCGGCCTGGCTGTCGCGCAGACGTACCCGGCCAAGCCGGTCAACCTGATGGTTCCGTACCCGGCGGGAGGCCCATCGGATGCGATCGCGCGCATCTTCTTCAACCCGCTCGGCAAGGAGCTGGGGCAGCAGGTGCTGGTGGAGAACCTGGGTGGGGTCAGCGGTGCGCTGGCCGCGCAGAAGGTGCTGGCGGCGCCGGCCGACGGCCACTACGTGTTCCAGGGCTCGCCGAACGAGGTGATCCTGTCGCCGCTGGCCAATGCCGCGGTGAAGCTGAAGGCCGAGGACTTCCGCCTCGTGCACCCGGTGGCCGATGCGGTGATGGTGTTCGTGACGCGCAAGGACCTGCCGGTCAGCAGCGTCGACGAACTGATCGCGCTGGCGCGCAAGTCGGGCGACAAGCCGCTGACCTACGGCAGCGTCGGCATCGGCTCGCTGTACCACCTGATCCGCGAGAACGTGCAGGCGTCCACCGGCGTCAAGCTGGCGCACGTGCCCTACAAGGGCAACGCGCCGCTGCTGCAGGACATCGCCGGCGGCCAGGTCGACTTCGCGGTGCTGGTCTACAGCGCGGCCATGGGCGCGCTGGCCGAGCAGGGCCGGCTGAAGGTGGTCGGGCAGCTCGGCGCGCAGCGCTCCGAGCTGCTGAAGAACGTGCCCGCGGTCAGCGAGAGCCAGTCGCTGAAGAACTTCTCGTACAAGATCTGGACCGGCTACATGGTGCCGAGGAACACGCCCGAGGACGTGGTGCAGCGCCTGCATGCCGCCATCGGCAAGTCGCTGCAGGATCCGGCGGTGCGCGCCCAGCTCGCGGCGCAGACGCAGGTGCCCTCGGCGCCGATGACGCTGGCCGAGTCGGCGAAGTTCTTCGAGGCCGAGACCGCCCGCTACCGCGCGCTGGCCCGCCAGATCAACCTGCAGCCGCAGTGAGCGTGCGGTGACCTACCTGCTGCAGGCCCTGCAGGCGCGCGCCGGCGAATTCATCAGCCTGCGCCGCGACATCCATCGCCATCCCGAGCTGGCGTTCGACGAGCACCGCACCGCCGCGCTGGTGGCCGACAAGCTCGAGGGCTGGGGCTATGCGGTGGAGCGCGGCATCGGCGGCACCGGCGTGGTCGGCACGCTGGTGCGCGGCCGGGGCACGCGACGCCTGGGCCTGCGCGCCGACATGGACGCGTTGCCGATCGCCGAAGCCAGCGGCGCCGCGTGGGCCAGCGAGCGGCCCGGCGTGATGCACGCCTGCGGCCACGACGGCCACACGGCCATGCTGCTGGCCGCGGCACGGCACCTGGCCGATCACGCGGCATTCGACGGCACGCTGCACCTGATCTTCCAGCCCGCCGAAGAAGGCGGCGGCGGCGCGCTGCGGATGATCGACGACGGCCTGTTCGAACGCTTCCCCTGCGACGCCGTGTTCGCGATGCACAACATGCCGGGCATCGCGCAGGGCCGCATCGTGCTGCGCGAGGGCGCGGCGATGGCTTCGTCCGACTACGCGACCATCACGCTCACCGGCTTCGGCGGCCATGGCGCGATGCCGCACCGCGCGGCCGACCCGGTCGTCGCTGCCGCGAGCATCGTGATGGCGCTGCAGACCGTGGTCTCGCGCAACGTCGACCCGCTGCAGCCCGCGGTGGTCACCGTCGGCGCGCTGCACGCCGGCCAGGCCAACAACGTGATCCCGGCCACCGCCACGCTGGAGCTGAGCGTGCGCGCGCTCGACCGCGAGGTGCGCGCCACGGTGGAGCGGCGCGTGAAGGCGCTGGTGGCGGCGCAGGCCGAGAGCTTCGGCGTGGCGGCGCAGATCGACTGGCGGCCGGGCTACGCCGTGCTGGTCAACACGCCGGCCGAGACCGCCTTCGCGCGCGACGTGGCGGTCGAACTCATCGGCGAGGAACAGGTCACCCGGCAGGGCCCGCCGCTCACCGGCAGCGAGGACTTCGCCTTCATGCTCGAGCGCGTGCCCGGCAGCTACCTGCTCATCGGCAACGGCACCGGCGAAGGCCCCGGCGAGGGCGGCTGCATGGTGCACAACCCGGGCT
The DNA here is from genome assembly GCA_044226255.1 of Rubrivivax sp. Classification (GTDB taxonomy): domain Bacteria; phylum Pseudomonadota; class Gammaproteobacteria; order Burkholderiales; family Burkholderiaceae_C; genus Rubrivivax. The sequence continues at coordinate 266,768 of JBGAHJ010000007.1, forward strand.
ACGACTTCAACGACGCCAACATCGCCCTCGGCAGCGCCTACTGGGTGCTGCTGGCCGAACGCTTTCTGGTCGCGAAGGGGTCCGCCACGCCTGCCTAGAATCCCGACCCCTGCAGGAGAGCGCTCCGGCCTCGGCCGGAGCCACCGAAGGCGCAATCTCCCATGAACGCTCAGGTCCCGTACTGCACACCACCATCGCCGTCTGGAGAGCCTTCACAGCCGTGAAGCGCCGAAGGAGCAAGGCCCGGTCCGCAAGACCCGGCTGAATCTCTCAGGCACCAAGGACAGGGGGAGCGGCCCGCGAACGTCGACCTCGGTCGGCGCGCGCGCCATCTTGCCTGGAGTCTCTCTCGTGAAAGTCATCGTGCTCGGCGCCGGCCTGCTCGGCGTCACCTCGGCCTACTTCCTGCGACAGCAGGGTCACGACGTGACCGTCGTCGACCGCCAGGCCTCACCCGCCGCGGAGACCAGCTTCGCCAACGGCGGCCAGATCTCGGTCAGCCATGCCGAGCCCTGGGCCAACCCGGGTGCACCGCTGAAGGTGCTGAAGTGGCTGGGCAAGGAAGACGCGCCACTGCTGTTCCGCATCCGCGCCGACCTGCGCCAGTGGCTGTGGGGCCTGCAGTTCCTGCGCGAGTGCACGCCGGCGCGCACGCGGCACAACATCCGGCAGATCGTGCGCCTGGGCACCTACAGCCGCGACACGCTGCAGCAGCTGCGGCGCGAGATCGGCATCCGCTACGACGAACGCACGCAGGGCATCCTGCACTTCTACACCAGCCAGAAGGAGTTCGACGCCGCCGAAGGCCCCGCCGCGCAGATGCGCGAGCTCGGCTGCGAGCGGCGCGTGATCTCGGCCGACGAGGCGGTGCGGATCGAGCCCGCGCTGCGGCACATCCGGCCGCAGCTGGCCGGCGCCACCTACACCGCCGAGGACGAGTCGGGCGACGCCAACCGCTTCGCGCGCGAGCTGGTGCGGCGCTGCGAGGCCGACGGCGTGCAGTTCCTGATGAGCCACACCGTGACCGCGCTGCGCGAGGCGGGCGGAGCCATCGACCATGTCGAGGCCACCGACGCCGAAGGCCGCTTCCAGCGCCTGCGCGCCGACGCCTACGTGCTGGCGATGGGCAGCCTGAGCCCGCTGGTGGCGCAGCCGCTGGGCATCTCGCTGCCGATCTATCCGGCCAAGGGCTACTCGGTGACGATGCCGGTGAAGGACGCGTCGATGGCGCACCAGGTCTCGCTCACCGACGACGAGTACAAGCTGGTGTTCTCGCGCCTGGGCGACCGCCTGCGCATCGCCGGCACCGCCGAGCTCAACGGCTACGACCGCGACCTGAACCGCGTGCGCTGCGAGGCCATCGTCCGGCGCGTGGAGCAGCTGTTCCCGGGCGCCGGCGAGACGAGCCAGGCGCAGTTCTGGACCGGCCTGCGGCCGGCGACGCCGAGCAACGTGCCCATCATCGGCCGCTCGCGGCTGGCCAACCTGTTCCTCAACACCGGGCATGGCACGCTGGGCTGGACGCATGCCTGCGGCTCCGGCAAGAGCATCGCGCGCATCGTCGGCGGCCTGAAGCCGGAGGTGGACTTCGCTTTCGCCGGCGCGTGAGGAAGGCGCCTACGGCTGCCGCAGGCCGGTGTCGTCGGCGGGCCCGCGGCGCACGGCCGGCGCGGGCGCACCGGTCGGCGCCGGGCTGAGTCCGTCGAGCGCGGCGCCCGGGTCTTCCTCGCCGGCGGCGGAACGGTCGTCGTCGTCGGGCAACGGGTCGCGGTCGTTCTTCCGGGGTTCGTGCATGCGCGGGCCGGTGCAAGCCACGTGCCCGACGCGGGCATGCGGCTTGCACTGGCCGCTGGCTGGGCATCTGCAACCGCCCACCGGAGCTTCCATCCATGCACGAACGCTTCGACGCCTCGTCGCCAGGCACGTCCGGCGAAGGCCAGGGCGGCTCGGCGCCGGACCCCGAGCTGCGCCGCGCGCTGCTGCTGTCGCTGGGCATCCTGGACACCGGCCCCGAGGCCGCCTTCGACGGCCTCGCGCGCGTGGCGGCGCTCGTCACCGGTTGCCCGGCCGCGGTCCTGAGCCTGGCCGTGGGCAGCCGCCTGTGGGCCAAGGCCAGTCACGGCGGCCTCGCAGCGGACCTGCTGCAGGAATGTGCGGCGTCCGGCGCCGACAGCCTGCTCGAGCTCGACTGGCTCGAACTCACGGACCCCGCGCCCGGCCTGCGTCTCCCCCAGGGCCAGGCCGCCGCGCCGGGCCTGCGCTACTACGCCGGCCTGCCGGTGAAGCTGGAAGGCGTGCCCGTGGGCGTGCTGTGCGTGATGGACACCGAACCGCGCTTGCCGATGGGGGCGGCGGCGCGCCAGGGCCTGGAAGCGCTGGGCACCGCGGTCGAAGCCCTGCTGCTGTCGCGCCGCCCCGGCGCTGCGGCGGATGCGCAGGCGCTGGCCCGCCGCCAGGCGCTGCTGGCGCGTGCGAGCCACGAGATGCGCACGCCGCTGAACGCGCTGCGCGGCTTCGCGCAGCTGCTGCGCCTGGACGCCCATGTGTCCGCCAACCCGCGCACGGCGGACTGGGTGGGGCAGATCGAGAAGGCCTCGGCCCATCTGCTGGGCCTGGTGGAGCAGCTGCTGGAGCTCGCCCGGCTGCAGGGCGCGCCGCCGCTGGAGCAGCGCCGCTGCGAACTGCCGGCGATGCTGCGCGACGGCGTCGCGCTGCTGGCGCCCGCCGCGGCCGCGCGCCGCGTGCAGCTCGTGCTGCAGCCCGCCGACGAAGGCACCGACTGGGGCGTGCTCGCCGACGAGCAGCTGCTGCGCCGCCTGCTTCTGCAACTGCTGGCGCAGGCGATCGAGCACGCCAGCCCCGGCACCGCGCCCGCGCTGCGACTGCAGGCGCAGGGCGACATGCGCGGCTTCAGCATCGACGACCCGGCGCCCGAACTCGCCGCCTGCCAGGACCTGGTGCGCGCGCTGCGCGGTCGCATCGAGGTCCAGCCCGGTGGGCAGGCCGGCTGCACGGTCGGCGTGCAACTGCCGGCGGCCGCGAGCTAGGCGCCTGCGCGCCCCGGCCCTTCGCGGGAACACGGCTTGCCGCGGCGCGGCCGAAGGAGATCCGCCATGCCCAACCTGTCCAGCGGCCCGCAAGGCCACCGCACGCCGCGCAAGCCCCGGGCATGGGCCGGTGGTGTCGACGTGCCGCAACCCCCGCCCGACGTGGTGCCTTCGCCGCCGCCGGTGCCGTACCCGCCGTCGACGCCCCCCGAGATCATCGAACCGCCGCTGACGGAGCCGCGGCCGCCCATCCGCGATCCGATCGTGCCCGAGGCTGCCGGGCCGCGCGGCCTTCGGACGCCGATGCGGTGCTGAGCGCCACGGGCCTGCCCCTGCCGCGCGCCGCGGCCCCTGACGCCACGCGCCCGGCCGACGCGCCCTTCGCGGGCTTCTGGATGGGCGGCTACGAGGGGGCCGACCCCGCGAACGGCGCCGGCCACGCATTCGACCCGGCACACCACGGCGGCCACCTGGACCGCCTGGAGGAAGACCATCGGCGCGCGGCGCAGATGGGCCTGCGCGCGGTGCGCGAGAGCATCGGCTGGCGGCTGGCCGAAGACGGCGACGGCCACATCGACCTGGGCCGGGCACTGCGCGTTCAGGCCAGCGCACGGCGGCACGGGCTGCAGGTCCTATGGACCTTGGTGCACCAGGGCCTTCCGCAAGGCCTGGGCGTGGACGACGACGCGATCGTGCCGCGCCTGGCGCGCTTCGCCGCCGAGGTGGCGCGGGTGCTGGGCCGCGGCGCAGGCGCGCGCCCGCCGGTGTTCACGCCGATCCACGAGATCGGCAGCCTGGCGGCGGACGGCGGCGGTGCCGTCAGGCGCAGGCTGGTGCAGGCGGCCCTGGCCGCGATGGCGGCCATCGCGCGCGCGCTGCCGCAGGCGCGCTTCCTGCACCCGGAGTCGCTCGCGAGCGGGCCGTGGCAGACCTGGGACCTGCTGGCCGGCCGCACCGAGCCGGCGCTGGGCGGACACGCGCGCTGGCTCGATGTCGTGGGCGTCGGGCTGCCGCACGACCTGCAGGGCCGCCGCCTGCACCGCCTGCTGACCGAGGTCTGGCTGCGCTACCACCGTCCGCTGCTGGTGCTCGATGCCGGCGCCGCCGACCACGATCGCGCGGCGCGGCTGCACGAGATCGCGAGCGAGCTGCGGCAGGCGCAGGCGGCGGGCCTGCCGGTGCAGGGCCTGTGCCTGTCGCCGCTGGTCGACCATCCCGACGCGCAGCAGCCCAAGCGCTGGCAGCGCGGCGGTCTCTGGCACGTGGACTGCAGCCAGCCCTCGCTGCCGCGCCGCGTCGAGCCGGGGCTGCGCGACGCGCTGCGCCGCTGGCAGCAGGTTTTGCCGCAGCCTTTGCCGCGGCACGAGGCGGCCGCACCGCGCGTGCTGCTGGCCTACAGCGATCGGCCCTGGGACCTGCTGCGGCACCGCACGCGCCACCTGCTGCAAGGGCTGGCCGAGGCCGGCCGCGGCTGGCGCGTGGTGGTGGTCGAGGCGCCGCGCCAGGCCGCGCGGGCCCGGCTGGACAGCGTCGCCGGCGGGCCGCACCTGCAGGTGCTGGTGCCGCACACGCCCGGCACTGCCGGGGTCTTCCACCCGGGCCCGTGCCTGGCCCTGCAGCGCCTGCTGGGCGACTGGCTGGCCACCGAGGACATCCGCCACCACACGGTCTGGCTGGCCACGCCGATGGCGGCACCGCTGGCACGCGCGCTGCGGCCGCAGCGGGTGGTCTACGACTGCATCGACGAACCGAGCGGCAGTCCGGACGCGCCCGCAGGGCTCGCGGCGCTGGAGGCCGACCTGCTGGCCACGGCCGACCGGGTGCTGGTCGCCAGTGCCGCGCTGGCGGCGCCGCGCGTCGCCCGTGCGGGCGCGCGCCTGCACGTGCTGCCCAACGGCGTCGACGACAGCGTCTTCCGGGCCCCGCGCCGCCGCCTCGACGAACCCGCGAGTCGCGACGACGAGGACGCGGCGCTGGCGGCGGCGCCGCTGTGGCAGGCCGCGGGACCGCAGCTGGGCTATGCCGGCGCGATCGACGCGCGGCTGGACCTGGCGCTGCTGGCGCAGCTGGCCGACGCACGTCCGCACTGGCAGCTCGTGATGCTGGGCCCGGTGCTCGGCCTCGACCCGACGGCCCTGCCGCGGCGGCCCAACCTGCACTGGCTGGGGGCGGTGCCGTACCGGCTGCTGCCGTCGCTGATGGCGCACTGGCAGCTGGCGCTGCTGCCGTTCGTGCGCAGTGCCGGCACCTGGCGCGCGCGGCCGCCGAAGGTGCTGGAGGCCCTGGCGATGGGCCTGCCGGTGGTGGCCGCGCCGCTGCCCGAACTGGCGCCGCTGGCAGCAGCCGGCGTGACGCCGACCCGCTACGCGCCCGGCGGCACGGCACTCGATGCATCGGCGTTCCTGCGCGCCTGCGAGGCCGTGCTCGCCGAAGACGCGGCGGCCGCGGCCGTGCGGCGTCGCGCTGCCGCGCGTGCGGTGCGCAGCAGCCGCTGGGCCGACGCGGTGCGGCAGCTGTGCACGCTGCTCGAGCCGGCCGCGCCGGAGGACCCGCGGCGGCTGCACGCCGTCGCGGTGGCCGCACACGCGCCCGCGCGCGCCGCCGTGCTGACGTGAGCCGCGGCTGCCTAGCGGCCGCCGGCTTGCGCCGGCCGCGCGTCCGCGCGGCCCGCTCCGACGGGTTCGGGCCGGCCGCCTTCGCCTTCCCACGTCTGCAGCCGCTCCGGCAGGGGAGCCACCTTCGCGCCGTGGCGACGGCGGTGCGTGTGCCACACACATCGGACGCTGGCACCGAGCAGTGCGCCCAGCGCGAGCAGCCGCAGCAGCTGCGACAGGCCATTGCCCCCGCTGACGGGTGGGTGGCCGCGGTCGTGGTCTTCGTACATGATCGCGCCTGACGCTCGTTCGGACATCCGCTGCCAGCAAGCTGCGCTCCCGCCAAGAGCGGCGTCCCCCAGTCTCGAACGGAGTCCTCCAATGCCCCATGCTCTCGTTGTCGACGACGACAGCGATTCGGCCACCTCGCTGCGTGCATTGATCGCCGGCGAGCAGTTCACCGTCGCGGTGGCGCACAACCTGCGCGACGCGCGGCGCCAGATCTCGCTGCAGCAACCCGACATCCTGCTGCTGGACCTGCTGCTGCCCGACGGCAACGGCATGGACCTGCTCGCCGACCCCCATCTGGTCGCCAACTCCGAGGTCGTGCTGTGCACCGGCCACGCCAGCATCGACACCAGCATCCAGGCGCTGCGCCTGGGCGCGGCCGACTACCTCATCAAGCCCATCAACCTGAAGCAGCTGCAGGGCGTGCTGTCGCGCATCATGAAGCCGGCGGCGCTGAAGGCCGAGGTGGAAGGGCTGGCGGCCAACCTCGCCAAGAGCGGCCACTTCGGCCACCTGTGGGGCAAGAGCGCCCCGATGCAGCGCATCTACGAGCAGATCTCGCGCGTGGCCGGCACCAGCGTCACGGTGTTCATCACCGGCGAGAGCGGCAGCGGCAAGGAGGTGGTGGCGCAGACGGTGCACGACCTCAGCCGGCGCCGCAAGCGCCCCTTCCTGGCGGTGAACTGCGGCGCGATCAGCCCCAACCTGATCGAGAGCGAGATCTTCGGCCACGAGAAGGGCAGCTTCACCGGCGCCGAGCGGCAGCACCAGGGCTTCTTCGAGCGCGCCAACGGCGGCACGCTGTTCCTCGACGAGATCACCGAGATGCCGCTCGAACTGCAGGTCAAGCTGCTGCGGGTGCTGGAGACGGGCCGCTACATGCGGGTGGGCAGCGCGGTCAGCCAGGAGGCCGACGTCCGCATCATCGCGGCCACCAATCGCCTGCCGCAGCAGGCGGTGGCCGCAGGCAAGCTGCGCGAGGACCTGCTGTACCGGCTGAACGTGTTCCCCATCGAGCTGCCGCCGCTGCGCGAGCGCCTGGCCGACGTGCCTTTGCTCGCCGAGCACTTCCTGCGCGGCATCATCGAGCAGGAAGGGCAGCCGCGCCGCTTCACGCCGGCCGCGCTGGCGCAGCTGGCCACCTACGGCTGGCCCGGCAACGTCCGCGAGCTGCGCAACGCGGTGCAGCGGGCCTACGTGATGGCCGAAGGCGAGCTGATCGACGAGCGCTGGCTGCCGCACGGCGGCGGCGCCGTGCCGGCGGCTGCGGCACCGGTGGGCGCGGCCGCGGTGGCGGCGGCGCTGCCGCCACCGGCGGTGGCCACCCCGCCGGCGGCCGCGGCGCCGGCGCCGGCCGGCGCCGAGGACTGCGTGCAGGTGCCCATCGGCAGCTCGATGGCGCAGGCCGAGCGGGCGCTGATCCTGGCCACGCTGCGCCACTTCAACCACCACAAGGAACGGACGGCGGCGGTGCTCGGGATCAGCCTGAAGACGCTCTACAACCGCCTGAAGGACTACGCGGCGGACGGCGCCGAGGGCCTGCCGCCGGACTGACGCGTCGTGTAGGCCGCTTCCCACGCCCGCATGCGCGGGCGGCCGATGGGCACGGACCGCGTCCCTTCCTATCGTGACGACATGGCCCTCGAGCGAGGGCGTATCCGAAGGAATGTCGTCATGCACCGAACGAACACCCGCCGCGGCGCCGCGCTGTGCGTCCCGCTTCTGGCCGCCACCCTGGCGCTGCTGGCCGCCTGCGACCGTCACCCCGACGAACCCACGCTGGGCCAGAAGACCGACCAGGCCATCGCCCATGCCGAGCGCAAGGCCGACGAGGTGGCGGCCGACGCGCGCCAGGCCGGCCGCGACGCGCGCCAGGCCGTGAGCGATGCCGCCGGGGCGGTGGTGGACAAGTCGCGCGACGCAGCCATCACCACCGAGATCAAGGCGCGCCTGGCGCGCGACAGCCACCTCAGTGCGCTGGCCATCGACGTCGACACCGAGGGCGGCCGCGTGGTGCTGCGCGGCACCGCGCCCGACGGCGCCGTGCGCAGCCAGGCCACCCAGCTGGCGCGCACGGTGGAGGGCGTCGTCGCGGTGGACAACGAACTGAGCGTGCAGCGCAACTGAGTGGCGTGACGACGATGACCTCTGACGGACGCGCGACCCCGGTGGCCCGCCTGGGCGGGCTGCGCGAGGACCTGTTCGGCCTGTTCGCCGAGCGCAAGGAGGCCCCGCAGTCGCGCAAGCGCGGTGCGCTGCAGCGCCAGCTGCTGCTGGGGCTGGACCTGATGTGGAAGATCGAGGAGCAGGTGGTGCTGCCGGCCCTGCACGAGGCGCTGCCTTCGGCGGCGCGGGCGTTGCGGCAGGCCGGCGGGGAGCTCGAGCTGATGCGCGACCTGTCGCTGCTGGCCACGCAGACCAACACCGACAACCGCGAGACCACGCTGGCGGTGATGGAGGGGCTGGCCCAGCTGCACTTCGCCCGCGTGTCCGAGCTGCTGGACCAGGCCCCCGACGACGGCACCGACTGGGTCGCGCTCGACGAGGAGCTGCAGGGCCTGCTGGGCCGCTGGCGCCGCGAGGTGCGGGCGCAGGGCGGGGTGGAAGACGAGGACGCCGACCCGGTGGGCCTGCCGCCGCGCTGAACCCTTCCCCTTTTCCAACCACGACGGGAACGACGATGAAGACGATGCCGCAGGCCGATGCGACGATGGAGCGCCTGGCCGACAAACTGAAGGGACAGCGGGTGGCGCTGCTCACGCTGCTGGAAGGCCGCGACGAGCTGTGCAGCCGCCCGATGACGCCGCTGCAGATGGACGGCGCCGGCGCGATCTGGATGATGGCGTCGCGCCGCACGATGGAACCGCTGCTCGGCACGCGCGGTTCGGCGCCCGCCAACCTGGCTTTCGCCGACCCGGCGCGCAGCGACTACGTCTCGATCAGCGGCACCGCCCAGATCGTCGACGACGCCGAGCGCAAGCGCGAGCTGTGGAGCCTGGCGGGCCGCGTCTGGTTCGACGGGCCGGCCGACCCCGACCTGGTCCTGCTGCAGTTCAGGCCGCGCCACGCCGACCTCTGGGACGGGCCCGGCAACGCGGCGACGCGGCTGCTGGCGATGGGCACGTCGGTGCTGGCCGGCCGCGAGATCGGCCTGGGGCACAAGGAAGAGATCGACGTCGCATCGCCGCGCCGCTGACGGCGGCGAAGGCGCCGGCTCACGCCGCCCGTCGTGCCGGCGGCGTGCCGGAGCCGCCGCGGGCCAGCGCGGCGGCTTCGCCCAGGCGCAGCGGCTCGCGCTCGCGCAGCGCGGCCAGCAGCAGTCGCTGCCAGCAGCGCGCGATGGCAGGGTGGTCGGCGTCCTGCGGGTGCAGCTCCAGCCGCAGCAGGGGCGCCTGCTGCCGCTGCAGTTGCCAGCCGAGCGCGTGGTTCCAGGCCAGCGACAGCACCCGGCGCCACGCGCTGCGGGTGCTGAACACCAGGCTGCGCGCCGCCAGGGCCTCGCCGCCCGGCAGCGCGACCACGCGGTCCAGCGTGGCCGTGTGCGTGAAGCCGGCATGCGCCACCGCCTGCCAGCCGGCATCGTTGAGCAGCCAGGCCGGCGCCACGAAGCCGGGGGTGTGCAGGCCCAGCCGGTCGGCCCAGGCGCGCGCGCAGGCCAGCCGTGCGGCCGCTTCGGACGCATCCAGCGCGGCGAACTCGCCTTCGCCGGCGGTGTAGACGCGGCGCAGCAGCCGCTCGCGCAGGCCGCGCGGCGGGCGGCCCTCGTCGGTGTGCGTCAGCCCGTGCAGCGCCAGCTCGTGCCCGCTGGCCTGCAGGTGGCGCAGCCAGCGCAGGTAGTGCGGCGACTGGCCGCGCTCGCCGTGCATCATCGGCACCACCAGCAGCGTCACCGGCAGCTCCACGCGTGCCCGCGTCGCGGTCTCGCGCAGCAGCCTGAGCACGCGCGTGCAGCCGCCCCAGCGCGCCGGGGCGACGTCGTGCAGCACCACGCACAGGTGGCCGGCCATGTCAGGGCACCAGCGGCGCGGCGTCGGCCAGCGGCGGCGCCGCTGCCGCGCGCGGCCGGCCGCTCAGCAGGCGCAGGTAGCGCCGCGAGAGGGACTCGATGATCCAGGACCAGTCGTGCTCGCGCGCCTTCTCCAGCGCCATGAAGGTCAGCCGGGTGGCGCCGCCGCGCAGGCTGCCGTGCATCGCCTCGGCCCAGTCGGCGGTGCGCCGGCCCTGCACGCGCAGCCCGGCGTGCAGGGCCAGTTCGCCCAGGCCGCCGGCGGCGCTGACGACCACCGGCGTGCCGCAGGCCATGGCCTCCAGCACGCCGAGTCCGAAGGTCTCGAGTTCGCCCGCGTGCACGTAGGCATCGCAGCTGGCCAGCACGCGGGCGAGCTGCGCGCTGTCGTGCAGGGGCGGCAGCCTGAAGACGCGGGGCCCGCGGGGCGGGCATGGTCCCGCACCCACCGCCACCAGCACGTGCCCCGGGCCCAGGCGCGCCACCGCGTCGGCCAGCAGCTGCAGGTTCTTCTCCGGCGCGAAGCGGCCGCTGTAGACGAGGATGCGCGTGCGCAGGTCCAGGCCCAGCTGGCGGCACAGCCCGTAGCGCCACGCCGGGTCGTTCGCGGCGGGGTTGAAGACCGAGCAGTCCACCCCCAGCGGCTGGTGCACCGCGCGCGTCACGCCCCATTCGCGCAGCTGGCGCGCGAGCCCCTGCGACGGGGCCATCACCAGGTCGAAACGCGCGTACAGGCCCGCGAGGTAGGCGCGGGCCCGCTCGGCCGCCCAGCGGCCGCGCCGCGTCGCCATGCCGCCGTCCCCGCCGGCCAGCCGCGCCGCCACGGCCGGCAGATGGCTGTGGCAGAAGGCCACAGCCGGCACGCCCAGCCGCTCGGTGGCGGCCAGCACGGCCCAGGCCGGCACGTAGGGGTCGGCGGCCTCGACGATGTCGGGCTGCGCCTGCTCGATCAGGCGCTGCACGTGGCCGCGGTTCAGCACCAGCCGGTAGCCGCCGGTGAAGGGCACGCGCAGCCCGCCGCAGTCGACGTGGCCGGCGCCGCGCGCGCCGGGTGCCAGCAGCGTGTGACGCCAGCCCTGCTCGGCGAGCCGCTGGTGCTTGGTGGCCAGCACGCGATGCACGCCGCCGGTGGCAACCCAGAACATCGACGCGTCGAGCAGGTGGGGCGCTTGCATCGGGGCCTCAGGGGCAAACGGGAGACCCGGGTCGGCGCCCCTTCACGACAGCGGCACCTCGGCCCCGGCCGCGCGGCCCGGGCCGCGCGGCACGATCTGCGCCGCCACCTCGCCCCAGCCGGTGCAGCGGCGGTGCGGCTGGCGCATCGGCGTGAGCCGCCAGGCCGTCTCGCCGCCGCCGTCCAGCAGCAGCGACCGGCAGCCCGCGCGGCGGCCGGCCTCCACGTCGTCGAGCATGCCGCCGACCATCCACGAGGCGGCCAGGTCCAGGTCGTGCATGCGCGCGGCGCGCAGGAGCAGGCCGGGCGCGGGCTTGCGGCACAGGCACGCGGGCCGTCCGGCCAGGCCGGGTGCGTGCGGGCAGACCACGTCGTCCTGCAGCACGATGCCGGCCTCGTCGTGCAGCTGCCGCCGCAGCGCCGCTTGCCGCTGCGCGAAGCGCGAGCGCGCGAAGCTGCCCAGCGCGAGGCCGCTCCGATGGGTCACCAGCAGCAGCGCGTAGCCCGCCGCGGCGAGCGTCGACAGCGCCTGCAGCGCGCCGGGCACGAAGCGCTGCCGCGCCGGGGCGGCGCTGTCCGCAGGGTCCTGGACCAGCGCGCCGTCGCGGTCGACGAACACCGCCGGGCGGGCCGGCCGGCGCGGCGCGACCGGCAGCGGCGGCCAGCCGGGCGACATCTCGTCGTCGAACACCGGGCGGCGGGCGCCAAACAGGCTGCTCATCGCAGCACCCGCACGCCGGCGCCCTGCAGGCGTGCTTCGGCCATCGGCAGCGGCGTCTGCAGCACCGTGGCGCGGCTGCGCCGCACCATCTCGTACACCCGCAGCAGGCGCCGGGTCACTTCGTCCCAGGTGAAGTGGGTGCGCACGCGGCGCACGCCGGCGCGGCCCATCGCGACGCCGAGGGCCGGGCGGCGGCGCAGCTCGTCGAGCCGCGCGGCCAGCGCAGCGGGGTCGCGCGGCGGCACCAGCCACCCGGTGGTGCCGTGCTGCACGGTGTACTGCACGCCGCCCACCGCGCTGCCGACCACCGGGATGCCGCAGGCCATGGCCTCGAGCGGCGTGATGCCGAAGGGCTCGTACCACGGCGTGGTGACGAAGACATCGGCGGCGACGTACCAGTCGCGCAGCTGTTCGCGTGCCGCATGGCCCGCGAACTGCACGCGCTCGCCGACGCCCAGCTCGGCCGCCAGGCGGCGCAGCCGCGCGATCTCGGGCGTGACCCGTTCGTCGGGTTCGCTCGAGCCGCCGCCCACCACCACCAGCCGGGCCGGCGGCAGGCCTTCGTCCCCGGACATCCGCGCCAGCGCCTGCACCACGTTGTCGACGCCCTTGCGTCGCACCAGCCGGCCGAGCTGCAGCACGATGTAGGCATCGGCCGGCAGGCCCAGCCGCGCGCGCGCCTGGCGCCGGTCGCCCGGGCGCAGCGCGGCGACGTCGACGCCGCAGGGCACGTTGGTCATGCGGTCCGGCGCCGCACCGTACAGGCGCATCAGGTCGGACTCCTCCTGCGGGCAGGCGGCGATCACGCGGTCGCTCTGCTGCGCCAGCATGCGCTCGATCGCGAGGCGCTCCTCGGGGAAGGTGTCGTCATCGCCCAGGTGCTCGCGCCGCACCAGGCCGAGCGCGTGCAAGCTGGTGACCAGCGGCACGCGGTGGCGCTGCCGCAGCGCCAGGCCGGCCCAGCCCGACATGAAGAAGTTGGCGTGGATCACGTCGTACGGCAGGCCCTGCGAGAACAGGCGGTGCGCGCCCTCGGTGAACTCCGGCATGTGCGGCAGCAGGTCCTCCGTGGGCACCGGGCGCGGCGGGCCGGCGTTCAGGTGCAGCACCCGCGCGCCCGGCGCCAGCACGGCGGTGGACAGCTGGGACGGGCTGTCGCGGCGCGTCAGCACGTCGACGCGATGGCCGGCCGCGGCCAGGTGCTGCGCCACGTGCCGGACGTAGACGTTCTGGCCGCCCGAGTCCGCGCCGCCGGCCGCGGCCAGGGGCGAGGCGTGCTCGCTGATCAGCGCGATGCGCAGGCCGGTGTCTTTCATGGGGTGGACGCAGAAGCCAAAGGCGGCAACAGGCAATCCGCGTGCCACGCATCCGCAGCGTGCGCCGTCCGGGCCCGCCCGGCCGGCCCTGTGACGGCGGGCACGGTGCTTGCCGAAGGACCGGCATCGCCAGCCCATCGGCGCCCCGGCGGGGCGCCCAGAAACACCGCCGTGCGCATCGTCTACGTCACCGAGACCTTCCCGCCCGAGATCAACGGCGTCGCCCTCACCGCGCAGCGCTGCCTGCGCCACCTGCGCGCCGCCGGCCACCAGGTGCAGCTGCTGCGGCCGCGCCAGCCGGGCGAGGCATCGCTCGACGGCCCCGACGAATGGCGCACGCCGGGCGGGCCGATCCCGCTGTACCCGGAACTGCGCTACGGCCTGGCCGGTGTCGCGGCGCTGCGCCGGCGCTGGCGCAGCGACCGCGCCGGCGCGCCCGACCTCGTGCACGCCGCGACGCCGGGCCCGCTCGGCTGGGCCGCGCTGCGCGCCGCGCGCGCCGAGGGCATTCCCACCAGCGCCGACTTCCGCACCAACTTCCACAGCTACTGCCGCCACTACGGGATGGGCTGGCTGGAACCGCTGGTGGTGGCCTACCTGCGGCGGCTGCACGCGATGGCCGACCTGAGCTTCGTGCCCACGCCGGAGCTCGCCGACATCCTGCGCTGGCGCGGCTTCGAGCGGCTGCACGTGGTGGGACGCGGCGTCGACACGCAGCGCTTCTCGCCGCGCTGGCGCAGCGAAGGGCTGCGCAGCCGCTGGCAGGCCGGGCCCGACGACCCGGTGCTGCTGTACGTCGGCAGGCTGGCGGCCGAGAAGAACGTCGAGCTGGCGCTGCAGACCGGCGAGCGGCTGCGCGCGCTGCGCCCCGGCCTGCGCATGGTGGTGGTGGGCAGCGGCCCGCAGCGCGCGCGCCTGCAGGCGGCGTACCCGGGCGTGCATTTCGTCGGCGTGCAGCGCGACGCCGAGCTGGCGCGCCACTACGCCAGCGCCGACCTGTTCCTGTTCCCGAGCCAGACCGAGACCTTCGGCAACGTCACGCTCGAGGCCCTGGCCAGCGGCCTGGCCGTGGTGGCCTTCGACACCGCCGCGGCCGGCGTCCACGTGCGGCATGGCGAAAACGGCTGGCTCGCCACGCCGCTGCCGGGCGACGCCGGACGCGAGCTGTTCGTCGACGCGGCCCGCCAGGCCCTGGCGCAGTGGCAGCCCGACGGTGCGCTGCGCCGCCGTGCCGCCGACACCGCGGCGCGCATCGACTGGGACGGCGTGCTGCGCGGCTTCGAGCAGCGCCTGCACGGGCTGGCCGGCCGTGCGCGCGCCGCGGCCGCGCCGGTGGTGATGGCCTGAACATGCTGCGCCCCGCGTTGCCCGCGCCCGTCACGCCGCGCGCCTTCAGCTGCCGCTGCGGCCGGCCGGTCTTCTTCCGCAACAGCGAGTGCCTGGCCTGCCACGCGCCGCTGGGCTACGACCCGCAGCTGCGCCAGCTGCTGCCGCTGGCGCCCGCGCCGCCGCGCAGGGACGGCCTCGCGCTATGGCGCGCCGACATCGGCCGGCGCCGCGCGCAGCGCTACGTCCGCTGCGCCAACCTGCACAGCGCGGCGGCCTGCAACTGGCTGCTGCCCGAGAGCGAGGGGCGCGGCATCGTTGCGCCGCTGTGCCGCTGCTGCCGTCTCACGCGCACCGTGCCCGACCTGGCCCAGGACAACGGGCCGCTGTGGTGGAACCGCATCGAGCTGGCCAAGCGCCGGCTGGTGTCGACGCTGATCGCGCTGGCCCTGCCGGTGCGCGCCAGGGTGGGCGAGGATCCGGCGCGCGGGCTGGCGTTCGACCTGCTGCGCGCCACGCCGGGCGGGCCGCCGGTGATCACGGGGCACGCCGACGGCGTGGTCACGATCGACGTCGAGGAGGCCGACGACGGCTGGCGCGAACGCCGCCGCGCCGCGCTGGGCGAGCCCTACCGCACGCTGCTCGGGCACCTGCGCCACGAGACGGGGCACTACTACTGGCAGCGGCTGGTCGAAGGCAGCGCCTGGCACGAGCCCTTCCGCGTCCTGTTCGGCGACGAGCGCGCCGACTACGCGCAGGCGCTCAAGCGCCACTACGACGAGGGCCCGCCCGCCGACTGGAACGAGCGCCACGTCAGCGCCTACGCCAGCTGCCATCCGTGGGAGGACTGGGCCGAGACCTGGGCGCACTACCTGCACCTGGTGGACACGCTGGACACGGCGCGCAGCTTCGGGCTCGACGGCGAACGCGTGGAGCTGCAGTTCGAGCGTTATGCACCGGAGCTGCTGGCCGGCTCGGGCGATCCCGACCCGTCGGCCTTCCTCGCGCTCGTGAACAGCTGGATGGAACTCACGGGGGTGCTCAACGAGCTGTCGCGCAGCATGGGCGTGGCCGACTTCTACCCCTTCGTGCTCTCGGCCCCGGTGGTGCGCAAGCTGCACCTGGTGCACCGGGTGGTCCGGGCGCCGCAGGCGCAGGACGCACCCCAGGCACCTCAGGCACCGCAGGCGTAGTTCCGCGTCGGCGGAGTCGGCACCGGCGGCGCGGCCGGCTGCGCGCCGGCGCGCGGCCCGACCAGCGCATCCAGGCGCCGCAGCACCTGGTGCAGGTCCATCGGCTTGGCCCACAGCTCGGCGAAGCCGGTGCCGGCGAGGTCGTAGTCGCCGTCGGCCGTCACCGCGACGGCGGGCGTCTCCTCGCAGCCCGGGATCAGGCGCAGCACGTCGAGCAGCTGGGCCCCGTGGCAGTCGGGCAGGCGCAGGTCCACCAGCAGCAGCACCGGGTCCAGCCCCGAGGCGCAGCACACCGCTTCCTCGCCGGTGGTGGCCACCACCAGCCGCAGCTGCGGCCGGCGTTCGAAGATGGCGCCCATCAGCATCGCGTTCACCGGGTGGTCCTCGACGTAGAGCACCGAACGACGCGACGACGGATCCGACTGGCGTTCCATGAGTCCTCCTGCGCGCACGGGCCGCGCGCCCCGCACCACGGATGGCAAGGCACGTGCCCGTCGCGTGCCGGCCCGCGCGCCGCGGCGCCGGCACCGGGCTTGCCGTGCGTTCCTTCACAGCACAACCGATGGAGTGCCCCATGGAACAGACGCACGAGCGCAGCTTCGGCGTGTTCAAGCCGGTCGGCCACCTGGTGATCTCGCTGCCCGATGCGCGCGCCGCCGACGCGGCCGCGCAGGCGATGCGCGACGCCGGCCTGGACGCCGGCGGGATCCGCCGCTACTCGGACCGCGAGATGACCGAACAGATCGATGCCGACATCGCCCGCGCCAGCCCGCTGGCCGCGGTGGGGCAGGAGCTCAACCTCGTGCGGGCGCACCGGGCGCTGGCCGCGCAGGGCTACCACTTCCTGGTGGTGCACGTGCCGGACAGCGGCGCGCGGCTGCCGGCGCAGCGCCTGGCCGACCTGGCGCGCGAGCACGGTGCATTGCGCGCGCAGCGCTACGGCAATTTCATCATCGAAGAGCTCATCGAGCGGCCGGGCCAGCTGCCGCAGGTGGGCGAGTCGCCCGACCGCGGGCTCGACGCGCAGACGCCGTCGGGCCTGGAAGCCGAGGCCGGCGTGCGCCAGCGCGAACGGCAGGACGCCGCTTCGCGCGACGACGCCCCCGGCGGCTGAAGACCGCCACGCCAGGCCGCGCCGCGCAAGCCGCCGCACCCCTGCATTCGCGGGGGATGCCCCCGGGTGGCGCGGCGCCCGACTTGCCGACCGGGTGCCGGGTCCTTGCAGGGCCCGTCCCTCCGATCCCCTTGTCTCTGCCAACCCCCTCAAGACTGGAGCTCACCATGAACCTGAAGTCCCTGGCCGGCGTCTCGCTGCTGGCCCTCGTCACCGCTGCCGCGCATGCCGAGAACCTCTCGCCCACGGTGGAACTGGTGCCCAACGCCGGTACGCCGGGCTACTTCTCGGCCGCCCTGGGTGTCACGCACGAGTTCGCCGGCTCGTTCACCGATACCATCACGATCAGCGGTGCCACGGCCGGCATGGTCTCGGCCAGCCTGGTCACGATCGGCTTCCTGCCCGAGACCGACATCGACCTCGTTTCGGTGACGCTCAACGGACTCCCGCTGATCATCGACGGCGGCAGCACCGCCGTGGAGGTGGCCAGCCTGCCGCTGTCGGCGTTCAACGGCATGCTGACGCTCGTGGTGACGGGCACCGCGGCGCCGCTGCTGGGCACCGGCGAGGCCATCGCGGCCAGCTACGCCGGCACCGTCAACGTCAGCTCCCCGGTGCCGGAGCCCGAGAGCTACGCGCTGCTGCTGGCGGGGCTGGGCGTGGTGGGGCTGCTGAGCCGGCGCCGTTTCCTGGGCTGAACGATGCGCCGCCCGGCCGGCTTCGCGGCCGGGCCGGCACGTCGATTGCCCTCGTGTCACATCCGGCGCGCCGCGCGCCGACAGGAGCAACCCATGATCAACCTCGTCGTCTGGCTCGTCGTCGGCGGCGTCATCGGCTGGATCGCCAGCCTGATGATGCGCACCGACGGACAGCAGGGCATCTTCCTCAACATCGTCGTCGGCATCGTCGGCGCCGCACTCGGCGGCTGGGTCATCTCGCCGCTGGTCGGCGTGGCCACGATCAACCAGGGCGTCTTCAGCCTGGGCGGACTCGTCGTCTCGCTGCTGGGCGCGGTGATCCTGCTCGCGATCGTCAACCTGTTCCGCCGCGGCGCGCCGCGCTGATCCATCCAACGAGCACGAGGACACCCATGGCCACGACATCCTTCCCCAGCAGCCCGTCCGAGAGCGCGGCAACGCCGCCCGCCGCCGCCGGCACGCCGCCCGCGCGCGCACCCGGCGACCTGCTGGACCGCGTCGTCGAAGGCGCGCACCAGGCCATCGACCGCCTGGCCGACAGCGCCGCCCCGCACGTGCAGCGCCTGCAGCAAGGCGTGGCCGACGCCGGCGACGCGCTGCACGAGCGCGCCGGGCAGGCGCGCGAGATGGGCGACGAGTGGGTCGAGTCGCTGCGCGGCCCGGTGCGCGAGCACCCGCTGGCCGCCGTGGCCACCGCGCTCGCGGTGGGCGTGCTCATCGCGCGGCTCACCCAGCGCTGAAGGCCGTGGCGCCAGGACCGGGCGGCGATCCGGAACCGCTGCTGCAGACGGTGGCGTCGCTGTGGCGCGAGCTGCCGGGGCTGCTGAGCGACCGCGTCGAGCTGATGTCGCTGGAACTGCAGCGCGCCGGTCGCGCGCTGCTGCAGATCGTCGTGCTGCTGGTGGTGGCGGCGATCCTCGGCGTCACCGCCTGGCTGGTGCTGTGGGGCGGCATCGTCGCGGCGTTGCTGACGCTGGGCATGCCGCTGGCTTCGGCGCTGCTGGTGCTGCTGCTGTTCAACGTCGGTGCGGCCTGGCTGGTGCTGCGGCGCGCCCGCGCACTGGTGCCGCGGCTGGCACTGCCGGCCACGCGCCGCCATCTGATGCTGAGCCCTTCGCCCGCACCCGGGCCCACCCCACCGGATCCCCGCGATGAACACCGCGATCCATCCCGCGAACAGCCCACCACCCCCCAGCCTGCTGCGCGCTGACGCCGCGGAGCGCGACCTCGACGCGCGCATCCGGCAGGCGGAGCAGCGCCTCGTGGCGCGCGAGGAGAAGCTGCGCCGGGGCGTGAGCCAGGTCGGCACGCGCATGCGCCGGGCCTGGGACCCGCAACGCTGGGGGCCGCCGCTGGCCGGCGCGGCCGCGGCGCTGCTGGCGCTGCGGTGGC
>JBGAHJ010000034.1:0-28429 GCA_044226255.1 Rubrivivax sp.
AGATGCGGCTGTTCAACGCCGAGACCCATCGAACCCGCAGCGCGCTCGTAGCCATACAAACAGCCGAACTCGAATCCGGTCTTGCTGGCGGTGAACAGACGTGCTGTCGCATGGATCCGCAGCGGACCTGAAACAGCCGCATCTGTCGAGCACCTTCTGGTGCGAGTAGCTCGATCACAGGCCGGCTATCGATCACAGCGTGCCTGCAGAGAGTAGGCGAGGTGCTTTCTTTGCTTCCTTTCTTTGCACCAGCAAAGAAAGGGAGTCGCCCGCCCGGGCGAGACCGGGCAATGCCTCAACCCCCGCTGCTGCCACCACCCCGCGCCGGCGGCGCCTTCAAGCGAACCCCGCGCCGTGCGAGCGCCTCTCGCAAGAGAAACTCCACCTGAGCATTCGCACTCCGCAACTCCTGCGCCGCCAGCCGCTCGATCTCCGCCCACAGATCCGGATCGATCCGCAGCGGAAACGACTTCTTCCCCGGGCTCGCCATAGGCCGGAACGACTCAGTTGTAGAGCGTGCCGGCGTTCACCACCGGCTGCGTGTCGCGGTCGGAGCACAGCACCACCAGCAGGTTGCTGACCATGGCCGCCTTGCGCTCGTCGTCGAGCGTGACGATCTCGCGCTCGGACAGGCCGCGCAGCGCCGACTCCACCATGCTCACCGCGCCTTGCACGATCTTGTTGCGCGCCGAGATGATGGCCTCGGCCTGCTGGCGCCGCAGCATCACCTGCGCGATCTCGGCCGCATAGGCCAGGTGCGTGAGCCGCGCGTCCACCACGCGCACGCCGGCCTTCGCGAAGCGCGCCTGCAGTTCCACGCGCAGGGCCTCGCTCACCTCGTCCATGCCGCCGCGCAGCGTCACCACGGCGGCGCCGTCGTCCTCGCCCTCGTCGTACGGGTACTGCGAGGCCAGGTGGCGCAGCGCCGCCTCGGCCTGCACCTGCACGTAGCGCTCGAAGTCGTCGACCTCGAACACGGCCTGCGCGGTGTCGTGCACGTTCCACACCACCGCGGCGCTGATCTCGATCGGGTTGCCGCGCTGGTCGTTGACCTTCAGCGTGGGCGCGTTCAGGTTGCGCGCACGCAGCGAGAGCTTGCGCTTCAGGTAGAAGGGGTTGGCCCAGCGCAGGCCCTGGCTGCGGTCGGTGCCGACATAGCGGCCGAAGAAGGTGAGGATCGCGGCTTCGTTCGGCTGCAGCATGTACAGGCCGACGACGATGAACACGCCCACCAGCACGCTGGGCAGCAGCCAGCCCGCGGCGGTGTTGCCCCTGGCCACGAGCTGCCAGCCGGCCCAGAGGGTGACCAGCAGGCACAGCAAGGCCAGCACGAACATCGGCACGCCGGGCAGCGAGGTGCGCGGGCGTTCCTGCAGGTCGGTGGCGAGGCGGGGGATCGCGGCCATCATCTGACTCCTTATGTCAAAGTGATATCACTTTAGCATCAGGCAGCCGGCTCGCGCAAGGGCTTGTTCGCGCGCAGCCAGTCGTACAGGCCCTGCGCGGCCGACGACAGGCTGCGGTCGCGCCGAGGCCGAGTGAGCCTCAGCGGGTCGCCAGCGCCTGGCGCGCGATCGCGACCAGCGGATCCAGCTTCGCCAGCCGCGCCGGCTCGATGAGCCGGAAGTGCGAGTTCGCCGCCGTGGCCGGCCTTGCCGGATCGGGTTCGAAGCGGCCCATCGCGGCGCGCAGCTCGGCCAGTGCGGCGGCCGCCATGCGTGGTGATGCGACGAACAGCGGGCCCGGGATGTCGGTCAGCCGCGCCAGCACGCGCTCGCCGCGCGGCGTGTCGGCCGGCAGGGTCTGCAGCTGCGTGTCGGCAGCGACGAAGGCCGCCACGTCCTCGCGCTCCAGCGCGTAGAAGCCGCTGTTCACCGAAGGCAGCGCGCTCACGCGCACCTGCTCGGCCAGGCCCTGCTCCTGCAGCCAGCGGCGGCCGACGGTGGCGGTGAGCGACAGCGGATCGAGCATGCCCACCGTGCGCTCGCGCAGGTCGGCCGGCGCACGCACCGGGCCGGCGCCGCGCACCACCACCAGCACCGTCACGCGCTCGGTGGGTGCGCCCACCTGCTCGTAGCGCCAGTCCATCATCGCCAGCCGCGCGAGGTGGGCAGGAAACTGCACCACGTCGAACTCGGTGTCGCGGCGCGCCTCTTCGGCGAGCGTGCGGAAGTCCTTCGCGGTCAGCATCTCCACCGGCCGCGCCAGGCTGCGCTCCAGGTGCTCGCGCAGCGGCCGGTAGGTGGCCAGCAGGGCATTCGGCGACAGGAAGGGCGCCAGCGCGACGCGCAGCGGTGCGCCGGCGGCCCGCGCCGGTGCCAGCGCGGCGGCGCCGGCGGCGATGCAGAGGCGGCGGCGGGCGTTGTTCATCGCGTGTCTCCCGGGTGGCCCACGGGGGCCGGCAGCAGCTGGTCGATCTCGGCGTCGATGCGCGACACGTCGAGCGGCTTGCTGAGGTAGCGCGCGAAGCCCGCTGCCAGCGCGCGTCCGACATCGGCCGGCATCGCGTTGGCGCTCAGCGCCAGCAGCGGCAGTGCGCGCGTGTCCGGATCGGCCTTGAGCCGGCGCGCCAGCTCGAGCCCGTCGATGCCGGGCAGGTCGATGTCGACGATGGCCAGGTCGAACCCACCCTCGCGCGCCCGCGCCAGGCCGGCCAGCCCGTCGGTGGCCACCACCAGGCTGCAGCCGCTGCGGCGTGCCAGCACCTGGCGCAGCAGTTCGACGTTGGACGGGTTGTCCTCGACGTACAGGATGCGGTGCGGCGCCTGCCCCGCGGCGGCAGGGCCGGCCGGCGGCACCGGCGCGGCGGTGGCCGCGTGGCCCCCGGGGGCGGCCACCGGCAGGTCGACGACGAAGCGCGACCCGGCGCCCGAGGTGGAACTGACGGTGAGCCGGCCGCCCATCAGCTCCACCAGGCGCAGCGTGATCACGAGCCCGATGCCGGTGCCTTCGGTGACCTCGCCCTCGCGCTCGAAGCGCGTGAAGGGCTGGTACAGGCGCGCCAGCTGCTCGGGCTCGAAGCCGCGTCCGGTGTCGGCCACCGCGATGGCCTGTCGGCCGTCGGCCGCGGGCTCGATCGTCACCGACACGCGGCCGCCGCGGTGGTTGTACTTCACCGCGTTGCCGAGCAGGTTCACGAGCACCTGCTTCAGGCGCACGCGGTCGGCGCGCACCCAGGCGCGGCCGGCGGCCGGCGGAAGCTCGAGCGTGATGTCGCGCGCCGCGGCCGCGCCCTGCACCAGGCCGGCGGCATCGGCGGCCAGCGCCACCAGCTCCACCGGCTCGGACGATGTGGTCATCGCACCGGCCTCGATGCGCGCCAGGTCCAGCACGTCGTTGATCAGGGCCAGCAGGTGCCAGCCCGCGGCCTCGATCTGGCGCACGCGCTGCAGGTCGCCTTCGGCCAGGCGGTCGTGCGCCAGCCCCAGCAGCTGCGCGAAGCCGAGGATCGCGTTGAGCGGGGTGCGCAGCTCGTGGCTCATGCGCGAGAGGAACTCGCTCTTGGCGCGGCTGGCGCTCTCGGCCTCGTCGCGCGCGCGCTCGAGTTCGGCGGTGCGTTCCTGCACGCGGCGCTCGAGCCGCTCGTTGACGCTGCGCAGCGCCTGCTCGTCGGCGACGTGGCGCGTGATGTCGGCCACCGCCACCAGCGCGGCCCAGGGGGCCTCGCCGTCGGCGCGCCGCAGCGGCGTCGCGTTCACGCTCACCCAGGTCACGCCGCCGTCGGGCCGCTGCAGCTGCAGCACCTGGTCGCGCTGCGGCAGGCCGGTGGCGATGGCGCGCCGCGTCGGGCGCTCGTGCGACGCGCAGGGGCGGCCGTCGGCGTGCAGCAGCCGCATGCCGCTGGTGTGCGCGGCGTAGTCCACGGCGCCGGACGGGCGCGTGATGCCGGCCATGCGCATGAAGGGCTCGTTCACCTCGAGCAGGCGGTCGTCCCGATCGACCACCATGAAGCCTTCGGACAGCGTGTCCAGCACGCCGCGCAGGCGCTGCTCCTGGTCGCGCAGCGTGTCCAGCTGCGACTGCACCGCCTGCGCCATGCGGTTGAAGGCGCTGGCCACCTCGTCGAGCTCGCGCACGCGGCTGCCCGGCAGGCGCACCGAAGTGTCGCCTTCGGCCATGCGGCGGCTGGCCTGCGACAGGCGCGCGAAGCCGCGCGACAGCCAGGTCATGCCGGCGGCCAGCAGCAGCGCGCCGCTGAGCGCGACCGCGCCGCCGATCAGCAGGCTGTCGCGGCGCAGGCGGTGGCGCGTGTCCGCCATGCGTTCGGCGCGCACGCCGAAGCGCAGCCGGCCCACCGGCTGGCCGGCCACCGCCAGCGGCAGCTCGGCCATGCGCAGCTGCGGCGCCGACGCGTCGCCCGCCTGGGCGACGGCCTGGCCGCGGCGGTCGGACACGGCGACGAAGCCGAGGTTGTTGCTGCGCGTGTTCTGCTGCAGCACCTCGGCCAGCGTGGCGTAGTCGCGCTGCACCAGCAGCGGGGCCACCGCGGCCTGCAGCAGCGGGCCGAAGGCCTCCACCTTCTCGTCCAGGTGCTCCTCCAGCACCTGGTCCATCAGGCGCTGGGCGTTCCACAGCAGCAGCACCAGCATCGCCACGAAGGTGACGAGGCTGACCGCCAGGTACTGGCTGCGCAGGGTGCGGAACACGGGGTGATTCTCGCCCCGCCGCGATCAGGGTAAACCGCGAAGCATGCGGCGCTGCGCAACCGCCAGCATTGCGTCTCGCATGTCCTCCAACCGAAAGCGCATCCGATGAAACGCCGCAACTTCGTGCAGGGCGCCGCCGCCGCCGCCCTGGGCGTGCCGCACCTGGCGGGCCTGGCCCAGCAGAGCGTCACGCTCAAGTTCCACACCTTCATGGCGCCGATGAGCAACGTCTGGCTCTCGATGCACAAGCCGTGGATGGAGAAGGTCGAGAAGGACAGCGGCGGCCGCATCAAGTTCGAGGGCTACCCGGCGATGCAGCTCGGCGGCACGCCGGTGCAGCTGTACGACCAGGCGCGCGACGGCGTGGTCGATGTGGTGTGGACGCTGCCCGGCAACACCGCCGGCCGCTTCCCGCGCATCGAGGCCTTCGAGCTGCCGTTCATGATGAACAACGCCGAGGCCACCTCGAAGGCCTACTGGGAGTACTTCCAGACCCAGTGCCCCGACGAGTTCAAGGAAACCCAGGTGTTGGCGCTGCACGTGCACGGCCCCGGCATGTTCCACAGCGCGAACAAGCTGGTCACCAAGGCGGCCGACCTGAAGGGGATGAAGGTGCGCGGCCCGACGCGCCAGGTGACCAAGATGCTGGGCTCGCTGGGCGCCATCCCGGTGGGCATGCCGCTGCCGCAGATCCCCGACGCGCTCAGCAAGGGCACCATCGAGGCCTGCGTGATCCCGTGGGAGGTGGTGCCCTCGGTGAAGGTGCACGAGCTCACCAAGTTCCACAGCGAGTTCCCCGCCGGCAGCCCCGCGCTCTACACGACGACCTTCGTGATGGCGATGAACAAGGCGAAGTACGACGGCCTCGCGCCCGACCTGAAGAAGGTGATCGACGCCAATTCGGGCATGGCCACCAGCGCCTGGCTGGGCAAGACCCAGCAGGGCAACGACGCCAACGGCCGCAAGAGCGCGACGGACCGCAACAACACGATCCACACCTTCACGAACGAGCAGACGCAGGAGTTCATCAAGCTGTCCAGCCACGTCGACGAGGAGTGGGTGGCCGACATGGACAAGCGCGGCTTCAAGGGCAAGGCGCTGCTGGAAGCGGCCAAGAGCCTGATCGCCAAGCACGGCAAGGGCTGAGCCCTCGCCGGCCGTTCAGCCCGGCAGCGCGCGGTAGAACACCGTCGTGCCGCACGGCCCGCCTTGCGGCCACAGTGCGTAGCCGGGGATCTCGCCGCAGCGCTGCCAGCCCAGGCGTGCGTACAGGCGCTCGGCGTCGCCGCCGGTCACGGTGTCCAGCACCAGCAGCGTGCGCCGGCATTCCTGCGCCAGCGCCTCCGCGGCCCGCATCAACGCCGCACCCAGGCCGCGGCGGCGGCCCCGGCGGTGCACCAGCATCTTCGCCAGGTCGGCGCGGTGCGGCTGGTTCTCGGGCAGGTCCAGCACCAGCTGCACCGTTCCGACGATGCCGTGTTCGTCCTCGGCCACCAGAAGCCCGCGCTCGCCGTTGCGCACGCCGCTGGCCACCTTGTGCCAGAACGCGAGCGCGCGCGCCGGCGTCAGCGGCTGCATGAAGCCGACCGAGGCCCCGCCGGCGACGCAGTCGCAGAGCACGTCGGCCAGTTGCCGGAGCTGGGTGTCGGTGGGGTCGAAGAGACGGCGGATGCGGACGGCGTCGGTCATGGCGGGTCAGGACTGGGTGACGATGACCACGGCGTAGCGCGCGGGGCGGGGGCCGGGGTTGTGGAACACGGTCGGCCGGTCCAGCGTCATCGCCAGGCAGTCGCCGGCCTGCAGGGCGTGCTGCGCGGCGCCCACCGCGACCTCGATGACGCCATCCAGCACCCACACCTGCTGATGCGTGGGCACGTCGCGCGCGCCGGTCTCGTAGGCCACGCGTGCGCCGGGCGGGAAGTGCACCTCGACGATGCGGATCGGCGACGGGTAGCCGTCGGGCGAGACGTTGCGGCGCCGGTAGCCGGACTGCGGATCGCGCCAGCTCGGCTGCTCGCCCGCGCGCGCCACCGGCGAGGCGGCGGCGCGCGGACGGTCGAACAGCGAGGCCAGCGGCGCGCCCAGCGCGGCCGCCAGCCGCTCCAGCACCACCGCGGTGGCGCTGCTCTCGCCGCGCTCGATGAGCGAGATCATCGAGCGGCTGACGCCGCTGCGCCCGGCCAGCGCTTCCAGCGACAGGCCCTGCGCCTGGCGCAGGCTGCGCACGCGCAGGGCGATCAGCTGGTTGAGGTCGTCGACGGCTTCATCCGACATACTGGATGCAGTATCCAGTATCTTGGATGAAGCGGCAAGCGCCGCAGGTCAGGGACGCGCTTCCGGAGCGGCCGGTTCCTCGGGCGAGGGTGGCGGCAGGGTGCCGAACCAGCTGCGTTCGGTGGCTTCGAAATCCTCGTGGCTCGCCTCGGAGACCTCGAGGGCGTTGCCGGGGACGGGGGGCTTGCCGTCGCGCCGGAGCTCGGGTGTCGGCACGGCGGCAGCCTCGGCCACCTTGGCGGCGGGCGCCTGCAGCGCGCGCAGGCGCTCCACCAGCAGCTTCAGCGGCGGCGACGACGCGTCGCGCGTCAGCATCTGGGCCTGGAACAGCGCCTTGCCCAGCACCGACGGCGGCAGCGCCTTCACGGCCGACCAGCCCGCACGGCTGAATTCGTCATGCACCTGCACCAGCTGGCTCAGCATCGTGGCCGCGTGGTCGGGGGGATAGGCCAGCATGCGCGAACGCAGGTCGGCGCGCAGCGCGGCGGCCTCCAGCGCATCGGGCGGCGCACGCCGACGCTCGACGAAGCCGAAGTGCAGGTGGCCCTCGTTGCGCATGAACCCGAGTGGCCGCCGCAGCAGGCCGCTCAGCCAGCGGAAGGCACGGCGCAGCGGCCCGGCCTCTGCGGGCAGCCGGCGCTCCTTGGGCTGCTTCTTCTCGTCCCTCCCCTGGCGGGACGACGCACGCTTGTGCATCGACGAAACCTCTCGCGATGTTTCGGCGCAGTGTGGGCGGGCCCCATCCCAGCGTCAAGAACCATTCGGACAGGGCATCCACCGGGAACCGGAGGGGCGACGCCGTTGCCGCGGCGCGGCGGACCTGCTAGCGGCGGGCGGCGGCCGCGCGTCCCACCCACGCGGCGCCGCGCACGCCGGAGGCGTCGCCATGGCGTGCCGGCACCAGTCTTGTGCGCAGCGCCTCGTCGGCCCCGGCCGAGAACACCCAGCGCTGCCAAAGGGCCGGCACTTCCGCATACAGGTGGTGCATCAGCGAAAGCCCGCCGCCCAGCACGATCACGTCCGGATCGAGCAGGTTGATCACCGCGGCCAGCGCCCGCGCCAGGCGTTCGACGTGGCGTTGCAGCGTGGCGCGGCAGGCGGCGTCGCCTTCTGCCGCCCGCGCGGCGATGGTGGCCGCGTCCAGCGTGCCGCCATGGCGCTCGGCGTGGTCGCGCGCCAGCCCGGGGCCGCTCAGCAGCGACTCGACGCAGCCCGCGTGTCCGCAATAGCAGGGCCAGCGCGGGTCCTGCCCCGGCTCGCCGAAGGGCAGCGGGTTGTGGCCCCATTCGCCGGCCAGGCCGTTGGCGCCCTGCAGCACGCGGCCATGCACCGCGATGCCGGCCCCGGTCCCGGTGCCGAGGATCGCCGCGAAGACCACGGCGGCACCGGCACCCGCGCCATCGGTGGCTTCCGAGAGCGCCAGGCAGTTCGCATCGTTCATCAGCGCCACCGGGCGCCGCAGCGCGCTCTCCAGGTCGCGCTGCAGCGGCCGGGCGTTCAGGCAGGTGGAGTTGCAGTTCTTCATCAGCCCGGTCGCGGCCAGCGTGCCCGGGGTGCCGATGCCGATGCTGAAGTCCACGCCGCCCGCCGCGCCGGCCGCTGTGCGCACCAGCGTGGCCACGGCCGCCAGCGTGCCGTCGTAGTCGCCCGCCGGCGTGGCCACGCGCTGGCGCCAGCGCACCGCGCCGGCCTCGTCCAGCAGCGCGGCCTCGATCTTGGTGCCGCCGAGGTCGACGCCGAGCGACAGCAAGGTCAGACGGGTGCGGTGCGCTGCGTCAGCCACGCCAGCGCGTCGCCGCTCACGCGCGGTGCCAGCGTTTCGCGCACGCGCGCGTGGTAGGCGTTGAGCCAGGCGATCTCGTCGGCGCGCATCAGCCCCATGTCGAGGCAGCGCGTGTCGATGGGGCACAGCGTGAGCGTCTCGAATTCCAGGAACTCGCCGAAGCGGTCGCCCTCGGGCGTGGCGGCCGGCACGTTGAGCACCAGGTTCTCGATGCGCACGCCCCAGTGGCCGGTGCGGTAGATGCCCGGCTCGATGCTGGTGATCATCCCGGCTTCCATCGCCATGTTCGCGTCGGGCGCGGTGCGGCTGATGCTCTGCGGCCCTTCGTGCACGTTCAGGAAGTAGCCGACGCCATGGCCGGTGCCGTGGCCGAAGTCGATGCCCTCGGCCCACAGCGGGGCGCGCGCCAGCGAGTCCAGGAAGGGGCTGGCGGTGCCGCGCGGGAAGCGCGCGCGCGACAGGTTCATCGTGCCCTTGAGCACCAGCGTGTAGTCGCGCTTCATCGCCGCGCTGACGCTGCCGATGGGCCAGACGCGCGTGATGTCGGTGGTGCCGCCCAGGTACTGGCCGCCGCTGTCGATGAGCAGCAGCCCGTCGCCGGCGATCACCGCGTGCGAGTCGGCGCTGGCGCGGTAGTGCGGCATCGCGCCGTTGGCGTTGAAGCCGGCGATGGTGCCGAAGCTGGCGCCGACGAAGCCCTTGCGGCGCGCGCGCGCGGCGGTGATCTGCTGGTCGATGGTGAGTTCGGTGATGCGCTCGCCGCGCGCCAGCGCGGCCTCGAACCACGCGTAGAACTCGCACATCGCGGCGCCGTCCTCGGCCATCGCGTCGCGCACGAACTCGGCCTCCTGCGCGGTCTTGCGGCTCTTCAGCACCGTGCTGGGGTTGATGGCCTCCACCACCGCGCAGCCGGCCCCCACCCGCTCGCGCAGGCCGAGCGTCACGCGCTTGGGGTCCAGCAGCAGCGTGTCGCCGGCGGCCAGCTTCGCCAATGCGGCCGGGGCCTGTTCGTAAGGTGCCACCGCCAGCCCGTCGGCCGCCAGCCGCGTGGCCAGTTCCGCTGCCACCTTGCCGGCGCCGACGAACAGCGTAGCGCCGGTCTGCGTGAGCAGCAGGTGGCCCAGGAACACCGGGTTGTAGGTGACGTCGCTGCCGCGCAGGTTGGTGATCCAGGCCAGGTCGTCGACGGTGGAGACGAAGTGGTGGCTCGCGCCGTGGCGTGCCATCTGCTCGCGCACTGCCGCCAGCTTGCTGGCGCGCGGCGTGGCGGCGTGCGGCGCGAGGTGCTCGTAGACCGGCTGCGGCGGCAGGCCCGGCCGCTCGGGCCAGATCGCGTCGAGGATGTCGATGTCGGTGCGCAGCACGAGCCCCGCGGGCGCGAACGCGGCGCGCATCGCGGCGGCGATGGACAGCGACAGCACCTGCCCGTCCACCAGCACGGTGGCGCCACCCGGCAGCGTGCGCAGCAGCCAGTCGATGAACAGCAGGCTCGAGCCGGTGGGGATCTTCTCCAGCTCGACGCCGGTGCCGGCCAGTTCGGCCTCGGCCTGCACCCAGTAGCGGCTGTCGGCGAACAGCGCCGCGCGCTCGCGCGTGACGACCAGCGTCGCCATCGAGCCGGTGAAGCCCGACAGCCACTGCCGCCCCTGCCAGCGTTCGGGCAGGTATTCGCTGATGTGCGGGTCGGCCGAAGGCACCAGCAGCGCGTGCGCACCGGCCTTGGTGAGTTCGTCGCGCAACTGGCTCAGGCGCAGGCGGATCGGGGAGGTGCGGGTGTCCATGGCGGCGCTCCGGAAGAAGCCCGGGATTCTAGGCCGCCACCCCCGGTGGAAGCCCGGCACAAGCCCACGCGCGCGCCGTGCGCTAAGCTCGTCGCCCCGCGAAACCAAGAACCCCTGGAGACACCATGCCCGGCCTGCTGCCCGACGTCGACCCCGATGGCCTGCTGGAATATTCGGTGGTCTACACCGACCGCGCGCTGAACCACCTGTCGCAACGCTTCCAGGTCGTGATGCAGGACATCTCGGCGGTGCTGAAGGAGGCCTACGGCGCGGCCTCGGCGATCGTGGTGCCGGGCGGCGGCAGCTACGGCATGGAAGCGGTGGTGCGCCAGTTCGGCGGTGGCAAGCGTGCGCTGGTGGTGCGCAACGGCTGGTTCAGCTACCGCTGGAGCCAGATCTTCGAGATGTCGGGCATCGCCTCCGGCATCGAGGTGCTGAAGGCGCGCCGCATCGGCGAAGGTCCTGAATCCAAGCACGCGCCGTTCGCGCCGGCGCCGGTGGACGAGGTGGTGGCCGCCATCCGCAGGAGCAAGCCCGATCTCGTCTTCGCGCCGCACGTCGAGACCTCGGCCGGCATGATCCTGCCCGACGGCTACCTGCGCGCGGTGGCCGACGCGGTGCACGAGCACGACGGCCTGTTCGTGCTGGACTGCATCGCCTCCGGCGCGATGTGGGTGGACATGCGCGCCACCGGTGTCGACATCCTGCTGAGCGCGCCGCAGAAGGGCTGGAGCAGCACGCCCTGCGCCGGCCTCGTGGTGCTGTCGGAACGCGCCCGGAAGCGCATCGACGGCACCACCAGCAGCAGCTTCTCGATGGACCTGAAGAAATGGCTCTCGATCATGGAGTCGCACGAGAAGGGCGTGGCGGCCTACCACGCCACGCTGCCCACCGACGGCCTGGTGATGCTGCGCGACGCGATGCACGAGACCCGCGACTTCGGCTACGCCAACGCGAAGGCGGCGCAGACGCAGATCGGCCAGCGCGTGCGCACGCTGCTGGAAGGCAAGGGCATCACCAGCCTGGCGGCGCCCGGCTTCCAGGCGCCCTGCGTGGTGGTGAGCTACACCGACCACGCCGACTGGCAGAACACCAAGGCCTTCGCGGCCCAGGGCCTGCAGATCGCCGCCGGCGTGCCGCTGGCGCTGGACGAAGGACCGGACTTCCGCACCTTCCGCGTCGGGCTCTTCGGGCTGGACAAGCTGAAGAACCCGGACCGCACCGTGGCCAGCTTCGAGCAGGCGCTGAACCGCCTGCTCTGACACGCGCTCAGTGCACGTCGGCCAGCGGGCCGCGTGCCGGCACCGCGTAGGTGAGCGGCGCCAGAGCCTGCTGGATGCGCTGCAGCTGCGCCGGGCTGACGATGCCCGCCAGCAGCTTCTGGAAGCGCGGCTCCAGCGCGCCCGAGACGATGTACTGCCAGCGGTAGGCCTTCAGCACCGTGTCGTGCACGGCCTTCACCTTCGCCTCGTCGTTCGCGAGGCCGGTCTCGCCGACGAAGTAGGCCGCGTCGGCCTGTGCCTGCGCCTGCAGGATGCCGTCCACGCCCTGCACCAGCTCGATCAGCTCGCCCACCGCGGCGTCGCGCTCGGCGTCGGACGCGAGGCGCGCGTCGGCGCGCTGCCACTCGAGCTCGTCGACCACGGCGTGCTGCGACTCTTCCTTCCAGTGGAACAGGAACACGTCCTTGAACAGCGGCGAGAGCCCGTCGGTGAGACCGATGCTGGCCCGGTAGTGCGCCTGCGAGAACAGCTCGATGTGGCAGGTGAGCGCCAGCACCGCCCAGCTGCCCTTGCCGAGCACGAAGTTCGCCACGTCGTTGGGCGTCACCACGAAGCGGTAGCCGGCCGGCATGCGCGCCGCGGTGAGGCGCTCCAGGCGGCGGAACAGCTCCTGGTGCTTCAGCTCCTCGTCGGTGAGGCGCACGATGGCCTCCAGCGCCACCTGGTCGCCGAGCCAGTGGTCGCGGCTGATCTCGAGCATCTTGGCGCCGATGAAGCGCTCCACCAGGCCGAACATGTGGGCGTAGGTGCGGCCCTGCACCTGGCTCAGGAAGCGCTGCTGGTGCGCGTCCAGGAAGGTCAGCTCGTCGGCCAGCGAGAGGCCTTCGGGCAGGAACTTCTGCTCGAAGTCGAACTCGCGGCCGCGGATCACGTCGGCGTCGATGTCCCAGCGCACGCGCTTGGAGTTCTCGATGGTGCGGGCGTAGCGCGCGGTGTCGGTGGGGATGGCGGGGGTCTGCATGGTGTTCCTCTCGGGGGATGGAGTCGTCGGATCGACGTGAGGCCATCGTGGGTGGCCGCGAAGGCGGCGGCATGGGGTCGATGTCCCACGGTGCGCCGTGCCGCGGGGCGGGCATGGGCCGGCTGTCCCTGACGGCTGTGGAGCTAGGGGGTGGCGGCGCCGACGCAGCGCCGAGAATCGCCGCCATGCCCACGCGCCAGCACATCCGCTTCTGCACCGCGGCCGACGGCACCCGCATCGCGGTGGCCTCCATCGGCTCGGGGCCGCCGCTGCTGCGCGCGGCACACTGGCTGAGCCACGTCGACCACGACCTCGAAAGCCCCGTCTGGCGTCCCTGGCTCGCGGAGCTGTCGCGCCAGCACACCTACATCCGCTACGACCAGCGCGGCTGCGGGCTGTCGGACCCCGATGTCACCGAATACTCGCTCGATGCCTGGGTCGGCGACCTGGAGGCGGTGGTCGACCACCTGGGGCTCGCGCGCTTCCCGCTGATCGGCATGTCGCAGGGTGGCGCGGTGGCGGTGAGCTACGCGCTGCGGCACCCGGAGAAGGTCTCGCACCTGGTGCTGCTGGGCGCCTACGCGCGCGGTGCGCTGCGGCGCGACACCGGCCCCGTGGGGCGGCTGGAGGCCGAGACGCTGGTGAACCTGATCCGCCTGGGCTGGGGCCGCGACAACCCGGCCTTCCGCCAGGTCTTCACCAACCAGTTCATCCCCGACGGCACGCCCGAGCAGCACCAGTGGTGGAACGAGCTGGAACGGCTGACCGCGAGCCCCGAGAACGCCGCGCGCACGCTCGAGGCCTTCCACGAGGTCGACGTCACCGAGGCGGCGCGCCGGTTGCAGGTGCCCACGCTGGTGGTGCATGCGCGCGGCGACGCACGCGTGCCCTTCGACGAAGGCCTGCGCCTGGCCACGCTGATCCCCGGCGCGCGCTTCCTGCCGCTGGACAGCGCGAACCACGTGCTGCTGGAGACCGAGCCGGCCTGGGGCCGCTTCGTGCAGGAGCTGCGCAGCTTTCTCGGCGCTGCCGTGCCGGCGGTGCTGGACGAGCGGCTGACACCCGCCGAGCGCGAGGTGCTGCGGCTCGTGGCCCAGGGGCTGGACAACCCCGCGATCGCCGACCGCCTGGGCAAGAGCGAGAAGACCGTGCGCAACCAGGTCAGCAGCATCCTCGACAAGCTGGCGCTGAAGAGCCGCGCCCAGGCCATCGTGCAGGCGCGCGAGCAGGGGCTCGTCTAGCCTACAGGTTCGTGCGCAGCTTCCAGATCTCGGGGAACAGCACCACGTCGAGCATCTTGCGCAGATAGCTCACGCCGCCGGTGCCGCCGGTGCCGCGCTTGAAGCCGATCACGCGCTCCACGGTCGTGACGTGGCGGAAGCGCCAGAGGCGGAAGGCGTCCTCGAGGTCGGTGAGTTCCTCGCCCAGCTGGTACAGGTCCCAGTGCGCGTCGGGTGCGCGGTAGACCTGCAGCCAGGCCGCTTCCACCGCGTCGCTTTCCGCGTAGGGCTGTGTCCAGTCGCGCGCGGTGTGCGTGGCGGGCACGGGCAGCCCGCGCCGCGCCAGCAGGCGCAAGGCCTCGTCGTACAGCGACGGCGCGCGCCAGGCCGCCTCCACCGTGGCCAGCAGGTCGGGCCGGTGCGAATGGGGCTTGAGCATCTGCGCGTTCTTGTTGCCCAGGCTGAACTCGATGCAGCGGTACTGCCAGCTCTGGAAGCCGCTGCTCTTCGCGAGGTAGGGGCGGATCGCGCTGTACTCGGGCGGCGTCATCGTCGCCAGCACGTCCCAGGCGTGCACCAGCTGCTCCATGATCTTGGAGACGCGCGCCAGCTCCTTGAAGGCCGGCGAGAGCTGGTCCGACGCGATGTGCCGAATCGCCGCGCGCAGCTCGTGCAGCATCAGCTTCATCCACAGCTCGCTGGTCTGGTGCTGCACGATGAAGAGCATCTCGTTGTGGTCCGGGCTCAGCGGGTGCTGGGCGTTGAGGACCGCGTCGAGGTGCAGGTAGTCGCCGTAGCTCATCTCGGCGCTGAAGTCGAGCTGCGCGCCGTGGTGGCCGCTGTCGGCCGGCTTGTCGGTGTTCATGTCACCGCGTTCCGCTGGTTGAAGCGCGCCTGCTGCCATTCGCCCGACTCGAGCACCTGCCGCAGGTGCTCGGCGGCGTCCCAGGCGTCGACGAAGCGCACGTACAGCGGCGTGAAGCCGAAGCGCAGGATGTCCGGTGCGCGGAAGTCGCCGATCACGCCGCGTGCGATCAGCGCCTGCATCACCGGGTAGCCGATGGCCGGGTGGGCGAAGCAGACCTGGCTGCCGCGCTCGGCGTCGTTCACCGGCGAAGCCAGCGTCAGCCCCGGGCAGGTGGCCTGCACGCGTTCGGCGAAGAGCCGCGTGAGGGCCAGCGACTTGTTGCGCAGCGCCGCCATGCCGCCATGCCCTGCGGCGGCCAGCACCGTGTCGACACCGCACTCCAGCGCCGCCAGCGACAGCACCGCCGGCGTGCCGCACAGGTAGCGCGAGATGCCTTGCGCCGGCCGGTAGCCGGGCGTGAACTCGAAGGGTGCGGCGTGGCCCATCCAGCCGGCCAGCGGCTGCCAGAAGCGGCCGGCGTGCTTCGGATGGGCCCAGACGAATGCCGGCGCACCCGGGCCGCCGTTCAGGTACTTGTAGCCGCAGCCGATCGCGAAGTCGGCCTGCGCGCCGCGCAGGTCCACCGGCACCGCGCCGGCGCTGTGCGCCAGGTCCCACACGGTCAGCACGCCGGCCGCGTGGGCGGCGGCGGTGAGCGCGGGCATGTCGTGCATGCGGCCGGTGCGGTAGTTCACGTGGGTGAGCATCAGCACCGCGGTGCGACCGTCGAGCAGGCCCGGTATCGCATCCGCCTCGGCCAGCACCAGCTCGAAGCCGCGCTCGCGCGCCAGCGCCTCGGCGATGTAGAGGTCGGTCGGGAAGTTGCTGCGCTCGCTGACGATGCGCGTCCGCTGCGGCGCGTCGGCCTGCACGATGGTGAGCGCCGCGCTCAGCACCTTGAAGAGGTTCACGCTGGTGGAATCGGCCACCACCAGTTCGCCGGCGCCGGCCCCCACCAGCCGCGCGATCTTGTCGCCCACACGCTGCGGCAGGTCGATCCAGCCGGCGCTGTTCCAGCTGCGGATCAGGCCCTGGCCCCACTCCTGCCGCACCACCTCGGCCACGCGCGCCGGCGTCGCCGTCGGCAGTACGCCGAGCGAGTTGCCGTCGAGGTAGATCACGCCGGCCGGGATCTCGAACTGCGCGCGCAGCGGCGCCAGCGTGTCGGCGGCGTCCAGCGCCAGGGCTTGGTCTCTCGTCGTCATTCCAGGGCTCGCAGGACGGCCCGCACCGGCGAGGCGCAGGCGGTGGTGAGTTTCAGCGGCAGCGCGATCAGCTCGTAGTCGCCTTCGGGCACGTCGTCGAGCACCAGGTTCTCCAGCACGCGCAGGCCACGGCGGCGGATCACCTGGTGGCTGTCCAGCGTCTTGCTGTCGGCGGGGTCGATGCTCGCGGTGTCGATGCCGATGAGCTGCACGCCGCGTTCGGCCAGTTGCTCGACCGTCCCGGGCGCGAAGGCGGCGAGTTCGGCGTCCCAGCGGTCCACCGGCATGCGGGCGTAGGTGCGCACCAGCACGCGCGGCGGCAGGTCGGCCAGCGCGTGCTCCAGGTGCCGCAGCAGCACCAGCGGCTTCGCGCCGATGGCGTGGATCACGCGGCAGCGGCCGATGAAGGGTTCCAGCGGCACCTCGCCGATCGGCGCACCGGCATCGTCGTAGTGCAGCGGCGCGTCGGCATGCGCACCGGTGTGCGGCGACAGCGTCAGCGTGCT
Source organism: Rubrivivax sp. (assembly GCA_044226255.1). Taxonomy (GTDB): domain Bacteria; phylum Pseudomonadota; class Gammaproteobacteria; order Burkholderiales; family Burkholderiaceae_C; genus Rubrivivax. Next base: position 16,567 of record JBGAHJ010000034.1, read on the forward strand.
CACGTTCACCGGGCAGCCGGGGCCGATGCGCGCGGCCCACTGCCGCTGGAACGGCGCATCGCCGGGGAACACCGGCGAGCCGGCGTGCACGGGCGGCGAGATGTCCCACAACGGGCGGTTCGGCATGGCAGCCATCATAGCCGGCAGGGCCGAATTGGTTGACAACTAAAGCATCTGCTCGAAGAATGGATCCGATGCCCACCAGCGCCCACGTCGACCGCTTCGCGCGCGACCGCCTGCCCGCACCCGAGGCGCTGCCCGAGTTCATCTTCGAGCTGCCCGAGCTGCAGTTCCCGGAACGTCTCAACGCCGCCACCGAGCTGCTGGACCGCCACGTCGCGCAGGGCCAGGGCGGCCGCCTCTGCCTGCAGGGCGCCGGCGTGCGCTGGAGCTATGCCGATCTGCAGGCCCAGGCCAACCGCATCGCCCACGTGCTGGTGGATGACCTGGGCCTGGTGCCCGGCAACCGCGTGCTGCTGCGCGGCGCCAACACGCCGATGCTCGCGGCCTGCTGGTTCGGCGTCATCAAGGCCGGCGGGATTGCCGTCGGCACGATGCCGCTGCTGCGCGCGCGCGAACTCAGCGCGATCATCGACAAGGCGCAGGTCACGCACGCGCTGTGCGACGCGAAGCTGGCCGACGAGCTGAACCTGGCGCAGCCCGGCTGCCCGACCCTGCAGCACGTGATGACCTTCGGCGGCAGCCTGCCGACGCTGGAGACGCGCGCGGCGACGAAACCCGACACCTTCGCGAACGTGGCCACCGCGGCCGACGACATCGCGCTGATCGCCTTCACCTCCGGCACCACCGGCGTGCCCAAGGGCACGCTGCACTTCCACCGCGACGTGATGGCCGCCTGCGCCTGCTGGCCGAAGCATGTGCTGCGCCCGCGCCCGGACGACGTGTTCATCGGCAGCCCGCCGCTCGCGTTCACCTTCGGGCTCGGCGGCCTGCTGGTGTTTCCGCTGTCGGTGGGCGCGAGCACGGTGCTGATCGAGAAGGCCACGCCCGACGCGCTGCTGCCGGCCATCGCGCAGTACGGCGCCACCACCTGCTTCACCGCGCCCACCTCGTACCGCGCGATGGCGCCGCAGGCGGCGGCGCACGACCTGCGCACGCTGCGCCAGTGCGTCTCGGCCGGCGAGGCGCTGCCCGCGGCCACGCGCCAGCTGTGGAAGGACGCCACCGGCATCGAGATCATCGACGGCATCGGTTCCACCGAGCTGTTCCACATCTTCATCAGCGCCGACGAAGCGCACGCGAAGCCAGGCGCCACCGGCCTGCCGGTGCCGGGCTACCGCGCCGCGGTGCTGGGCGACGACGGCCAGCCGCTGCCGCCGGGCCAGATGGGCAAGCTCGCGGTGAAGGGCCCCACCGGCTGCAAGTACCTGGCCGACGAGCGCCAGGCGAACTACGTCCAGAACGGCTGGAACCTCACCGGCGACGCGTACCTCGTGGACGCCGACGGCCAGTTCGTCTACCAGGCGCGCACCGACGACATGATCATCTCCGGCGGCTACAACATCGCCGGCCCGGAAGTGGAGAGCGCGCTGCTGCTGCACCCGGCGGTGGCCGAATGCGGCGTGATCGGCAAGCCCGACGACGCGCGCGGCATGCTGGTGAAGGCCTACGTGGTGCTGAAGCCGGGTTTCGCCGGCGATGCCGCGATGGTGCAGGGGCTGCAGGACTTCGTGAAGCAGACCATCGCGCCCTACAAGTACCCGCGCGAAGTCGAGTTCCGCGCCAGCCTGCCGCGCACCGAGACCGGCAAGCTGCAGCGCTTCAAGCTGAAAGAGACCTGATGGCCGCCACCGTGCTGCAACCCGAGGGCTGGGCCGCGCCGCGCGGCTACGCGAACGGCGTCGTCACCAGCGGCCGGCTGGTCTTCGTGGCCGGCCAGATCGGCTGGAACGCGCAGGCGCAGTTCGAGAGCGACGACCTGGTGGCCCAGGTGCGCCAGGCGCTGCTGAACGTGCGCGCGGTGCTGGCCGCCGGGGGCGCCGCGCCGGAGCACATCGCGCGCATGACCTGGTACGTGACCGACCGTGCCGAGTACCTGGCGCGCGGCCGCGAGATCGGCGCGGTCTACCGCGAGGTCATCGGCAGCTACGCGGTGGCGATGTCGGCGGTGGAGGTCTCGGCGCTGATGGAAGCGCGCGCCAAGGTCGAGATCGAGGTCACTGCGGCTGTGCCTTGAGCGCGGCGGAGGGCCGGCGCCCGTAGGTGAGCCGCGCCCACAGCGTCTCCATCGGCCCGCGCTCGTGGCGCCGCAGCCACCACAGGCTCCAGGGCACCTGGATGCCGAAGAAGATCGCCAGCGACAGCACGAAGCCCGGCGCCGGACCCACGCGGTCCCACAGCCCGAAGCCCCAGTTGTAGAACAGCGTGGTGCAGATCAGCGACTGCATCAGGTAGTTCGTGAGCGGCATGCGCCCGGCCGCGCCCAGCGGCGCCAGCCAGCGGCGGCCGCCTGTCGTCTGCGCCCAGCGCACGATCAGCAGCACGTAGAAGATCATCAGCGCCGGCCGGCTGATGCCGTAGCAGAGGCTGCCGATCGTCTTGATCACCGACGGCCCGGGTGTGCGGTTCAGCTCGAAGATGGCCGTGAAGGCCGCGCCGCAGACGAGCCCCAGCCCCAGCGCCCACCAGGTGAGGCGGCGGATCTGCGGCATCAGCTCGGGGATGCGCTGCACCCAGTGGCGCCGGCCCGCCAGCAGCCCGATCAGCATCGTCATCGCCATGCTGACGTACCAGCCGAGGTTGCCCCACAGCGAGACCGGGTTGCCGTAGTCGAAGGCCAGCATGCGCAGGTTCTCGCGCACCGCGTCGGCATAACCGCCGTGCCCGAAGGCCGCGTTGTTGCTGGCGCCGAAGGCCAGCAGCTGCTGCGTGCGCGTGGCCACCGACTCGGGCGTGACGACCAGCAGCCGCAGCGAACCGGAGACCAGCGGGAACACGAGACAGACGCCGATCAGCGCGAGCACCACGCGGTCGCTGGCGTGGCGCAGCCCGAACAGCAGCACGATGCCGAGCACCGCGTAGACGTGCAGCACGTCGCCGGTCCACAGGAGACTGGCGTGCAGCAGGCCCAGTGCCGCCAGCACCAGCAGGCGGCGCAGGTAGGTGCGCGACGCGGTCTCGGGCGAAGCGGCCTGCATGCGCGCGAACTGGATCGTGAAGCCGATGCCGAACAGCAGGCTGAACAGGCTGTTGAACTTGCCCGAGAACAGCATGTCGCGCGCCTGCTCGGCGAAGCGGTCGAGCGCGCCGGCCCAGTGGTGCGAGCCGTCGGCTTCCGTGTAGCCGCTGTAGCTGAAGCCGGGCATGTTCATGATCAGGATGCCCATCAGCGCGAAGCCGCGCAGGATGTCCAGCGTGGGCATCCGCTCGGTGGCGGGCAGCGAGGATGGTGAGTGCGGCATGAGGCGCTCCGGCGAGAACGGGCGCGATCTTGCGGCCGAAAGGCACCTGCCGCCAGCAGCAAGCGAGGGGGCTCGGCCTTGTGGCCTAACTCATTCGCGGGACGCGGCCAGCACCGCCGGCAGCCCGAACAGCTCGGCCATCGCCGCCCGCACCTGCTCCTGGCCCACCGCGTTGCTGTTGTGGTGCGAGCCGCCCTCCACCAGCACGAAGCGCTTCGGGTCGCGTGCCCGTTCGTACAGCGCGCGGCCCAGCTCGGGCGGGATCAGCGTGTCCTGGCTGCCGTGCACCACCAGCACCGGCGTGCCGACCTCGGCGATGCGCGCACCGGCGTCGAGCTTCTGCGTGATCAGCGGCCCCACCGGCAGCCAGCCCCACTTGAAGGTGCGCACGACGTCCGGGATCGACGGGAAGCTGCTCTCGACGATGAGCCCGGCCTCGTCGTCCACCGCCGCCGCCAGCTGCACGGCGACCGCGCCGCCCAGCGAGTGGCCGAAGACGTAGCGCGGCCGCGACGGGTGTTCGGCCGCCAGCCACTGCCAGGCCGCGCGCGCGTCCTCCAGCACCAGCGCCTCGGACGGCAGCGCGGCGCTGCTGCGGCCGAAGCCGCGGTAGTCCACGCCGAGCACCGCGAAGCCCAGGTCGTGCAGCCGGCGCATGCGCGGCGCGCTGCTGCTGACGTCCCAGCGCGCGCCGTGCAGGTACAGCAGCACCGGCGCCTGCGGCCGGGCGGCGGGCAGCCACAGCGCATGCAGCCTGACCGCCTCGCCGGTGGCGGCCGAGTTGAACTCGATCCAGCGCTCCTGCATGCCTTCGGCCGCCGCCGCGCCGCCCCACCAGGTGCGCGTGCCGGGCTGGAAGATCCAGCGCCGCTGCTGCTCGTCCAGCGCTGCACAGCCGCTCGCGCCCGCCAGCAGGGCGGCCAGCAGGGCGCCGGCGGCGAGCAGGGGCAGCAGGCGGCGGCGCGGGCGGTCGGCAATCGGCATGCCGGCATCTTGCCAGCGCCGTTCCTTCCGCGCCCGGCGCCGGGGAATGCCGCCCTTTGCCTGGGCGCGCCTTCCGTGTAGGCTTTGGCCCGTCCTTGGCTGCGGGGAGTCTGGCGATGAAACCGGTATCCGAGTTGCTCAAGAACCGCGAGGGCACGCTGTGGCACGTGCGGCCCGACGACACCGTGTTCGGCGCGCTGGAGCTGCTGGCGCAGTACGAGGTGGGCGCGCTGGTGGTGATGGAAGGCGGGCGCCTGGTGGGCATCCTGTCCGAGCGCGACTACACCCGCAAGATCGCGCTGCAGGGCCGCAACTCCAAGGAGACGCGGGTCTCGGAGATCATGACGCGCAACGTCATCACGGTCAGCCCGCGCAGCGGCACGCGCGAGTGCATGTCGCTGATGAGCGAGCGCAAGATCCGCCACCTGCCGGTGGTCGACGGCGGCACGGTGCTGGGCATGATCTCCATCCGCGACATCATGGACGACATCATCGCCACGCACGAGCAGACCATCGCCCAGCTGGAGACCTATATTCAATCCTGATGGGACAGTGCGCGGCGGTACGGCGCCCGGCCCGCGCTATGCTCGCGGGCTCATGATCCAGCCCGACGGTATCGACACCGCCATCCAGCGCCAGATGCTGCGCGTGGCGGTGCGCAACTCAGCGCGCAGCGTTGCCCTGCTGGTGGTGGCGGTGCTGTTCCTGGCCTGGCTGGCGTGGGACGGCGGCAGCCCTATCCTCATGGTGGTTGTGCTGCTGCTGGGTCTGCCGGTGGCGGGCTGGCGCTGGTGGCTGGACCGTTGCTACACCGGCCGCGACGAGGTCGAGCCGGATCGCATCCAGTCGGTCGTGCGGCAACTGGAGGCCAACGCGTCGATGGTGGGCGCGATGTGGGCACTGGCCACGGTGTTCATCTACCCCACGCTGAAGGGCCACATACCGGCCGTCTACGTCGGCATCGTCTGCGGCTCGGTATCCACCGCCGCGTTCTTCATGTCGATGGCCGGGCGCAGCTTCATCCTGCTGTCGGGGCTGCAGCTGGGCTCGCTGACCATCGTCTCGCTGATGCCGGGGCCGGCGCAGTCGTTCCCGCTGGCGCTGCTGTCGGTGCTGTTCGGCGTGACGATGATGCGCGCCACGCGCGAGTTCGGCGACACCGCGCTGCGCAGCATGCGCCACAGCCTGGAGGCCGACGAGGCCAACGCCTCGCTGCTGCGTGCCAAGGAAGCGGCCGAGGCCGCCAACGTCGCCAAGAGCCAGTTCCTGGCCACCATGAGCCACGAGATCCGCACGCCGATGAACGGCGTGCTGGGTGCGCTGGACCTGCTGCGCCAGACCCAGCTCGACCTGCGCCAGCGTCGCCTGGTGAAGACCGCGGCGGCCTCCGGCGAGTCGCTGATGGACATCCTCAACGACGTGCTCGACCACTCGAAGATCGAGGCCGGCAAGCTGGTGCTGGCGGCGACCCCGATGTCGCTGCACGCGGTGGCGGCGTCGGCCACCGCGCTGTTCCGCGCCAACGCCGAGACGCGCGGCCTGAACATCACGCTGCAGATGGGCGATGGCGTGCCCGACGGCGTGGTGGGCGACGCCCCGCGCCTGAAGCAGGTGCTGCTGAACCTGCTGGGCAACGGCGTGAAGTTCACCGAGAAGGGCGGCGTGACGCTGGCGCTGCGCCTGGAGCCGCCCGAGCCCGGCGCCACCGTGCACCGCGTCTGCTTCGAGGTCAGCGACAGCGGCATCGGCATTCCGGCCGGCGCGCTGGAGCAGGTGTTCCAGCCTTTCCACCAGGTCGACAGCACCAGCTCGCGCCTGCGCGGCGGCACCGGGCTGGGCCTGGCGATCAGCCAGCGCATCGTGATGGCGATGGGCGGGCGCATCGAGGTGGAGAGCAAGGTCGGCACGGGCTCCACCTTCCGCTTCACGCTCAGCCTGCCGCCGGCCCCGCATGCGCTGGCCGCGCTGCCCGACTCCGACTTCGTCGCGCTCGACAGCGCCCGCGCCGCACTCAGCGGCGTGGTGCTGCTGGTGGAGGACAACATCGTCAACCGCATGATCGGCGCCGAGATGCTGAAGTCCTTCGGCCTCGACGTGATGGAGGCGGAAGACGGCGCGCAGGCGCTGACGATGATGGAGAAGCAGCGCGTCGACCTGGTGCTGATGGACATCCAGATGCCGGTGCTGGACGGTTATGCCGCCACGCGCCGCCTGCGCGAGCGCGAGACGCGGCTGCGCCTGCCGCGCGTGCCCATCGTCGCGCTGACCGCGAACGCGTTCGACGAGGACGCGGCGCAGTCGATGGCGGCGGGCATGGACGCCCACCTGGCCAAGCCGTACTCGCGCGTGCAGCTGCGCGAGCTGCTGCAGCGCTGGCTGTAGCGGTAACGCCGCGCTAACGCGGGCCTCGGTAGCGTCGCGGCGCGACGACAGGCTCAGGAGCGGCGATCCCGATGAAATCATGCGTATGGGCCCTGGCGGCCATGCTGGCAGCCGGGGCGGCCCGGGGCGAGGTCCACGACATCGCCACCTACACACCGCCGGCCGGCTGGACCGTGCAGGGAACGGCCACCTCGCGCGTCTACACCGCGCTCGACCGGCAGGCGGGCACCTTCTGCCGCCTGACCCTGTTCAGCAGCGCCGACTCCAGCGGCGATGCGCGGCGCGACTTCGACACCGACTGGCAGGCGCTGATCGCCACGCCCTACAAGACCGCGCCGGTGAGCCCGCTGGCCGAACGGCCCCAGGCCGGCTGGGCGGTGACGAGCGGCCGCGCGCCCTTTGCCTGGGACGGCCGCCAGGCCGTGGCCGCGCTGGTCGTCTACAGCGACGGCCGCCGCCGCTTCACGGTCGCGACACTGGGCACCGCCGACTGCACGCCGGCGCTGGCGGCGCTGCGCGCTTCGCTGGTGCTGGCGGCGCCGGCGTCGGTGGCCACGCCGGCCGCGGCAGCCAGCCCGGCACCCGCGCCGGCCGCCACCGAGGGGGGCTGGACGCTGACGGCCGCCGCCGACTTCGTCGAGGCACGCCGCGGCGCGGTCACCGTGCGGCTGCACCACGCGGCGCCCATTCCCGACGCCCTGCGCGCCGACGCCGAAGCCAAGCGCCGGCACTTCTGGGACACCCTGGTGGCGCCGCGGCTGGCCGATGTGCGCAACGTCGTGGTCTCCCGCATCGAGCCCTATGTCGCCGCCAGCGACTGGATCGCCGCCGACGCCGTCGAACGCGCCAGCGGCCGCCCGGTGCGCGTGCTCTTCCATCTGTTCACCGCGCAGGGCATCGTGCGCGGCGTCGAGGTCGTGGCACCCGATGCGGCCCAGGCTGCCGCGGTGGCCGGCACGGGCGAGCAGGCCGCCGCACTGCGCGAACTGAACCGCTTCCCGGTGCAGCCGGCCGAACTGCCGGGACGCTGGAGCGACTCGGGCTCCACCTTCGCGCAGTACGTCAACGCCTACACCGGCGCGAACGCCGGCACCGCGGTGCAGGGCAGCGCATACACGCTGGTGTTCGACGCCGCGGGCCGCTACACGAGCGAGTTCAAGAGCGTCAGCGGCTTCGCCGGCAGCTTGCGCTTCGGCCAGGAGAACCGCGCCGGCACCTGGCGCCTGCAGGGCGGGCTGCTGGAAACCCAGGCCGACGACGGCAGGCGGCGCAGCTTCCGCGCCTGGTTCGAGGCCGTGCGCGGCGGCCGCGTGCTGCACCTGCAGGACACGCAGTACGCCGCGATGCACGACGTGCTGGCGCGCCGCTGAAGGCGCTGCAGCGCTACAGCGCCAGGCGCCGGCTCTGCAGCACGAGCAGGCCCTCGAAGATCAGCGTGTCCACGGTCTCGAAGGGCAGGTCCGTCACCGGCGCCAGCTTGGGCGCGGCCCCGCCCGACATCAGCAGCAGCGGCGCCTGGCCCGTGCGTGCCTGCAGGCGGCGTGCCTGGCGCTCCATCGCGCCGGCGATGGCGTTGATGCCGCCGCTCATCAGCGCGTCGCTGGTGTTGGTGGGGAACTCCGCCAGCTCGCCGGTGGGCACCTTGAGGCCGGCGGTGCCCATCTCCAGCGCGCGCTGCATCAGGCCGAAGCCGGGCAGGATCAGGCCGCCGAGGAAGTGGCCTTCGGCGTCCAGCGCGTCCACCGTGACGGCGGTGCCCACCATCACCACCAGCGCGGGGCGCAGCGTGCCGCCGCGCGCCACGTCGGCCAGCACGCGGCCGCGCGCGCCGGCCAGCGCCACCCAGCGGTCGGCACCCAGCCGGGCGGGGTGGTCGTAGCCGTTGGTCAGGCCGGCCTCGTGGGCCGAGGGCACGACCCAGTTCGGGTGCACGTCCCACAGCTCCATCTGCTCCTCCACGCGGCGGCGGATGGCCTCGCCGGCGACGCAGCAGCCGAGCATGCTGTGCGGCTCGGGCAGGTCCTTCCAGTCGTGCTCGGCCAGCTCGTCGATGGTCTCCAGGAACACCGCGCCGTGGCGCAGCAGCCCGGCGCCGGGCGTGGGCGCGCTGTACAGCGCCCACTTCAGGCGCGTGTTGCCGACATCGATCGCGAGAAAGCTCATGCGCGGGGCCTGCGGGCTGGCAAGGGTGCGCGAGCGTAGCAGGGGCGGGCCGGCGCATGGCATGATTTGACGTTGACGTAAACGTCAATTGCCCGACACGGAGACCGCCGCGCCATGACCGACCTGTCCGCCGAACACAAAGCCCTGGCCGAGTACCGCCCGACGAACAAGGTGCGCTTCGTCACCGCCGCGAGCCTCTTCGACGGCCACGACGCCGCCATCAACATCATGCGGCGCATCCTGCAGGGCATGGGCGCCGAGGTCATCCACCTGGGCCACAACCGCAGCGTCGACGAGATCGTCACCGCGGCGCTGCAGGAGGACGTGCAGGGCATCGCGATCAGCAGCTACCAGGGTGGCCACGTCGAGTTCTTCAAGTACATGGTCGACCTGCTGAAGGCGCGCGGCGGCGAGCACATCCAGGTCTTCGGCGGCGGCGGCGGCGTCATCGTGCCGGCCGAGATCCGCGAGCTGCAGGGCTACGGCGTGGCCCGCATCTACAGCCCGGAAGACGGCCAGCGCATGGGCCTGGCCGGGATGATCGGCGAGATGGTGATGCGCTGCGACCACGACCTGTCGCCGCACGCCCCGGCGAGCGCCGCCGCGCTGCAGGGGCATGGCGACGCCGCCTGGCGCGCGCTGGCGCAGGCCATCACCGCGCTCGAGAACGGCAAGGCCGGGGCCGGCTTCAAGGCGGCGCTGGCCGAGGCGGCCAGGGGCACGACGATTCCGGTGCTCGGCATCACCGGCACCGGCGGCGCCGGCAAGAGCAGCCTCACCGACGAGCTGATCCGCCGCCTGCGGCTGGACCAGAACGACGCGCTGCGGGTGGCGGTCATCAGCATCGATCCCTCGCGCCGCAAGAGCGGCGGCGCGCTGCTCGGCGACCGCATCCGCATGAATGCCATCTCGCCTTGGTCGGGCGGCGCGCGCGTCTTCATGCGCAGCCTGGCCACGCGCGACTTCGGCAGCGAGATCAGCCAGGCGCTGCCCGACGTCGTCACCGCCTGCAAGGCCGCGGGCTTCGACCTGATCGTGGTGGAGACCTCGGGCATCGGCCAGGGCGACGCGGCCATCGTGCCGCTGGTGGACGTGCCGCTGTACGTGATGACGCCCGAGTTCGGCGCCGCCAGCCAGCTCGAGAAGATCGACATGCTCGACTTCGCCGAGTTCGTCGCGATCAACAAGTTCGATCGCAAGGGCGCGGCCGACGCCTTGCGCGACGTGGCCAAGCAGGTGCAGCGCAACCGCAACGCCTTCGGCACGCCGCCCGACGCGATGCCGGTGTTCGGCACGATGGCCAGCCGCTTCAACGACGACGGCGTCACCGCGCTGTACCAGGCATTGCTGCCGCGCCTGCAGGGCCTGGGCCTGAAGGCGGGCGAAAGCCGGCTGCCGAAGGTGGCCACGCGCCACAGCACGCACCAGGTGCCCATCGTGCCCGGTGCGCGGGTGCGCTACCTCGCCGACATCGCCGACACCGTGCGCGGCTACAAGCGCAAGGCACGCGAGCAGGCGGCGCTGGCGCGCGCCATCCAGCAGCTGCGCGCCACCGCGGCGATGCTGCAGACCGACAAGCCCGAGCGCCACCGCGCGGTGGAGGCGGTGGAGGACCTGGCCGCCACGCGCGAGGCGCTGCTCGACCCGCAGGCGAAGAAGCTGCTGGCGATGTGGCCCGACATGCGCAAGGCCTACGCCGGCGACGAGTACGTGGTGAAGATCCGCGACAAGGAGATCCGCACCGCGCTGACGCACACCACGCTCAGCGGCAACAAGATCCGCAAGGTGTCGCTGCCCGGCTACGAGTGCCACGGCGAGATCCTGAAGTGGCTGATGCTGGACAACGTGCCCGGCAGCTTCCCCTACACCGCCGGCACCTTCGCGTTCAAGCGCGAGAACGAGGACCCGACGCGCATGTTCGCCGGCGAAGGCGACGCCTTCCGCACCAACCGGCGCTTCAAGCTGCTCTCGGAGGGCATGCCGGCCAAGCGTCTGTCCACCGCCTTCGACTCCGTCACGCTCTACGGCAACGACCCCGACCCGCGGCCCGACATCTACGGCAAGGTGGGCAACTCCGGCGTCAGCATCGCGACGCTGGACGACATGAAGGTGCTCTACGGCGGTTTCGACCTCACGCACCCGGCCACCTCGGTCAGCATGACGATCAACGGGCCGGCGCCGACGATCCTGGCGATGTTCATGAACACCGCCATCGACCAGAACCTGGCGAAGTTCGTGGCCGACAACGGCCGCGAGCCCACCGACGACGAGGCGCAGAAGATCCGCGCCTGGACGCTGGCCAACGTGCGGGGAACGGTCCAGGCCGACATCCTGAAGGAAGACCAGGGCCAGAACACCTGCATCTTCAGCACCGAGTTCAGCCTGAAGGTGATGGGCGACATCGCCGAGTACTTCGTGCACCACGACGTGCGCAACTTCTACTCGGTGAGCATCTCGGGCTACCACATCGCCGAGGCCGGCGCGAACCCGATCAGCCAGCTCGCGTTCACGCTCAGCAACGGCTTCACCTTCGTGGAGGCCTACCTCGCGCGCGGCATGCACATCGACGACTTCGCGCCCAACCTGAGCTTCTTCTTCAGCAACGGCATGGACCCCGAGTACACCGTGCTCGGGCGCGTGGCGCGCCGCATCTGGTCGACGGCCATGCGCGACCGCTACCACGCCAACGAGCGCAGCCAGAAGCTGAAGTACCACGTGCAGACCTCGGGCCGCTCGCTGCACGCGCAGGAGATCGCGTTCAACGACATCCGCACCACGCTGCAGGCGCTGATCGCGATCTACGACAACTGCAACTCGCTGCACACCAACGCCTACGACGAGGCCATCACCACGCCCACCGAGGAGAGCGTGCGGCGCGCGATGGCGATCCAGCTCATCATCAACCGCGAGTG
>JBGAHJ010000053.1:0-3327 GCA_044226255.1 Rubrivivax sp.
GGCGGCGTCAACTTCGCGGTGTTCTCCGAGCATGCGCAGCGCATCGAGCTGTGCCTGTTCGACGCCGAGGGCACGCGCGAGCTGCGCCGCTACCCGCTGCACGGCCCGCACGACGGCGTGTTCCACGGCTTCCTGCCCGGGCCCGGCCCCGGGCTGGTGTACGGGCTGCGCGCGCAGGGGCCCTACGCGCCGGAGCAGGGCCACCGCTTCAACCGCGCCAAGCTGCTGCTGGACCCCTGGGCGCGCGAGATCGTCGGCCAATTCCGCTGGCGCGACGAGCACTACGGCCACACGCTGGGCCACCCGGATGGCCACCGCTCGCAGGATGGCCGCGACAACGGCGCCTGGGCGCTGAAGGCTCGCGTGGCGGTGCCCGATGCCGCGCTGCCGCCGATGCCGCCGGGGCCGCGCCATGCGCCGGCGGACATGGTGCTGTACGAGGTGCATGTCAAGGGCTTCAGCCAGCAGCATCCCGACCTGCCGCCTGAATTACGCGGCCGCTACGGTGCGCTGGCCCACCCGGCGGCCATTGCGCACTTCAAGTCGCTGGGCGTCACCACGCTGTCGTTGCTGCCGGTGCAGTACCACCTGGACGAGCCGGCGCTGGCCGCGCGCGGCAGCACCAACTACTGGGGCTACAACACGCTGGGCTTCTTCTGCGCCGACCCGCGTTTCGCCCAGCGGCCCGACGATCCGGCCGCGGTGAACGCAGAGTTCCGCCAGATGGTTGCGGCGCTGCACGAAGCCGGGCTCGAGGTGGTGCTGGACGTGGTCTACAACCACACGCCCGAGGCCGGCGAGACCGGGCCCACGCTCAGCTTCCGCGGCCTGGACAACGCCGCCTGGTACCGGCTGGACAAGGACGACCCGAGCCGCTGCGAGAACCTCACCGGCTGCGGCAACACGGTCAACGTCGCCCATCCGCGGGTGACGCAGTTCGTGCTCGACTCGCTGCGCCACTGGGTGCAGGTGATGGGCGTCGACGGATTCCGCTTCGACCTGGCGCCGGTGCTGGGCCGTACGCGCCACGGCTTCGACCCGCACGCCGCCTTCTTCACCGCGCTGCGCCAGGACCCGGTGCTCTCGCGCGTGCACCTGATCGCCGAGCCCTGGGACGCGGGCTATGACGGTTATCAGGTCGGCCGCTTCCCGGGCCGCTTCATGGAATGGAACGACAAGTTCCGCGACACCGTGCGGCGCTACTGGCTCGGCCCCGAGCTGGCGTTCAGCGTCGGCCGCGGCGAGCTGGCGCGTCGCTTCACCGCGTCGAGCGACCTGTTCCACCATGGCCAACGCCGGCCGAGCGCGTCGATCAACTTCATCGCGGTGCACGACGGTTTCACGCTCGCTGACCTGACGAGCTATTCCACCAAGCACAACCTGGCCAACGGCGAGAACAACCGCGACGGCCGTGACGGCGAACCCTGCGCCAACTTCGGCGTCGAGGGCCCGACCGACGACGCGGCGATCCGCGCCACCCGCAGCCGCGTGCGCCGCGCGATGCTGGCCACGCTGCTGCTGGCCCAGGGCACGCCGATGCTGTGCGCCGGCGACGAGATCGGCCACAGCCAGCAGGGCAACAACAACGCCTACAACCAGGACAACCCGACCACCTGGTTCGACTGGTCGCACGCCGACCGCGCGCTGCAGGCCTTCGTCGGCGAACTGACCGCGCTGCGCCGGGCCGAGCCCGCGCTGCGCCACGACCGCTGGTTCCGCGCGCCGCCCGCCGCCGCGCGCGAGGGCCGGCCCGCGCATGCGCTGCCGGCCGGCGAGCGCTCGCTGGTCTGGTACACGCCCGCGGGCCGCGAGATGACGGTGGCCGACTGGCACGACGGCGGCCAGCACGCCTTCGCCTGCCAGATCCTGGGCTCCTCGCTGGACCCGGTGCCTGAAGGGACCAGTGCCCACCTGCTGCTGGCCTTCAACCCCGAGCCGCAGCCGGTGCCCTTCACCCTGCCACCCGGCCTGTGGCAGGTGGCGCTGGATTCCAGCGGCGAGCATGCCAGCGGCAGTGCCGTGCCGGCCGTGGCCACGCTGGCGGTGCCCGCGCGGGCGCTGATGGTCCTGCGCAGCAGCGCGCCCTGAACGACGACGAGAGCCACGATGAACCTGCACCAACGCGCAGCCGGTGTGCTGCTGCACGTCACCTCGCTGCCCGGCCCGCACGGCATCGGCGATTTCGGGCCCGAGGCCTTCCACTTCGTCGACTGGCTGGTCTCGGCCGGTCAGACGGTGTGGCAATGGCTGCCGACGCAGCCGATCGGCCCCGCCAATTCGCCGTACCAGAGCGTCTCGGCCTTCGCCGGCAGCCCGCTGATGGTGGCGCTGGAGCCGCTGGTACGCCGCGGCTGGCTGGCGGCGCCGGTGCTGCCGGCCGGCGGCTTCGATGCGCGGCGTGTGGACTACGGCCAGGTGGTGCCCTGGCGGCTGGCGCAACTGCGCGCGGCCTGGGCCGGCTTCCAGCACCACGGCACGGCCGCCGAACGCAGCGAGCTCGCCGCCTGGTGCGAGGCCCAGGGCTACTGGCTGGACGACTATGCGCTGTTCATGGCGCTGGAAAGCGCGCAGGCCGGCGCCTGCTGGTGGGACTGGCCGGACGCCTGGCGCCGGCGCAATGCCGCCGCGCTGGCCGCGGCGCGGCAGGCGCATGCGGCCGAGATCGGCTTCTGGCAGTTCGTGCAATGGTGCTTCGACGAGCAGGCCGCTGAACTCAAACGTTATGCCAACGAGCGCGGCGTGTTCATCATGGGCGACCTGCCGATCTTCATCGCCCACCACAGCGCCGATTGCTGGGCCCGGCCCGACCTGTACCAGCTGGACGCGGAATTCCAGCCCAACGTGGTGGCCGGCGTACCGCCGGACGAGTTGGGGCCGCTGGGCCAGCGCTGGGGCAACCCGCTGTACCGCTGGGACCGCATGGCGGCCGAGGACTACGCGTGGTGGACCTCGCGCGTGCATCGCGCGCTGGACCATGCCGACGTGTTCCGCATCGACCACTTCCGCGGCTTTGCCGGCTACTACGAGATTCCCGCCAGCAGCCCCACGGCGCAGCAGGGCACCTGGCTCACCGGCCCCGGCATCGGGCTGTTCCAGGCCATCGAGCGGCGGCTGGGCAAGCTGCCCATCGTGGCCGAGGACCTGGGCTACATCACGCCCGACGTGATCGCGCTGCGCGACGGCTGCGACTTCCCTGGCATGAAGATCCTGCAGTTCGGCTTCGGCGGCGACGGCACGCACGAGTTCCTGCCGCACAACTACCCGCCGTACTGCGTGGTCTACACCGGCACGCACGACAACGACACCGCGCGCGGCTGGTGGGACAAG
>JBGAHJ010000035.1:0-26932 GCA_044226255.1 Rubrivivax sp.
GAAGCGGCCGCGACGGCCCCACCGCCGCTGCTGATCATCGCCGGCGCCGGCTCGGGCAAGACCGCGACGCTGGCCGCCCGTGTCGCCCGCCTGGTGCTCGACGGCGCCGATCCGCAACGCATCCTGCTGCTGAGCTTCTCGCGCCGTGCCGCGGCGTCGCTGCAGCAGCGCGTCGCCGGCCTGCTGCACCAGGCGCTGGGGCTGCGCGCCACGCAGCCGGCGCCACAGCTGCATTGGTCCGGCACCTTTCACGGCGTGGCCGCACGGCTGCTGCGCGAACAGGCGGCCCGCATCGGCCTGCATCCCGACTTCACCATCGCCGACCGCGGCGACAGCGAAGACCTGATGGGCTGGGTGCGGCAGGAACAGGGCCTGGCCCGCAGCCACCAGCGCTTTCCGCTGAAGGGCACCTGCATGGCGATCTATTCGCGCGTGCTCAACAGCCAGGACAGCCTGGAGCAGGTGCTGCGGCAGCAGTTCCCGTGGTGCGCCGGGCTCGAAGCCGAACTGAAGCGCCTGTTCGGCGCCTATGCCGCCGAGAAGCAGCGCCAGTGCGTGCTCGACTACGACGACCTGCTGCTGTACTGGCTGCACATGCTGGACGACGATGCGCTGGCGCGCGAGCAAGGCGAACGCTTCCGTCACGTGCTGGTCGACGAATACCAGGACACCAACCGGCTGCAGGCCCGCATCCTGTACCGGCTCAAGCCCGATGGCCGCGGGCTGGCGGTGGTCGGCGACGACGCGCAATCGATCTACTCGTTCCGCGCGGCGGAGGTACGCAACATCCTCGACTTCCCGAACCAGTTCCAGCCGCCGGCCAGCGTGCTGACGCTGCAGCGCAACTACCGCTCGAGCCAGCCGATCCTGCAGGCCTGCAATGCCGTCATCGCCCAGGCGCCGGAGCGCTTCGCCAAGACGCTGTGGAGCGACCGGGCCCAAGGCCCGCGGCCGCAACTCGTCAGCGTGACCGACGATGCCGAGCAGGCGCGCTGGGTCGCGGACCAGGTGCTGGCCCAGCGCGAGACTGGCGTGCGACTGAAGCGCCAGGCGGTGCTGTTCCGCACCAGCCACCACAGTGCCGCGCTGGAGCTGGAACTGGTCCGCCGCAACATCCCTTACCTGAAGTACGGCGGGCTCAAGTTCCTGGAAGCCGCGCACGTCAAGGACCTGCTGTCGCTGCTGCGCTGGCAGCAGAACCCGCGCCACCGGCTGGCCGGCTTCCGCGTGGCGCAGCTGGTGCAAGGCATGGGCCCGGCCAGCGCGCGCCGGCTGCTGGACGCGATGGAGGGCGCGGACGATCCGCCGGCCGTGCGCCAGACCTTCAAGCCCCCGCCGGGCGCTCGGGTGGCGTGGACCGACCTGCTGGGCTGCCTGCAGGCGATGCACGCGTCGGCCTGGCCGGACATGCTGCAGGCGGCACTGCAGTGGTACCTGCCGCAGCTGCAGCGGCTGCACGAGGACGCCGCAGTGCGCCAGGCCGACCTGGAGCAACTGCAGCGCCTGGCGGCGGGCTTCGGCTCGCGCGAGAACTTCCTCGCCGAGCTGACGCTGGACCCGCCGCAGGCGACCAGCGAGGTGGTCGAACCCGGGCTCGACGAGGACTACCTGATCCTGTCGACGATCCATTCGGCCAAGGGGCAGGAATGGTCGGCCGTGTACCTGCTGAATGCCGTGGACGGCTGCATCCCTTCGGAAATGTCGGCCGGCAGCCGCGCCGAACTGGAAGAAGAACGCCGCCTGCTCTACGTGGCGATGACCCGCGCGCAGCACCAGTTGCAGCTGCTCGTGCCGCAGCGCTTCTACGTCACGCAGCAGGCGGCGCGCGGCGACCGCCATGTCTGGGGCAGCCTGACGCGCTTCGTTCCGCCCGACGTGTCGGCCTGTTTCGACCTGGTCTGCGCCGCCGACCCGGTGCCACCCTCGGCACGGCCGGCCGCCGCCTCGGGCGCCCCTGCCCCGTCCGCAGCGCCCGCTGCTGCCTCGACGCCGGCGACCGGCGCCATCGACATCGCGGCCCGCGTGCGCTCAGTCTGGCAGTGACACCGCCAGGCGGCGCCGTGGCCAGCGCAGCGGGCCGAACCAGGCACCGGCGGCAATCGCCGACGCGTTGGTCAGGCCATAGAGCAGCAGCGCCACCGCCTGGGCGATGAACACCCCCGTCAACGCACCGCTCCAGCGCAGCGCCAGCCAGCCGCCCAGCCCGGCGACGGCCAGCCGCACCAGGTTGCCGATGACCGGCCACTTCAGCCGACCCGCGCCCTGCGACGCGAAGTACAGCACCAGCCCCAGGCCGAAGAAGCCGTAGAACGGGCCGACGCTGCGCAGGTACAGCGTGCCTGCTTCCAGCATCTGCGCGTCGCTGCTGAACAGCTTCAGCCAGGTGTGCGGAAAGGCCGCGGCCCACAGCCCCACGGCCGAGGTCATCCCGAAGGCCAGCGCCGCGCCGACCCAGGTGGCGCGCAGCGCCCGCTCGCGCTGCCCCGCGCCGATGCAGGTGCCGACCATCGCCACCAGCGGCGCGCCCAGGCCGAAGACCAGCGGCACCATCAGGTACTCCAGGCGCGACGCGGTGCCATAACCGGCGATCGCCGCCGCACCGAAGGCGCCGACCAGCGCCGTGCTGATGGCAATGGTCAGGTTGGTGGCCACGGTGGAGATCGAGCCGGTGAGGCCGACGATCAGGATGTCCTTGAACAAGGCCCAGCGCAGGCGCACGCCGCGCAGCGAGGGCCGCAGCAGGCTGTGGCGCGACCACAGGTACGCGGCCAGCGCGACGCTGCCCAGCGCATAGTAGGCCAGCAGCGCCATGGCGCCGCCGGCGATGCCCCAGCCGGGCAGCGGCCCGCCGCCGAAGATGAACCAGGCCGACAGCGGCACCAGCCCCACCGCGCCGGCGACGGTGACGATGGCCGGATAGGCCATGTTGCCGGTGCCGCGGATCACCGCCGACAGCGAGTTGAACAGCCACACCAGCACCGCGCCGGCGAAGACCCAGTTCGAGTAGACCATCGCCGCATCCAGCGCTCCGCCGCTGCCGCCCATGCGGGCATACAACCAGCGCCCGCCGCCCAGCACCGCCGCGCTGAACAGCAGGCCGAAGCCCAGCGCGATGACCATCGAATGCAGCACCAGCGCGTCGGCGTCGTCGCGGCGCTGCGCGCCCAGCGCGCGCGCGATGGCCGAGGCGATGCCGCCACCCATCGCGCCGGCCGAAGTCATCTGCATCAGCATCACCACCGGGAACACCAGTGCCATGCCGGCCAGCGCATCGGTGCCCAGCTGGCCGACGAAGTAGGTCTCGATCAGGCCGACGCCGGCCTGCGCCAGCATCACCAGCACGTTCGGCGCGCCCAGGCGCAGCAGCGTCGGCAGGATCGGCGCTTCCAGCAGCGCCTTCGTGCGCGGGTTCATGCGCGGGTTCATGCGGCGGCGGCGCGCACCACGCGCGCTTCCCGGATCGGCAGGTTGATCAGCGCCGCGGCCACTGCCAGCAGAATGTCCGCGTACCAGAACCAGTCATAGCTGCCGTTGAGCTCGAAGGCCTTGCCGCCGAGCCACACGCCGGCAAAGGCGCCGACCTGGTGCGTCAGCATGACCACGCCGAACTGCGTGCCCATGTTGGCCGGGCCGAAGAACTTGGCCACCAGGCCGGCAGTGGGCGGCACCGTCGACAGGAAGGTCAGCCCCATCACGGCGGCAAAGATCAGCACCACCGTCCCGGTCTTCGGTGCCAGCAGGAACAGCAGCACCGCCAGCGCGCGAGTCGCATACAGAAGCGCCAGCAGCGAACGCGAGCGCCAACGCGCCATCGCCCAGCCGATGCCCAGGCTGCCGATGATGTTGAACAAGCCCAGCAGCGCCAGCGACCAGGCGCCGAACTGCAGCGGCAGCCCGCAGGACGCAATCACCCCGGGCAGGTGCGTGGCCAGGAAGGCGACGTGGAAGCCGCAGACGAAGAAGCCGGCGCACAGCAGCCTGTAGCTCGGGTCGGCCCAGGCGCGCGCGATGGCGTCCCTGGTGGTCTCGCGCTTCACCGGCGCGGCGCCCGCGGCCGGCTCGACGGCCGGCGTGCGCAGCACCCAGGCCGCCGGCAGCGCCAGCAATGCCACCAGCCCCAGCGTCTGCAGCCCGGCCACCCAGCCGGCGGCGCTGGTGACGGCCTGCGCGATCGGCGCGAACACGAACTGGCCGAACGAGCCGCCGGCATTGACCACGCCCGAGGCGAACGCACGCCGCTGCGGCGCCACCAGCCGCGTCGCCGCCGCCATCAGCACCGCCGGCCCGGCCATGCCGGCACCGCCGGCGGCGAGCACGCCGATGGCGAGGATGAGCCCCGCCGTGGTGGTCATGAAGGGGATCAGCAGCGTGCCGGCGGCGACCAGGATCACGCCCAGCACCAGCACGCGCGCGGCGCCCCAGCGGTCGGCCACGATGCCGGCCAGCGGCTGCGTCAGCCCCCACCACAGCTGGCCGAACGCAAAGGCCAGGCTGATGCTGGCCAGGCCGAGGCCGGTGCTGCTGTTGATGTTGCCGAGGAACAGCCCCATCGACTGGCGCGCCCCCATCGTCACGGCGAAGGTGCCGGCCGCAGCCAGCAGCACCAGCCACATCGGGCGCAGCAGCGCCGGCCGCGGGTCACTCATGGTCTTCTCCTCCCTCGGCGCCGTCGTCCTCGAGCAGCGCCATGCATTCGTCGATCAGGCCGTGCAGCGCCACCACGCGCGCCGGGCCCAGCTTCTGGTTCAGCGCCAGCTGCGCGCGCTTCCACGCCCGCTGCGCCTCGGCCCGCAGCGCCTCCCCTTCGGGCGTGACGCTGACGACGCGGCTGCGCTGGTCCTTCGGGTCTGGCTGCAGCCGCAGCAGCCCGCGTTCGATCAGGGGCTGCAGGTTGCGCGACAGCGTGGACGCATCCAGCCGCATCACCGCGGCCAGTTCGCCGGCGCGCAGCGGGCCCAGCTTCACCACGTGCGACAGCAGCGAGTACTGCATGTTGCGCAGCCCGGTCGGCGCCACGAAGCCCTCGTAGTGGCGCGCCACCAGCCGGCTGGCCTGCTTCAGCTTGAGGTGCGTGCACCCCTTGGGCGCCGCCGCCGTGTCCGCGTCCTTGTTTGCCATCGCGGCAGTGTGCCCGTAAACTAGTTGCATATGCAAGTTTTCAGGAGTATCGCTTGAACGACGAATCCACGCTGGCAGCCTGGTTGGCCGCCGAAGCCGAGCAGCGCGCCCGCAGCGCCCATGCCGGCATCGGCGTCGCCGTCACCCCGCAGGTGGCCGGCCTCGACGGGCTGGCGCAGTTGCAGACCATGCTGCGCGGCGACGCCCCCGCGCCGCCGATCTCGCGCACGCTCGACTTTCTGCTGATCGAGGTGGAACGCGGCCGCGCCGTGTTCCAGGGCACGCCGGGCCCGGCGCACCTGAACCCGATGGGCGGCGTGCACGGTGGCTGGTACGCCACGCTGCTGGACTCCGCGCTCGGCTGCGCGGTGCACAGCGCGATGCCGCAGGGCAAGGGCTACACCACGCTGGAGCTGAAGATCAACCTCGTGCGTGCGATCACGCCGCAGGTGCAGCGCGTGCGTGCCATCGGCCAGACCATCCATGTCGGCGGCCAGACCGCCACCGCCGAGGCGCGCCTGGTCGGCCCCGACGGCAAGCTGTATGCACACGGCACCACCACCTGCCTGGTGTTCGACCTGCGCCCGCCCAAGCCGGCGCCGGCACAGACGTAGGAGCCGGGCCCCGCGCTCAGTCGCCGACCCAGCGCATCGCCGACGCCTGCAGGTGCGCGCGCATCGCGGCCTGCGCCGCGATCGGGTCGCGTGCCTCCACGGCCTGCAGGATGGCGCGGTGCTCCGCCAGCGCCAGCTTCCAGGTGCGCGTGGTCTCGAAGCGCGAGCGCAGCTTGGACGAGATGGGGCTGTGTCGCTCGTCGAAGAGTTCGCCCACCAGCCGCGACAGCACCGCGTTGCCGGCCATCTGCGCCAGCGTGAGGTGGAACTCGCGGTCCAGGTCGAGCTTGGAGCGCCGCTGCTCGATGGCCGCTTCCATGTCCAGCAGCAGCTGCCGCAGCCGCGCCAGCGGCTGGGGTGACGTACGCGCGCAGGCCAGCGTGACCAGTTCGCCCTCGATCACGGCCCGTGCCTCCATCAGCTGGATCGGGCTCTCGCCCAGCGCCGGCGTGCGCGCCGGCGCCGGGCCGGGCTTGACGGCCGAGACGTAGACGCCGGAGCCGCCGCGCACCTCGACGCGGCCTTCCACGTCCAGCGCGATCAGCGCCTCGCGCACCGAAGGCCGCGAGACACCGAGCTGCAGCGCCAGGTCGCGCTCGGCCGGCAGCCGCGTGCCGGGCTCGAAGCCGCTGCGCTCGATGAGCTCGCGGATGCGGTCGGCAATCTGCTGGTAGAGCCTGCGCGATTCGAGCGGCTTGAGCTTGGGGGTCATGCGCGGGCGGGAAGTGAGGGCCGGCCGATTATCCCGCCGGCCCGCGGACGACGTCCGGATTGGTAAGACCACCTATAGGTTCGATTGGCCTGCTGGCCTTACCATTTGATTGCGGACTGGCCATTTGGTCAGACCAAAGCAGAGAGCGCCGGCTCGCGGCGCCGAACCCGACCAACCGGACCAGGAGACGCAGATGAACCGGACATTGAAGGGCCTGTGGTGCGCCATCGCCGCCGCGACGGCGACGCTGGCAGGCCTGCCCGCGGCCAGCGCGCACGACGCCGACGAAAGCCTGCGCGCCGCCATTGCGCAGGCCGAGCACAACACCCCGCCGGGCCGGCGCCCCATCGTCGAGACGCACATCCACTTCTGGAAGGTGAGCCGCCCCGGCGGCGTGCCCTGGCCCACGCCGGCCGAGGGGCCCATCTTCCGCGACATCCTGCCGGCCGACTACACCGCGATGGCCCGTGCCAACGGCGTGGTGGCGGCGGGCATCGTGGAGGCCAGCGGCATCGTCGAGGACAACCAGTGGATCCTCGACCTCGTGCGCCAAGACCCGTTCTATTCGTTCTTCGTCGGCAACCTGGAGATCGGCGCGCCCACCTTCGCGCGCGACCTGGCGCGCTTCGCGCACGATCGGCGCTTCGTCGGCATCCGCGGCTACCTCACGGGGCCGGCCGAAGGCATCACGCTGAGCCCGGCGCAGATGACCAGCCTGCGCGACCTGGCGCGGCGCGGCATGACGCTGGACATTATCAGCCGTGGCGACAAGAACCCCAAGGCGCAGGTGCAGGCGCTGTGCACCGCGGTGCCCGACCTGCGCATCATCATCGACCACCTGGGCGGCGCGAAGGGCCCGCCGCCGGTGGACGCCACCTGGGAGCTCGAGATCCGGCGCCTGGCCGACGTGTGCCCCAACGTGTACATGAAGTTCTCGTCGTTCTACGACATGTACGCGCCCGGCGACGTGGTGTTCCCCTCGCCCACCGAACTCAGCGCCTACAAGGCCCACTTCGACGTGCTGATGACGGCCTTCGGCGCCGACCGCCTGATCTGGGGCAGCAACTGGCCGGTGGTGACGCTGCACGGCACCTTCGAGGCGCAGATCGCCATCGCCGAGCAGTACCTCGCGCCGCTGGGCATGGAGGTGCGCGACAAGGTGATGTTCAAGAACGCGCTGGCCTTCTACCGCCGCCACCGTCCCTGAACGAACGCGGACGGGGCAAGCGCGATGCAACAGCCGCTCGACTTCGCGGCGCCGCTGGCCTACGCCCGCGACTTCCTCGCGGGTGCGGCCACCACGCTGGGCCTGTCGCTGGCGGCCACCGGCTTCGGCTTCCTGCTCGGCGTGGTCTGCGCGGTGCTGCGCACCGGCAGGAACCCCGCCGCCGCGCGCGCGGTGGCCTGCTACGTGGAGGCAATCCGCAACACGCCGCTGCTGGTGCAGCTGTTCATCATCTACTTCGGCCTGGCCTCGCTGGGCCTGAAGCTCGGGGCCTTCGCGGCGGCCACGGTGGCGCTGGTGGTCAACGTCGGCGCCTACACCTCGGAGATCGTGCGCGCCGGCATCGAGTCGGTGCCCAAAGGCCAGTGGGAAGGCGCCGAGTGCCTGGCGTTGAGCCGCCGCCAGGTGCTGGTGCACGTGGTGCTGCCGCCCGCCATCGAGCGCGTGTACCCGGCGCTGACCAGCCAGTACGTGCTGCTGATGCTGGCTTCGTCGATCACCTCGCAGATCTCGGCCGAGGAGCTCACCGCGGTGGCCAACCGCGTGCAGTCGGAGACCTTCCGCTCGGTGGAGACCTATCTGCTGGTGGCCGCCGCCTACCTGCTGCTGTCGCTGCTGATGCGCGGGCTGTTCTGGGGCGCCGGCCAGCTGGCGTTCCCGCGCCGGCGGCGCCTGGGCACGCCGCTGTAGGCGCGGGTGGACGATGGCTCTGCTAAGCGGCGCGCAGCTGCAGTTCCTGCTGAACGGCCTGGCGTGGACCCTCGCGCTGTCGCTGCTGGCGTTTGCGGGTGGTGGCCTGCTCGGCTTCGCGGTGGCGCTGGCGCGCGCCTATGGAACGCCGGCGCTGCGCCGCGCGGTCGGGCTCTACATCCAGCTGATCCAGGGCACGCCGCTGCTGGTGCTGCTGTCGCTGGCCTACTTCGGCCTACCGGGCCTCGGCATCAACGTGCAGCCGCTCACGGCAGCGGCGCTGGGCCTGTCGCTCTACGTCTCGGCCTACATCGGCGAGATCTGGCGCGGCTGCCTGGAGGCCGTGCCGCGCACGCAGGTGGAAGCCGCCGAGTGCCTGGGCCTGAACCGCTGGCAGCGCCTGGGCCACGTGATCCTGCCGCAGGCCGCGCGCATCGCCACGCCGCCCACCGTGGGCTTCATGGTGCAGATCGTCAAGAACACCTCGCTGGCCTCGGCCATCGGCTTCGTCGAACTGGCGCGCGCCGGGCAGGTGATCAACAACTCCACCTTCCAGCCCCTCGTCGTCTTCGTGGCGGTGGCCGCGCTGTACTTCGCGGCCTGCTACCCCCTCTCGGCCTGGAGCCGCCGCCTTGAAGCGAGATTCCGTGTCAGCCATCGTTGAGGTCGAGTCGGTCTCCAAGAGCTTCGGTGCGCTGCGTGTGCTGGAGCAGGTGTCGTTCAGCGTCGCGCAGGGCTCGGTGCTGGCCATCATCGGCCGCAGCGGCTCGGGCAAGAGCACCGCGCTGCGCTGCCTGGACCGCCTGGAGACGGTGGACAGCGGCCGCATCCGCGTCTGCGGCCACGACCTCGCCGCGCCGGGGCTGGACCTGCAGCAGCTGCGCCGTGACGTCGGCATCGTGTTCCAGAGCTACAACCTGTTCCCCCACCTCACGGTGGAGAGGAACGTGATGCTGGCGCCGCGCCTGGTGCTGAAGTGCACGCGCGCCGAATCCCGCGAGCGCGCGCAGGCGGTGCTGGCCCAGGTGGGGCTGGAGGACAAGGCCCAGGCCTACCCGTCGCAGCTCTCCGGCGGCCAGCAGCAGCGCGTGGCGATCGCCCGCTCGCTGGCGATGTCGCCGCGGCTGATGCTGTTCGACGAAGTCACCTCCGCGCTCGACCCCGAGCTGACCGGCGAAGTGCTGCGCGTGATGGAGCGCCTGGCCGCCGACGGCATGACGATGATCCTCGTCACCCACGAGATGGCGTTCGCGCGCCGCGTGGCCGACCAGGTGCTGTTCATGCACCAGGGCCGCGTGTGGGAACAGGGGCCCGGCGCCATCCTGGACAGCCCCCGCACCGACGTGCTGCGCAACTTCGTGGGCTGCGCCTTGTGAGATCGCGCAGCCGTCCTTCACCCCCCCGTACACACCCAGGAGACAAGCCCATGATCCGACGCTCCACCCTGCTGCGCAGCCTGCTGGCCGCCAGCGTGCTGGCCGCTGCCGGCAACGCCGCCCGCGCCGACCAGCTCGACGACGTGCGCGCGGCACGCAAGGTCCGCGTGGCCATCGACCTCGGCTCGCCGCCGTTCGGCATGAACGACTCGGCGATGAACCCCACCGGCTCCGACGTGGAGACGGCGCGCCTGCTGGCGCGCGACCTCGGCGTGGAGCTCGAGATCGTGCAGACCACCGGCGCCAACCGCATCCCGTTCCTGCAGACCGGCAAGGCCGACCTCGTGATCTCGTCGCTGTCGGTCACGGCCGAACGCGAGAAGGTGATCGACTTCTCGACGCCCTACGCGCAGATCCAGTCGGTGGTGGCCGCCCCCAAGGCGGCCCAGATCCGCGCCTTCGCCGACCTCGCCGGCAAGCGCGTGGCCACCGCGCGCGGCACCACCAACGACCGCCTGGCCACCGAAGGCGTGAAAGGCATCAACGGCGCGGAGATCGTGCGCTTCGACGACGACGCGACGCTGGTCACGGCGCTGGCCAGCGGCCAGGTGGACATCGTCGCCACCTCGCCCACGCTGCTCAAGGCCGTGGCGGCCAAGGCGCCGCAGCTGAGCCTGGAGACCAAGTTCGTGATGCAGAGCTTTCCGCTCGGCGTGGGCATGCGCAAGGGCGAGGCGCCGCTGCGCACCTGGGTCAACCAATGGGTGGCGCGCAACACCGAGAACGGCAAGCTCGCGGCCATCTACAAGCGCTTCCATGACTGAGCGGCCATGCTGACCGTGATCTGCCAGAGCCCGGGCACGCTGCTGGCGCAGGAGAGGCCGCTGCCGCGGCGCGGCGCCGACGAGGTGCTGCTGCGCGTGAAGCGCGTGGGCGTGTGCGGCACCGACCTGCACATCTACACCGGCGACCAGCCCTACCTGGCCTACCCGCGCGTGATGGGGCACGAGCTCTCGGGCCTGGTGGAAGAGGCGCCGGCCGGCAGCGGCCTGGCGCCGGGCGACGCGGTCTACGTGATGCCCTACCTGTCCTGCGGCCGCTGCGTGGCCTGCCGGCAGGGCCGCACCAACTGCTGCGTGAACATCCAGGTGCTCGGGGTGCACCGCGACGGCGCCTTCGCCGAGTACCTCTGCGTGCCACAGGCCTTCGTGCACAAGGCCGAAGGCGTCACGCTGGACCAGGCGGCGATGGTGGAGTTCCTGGCCATCGGCGCGCACGCGGCGCGCCGGGCCGCGGTGCGCGCAGGCCAGCGCGTGCTGGTGGCCGGCGCCGGCCCCATCGGCATGGCGGCCATGGTCTTCTGCGGCCTGCGCGGCGCGCAGGTGGTGGCGCTCGACACGCGCCAGGACCGGCTCGCGTTCTGCGCCGCGCACCTGGGCGTGGCCGCCACCGTCACGGTGGGCCCGGGCGACGAGGAGCAGTTGGCCACCGTCAGCGCCGGCGAGCACTTCGACGTGGTGTTCGACGCCACCGGCAACCCGAAGGCGATGGAGCGCGGTTTCCGCTTCGTCGCCCACGCCGGCAGCTACGTGCTGATCTCGGTGGTGGGCGCGCCCATCACCTTCTCGGACCCCGAGTTCCACAAGCGCGAGACCACGCTGCTGGGCAGCCGCAACGCCACCGCCGAGGACTTCCAGACCGTGCTGGAAGCCATGCGCGCGGGCCGCATCCCCACCGCCGCGCTCAACACCCACCGCCTGGCGCTGGCCGAGGTGCCGGCGCGTTTCGGCACGCTGCTGGACCCGACCCAGGGCGTGGTGAAGGCGCTGGTGGAATGCTGAAGGCGAGCACGCCGGTCGCCATCCTGCAGTTCGGCACCGGCCGCTTCCTGCAGGCGCACGTGGACCTGTTCGTCTCGCAGGCGCTGGAGCGCGGTGCGGCGGGGCAGGCGCTGGGCCGCATCGCCGTCGTGCAGACCAGCGGCAGCCCGGAAAGCGTCCGGCGCGTGGCGGCGCTGGCCGGCGGCGCGGGCTACCCGGTGCGCCTCCGCGGGCTGCAGCAGGGCCGGCCGGTGGACCACACGCTGCAGGGCCACGCGGTGGCGCTGGCCCTGCAGGCCGAACGCGACTGGGCTCAGGTGCGCCGCCTGGCCGCGGGCGGAGTGCAGGCCATCGTCTCCAACACCGCCGACGGCGGCTACCAGCTCGACCCGCGCGACGGGCCGGCGCTGCTGGCCGACGCCGCACCGGTGCCGCGCAGCTTTCCGGCCAAGCTGCTGGTGCTGCTGCACCACCGCTGGCAGGTGCAGCCCGAAGCCCCGCTCTCGCTCTTCCCCTGCGAGCTGGTGGAGCGCAACGGCGACGTGCTGCGCGGCCTGGTGGCCGGGCTGGCCGCGCAGTGGGCGCCGGACCCTGCGTTCCTGCACTGGCTGCAGGCGCACTGCGTCTGGGCCAACTCGCTGGTGGACCGCATCGTCTCCGAAGCGCTGCAGCCCGTGGGCGCGGTGGCCGAGCCGTATGCGCTGTGGGCCATCGAGCGCCAGCCGGGGCTGCGGCTGCCATGCCTGCACGAGGCCATCGTGCTCACCGACGAACTGGCGCTGCACGAGCGGCTGAAGCTCTTCCTGCTCAACGCCGGCCACAGCTTCCTGGCCGAGCGCTGGCTGCAGGACCGCCGCGCCGCCGGCGAGACCGTGCTGCAGGCGATGCACGACCCCGCGCTGCGCAGCGAACTCGAAGCCCTGTGGGCCGACGAGGTGCTGCCGGTGTTCACGGCGCTCGGCCAGCGCGCGGCGGCCGATGCCTACCTGCCGGCGCTGCGCGAGCGGCTGCTGAACCCGTTCCTGGCGCACCGGCTGGCCGACATCGCGCAGAACCACGCGCAGAAGAAGCAGCGCCGCCTGGCGCCCATCGTCGCGCTGGCGGATCAGCTGGGCTGCCGGCATGCGCAGGCGCGGCTGCGGGCGGCGCTGTAGAGTGCGCGCCATGATCGCCTACCTGCACACCATGGTCCGCGTGACCGACATCGAGGCCTCGCTGCGCTTCTACCGCGACGCCCTCGGCCTCGAGGTGCTCTCGCGCAAGGACAACGAAGCCGGCCGCTACACGCTGGTGTTCCTGGCCGCACCCGGCCAGCGCGACGCCCAGGTCGAGCTCACCTACAACTGGCCGAACGCCGACGGCACCAGCGAGGCCTACACCGGCGGCCGCAACTTCGGCCACCTCGCCTACGCGGTGGACGACATCTACGCCGCCTGCCAGCGCCTGCAGGCGCACGGGGTGACCATCCTGCGCCCGCCGCGCGACGGCCGCATGGCCTTCGTGCGCTCGCCCGACCAGATCAGCATCGAGCTGTTGCAGGCGGGCGGCGCCAAGGAACCGGCCGAACCCTGGAAGAGCATGCCCAACACGGGCAGCTGGTAGCCCACAATGGCGCCTTCTTCACCCCCACGAAGGCGCACCGTGACTCCAGCAAGACTCCTGATCGCCGCCGCGGCCGCATGTGCCGCCGCCGCCGCGAGCCCGGCCATGGCCCAGAAGATCACCCCGGGCCTCTGGGAACACACGATCACGATGAAGATGTCGGGCAATCCTCAGATGGAGGAGGCCATGAAGCGCATGCAGGAGCAGCTGGCGAGCATGCCGCCCGAGAAGCGCCAGCAGATGGAGGCGCTGATGGCACGCCAGGGTGGCGGCATGACGGCCGGCGGCATGGCCGGCATGATGAGCGGCAAGCCGACCGCGATGAAGGTCTGCATCACGCCCGAGCAGGCCGCGCGCGAGCCCTTCGCCCCCGGCCAGAGCCAGGGCAACTGCCAGCAGGTCAGCCAGGAGCGCAGCGGCAAGACCACGAAGGTCAAGTTCACCTGCTCGCGCGAGGACGGCAGCACGATGACCGGCGAAGGCACCTTCACGATGGCCAGCGAGAAGGAGCACACCGGCCGCATGGTGATGGACGGCAGCAGCCGCAAGGGCGTGCCGGTGCACATGGAGATCGACCAGGCCGGCCGCTGGCTGGGCAGCGACTGCGGCGACGTGAAGCCGCACGTGCGGCCCAACATGCCGCCGGCGCCACCCGCGCCGCCGAAGAAGTAGCTTCAGCCGCTCAGGCGCGCAATGCGGCGGCGGCCTTCGCAAGCGCGGTGATGCGCGCCCAGTCGCCGCGCTCCAGCGCGTCGGCCGGTGTCAGCCACGAGCCGCCGCAGACCTTCACGTTCGGCAGCGCCAGGAACTGCGGCGCGGTCTCGGGCGTGATGCCGCCGGTGGGGCAGAAGGCGATGTCCGGGAACGGCCCGGCCAGCGCCTTCAGCATCGGGATGCCGCCGGCCGCCGTGGCGGGGAAGAACTTCAGGAACTGCAGCCCGTCGGCCATCGCCGCCATCACTTCCGATGCGCTGGCCACGCCCGGTAGCAGCGGCAGGCCGGCCGCGCGGCAGGCGGCGCCCACTTCGGCGGTGTAGCCCGGGCTGACGCCGAACACGCTGCCGGCGTCCTTCGCGGCGCGTGCGTCGGCGGCGCTGCGGATGGTGCCGGCGCCCACCACGGCCTGCGGCACCGCGCGTGCGATGGCCTCGATGGCCTTCAGCCCCGCCGGCGTGCGCAGCGTCACCTCCAGCACGCGCACGCCGCCGGCCACCAGCGCCTCGGCCATCGGCACCGCGTGCTCCACGCGCTGCAGCACGATCACCGGGATCACGGGGCCGAGGGCGGCCAGTTCGAGCGTGTTGGCAATGCTCATCATCTTGTCGGTTAGAGCCAGGTGACGGCGCCTTCTTCGGCGCTGCGGGCGTTGCGGCGCATGCCGGCGAAGAGTTCGCGGCCCAGGTCGTGGCCGTTGCCTTCCGCCTGCGCGGCGTCGATGTGGGCGTCGACGCGGGCGTCCCACTCGCCAGCCGGCACCAGCGCGTCGAGGTTGCCCATCACCGCGTCCAGGCGGATCAGGTCGCCGTCGCGCACCTTGGCCAGCGGCCCGCCGGCCAGCGCCTCGGGACTCACGTGGATGGCCGCCGGCACCTTGCCGCTGGCGCCGCTCATGCGGCCGTCGGTGACCAGCGCCACCTTGAAGCCCTTGCCCTGCAGCACCGCGAGCGGCGGCGTCAGCTTGTGCAGTTCGGGCATGCCGTTGGCGTGCGGGCCCTGGAAGCGGACGACGACCACCACGTCGCGGTCGAGCTCGCCGGCCTTGAACGCGGCCTGCATCGCCTCCTGGCTCGTGAACACGCGCGCCGGGGCCTGGATCACGTGGCGGTCTTCGGGCACCGCCGAGGTCTTGATCACCGCGCGGCCCAGGTTGCCCTGCAGCAGCTTGAGGCCGCCACTGGTGCTGAACGGCCGCTCGGCCGGGCGCAGCACGCTGTCGTCGCCGCTGTGCGCCGGCAGCGGCAGCCAGCGCAGGCCGCCCGCGTGTTGCGCCGGCTGCTCGGTGTAGGCGGTGATGCCACGCTCGTGCACGGCGCCCACGTCGGCGTGCATCAGGCCGTGTGTCATCAGCTCGCGCAGCACCCAGGCCGGGCCGCCGGCGGCCTGGAACTCGTTGACGTCGGCGCTGCCGTTGGGATACACGCGGGCCAGCAGCGGCACCACGGCGGAAAGGTCGGCGAAGTCGGTCCAGTCGATGGTGATGCCGGCCGCACGCGCCACCGCCACCCAGTGGATCAGGTGGTTGGTGCTGCCGCCGGTGGCCAGCAACGCGCACATCGCGTTGACGATCACGCGCTCGTCGACCAGCCGCCCGATGGGCGTGAAGCGCGCGCCGCTCTTCGTGATCGACAGCGCCGTGTCCACCGCCTCGCGCGTCAGCGCCTCGCGCAGGCCGGCATGCGGGTGCACGAAGGCGGCGCCGGGCACGTGCAGGCCCATCGCCTCGAGCAGCATCTGGTTGCTGTTGGCGGTGCCGTAGAAGGTGCAGGTGCCGGGGCCGTGGTAGGCCGCGCTCTCGGCTTCGAGCAGCTTGTCGCGGCCCACCAGGCCCTGCGCCGCCTGTTCGCGCACCTTGGCCTTCTCGTTGTTCGACAGCCCGCTGCTCATCGGCCCCGCGGGCACGAACACGCAGGGCAGATGGCCGAAGTGCAGCGCGCCGATCAGCAGGCCCGGCACGATCTTGTCGCACACGCCCAGCAGCAGCGCGGCGTCGAACACGTCGTGCGTCAGCGCGATGGCGGTGGCCATCGCGATGGTGTCGCGCGAGAACAGGCTCAGCTCCATGCCGGGCAGGCCCTGCGTGACGCCGTCGCACATCGCCGGCACGCCGCCGGCCACCTGCGCGGTGGCGCCATGGCGATGGGCCTGCTGGCGGATCAGCTGCGGCCAGGTCTCGTAGGGCTGGTGCGCCGACAGCATGTCGTTGTAGGCCGTGACGATGGCCAGGTTCGGCGCCTTCTCGGCGACGATGCGCAGCCGGTCGGGCGGCGGCATCGCGGCGAAGGCGTGCGCGACGTTGGCGCAGCCCATGCGCGCGGCGCCGGGCGGGCGCTGCACGAGGCGGTCGATGCGGGCGAGGTAGGCGCTGCGCGCCGGGGCGCTGCGCTCCGTGATGCGGCGCGTGACCTGCGCCAGCACGGGATGCAGCGCGGGCGGCTTCGACGGCGACGTAACCATGCGGAAGATTATTCGGTAACCCAGTTACAGCGTCAAATCAGCCGCGCACGACCCCGCTGGCGTCGTGCGATGCTTGCGCGCCATGCAGGAACCGATTGCCGCCTCGCTGATCGTGCGCGATCCGCAAGAGGCGCTGCACGCGCTGCGCCAGCAATGGCGCCCTTTCAAGGAACGCTGGATCTTCGGCTATGCCTCGCTGATCTGGCGCCCCGAGTTCGACGCGGCCGAACACCGCCAGGCGCTGGTGCATGGCTGGCACCGCGCGCTGCGCATGCGTTCGCGGGTGAACCGCGGCACGCCGCAGCAGCCTGGGCTCGTGTTCGCGCTGCTGCCGGGTGGTGCCTGCCGCGGCCTCGTCTACCGGCTGCGCCCCGAGAACGCCGAGGAGGAGATCGAGCGCCTGTGGGCGCGCGAGATGCCCACCGGCGTCTACGACGCGCGTCTGCTGCCCTGCCGCACGCCGCAGGGCACGGTGCCGGCGCTGGCCTTCACGCTCAGCCGGCGCAGCGAAAGCTGCCTGCCGCGGCTGCCGGACGCCGAGATGCTGCACATCCTGCGCCACGCGCGCGGCCGCTACGGCACGACGATGGAGTACCTGGCGCGCACCGCGCACGCGCTGCGCGAGCGGGGGCTGCGCGACCGCGAGATCGAACGGCTGATGGCGCTGGCGCGCCGGCACGGCCTGGAGGCCTGAGGATCAGCCGGCGGCGGGCTGCGCCCGCGGCACGGCGCCGCGCGCGTTTTCCAGGTCGGTGGGCGTGTCGACGTCCTGGATGACGCCGGGGTCGTCCACGTCCTCGCCATGCGCCGGGTAGCGCAGCAGCACGCGCCGTGCGCCGTCGTCGCCGCTGAGCTGGATCAGCTCCGAATACAGCTCGGCCGAGAAGGCCACGGGATGGCCGCGCCGGCCGCGGTACTGCGCGTAGGCCACCGGATGCTGCTCGAGCGCGCTGGCCACCGCCAGCAGCGTGCCGGGCTGCACCAGCGGCATGTCGCCCGGCAGCACCAGCCAGCCCGGCGCGCCCGAACGCTCGGCCACGCCGGTGGCGATGGTGGCGCCCATGCCGCGCGCGGCCTCCTCGGGCGAGAGCACGACGATGTCCCGCATCGCCAGCTGGCCCGAGACCAGCGGCGCCAGCTCGGCCGTGGTCAGCACCACCACCGGCAGCTGCGACTCGATGGCGTGACGCACCGTCGTGCCCAGCACCGTGCCGCCGTCGAACGGCTGCGCCAGCTTGTGCAGCGGGCCGCCGAAGCGGCTGCCGAAGCCGGCAGCCGGCACGACGATGGTGGGACGGAAACGCATCTGACGGTGGCTGGAAGCCTCCTCCTCTGCCACCAAGAATGGAGGTCAGACACCCCGGCATAAAGTGGGAGGTTCACTTACGGCGTTCTACTTACGGGCCAGCCCCGGGTGGGCCCGCGATTTCATCGGGTTACCACGAAGGGAGCGGTCGCTCGCTTCCTATACTGGCCGCCATGGACATCGCCAGCCTGCGCAAGAGCTACGAAAAGGCCGAGCTCGACGAAACGGCCTCCGACGCCGACCCGCTGCGGCAGTTCCAGCGCTGGTTCGACGAGGCCGTGTCGGCCCAGGTGCCGGAGCCGAACGCGATGACGCTGGCCACGGTGGGCGAAAACGGCCGCCCCAGCACCCGCGTCGTGCTGATCAAGGGCTTCGACGCGCACGGCTTCGTCTGGTACACGAACTACGAGAGCCGCAAGGGCCGGGAGCTGGCCGTGCACCCGTTCGCGGCGCTGCAGTTCCACTGGGTGGAGCTGGAGCGCGTGGTGCGCATCGAGGGGCGCGTGGAGAAGGCGAGCGCCGAGGAGTCCGACGCCTACTACGCCAGCCGTCCGCTCGATTCGCGCCTGGGCGCCTGGGCCTCGCCGCAGAGCCGGGTGATCGCCTCGCGCGCGGTGCTGGTGAGCGCGGCCGCCGCGGCGGCCGCGCGCCACCTGCTGAACCCGCCCCGCCCGCCGCACTGGGGCGGTTACCGGCTGGTTCCGGACTGCTTCGAGTTCTGGCAGGGCCGCAAGAGCCGCCTGCACGACCGGCTGCGCTACCGGCCGGAAGGCGGCGCCTGGGTGCGCGAGCGACTGGCCCCCTAGAAGCGGGCGCGCACGCCGAGCGTCAGCGCGCGGCCCGGCAGCGGCGCGAGGCCGCGCGCCGTGGCGATGCTGGTGGCGTTGAAGCCGAGCCGGTCGGTGGCGTTGTCGAGCTTCGCGAACCAGCTCGTCGCCTGCGCGAACGGCAGGTCGCCGCCGGCCCACAGGTCCAGCATCGTGAAGCCGGGCGTCGCGCGGTCGTTGGCTGGCACGCGGTCCTGGCGCGCGTTGTGGCGCAGCGTTGCGCCGGCCCGCCAGCCGGCGGCGCTGGCCGCCAGGCCGATGCGCGCGCGCAGCGGCGCCAGGCGCGGCAGCGGCTCGCCGCTGTCCAGGTTGTCGCCACGCACGCCGTCGAGGCTGCCGGTGAGATCCAGCGCCGCCGGCGCGCCGCTCCACAGGCGCGTGCGGCCTTCGATCTCGTAGCCCTGCAGCTGCGCATGCACGCCGCGAAAGGCGTACTCGGGCACACCCTCCACCTCGGCACCGGTGGCGTCGAGCGCGATGTAGCGCGAGAAGCGCGTGCGGTAGACGCTGGCCTTCAGCTGGTGCGAGCCGCGGGTCCACGACAGACCACCTTCCGCGTGCGTGCTGCGCTCGCTGCCGAGCGTGGGGTCGCCGCGCTCGTAGGCGCCGGTGGCGACGTGCACGCCGTTGGCGAAGAGCTCGTAGTAGGCCGGCGCGCGCTCGGTGCGGCCCAGCGTCAGGCTGCCCTGCCAGCCTTCGTTGCCGCCGACCCGCGCGGCGACCGAGCCGCTGGTGGGCGAGAAGCGGCGCGACTCGCCGCCTTCGGCCGAGACCTTGGCTTGCTCACCACGCAGGCCCGCCGACAACTGCCAGGCCCCGACGTCCCACTCCTCCAGCGCGAAGGCCGCCTGCTGGCGCGTGCGCGTGCCGGGCACGAAGGCTTCTTCGCCCAGCGCCGAGAAGTCCAGCGTCTCGGCCTGCAGGCCGAACACGCCGCGCAGCGCGCCGATGGGCGCGTGGTGGGCCTGCAGGCGCAACTCGTCACCGGTGCTCCGGAACGTGGTGCCGACCTCGCCGCTGCCTTCCACCTCCTCGTGCCGGTAGCGCGTGTGGCTGGCGCCGAGGTTCACCTGCGTGAGGGGCCCGCCGAGCGCGCGCCACTCGCCGGCCAGTGCGGCGCGGTCGCGCTGCATGCGGATCGTCACGTCGGGTTCGACCGTCACGCCGTAGCGGTTGCGCGAGGTCTCCAGCGACGCACCGAGGTAGCCGGTGGGCGAGACGAACCCGCCGCCCACGGCACCGCCTTCGCTGCGCGCGGCCGAATTGCGCACGCGGCGCGCGGGGTCCAGCGGCTGCCCGTCCTCCAGCGGGGTGTACAGCGGCACGCGCAGGTCGCTGCCCT
Organism: Rubrivivax sp.; assembly: GCA_044226255.1. Lineage (GTDB taxonomy): Bacteria > Pseudomonadota > Gammaproteobacteria > Burkholderiales > Burkholderiaceae_C > Rubrivivax. Next base: position 19,807 of record JBGAHJ010000035.1, read on the forward strand.
GCCTGCCGCTGGCATCGGCATGCCAGGCCCAGGAGCCGGCGCCGCCTTCCAGCACCGCGGCGCCGGCGCGTTCGGCCGCCGCGCCGCCCAGGCGCACCTCGGCGCGGCCCGAGAGCCCGGCCGCGCCGAACTTCGGAATGCGGTTGTCGATGCTGTTGACCACGCCGCCGGTGGCGTTGCCGCCGTAGAGCAGGGCCGCCGGGCCGCGCAGCACCTCGATGCGCTCGGTCACCAGCGGATCGGTGGCCGGTGCGTGGTCGAAGCTGAGGTTGGATGCGTCGATCGACGCGCCGCCGTTGTCCAGCAGGCGCAGCCGGTCGCCGTCCAGCCCGCGGATCACGGGCCGGCTGGCGTTGGGCCCGAAGCCGGTGGCCGCGACGCCCGGCAGGCCGGCCAGCGTCTCGCCCAGGCTGCCGGCGCGGCGCAGCGCGAGGCCGTCGCCCGACAGCACGCTGCTGGGCTGGGTGGCCGACTCGTGGCCGAGCGGGTTGCCGGTGATCACGACGGTCTGGGTCGTGGAAGTCGTGGATTGGGCCTGCACGCCGGCCGCCAGGGCCAGGCAGGTGAGTACGAAGGGGTGCTTCATCGGGCGCGGATCTCGAAGCGCCGCCGGGCCCGCTGGGACCGGCGGCGAATGGACGGGGTCGCGCCGCCCGGTCAGCCGGAGCGGCGCGTGGTTCGAAGGCGGTGGGCGCCCGGGGTGGGCGCCGAGGCTTCAGCCCCGGGGCGGTGCGCGCGCCTGGTAGGCGCCGGCCGGCTCGGCCGGCAGCGGGGCGGCGTGCGCGGGCGGCACGGCCGCCTGCACGAGCAGCGGCAGCGCCAGCGCGGGCGCGCTGCCGCACAGCAGGTCGCCCTGCGCAAGCTGGTCGACCAGCCGGCATTCCGCACTGCCGGCCTCGTGGTGGCCAGCGAAGGTCTTCGCCGAGACCGCGGTGGGCGAGCCCGCGCCACCTCCGTGCGCGACGCGGTGCGCCAGCCCCAGCGCCTGCGCGGCCAGCAGCAGGCCGGCCAGCAGCCAGGCTTGCAGCAGGGTCGGACGCAGGCGCGAGCGCAGGTTCATGGTGATGCGGGCCGCAGCGTATCAGGTGCCGGCGACGCGGCCGGCGGCACCGGCAGCTGCCGCATCACCCGCTGCGGGAACGGGATCTCCACGCCCATCTCGTCGAGCGTGCGCAGCACCGCCAGGTTGACGTCGGAACGCACGCCGCCGGTGCCGTTCTCGGGGTCGGCGATCCAGAACGCGATCGTCAGGTCCAGGCCGTCGGCGGCGAAGTCGGTGAGCTGCACGCTGGGCGGGTTGTCGGCGATCACGCGCTTCACGCCGGCCACCACCTCGGCCAGGCGCGGGAACAGCGCGTCGAGGTCGGTGCCGTAGGCCACCTGGACCTTGGTGGTGACCACCACCTTGGGGTCGGCCAGCGAGCTGTTCTCCACGCGCTGCGTGATCATCATCTCGTTGGGCACGATCGACTCGCGGCCGTTGAGCGCGCGGATCACGGTGTAGCGCGTGGTGATGTCGGTGATGCGGCCCTCGAAGCCGTCCACGCGCACCAGGTCGCCGATGCGCATGGCGCGCTCGGCCAGGATCACGAAGCCGCTGATGTAGTTGGCCGCCAGCTTCTGCAGGCCGAAGCCGATGCCCACGCCGAGGGCGCCGCCCAGCACGCCCAGCGCCGTCAGGTCGATGCCGGCCGCGCTCAAGGCGAACATCAAGCCGACGAACAGCAGGATCGCGCGCAGCGCGTTGGCCGCCATCTTGCGGATGCCGAGGTTGTCGATGGAGCCGCGCAGCAGCCTCGCCTCGAGCACCGAGCTGACCCACAGGGCCAGCGTCAGCACCAGTAGCGCGCTGACCAGCCCTTCGATCACGTTGCGCACCGAGATCGCGGTGCCGCCCACCTTCCACTTGATCTCGTCGAGCTCCTGCATCACCAGCGGCAGCACGCCGGTGATCCACAGCACCACCGCGATCCAGGCGATCCAGGAGACGCTGCGCTCGAACACGCGCATCAGGTGCGAGTCGGGGAAGGTGATGCGCAGCACGCGCACGGTGAGGCGGATCACCGCCAGCGACATCAGGATCGGCACCACCAGCCGGAACACCGCCAGCGGAATCGCGTCGCGCCAGAAGTGCAGCAGCGCGCCGCGCGCGGCCAGCGCCAGCACCAGCGCCAGCAGCGGGAACAGCGCACCGTCGACGATGCGGTCGCCGAACCAGGTGGAGTTGGGCGTGGCGACGCTGCCGCGCAGCAGCCGTACCAGCACCCAGGCCAGGCCCAGGCAGCCGACCACCAGCAGCGCCTCGATCAGCGCGCTGCGGCTGAGCAGCGTGTTCAGCAGATGGGCGAGTTCACCCGGTGTCAGCGGGCCTGCCACCCCCGCCGCGCTGGCGGCGTTCAAGCCATGTCGGCCAGCACGCGGAGGTGCGCGGCCACGCTGCGCGCCAGGGCGCCGAGGTTGTAGCCGCCCTCCAGGCAACTGACGATGCGGCCCTGGGCGTGGCGCTGCGCCACGTCGACCAGGCGCTTGGTGATCCACTCGTAGTCGGCCTCGACCAGGCCGAGCTGCCCGAGGTCGTCCTCGCGGTGGGCGTCGAAGCCGGCGCTGATGATCACCAGTTCGGGCTTGAAGTCGTCCAGCGCCGGCAGCCACATCGACTCGATGGCCTCGCGCACCGCGGGCCCGCGCGTGTACGGCGGGATCGGCACGTTGACCATGTTGGTGCCCTTGGGCACGGCGCCGCTGTAGGGGTACAGCGGGTGCTGGAAGAAGCTGCACATCAGCAGCCGGTCGTCGCCGGCGACGATGTCCTCGGTGCCGTTGCCGTGGTGCACGTCGAAGTCGATGATGGCCACGCGCTTCAGGCCGTGCACGTCCACCGCGTGGCGCGCGGCGATCGCGACATTGTTGAAGAAGCAGAAACCCATCGCCTCGTCGCGCGTGGCGTGGTGGCCCGGCGGGCGCACCGCGCAGAAGGCCGTGCTGGCGCGGCCGGCCAGCACGTCGTCGGTGGCGGCCACGGCGGCGCCGGCGCCACGCAGCGCGGCCGCCAGCGTGTGCGGGCAGGCGATGGTGTCGGGATCGAGCGCGCGCATCTCGCCGTCGGCCTTCACGCGTTCGAGGACGTCGACGATCTCGGTGACGTAGTGCGCGGTGTGGGCACGCTCGATCTGCTCGACGGTGGCCTGCGGCGCGTCCTTGAACTCGAGCGCGATGTCAAGGCCGGTGGCCCGCAGGTGGTCCGAGATCGCATCCAGCCGCGCCGGGCATTCGGGATGGCCGCGGCCCATGTCGTGCAGGCGGCAGTCCGGGTGGCTGTAGAACACGGTGCTCATCGTCGAATCCAGTCTCCGCCAGTTCGGGTATGGTCCCGCGCATGGATCAGAACCTTGCGCGCCAGCTCTCGCGGCTGGTCGATCAGATTAGCACGATCGTGGTCGGCAAACGGGCCCAGATCGAGGACGGCGTGGCCTGCCTGCTGGCCGGCGGGCACCTGCTGATCGAGGACGTGCCGGGGGTCGGCAAGACCACCCTGGCGCACGCGCTGGCGGTGTCGCTGGGCCTGGAGTTCCGGCGCGTGCAGTTCACCGCCGACCTGATGCCTTCCGACCTGATCGGCGTCAGCGTGTTCGAACGCGCGAAGGACGCCTTCGTGTTCCACCCCGGCCCGGTGTTCGCGCAGGTGCTGCTGGCCGACGAGATCAACCGCGCCGGCCCCAAGACGCAGAGCGCACTGCTGGAGGCGATGGAGGAGCACCAGGTCTCGGTGGAGAACGAGACGCGCCACCTGCCCGAGCCCTTCTTCGTGATCGCCACCCAGAACCCGAGCGACCAGATCGGCACCTACCCGCTGCCCGAGAGCCAGCTCGACCGCTTCCTGCTGCGCATCACGCTCGGCTACCCCGACCGCAAGGCCGAGCGCGAGCTGCTGGCCGGCGGCGACCGCCGCAGCGCCGCGATGGCGCTGCAGGCGGTGATGACGCCGGCCGAGCTGCAGGCCGCGCAGCGCCAGGTGCTGGCGGTGCGCGCCGCCGAGCCGCTGCTGGACTACCTGCAGGCGCTGATCGCCGCCACGCGCTCGGGATCCTGGTTCGTGCAGGGCCTGTCGCCGCGCGCCGGCATCGCGGTGCTGCGCGTGGCGCGGGCCCGCGCGCTGATGGCCAGCCGCGACTACGTGGCGCCCGACGACGTGCAGGCCATCCTGCCGCAGGCCATCGCGCACCGGCTGCAGCCGGTGGCCGGCGCCGGCCGCGGGCCCATCGAGCAGGTGCGGGCGATGGTCGAGGCCGTGCCCATCCCCTGACATGCTCTCGCCCCGGCAGTGGTTCAGGCAGTGGTGGCAGAGCCGCCTGCCGTTCACGGACAGCTGGACGCTGAACCAGCACAACATCTACATCCTGCCGACGCGCGCGGGCTTCACCTTCGCCGCCACGCTGTTCGTGATGCTGCTGGCGAGCATCAACTACCAGCTCAACCTCGGTTATGCGCTGACCTTCCTGCTGGCCGGCGCCGGCCTGGTGTCGATGCACCTGACGCACGGCAACCTGCGCGGCCTCACGCTGCACCTGCGCCCGGCGACGCCGGTGTTCGCGGGCGACCCGGTGCTGCTGGAGGTGGTGATCACGAACCCGGGCCGCGAGCGCGCCGGGCTGGCGCTGCAGTTCGAGGACCGGCGCCAGCTCGGCGACGCGCTCAGCTGGGCCGACGCGCCGGCAGGCGGCCAGGCCGTGCTGCACATCAGCCTGGTGCCGCCGCGCCGCGGCTGGCACCCGGTGCCGACGCTGGTGCTCGCCACCGTGTTTCCGTTCGGGCTGTTCCGCGCCTGGACGGTGTGGCGCCCGGCCGCGCGCGTGCTGGCCTGGCCGCGACCCGAGCAGCCGGCGCCGCCGCTGCCGCTGGCGCCCTCGGCGCCGGGCGGCGAACGCCAGGCACAGGGCCGCAGCGGCAGCGAGCTCGACGGCGTGCGGCCCTGGCGGCGCGGCGACACGATGCGCCAGGTGGTGTGGAAGAAGGTGGCGCGCAGCGGGGAGCTGGTGAGCCGCGAAACCACCGGCAGCGCCCAGCGCGAGCTCTGGCTCGACTGGCAGGACAGCGGCGGCGGCGACCCCGAGAGGCGCCTGTCGCGCCTGGCCGCCTGGGTGCTGCGCGCGGGGCAGGACGGCATCGACTGCGGCCTGCGCCTGCCCGGCCGCGAACTGCCGCCCGGCCAGGGCGACGCGCACCGCCGCGCTGCGCTGGACCTGCTGGCGCAGCAGCCATGATCGCCGGCATCGCCGAACGCGCCGACCATCTGCCGCGCGAGACGCGCGACACGCTGTTCCAGCTGTTCGTCATCGGCTGGACCATCGCGCCGCACCTGCTGCACCTGCCGCTGTGGTGCGCGCTGATGTCGCTGGCGCTGCTGCTGTGGCGCGGCCACCTCGCGCTGCGTGCCGGCGCGCTGCCCGGGCGCTGGACCATCAGCGCGGTGCTGGTGGCCGCCGCGTTCGGCACCTGGTGGACCGAGCGCACGCTGCTGGGCCGCGAGGCCGGCATCACGATGCTGGTGGTGCTGGTGGCGCTGAAGACGCTGGAGCTGCGCGCCCGGCGCGACGCGCTGGTGACCTTCTTCCTCGGCTTCTTCCTGGTGCTCACGCACTTCCTCTATTCGCAGAGCCTGGGCACCGGGCTGTGGCTGCTGGCGGCGGTGTGGGGCCTGCTCACCGCGCTGGCGCTGGCGCACATGCCGGTGGGCCGGCCGCCGCTGAAGCGCCCCGCCGGCGTGGCGCTGCGCGCGGCGCTGCTGGGCGTTCCGCTGATGGTGGTGGCCTTCGTGCTGTTCCCGCGCATCGGCCCGCTGTGGGGCCTGCCGCAGGACGCGCAGGGTCGCACCGGCCTGTCGGGCAGCCTGCGCCTGGGCGGCGTGGCCTCGATCGCCGAGGACGATTCGATCGCGATGCGGGTGCGCTTCTTCGGCACCCCGCCGCGGCCGGACCAGCTGTACTTCCGTGGCCCGGTGCTGTCCAGCTACGACGGCCGCGAATGGACCCGGCTGGCGTCGTCCTACGGCGTGGCGCAGCGGCCGCGCCTGGAAGCCGAGCTGTCGGGCCAGCCGTTGCGCTATGAATTGACCGTCGAGCCCAGCCGCCTGCCGCTGCTGCCGATGCTGGAGCTGACACCCGACCGCCCGGATGCCGCGCCGCGTGTCGAAGGCCTGCTCCTGACGCTGCGGCCCGACGCGCAGTGGCAGGTGGACCGCCCGCTCGTCGACCGCGTGCGGCTTACCGCGGCCGCCTGGCTCGAGCATCGGCACGGCCCGCGCCGCGCCGTGCCCGGTCTGCGCGACTACGTGCGCCTGCCCGCCGCGGCCCACCCGCTGACCCTGCAGTGGGCGACCGACCTGCGTCGACGGCTGCCCGGCGCCGACACGCGCGCGCTGGCCGATGCGGTGCTGGCGCACATCCGCACCGGCGGCTACACCTACACGCTGGAGCCCGGAACCTACGAGAGGGACGCGATCGACGAATTCTGGCTCGACCGCAAGCTGGGTTTCTGCGAGCACTTCGCGAGCGCATTCGTGGTGGTGATGCGCGCGCTCGGCGTGCCTTCGCGCATCGTCACCGGCTACCAGGGCGCCGACCCCGAGCCGCAGGACGGCTACTGGATCGTGCGCCAGCGCGACGCGCACGCCTGGGCCGAGATCTGGATCGAGGGCCAGGGCTGGCAACGCGTGGATCCCACCGCCGCCGTCGCACCCGAGCGGGTGCAGCGCAGCCGCCGGCTTGCGCCTCCTCCGGGCCTCGTGGCCACCGCGGTGGGCAGTGTCGCCCCGGCCCTGCTGGACGAGGTGCGGCGTGCTTGGGAAGGCCTGAACAACCGCTGGAACCAGTGGGTGCTGAACTACGGTCGCGGCCAGCAGTTCGACCTGCTGCGCGACCTGGGCTTCGAGGCGCCGAACTGGCAGGACCTGGCGACGCTGCTGATCGTGCTGCTGTGCACCGCTGCGCTGGCCGGCGCCGCATGGGCCTGGTGGGACCGCCACCGCCAGGACCCCTGGCAACGCCTGCAGCAGCGCGTGCTGCTGGCCTTGCGCGCCCGCGGCGTCGAGGTGCAGCCGCACCATCCGCCGCGCGAGCGCGCGGCGCAG
>JBGAHJ010000054.1:0-3155 GCA_044226255.1 Rubrivivax sp.
ACCAGCCGCATCGACGGGCGGCTGTACGCGGTGGTGAGCGTCAATGCGCTCGAAGGGGTCGACCCGGCGCTGCTGAAGCGCGCGCCGGCCTCGTTCGACGGCGAGGACGAGGCTGCGCGCCTGGCCCGCCGCGCGCGCCATTGGATCGCCGACGTGCGCTTCTCAATGGACCCCTACGGCCCTGCGGGCCGGTCCCCCAAGGGGATCAGCCTGACCGGGCAACCCGGATCAGGCTGAGCGCACCTTGGCTCAGGCCGGCACCAGCAGCTGCACCGCGGCGGCGGTGTTCGAGATCGGGATGTGGTAGGTGCGGTGCAGCTGCTGCGCCGGCTGTGCGCCCAGCGTGCCGCGCGCGGCCAGCCAGTTCAGCAGCTCGATGCCCTGGGTGCCCACCTCGCGCACCAGCGCCTGGATGTCGAACTGCGTGGCCCAGGCGGGCTGGTCCACCAGGCTGTCGAGAAAGCGCTTGTCAAAGCCGGCATTGATGTGCCCGGCGCGCTCGCCCTCGAGCTGGTGCGAGAGCCCGCCGGTGCCCAGCACCAGCACGCGCGCGTCGTTCTCCCAGGCCGCGATGGCGCGGCCCACCGCCTGGCCCAGCTGCCAGCAGCGGCGCGCCGAAGGCAGCGGGAACAGCACGGTGTTCAGGCAGATCGGCACCACCTTCACCGGCCAGGCCTGGTCGGGCCACAGCAGCTTCATCGGCAAGGTGAAGGCATGGTCGACCAGCATTTCCTGGCAGGTGACGATGTCGAAGTCCTCGGCCACCAGCGACTCGACCAGGTGCCAGGACAGGTCCTCGGCGCCTTCGAACGGCGCATACGGCGGCAGGCCCCAGCCTTCGTCGGCATTGCGGTAGGCCGGCGCTGCGCCCACCGCGAAGGTCGGCATCTTGTCGAGGAAGAAGTTCAGGCCGTGGTCGTTGTAGAACACCACCGCGATGTCCGGCCGGGTCTCGGCCACCCAGCGGCGCACCGGCGGGAAGGCGTCGAAGAAGGGTTTCCAGTAAGCCTCCTGCTCGCGCCCCTTGGCGATGGCGCCGCCAATGGCGGGCACGTGCGAGGTGAAGAGATTGCCGATGATGCGGGCCATGTTCAGGCCTCCTTCGTGCTGCCTTGACCCGCGGCCACCAGCCGCGCCTGGAACTCGGACTTGCTGACGCCGGTCTGCTGCGCGCCGATGTCCTGCATGTCCAGCCCGAAGATGCCGGCCAGCTTGGCCAGGTAGTAGGCATTGCCGCCGGCCTGCAGCATCTTCAGCACCTGCCGGCTGCGCACCGCCTCGCGCTGCTCGGGCGTGAGCTGGAAGCGCGCGCAGTAGCCGTCCTCGTCGGCCAGGAAGGCCGCGCGGTTGGCGGCCTCGTTGAACGAGAAGCACATCTTGTTCAGCGCATAGCCCTTGCGGGCGGCGCGCGAATCGAACAGCGGCGTGCCGGGAATGTCGGTGTGGATCTGGCGGGCGGCGGCCATGGGAAAGCCTTTCAGGCGGCGGGTGTGCGGGGCAGTCTAGGAAGCGGCCGGCGGCCGACTTTTGCGGCAGGTCAAGCCGCGCCCGGCGCCGGCCATCGCAAGGCCGCATAGCTGAAGTGCAGAACCGGCATGCGGCCGGTCCGGTGCCCTGGGCCCGTTGCTCAGCCGGCCTGCTGCAGCAGCTGCGCCACCACCGCGACGGCGATGACCTGCGGCTCCTTGCCGCGGATGCCGGGAACGCCGATCGGGCAGGTCATGCGCGCCAGCGTCTCGGGCGCGATGCCGCGGGCTTCGAAGCGGTGCAGGAACTTCGCGCGCTTGGTGGCCGAGCCGATCAGGCCCAGGTAGCCGAAGTCGCCGCGTTGCAGGATGGCTTCGGTGATGCGCTGGTCCAGCGCGTGGCTGTGCGTCAGGACCAGGTAGAACGCGCCGGGCGGCGCGGTGGCCACTTCGGCCTCCACCGGCTCGACGCACAAACGTTCAATGTGAGCGGCCGAGGGTGCGGTGGGAAACTCTTCCTCGCGCTCGTCGATCCACTGCACGCGGCAGTGAATGCCTTCGAGCAGCTGCGCGATGGCGCGGCCGACATGGCCGGCGCCATAGAGCTGCAGCGTGAACAGCGGCGGCTGCAGCGGCCAGCGGGCCAGCGTGCTGGCGTCGAAGCGCTCGAAGTGCAGCTGCAGCGCGCCGCCGCAGCATTGGCCGAGTGTCGGGCCGAGTGCGATGGACTGCACCAGTGGCAGGTCCTGAGAGTCGGTGAGCAGCCGACGCGCGGTGGCAATCGCCTGCCATTCGAGGTGCCCGCCGCCGATGGTGCCCAGCACCGCGCGCTCGCTCACCAGCATGCGCGTGCCATCGCCCCGCGGCACCGAGCCGCGGCTGCGCTCGACCCGCACCTCGATGGCCGGCACGCGCTGCGCCAGCCATTGCGCGGCGCTGGCGCGCAGCGCGGTGTCGGTGGGGGCCGTCCGGGCATCGTGCTCGGCTCGATTGGCGTGGCGGATGCTCATGGTCGGATCTTCAGGCCCGGACCCACAACAGCTTGTGGCCCGTTTCGGACATCGACAGCTCGTGGATGCCGGCATTCGACGATCGGCGCAAAGCGCGACCAGGGGCGGCCGGCCGGTCGGACTCCTCATGCGTCCCTAAATCGTCGCCCGACCGGCCGACCACCCCTGGTCGCGCCAGCACGGTTTCCGCATGCGGCGCCTGCGAATGCCACTGCAGCTGCCGGCAACGCCGCAGGGGGAGGGCCGGGCGACGATTTAGGGACGCATGAGGAGCTCGGCCCTCCTCCTGTGGCGTTGCTCGCGCGGTCCTCGCATCGCGGCTACCGATGCACGCGACCGATGTCCGCCACGGGCCGCGATCGGACACCCCACAACGCCAGGGCAACGGTGGCGCATTCGAGGGGGACTACACCATGACCCACGCGCTGACGCTGGAGACCTTCAACCTCACCAAGCGCTTCGGGGCCTTCACGGCGCTCGATGGCGTATCGCTCACCGTGCGCCCGGGCACCGTGCATGCGCTGCTGGGCGAGAACGGCGCGGGCAAGAGCACGCTGGTGAAGTGCATCGTCGGCTACTACAAGCCCGACGATGGCGCGGTGATGATCAACACCCGCGAGCAGGCGATCACCAGCCCGACCGTCGCGCGCGAGCTGGGCATCGGCATGGTGTACCAGCA
>JBGAHJ010000055.1:0-2873 GCA_044226255.1 Rubrivivax sp.
CCTGGGCAGCCTGGCCCTGCCGTTGGTGGGCCAGGCCCAGACGGCTCCCTGGCCGCAGGCCAAGCCCATCACCTACGTGGTGCCCTTCACCCCCGGCGGCAGCACCGACGTGATCGGCCGCACGCTGGCCGAGAAGCTGCAACTGGCGCTGAAGCAGACGGTGGTCATCGAGAACAAGCCCGGCCAGGGCGGCGGCATCGGCGCCAGCGTCGTGGCCAAGGCGGCGCCGGACGGCTACACGCTGTTCGGCGGCACCATCAGCACGCATGCCATCAATGCCAGCCTTTACAAGAAGCTCTCTTACGACCCGGTGAAAGACTTCGAGCCGGTGGCGCTGGTGGCCACCTTGCCGAACGTGCTGCTGGTGGACCCGGCGCTGAAGGTCAACACCGTGGCCGAGCTGGTGGCGCTGCTGAAGAAGGACGAGAAGAAGCGCAACTTCGCCTCGTCCGGCTCGGGCACCTCCACGCATCTGGCCGGCGAGCTGTTCGCCGACCTGATCGGCGTGCCGCTCTCGCACGTGCCGTACAAGGGCACGCCGCCGGCGATGACAGACGTGGCCGCCGGCCTGGTCACCTTCATGTTCGACCAGATGACCGCCGCCATGCCGCTGCTGCAGGCCGGCAAGCTGAAGCTGCTGGCCGTGACCACGCCCAAGCGCATGGCGCTGGCGCCGAACACGCCGACCATGGTGGAAGCCGGCATCCCGGGTTTCGAGATGGCCTCGTGGCAGGCGGTGTATGCGCCGCACGGCACGCCCAAGCCCATCGTCGACCGCTTGCATGACGAGATTGCCAAGGCGCTGAAGCTGCCCGATGTGCAAAGCAAGCTGGGTGGGCTGGGCATGGAGCTGGTGGGCGGCTCGCCGCAGGAACTGGCCGCGCTGATGGCGCGCGAGATTCCGCGCTGGGCCGCGCTGGTGAAGAAGTCCGGCGCGTCCGCCGACTGACTCTGACGATCGGCACAAGGACGCTCATGTCACGCGATATTCGCATCACCGCCGTCCGCATCACGCCCATCGCCTTCCGCGACGGGCCGCTGCTCAATGCCGCCGGCATTCACGAGCCCTGGGCGCTGCGCGCCATCGTCGAGCTGGAGACGAGCGACCAGCGCGTCGGCATCTCGGAAACCTATGGCGACGCGCCGATGCTGGCCGCGCTGGAACAGGCGCGCGGGTTGGTGATCGGCCTGTCGCCGTTCGACCTGAATGCGATGGAGCAGCGCGTGCGGGCCGCGGTGAAGCCGGCCGCCGGCGCGGTGGAGTTCGAGCTGGCGCCCGGCTCGCACACCGCGAAGAACGTGGCCAAGGTCACCAGCACCTTCGAGGTGGCGATGCTCGACCTGCAGGGCCAGATCGTCGGCGCGCCGGTGGTCGACCTGCTGGGCGGCGCGGTGCGCGACGCGGTGCCCTACAGCGCGTACCTGTTCTTCAAGTACGCCGAGCACATCGAGCGGCCCTACTCGCCCGATGCCTGGGGCGAAGGGGTGGCGCCCGAGCAGATCGTCGCGCAGGCGCGGCGCATGATCGATCTCTACGGTTTTCGGAGCATCAAGCTGAAGGGCGGCGTGTTCGCGCCGGCGCACGAGATCGCCTGCATGCGCGCGCTGCACCGCGCCTTTCCCCGCCTGCCGCTGCGGCTGGACCCGAACGCCAACTGGTCATTGGCCACCAGCATTGCCGCGGCCGAAGAGCTGGACGAGCTGCTCGAATACTACGAAGACCCGACGCCGGGCCTGGACGGCATGGCCGCGCTGGCGCAGCGCACGAAGCTGCCGCTGGCCACCAACATGGTCATCACCACGCTGGACGAGTTCCGGCGCGGCGCGGCCAGCGGCGCGGTGAAGGTGCTCTTGTCCGACCACCACTACTGGGGCGGCCTGCGCGTGACGCAGACCCTGGCGCGCATGTGCGCGCTGTGGGACCTGGGTTTGTCGATGCACTCGAACTCGCACCTGGGCATCAGCCTGATCGCGATGACGCATGTGGCGGCCAGCATCCCCAACCTCAGCTATGCCTGCGACACGCACTACCCGTGGCAGGAAGAGGAAGTGATCGCCGGCGGCCGCGTGAAGTTCGAGAACGGCAGCGTGCGGGTGCCACGCACGCCGGGCCTGGGCGTCACGCTCGACCGCGCGCGGCTGGTCGAGCTGCATGCGCAGTACCTGGCCTGCGGGCTGCGCCAGCGGGATGACCTGAAGCAGATGCGCAAGTACGACCCGTCGTTCACGGGCAAGGCGCCGCGCTACTGATCGCCAGAGGCTCACCCACCGCGCTGCGGTAGGCCGAAGCCAGCGCGGCCAGCGCCGCGCGCGCACGGGCATCGCGCACCCGCGAGTGCAGCAGCACCGGCAGGCGTGGCAGCGGCGGCAGGCCCAGGCGCGGCCCCACGTCTTCGACCCCCTGCGGGCCGCCGCCCGCGGCCGACACCATGCGCGGCGCCACCGCCGCCACGCCCAGCCCGGCCCGCACGGCGGCCACCACCGCGGCCATGCCGCCGCCCACGAACACCTCGGTCCACGAGATGCCGGCGCCTTCCAGCCGCTGGATCGCGATGGCACGCACGCCGCAGGGCTCGGCCAGCGTGGCCAGCGGCAGCGGCGCATCGGCCGGCGGCTGCCAGCCCGGCGTGGCGAACCAGCCGAAGCCTTCCTCGGCCAACAACTCTCCATCGGCGCGGCCAGCGTCCAGGCGCGAGATCACCGCGTCGAACTCGCGGCGGTCGAAGGCCTGCAGCAGGTCGGCCGACGAGCCGATGCGGATCTCGATCAGCAGCTGCGGGTCGTGCGCGTTCATCCGCGCAATCAGCGCCGGCAGCTCGGGGCCCGCCCCGTGGTCGCTGATTCCCAGCGCCAGCCGCAGGCGCGCACCGGCC
>JBGAHJ010000008.1:0-188740 GCA_044226255.1 Rubrivivax sp.
TTCGACGAGATCCTGCGCGGCCTGCGCATCGTGCACCAGCACAAGATGCTGCACCTGGACATCAAGCCGGCCAACATCTTCGTCACCAACGACAACAAGGCGGTGATGCTCGACTTCGGCGCCGCGCGGGAAGTGCTGAGCAAGGAAGGCAACTTCATCCGCCCGATGTACACACCGGGCTTCGCCGCGCCCGAGATGTACCGCAGGGACGGCACGCTCGGCCCCTGGACCGACATCTACGCCATCGGCGCCTGCATCTACGCCTGCATGCAGGGCTACCCGCCCAACGACGCGCCGCAGCGCATCGAGAAGGACCGGCTGGCCCTGAGCCTGAGCCGCCTGCGCAACATCTACTCCGACAACCTCATCGAGGTCACGGAGTGGTGCATGAGCCTGGACCCGCTGTCCCGCCCGCAGAGCGTGTTCGCGCTGCAGAAGGAACTGGCGCGCGAGACCGAGCGCCGCTACACCAAGCTCAGCTTCGGCGAACGGCTGAAGCTGCAGATCGAAACGCTCAAGACCGGCCAGAAGGCCTGACGCCCCGAGGGGCCGCGCATGCAGTTTTCCGTCTATCAAGTCAGCCGCAAGGGCGGCCGCGAGAAGAACGAAGACCGCATGGGCTACTGCTACACGCGGGACGCCGGCCTCTTCGCGCTGGCCGACGGCATGGGCGGGCATCCGGAAGGCGAGGTGGCCTCGCAGCTCGCGCTGCAGACGCTGGCCGCGATGTTCCAGCGCGAGGCCAAGCCCAAGCTGGCCGAGCCGCTGCGCTTCCTGCAGGAAGCCATCATCTCCGGCCACCACCAGCTGTTGCGCTACGCCACCGAGCGCGGCCTGATGGACACGCCGCGCACCACCATCGTCGCCTGCATCATCCAGGGCAACGCGGCCTACTGGGCGCACTGCGGCGATTCGCGGCTGTACCTGGTGCGCGGCGACAAGCTCGTGGCGCGCACGCGCGACCACTCCTACTCCGAGCTGCAGGAGACGCTGTCGCAGGTGGTGCCGATGGGCGACCGCGTGAACCGCAACGTGCTTTTCACCTGCCTGGGCAGCCCTGGCAAGCCGGTGGTGGACACCGCCGGCCCGCTGCTGGTGAACCCGGGCGACCGCGTGATGCTGTGCAGCGACGGCCTCTGGGGTTCGCTGCCCGACCCCACCATCACCGAGATCCTGGCCAACCACAACATCAGCGACGCGGTGCCCGAACTGGTGGAGCGCGCCTTGCGCGTGGCCGGCGAGCGCAGCGACAACGTCACCGTGCTGGCGGTGGAATGGGAAGCGGCGGAAGACCTGGACAGCAAGAGCGGCGTCTCCACGCGCTCGCTGGGCGAGGAGGTGTTCGCCTCCACCATCCAGGCCAGCATCTCGGCCGAGGGCAGCACCGACGAACTGGACGAGGCCGAGATCGAGCGCAGCATCCGCGAGATCAACGAAGCCATCCAGCGCAGCAGCCAGAAGAAGCGCTGAAGCCCCCCGCCGCCCGGCGCGGCGACAATGCGGGCATGACATTCCAACGATCTGCCGGCCGCCAGGCCGATGCGCTGCGCCCCGTCTCGCTGCAGCGCCACTACACCCGCCACGCGGAAGGTTCCGTGCTGGTGTCCTTCGGCGACACCAAAGTGCTCTGCACCGCCTCGGTGGAGGAGAAGGTGCCGCCCTTCAAGCGCGGCGGCGGCGAAGGCTGGCTCACGGCCGAATACGGCATGCTGCCGCGCGCCACCCACACGCGCAGCGACCGCGAAGCGGCCAAGGGCAAGCAGAGCGGGCGCACGCAGGAGATCCAGCGCCTGATCGGCCGCAGCCTGCGCGCGGTGTTCGACCTGAAGGCCCTGGGCGAACGCACGATCTCGCTCGACTGCGACGTGATCCAGGCCGACGGCGGCACCCGCACCGCGGCCATCACCGGTGCCTTCGTGGCCGCGCACGACGCCGTGAGCTGGCTGATGGCGCAGGGCAAGATCACGGCAAGCCCGATCCGCGACTTCGTCGCCGCGGTCTCGGTGGGCGTGGTCGAAGGCACGCCGCTGCTGGACCTGGAGTACGTGGAGGACTCCGCCTGCGACACCGACATGAACGTCGTGATGACGGGCTCGGGCGGCTTCGTCGAAGTGCAGGGCACGGCCGAAGGCGCGCCGTTCTCGCGCGCCGAGATGGACCGCCTGCTCGGCCTTGCGGCCAAGGGCATCGCCGAGCTCAACGCGCTGCAGAAGCAGGCGCTCGGGATGCGCTGAATGCGCGTCGTGCTGGCGTCGAACAACGCCAAGAAGCTCTCCGAGATGAAGGCGCTGCTGGGCGCGCTGCCGATCGAGCTGGTGGCGCAGCGCGAGCTGGGCATCGCCGAGGCCGACGAGCCGCACATCACCTTCATCGAGAACGCGCTGGCGAAGGCGCGCCATGCGGCTGCGGCGGCGCAGGGCGCGGCGATTGCCGACGACTCGGGCGTCTGCGTCGATGCGCTCGGCGGCGCGCCGGGCGTGATCTCGGCGCACTACGCCGGCTTCACCAAGGCCAGCGGTGAACGCGAGGCGGTGCGGCGCGCACAGGACGCAGAGAACAACGCCAGGCTGCTCGCCGAGCTGGGCGGCAAGACCGACCGCCGCGCCCTCTTCCTCAGCACGCTGGTGGCGGTGCGTCATGCCGAGGACCCGCAGCCGCTGGTGGCCGTGGGCCGCTGGCCGGGCGAGATCCTCGCCGCGCCGCGCGGTGACCAGGGTTTCGGCTACGACCCGCTGATGTTCATCCCCGACCTCGGTCGCACGGTGGCCGAGCTGGACGCGGAGACCAAGAATCGCCACAGCCACCGCGCACGCGCGATGGGGCAGCTCATCGAGCAGCTGCGCCAGGTCTGGCGGCTGTGAGCGTCGAGCACTTCCTGCGCCCGGGCACGCTGCAGCTGGGCGCGTTGCCGCCGCTGTCGCTGTACGTGCATCTGCCGTGGTGCATCCGGAAGTGCCCGTACTGCGACTTCAACAGCCACGAGCGTGCCGGCGAGCTGCCCGAGTCGAGGTACCTCGACGCCGTGATCGCCGACCTCGAGGCCAGCCTGCCGCTGGTGTGGGGCCGCAAGGTGCACAGCATCTTCATCGGCGGCGGCACGCCGAGCCTGTTCTCGCCGGCCGGCATCGACCGGCTGCTGGCCGACGTGCGCGCCCGGTTGCCGCTGGAGCCCGGGCTCGAGGTCACGCTGGAGGCGAACCCCGGCACCTTCGAGCGCGAGCGCTTCAAGGCCTTCCGCGCGGCGGGTGTCACGCGGCTGTCGATCGGCGTGCAGAGCTTCGACGACGCGGCGCTGAAGGCCCTGGGCCGCGTGCACGACGCCGGGCAGGCCCGCGCGGCGGTCGAGGAAGCCGCATCGGCGTTCGAGACCTTCAACATCGACCTGATGTACGCGCTGCCGGGCCAGTCGCTGGATGCCCTGGCGCGCGACCTCGACGCCGCACTCGCGTTCGAGCCGCCGCATCTGTCGGTCTACCACCTGACGATCGAGCCGAACACGGTGTTCGCCACGCGGCCGCCTGCGCGGCTGCCCGACGACGACCTCGCCAGCGAGATGCTCGACCTGATCGAGCAGCGCACCGGCACCGCGGGCCTGCAGCGCTACGAGGTCAGCGCCTTCGCACGGCCGGGCCACCGCTGCGCGCACAACCTCAACTACTGGCAGTTCGGCGACTACCTGGGGCTGGGCGCCGGCGCGCACGGCAAGCTGAGCTTCCCGCACCGCGTGCTGCGCCAGGTGCGCTGGCGCGAGCCGGCGGCCTACATGCAGCAGGCGCTGGCCGGCACCGCGGTGAGCAACCAGCACGAGGTGGCGCGGCGCGACCTGCCGTTCGAGTTCATGCTGAACGCGCTGCGGCTGCGCGAAGGTTTCGGGCTGCAGGCCTTCCGCGAGCGCACGGGGCTGCCGCTGTCGGCGGTCGAGGCCGCGCTCGAAACGGCCACCCGGCGCGGGTTGATCGAGCGCGACGACGCCGCCGGCACGGTGCGCCCGAGCGCGCGCGGCTTCGACTTCCTGTCCGACCTGCAGTCGCTGTTTCTGCCGCCTTCGGCCTGAGCGCTCAGGCCGCGGGCCGGTACGACGCCAGCGCCTCGCGCGACAGCGCCATCTCCTCGCGCAGCCAGTCGCGCAGCGCCTGGATCGGCGGCCACTCGGCGAGCTCGGCCGGGAAGGCGAACCAGTAGGTCGAATACGCCACGTCGTCCAGCGTCCAGGGTGACAGCCGCACCAGGCGCCCGGTCTGCAGCGCGTCGGCCGCGAGCAGTTCGCGCACCAGCGCGATGCCGATGTCCTGCTCGGTGGCCTGCAGCATCAGGCCGAAGTCGTTGAAGTCGGCCACCGGCTTGCAGGTCATGCGGCCGCCGGCCTGGCGGAACCAGCGCTCCCAGTATTCGGGCTCGCCGATCAGCGGCTCGTCCGCGAGCGCCTCGACGCTCGGCGACGGCCCCAGGCGCTGGGCCCGCTGCGCCGAGCCGACGACGATCATCGGCGAGTCGGCCAGCTGTTCCGACTGCAGCCCCTTCCAGCGCCCGCCGCCGGTGCGCAGCGCGGCGTGGAAACCCTCGCGCTGCAGGTCCACGAGCTGGTGGGCGGCATGCACCTCGAGGGTGATCTCCGGATGCCGCTCGCGCCAGCGTCCCATGCGCGGCAGCAGCCAGCGCTGCGCGAACGAGGGCAGCACGGTCAGCCGCAGCAGGTGCGACTGGCCCGCGGCGGCGGCCTGCGCGGCGCGCACGCCTTCGGCCAGGCGGTCCAGCGCCGGCTCCACCGCGCGCTGCAGCGCGGCGCCGGCGGCGTTCAGCACCAGGCCGCGGCCGCGCCGTTCGAACAGTTCCACGCCCAGCTGCTCCTCCAACAGCTTGATCTGCTGGCTGACCGCGCTGTGCGTCAGGTGCAGTTCCTCGGCGGCGGCGCGCAGGTTCTGCAGGCGCGCCGCGGCGCGGAAGGCGGGCAGGGTGTTGAGGGGGAGATGCGCCATGCTGGTAAGCATAGCTGAACGATTTGCGCTGAATCGATTGATTTTCTTGGGCGAATCAGGCGTCTATTCTTTCCAGCACTGAGGACGCGAAGGAGCAACCATGATGAACACGACCCCGTACCCCGGCACCCCGATTCCCACCTTCCGCCCGCCGTGGCGGCGGCTGCTGGACGACCTGCGGCATGCGTGGCACAGCCTGCGCGTCGCCCAGGCGAAGCGGCGCCACCTGCGCGCGCTGGAGGGCCTGAGCGAGCACACGCTGCACGACATCGGCATGGCCGGCTGCACCGGCCTGCGCTCGCGCACGCTGGCGGCCTCGGACTTCCTGCGCGGCCTTTGAATCCCGGCGCGGATCAGACCCGCGAGGTCACCGCGCCCGCATTGGCGCGCAGCCACTCGACGAGCCGCGGCGCGATCTGCGCCAGCGGCAGCACCTCGTGCGCCGCGCCCTGGGCGATGGCCTCGCGCGGCATGCCGAACACGACGCAGCTGGCCTCGTCCTGGCAGACGTTCCAGCTGCCCGCATCGCGCATCGTCCTCATTGCCTTGGCGCCGTCGGCGCCCATGCCGGTGAGCATCACGCCCAGCGCATTGCGGCCGACCACGCGCGCGGCACTCTCGAAGAGCACCTCGACGCTCGGCTTGTGCCGGTTGACGGGCTCGCCGTCCTGCACGCGGGCGATGTAGTTGGCGCCCGAGCGCTCCACCGACAGGTGGAAGCCGCCCGGCGCGATGTAGGCATGGCCCGGCAGCACGCGCTCGCCGTCCACCGCCTCGGCCACGCGGATGCGGCACAGGCCGTTCAGGCGCGCGGCATAGCTCTTCGTGAAGCCGGGCGGCATGTGCTGCGTGATCAGCACCGCGGGGCTGTCGGCCGGCAGGTTCACGAGCACCTCGCGCGTGGCCTCGGTGCCGCCGGTGGACGCGCCGATGAAGATCAGCTTCTCGGTCGACAGCCGGCCCAGCGACGCCGTCGCGGGCGCCTTGGCCGCGGTGCCGGCGGCGCCGGCCGCGGTGGGTGCCGGCGCGGTGAGGCGGTGCACGCGGGCGCGCGCCGCGGTGCGGATCTTCTCGGTGATGTCGGCACCCAGCTGGCGCAGCCCGTCGGCCACGCCGATCTTGGGCTTGGCGACGAAGTCCACCGCGCCGAGCTCCAGCGCCTTCAGCGTGACGTCGGCGCCGCGCTCGGTCAGTGTGGACACCATCACCACCGGCATCGGGCGCAGGCGCATCAGGCGCGACAGGAAGTCGATGCCGTCCATGCGCGGCATCTCCACGTCGAGCGTGATCACGTCGGGGTTCAGGTTGCGGATCATCTCGCGCGCCACCAGCGGGTCGGCCGCGGCGCCGATGCAGCACATGTCGCTCTGGCGGTCGATGATCTCGGCGAGCAGGCCGCGCACCAGGGCCGAGTCGTCCACCACGATCACGCGGGTCTTGGTCGTCATTTGTCGAACTTCCCTCAGAACAGGTCCACCGAGCCGCCGCCGCTGGTGGCGGGCACGGCGCGGGTGGCGGCGGCGCGTTCCTGCGCCGCCAGCGCCTCGGTGTTGGCCGAGGCCAGGCGCTTGACCATCGCCTTGCCGCTGGCCGGCAGGAAGCAGACCTTGCGCGGGTAGATGTCCATCACGTCCTTGCTGACCACCGTGATGCGCTCGGTGCGCAGGTAGTCCAGCACGAAGGCGGTGTTGCGTTCGCCGACGTTGATCGTGTTCATGCCGCTGATCACGGCGCCGCCGCCGAAGACCTTGGCTTCCATGGTCGAGCGGGTGGCGCCGCGCTTGACCATCTCGCCGATCAGCAGGTCCATCGCGAAGCTGCCGTAGCGGCCGCTGTCGCCGTCCTTGCCGTTGCCCTCGGGCAGCAGGAAGTGGTTCATGCCGCCGACGTGCTTCTCGCGGTCCCACAGGCAGGCGGCGATGCACGAGCCGAGCGTGGTCATCACCAGCAGGTCCTCGTCGGAGACGAAGAACTCGCCCGGCAGCACCTTGACCGCGTCGTTGCGGAAGTGCGCGTCGTAGAAGAAGAAGGAGGCTTCGCCCGCCTTGCGCGGGGCGGCCTTCAGGCGCTCGAGCCGGCTGGGTGCGGGCCGCGCCGGGGACAGTGCGGGCGCAGGAACGGGTGCGAGCGTGAATGCCATTGGTACTTATCGGCGGCAGGCCAGGACGCTTGAGCCAATCACCGCCGCTCAGACCTTCTCGTAGATCGTCTTGCCGCGCAGCCGGAAGAGATCGCGCGAGTCGGTGAAGTTCTCGGAGTGGCCGACGTAGAGCAGGCCACCCGGCTTCATCGCCGCGTGCATGCGTTCCAGTACCTTGCGCTGGGTCGCCGCGTCGAAATAGATCATCACGTTGCGGCAGAACACCAGGTCGAAGGGGTCGCCCAGGCTGGCCCAGCTGGGGCTCATCAGGTTGAACGGGCGGAACTCGATCAGCCGCACCAGTTCCGGCTTGACCCGGATCTGGCCGGCGTTGGCGCCGGTGCCGCGCATGAAGTGGCGCTTCAGGCGCTCGGCGTTGAGGCCGCGCGACTCGGCCGGGTAGACGCCGCGCTGCGCGGTGGCCAGCACCTTGGTGTCGATGTCGCTGCAGACCAGCTTCACCTGGGCCGAGATGCCCAGCGTCTCCACCACGGTCATCGCCAGCGAGTACGGCTCCTCGCCGGTGGACGCGGCGTTGCACCAGATGCGCACCGGTCGCGAGGCGCGCGCGCGCAGGTCGTCGACCAGCGCGTGGAAGTGATGCTCCTCGCGGAAGAAGGCCGTGAGGTTGGTCGTGAGGCAGTTCACGAACTCCTGCCACTCCTGCTCGCCCTCGGGGCCGCTGGCCCGCTCCAGCCATTGCAGGTAGCTGGCGAAGTCGCCGTGGCGCGTCTCGCGCAGGCGGCGCGACAGGCGGCTGTAGACCATCGCCTGCTTGCCCGCGTGCAGGCTGATGCCGGCGCGCTGGTAGATCAGCTGACGCACGCGTTCGAAGTCCGCCGGCGTCAGGGTGAACTCCTGGTCGGTGGCAGGAACGGCCGGAGGCAGGATGGACGTGGACATGCCGCCAGTGTGGTCTGCATGCCGGCCCCCGGTGGGTCCGAAATGCGGGCTTGCAACCGACCATTTCGGCCAGCCGCCGCCCGCATGGCCGCTGCTAGACTGCGCCGCACCTCATCCTGCGCGGAAACCCCGACTTTCGGACCGCGCGCAGCCGTCGTTGGATTCACCCGTGTCCCCGCCCGCACCGGCCCAGCCGACCTCGCCCGAGGCCCAGGCGCTGCACCTGGAGCGCGCGCTGCAGCTGCTGGGCCACTCGGGCCAGCCGCTGCCGCCGGGCGACCCGGGCAGCCCGGGCTGGCTGCAGGGGCTGATCGACGCCCTGGTGGACCTGTCCAGCCGCGACGCGCTCACGGGTCTTTCCAACCGCCGCGCCTTCGACCTGGCGCTCGCCCGCGAGATCGACCGCGTGGCGCGCAGCGGCGAGCCGGCGCTGCTGCTGGCGGTGGACATCGACCACTTCAAGCGCATCAACGACACCCACGGCCACGGCGCCGGCGACCAGGTGATACGCGCCGTGGCCAGCGCGCTGATCGACAGCGTGCGGCCGATGGACCTGGTGGCGCGCATCGGCGGCGAGGAGTTCGCGATCATCCTGCCCAACTGCGCCAGCGCCTTCGGCGAGACCGTGGCCGAGCGCGTGCGCCGGCGCGTGGAACGCATGCCGGTGGCCGTGGGGCCGGGCGTGCACCTGAACTGCACCATCAGCATCGGCGGCGCCTTCGCGCCGCAGTGGGTGCGTTCCACGCCCGCGCTGTGGGTGGAGCGCGCCGACCAGCAGCTCTACCTCAGCAAGGCGCAGGGCCGCAACCTGGTGCGGCTGGAGCCGACCGCGGTGTCGGTGGTCAGCACCGAGGAACGGCGCCTGCTGTTCGAGACCTCCCAGTTCCTGGACTACGAATGAGCGCCCCGCCCAACCCCGGCACCGAGCCCGCCCTGGCCGCGGCCTCGCCCCGCATCATGGCCGTCACCAGCGGCAAGGGCGGCGTGGGCAAGACCTTCGTCTCCGCCAACCTCGCGGCCGCGCTGGCGCGCCAGGGCCGGCGCGTGCTGGTGCTCGACGCCGACCTCGGCCTCGCCAACCTCGACGTGCTGCTGAACCTGTTCCCGAAGATCACGCTGCACGACGTGTTCACCGGCAAGAGCAGCCTGCCCGACGCCATCCTGCCGGTGGCCGGCGGCTTCTCGGTGCTGCTGGCCGGCTCGGGCATGGTGGAGTACTCGCGCATGACGCCCGAGATCCGCGAGCAACTGCAGCGCGTGATTGCCGAGGTCGAGCCGAAGTTCGACCACGTGCTGCTGGACACCGGCGCCGGCATCTCCGACGTCGTGCTCTACACGGTGTCGCTGGCCGGCGAGATCCTGGTCGTGGTGACGCCCGAGCCCACCTCGCTGACCGACGCCTACGCCACCATCAAGGTGCTGGCCACCACGCAGGGCCGGCGTCGCTTCAACCTGCTCGTGAACCAGACGCGCAAGATGGGCGAGGGCCGCGCCGTGCGCCAGCAGCTGCAGCAGGTGGTGGACCGCTACGTCAACCCCGGGCTCGACAGCCCGGTGCGCCTGGAACTGCTCGGCGAGGTGCCTTCGGACACCGCGGTGCGCGAGTCGGTGCTGCGGCGCCAGCTGCTGCTGGACCTGCAGCCGGGCGCGCCGGCGTCGGTGGCCATCGGCAACGTCGCGACCCGCATCGTCGGCGCCTGATGGACGCGGGCGACGACGACGAGGCCGCACCGGCCGGCCCGACGCCCTTCGAACGCCTGGGCGGCGAGGCCGCCGTGCGCGCGCTGGTCGACCGCTTCTACGACCTGATGGACCTGGAGCCCGGCTTCGCGAAGCTGCGCGCGCTGCACCCGCAGGAGCTGACCGGCTCGCGCGACAAGCTGCACTGGTTCCTCTGCGGCTGGCTGGGCGGCCCCAACCACTACATCGAGCGCTTCGGCCACCCCCGGCTGCGCGCGCGCCACCTGCCGTACGCGATCGGCATCGCCGAGCGCGACCAGTGGATGGCCTGCATGGTGCAGGCGATGCGGGAGCAGGGCGTGGACGAAGCGCTGGCCGCGCGCCTGGCCCAGGCCTTCCACGGCACGGCCGACTGGATGCGCAACAAGGGCGGCTGATCAGGCCTCGCCGCGGCCCACGCTGCCGGCGAGCAGCACGATCAGCGCCCCGGCGCCGCCCTGCGGCCCGCTGGCCTGCGTGAAGGCGATGACCTCCGCGCTCTGGCCCAGCCAGCGCTGCACCTTGCCCTTCAGCACCGGCTGCTTCCCGGGCGAGCCGTGGCCCTTGCCGTGCACCACGCGCAGGCAGCGCTGGCCGCGCTGCGCCGCCTGGCGCACGAAGGCGGACAGCGCGTCGCGTGCCTCCTCGCGGCGCAGGCCGTGCAGGTCGATCTCGGCCTGGATCGCCCAGTGGCCGCGGCGCAGCCGCGTCACCACGTCGTTGCCCACGCCGGCGCGACGGAAGCTGAGGTGGTCGTCGGTGAGCAGCAGCGACTCGACGTCGACCTCGTCGGACAGCGCCTCCTTCAGCGCCGCCTGCTCGTCGAGCAGGCGCTGGCGCGGCTCGGGCGCCGGCCGTGGCTGCAGCTCGTGCGGACCATGGCGGCGGCCGTGCGGGGGCAGCGGGGTGACCGCGCCGATCGTCTGCCTGATGGCGTCGGCGAACACGCGCCGGGCGCGCTCGGCCGCAGCGCGCGCCGCGCGTTCGCGCGCGGCCGCTTCGGCGGCTTCGCGCTCGCGCTGCGCCAGCGCGTCGCGCAGCGCGGACAGCTCCGACAGGGCGCGCAGCTTCGTCATCGCGTCACACCAGCCCGCGCTCGGCCAGCGACACCACCTGGCCCTGGCCGACGATGAGGTGGTCCAGCACACGCACGTCCACCAGCTTCAGCGCGGCCTTCAGCGTCTGGGTCAGGAACTCGTCGGCGCGCGAGGGCTCGGCCACGCCCGACGGGTGGTTGTGCGCCAGCACCACCGCGCCAGCGTTCAGCGCCAGCGCCCGCTTGACCACCTCGCGCGGGTAGACGCTGGTCTGCGTGAGCGTGCCCTGGAACATCACCTCCAGCTTCAGCAGCCGGTGCTGGCCGTCGAGGAAGACCACCGCGAACACCTCCTGCGCGCGGCCGCCGAGCTCGAGCGCGAGATAGTCCTTGACCTTCGCGGGGCTGTCGAAAACCGGGGCCTGGTGCAGCTGCTGCGCCAGCGCGCGGCGCGCCATCTCCATCACCGCCAGCAGCTCGGCGCGCTTGGCCGGCCCCAGGCCCTTCACGGCCTTCAGCGCATCGGGGCTGGTGTTCAGCAGGCCGGCATAGCCGCCGCTGTGCGCGAGCACGTCGCCCGCCAGCTCCATCACCCCGCGGCCCTTGAAGCCGGTGCGCAGCAGCAGCGCCAGCAGCTCGGCATCGGCCAGCGCCGCCGGGCCGCGGGCCAGCAGCTTCTCGCGCGGGCGCTGGTCGGCAGGCAGGTGCTTCATGGGGGGCTCGTAGAATCGGGGCAGTCTATGCGACCCCCGCACGCCCCTTGGTGAACCCGGTGAACCACGTCCAGCCCGGCTCGTTCCTGACCCTGCACTACCGCCTCGCGGGGCCGGACGGTGCCGACGTGGTCAACACCTTCGCCGACAAGCCGGCCACGCTGTCGCTGGGCACCGGGCAGCTCGCCCCGGCGATCGAGGCCCACCTGATCGGCCTGCCCGAGGGCGCCGAGGCCAGCTTCGAGCTGCCCGCCGGCGCCGCCTTCGGCCAGCGCAACCCCGAGCTGCTGCAGCGCGTGAAGCTCGCGCTGCTGCACCAGCTGGGCGACCCCGACGCCGAGTACGCGGTGGGCGACGTGGTGCAGTTCCCCACGCCCGACGGGCAGGGCAGTTATGCCGGCGTGGTGCGCGAGGCCTCCGAAGACTGGCTGCTGTTCGACTTCAACCACCCGCTGGCCGGCCAGCCGGTGCGCTTCGACGTGAAGCTGCTGGGGGTGCTGTGACGGACCGGCGCGTCGACGATGTGCTGCTGGCCGAGCCGCGCGGCTTCTGCGCCGGGGTGGACCGCGCGATCGAGATCGTCGAGCGTGCGCTCGTGAAGCACGGCCGGCCGATCTACGTGCGCCACGAGATCGTGCACAACACCTACGTGGTCAACGACCTCAAGGCCAAGGGCGCGATCTTCATCGAGGACCTGGCCGACGTGCCGCCCGGCGCCACGCTGGTGTTCAGCGCGCACGGCGTCAGCAAGGCGGTGCGCGTGGAGGCCGCGCGGCGCGGCTTCCAGGTCTTCGACGCCACCTGCCCGCTGGTGACCAAGGTGCACGTGGAAGTGGCCAAGCTCGCCAAGGAAGGCTACGAGTTCGTGATGATCGGCCACAAGGGCCACCCCGAGGTCGAGGGCACGATGGGCCAGCTGTCGGACGGCATCTACCTCGTGGAGGACGTGGCCGACGTGGCCCGCGTGCACCCGCGCGGCGACAAGCTGGCGGTGGTGACGCAGACCACGCTGAGCGTGGACGACGCGGCCGAGATCCTGACCGCCGTGAAGCGCCGCTTCCCGCACGTGCGCGAGCCGAAGAAGCAGGACATCTGCTACGCCACGCAGAACCGGCAGGATGCCGTGAAGGTGATGGCGCCGCAGGTCGACGTGGTGATCGTCGTCGGCAGCCCCACCAGCAGCAACAGCAACCGCCTGCGCGAGCTGGCCGAGCGCCTGGGCACGCCGGCCTACATGGTGGAAGGCGCGCATGCGCTGGAACCCGAGTGGTTCGAGGGCCGGCACCGGGTGGGGCTGACCGCCGGCGCCTCGGCGCCGGACGTGCTGGTGCGCCAGGTGGTGGCACGGCTGCGCGAGCTGGGCGCCACCTCCATCCGCCACATGCAGGGCGTGGTCGAGAACGTGCACTTCCCGCTGCCGCGCGGGCTGGGCGACCGCAGCATGAGCGAGACCGCGTCGTCCCGATCCTGACGCCGCGCCGGCTTCGACACCCGAACCCGACGACGGCGCGACTCCCGCGCCGTCTGCCATTCAGAACGCCCAAGGAACCCACCATGCTCGACATCAACCTGCTGCGCCGCGACCTCGATGCCGTGGTCGCGCAGCTGCAGCGCCGCAAGAACCCGCAGCCCTACCTCGACGTGACGCGCTATGGCGCGCTGGAGGCCGAGCGCAAGCAGATCCAGACCCTGACCGAGCAGCGCCAGGCGCGCCGCAACGCGCTCAGCAAGCAGATCGGCCAGATGAAGGGCAAGGGCGAGGACACCAGCGCCCTGATGGCCGAAGTGAACGGCATCGCCGACGAGCTGAAGGCCGGCGCCGAACGGCTGGAAATCGTGCAGGCCGAGCTGCACGAGATGCTCTTCGGCCTGCCCAACCTGCCGCAGCCGGGCGTGCCCGACGGCGCCGACGAGACCGGCAACGTCGAGGCGCGCCGCTGGGGCACGCCGCCGGCCTTCGACTTCAAGCCGCGCGACCACGTGGACCTGGGGGCCGCGCTGGGCCTGGAGTTCGAGACCGGCGCCAAGCTCAGCGGCTCGCGCTTCACCTTCATGCGCGGCCCGGCGGCGCGGCTGCACCGGGCACTCGCCCAGTTCATGCTGGACACCCACACGCAACAGCACGGCTACACCGAGTGCTACACGCCCTACATCGTGAACCGAGAGGTGCTCGAAGGCACGGGCCAGCTGCCCAAGTTCAAGCAGGACATGTTCTGGGTGACGCGCGGCGGCGACGAGACGCAGCCCGAGCAGTACCTGATCAGCACCAGCGAGATCAGCCTGACCAACAGCGTGCGCGAGCAGATCCTGGACGCGGCCGCGCTGCCGATCAGGCTCACGGCGCACAGCCCGTGTTTCCGCTCGGAGGCCGGCAGCGCCGGCCGCGACACGCGCGGCATGATCCGCCAGCACCAGTTCGACAAGGTGGAGATGGTGCAGGTGGTGCACCCCGAGCAGAGCGACGCCGCGCTGGAACAGATGGTGGGCCACGCCGAGGCCATCCTGCAGAAGCTGGAACTGCCCTACCGCGTGGTGACGCTGTGCACCGGCGACATGGGCCACGGTGCCGAGAAGACCTACGACCTGGAGGTCTGGCTGCCGGCGCAGGACACCTACCGCGAGATCAGCTCGTGCAGCAACTGCGGCGCCTACCAGGCGCGGCGCATGCAGACCCGCTTCCGCAACGCGCAGGGCAAGCCCGAGTACGTGCACACGCTCAACGGCTCGGGCCTGGCGGTGGGCCGCGCGCTGGTGGCGGTGCTGGAGAACCACCAGCAGGCCGACGGCAGCGTGCGCATCCCGGCCGCGCTGCGCCCGTACCTCGGCGGGCTGGACGTGCTGCGCTAGAATCCCGGGCTTCGCTCGCGCGAGACCACCTACGGAGAGATGGCAGAGTGGTCGAATGCACCGGATTCGAAATCCGGCGTACAGGTTCTCCTGTACCGAGGGTTCGAATCCCTCTCTCTCCGCCAGCAGACCACTTGCCCTCGCGGACCGCGCCATGTCCGCATCGGCTGCGGCGTGCCGTAACGCAGAGTGCCACCCCGGCACTCTTCTGCGAGGTCCGCCATGCTCCGCGTCCGCAAGCCCTGGATACCCGTCCTGCTCAGCGCCATGGGGGCCGGCGCGCCCGCCGCCGCGGCACCCGCAGACGCGGCCTGGCCGGTTCGGCCGTACTACGAGTTCGTGCACTGGGTGTCCGTGGGGCGGCCCGAGCTCGCGTTGCAGCAGTTTGCCGCCGACGCCGTGGTCGTTGCCGGGCCGGACTGCACGCCGGAGGCGCCCTGCGTCGGGCTCGACGCGATCCGCGACGCCTACCTGCCGGCCCTGCAGAACCGCCGCGCCGTGCTGCCGGTCAAGGTGTATGCCTTCGACGGGGTGACGCTGCACACGCAGGACGGGCCGCGCACCCGCGCCGGGTTCGACGGGCAGGCGGCCCGCTGGCAGTCCGGCCACGCCGTCACCGTGCGCGGCGACCGCATCGTGTCGCTGCGCACCGTGTGGAGGGCGGTCGGCCCGGGTGGCCGCTGAAGCCCGGGATGCCGGCGCGCCCGGCCTCCTAGGCGCGCCGCTTCCTTGCCGAGGCAACCGGTGGGGGGGCGGTCACGCCGGCGGCCGGCGACGGCGCCTGCTGGTCGAGCAGTTTCGACAGCTCGCGGGCCACGCGCACCGGCTCCTCGTCGTTGCGGCCGAAGCGGTGCCAGGCCTGCAGGCTCATCGACGCCAGCACGCGCGCGCTGAGGTGCGGGCGCAGGATCGAGAGCTGACCTTCGAACGACGCGATCCACTGATCCTTGTTGTAGGCCACGGGCGGCTCCAGCGTTCGGTGCGCCGGATGATAGGGGGCATCATCGGGCCATGGCCCGTCCCTTCAGCACGCTCCGTCCCGGCATCGCCGCATGGATCACCGGCGTCAGCCTGCTGGCGCTGATGCCGATGATGATCTTCTCGGCCTACGTCGTGTACCGGCAGACGGTGGAGCAGCAGCGCCTGGCGCTGGCCGCGCTGCAGCGTCGCGCGCAGGTGGCCGCCGCCGCGATCGGCCAGGAAATCGACAGCATCCTGGCCGAGCTGACCGCGGTGTCGCAGGCCGACGCGATGCAGGCCGGAGACCCGCCGTCGACGCGGGCGCTGCTGCAGCGCGTGGTCGCCGTCGACACGCGCATCGACGACATCGAGATCGCCGCGATGCCGCCCGACGCGCCGGCGGTCTCGAACTTCCTGCCGGCCAGCGGGCCGCTGCCGGCCGCGATCGTGCTGTCCGCGCCGCTGCCGGCGGGCTCGGGTGCGCCGCGCCGACTCGTCGCCCGCGTGCGGCTGGAGGCCATCGGGGCCCGGCTCAACGAGCAGGCCTGGCCCGAGGACTGGACCGTGTCGCTGCTGGACGGCGAGCGGGTGATCCTGGCGCGCTCGCGCGCGGCGGCGCAGTTCATCGGCCGGCAGGCGAACCAGGCGCTGCGCGACAACCTGCGCCGCGGCGAGCCGGTGTTCGAGAGCGTCACCCTCGAAGGCGACGAGGTGGTGGTGAGCGCGGCGCCGGTGGCGCGCGGCGGCTGGCTGGTGGTGGCCGGCCGGCCGCGGGCGGGCATCAACGCGCAGGTGCGCAACTCGATGCTCTCGATCGCCGGCGCGGCGCTGCTGTGCGCGCTGGTGGCCATTGGCGGCGCGCTGCTGCTGGCACGGCTGATCGGACGCCAGCTGCACGACGTGGTGGAAGCGCACGCGGCCGGACCGGCCGGGGGGGCGCCGCCGCTCAGCGCGATCCACGAGGTGGCGCAGCTGTCGGCTGCGCTGACGCGCGCGCAGCAGACGGCCGAGCGCGCATCGGGCGAGCTGGTCGGCGCGCGCGAGGAGGTGGTGGCGCGCCTCAGCGAACGCAGCGAGATGCTGGACGTGCTCGCGCACGAGGTGCGGCAGCCGCTGAACAACGCCTCGGCCGCGCTGCAGGCGGCCGCGGTGGTGCTGCAGCGCGACGGCGATCGCATGGCGGCCGCGCCGCTGCAGCGGGCCGGCGCGGTGCTCAGCGAGGTGCAGGCCAGCATCGACAACACGCTGGCGGTGGCCGCGCTGCTGGTCGGCCAGGGCCTGGCCCGCGAGGACTCCGACATCGACGCGCTGATCGCCGTGGCCATCGCCGACCTGCCGCCGGCCGATGCCGGCCGCGTGCGCGTGGAGCGCGCCACGCGCACGCGCACGGCATCGATGGACGCCAGCCTGATGCGGCTGGCGCTGCGCAACCTGCTGTCCAACGCGCTCAAGTACAGCCCGCGCGCGGCACCGGTGGTGGTGCGCGTGGCCGACTCCGATGAACCGCTGGCGCTGCTGATCGACGTCGTCGACGCCGGCCCCGGCATTCCGGGCGAGCGTCTGGCGCGCCTGTTCGAGCGCGCCGACCGCCGGCCGCCCAGCCCCGGCGCGCGCCGCCAGGGCCTCGGCCTCTACATCGTGCGGCGCGTGATGGAGCTGCATGGCGGCAGCGTGCAGCTGGTGCGCAATGGCGCCGGCGGCGCGACGATGCGCCTCGTGATCGACCAGGCCGGCGACGACGAGTAGGGATTGCGCGGCGCAGACCGCACAATCGCCGTTCGATGCGTCCGCCTGCCACCGTCCTTGTCGCCTGCCTGGCACTCGGCCTCGCCGGCTGCGCCACGCGTTCGGCCGACGTGGCCGCCGCGCCCACCAGCACGGCGGAGTTCGCCACCTGGGACTGCGCGCGCATCGACGACGAGCTCGACGCGGTGCAGCAGCGCGCGGCCGACGTGGCCTACAGCGTCGACCAGCGCGCCGGCGGCAACGTCGTTGCGCTGGGCGTCGGCCTGGCGGTGTTCTGGCCGGCGATCCTGGCGATGCGGCCCGATGGCCTCGAAGCGGCCGAGCTGGCACGCCTGAAGGGACGCTACGAGGCGCTGCACGCGGCGGCGAAGGACCGCGGCTGCCCGCCACCGGGCGACGCGCTGCCGCCCACGCGCGCGGCGGCCTACCCGGTGGCGCCCGACGAGCGGCTGGTCTACGAGGACCGGGTGCCCGGCCGCGCCCGGTCCACCGAGTGGGCGCTGCACATCCGTGCGGTGCGGCGCGGCGAGATCGAGTACCAGGGCCCGGCCGGCGGCGCGCCGCTGCGGCAGGACCGCATCGGCAACCTCGTGCAGGCGCCCGACGGCGCGCTGGCCTGGCCGCACCTGCTGCGCGGCGACCTCGTGCTCGGCGCGGTGACGGCCGGCGACATCGTGGTGGCCGGCGACCCGCTGGCGCGTGCCCGCATGCGCGGGCAGGTGGTCGCGGTGGGCCCGCAGCTGGTGGCGGGCCGGCGCTTCGACGTCGCGGTGGTGGAACTGTTCGGCGACGCCCCGCGCGGCGCCGACGCCACGCGGGTGGAAGGCGTCATCGTCGTCGACCGCGCCAGCGGCGTGCTGCTGCGCCTGGACCTGCAGAGCGCGCAAGCGCCGTTCGCGCTGCAGCGCCGGCTGGTGCGGGTGGAAGCGGCTCCGCGCTGACACAGATCTTTACCCGTCGGGCACAGCGGCGATACCCCTGCCGCGCACGATGACCACACCTCGGAAAACCCTCTGAAGGACGTCGTGATGAAAACCCAGACCCTCTCCCCGAACCGCCACCCGCTGCGCCTGCTGGCCGCCACCCTCACGGTGGCGCTGGCCGCCGGCCTGGCACAGACCGCCAGCGCGATGCCGCACGACGGGCCCGGCGGCCCGGGCGGCCCCGGCATGGGCCTGATGGCCGGTGGCCGCCACCACATGGAGCGCATGCTCGACGCGGTGAACGCCACGCCGGAGCAGCGCACGCAGATCCAGCAGATCATGAAGGCCGCGGCCGACGACCTGCGCGCCCAGCGCGACAGCGGCCGCAAGCTGCACCAGGACATGCAGGCGCTGTTCACGCAGCCCACCGTCGACGCGCGCGCCGCCGAGACGCTGCGCCAGCAGATGCTGGCCCAGCACGACGCGGCCAGCAAGCGCATGCTGCAGGCGATGCTGGAAGCCAGCCGCGTGCTCACGCCCGAGCAGCGCAAGACGCTGGCCGACAGGATGGCGCAGCGCCGCTCGATGATGGAACGGCACCGCAGCGAGCGCCAGCAACTCGACAAGCCGGCGCAGTAAGCCGCGCTATCCTGCCGATCGTGACGAGCCGACTGCTGCTGATCGACGACGATGCCCGCCTCACCGACATGGTGGGCGGGTACCTGCGCCACAACGGCTTCGACGTGGACACGGCCGGCTCGCTGGCCGCCGGCCGCGAGCAGCTCAAGCACGGCAGCTACGACGCGCTGCTGCTCGACCTGATGCTGCCCGACGGCGACGGCCTCGACTTCACGCGCGAGCTGCGCGGCCAGCCGCGCACGCGGCGCCTGCCGCTGCTGATGCTCACCGCGCGCGGCGAGCCGATGGACCGCATCGTCGGCCTGGAGATCGGCGCCGACGACTACCTGCCCAAGCCCTTCGAGCCGCGCGAGCTGCTGGCGCGCGTGAAGGCGCTGCTGCGCCGCGCCGCGCCCGACGCGGGCGACGACGAGGTGCTCACCTTCGGCCGGCTGGAAGTGGACCTGGGCGCGCGCCAGGCGCGCCTGGCCGGCCAGGTGTGCGACCTCACCAGCCACCAGTTCGAGCTGCTCACGGTGCTGGCGCGCAGCCCGGGCCGCGTGCTGTCGCGCGACCAGATCATGGACTCGCTGAAGGGCCACCCGCTGGAGGCCTTCGACCGCAGCATCGACGTGCACATCTCGCGCATCCGCGCCGTGATCGAGGACGACCCGAAGAACCCCAAGCGCGTGCTCACCGTGCGCGGCGCCGGCTACGTCTTCGCGAAGAAGCAGGACGCCGAGTAGGCCCGCCGCTGCATGGTCGGCATGCGCTCGCTCTACCTGCGCATCTACGTCACCGTGGTGGCGTCGCTGGCGCTGTTCGCCGGCATCTCCGGCTGGCTGGTGCAGCGCCACCTGGCCGAGCAGCGCGACGAGCAGCGCGTGCGGCTGGAAGGCGCCACGCGCGAACGCGTGCAGGCCTGGGGCGACCTGCTGGAGCGTGCGATGCCGCCGGCCGGCGCCCCGGCCGACGAGCAGGTGGCGGCGATGCGCGACTGGTCGCAGCGCCTGCGCCTGCCGATGGCGCTGGACGATGCCACGGGGCACCGGCTGGGCGTCTCCGAATCGTTCCGGCGCCGCGAATTCGACCAGCCCGCCAACGCCGGGCGGCTGCAGGCCATCCGCTTCGACGACGGCCGCACGCTGTGGGTGCCACGCCCCAACCCGCTGCGCGCCGGGGCGATGGCGCGTGCGCAGGGCGACCTGCCGCCGCCCTGGGGCCCCGGCGGTCCGCCGCGCCCCTGGCCCGAAGGCGTCGGCCTGGCGGCGCTGCTGGCGGTGATGTTCGTCGCCGTGGCCGTCGGCGCCTACCCGGTGGTGCGGCGGCTGACGCGCCGGCTCGAGTCGCTGAAGCAGGGCGTGGAGGCCTTCGGCGCCGGCGCACTGCACCAGCGCGTGGCCGAGGACGGTCGCGACGAGGTGGCCGCGGTCGGCGCCAGCTTCAACCGCGCGGCCTCGCGCATCGAGGCGCTGCTGCGCTCGCACCAGAGCCTGCTGGCCAACGCCAGCCACGAGCTGCGTTCGCCGCTGGCGCGGCTGAAGATGGCGGTGGCGATGATGGAAGACGCCGCGCCGGCGCAGAAGCTGGCGCTGCGCAAGGAGATCGACACCGACATCGCCGAGCTCGACGCGCTGGTGGAAGAGGTGCTGCTGGCCAGCCGGCTGGACGCCGCCACCACGATGGAGCACAAGGAGACCGTCGGCCTGCTCGGGCTGGCCGCCGAGGAGGCGGCGCGCGTCGGCGCCACGGTGCAGGGCGACGACGTGCAACTGCAGGGCGAGGAGCGCCTGCTGCGGCGCGCGCTGCGCAACCTGCTGGAGAACGCGCGCCGCTACGGCGGCGGCGAGGTGGAGGCCCTCGTGGTGCGCCGCCCCACGGGCGGTGCCGAAGTGCGCGTGTGCGACCGCGGTCCCGGCGTGCCCGAGGCCTACCGCGAACGCATCTTCGAGGCCTTCTTCCGCCTGCCCGGCCACGCCGAGCGCGAAGGCGGCGTCGGCCTGGGGCTGTCGCTGGTGCGCCAGATCGCCGAGCGCCACGGCGGCCGCGTGCGCTGCGAGCCGCGCGATGGCGGCGGCAGCTGCTTCGTGCTGGAACTGCCCGCGGGCTGAGCGCCCGGGGCGCCTACATCATCGCGTGCAGCTGCACGAAGACCTCGCGACGGCTGTCCACCGGGATCTGCGGAATGCCGTCGTAGGCGCGCACGCCGGTGCGCAGCTGCAGCCAGCCGATCGGCGTGAACTCGTAGACCAGGCTGCGGCGCGCGCGCGGGTCGTTGGCCACGCGGCGGTCCGGGTCCAGCCATTCGAGCGTCAGCTTCAGGTTGTGGCCCTGCAGCACGCGCCAGTTCACCTCGGCCAGCGTCGCGGCCAGGCGGCGCCGGCCTTCGGGGAAACCGCCGTCGCTGACCAGGTCCACCTCGCCCAGCCAGGCCAGCGGGCCGGTGGCAAAGCCGCCGAACAGCGCGACGGCGTCGCGGTCGCCTGCCGACGAGGCGGTGGACGCCAGACCCACGCCCAGCCGTCCCCACGGCTGCAGCCAGACCGCCTGGCCGGTGATCTGGTGCCCGGTGATCGGGCCGACGTTGCCGGGGCCGCGGCTGCGCGCGAGCTGCAGCGACCAGTCGCCGCGTTCGTAGCCGACCTCCACGCCCTTGTCGGGCGTGGCCATGCCGATGCCGCTGAGCGACCGCACGAAGGCCGTGCTGTCCTGCAGCCGCCAGCCGAACGGCAGGTAGAACTGGCCCGCCTTCGCGTACCAGCCGCGCGCCG
The DNA here is from genome assembly GCA_044226255.1 of Rubrivivax sp. Taxonomy (GTDB): domain Bacteria; phylum Pseudomonadota; class Gammaproteobacteria; order Burkholderiales; family Burkholderiaceae_C; genus Rubrivivax. The sequence goes on from JBGAHJ010000008.1 coordinate 21,353, forward strand.
TGCCGCCCAGGCGCAGGTAGGCCTCCTGGCGCTGCGATTCACCAGGCCGCAGCTGCTGGTCCAGATAGCCGCCGACGAGCCCCGGCATCAGCTGCACGTCGGCGTACAGGCGGAACTGCTCCATCCCGCTGGTGGTCTGCGTCGGCTGGCCGCTCACGCGCGTGCGGGTCTCGCCGGTGCGCAGGTCGCCACCGAGCCGCAGCACGTCGCCGAAGGCCGTCGGCAGCTGCATCGACGCGGGCAGCGGCCACGCCGCCAGGCCGTTGTGCGCAAAGGCCGCGCCGGCCGCATTGCGCAGGCCGCCGCCGCTGGGGTTCACGTGGCAGCCCGAGCAGGGCAGGCCGTTGGCCACCGCGAGATAGGGCTCGGCATGGGCCGCCGGCACCAGCCACACCGACAGCAGCACCCAGGCTGCAAGCAGGCCGCGCTTCATGGCTGCTGCGCGGCGCCGGCCGCGATCCATTGGCGCACCACGGCGATGGTGGCGTCATCGAGATAGGGCCCGCCGAAGGGCATGCGCACGCCCACCGCGGCGCGACCTTCGAGCTTCTGCACCAGGTAGCTGTCGTCGGGCCGCCCGGCGTTCACGCGCTGCAGCGAAGGCACCTCGGCGCTGGCCACGCCCACCAGCAGCGCGTAGCTGTTGGCTTCGTCCAGCCGCAGGCCGGCCGGCGCGCCGGAACCGGCGTGGCAGCCGGTGCAGCGCGGTGTGAAGACGTTGGCCTGGATGGAGGCGAAGGTGGCGACCAGTGCGCCGCCGCCACCGTTGCTGCCGGTGGCCGGACGGCCGCTCGCATCCAGCCCTTCGCCGCTGCCGCCGCCGCAGGCGGCCAGGGCCAGGGCGAACGCGGCCGCCAGCGGCCGTCGCCGGCCGTCGGAATGGATCATGGGAACCTCGCTGCGCTGTGTGCTGCTGCCTGAGTGCCAGCGCAGCGGCATTCAGTTGAACCGGGATCCCCGCGGAAGCTTCGAACGCTCCTCGCGCCGCTCGAGCTTGAACACCCAGACCATGAAGACCGTCAGCGCCGCGCCGGCCAGCACCAGGCCGGCCGTGGCGGCGAACCAGAAGCCGGGCGCGCCGCGCAGGCCCGGCGGCACGCCGCCCGGCACGTCGAAGGCCAGCAGGTAGCCGCCGCCCAGGCCGGCGCCCCACAGCGCGACGACGTAGATCACCATCGGCACCGCGGCGATCTTGTAGGCACGCAGCACGAAGGCGGCGATGGTCTGCGCCGCGTCGGCCACGTGGAACAGCGCCAGCCAGGCCACCAGCGGCAGCGCGGCGGCGAGCACCGCGGCATCGCGGCTGTACAGCCCGAGCAGCGGCTCGCGCACGCCGTACACGGTGCCGCCCATCAGCGCGGCCACCGCGCTGCCGATCAGCAGCCCGTGCCAGCCCAGCCGGCGCGCCTCGCGCGCCGCGCCGGCGCCCACGCGTTGCGCCACCAGCGTGCCGGTGGCGTTGCCGATGCCGAAGGGCACCATGAAGAGGATGGACACCAGGTTGATCACGATCTGGTGGCCCGCCACCGGCAGCGTGCCCAGGCGCGCGATGAAGATCGCCATGAACGTGAACGCGGTCACCTCTACCAGGATGCTGCCGCCCATCGGCAGGCCGAGCTTCAGGTGCTGCGCCAGCGCCTTGCGGTCGGGTTTCGAGAAGCCGTGGCCGGTGATGCGGTAGGGCGCGTAGAACGGGTCGCGCCGCACCAGCACGATGGCGGCGATCGCGGTCGACCACATGGCCGCGGCGGTGGCGATGCCGCAGCCCACCACGCCCAGCGCCGGCACGCCCAGCGCCGGGACGCCCAGCACCAGCGCCACCGACAGCGGCACCTTCACCAGAAGGCCCGCGACCTGCAGCTTCATCGCCTCCTTCGGCCGCGAGACGGCCGAGTTGAAGGCGCGGAAGAGCGTCAGCAGCAGCGTCGCCGGCAGCGACACCGCGAGCGCCAGCGTGTAGCCGTGCACGCGCTCCACGATCTCGGGGCCGGCGCGCGCCAGCAGCAGGAAGGGCTGCGGGAACAGCAGCAGGCTGCAGCCGATCAGCCCCATCGCCAGCGCCACGTACAGCGCCTGGTGCACCTGCCGGCCGGCCTCCTGCAGCTGGCCGGCGCCGTAGAGCTGGCCGACGATGGGCGCCAGCGCCATCAGCACGCCCATCAGGCCGACGAAGATCGAGACGTAGGCCGCGCTGCCGACGGCCAGCGCGGCGAGGTCCTGGGCCGAACTGCGGCCCACCAGCAGCGTGTCCACCGTGGTGTAGGCCAGCATGGAGATCTGGCCGATCACCACCGGCCAGGCCAGCGGCACGATCTGGCGCGCGCTGTCGCGCCAGCCCGCGCGCGACCGGTTCACGCCTTCTGCGCCGGCGCGAAGGTCTCGGGCGGCGGGTGGTCGGCGCCGGTGGCCTGGCGGGCGCGTTCGGCGTAGCGGTTGAAGCGCCAGGCCGTGGCTTCCTGGGTGATGCGGCGCCAGACGATGCGCTTCTCGGCCGGGCTCATGCCGGGCCAGTGCTGCACTTCCTCGAAGGTGCGGCCGCAGCCCTTGCAGACGCCGTCGCCCTGGCTGGTGGAGCAGATCGCGATGCAGGGCGCGTCGGGCGTGCTGGCATACCAGGCCAGCCAGGCCTCGCGCGCCTTCTTCGGCATCGTGGCCTCGTCGCACAGCGGCTCGTGGTAGTAGACCATCAGCGCGTACACCTCGGCCAGCGCCAGCACCTCGGCGCAGGCGGTGATGCCGTCGGGCGAGGGCGAGCGTTCGCGCCACCAGTTGATGGCGGCCTCGATGTCGGTGATGTGGATGCCGGGCATGGGGCTGCAGCGAAGGGGCGTGGAGTGTACCCACGCGGCGCGGCGCGGCCGCATCGCAGGGATTAGGGGTGCGGCAGCGGGCCGCGTCCGCAATCCGGGTAGTCGGCGCGCGCAATACCGGGAGGCTTCCCGACGTGCCGCGACGCGCATTCCGGGATCGTTCAGTCCTCGGCGGCACGGTGCCGCCGCGAACCCAAAGAGGACCTTATGCCCCGCTACATGATCGAACGTACCTTCCCGCAAGGCCTGTCCATCCCGATGAACGACGACGGCCGCAAGGCCGTCGCCTCGGTGATCGACACCAACGCCAACCTCGGCGTCACCTGGGTCCACTCCTACGTCAACGAGGACCGCACGAAGACCTTCTGCGTCTACGACGGTCCCTCGCCGGAGGCGATCCGCAAGGTGGCCGAGCGCAACGGCCTGCCGGTGGACCGCATCACCGCGGTCACGGTGCTGAACCCCTACTTCTACCAACCCTGACCGGAGGCGACGATGTCGAAGACTTTTGCCACCGTCGCCGGCCTCGCGCTGGCGGCGGCCCTGCTGCAGCCGGCCACCGGCTCGGCCCACGACGGCCACCCGTCGCCCATGACGCCGCTGCAGAAGCAGCTGGCCGACGTGCATGCCGCGACGCGCCCCTACCTGGACCCGAAGGCGGCCCTCTCGGCCGGCTACGCGCCGTTCGCGGACCAGAACGGCATCTACTGCATCGGTCACGCGACCGAGGGCGTGATGGGCATCCACTACGTGCACGGCGGCCGCGTCGGCGACACGGTGCTCGACGCCGCGAAGCCCGAGGCGCTGATCTACGAGCCGCAGGCCGATGGTTCGCTGCGCCTCGTGGGCATGGAGTACATCGTGTTCCAGGCGGCCTGGGACGCGGTGAACAAGCGTCCGCCGGAGCTGTTCGGCCAGCGCTTCCACGCCACGCCCGAGGGCAACCGCTACGGCATCCCGGCGTTCTACGCGCTGCACCTGTGGCTGTGGCAGTACAACCCGGCCGGCACCTTCGAGGACTGGAACCCGCTGGTGCAGTGCCGCTGAAGGCCGCACCGCGCCGGCGTTCAGCAGCCCTCCAGCAGCCCGAGGCGGACGGCACACGCGCAGGCCTCGGTGCGGCTGCGCACGGACAGCTTGCCGAGCACGGCGGAGACATGGTGGTCCACCGTCTTCGTCGAGCGCACCAGCCGCCCGGCGATCTCGGCGTTGGTCATGCCGCACGCGAGCAGACGCAGCACCTGCAGCTCGCGCGTGGTGAGGCCGGCGGGGTTGGCGGCCGTGGTCGCGCGCGGGCCGCGTGCGATGCCGCGCACGCCGAGCGCACGCGCCCGGTCGGCGCAACGCCGCGCCACCGCCGGAGCGCCCAGCCCCTCCAGCCGGGCCAGGCCGTCGAGCACCCGCTCGTCGTCGCCGCTGTCCACCAGCGCGAGCGCGGCCTCCAGCGGGCAGCCGAGTGCCTGCCACGCGTCGGCCGCGGCCTGCCAGTCACCCCGCATCTCCAGCGCGACCGGCGGTTCCACCTCGTCGTCGCGCACGTCGTCGACCGGCAGCCCGAGCCGGCGCGACCACTGCGCCAGCTCGCCGCCGGGGCGCCGCTGCCGGCGCGCGCGCGCGAACGCCAGCACCTCGGTCACCATCGCCGGTTCGGCACCGGCCAGGCCCAGCCACGCCGCCTCGCCGTGCGCCCAGGCCACGGGCGCCAGGCGCTGCAGCTCGCCGGTGGCACGGGCGAGCGCGGTCGCCTCGCGCAGCGTGGCCATCGCGCCCGGGTCGTCGCGGCGCAGGCGCAGGCGGGCCAGCACCGCGAGCGCGGGCATGCGCGTGATCGGGGCCACGCCCGGGCGATCCAGCAGCCTCGCCGCGGTCTGCGCCGCGTCGTCGGTGCGTCCCTGCTCGAGTTCGACCCGGCACTGGCACGCGGCGGCGTAGTTCGACCAGGCATCGAGGTCGCGCGCCGTGAAGTAGGCGGCCGCCGCGTCGAGCAGCGGGATCGCCAGGTCGTAGCGGCGCTGCTGCACCGTCTGGGTGACCAGGTTGGCGTAGGCCCGGCCCACGTGCTCGCCGAACTGGCGGTCGCGGGCCAGGCGCAGGCTGCGCTGCAGCATCGCCATGCCGTCCTCGTGGCCGAGTGCCATCCGCGCGCTGCCGACGTTGTTCAGCGCGTGGATCGTCACCTCCTCGTCCCCGAGCGCCTCGCCCAGCGCCAGCGCACGCCGGCCCCAGGCGATGGCGTCCTCGCTGCGTTCGGCCAGCATGAAGAGCTGCGCCCGGTTGCTGTACGCCCACCCGAGCTCGCGGCCCTCGGGCAGCGCCTGCAGCAGCGCGACCGCCTCGTCGGCGCAGCGCTCGGCCTGCGCGTTGCGCCCGGCGAACCAGTGCAGGCGCGACAGCCAGCGCAGGGTGTGCCCTTCGCGCTCGCGCTCCCCGAGCGCGCGCCAGAGTTCCAGCGCTGCCTGTCGCGCCGTGATCGCGGCGTCGATGCGGTCGGTCAGGTAGCACTGGTAGGCGTGTTGCTCCAGCAGGCCGGCGCGGGCGGCCGCCGGCAACCCGTCGGCGTGCGCCAGGGCCGCCGCATACAGCGTGGCCGCCTCGCAATGGGCGCCGAGCGAGGCCGCGCGCGCGGCGGCCACGGGCGCGTGCAGCAGCACCGCGTCGCCGCGGCCCGCCGCCTGCGCGTGGTGGACCAGGCGCGCCGGCGCTGCCGCATCGCCGCGGGCTTCCAGCCAGGCGAGCACCCGGGCATGCAGCACCGCAGCCAGCGGCGGCAGCAGCGCCTGTTCGACCGCGATGCGGGCCAGCTCGTGGCGGAACGCGTAGCCGCGGGCATCGGCGACGAGCAGGCCCGACGCGAGCGCCGCGGCGATGCTGTCCGGCGTGGGCGCGGCGACCGCGTCGACCAGCTCGCGCTCGACGTGGCCCGGCTCCACCGCGACCACGTCGAGCAGCGCCCGCACCGCCGCCGGCATGCGCGCGGCGCGTGCGAGCACCGCGTCGCGCACCGTGGCCGGCAGGCCTTCGGCGCGCAGGGCCTCGGTCACGAAGAAGGGGTTGCCGCCGGTCGATGCGTGCAGCCCGGCGCGGTGCGCCCGGGCACGGCGCGCGAGCTCGTCCACGCCGGCCGGCGACAGCCGCGCCAGCGGCACGCGCACCAGGCCGTCGGGCGGCAGGTCGCCCAGCAGGCCGCGCAGCGGGTGCTGGCGGTCGATCTCGTCGTCCCGGTAGGTCAGCAGCAGCAGCACGCGCGTGCCATGCACGCGGCGGCCGAGGAACTTCACCAGGTCGAGCGTCGCCGCGTCGGCCCAGTGCAGGTCCTCGAACACCATCAGCGTCGGCCGCGCGTGGCTCTGCAGCTCGTCGACGATCGCCGCGAACAGCCCGGCGCGGTCTCCCTCGCGGCCGAGGCGGTCGCGCAGCCGCGTGCCCAGGCCTTCGGCCATGTCGTACAGCGGCCCGAGCGGGCGCGGCGAGAACAGCGCCTCGCAGCCGCCCCACAGCACGCGCCAGCCGGGCAGCGACGCGGCGACGCGGCGCGCGAGGGAGGTCTTGCCGATGCCGGCCTCGCCCGCCACCAGCACGCAGCGCCCGCGGCCGGCGGCGGCCGCGTCGGCGGTGGCGGCCAGCGTGGCCAGCGCGGCCTCGCGTTCGATGAGCTCGAGGGGCGGCGCCGTTTCGCCGTCAGGATCAGCCAGATGTGTCGTCATGGTTTCCCGGGAGGTGGCCGACACGGCCGCCGGAGGGGCGGTCGCGCGCGAAGCGGCGACTGTGCATGCCGCAGCGTTTCACGGCCGTTGCACCCGGTGGACGACCCTGGTTATGCTGCGCCGCCCGAAGGAGCCCCGATGTCCCAGTCCCTCGCCTGCGCCTGCGACGGCCACCGCCGCGGCTTCCTCACCGGCCTGCTCGGCCTCGGCGCTGCCGCCGTGCTGCCAGGGTGCGCGGCCACGGCCCAGACGCCCCCGCCGCCGCGCATCGACACCCACCATCACTTCTTCTCGCCCGCCTACGTGGCCGAGCTGGACAAGGTGGGGCAGGCGCCGCCGATCGTGAAGAACTGGTCGCTGGCGAAGACGCTGGACGACATGGCCAGGGCCGGCGTCGGCACTTCCATCCTCAGCGTGACCACGCCGCAGGTGCAGTTCGCGGACGCCACGAACGCCCGCCGCATCGCGCGCGAGAGCAACGAACACGCGGCGCGGCTGGCGCAGGACCACCCGGGCCGCTTCGGCAGCTTCGCGATGCTGCCGATGCAGGACACCGACGGTGCGCTGCGCGAGCTGGAATACGCGCTGGACACGCTGAAGGCCGACGGCATCGGCCTGCTCACGAGCTACGGCGACAAGTGGCTGGGCCACGCCCAGTTCGCCCCGGTGATGGACGAGCTGAACCGGCGCAAGGCCATCCTCTACACCCATCCCACCGCGGCCAGCTGCTGCCGCGCGCTGCTGGCGCCCGAGGTGCCGCCGACGGTGATCGAGTTCGGCACCGACACCACGCGCACCATCACCGACATCGTCTTCAGCGGCACCGCGGCGCGCTGCCCCGACCTGCGCTTCATCTTCTCGCACGCCGGCGGCACGCTGCCCTTCCTGACCGAGCGGCTGCTGAAGATGCCGGTGATCGACCCGAAGCTCGCGCCGCGCGTGCCCAGGGGCGTGCTGCACGAACTGCAGCGCTTCCACTACGACACCGCGTGGTCGGCGCACCCGATGGCGCTGGCCTCGCTGCTGAAGCTGGTGAGCCCGCAGCAGGTGCTGTTCGGCAGCGACTACCCCTACCGCACCGGCGAAGACCACGTGAAGGGTCTGGCCGCCTGGGGCTTCGCCGACGCGGACCTGCGCGCGATCGGCCGCGGCAACGCCGAGCGGCTGATGCCGCGCTGGAAGGCCTGAGCGCCCGGACGCCTAGACGCGCTCCAGCACCACCGCGATGCCCTGGCCGACGCCGATGCACATCGTGCAGAGCGCGTAGCGGCCCTGGATGCGGTGCAGCTGGTTCACCGCCGTGGTGGCCAGCCGCGCGCCGCTGGCGCCCAGCGGGTGGCCGAGCGCGATGGCGCCGCCGTTGGGGTTCACGCGCGGATCGTCGTCCTGAAGGCCCAGGTCGCGCAGCACCGCGAGGCCCTGCGCCGCGAAGGCCTCGTTGAGCTCGATCACGTCCATCTGCGAAAGGCTCAGGCCGGTCAGCTCCAGCACCTTGCGCGTGGCCGGCGCCGGGCCCATGCCCATGATGCGCGGCGCGACGCCGGCGGTGGCCATGCCCACCACGCGCGCCCGCGGCGTGAGGCCGTGGCGCGCGGCGGCGGACTCGCTGGCCAGCAGCAACGCGCAGGCGCCGTCGTTGACGCCGCTGGCGTTGCCGGCGGTGACGCTGCCGTCCGGCTTGACGATGGGCTTCAGCTTCGCGAGCGCCTCCAGCGACGTCTCGCGCGGGTGCTCGTCCTGCTTCACGACGAGCGCATCGCCCTTCTTCTGCGCGATCGTCACCGGCACGATCTCGGCATCGAAGAAGCCGGCCTTCTGCGCCGCCACCGCCTTCAGCTGCGAGGCGAGCGCCATGCGGTCCTGCGCGTCGCGCTCGATCCTGCAGTCGGCAGCCACGTTCTCGGCCGTCTCGGGCATCGAGTCGACGCCGTAGCGTTCCTTCATCAGCTTGTTGACGAAGCGCCAGCCGATCGTGGTGTCGTAGACCGCGTTGTCGCGGCTGAAGGCCGTCGTGGCCTTGGGCATCACGAAGGGCGCGCGGCTCATGCTCTCCACGCCGCCGGCGATCATCAGCTGCGCCTCGCCGGCCTTGATGGCGCGGGCGGCGCTGCCCACGGCATCCAGCCCGCTGCCGCAGAGGCGGTTGATGGTGGCGCCGGGCACGGCGATCGGCAGCCCGGCCAGCAGCGAGGCCATGCGCGCGACGTTGCGGTTGTCCTCGCCGGCCTGGTTGGCGCAGCCGTAGAGCACGTCGGCGAGTGCCGCCCAGTCGACCTTGGCGTTGCGCGCCATCAGCGCGGCGATGGGCAGCGCGCCGAGATCGTCGGTGCGGATCGACGACAGCGCGCCGCCGTAGCGGCCGAAGGGGGTGCGGATGGCGTCGCAGATGAAGGCTTGTGCGGTCATGGTGTTCAGCGGGTGAGGGCGCGTCGGCGCAGCAGCGGGCTCACGCGGTAGCGTTCGCCGCGGTAGAGGTGGTCCAGTGCATCGAGCAGCGCGACGACTTCGGCCACGCTCCAGCGCGAGAGGAACTCGAAGGGGCCGGCGGGGTAGTTGACGCCGAGCTTCATCGCCGCGTCGGCGCCGGCCTCGCTGCAGACGCCCTGCTGCACCGCGTCGGCAGCTTCGTTGACCAGCATCGCGACCGTGCGCGCGGCCACGAGCCCCGGCGTGTCGGCCACGTGCAGCGGCGCGAAGCCGAGTTCGACCAGCCAGCCGGCGGCGCGGTCGCGCCAGGCCTCGTCGGCGACCGCGAACGCGATCGGCGTGCCGGGAGCCGGCGGCAGCTGGAAGGGACGGTCGAACACCGCCACGTCGCGGCGCTTCAGTTGCGCGGCGATCTGCCCGGCGGTGCGGCCGTCGGTCAGCACCAGGCGGGCGCCGTCGATCTCCACGCCCTGCCAGTCGCTGCCGGCCAGGCGCGCGATCACGCAGGTGTGGCCGGGGTGGCGCGCCGCCGCCTGCGCCACCGCGTGTGCCAGTGCGTCGGCGATGGCGCCGCTGCCGTGCACCGTCACCTGGCTCGGGCCGTGGGCCAGCTTGGGCGGCGGCCCAGGCAGCGGCGGCGCGCCTTCGGGGTAGGCGTAGAAGCCCCGGCCGCTCTTGCGGCCGTAGAGGCCGCCGTCGACCATCTCGCGCTGGACCACGCTCGGCTGGTAGCGCTTGTCCTGGAAGTTGGCGTCGTAGACCGAGTTCGTCACCGCGAAGTTGGTGTCGTGGCCGATCAGGTCCATCAGCTCGCAGGGGCCCATGCGGAAGCCGGCCCCGCGCAGCGCGGCGTCCAGCACCTCGGGCGCGGCGGCGCGCTCCTGCAGCAGTGCCAGCGCCTCGGCGTAGTAGGGCCGGGCGATGCGGTTGACGATGAAGCCCGGCGTGCTCTTCGCATGCACGGCGGTCTTGCCCCAGGCTTCGGCCAGCTGGAACACGGCGTCGGCCACGCCGGCATCGCTGCGCAGGCCGTGCACCACCTCCACCAGCTTCATCAGCGGCACCGGGTTGAAGAAGTGCATGCCCACCAGCCGCTCGGGGCGCTGCAGGCCGTTGGCGATGGCCGTCACCGAGATCGAACTCGTGTTGGTGGCCAGTACGGCATCGGTGCCGAGCAGCCCTTCGAGCTGCTGGAACAGCGCGCGCTTGGCCGCCAGGTCCTCGACGATGGCCTCCACCGCCAGCGCCACGCCGGCCGCCTGCTCCAGCGACGCGATCGGCTCGATGCGCGACAGCGCCGCCTGTGCCGCGGCGCCATCCAGCTTGCCCTTGTTGACGAGGCCGTCGAAGGTGGTCGCGAGCTTGTTCTTCGCGGCCGCGGCCGCGCCTTCGCGCATGTCGAACAGCCGCACCGCATGGCCGGCCTGCGCCGCCACCTGCGCGATGCCCGCGCCCATGATGCCGGCGCCCACCACCAGCAGCGGGGCGCCTCGGAGATCCAGTGCGCTCATTTCGGAATCCAGTTGGCGGGCCGCTTGCCCAGGAAGGCGGCAAAGCCTTCGCGCGCCTCGTCGCTGCTGCGCACGCGGGCGATGGTCTGCGCGGTGAGTTCGCGCGCTTCCGGCGTCACGGCGCCCACCGGCAGCTGCGCGAACAGCTGCTTGATCTCGCGCTGCGCGTTGGGCCCGCCGGCCAGCAAGGCGGCGACGGTGGCGTCCACCGCCGTTTCCAGCTCCGCCAGCGGCGCCACCTTCTGCACGAGGCCGAGCGCCAGTGCCTCGGCGGCGGCGATGCGTTCGGTGGTGAGCGCCAGCCGCCGCGCCTGGCGCTTGCCCACCGCGTTGATCACGTAGGGGCCGATCACCGCCGGCAGGATGCCGAACTTGGCCTCGCTGACCGAGAAGCTCGCGTTGTCGGCGGCGATCGCGATGTCGCAGGCGCAGGCCAGGCCCACGCCGCCGCCGAGCGCCGCGCCCTGCACACGGGCGACGGTGGGCTTCGGGCAGCTCTCGATGCGCGCCAGCATCGCGGCGAAGCGGCGCGCGTCCTGCAGGTTCCACTCCTGCGGTGCGGTGCTGGCGCGTTCCATCCAGTGCAGGTCGGCGCCGGCGCTGAAGTGCTTGCCATCGCCGGCCAGCACGATCACGCGCACCGCCGGGTCTTCGGCCAGCAGCGTGAACGCGCTGTCGAGCTCGCCGATCATCAGCTCGTCGAAGGCGTTGAACACGGTCGGCCGCGACATCGTCAGCTGCGCCACGCCGGGCGACCGCGGCGTGATCACGAGGGTATCGAACAGGCCCATGGCGGGTCTCCGGTCAGTAGGTCTCCAGGTGCAGGCGCCCCTCGCGCTTCAGCGCGGCGCCCACAGTCTCCCACGACAGGCCTGCACCCTGCGCCACGTCGCGCAGCGCCAGCACCACGCCTTCCTCCATCGCCTTCAGGCCGCAGACGTAGAAGCAGGCGTTGGGGTCGGCCAGCAGCGCGGCCAGGTCGGCGGCGCGCTCGCGCATCGCATCCTGCACGTAGCGCTTCGGCTGGCCCGGCGTGCGGCTGAACGCGAAGTTGATGTCGATGAAGTCCTTCGGCAGGTTCTGCAGCGGGCCGAAGTAGGGCAGTTCCTCGCGCGTGCGGGCGCCGAAGAACAGCATCAGCTTGCCGCCTTCGAACTTGCCGCTGTTGCGCAGCCGCCGCCGCCACTCGGTCATCGCGCGCATCGGTGCGCTGCCGGTGCCGGTGCAGATCATCACGATGTGGCTCTTCGGGTGGTTGGGCATCAGGAAGCTGGTGCCGAAGGGGCCGATCACCTGCACCGTGTCGCCCACCTGCAGGTCGCACATGTAGTTGCTGGCGACGCCGCGCACCGGCTGGCCCTGGTGGTCTTCCAGCACGCGCTTGATGGTGAGCGAGACGTTGTTGTAGCCCGGCCGCTCGCCGTTGCGCGGGCTGGCGATGCTGTACTGGCGCGGGTGGTGCGGCCGGCCGTTGGCGTCGGTGCCGGGCGGCACGATCGCGATGCTCTGGCCTTCCAGCACCGGGAAGGGCATGGTGCCGAAGTCGAGCACGATGTGGTGGGTGTCGTACTCCCTGCCGACCTCGGTGACGCGCACGTTGCCGACGACCGTGGCGGTGACCTGCTTCTCGGCCGCCTTCGGGCCGTAGAGGTTGGTGTAGGCGTGCGCGGCGCTCCAGGGCGGCAGCGTGGCGCCGTACTGAGCCGAGTTGAAGGCCGGCTCGGTGCCGGGCTCGGGCGCCACGACGGCAGCGGGCGCCGCGGACTCCTCGGCGACCTCGCCGCCCGACAGGTCGCTCAGCTGCTCGCGGCTCAGCTCCGCCGGCAGGCTGTCCCACGACAGCTGCTCGTCGAGGCTGTACGCACGCGCCTTCGGCATCTGGCGGTAGTTGTCGATGCTGCCGGTGGGGCAGGGCGAGATGCAGTCGTTGCACCAGTTGCACTTGCTGGCGTCGACCACGTAGTTGCGGCTGTCGTGCGTGATGGCGCCCACCGGGCACATGGTCTCGCAGGTGTTGCAGCGGATGCAGATCTCGGGATCGATCAAGTGCTGCTTGATGACGGTCACGGCCATGTCCATAGGGCAGTCTCCACGGGGGTGAAGTGTGGCACCGAGCCGCTGCCCGCAGGGCGCGGCGAGCCATCAAGCGGACGCCGCGGATCCGGCTTCGCCGGTCCGCTGGCGTCGCCCCCTTGAGGGGGAGCGGCGAAGCCGCTTCGGGGGTGGGTCCGTTACGCGAAGCGGACGTATTCGAAGTCGACCGGTTGGCGGTTGATGCCCATCACCGGCGGCGCGATCCAGTTCGCGAACTTGCCCGGCTCGACCACGCGGCCCATCAGGCTGCGCACGAAAGCGCGGTCGGTGGCGCTGGGCAGCCACTGGTCGACGTGGGCGGCCCATTCGGCTTCGCCGATCACCTCGCCGTTCGGCGACACCTTCACGCCCGACAGCGCGCCGATGTTGCGGTGGAAGGCCTTGTGCGGCGTCTTCAGGCGGAACGGAATGCCGGCCTTCTCGATCACCTTGTTCCAGCGCTCGACACCGGCGATGGAGTCCTTGATGTAGTCGTCGCGCAGCACCTCGTTGAGCGCGTTGAGCATCGGCACTTCCTTTTCCACCAGGCGGCCGTTCACCGCGTTCAGCACCTTGTAGCTCAACCCCTTCAGCTGGTGGTCGTCGGTGCGCTTGCCTTCCTCGTAGCGGCCCTTCAGGCCCGTGGAATAGAAGGTGGCGGCGTTGCTGCTCTCGTCGGCGCCGAAGAGGTCGATGGTGACGCTGAAGTGGAAGTTCAGGTAGCGCTGGATCGTCGGCAGGTCGATCACGCCGGCGGCGCGCAGCTTGGCCGGGTCATCGGTCTTCAGCTCGTTCATCGCGGCGCAGGTGCGCTGGATCACGCGGCTCACACCGCTTTCGCCCACGAACATGTGGTGCGCTTCCTCGGTGAGCATGAACTTGGTGGTGCGGGCCAGCGGGTCGAAGCTGCTTTCGGCCAGGGCGCAGAGCTGGAACTTCCCGTCGCGGTCGGTGAAGTAGGTGAACATGAAGAAGCTCAGCCAGTCGGGCGTCTCTTCGTTGAAGGCCTGCAGGATGCGCGGGTTGTCCTGCTGGCCGCTGCGGCGCTCCAGCAGCGCTTCGCCTTCCTCGCGGCCGTCGCGGCCGAAGTACTTGTGCAGCAGGTAGACCATCGCCCACAGGTGGCGGCCTTCCTCCACGTTCACCTGGAACAGGTTGCGCAGGTCGTACTGGCTGGGGCAGGTGAGGCCGAGGTGGCGCTGCTGCTCCACGCTGGCCGGCTCGGTGTCGCCCTGCGTGACGATGATGCGGCGCAGGTTGGCGCGGTACTCGCCGGGGATGTCCTGCCAGGCGTCTTCGCCCTTGTGGTCGCCGAAGTGGATCTTGCGGTCCTTCTCGGCCGGGTTCAGGAAGATGCCCCAGCGGTAGTCGGGCATCTTGACGTGGCCGAACTGGGCCCAGCCTTGCGGGTCCACGCTGACCGCGGTGCGCAGGTAGACGTCGAAGTTCTGGCTGCCGTCGGGGCCCATGTCGGCCCACCAGTCCAGGTAGTTCGGTTGCCACTGCTCGAGCGCGCGCTTGAGCGTGCGGTCCTCGGCGAGGTTGACGTTGTTGGGGATCTTCTCGCTGTAGTCGATGCTGCTCATGCGTGTGCTCCTCAAACCCGATGCCAATCGAAGGCGGCCTTGACGCCCTTGCCGTAGACCTTCAGCGCGCCCTTTTCGCCGACGGCGTTGGGGCGCTGGAAGATCCAGTTCTGCCACGCGGTGAGTCGCCCGAAGACGCGCGTGACCATGTTCTCGGGGCCGTTGAAGCGCAGGTTGGCTTCCATGCCCGTGAGCGCGTCGGGGCTCATCGCCACGCGCTCTTCCACCGCGATGCGGACCTCGTCGTCCCAGTCGATGTCGTCGGGGTTGCTGGTGACGAGGCCCAGGGTGAACGCGGCGTCGGCATCGAGCGGCCGGTTCAGCGCGGCGTGGATGGCCTGCAGCGGCGCGGCCTCGCCGTAGAAGCGGCGGTGCAGGCGGCTCTGGCCGGTGGCCATCGGGTAGGTGCCGAAGTTCGCGGCGCCCACGGTGATCTTCGGTGCGCGGGCCTCGTCGTCGGGCAGCGCCAGGTGGTAGATGCGGTCGCAGGCCAGGGCCAGTTCGAGGAAGCTGCCGGCGAAGCACGAGCCCGGTTCCACCAGTGCGAACAGGCTGCGCGACGAGACGTCGAATCGGCTGAACGTGCGGCGCAGCAGGCCCTGCGTTTCCTTCACCAGCCAATGCTCGGCGAAGGTCGCGAGCGTGGCGTCCATCGCCAGCACCGCCGCGGCGTCGCCCTCGGTCTTGATCAGCCAGGTGCCGATCTCGAGTTCGTTGGTGCGCATCGAGAGGATCGCGTCGTCCAGCTCGCGGGCCAGCGCCAGCGGATACCAGGCGGCGCCGGCGGCTTCGATGGCGGCCACGTCGCCGGGCTGCGCGCCGGTGGGCGCCTTGATGGTCCAGGTGGCGGTGCGCTTGGCGCGGTCGATCTGCACCGTGACGTTCGGGTAGCGCAGCGCGTCGGCTTCGATCTTGCGGGTGATCGGCGTCAGCGCCACGCCCTTGGCCCCGTTCGCGGTCACGCCCGGCCGCGTGCTCTTCTTCGCCAGCTCCAGCGCGCGCTCCTGCACCTTCTGCGCGAACACCGCGGGCTTGGCGATGTCGTCCACCAGGCGCCAGTCTTTCGCCTTCTGGCCGCGCACGCCTTCGGTGGTGGTGCAGAAGATGTCCGCCAGGTCGTGTCGAACCTTTCTCTTGTCCGTCACGCGGGTCAGGCCGCCGGTGCCCGGCAGCACGCCCAGCAGCGGCACCTCGGGCAGGCTCACCGCGCTGCTGCGGTCGTCCACCAGGATGATCTCGTCGCAGGCCAGCGCCAGTTCATAACCGCCGCCGGCGCAGGCGCCGTTCACGGCCGCCAGGAACTTCAGGCCGCCGTGGCTGCTGCTGTCTTCCAGGCCGTTGCGCGTCTCGTTCGTGAACTTGCAGAAGTTCACTTTCCAGGCGTGGCTGCTGACGCCCAGCATGAAGATGTTGGCGCCCGAGCAGAACACCTTGTCCTTCGCGCTGGTGAGCACCACCGTCTGCACCTCGGGGTGCTCGAAGCGGATGCGGTTGATCGCATCGTGCAGCTCGATGTCCACGCCCAGGTCGTAGCTGTTGAGCTTGAGCTTGTAGCCCTCGCGCAGCCCGCCGTTCTCGTCGAAGTCGGCCAGCAGCGTGGCCACCGGGCCCTCGAACTTCAGCTTCCAGTGGCGGTAGCGGGAGGGATTGGTCTGGTAGTCGACGCGGTCGGTGGGGGCGGTCATGGCGGGTGCTCCTGGCGCTGCGATGGACGCATCATAGTGCATTATTCTGCACGACGCAAGCAGTGAAATGCAGTTTAGTGCAGATTGAGCGCGTCGCGTACGATCCTGCGCAGTTCGACGAAGCTCTGCTCCAGCGGCGCGGCGCTGGTGTCGAGCCGGAAGTCGGCCTTCGAATAGAAGGCGGCGCGGCCGGCGAGGATGCTCTTCAGGTCTTCCATGGCCTCCTTGCTCGCGGCCATCGGGCGCAGGTCGCCCTGGGCCGTCACGCGCTTCATGTGGTCCTCGGGGTCGGCCTGCAGCCAGACGGTGGTGCAGTGCTGCAGCAGCAGGTTGAAGGTGGCGGGGTCGCTGACGATGCCGCCCGGCGTGGCGATCACCGCCTCGGGGTGGATCTGGATCGCTTCTTCCAGCGCGCGGCGCTCGTAGCGGCGGTAGGCGTTCTGGCCGTAGAGCGCCTGGATCTCGCTGATGGTGCAGCCGGCAAACGACTCGATCTCGCGGCTGAGCTCGACGAACGAGAAGCCCAGGTCCTCTGCCAGCATCTTGCCCAGCGTGCTCTTGCCGGCGCCGCGCAGGCCCACCAGCGCGATGCGCGGGCTGCGCTGCGCGCCACGCGCGGCGGCTCCGCCCGTGCCCAGCAGCTCACCCACCGCCACGCGCACGCGCCGCAGCGTGGCCTCGTCGCGATGTTCCAGCAGCTCGCGCAGCAGCAGCCATTCGGGGCTGGAGGTCGTCACGTCGCCGATCAGCTCGGCCAGCGAGCACTGCAGCGCCTGCGCCACCTGCAGCAGGATCAGGATCGACGCGTTGCCGACGCCGTACTCCAGGTTCGCCAGGTGCCGCTCGGACACTTCGGCCGCCTGCGCCACCGCCTTGCGCGTCATGCCGCGCCGCGAGCGCAACGCCCGCACGCGCTCGCCCAGGGCCACCAGGAACGGATTCTTGGCCTCCGCATCCCCTTCTTCAGGAGGGGATGCCCCCGCGTTTCCGCCTAGAGCGGAACCCGCTTCATGCAATATAGTGCTTGACATGCCGTTCCTGCGGTTCTATCGTTCATGCAAGCACAATAATTCATCTTTTCGGCCCCGGCAAGCCAGCGAGACAAGGAAAGCCCGCGATGACGCCCGAAGACTTCCGCGCCCAGATCGCCGCCCTGACGGCCCGCCTGCAAGGTCGCCCGCTGGACAGCGCGCTCGACGCCTGGCTCAACGCCGAAGTCGGCCCGGCCAGCGCCACCTACGCGGCGCTGAAGGCCGGCTGCGAAGCCGGCGTGCGCGATGGCTGGCTGTGCAACCGGGAAGCGGGCGGCATCCGCTACGGCCGCATCTTCAAGCCGGCCGACGACCTGCACGGCTTCTCGGTCGACGTGGTCGAGATGCAGGACCTGGCCGGCCCGCACCACAGCCACCCGCTGGGCGAGATCGACCTCGTGATGCCGCTCGAAGGCGACGCCCGCTTCGACGGCCGTCCGGCCGGCTGGGTGGTGTACCCGCCCGGCAGCGCCCACCATCCCACCGTGAGCCAGGGCCGCGCACTCGTGCTGTACCTGCTGCCGCAGGGGCAGATCACCTTCACGCGCTGACAGCCCGCAGGAGACAAGAGATGAGCGAGATCCCCGCCCCCGGTCCGCGCTTCAACTTCGCCGACCACCTGCTGCAGGCCAGCGCCGGCCGCGCGGCGAAGGCCGCCTTCGTCGACGACCTGAGCTCGGTGAGCTACGGCGAACTGGATGAACGCGTGCGGCGCCTGGCCGCCGGCCTGCGCGCCACCGGCATCAAGCGCGAGGAGCGCGTGCTGCTGCTGATGCTGGACAGCACCGACTGGCCCGTGAGCTTCCTGGGTGCGATGTACGCCGGCCTGGTGCCGGTGGCGGTGAACACGCTGCTCACCGCCGACGACTACGCCTACATGCTGGAGCACAGCCGCGCGCAGGCCGTGCTGGTCTCCGGCGCGCTGCTGCCAACGCTGACCGCCGCGATGGTGAAGAGCGACCACGAGGTGCAGAAGGTCGTGGTGTCGCGCCCCATCGCGCCGCTGCACCCGGCCGAGGTGGAATTCGAGAGCTTCCTGGCCGCACACGCTGCGCAGCCGAAGCCCGCCGCCACCAACGCCGACGACCCGGCGTTCTGGCTCTATTCGTCCGGCTCCACCGGCCGGCCCAAGGGCACCGTGCACTCGCACGCGAATCCCTACTGGACCAACGAGCTCTACGGCAAGGGCGTGCTGGGCTTGCGCGAGAGCGACGTCTGCTTCAGCGCCGCCAAGCTCTTCTTCGCCTACGGGCTGGGCAACGCGCTGACCTTCCCGATGGCGGTGGGCGCGACCACGCTGCTGATGGGCGAGCGCCCCACGCCCGACGCCACCTTCAGGCGCTGGACGGGCGGCGTGGGCGGCGTGAAACCGACGGTGTTCTACGGCGCACCCACGGGTTTCGCCGGCATGCTGGCCTCGCCGAACCTGCCGAAGGCGAGCGACGTCGCGTTGCGGCTGGTCTCTTCCGCCGGCGAAGCGTTGCCGGCCGAACTGGGCGAACGCTTCAAGCGCCACTTCGGCGTCGACATCGTCGACGGCATCGGCTCCACCGAGATGCTGCACATCTTCATCAGCAACCGCCCCGACCGCGTGCGCTACGGCAGCACCGGCTGGCCGGTGCCGGGCTACACGATCGAATTGCGCGGCGACGACGGCAAGCCGGTGCCCGACGGCGAGCCGGGCGACCTCTACATCCAGGGCCCGTCGTCGGCGCTGATGTACTGGGGCAACCGCGCCAAGAGCGCCGAGACCTTCCAGGGCGGCTGGACCAAGAGCGGCGACAAGTACATCCGCAACGACGACGGCAGCTACACCTACGGCGGCCGCAGCGACGACATGCTGAAGGTGAGCGGCATCTACGTCAGCCCCTTCGAGGTGGAGGCCACGCTGGTGCAGCACCCGGCGGTGCTGGAAGCCGCGGTGATCGGCGTGCCCGATGCCGAGGGGCTCACGAAGACCAAGGCCTTCGTGGTCATCAAGCCCGGCGGCGAGACCACCGAGGCCGAGCTGAAGGCCTTCGTCAAGGACCGCCTGGCGCCGTACAAGTACCCGCGCCAGATCGAGTTCGTGGCTGACCTGCCGAAGACCGCCACCGGCAAGATCCAGCGCTTCAAGCTGCGCGAGCGGGAACGCGGCGCGGCATGACGGCGGGCTTCGTCGAGATCGACTGGGGCGGGCGCAAGGTCCGCATCGAACACGCGTGGATCGCCGGCCCGGCCGGCGCGCCGCTGGTCGTGTTCCTGCACGAGGGGCTGGGCTCGGTGTCGATGTGGCGCGACTTCCCGGCACGCCTGTGCGCCGCCGTGGGCTGCCGCGGCCTCGTCTATTCGCGCCCCGGCTACGGCCGCAGCACGCCGCGCGCACCCGACGAGCGCTGGCTCAATGACTTCATGCATCGCCAGGCCTTCGAGGTGCTGCCGGCGCTGCTGCAGGCGCTGGAAGTCACCGAGCCGCCCTGGCTGCTGGGCCACAGCGACGGCGGCAGCATCGCGCTGCTGCACGCGACGAAGCACCCGGTGGCCGGCACCGTCGTGATGGCGCCGCACATCCTGGTGGAAGACCTGTCGGTGACGAGCATCGAAGGCGCGCGCGCCGCCTACGAAACCACCGACCTGCGGCAGCGCCTGGCGCGCCACCACGACGACCCCGACTCCGCCTTCCGGGGCTGGAACGGCATCTGGCTCGATCCGGCCTTCCGCGCCTGGACCATCGAGGACGAGATCGCCGCCATCCGCGGCCCGCTGCTGGCCATGCAGGGCCTGGACGACGAATACGGCACGCTGGAGCAGATCCGCGGCATCGCGCGCCGCGTGCCGCAGGCGCAGCTGCTCGAGATCCCACACTGCGGGCACTCGCCGCACCGCGACCAGCCGCAGGCTGTGATCGACGCCGTCACCAGCTTCATCGCAAGCCACAATCCGCGGCTCTGATGGACCTGCCCACCTTCCTCATCCAGTGCCTGAACTCGCTGCAGTACGGGCTGCTGCTGTTCCTGGTGGCCAGCGGGCTGACGCTGATCTTCGGGATCATGGGTGTCATCAACCTGGCGCACGGCAGCTTCTACATGATCGGCGCCTACATGGCGTTCGCGCTGGCAGCGCCGGTGGCGGGCTGGTTCGGCGGCGGCTTCTTCAGCGTGCTGGTGGTGGGCGTGGTGCTGGCGGTGCTGCTGGGCTACGTGCTGGAGTGGGCCTTCTTCAGCTTCCTGTACCAGCGCGAGCACCTGCAGCAGGTGCTGATGACCTACGGCCTGATCCTCGTGTTCGAGGAACTGCGCAGCCTGATCGTCGGCGACGACGTGCACGGCGTGGCCGCGCCGCCGCTGCTGGCCGGCAGCTTCGCGCTGGGCGACACGATGAGCTACCCGGTCTACCGCGTGTTCATCAGCTTCGTCTGCCTGCTGCTGGCGGGTGGCATGTACCTCGTGTTCACGCGCACCCGGCTCGGCATGATGATCCGCGCCGGCAGCACCAACCGCGAGATGGTGCAGTCGCTCGGCATCGATATCCAGTTCCTCTACCGCGTGGTGTTCGCGGCCGGCGTCGCGATCGCGGTGCTCGCGGGCATGGTGGCCGCGCCGGTGAGCAGCGTGTATCCCGGCATGGGCAACACGGTGCTGATCGTCTGCTTCGTGGTGGTGGTGATCGGCGGCATCGGCTCGATCCGTGGCGCGCTGCTGGCGGCGCTGCTGATCGGCGTGGTGGACACCTTCGGCAAGGTGCTGCTGCCGCAGGCGGCGGGCGTGCTGGTCTACGTGATGATGGCGCTGATCCTGCTGTGGAAGCCGGACGGCCTGTTCAAGGCGGGCTGATGACGATGGAACGCGGCAAGCTCGCCTTCGTGGCCGTGGTCTTCGCGGCACTCGCCGCCTGGCCCCTCTTCACCGGCTCGTTCGGCATCGACCTGGTCGGCAAGATCATGGTCTACGCGCTCTTCGCCTTGAGCCTGGAACTGCTGGTGGGCAGCACCGGCCTCGTCTGCTTCGGGCAGGCGGCGTTCTTCGGCATCGGCGCCTACGCCACCGTGCTGCTGTCGCCGCAGAGCGATGCGGCCTCGCTGTGGTGGCTGCTGCCGGCCTGCGTGCTGCTGGCCGCGGTCTACGCGCTGGCCGTGGGCGCCTTGAGCCTGCGCACCAAGGGCGTCTACTTCATCATGGTGACGCTGGCCTTCGCGCAGATGGCCTACTACGTGGTGCACGACACCCCATTGGGCGGCGGCACCGACGGCATCTACCTGAACGTGAAGCCCTCGTTCCTGGTGGATCTGGACCGGCCGCTGGTGCTCTACGGCTTCACCTGGTTCTGCCTGCTCGCCACCTTCGTGTTCCTGGCCGTGCTGCTGCGCTCGCGCTTCGGCCGCGCGCTGGCCGGCATCAAGGTCAACGAGCAGCGCATGCGCGCCGCAGGCTTCTCGACCTACCCGTACAAGCTGGCGGCCTTCACGCTGTCGGGCGGGCTCGCCGGGCTGGCCGGCTGCCTGTTCGCGATCAAGGACGGCTACGTGAACCCGGAACTGCTCAGCTGGCACCTGAGCGGCGCGGTGCTGATCATGATCATCCTCGGCGGCCTGGGCCACCTGCGCGGTGCGTTGATTGGGGCCTTCGCATTCGCGCTGCTGCAGGAACTGTTCAAGTCCGACGCGGTCTTCGGCAGCTTCGCGAAGCACTGGCAGCTGGGGCTGGGGCTGACGATCATCGCCAGCGTGGCGCTGCTGCCGCGCGGGCTGGTGGGCCTGCCCGGCGTGTGGAAGCAGCGCCCGGCCGGACGCGAAGGCGCACGGCGCTCGGCGACGGAGGTGTCGTCGTGAGCGAGGTGCTGCTGAAAGGCCACGAGATCACGCGCCGCTGGGGCGGACTGGTCGCGGTCGACAAGGTCTCGATCGAGCTGCGTCGTGGCGCCGTGCACGCGGTGATCGGCACCAACGGCGCGGGCAAGTCCACGCTGATCAACATCCTCTCCGGCGAGATCCCGCCTTCGGGCGGCCGCGTGGAACTGCTGGGCGAGGACGTCACCGCCTGGCCGCAGCCGCGCCGCGCGCGCGCGGGGCTGGGCCGCAGCTACCAGCGCAACACCATCTTCCCGAGCTTCACCGTGTTCGAGAACTGCCGGCTCGCCGCGCAGGCGCGCTGGCAGAGGCCCTGGGCCTGGTGGAGCCCTGCAGCGCGCTGCGCCGACAGCAGTGCCGCGGCCCGCGACGCCGCCGCCCGCGCCGGCCTCGCCGACCTGCTGGACAGCAGCGCCGAGAGCCTCTCGCACGGCCAGAAGCGCCAGCTCGAGATCGCGATGTGCCTGGCCACCGACCCGCAGGTGCTGCTGCTCGACGAGCCGCTGGCCGGCATGGGCGCCGAGGAGACCGACCGCATGCTGGCGCTGCTCGCGGAGCTCAAGGCCGGCCACGCGATCCTGCTGGTGGAACACGACATGGACGCGGTGTTCCGCATCGCCGACCGCATCACGGTGATGGTCAACGGCGCGGTGATCGCGAGCGACACGCCCGACGCGGTGCGCGCGAGCCCCGCCGTGCAGGCCGCGTACCTGGGAGGCCACTGAGATGGCCGACACCTTCCTCGAAGCCCGCGACATCCATGCCTGGTACGGCAGCAGCCACATCCTGCACGGCGTGAACCTGGCCATCGCACGCGGCGAGACCGTGGGGCTGCTCGGCCGCAACGGCATGGGCAAGAGCACGCTGATCCGCACGCTGCTGGGCCACATGGCGCAGCGCGAAGGCACGATCCGCGTCGACGGCCACGACTGCTCGCGCGCCCGCCCGCACGAGGTGGCGCGCCGCGGCGTGGCCTACGTGCCCGAAGGGCGCGGCGTGTTCACGAACCTCAGCGTGCGCGAAAACCTCGTGATGGCTGCCCGCGCCGGCCGCGACGGCCGCCGCGACTGGAGCTACGAGCGCGTGATGAGCACCTTCCCGCGCCTGGCCGAACGCGAGAAGAACCTGGGCGGCCAGCTCTCCGGCGGCGAGCAGCAGATGCTCTCGATCGGCCGCGCTCTGATGACGCACCCCGATCTCGTGATCCTCGACGAAGCCACCGAGGGGCTGGCGCCGCTGATCGTGGCCGAGATCTGGCGCGTGATCGGCGACATCCGCAAGAGCGGCATCGCCACGCTGATCGTCGACCGCGACTACCGCAAGGTCCTGGCGCAGGCCGATCGCGCTATCGTGCTGCAGAAGGGCCAGCTGGTGCTGCAGGGCAGCGCCGAGGCCCTGTCGAACGACCCCCAGCTCGCCGCCTGCCTCGGCGTCTGAGCTTTTCCCCTTCCGAAGGAATGACCATGAGCTACCCCCAACTCAGCCTCTACATCGACGGCCAGTTCATCCACGGCGGCGGCCGCAAGGAAGGTGACGTGCTGAACCCGGCCACGAACCAGGTGATAGCCAAGCTGCCGCACGCCACGCGCGAAGACCTGGACCTGGCGCTGAAGAGCGCCGCGCGCGCCTTCGAGAGCTGGAAGAAGACCAGCCCGCTGGAGCGCAGCAAGATCCTGCGCAAGGTGGCGGAACTGGCCCGCGAGCGCGCCAACGACATCGGCCGCCACATCACGATGGACCAGGGCAAGCCGCTCGCGGAAGCGGTGGGCGAGGTGAACTTCTGCGCCGAGCACGCCGAGTGGCACGCCGAGGAATGCCGCCGCATCTACGGCCGTGTGATCCCCGCGCGCCAGGCCGGTGTCTCGCAGCTGGTGCTGCGCGAGCCCATCGGCGTGTGCGCCGCGTTCTCGCCCTGGAACTTTCCGTTCAACCAGGCCATCCGCAAGATCACCGCCGCGCTCGGCGCCGGCTGCACGATGGTGATCAAGGGCCCGGAGGACGCGCCCAGCGCGGTGGTGGCGCTGGCCCAGCTGTTCCACGACGCCGGCCTGCCTCCGGGCTGCCTGAACGTGGTGTGGGGCGTGCCGCACGAGGTGTCTGACTACCTGATCAAGAGCGCAACAGTGCGCAAGATCTCGTTCACCGGCTCGGTGCAGGTGGGCAAGCTGCTGGCCGGCCTGGCGGGCAGCCTGATGAAGCGCTGCACGATGGAACTGGGCGGTCACGCGCCGGTGATCGTCTGCGACGACGCCGACGTCGAGACCGCGGCCGACATGCTGGTGGGCTTCAAGTTCCGCAACGCCGGCCAGGTGTGCATCAGCCCGACGCGCTTCTACGTGCAGGAAGGTGCGTACGACAAGTTCGTCGCGCGCTTCATCGCGAAGACCGAGAAGATCAAGGTCGGCGACGGCCTGGAGTCCAGCACGCGCATGGGCCCGCTGGCGCAGGCGCGCCGCGTGGCGGCCATCGGCAGCTTCATCGAGGACGCGCACCAGCGCGGCGCCACCGTGCTCACCGGCGGCAAGGCTCTCGGCGGCGAGGGCAACTTCTTCGCCCCCACGGTGATCGCCGACCTGCCCGAGGACGCCAAGCTGATGACCGAGGAGCCCTTCGGCCCGGTCGCGGGCATCGCCCGCTTCAAGACGCTGGACGAGGTGCTGGCGCGCGCCAACAGCCTGCCCTTCGGCCTGGCGGCCTATGCCTTCACCGGCGGCACCAGGAACGCCAACCTCATCAGCAACGGCCTGCAGGCCGGCATGGTGAGCATCAACCACTTCGGCCTCGCGCTGGCCGAGACGCCGTTCGGCGGCATCAAGGACAGCGGCTACGGCAGCGAAGGCGGCACCGAGACCTTCGACGGCTACCTCAACACGAAGTACGTGACGCAGCTGAACTGACCCGCCGCCGCCAGGCCAGCGTGGCCAGGCCGGCGGCGAACAGCGCCAGCGGCGCGGGTTCGGGCACCGGCATCGCGCTGCCGACGTCGCCGTCGTGCACCGCCCACACGTGGTAGGCGTCGGGGTAGGCCGGGATCGGCGAGAAGCCGCCCTGCTGGCGGCCGTTCGAGAAGTCGAACACCCAGGCGATGTCGTGGATCTGGTTGCTGTAGAGCGAGCCCGACCAGTACATGCGCGGCCTCAGGTTCGTGAACACGCCGGTGTTGAAGGTCCGCTCCCAGCCGGCGCGCGGGTTGCCGGTGCTGTCGAAGGCACCGCGGTTGCCCAGCGTCACGGTGAACATGTGGGCCAGTTCGCTCTGCGGGCTGGCGATGTTGAAGCCGGCATCGATCTGGCCGCTGTAGATGCTGGGGCCGCTGTTGCCGTTGTAGCGGTAGAACTGGCCGTTGATGGGGTCGGTGCTCGGCAGCCGCCAGCCGGCGACGCCGCCCACCGAGAGCTGGTTGAGCCAGAAGAAGGCGTCGCTCAGCAGCGAACGGCCGTCGAATTCGTCGCTCTCGTTGTAGGGGCCGTCCTCGCCGGCGCTGCCGCGGAAGTAGGTGTCCCAGCGCGTGCCGGAGATCGCCTGCGGGTCGGCCAGCCAGGTGATGCCGAGCGTGCGGTCGAACCACGCCTCGGGGCCGTTGGCGACGTTGCCGTCCAGGTCGCGCGGGGACAGCGTCTGCTGCCAGGTGCCCTGTCCGGGAACGACGTCGGCCGCCGCGCTGCCGATGGCGCCTGCGAGCGCCAGGCCCGCCGCGATGCTGAGGGATGTCTTCATGCCGTGTCCTCGTTCGATGTGACACGGGTACCACGCCGTGCGGCGCGGCAGGCGGACACGCTCAGGGCGGCGCGGCCATCGCGGCCAGCGGCTTGCCGGTGGCGGCGGCGCGGGCCCAGTGCGCGGCTGCCTCGGGCAGCAGCCAGTGGATGCCGTGGCGCATGCGGGCCTGCTTCGCGGCGGCGAACGCGGCATCGGCTTCGCCCAGGGTCGCCCGGGCGCTGGCCGCCCAGGCCCAGGCCAGCAGCAGGAACGCCAGGCCCTGCAGGTAGGCGTCGGCCACGCGCAGCGGTGCCTCGGCGTCGTCCGCGGCGGCGGCCTGGATCGCCGCCGTCGCGGCCCGGGCGTGGGCCATCTGCTCGCGCAGCGCGGCCGCGAACTCGGCGAGCCCGCCGGCGGCCGCGCGCGCGGCCTCGGCTTCGAGGTCGACGAGCAGTTCGCCGAGTGCCGCGCCGCCGTCGGCCAGCACCTTGCGCTGCAGCAGGTCGATGGCCTGGATCTCGTTGGTGCCTTCGTAGACCAGCGTGATGCGCACGTCGCGCAGGCACTGCTCGATGCCGAAGTCGCGCGTGTAGCCGTAGCCGCCGTGCACCTGCAGCGCGGCGCTGGCGCTGTCGAAACCGGTCTGCGTCAGCAGCGCCTTCACCAGCGGCGTGAGCAGCGCGGCGCGGCGCAGCTGGCGCGCGCGCCGTTCGGCGTCGGCGTGGTGCTCGGCTTCGTCGATGGCCAGCGCGGCGGCGTAGGCGATCACGCGCTGCCCTTCGGCCAGCGCCTGCGCACGCAGCAGCCGCTGGCGCATGGCCGGCATGCCCGCGATGGCGCGGCCGAACTGCGCGCGCTCGAAGGCGTAGCGCACGGCGTTCTGCGTCGCGATCTCCTGGTGGCCCAGGCCCTGCAGGCCGACGTGCAGGCGCGCCGAATTCATCATCAGGAACATCGCCGCCAGCCCGCGGTTCGGCGCGCCGATGAGCCAGCCGGTCGCGCCCTCGTAGCGCAGCGCGCAGGTGGCGTTGGCGTGGATGCCGAGCTTGTGCTCCAGCGCATCCACCGTGAAGGCGTTGCGCGTGCCGTCCGGCAGCACCTTCGGCACCAGCGCCAGGCTGATGCCCTTGCTGCCGGGCGGCGCATCGGGCAGGCGGCACAGCGCCAGGTGCACGATGTTCCCGGTGAGGTCGTGGTCGGCGGCGCTGGCGAAGATCTTGTTGCCGCTGAGCTTCACGCTGCCGTCGGGCTGCGGCACGGCCCGCGTCGCCAACGCGCCCAGGTCGCTGCCGGCCTGCGGTTCGGTGAGCGCCATCGCGGCCAGCCATTCGCCGCTGGCGATCTTCGGCAGGTAGCGCTGCTTCAGGTCCTCGCTGCCGTGCGCCTTCAGCGTCTCGTAGGCGCCGTGCAGCAGGTCGGGGTACATCGTGAAGGCGTGGTTGCAGGCCGCGAACATCTCGCGCACCGCGCCGTCCAGCAGCAGCGGCAGGCCCTGGCCGCCCCACTCGGGGCTGCAGGGCAGGGCGGGCCAGCCGGCCTGGTGGAAGGCGGCATAGGCGGCCGGGAAGCCCGCCGGCGTGGTGACGCGGCCGTCGGCGTGCAGCGTGCAGCCTTCGCGGTCGCCGCTGGCGTTGAGCGGCAGCATCACGCCGCGCGCGAAGCGGGCGGCCTCGGCCAGCACCGCGTCGACGGTGTCGAGATCCAGTTCGGCGAAGGGCGCGCAGGCCGCCCACGAGGCCGGCGCGTCGAGCACGCGCTCGATCACGAAGCGCATCTCGCGCAGCGGGGCGTGGTAGTCCCAGGCCATCGTTCAACGCGCCTGCGTGGTGAGCGCGCCGAGGTAGGTCTCCACCACGCGCGGGTCGTCGGCCAGCTGCGCGGCCGGGCCTTCGAGCACCAGGTCGCCGGTCTCCAGCACGTAGCCGCGGTCGGCCACCGCCAGCGCCGCGCGCGCGTTCTGCTCCACCAGCAGGATGCTCACGCCCTGCTCGCGCAGCCGGCTGACGATGGCGAAGATGTCGCGCACGATCAGCGGCGCCAGGCCCAGGCTCGGCTCGTCGAGCATCAGGAGCTTGGGCTGGCCCATCAGCGCGCGGCCGATCGCGAGCATCTGCCGCTCGCCGCCCGAAAGCGTGCCGGCGGCCTGCGCGCGTCGCTCCTTCAGGCGCGGGAACAGCGTGTAGGCCTGCTCAAGCCCGTTGCGCCAGCCGGCCACGCCCAGGCTCTTCGGCCGCCAGCCGCCGAGCACCAGGTTGTCTTCCACGCTCATGGTGCCGAACAGCTCGCGCCGCTCGGGCACCAGCGCCAGCCCGGCGAGCACGCGTTCCTCCAGCGTCAGCCGGGCCAGGTCCTGGCCGTCGAACCGCAGGCCACCGCGCGCCGGCAGCAGGCCCATCAGTGCATTCAGCAGCGTGCTCTTGCCGGCGCCGTTGGGGCCGATCACGGTAACCACCTCGCCGGCGTTCACCTGCAGGTGCAGCCCGCGCAGCACCTCGGCCTTGCCGTAGCCGGCGTGCAGGTCGCGCGTCTGCAGCAGCGTGGCGGTGTCCATCAGTGCTCGGTCCCCAGGTAGGCGGCGCGCACCGCGGGGCTGGCCTGCACCTGCGCCGGCGTGCCTTCCATCAGCCTGGTGCCGAACTCCATCACCACGATGCGGTCGGCCAGGCCCATCACGAAGTCCATGTCGTGCTCCACCAGCAGCAGGCTCAGGCCCTCGGCCTTGAGCTGGCGCAGCACCGCGGCCAGGGCCTGCTTCTCCTTGTGGCGCAGGCCGGCGGCGGGCTCGTCCAGCAGCAGCAGGCTGGGGTCGCTGGCGAGCGCGCGCGCGATCTCCACCAGCCGCTGCGGCCCCAGCGCCAGGTTGCCGGCCAGTTCGTGCGCCGCATCCGCCAGGCCGATGCGCGCCAGCTGGCGCTGCGCCTCGGCCAGCGCACGCGCCTCCTCGGCGCGGTCGGTGCGCAGCATCGCGGCCACGCTGCCGCTGGTGGTGCGCAGGTAGGTGCCGAGCGCCACGTTCTCCAGCACCGTCATGTCCGGCACCAGCTTCACGTGCTGGAAGGTGCGCGAGAGCCCGCGCCGCGCCACGTCGCGCGAGGGCAGCCCGTCGATGCGCTGGCCGCGCAGGCGCAGTTCGCCGGCACTGAGCGGCAGCACGCCCGAGATCAGGTTGAAGGTGGTGCTCTTGCCGGCGCCGTTGGGGCCGATCAGGCCGACGATCTCGCCGGCATCGACGTGGAACTCGACGTCGTTCACCGCCACCAGGCCACCGAAGGTCTTGCGGATGCGCGCCACGTCCAGCAGCCGCTCGCCGCGCCGCGGCTTGTCGCGTGCGGGCAGCGGCGCGGCGGCGGTGTCGGGCGCCGCCGGCCG
Source organism: Rubrivivax sp. (assembly GCA_044226255.1). Taxonomy (GTDB): domain Bacteria; phylum Pseudomonadota; class Gammaproteobacteria; order Burkholderiales; family Burkholderiaceae_C; genus Rubrivivax. The sequence continues at coordinate 50,073 of JBGAHJ010000008.1, forward strand.
GCGCGCCGGCAGCCAGCGCTCGATCAGCGGCCACAGGCCGCGCGGCGCGCGCTGCAGCACGATCACGAGCACGATGCCGAACACGATGACCTCGAAGCTGCCCGCGGTGCCGATCAGCTTCGGCAGCCACACCTGCAGCTGGTCTTCGGTGAGCTTGACCAGCGCGGCACCGGCGAAGGCGCCCCACACGCTGCCCACGCCGCCCAGCACCGCCATGAACAGGTACTCGATGCCGAACTTGATGCCGAAGGGGCTGGGGTTGACGCTGCGCTGCATGTGCGCGAACAGCCAGCCCGAGAGGCTGGCCAGCAGCGCCGCGACGACGAACATCAGCACCTTGTGGCGGAAGGTGGAGGCACCCATGGCCTCGGGCATCGTGACGCCGCCGCCGCGGTGCACGTCGAGCGCGCGCATCACGCGGCCGGGGCGCGAGTCGAGCAGGCGCGTCACCGCCACCGCGGCCAGCAGCGCCACGGCCCAGATCAGCAGGTAGATGCGCCGCTCGGGCTGCAGGCTCAGGCCGAACAGCGTGATCGGCGGCACGTCGAGCAGGCCGTCGTACTTGCCCAGCGCGTCGAGGTTGCCCATCGTGTAGAAGAGCGCCAGGCTCCAGGCGATGGTGGCCAGCGGCAGGTAGTGGCCACTCATGCGCAGCGTCAGCCAGCCGAGCGCCAGCGCCAGCGCGGTGGTGACGAGCAGGCCCGCCGCCAGCCCGGCCCAGGGCGAGATGCCGTGCCGCACCGCCAGCCAGGCGCTGCTGTACGCGCCCACGCCGGCGAATGCGGCCTGCCCGAACGAGGTGAGCCCGCCGATGCCGGTGAGCAGCACGAGCCCGAGCGCCACCAGCGCGAACAGGCCGATGTAGTTGAGCTGCGTGATCCAGAAATCAGGCACCGGCAGCAGCGGCAGCACGGCCAGCGCAACGGCGACGCCGAGCAGCCCGGCGGTGCGGGGGGCGAGCGCCATCAGTGCTCCTCGTGGTGGCGGTCGACGAACGAGCGCCACAGCAGCACCGGCAGGATCGCGGTGAACACGATCACCTCCTTGAAGGCGCTGGCCCAGAACGAGCCGAAGCTCTCGATCAGCCCGACGCCCAGCGCGCCGGCCAGCGCCAGCGGAAAGCTCGTGAGCCCGGCGAACACCGCGGCCACGAAACCCTTCAGGCCGATGAGGAAGCCGCTGTCGTAGAACACCGTCGTCGTCGGGCCGATCAGCAGGCCCGAGAGCGCGCCGATGAAGGCCGCCATCGTGAAGCTGAGGGCGCCGGCACCGTCGCCCGAGATGCCCATCAGGCGCGCGCCGGTGCGGTTCACCGAGGTGGCGCGCAGCGCCTTGCCCCACAGCGTGCGCTCGAAGAACAGGAACAGCGCGGCGATGAGCGCCAGCGATGCAACCACGATGATCGCCGTCTGCCCGGTGAACGCGAGGCCGGCGAGGCTGAAGCGCTCGTCCCAGAACGGCGCGTTGCGGAAGCCCTCGGCGCCGAAGAACAGCAGGCCGAGGCCGGTGAGCGCGAAGTGCACGCCCACCGAGACGATCAGCAGCACCAGCGTGCCCGCGTCCGCCAGCGAGCGGTAGCCGAGCCGGTAGACCAGCGGGCCCATCGGCGTCACCAGCGCCAGCGTCAGCAGCGCCTGCACCGGCTGCGGCAGCGGCGCGCGCGCCAGCAGCAGCGTGGCCGCCACCGCCGCCAGCGGCAGCGCCAGCGTGCGCAGCGCATGGCGGGCCCAGCGCGCGCGCGGCCAGGCTTCGCGCCGCGCCTGCAGCGCGTCGAGCACCGCGACCAGCGCCGCCATCAGCAGCAGCAGCCACACGGTGCCCGGCAGCCGCCCGGCCTGCAGCAGCGCCATCGTCAACGCCCCGAACGCGACGAACTCGCCCTGCGGGATGAACACCACGCGCGTGACCGCGAACACCAGCACCAGCGCCAGCGCCACCAGGGCGTAGATGGCGCCGTTGCTCAACCCGTCCAGGGCCAGGATGCCGGCGATCGTCAGGTCCACGAACACTCCGACCGTGCACCAGGGGCGCGTCGCGTCTTGCCAAACAGCCGCCGCGGAGCCGGCTTCGCCGGGCCGCTGGCGGCGCCCCCCTGGGGGGGAGCGCCGCAGGCGCTACGGGGGGGAGCCATCAATGCTCGAGCTTCCACTCGCCGTTGACGACCTTCATGACGACGCCGGTGTCGGGCCGGAAGCCCCAGTGGTCGGTGGGCGTGTAGTCGAGCACGCCGTGGGTCACCGGCAGCGCGGGGCTGTTCTCGAGCGCGTCCTTCAGCGCGGCGCGGAACTCCGGCGTGCCGGGCTTGGCCTTCTTCAGCGCGACCGGCACCACCCGGTCGAGCAGCAGGAAGGCGTCGTAGGCGTGCGCGGCGAACTGGTTGCGCGTGCCGGCACCGTTGATCTTCTCGTACTCGGCGTTGAACTTCACGCCCAGCGCCTTGCTCGGGTGGCTGTCGGGCAGCTGCTCGGCCACCACCACGGGGCCGCTGGTGACGAAGGTGCCCTCCACCGCCTTGCCGCCCACGCGCATCAGGTCCTTGCTGGCGGCAGCGTGGGTCTGGTAGATCCGGCCCTTGAAGCCGCGCTCCAGCACGGCCAGCTGCGGCATCGCGGCGCCGCTGCCGGAGGCGACGATGATCATCGCGTCCGGGTTGGCCGCGGTGAGCTTGAGCGCCTGCGCGGTGACGCTGGTGTCGGAGCGTGCGAAGCGCTCGGTGGCCAGCAGCTTGATGCCGTTCTTCTCCAGCAGCGGGGTCAGCGCCTGCAGCCAGAGTTCGCCGTAGGCGTCGGTGTAGCCGATGAAGCCGACGCTCTTCACGCCCTGCTTGACCATGTGCGCGACCATCGCGTTGGCCATCACGCCGTTGCTCTGCGGCAGGCGGAACGTCCAGCCGTCCTTGCCCGGCGGCAGGCCCACCGGCGACGCGGCCAGCTGCACGGTCCTGGATTCGCTCGCCACGTCGGCGATCGGGATCGCCACCGGCGTGGCCGCCGAGCCGACGATCAGGTCCACCTTGTCCTCGCTGACGAGCCGGCGCGCCGCCTGCACGCCCTTGGTGGGATCGGTGGCGTCGTCAAGCACGATCACCTTGAGCTTCTCGCCGCCGATGGTGGCGGGCCACATCTTCACGCCGTTGCTCATCGGGATGCCCAGGCCCGAGGCCGGGCCGGTGAGCGGCAGCACGACGCCGATGGTGAGGTCGGCCAGCGCGGTGCCGGAAGCGAGCAGCGCGCTCGCGGCGGCCAGCAGGTGCAGGGTGAAGCGTTTCATGGGGTCTGTCTCCTTCGGGGTGATGGGGAACGGGCGGCGCTCAGCTGCACAGCGCCTTGATGTCCTCGGGGACGGGAATGGCCTTGAGCCGGCCCAGCGCGGCGTCGTGCACGACGAAGGCGCGCACCTCGGTGCCTTCGCACAGCACGGTGCCGTCGCGCTTCACGACGTGCTTCTGGCGCAGCGTCTTGGCGGCCCAGTGCTCGACGTGGGTGTGGATCTCGAGCGTCTCGCCGTAGGTGGCCGGCACGTAGAACTTGGTGTGGATCTCCAGCAGCGGCGTGCCGACGATGCCGCGCGTCTTCACCAGCTCGCGCCAGGGCGGCACGCCGCAGGCCATGAAGAAGGCGAGCGAGGCCGCGTCCATCCACTTGTTGAAGTTGGGGAAGAAGACGATGCCGGCCGGGTCGCAGTCGCCGAACTGCACCTGCACGCTGTAGACGTGGCTTCGGCTCACGCCTTCGTCACCTTGGCGGCGCGCTTCTCCAGGAAGGCGCGCACGCGCTCCTTCGCGGCCTCGTCGCCCTGCGCGATGGAGGCCATCAGCGACTCCACGAAGAGACCGTCGGCCGCCGGCAGGTCGGCGATGCGCGGCAGCGCCTGCACGATGGCGTAGTTCGACAGCGGCGCGTTGGCGGCGATCTTGGTGGCCAGCTCCAGCGCCTTCGCCAGCCCGGCGCCGTCGCCGACGCGGTAGGTGCTGGCGCTCATCGCCTGGCCCTCGTCGGCGTCGAACACGCGGCCGGTGAGCATCATGTCGGTCATGCGCGCCACGCCGATCAGGCGGCTGATGCGCACCGAGCCGCCGCCGCCGACGAAGATGCCGCGCGTGCCCTCGGGCAGGCCGTAGAAGGTGCTGTCCTCGGCGATGCGGATGTGCGCGGACGAGGCCAGCTCGAGCCCGCCGCCCACCACCGCGCCGTGCAGCACCGCGATCACCGGCACCGGGCCGTACTGGATGGCGTCGAAGCAGGCGTGCCAGCTGCGCGAGTGCAGGATGCCCTCGGCCACGTTGCGCTCGGTCACCTCGGAGAGATCGAGCCCGGCGCAGAAGTGGTCGCCGGCGCCGCTGATCACTGCGGCGCGCACGTCGCCGGCGGAGGCCAGGTGCACCCACACGGTGTGCAGCTGCGCCAGCAGGCCGTCGCTGACGCTGTTGCGCTTGGCGGGGCGGTTCAGCCGCACGTGCAGCACGGGGCCGGCCCGTTCCAGCAGCAGCAGGTCGAGCGCACGCAGCGCGGCGGGGGCATCGGCCCAGGGGGTGAAGGCGGCTTGCATGGAGTCCTTGGGGTTCAGGGGCGGATGACGCGCGGGTCGGCCGGCGACGCGTAGAGCGCCTCGACCTCGGCCGCGCGGCGCTGCAGCACCAGGCGCTGGTTGATGTAGCCCTTGTCGGTGATCTCGCCGGCGGCCATGCTGGGCGCGTCGGGCAGCACCAGCGCGCGCGTGGGCGTCTGCGACGAGCCGCCGCCTTCCTCCTTCAGCGCGCGCAGCGCCAGCCGCACGTCCTCGGCGATCTCGTCGCGCGGCACCTGGCGCCCGGCCTCGGTGAGGAAGATCAGCGCGCCGATCTCGCTGCGGTCGTGGCCCGTCACCACCACGTCCTGCGCGTAGGGCGCCATCGCCGACACCACCTTGAGCCGCAGCGTGCCCACGCTGACCCAGGTGCCGCTGGTGAGCTTGAAGTCCTCGGCCACGCGGCCGTTGAAGACCACGCCCTGCGCCGGGTCGCCGTCGTCGGCCAGGAAGCCGGCATCGCCGATGCGGTAGTAGCCGTCGGCGTCGAGGGCCTCGCGCGTGGCGTCGGCGTTGCCGCGGTAGCCGGGGAAGATGTGCGGGCCCTTCACGCGCATCTCGAGCTTGCCGGCGTTGGGCACGAACTTGAGGCGCGCGCCGGCCAGCGGGATGCCGATGACGCCGGGCTTGTCGAGCGGCCAGCTGACGAAGGTGTTGGCCGGCGCCGTCTCGGTGCTGCCCCAGCTGGTGGTGAGCCAGAGCGGCTCGGCGCGCACCTTCGCGCAGGCCGCCTTGAGCCGGTCCCAGGTGGCCACCGGCATGCCGGCGCCGGCGTAGAAGGCCATGCGCAGGCGGCCGAAGAACTGGCGCGCCAGCGCCTCGTCGCTCTCCAGCGCCGGCAGCATCATCTCGTAGCCGCGCGGCACGTTGAAGTAGATGGTGGGCTGCACCTCGCGCAGGTGCGCCAGCGTCCGGTCGATCGCGCCCGGCAGCGGCCGGCCGTCGTCGATGTAGAGCGTGCCGCCGGTGCGCAGCACGATGTTCGTGTTGTGGTTGCCGCCGAAGGTGTGGCTCCAGGGCAGCCAGTCCAGCAGCACCGGCTTCTCGGCGTCCAGGAAGCGCAGCGTCTGCGCCAGCATCTGCTGGTTGGCGCACAGCATGCGGTGCGTGTTGATGACGACCTTCGGGTGGCCGGTGGAGCCGCTGGTGAGCAGGTACTTGGCGTGGGTGTCGGGCGTGATGGCGGCATGGGCCTGCATCACCGCCGGCGTTTCCTTCGCGGCCAGCAGCTGCGCGAAGGGCAGGGCACCGGGATGGGTGTCGGCGCCGCGGCTGAACACCGCCACGGGGGCGACGCCCGCGCCGAGCAGCGGCGGGCCGTAGACGGCGGCGTCGGACGCGTACACCAGCGCCGGGTCCAGCGCCTGCAGGATGCCGTGGATGCGCGAGAAGTCGCCCTGCGCCAGCCGCGAGTAGCCGCTGCTGACGGTGCAGACCGCGCGGCCCACGTGCATGCCGGCCAGCAGCAGCACCAGGTGGTCGAGCGCGTTGTCGGACAGCACCACGACCGGCTTGCCCTCGGGTAGCCGCAGGTCCAGCAGCGCCTGCGCCACCGCGCCGACCTGCCGGCGCAGTTCGCCCCAGCTCAGGCGCCGCCAGCCGCCGCCTGCCAGCGGCTCGGCGAAGGCCGGTGCGTCGGGTGTCTCGGCGGCCCAGCGCTCCAGCCACTCGCCGACGCAGCGCGCGTAGGGCCCCAGCGGTTCGGGGCACACCAGCTCGAAGGCGCCGCCGCCGAGGTCGCGCCTCTCGACGCGGCGCGGCGCGAGCAGACGCGGGTCGTCGAAGAAGCCTTGTGGCATGGGTGTCTCCGGGGCGGCGGGCTGCGCCGTTTGTTCCATACACATCTGTATGTGTTTGGGCGCGATGGTAGAGGCGGCACCGGGCAGCGGCATCCGGGTAAGCCCGCATGTCCATACACATCTGCATGGAGATGATGCGCTCCGATGAACCTGCCCACGCGTTCCGCCGTCGCGCGCCGCCGCCGCGCTCCCGCGGCCGGCGAAGCCGAGGCGGCGCGCACCTCGCTCACGCCCGAGACCTGGATCGACGCCGCCACCACGGTGCTGGTGGACCAGGGCATCGACCACGTGCGCGTGGACGTCCTGGCGGGCGAGCTGGGCGTCACGCGCGGCAGCTTCTACTGGCACTTCCGCGACCGCGAGGACCTGCTGCGCCGCGTGCTGCAGGCCTGGAGCGAACGCGCCACCGAGCAGCTCACGCGCCGCCTCGAGATGGCGCGCAGCGACCCGCGCGAGCAGCTGCGCGACGTGATCTCGCTGCCCTTCCGCGGCCGGGCGGCGGCGCGCGCCGCGCGCATCGAGCTCGCGATCCGGGCCTGGGCGCGACGCGACGAGATGGCGCGGCAGGCCGTCGACGCCGCGGACGCCTCGCGCATCGCCTACCACGAGACCATCTTCTCGGCCTTGGGCTTTGCCGACGACGAAGCGCGCCAGCGCGGCTTCCTGCTCTACAGCTACGAGGTGGCCGAGTCGCTGCTGCACCGCCAGGGCACCGTGGCGCAGCGCCAGGCGCGCGCCGCCTTCGTCGAGAGGCTGATGCAGCAGGCGCTGGTGCGCTGACGCGCGCGCGCCACGCCGGCGCGGGCCGGATGGGACAACAATCCCCCGGGCGACCACCCGAACAACCATGAACTCCGAACCCGCGGCGTCGGTGCCCGAGCCTCCCTCGCAGGAGCTGGTGCAGGCCATCGCCGACCACCTGCCGGGCCGGGTGTCCTACTGGGACACCGCGCGCCGCTGCCGCTTCGTCAACCGCCTGTTCTGCGAACGCACCGGGCGCCGGCCCGAGGACCTGCTGGGCCGCACGCTGGACGAGGTGTACGGTGCCGCCTACGCCCGCACGCTGGAAGAACCGGTGCAGGCGGCGCTGTCCGGCCAGGTGCAGGCCTTCGAGCGCAGCGGCGTCGATGCCGACGGCGTGTCGCGCACGCGGCGCGTCACCTACATGCCGTTCCGCCGCGGCGGCGCGGCGCACGCGCCGGTGGAGGGTTTCCTGGTGCTGGGGGCCGAGGTCACCGAGCTCGCGGAGGCGCGCCGCGAGGCCGAGCGCCTGGCCGCGGCGCTGTCCGACGCCAACCGCGTGCTCGAGCTGCGGGCCGGGCAGGCCGAGGCGGCCACGCGTGCCAAGAGCGCCTTCCTGGCCAACATGAGCCACGAGATCCGCACGCCGATGAACGCGATCATCGGGCTCACGCGCCTGATCGCGCGCGAGATCACCGACCCGCGCCAGCTCGAGCGCCTGAGCAAGGTGGACACCGCGGCGAAGCACCTGCTGCAGGTGATCAACGACGTGCTCGACCTGTCCAAGATCGAGGCCGGCAAGCTGGAGCTGGAAGGCGCCGACTTCGGGCGCGACGAGCTGATGGCGCGCGCCGGCGCCGTGGTGAGCCCGGCGGCGTCGGCCAAGCGGGTGGAGTTCGTGATCGACACCGACCACCTGCCGCCGCGCCTGCACGGCGACATCAAGCACCTGTCGCAGGCCTTGATCAACCTGCTGTCCAACGCCGTCAAGTTCACCGAGCGCGGCTTCGTGCGCCTGCGTGCGGAGCTGCTGGCGCAGCAGGGCGCGCGGCTGAAGCTGCGCTTTGCCGTCAGCGACACCGGCATCGGCATCGCGCCGGACCTCGTGCCGCGCCTGTTCGAGGCCTTCGAGCAGGGCGACAGCTCCACCTCGCGCCGCTTCGGCGGCACCGGGCTCGGGCTCTCGCTCACGCGCCACCTGGCGCTGCTGATGGGTGGCGAGGTGGGCGTGACCAGCGAGCCCGGCGTCGGCAGCACCTTCTGGTTCACGGCCTGGCTGGAGCAGGCGCGCGAGCCGGCACCACCCGAGCGCGACGTCGCGCTGCGCGACCTGCCGGTGCTGCTCGTCGACGACCTGGAGGAAGCGCGCCATGCGCTGGCCGACCAGCTGGCGCTGCTGGGGCTGCAGGTCGACGCCGTGGCCGACGGCGCGGCCGCGCTGCAGCGCGCCGCGGCGGCACGCGCCGCCGGCCGGCCGCATGCGCTGGTGGTGGTGGACTGGCAGATGCCGGGGCTGGACGGCGTGCAGACGCTGGCGGCCCTGCGCAGCATGCTCGGCGAGGCCATGCCGCCCAGCCTGCTCGCAACCGCGTTCGACGAGGAGGAGGCGCGCCGCGAGCTGCGCGCCGCCGGGTTCGACACGCCGGCGCTGGCCAAGCCGGTCACCGTCTCGACGCTGCACGACCACGCGCTGCGCGTGCTGCGTCGCTCGGCCGCGGCGGCGCCGGCGCCGGCGGCTGCGCCGGGCGACGACGAACGGCTGCGGCAGGCCCTGCTGCTGCTGGCGGCCGGACGCCGCGTGCTGCTGGCCGAGGACAACCCGATCAACCAGGAGGTGGCGTCCGAGCTGCTCGCTTCGGCCGGGCTGCTGCTGGACGTCGCCGCCGACGGCGAGCAGGCGGTGGCGCTGGCGCTCGGCGGCCACCACGACCTGGTGCTGATGGACGTGCAGATGCCCGGGATGGACGGCCTGGAGGCCACGCGCCGCATCCGCGCCGCGCTCGGGCCTGCGCTGCCGGTGCTGGCGATGACCGCCAATGCCTACGATGACGACCGCAACGCCTGCCTGGCCGCCGGCATGAACGACCACATCGCCAAGCCGGTGGACCCGGCCGAGCTCTACGCGCGGCTGTTGCGCTGGCTGCCGGCGCGCTGAGGGCCGCCCGCTGCGGTGTCCAGCGCCGCGGTGATCGCCGCGGCGTCGTCGCCGGCCCAGGCCACGAAGTGGTCCGGCCGCACCAGCACCAGGCGCGCGCCGTAGCGCCGGCTCTCCTCGCTCGCGGCCTCGTGCACCACCTGCAGCGGCAGCCCGAGCCCCGCCGCATGGTCGGCCGCGGGCCGCAGCGCGGCCGGGTCGACATCGAAGGCCAGCAGCGTGAAGGCGGGACCCAGCACGTCCATCACCGCCCGTCCGGAGGCCAGCGCCGCCGGCGCCAGGTGGTGGCCGGCGCGCGCCTCGAAGCGGTGCGAACCCACCGCGCTGCAGGGCCCTGCGCCCGGCATCGCGGCGACCACCGGCGAGCCTTCGTAGTGCGGCTCGAAGGCCTGCACCTCGCCCACCGCGCCGGCGCCGCGGGCGGCCCACTCACGCTCGAAGGCGACCGGATCGCGCACCGGGTCGAAGGCCGCGACGAAGGCACGGTCGACCTCGATCGAACGCGCGATGAAGTCCTGCATCGTCGAGGCGAACACCGGCCGCCGTTCGAGGTCGTACGAATCGAGCAGCTGCGGCCCGGCCCAGCCCTGCAGCGCGGCCGCCAGCTTCCAGCCCAGGTTGCGCGCATCCTCCAGGCCCGAGTTCACGCCGTAGCCGCCGTAGGGCGGGTGGCTGTGCGCGGCATCGCCGGCGACGAACACGCGGCCGGCGCGGTAGCGGTCGGCGATCGCGAAGCGCAGCTCCCAGAAGCCCACGTGCTGCAGGTCGACGTCGAACTCGGCACCCGCTGCCGCCTGCAGCAGCGCGGCGAAGTCGTGGTTGTCCCGGGTGGTGCCGGGCGGCACCGGGGCGTGGAAGAAGAACTGGCCGTCCAGGTCGACGCGCCCGAAGAAGCGCCAGTAGCCCTGCAGCTCGGGGTGCAGCACGCAGCAGAACGACTTGCCCGGGTAGCGCGCCTTCAGCAGCCGGTCGAGGCCGGCGGAACGGAACACGAGCAGCACCATCAGGCGGTCGTGGTCGTTCAGCGTCTGCGTGATGCCGGCCTGCGTGCGCACGAGCGAGCGGCTGCCGTCGCAGCCCACGACCCAGGGCGCCTGCAGGCGGCGCGTGTGCTGGCGGTCACCTGCCTCGACCGTCACGAGGTCAGGCCCATCCTGCAACGACTGCGCCGTCCAGCCGTACATCACCTGCACGGTGGGCAGCTCGGCCACGCGGCGCCGCAGCACCGCCTCGGTGGCGTACTGCGGCAGCCGCTCGTTGGCGCAGTGGTAGTAGGCCTGCACGTGGCCGCGCTGCATCCAGTCGTAGTGGTGCGGGCCGAACAGCGTGCCGTAGGCCGTGAGGCCGCCGATGCCGAAGGCCGGCGGGATCGTGCGCGCCGCGCGCAGGGCGGCTTCGGCGCCCCAGGCCTGGAAGTGCTCCATCGTGCGCTGGGTCAGGTTCTGGCCCTTGGGGATGGGCTGCGGCTCGTGGTGGCGCTCCAGCACCAGCGTGCGCACGCCGCGCTGCCCGAGTTCGATCGCCAGCCCCATGCCGACCGGGCCGCCGCCGACGACCAGCACCTCGGCGTCGGCGCTCATTCGGCGGTGATGCCCTGGGCCCGGATCAGCTCGGCCCAGCGCCTGGCGTCGCTGGCCATCAGCTGCTGGAAGGCCTCGGGCGAACTCGAGGCCGGTGTCATGCCCTGCGACTGGAACGTGGAGGCCACGGCCGGCAGCTGCAGGATCTCGGCCAGCTCGCGGCTCAACCGCTCCACCAGCGGCCGCGGCGTGCCCTTGGGCGCGAGCAGGCCGTACCACATGTCGACGTTGAGGTCGCCCACGCCCAGCGTGCGCAGCGGCGGCACCTGGGGCAGCAGCGGGTGCGGCTCGGCGGAGCCGATCGCCAGCGCCTTCAGCGTGCCCGCGCGCACGTGCTGCAGCGCCACGTGGATCGGCAGGAACATCAGCTCCACCTGGCCGCCGAGCAGGTCGGTGACGGCCGGCGCGCTGCCGCGGTAGGCGATGTGGGTGATCGAGATCTTCGCGCGGTTCTTCAGCAGCTCCATCGCCAGGTGGTGCGGGGTGCCGGCACCGGGCGACGCGTAGTTGAGCCGCCCGGGCCGCGCGCGGGCGCGCTCCAGCAGCTGCGGCAGGCTGTCGATGCCGGCGCGGGCGTTGGCCACCAGCAGCAACTGGCCCCAGCTCGTCAGGCTGATGGGCACCAGGTCGGTCAGCGGGTCGAAGCCGCCCTTCGGGTACAGCTCGCGCGCCATCACCATCGTGTTGACGCTCACCAGCAGCGTGCTGCCGTCGGGCGCGGCACGCGCCACTTCCTGCGCGCCGATGTTGCCCGAGGCACCCGGCTTGTTCTCGACGACGAAGGCGCGCCGGTGGCGCTCGGCCAGCAGCGGTGCCAGTTCGCGCGCCACGATGTCGACGCCGGTGCCGGGGGTGAACGGCACGATCAGCCGCACCGGCTGCGTGGCGGACGGCTGTGCGCGGGCCCCGGATGCACCCAGCGCGGTGGCAGCGGCGATCAGCAGGCGGCGCCGCGCCCGTGCGGGCGCGGCCATCGGATGGGGCATGGTTTCTCCGCGGCTGTCCGGACCCGGCCGGACGATGCCGCGAGTGTCGCAGGATCAGCCGCGCACCACGATCTCGTTCTTCACCTGCTTCACGCCGTCGACCTTCCAGGCCAGGCTCTCGGCCACGGTGCGCTCGGCGCCGCTCTTGGCGAAGCCCGACAGCAGCACGGTGCCGTTGAGCGTCTCGACCTTGATCGACACGGCGTCGACGTTCTTGTTGTCGACGAAGCGGGCCTTCACGGCCGCGGTGATCGCCGCGTCGTCGACGTAGGCGCCGACGCTCTGCTGGCCGCGCGAGACGGCGCAGCCGGTGGTGGCGGTGGCCAGCGTCAGGACGGTCAGCGTGGTGGCCAGGATGTGGGTGATCTTCATGGTTCGCTCCTGTGTGGTTCGCGGGACGTCCCGCTGGAGACGAACTGTAGGAACGGCCATTGCCGCGAACCGTAGTCGCCGGTCGCGATGCGCCGTAGGACGATTCGCACGCCGCGCGCCGGAGAAGGCGCCGCGCACCGCGCCGGTTTTCAGCCGGGATACGCTGCCAGGCGCTGCACGTCGAGGATGCGGATGTCGCGCCGGTCCACCTCGATCAGCCGGGCATCTTCCAGCTCGCGCAGCACGCGCGAGAAGTACTCCGGAGTCAGCGACAGCCGCGACGCGACGGTGGCCTTGCTGACAGGCAGCGACACCGTGGTGGAGCCGGCGCTGCCCGGCCCGTCGTCGCGGTCGTTGAGCAGGTAGCCGATGACGCGTTGCACGCCGCTCTGCAGCGCATAGGCCTGCACGTCGTGCACCAGCCCGTGCAGCCGGCGCGACAGGCCCGCGAGCATGCGCAGCGCGAACTCGGGGTCGTGCGCCAGCTCCTCCATCACCGCGGCGCGGCTGACCGTGAGCAGCAGCGAGTCGGCCAGCGCCTGCGCGTTCACCATGCAGGGCTTGCGCAGGAACATCAGCGCTTCCGCGAAGCTGCGGCCCGGGCCGACGAGCTCGATCACCTTCTCCTGCCCGCCGGGCGAGATCACGTAGAGCTTCACCTGCCCCGAAACCACGACGTGGAACGCCTCGCAGGGGTCGCCGACGCGGAACACCGCGGCACCGCGTTCGAAGCTGCGCAGCTCGCAGCCCTGCGCCAGCCGCGCCAGCGCCTGCGGTTCGCCGGCGCTGAAGAGGGGCAGCTGCTGCAGGAAGCGGGAGACGTCGAAGCGGCGCGTGTCGAGCATGGACCGCGATGCTGGGGCGCCCGCCGGGCGGGGCGCTTGATCGGCGTCAAGCGGTGCCGCAAACGGAACAGGGGCCGCTTGCGGCGGCCCCTGTCGGTTTCTGGTGGAGACGAGGAGGATCGAACTCCCGACCTTCGCATTGCGAACGCGACGCTCTCCCAGCTGAGCTACGTCCCCGTGAGCCCTGCACTGTAGCACGGCGGCGGGTCCGGCCGGCACCGATAACATGCCGCCCCGTTGCATGGCCCAGGAGCGTTGCCGATGAGAGCCCGCCACGACCCCGCCTGGCTGGACGCCCAGTACAACAACCGTGCCCGCGTGCCCGACCACGGCATGGTGCTGGACCGCTGGGCGCAAGCCTCGGCGCTGGCCCGGCGCGAGAGCCAGCCGGTGCTGGACGTTCCCTACGGCATCGGCGCCGGCGAGACGCTGGACATCTTCGCGCCGCAGCGACCGGTGGCCGGGGGCGCGCCGGTGCTGGTGTTCATCCACGGCGGCTACTGGCGCGCGCTGGACAAGGCCGACCACTCCTTCGTGGCGCCGGCCTTCAACGCCCAGGGCGCGCTGGTGGTGGTGCCCAACTACGCGCTGTGCCCGGCGGTGACCATCGAGCACATCGCGCTGCAGATGGCCTCGATGCTGGCCTGGGTGTGGCGGAACATCGCTCGGCACGGCGGCGACCCGGCGCGCATCGCGCTGGCCGGGCACTCGGCCGGCGGGCATCTGGCGACGATGCTGCTCACCTGCCGCTGGAAGGAATTCGCCCCCGAGTTGCCGCCGCAGCCCGTCAGCGGCGCGCTGTCGATCTCGGGCCTGTACGACCTGGAGCCGCTGCGCCACACGCCCTTCATCCAGGGCGACCTGAAGCTCACGCCGAACTCGGTGGCGCGCCTGAGCCCGGCCTTCTTCCCGCGGCCCAAGGGGCCGAAGCTCTACACGACGGTGGGCCTGGACGAGAGCGACGAGTTCCTGCGCCAGAACCGGCTGATCCGCGACGTGTGGGGCCCGACCGCGGTGCCGGTGTGCGAGACCATTCCCGGCGCCAACCACTTCACCGTGCTCAGCGGGCTGGCGGACCCCGACAGCCGGCTGCACGACCTGGCGCTGCGCCTGCTGGGTCTGCGTTGAAGCGCCTAGGGTCTTCCCGCGCTATGCCACGCATAGCCGCAGTCAATTGGAAGGTTCATGGCCATCTGCTAGCGTCTGCGGCGGCCGTGTCGCCTGCGGGCGGCCCGAACGACCGTTTCCCGAACACCACCAGGAGCACACCATGGGCTTGAAAGGTTCGAAGACCGAGCAAAACCTGAAGGACGCCTTTGCCGGCGAGTCGCAGGCCAATCGCCGCTACCTGTACTTCGCAAACAAGGCCGACGTGGAAGGCCAGAACGACGTGGCAGCGCTGTTCCGCTCCACCGCCGAAGGCGAGACCGGCCACGCCCACGGGCACCTCGAGTTCCTGGAGAACGGCTCGGGCGATCCGGCCACCGGCCTGCCGATCGGCAACAGCCGCCAGAACCTGAAGGCGGCCGTCGCGGGCGAGACGCACGAGTACACCGACATGTACCCGGGCATGGCCAAGACGGCGCGCGACGAAGGCTTCGACGAGATCGCCGACTGGTTCGAGACGCTGGCCAAGGCCGAGCGCTCGCACGCCAACCGCTACCAGAAGGCCCTCGACGCGCTGGTCGACTGACCGCGGAACGCGCCAGGCAACAAGGGGCTTCGTGCCCCTTGTTTTGTTCTCACAACCCGCACACTCCAAGCACCATGCGCGAAGGCAACCTGCAGGCACCCACGCGGCACCCGATCGACTGGAAGAACCCCGACTTCCACGACGAGGCCTCGGCGTTCAAGGAGATGGAGCGCGTGTTCGACATCTGCCACGGCTGCCGCCGTTGCGTGAGCCTGTGCCAGAGCTTCCCGAACCTGTTCGACCTGGTGGACGCCACCGCCGACGGCGAGGTGCACGGGGTCGACAAGAAGGACTACTGGAAGGTCGTCGACCAGTGTTACCTGTGCGACCTGTGCTACATGACGAAGTGTCCGTACACGCCGCCGCACCCGTGGAACCTCGACTTTCCCCACCTGATGCTGCGTGCGAAGGCGATCAAGTTCCGCAAGGGCGAGGTGCCGGCCAAGGAGCGATTCCTCGCCAGCACCGACGTGCACGGGCAGTTCGCCGGCATCCCCGTCGTCGTGCAGCTGGTGAACAAGGTGAACGGCACGAAGCCGATGCGCGCGCAGATGGAAAGCGTGCTCGGCGTGCACCACGAGGCGTGGATGCCGGGCCTGGGCACGCAGCGCTTCCGCTGGGGCCGTGCGATGAACAACCCGGCCTTCACGGTGGTGAACGGGCAGCGCACCCCGGGCAAGGTGGCGATCTTCTCCACTTGCTACGTGAACTACAACGAGCCCGGCATCGGCGAGGAGCTGGTCAAGCTGCTCGACCACAACGAGATCCCCTACGAGATCGTCGAGAAGGAGCAGTGCTGCGGCATGCCCAAGCTCGAGCTCGGCGACCTCGATTCGGTGGAGCGCGCCTGGGCGGCCAACATCCCGGTGCTGGCGAGATACGCCCGCGAAGGCTGGGCCATCGTCACGCCGGTGCCGAGCTGCACGCTGATGTTCAAGCAGGAACTGCCGCTGATGTTCCCCGGCGACGCGGACACGCAGCTCGTCAAGGAGGCGATGTTCGACCCCTTCGAGTACTTCGTGGCGCGCCACAAGGACGGGCTCCTGAAGACCGACTTCAAGGCGGCGCTGGGCAAGGTGAGCTACCACATCCCCTGCCACGGCCGCGTGCAGAACATCGGCCGCAAGACCGAGGAGATGTTCAAGTTGATTGGCCAGACCGTGGAGGTGACGCTCAACACCGTGGAGCGCTGCTCGGGCCATGCCGGCACCTACGGCGTGAAGGCGCCCACGCACAAGACCGCGATGAAGATCGGCAAGCCGGTGTTCAGGAGCATGGCCAAGGACGAGCCCGACGTGATCAGCAGCGACTGCCCGATGGCCGGCCACCACATCGCACAAGGCATGAACGAGGCCGGCACGCCGGCGAAGGCGCTGCAGCACCCGCTGGCCCTGGTGCGCAGGGCCTACGGACTGGAGTGACACCATGACCATCACCCGCGACAGCCTCCTCACGCTGGAGGCCTATTCGAAGATCCGCAAGAGCAGCAAGCCCGAAGCCATTGCGCACCGGCGGCGGCGCAGCGTGGCGCTCGGCGAGCACATGACGCTGCAGTTCGAGGACGAGCAGACCATCCGGCGCCAGATCCAGGAGATGCTGCACATCGAGAAGATCTTCGACGAGGACGGCATCCAGAGCGAGATCGAGGCCTATGCGCCGCTGGTGCCGGACGGCACGAACTGGAAGGCCACCGTGCTGATCGAGTACCCCGACCCGAACGAACGCAAGCGCGAGCTGGCGCGGCTGATCGGCGTCGAAGACCGGCTCTTCGTCGAGGTGGAAGGCCACGCGCGCGTCTACGCGATCGCCGACGAGGACCTGGATCGCGAGAACGCCGAGAAGACGTCCTCGGTGCACTTCGCGCGCTTCGAGTTCACGGCGCCGATGCGCGAGGCGCTGCGCGCGGGCGCCAGCGCGAAGATCGGCTGCGACCACACGAACTACCCGGCCCACGTGACCGTCTCGCCGGAGACGCTGGCCAGCCTGGCCGGCGACCTGCGCTGATGGTCAGGCTCTCGCCCATTGTCGCCGGCACCTGGCGCGCGCCCGAGTGGGGTCTGGACGCGCAAGGCCTGCTGCGCTGGATGGAAGACGCGCTGGCGCTCGGCATCACCAGCTTCGACCACGCCGACATCTACGGCGGCTACACGGTGGAAGCGATGTTCGGCGCGGCCTTCGCGTTGGCACCCGGCCTGCGCGAACGCATGCAGATCGTCGGCAAGTGCGGCATCAAGCTGGTGTCGCCCAACCGGCCTGCGCACCGCGTGAAGAGCTACGACAGCAGCCGCGCTCACGTGGTGGCGAGCGTGAACGCGACGCTCGCCGCGCTGCGCACCGACCGGCTCGACCTGCTGCTGCTGCACCGGCCCGACCTGCTGGTGCAGCCCGACGAGCTCGCCGAGACCTTCCGCGAACTGCAGGCGGCGGGCAAGGTGCTGGCCTTCGGCGTCTCGAACCATTCGCCGACGCAGCTGGCGCTGCTGCACCGGCGCCACCCGCTCGTGACCAACCAGATCGAGTACTCGCCGCTGCAGATGAAGGCGCTGGCCGACGGCACGCTGGAGCAGTGTGTCGACCTGGGCCTCAGGCCGATGATCTGGTCGCCGCTGGCCGGCGGGCGCCTGATGAGCGGGCAGGACGAGCAGGCGCAGCGTGTGCGCGGCGCACTGGAGGGCCTGCGCGGCAAGTACGGTGGTGCGTCGCTCGCGACACTGGCCTACGCGTGGGTGATGCGCCACCCGTCGCGCCCGGTGCCGGTGACGGGCACGCGGCGCGTGGAGGGCCTGCGCGAGGCGGTGGCGGCCACCTCGATCCGCTTCGACGCGGAAGATTGGTACGCCGTCTGGCAGGCCAGCATCGGGCACGAGGTGCCCTGACGCCGGCCCGCGTGCTCAGGCCGCGACGGGGCTGCGCACCAGGAAGTCGAAGGCGCTGAGCGCAGCCTTCGCGCCGTCGCCGGCGGCGATGACGATCTGCTTGTAGGGCACCGTCGTCGCGTCGCCCGCGGCGAACACGCCCGGCAGGCTGGTGGCGCCCTTGGCGTCGACGATGATCTCGCCGTACTTGCTGAGCTCCAGCGTGCCTTTCAGCCATTCGGTGTTCGGCACCAGGCCGATCTGCACGAACACGCCGGCGAGCGGGATGCGGTGCTCGCTGCCGTCGGCGCGGCCCTTGAACACCAGGCCGTCGACCTTCTGGCCGTCGCCGGTGATCTCGGTGGTCTGCGCGTTGGTGTGGATGGCGACGTTGGGCAGGCTCTTCAGCTTGTTGACCAGCACCGCGTCGGCCTTGAGTTCGGGCGCGAACTCGATCAGCGTCACGTGGCGGACGATGCCCGCCAGGTCGATGGCCGCCTCGACGCCGGAGTTGCCGCCGCCGATGACCGCCACGTCCTTGCCCTTGAACAGCGGCCCGTCGCAGTGCGGGCAGTAGGCCACGCCCTTGTTGCGGTACTCGGCCTCGCCGGGCACGTTGACGTTGCGCCAGCGCGCGCCGGTGGAAACGATCACCGAGCGGCCCTTCAGCACCGCGCCGTTCTCCAGCGTCACGCTCACCAGGCCACCCGGTTGCGACGCTTCCTGAAGCGCCTTCACGCGCTGGCCGTTCATGATGTCGACGTCGTAGGCGCGCGCGTGCGCTTCCAGCGCGGCCGCGAACTTCGGGCCCTGCGTCTCCAGCACCGAGATGTAGTTCTCGATGCCGAGCGTGTCCATGGTCTGGCCGCCGAAGCGCTCGGCGACGATGCCGGTGCGGATGCCCTTGCGCGCCGCGTACACCGCGGCCGCGGCGCCCGCGGGGCCGCCGCCGACGATCAGCATGTCGTAGGGCGCCTTCTGCGCGAGCTTGGCGGCATCGCGCGCGGCCGCACCGGTGTCGACCTTCTTCAGGATCTCGGCCAGTTCCATGCGGCCGGAGGCGAAGGGCTGGCCGTTCAGGAACACGCTGGGCACGGCCATGATCTGGCGCTGCTCCACCTCGTCCTGGAACAGGCCGCCGTCGATGGCGACATGGCGCACGCGCGGATTCAGCACCGCCATCAGGTTCAGCGCCTGCACGACATCGGGACAGTTGTGGCAGGTGAGGCTCATCCAGGTCTCGAACACCAGCTCACCTTCCAGCGCCTGGATCTGCTCGATGACCTCGGCCTCCACCTTGGGCGGATGCCCGCCGGCCTGCAGCAGCGCGAGCACCAGCGAGGTGAACTCGTGCCCCATCGGCACGGCGGCGAAGCGCAGGCCCATGTCATGGCCGGCGCGGGTGACCTGGAACGACGGCCGGCGCGAGTCCGTGCCGTCGAAGCGCGCCGTCACCAGCGGCGACAGCGCGGCGATGTCTTCCAGCAGCGCACGCATCTCGGCGCTGGCCGGACGGTCGTCGAGGGACGCCACCAGCTCGACCGGCTGGGTGACGCGCTGCAGGTAGCCCGCCAGCTGGGCCTGGATCGTTGCGTCGAGCATGGTGGTGTCTTCCTCTTGTGTCAGCGGGTGGCGGTCAGATCTTGCCGACCAGGTCCAGCGACGGCGTCAGCGCGGCGGCGCCTTCGTTCCACTTGGCCGGGCACACCTGGCCGGGGTTCTTGGCGGTGTACTGGGCGGCCTTCAGCTTGCGCAGCGTTTCCTTCACGTCGCGGGCGATCTCGTTGCTGTGCACCTCGGCGGTCTTGATCACGCCCTCGGGGTTGATCACGAAGGTGCCGCGCAGCGCCAGGCCTTCTTCGGGGATGTGCACGCCGAAGGCGTTGGTCAGCGTGTGCGTCGGGTCGCCCACCAGCGGGAACCTGGCCTTGCCGACGGCCGGGCTGGTCTCGTGCCACACCTTGTGCGAGAAGTGCGTGTCGGTGGTGACGATGTAGACCTCGGTGCCCAGCTTCTGGAACTCGGCGTAGTTGGCGGCCGCGTCTTCCACCTCGGTGGGGCAGTTGAAGGTGAAGGCGGCCGGCATGAAGATCAGCACCGACCACTGGCCCTTCAGCGACTGCTCGGTCACCTCGATGAACTTGCCGTTGTGGAAGGCCTGGGTCTTGAACGGCTGGACCTGGGTGTTGATGAGCGACATGGTTCGAGTTCCTTCTGGAGGGTTGGGGATGGGTTTCGGCGCCCGGAAGGTCCGCAGCGCCGATCACAGGCGTGATTGTGTTTGCAGTGCAGCAAACGATGGATTGATTGCAAAAATGCTATCGATAAGAGGCCTCTATCGGCCCCATCGAAAGCCTTGCGGTGCCTTCAGCCGCGGGTCGCGAGTCGGGCCAGCCGGGGGCCCAGGCCGAGCGCCTGGGCGCTGACCAGCGCCAGCCCGCACCAGATCAGCACGAAGCCCAGCAGCCGGTGGCCGTCGAAGGGTTCGTGGAACAGCCAGACGCCCAGCATCAGTTGCAGGGTCGGCGACAGGTACTGCACCAGCCCCAGCGTCGCCAGCGGCAGGCGCCGGGCGGCGGCGGCGAAGAACAGCAGCGGGGCGGCCGTCAGCGGGCCGGACAGCAGCATCAGGCCGATGAGCGTCGGGTCGCCGGAAACCAGCACGCCATTTCGGGTCAGCGTCCACCAGGCCAAGGCCGGCACCACGATGGGCGCCAGCAGCAGGTTCTCCAGCGCCAGGCCTTCCAGCGGGCCCAGCGTCGCCGTCTTGCGGATGAGCCCGTAGAAACCGAAGCTGAAGGCCAGCGTCAGCGCGATCCAGGGTGGTCGGCCGGCCACCGCGGTCAGCCAGGCCACGCCCGCGGCGGCCAGCGCCACCGCGGCCCACTGTGCCGTTCGCAGCCGCTCGCGCAGCACCAGCACCCCGAGCAGCACGCTCACCAGCGGGTTGATGAAGTAGCCCAGGCTCGCCTCCACCACGTGGCCGGTCTGCGCGGCATAGACGTACACCAGCCAGTTGGCCCACAGCAGCAGCGCGCTGAGGAGGAAGGTGGCCAGCCGCTTCGGCTGCCTCAGGCTTTCGCCCAGCCAGGCCCAGCGCTTCTGCCAGGCCAGGATGCCCAGCACCAGCAGCAGCGACCACACCGAGCGGTGCAGCACCACCTCCAGCGAGGGCACGTGGGTGATGAACTGGAAGTAGAGGGGGAACAGCCCCCAGCAGATGAACGCCGCGAAGGCGTTGGCGAGACCGGCATTCATGCGAAGCGCGCGATTGTGGGCCCGCCGCGCGGCCGGTGTGCGCGAAGGGTCAGCGCACCTCGCCGTCCACGTAGTACCAGCGGCCGCCCTCGCGCACGAAGCGGCTGGTCTCGTGCAGCCGCGCGGCCCGCCCGCCGAGCTTGCTGCGGGCGACGAACTCGACCGTGGCGTTGTCGCCGTCGCGCGCAACGTGGCTTCGCACCTCCAGGCCCAGCCAGCGCACCGAAGGGTCCAGCTCCATCGGCTGTTCGGGGCGCGTGCTCGGGTGCCAGGTCTGGCGCACGTAGTCCTCGAGCCCCATCACGTAGGCGCTGTAGCGCGAGCGCATCAGCGCCTCGGCGTCCGGCGCCTGCAGGTGCAGCGGGCCGGCGTGCCAGCGTCCGCAGCAGGCGGCGTAGGCGGCAAGGCTGCCGCAGGGGCACAGGCTCATGGGCGGATTGTCTCAGCCCAGCTCCTTCTCCCAGATCTCGCCCACCAGGTCGTGGCCGAAGCTGTGGTGCGGCTCGCTGGCGAGCAGGCGGTAGCCCGCCGCGGCGTAGATGCCACGCGCGGCGAGCAGCAGGCTGTTGGTCCACAGGCGCATGTGCCGGTAGCCGGCGTTGCGCGCAAAGGTCTCGCACGCGGCGGTGAGCCGCTTGCCGAGGCCGAGTCCGCGCGCCTCGGGCTCGACCAGCAGCATGCGCAGCTGCGCGACGCCCGGCTCGACGGCGGCGGTCGCTTCGTCGCGTGCCTGCACGAGGAACACGCAGCCGAGCGGCGTGCCGGCGCGCTCGGCGATCCAGGCCGCTTCGCGCGCCGGTTCGAAGCGGTCGACGAAGTCGGCCGCGATGCGCGCCACCAGTGCCTCGAAGCGCATGTCCCAGCCGTACTCTTGCGCGTAGAGCGCGCCGTGGCGGGCCACCACCCAGCCGATGTCGCCGGGCCTCAGGCCGCGCAGCACCGGCGCTGCGCGCTCGGCGCCGCCCAGCAGCTCTTCGATGCGCCCGGCGGCACCGAGCAGCTCCTCGCGCTGCGGCGCAGGCATGCCCCCCAGCAGCTCGGCCGCCTGCTGCTGCGAGCGCTTGTCCAGCGGTGCGAACGCGCGCCGTCCGGCGGCGCTGAGCGAGAGCAGCGTCTGCCGCCCGTCGTGCGCCGCGCGCTCGGCCTTCACCAGCCCGCGCTCGCGCAGGCTCGCGAGCAGCCGGCTCAGGTAGCCGGCATCGAGCTGCAGCCGCTGCACCAGCGTGCTGGCGGTCAGTCCGGGCTCGTGCGCCAGCTCCCACAGCACGCGCGACTCGGTGAGCGAGAAGCGCGAGCTCAGCAGCTTCTCGCCCAGCACGCCGATGCGCCGCGTGTAGAAGCGGTTGAAGGCGCGCAGCGCCTCCGCGTGCCGGCCCAGCTGATCCATCGCCGCCTCTCCGAGATACTTGCCTGAAGCAAGTATCTCACCGAATGCAGGTCAGGCCGGCGCCCGCAGCATCGTGCGGAAGGCGCTGAACAGCCACGAGCGCATGCCGATCACCACCGTGTAGGCGGTCTTCTCGGCGCCGGACAGCTTCTGGTCGGCCAGGTGCTGCTGCGCGAAGTCCTGCGCCAGGCGCTGCAGCCGGTCGTTGAAGAGCGCGGCCTGCGCGGCGCTGACCTGGCCGTGCACCATCATCAGCAGCTCGCCCGGGCCGTCGAAGCCGCCTTCGAAGTAGTCGGCCACCGCGTACTTGCGGAAGTACTGCATCACGGGGCCGTCGGGGCGCCAGCGGAAGGTCTTGTCGATCTTCAGCCGGTAGCGGTTGTTGACGCGTAGCTCGATGAAGCCCAGCTTGTCCAGCGCCAGCAGGCAGGCCACCGCCTGCGGCTTGCTGAGCGTGTAGGTGTCGACGATCTGCTCCAGCGTCCACTGGCTCTGGGTGCAGATGGCGCACAGCAGCAGCTTGGGGTCGGCCACCACCGCGCGTTCCTGCTCGAAGGTCAGCTCGCGCCGCGGCGGCGAGGCCAGCGCCACCTCGCGCGCGAGCTCGGAGAAGTCCATCTTCATCACAGCCAGGATCTCGTCGATGCGCGACAACGGCATGTCGCCCTTGGCGAACATGCGCTTGATGCTGGACTCGGCCATGCCGAGCCCTTCGGCGAGGTCGGCATAGGTCATCCCGGCGCGCCGCAACTCGGCCTTCAGCACCGTGATCAGGTCCTGCGTGCTGCTCATCGGTCCCTCCCGTCCGGTATCTCCAAGCGATACCCGCTAGGCTAACCGAAGCCACGCTCCCTGGGGTGATGGATACCGAACGCGGTTTCCGCGACAGTGGCGCCGTGTTCAACGAAACCGAGATCGACATGCACCCCGCCCCCGTCCCCCGCCGCGACACCCAGGCCTGGAAGGCCCAGGTGTGGGCCAGCTTCGGCATCGCCGTGACCCTTGCGGGCACCGGCCTCGCGTGGCTGCCGGGCGACGACATCCACCGCGTGTTCATGGTGATGGGCTACTTCTTCACCCTGAGCGCCGCCTTCGCCCTGAGCAAGTACGTGCGCGACAACCAGCTGCGCCGCGTCGACACGCCGATGTGGGGCAGCGTGGTCTGGGGCGGCTTCGCGCTGGCGATGGCGCTCACCGGCTGGGGCCTGTGGCGCATGGACATCAACCCGACCTACAAGGCCTTCCTGGGCGTGAGCTGGCTGTTCCTGGTGTCCAGCGTGTTCACGCTGGCCAAGACGCTGCGCGACGAACACGAGTGCCGCATCGCCGAAGCGCGCCATCAACGCGGTGGGGAGTGAACGATGCGGCGCAAGTTGCTCCTGGCGACCCTGCTCTCGGCAGCGCTGCTCGCGGCCGGCACGGCCCGGGCACACCGCGAGGCCGCTTCCGAGGCCAGCGTGCTCTCGGGGCTTTCGGTGGCGGTCTCGGTGGTCGCGCCGGCCGGGCTGATCGTCTCCGGCGCCGCGTTCACGGTGGTGGCCGTCACCGCGGTGGCCGAAGGCACGTTGTGGGTGCTGGAGCGCGCCAGCGACGGCGCACGCTTCAGCGTGACGCTGAGCGCCGCGAGCGTGGGCGCGGCGTCGCTGGCGGTCGGCACCGCGGTCACGGTGGTGGCCTGCAGCACCGGCTGGGTGCTGTCGGCCGCAGGCAGGGCCATCGCCTTCATCCCGAACGAACTGGGCAAGGCGCTGCTCTACAACGAGCGGGTGACGCGATGAGGGCCTGGCTCGCCGCGCTGCTGGTCGCGCTGGTCTTGCCGGCCCAGGCCGGGCGCAGCTGTGAGGCGCGCCAGCCCGATGCCGATACCGTCGTGCGCGCGATGGACCTGGCCGGCCGCACCGCACGCGCGCTCGACGCCAGCGGCGCGCGGGTCGTGGTGATCGCCCGCGCCGGCCAGGACCTGCGCAAGTACCGCCTGCGCTACAGCCACCTCGGCTTTGCCTACCGCGACGGCAACGGCTGGAAGATCGTCCACAAGCTGAACCAATGCGGCAGCGCGCGCGCTGACCTGTTCCGCCAGGGCCTGGGCGAGTTTTTCCTCGACGACCTGTTCGAGTACCAGGCCGGCTTTGCGGTGCCGAATGCCGAGCTGCAGGCCCGGCTGCTGCCGCTGCTGCGCGACAACGCCGGCGCGGCGCGACTGCACACGCCCGCCTACAACATGCTGGCCTACCCCTGGGCCACGCGCTACCAGCAGAGCAACCAGTGGGCGATCGAGACGCTGGCCATGGCCCAGGACCCCGCCGCCGCCTCGCGCGAGCGTGCGCAGGGCTGGCTGCGCAGCCAGGGCTACGAGCCCACCGTGCTGAGCATCGGCCCGCTCACGCGCCTGGGTGCCCGCGCCACCGCGGCCAACATCGCCTTCGACGACCACCCGAACGCCAAGCGCTTCGGCGACCGCATCGAGACCGTCACGGTCGACTCGGTGTTCGCCTGGCTCGAGCGCAGCGGCCTGGCCGCGCCCGTGCAGGTGGTGCGATGAACCGGCGCCACGCGCTCTGCTGCGGCGCGGCGCTCGCCGCCGGGCTCTTCACCGGTCTGGTGGCCAGGCCTGCGCAGGCCGCGCTGCGCAACCCTTGCCGTGGCGCGCTGCCGGCAGACCTGATGCAGCACGAACTCGTGCAGCGCGCCTTCGACGGCATCGACGCGAGCCGCCTCGTCGACACCCACGCGCACCTGCTGGGCACCGGCGACTCGGGCTCCGGCTGCCGCGTGCACCCGGCGATGACGCAGTGGTGGCATCCGGCCGAGAACCTGCGCCGGCGCGTGATCCTGAACGCGGCCTGCGTGCCGGATGGCGCGGCCTCGGTGGACCGCGCCTACCTCGAGAACCTGCTCGCGCTGGCCAACGAGTTCCCGGCCGGCGCGCGCTGGTGGCTGTACGCCTTCGAGCAGGCGCACGACGACGAAGGCCGGCCGCGGCCCGAGTGGTCGACCTTCTTCGTGCCCGACGCCTACGCCGCCCGCGTGGCCGCCGTCCATCCGGCGCGCTTCGCCTGGGTGGCCAGCATCCACCCTTACCGCGAAGATGCGCTGACCGCGCTCGACGCCGCGTGCGCCGGCGGCGCGGTGGCGGTGAAGTGGCTGCCGAGTGCGATGAACATCGACCCGCGCGACAGTCGTTGCAGGCTGTTCTACGCGCGGCTGGTGCAGCACGGCCTGCCGCTGATCGTGCACAGCGGCGAGGAGAAGGCCGTGCCCGGCGCCGGTCGAGATGCGCTCGGCAATCCGCTGCTGCTGCGCCATCCGCTGGCCGCCGGTGTCACCGTGATCGCGGCCCATTGCGCCTCGCTCGGCCACGCTCGCGACACCGACCGCCGTTCCCCGCCCGAGGTCCCGGCCTTCGAGTTGTTCGCGCGCCTGATGGACGAACGCGGCCACGCCGGCCGGCTGCTGGGCGACATCTCGGCGGTGTTCCAGGTCAACCGCTCGCCCGCGGTCGGTCGCGTGCTGCTCGAACGGCGCGACTGGCATGCACGGCTGCTGCACGGCAGCGACCACCCGCTGCCCGGCGTGATGCCGCTGTTCTCGCCAGCCCGCCTGGCCCGTGCCGGCCTGCTGGCCGAGGCCGACATCGCCACGCTGGAGCGCGTCCGCGCGTACAACCCGCTGCTGTTCGACTTCGTGCTCAAGCGCCGGCTGCGCTGGCAGGGTGCGGAAATGCCGGCTCCGGTCTTCGAAGGTGGCGCCCTGCGGGCCGGGGCGGCTACAGTCGCCGCCGCACGCCTGCCGAACGCTGCCTGCTGAGGAACCCCGTGTCAGAACCCGCCAACGCCCACGAGCACCCCAACCAGTTCGCGCTGCTGGGCCAGCGCCGCTTCGGCCCGTTCTTCTGGGTGCAGTTCCTCGGCGCCGGCAACGACAACCTGTTCAAGTTCGCGTTCACGGTGCTCGTGACCTTCCGCCTCAAGGTGGACTGGCTGCCACCGCAGCAGGCCGGCCTGGTGATCGGCGCGCTCTTCATCCTGCCCTTCCTGCTGTTCTCGGCCACCAGCGGCCAGCTCGCCGACAAGTTCCCGAAGGAGCGGCTGATCCGCTTCGTGAAGAGCCTGGAGATCGCGATCATGGCCGTGGCGGGCTACGGCTTCGTCACGCAGAACGTGGCGGTGCTGCTGCTGTGCGTGTTCCTGATGGGCCTGCATTCCACGCTGTTCGGCCCGGTGAAGTTCGCCTACCTGCCGCAGCACCTGAACGAGCGCGAGCTCACCGGCGGCAACGGCATGGTGGAGATGGGCACCTTCGTGTCGATCCTGCTCGGCAACCTGGTCGGCGGGCAGCTGATCGCCATAGAAGGCAGCGGTGGCGCCTGGGTGGCCGCGGCCTGCGTGGGCGTGGCGGTGCTGGGCCGCGCGGTGGCGCAGGCGGTGCCGGTGTCGCCGGCCACCGACCCCGGGCTCGTGATCAACTGGAACCCGATCTCCGAGACCTGGCGCAACCTGAAGCTGGCGCACGAGGGGCTGGCGGTGTTCCGCTCGCTGCTGGGCATCAGCTGGATGTGGTTCTTCGGCGCGGTGTTCCTGTCGATGTTCCCGGCGCTGGCGCGCGACGTGCTGCACGGCAACGAGTCGGTGGCGTCGCTGCTGCTGGTGGTGTTCTCCATCGGCATCGGCGTGGGGGCGCTGCTGTGCGAGATGCTGTCGCGCCGGCACGTCGAGATCGGCCTGGTGCCGCTGGGCGCGATCGGGATGACGGTGTTCTCGGTGGACCTGTACTTCGCGCTGCGTTCGCTGCCCGATGCGCCTCTGATGGGGGCGGCCGCTTTCATGGCGATCGGTGCGCACTGGCGCGTGATGGCCGATCTGCTGCTGCTGTCGCTGTTCGCCGGCATCTACAGCGTGCCGATGTACGCGCTGATCCAGATGCGCAGCCAGCCCACGCACCGGGCGCGCATCATCGCGGCCAACAACATCCTCAACGCCCTCTTCATGATCGTCAGCGCGGTGGCGGTGGGCGCGGCGCTGAAGGCGGGACTCACGATCCCGCAGGTGTTCCTGGCGGTGGGGCTGCTGAACGCGGTGGTGGCGTTCTACATCTTCCTGATCGTGCCCGAGTACCTGCTGCGCTTCATCGCCTTCCTGCTCACGCGCTTCATGTACCGCTTCCGCGTGCGCGGCGACGAGCACATTCCCACCCAGGGCGCGGCCATCCTGGTGTGCAACCACGTGAGCTTCATCGACGCGGTGGTGCTGATGGCGGCCAGCCCGCGGCCCATCCGCTTCATCATGGACCACCGCATCTTCGCGACACCCGTGCTCGGCTGGCTGTTCAGGCTGGGCAAGGCCATTCCCATCGCGCCGCAGAAGGAAGACCCGGCCGCCTACGAAGGCGCCTTCGCGCAGGCACGCCAAGTGCTGGAGGACGGCGAGCTGCTCGCGATCTTTCCCGAAGGCGGCATCACGAAGGACGGCAGCCTGGGGGAATTCAAGGGCGGCATCATGAAGATCCTGCAGACGCATCCGGTACCGGTGGTGCCGCTGGCGCTGCAGAACCTGTGGGGCAGCTTCTTCAGCCGCATCGAGGGCGGCGCGGCGATGGTCAGGCCGTTCCGCCGCGGTCTCTTCAGCCCGGTGGGCCTGGTGGCCGGCCCGGCCCTGTCGGCCACCGACGTGACGCCTGCCGGCCTGCGCGAAAAGGTGGCCGGCCTGCTCGCCAAGGAGGGGCTGTGACAGTCTGCTTCACGTTCCGAAACAAGCCGATGGCATCATTCGCCCGTTCCGAGCCGGATTGGAGTCCCTTCCCATGACGAAGCTTCCTTCTCGACTGACCCGCCTGGCCCTGCTGCTCGCGGTGGCCGCCGCTGCGCCAGCCTGGGCGGCCAGCTCGGCGTCTTCCGCCGTCTCCGACAGCATCACCACCTCGGTGGGCAGCATCTCGAACTCGATCCAGAAGTCCAGCGACAGCTCGTCCGGCAAGGACGAGAAGGTCGCCGAGGGCGACTACAAGATCATCGAGGTGGCTGCTGCCCCGGCGCGCCCGGGCACCGTGCGGCTGAAGCTGCAGCCGGTGGCCGACGGCGCCACCGCCGCGAAGGGGGAGTTCTTCCTCTTCATGCCGCAGGAAGCCTTCGAGCAGAGCCGGCTCGGCCCGGGCCACGTCGTCACCGCCAAGCCGCGGCCCTACGGGCTGCAGTTCACGCAGGCGGCGTCGCAGAAGGTGTTCTTCCTGGTGATGGACGACGAGCAGTACCGCGAGCTGCAGACCAAGGTCGTCTCGCTCTGACGCGATGCGGCGGCTGCTGGCGGCGGGCCTGCTGCTCGCCGCGTGTGCGGGGCCCGCGCTGGCGGGCAACCTCGGCGTCTGCGACACGCCCAAGGAGCTGAGCCCGGCGCAGAAGGACCGGCTCTTCCGCTTCGGCAGCATCGTCAAGGCCGAGCTCGAGAAGTCGGGCCAGCGCGTGGCGCTGATCGCGCGCTCGGGGCTGGACCTGGCGCGCTTCGGGGTGCGTTATTCGCATGCCGGCCTCACGTTGAAGGGCAGCGCCGAGACGCCCTGGGCCGTGCGCCAGCTCTACTACGCCTGCGAGGAACGGCTGCCGCAGCTGTTCGACCAGGGCATGCTGGCCTTCGTGCTGGGCATGAACGAACCCAACCTCGGCTACGTCTCGATCGTGCTGCTGCCGGCGGACGAAGCCGCGGAGATCGAGCGCCGCGCGCTCGACAACCGCCTTGCGCTGCAACTGCTGGGCGCGCGCTACAGCGCCAACGCCTACCCGTTCAGCGTGCAGTACCAGAACTGCAACCAGTGGACGCTGGAGCTGCTGGCCACCGCGCGCGGCCGGCTCGACGACGGCCCCGACCTGCGCGAGCGCGCCCAGGGCTGGCTGCGCGAGCAGGGTTTCCGCCCGACCGTGTTCGATGCCGGCTGGCGCCCGCTGATGTGGGCGGCCAACCAGCTCGTGCCCTGGCTGCACGAGGACGACCACCCGGCCGAGGACCTGCGCAAGAAGCTCTACCGCGTGAGCATGCCGTCGTCGATCGAAGGCTTCGTGCAGGAGTCGCTGCCGGGTGCCGAGCGGGTGGAGTTCTGCCACAACGAGCGCCAGGTGGTGGTGCGGCGCGGCTGGGATCCGATTCCCGACGGCTGCGTCGCGAACGAGCGCGATACGGTGATTCCGCTCGACTGAGGGCCCTCGGTGGCTTGCGCCGGATGCTGTATATGCATACAGTATTCTGGTGCTTCTTTCCCCCCCGCTTTTCCCGGCCGCGGCCCAACCGCCCGGCACCGTTCAGGCGCAGCCCCTGCCGCTGCCGCCGGCGGTGTGGCGTGCCAACCAGCTGGGCCACGCGCAGACGCCGGTGCGGGCCAGCGGTTTCGACGCGCTCGATGCCGAGCTGCCGGGGGGTGGCTGGCCCGTCTCCACGCTCACCGAGCTGCTGCTGCCGCATGCCGGCGTCGGCGAGCTGCGCCTGCTGGCACCGGTGCTGGCCGCGCAGCAGCAGGCGCAGCGCAGCCTGATGTGGTTCGACCCGCCGGCCGCGCCCTGTGCCTGGGCGCTGTCGGCGCTGGGCCTCGACATGCGCCAGCTGGTGCTGGTGCGCTCCCGACAGCCGTTGAAGAGCCGTGCGCGCGAACGCCTGCCCGCGGCCGACGTGCTGTGGGCGCTGGAGCAGACGCTCAAGAGCGGCCATGTCGGCGCCGTGCTGGCCTGGCTGCCTGCGCGGCTGCCGGTCGACGCGCTGCGCCGCCTGCAGCTGGCTGCGCAGGCGCACGCGGGCCTCGTGTTCCTGCTGCGCGATGCCGCGCTGCGCGCGCAGCCCAGTCCGGCACCGCTGCGCCTGCTGCTCGGCTGCGCCGGTCCCGACCGGCTGCGTGTGCTGCTGCTCAAGCGCCGCGGCCCGCCGCCGGCGCGGCCGCTGTCGCTCGAGCTGCCCGCGGTGCTGTCCACGCCCGCACGGGCGCGGGCGCGGCAGCTGCCGCTGTCTTCCGCCCCCGTCACCACCTGAAGGAGAGTCCGCATGTCCACCCAGCAACGCATCGAAGGCCGCTTCGAGGTGAAGGCGTCGCCACAACCCGGCAGCGCGCCCACGGCCGGCGCCACGCTCGGCCGCCTGCTGCTGGACAAGCGCTACCACGGCGAGCTGGACGCCACCGCGCAGGGCCAGATGCTGAGCGCGCTCACCGAGACCCAGGGCTCCGCCGGCTACGTCGCCATCGAACACGTGGTCGGCCGCCTGCAGGGCCGCAGCGGCAGCTTCGTGCTGCAGCACCACGGGCTGATGAACCGCGGCGCGCAGCAGCTCGTCATCGTCGTCGTGCCCGATTCCGGCACCGGCGAACTGCAGGGCCTGGCCGGCACGATGGGCATCCGCATCGAAGGCGGCCAGCACTTCTACCGCTTCGACTACACGCTGCCCTGAGCGGTGGCGGCCCCGGCGTGCGAGCGCGGCGATGCTCTGGCTGGCCCTGCACCTGCCGCAGCTGTCGCTGGAGGCCTTCTGCGCGACGCTCGCCGCCGAGCAGCGTCAGCGCCCGGTGGCGCTGATGGCCGAGCACCGTGTCAAGGCCGTCAACCGCGTTGCGGCCGAACGCGGCGTGCGTCCCGGCGCGAAACGAGCCACCGCCCTGGCGCTGGCGGCCGATCTGGTGGCGGCCGAAGCCGAACCCGCGCGCGATGCCGCCGCGCTGCGCGCCGTCGCGCACGCGGCGCTCGGCTTCACGCCGTCGGTCTGCCTGCAGGGCGAGCAGACCGTCTTGCTGGAGGTGCAGCCCTGCCTGCGCCTCTTCGGCGGGCTGGTCGCGCTGCGGCAGCGGCTGTCCGAGGTGCTGGGGCCGCTGGGGCACCGCGTCTGCATGGCCGCCGCGCCCACCGCGTGGGGCGCCGCGCTGCTGGCGCAGTGGCACCCGCGCGATCGCGGCTGCCTGGTGGAAGGCGCACACGCCACGCAGCTGCCGGCGCTGCAGCAACTGCTCGACGCCGCCCCGGTGTGGCTGCTGGGGCCGGGGCGCGAGCACTGGGAGGCGCTGCAGGGCATGGGCCTGCACCGGCTTTCGGACCTGCGCGCGCTGCCGCGCGCCGGCCTGGCGCGCCGCTTCGGCGCCACGCTGCTCGACGACCTGGACCGCGCGCTCGGCCTGCAGCCCGACCCGCGCCGCTGGCTCGAACTGCCGGCGGTCTTCGAGAGCCGGCTCGAGCTCTTCAGCCGCGCCGAGAGCACCGAGCAGGTGCTGCACGGCGCGAGCGTGCTGCTGGCGCGGCTGGTGGCCTGGGCGCAGGCGCGGCAGTCGCGCGTGGCGGCCTTCACGCTGTGCATGCTGCACGAGCGCCAGCGCCGCGCCGAGGCCGCGCCGACCGAACTGCACGTCGAACTGGCCGAACCCGCGCTGGACCCCGCCCACCTGCAGCTGCTGCTGCGCGAGCGCCTGGCGCGCGTGACACTGGCTGCGCCGACGCTGGAGCTTCGGCTGCAGTGCCGGCAGCTGGTGGCGGCGCCGGCGCCGAATGCCGAGCTGTTCCCCACCCGCGCCAGCGAGGCCGAGGGCCTGACGCGGCTGATCGAACGCCTGCGCGCGCGCCTGGGCGACGAGCAGGTGACGCGCCTGCTGCCGGTGGCCGACCACCGCCCCGAGCGCGCCAGCCGTGCCGTGCCGGCCACCGGGGGCGGCGGGTTGCCGGCGGCGGCGCTGGCTTCGGTGGCCGCGGCCCTGCAGGCGCTGCAGGCCTCGGCGCTGCCGCTGCACCGGCCGGCCTGGCTGCTGCCCGAACCGCTGCCGCTGGCCGAGGCCGAGGAAGAACCCACGCCGCTGCTCGACGGCCGCCCGCTGCTGCTGCTGAGCGGCCCCGAGCGCATCGAGACCGGCTGGTGGGACGGCGGCACCGTGGCGCGCGACTACTACATCGCCCAGGCCCACGACGACTCGCTGGTGTGGATCTACCACGGCCGGCTGGGCACGCCACGCGGCGAACCCAACTGGTACCTGCAGGGGCGCTTCGGCTGAAGCGCTCCCTATGGCTCGCGCCGCTGCATCAGCAGCTTCGCGATGCCGTGCGGGAAGGCCGCGTTCTCGTGCACCACCTCGTAGCCGAAGCGGCGGTAGAAGCCGGGTGCCTGGAAGCTGAAGGTCTCCAGGTAGAAGAGCTTGCAGCCGCGTTCGCGCGCGCGCTGCTCGAAGGCCTGCATCAGCTGCGCGCCGATGCCGCTGCGGCGGTGCGCCTCGTCCACCCACAGCTGCTGCAGCTCGCAGGCCTCGCCCCAGGTGCGGCCGACCGCGCCGCCGACCACCGCACCCTGCTCGTCATGCGCGAAGCAGCCGAGTGCGCACACCTCGTGCAGCGGCGCCGCCGCGGCGTTGAACGCGCCCAGCCCCTCGTCGACGGGGCCGGCCGCGTCCGCCGGCAGCGCGCCGTCGTGGAGCCGGAGCGTCAGCTTCACTGCAACGCGATCGCGTAGCGCAGCCCGCGCTTGTGGCCGTAGACGGGGCCCTTGTCGAACTCGCCGACCAAGACACCGCCGTTGGCGGTGATCACGCGCTGCGAGGGCGCGTTGTCGAGATCGGTGGTCAGCTCCATGCGCGGCATCCCGTGGCCGCGCGCCACGTCCAGCAGCAGCCCGAGTGCGCGCGTGGCATGGCCCTGGCCGCGCTTCCACGGCACCACGCCGTAGCCGCAATGCCCCAGCACGTGCGGCGGCAGCGCGGCGTGGCCCTTCATCCAGCGCAGGTTGATGCTGCCGGCGAAGCTGTCGTCGGCCTCGTCCCAGATCCAGCGCACCAGCCCCGGCAGGCGCGGCACCTGCGTGCCGTCGGCCAGCGTCACCGGCGGGCCGCGGCCCTCGGGGTCGTCGGCCACCGCGAGGAAGGCCACCGGGTCGGCGGCGATGCGCTGCAGCGCCTCCTGCGCCGCCGCCACGCCGCGGATGTTGTCCGGCGACCAGCCGCGCTGCAGCGCGTCCACATACGCCGGCAGTTGCGCCTGCGCCGGCACGACCAGGCGCGTGCGTCCCGCCAAGCTCACGGCGCCGAGCTGTAGTTCACCGGGATCCAGTCGTAGCCCTTGCCGTCGGCGCGCAGCTTGCCGATGCCGGGGAAGGACACGTGCGCCACGCCCACGTAGTAGCCCTTCTTGGCCGCGTCGGCGTAGTTCTTCTGGCGCTGCGGCATCGCGGCCTTCGAATCGGTGTCGAACTGAATCGTGGTCTGCGGCAGGGCGAACTGCACCGCGGCCACGTGCATCAGGTCGCCCCAGAGCACCAGCTTGTCGCCCTGGCTCTCGACGACGTAGATCGTGTGCCCCGGCGTGTGGCCGCGGGCCGGCACGGCGCGCACACCGGGCACGAGCTCGGTCTCGCCGTCGAAGGGCTTGAGCCTGCCGGCGTCCTGGTAGGGCTTCAGCGCGGCCATGGCTCCCTGGAAGAAGCCCTTCGAGTCGGCCGGCGCCTTCTCCAGGTTCGCCGGGCTGAGCCAGAAGTCGCCCTCGCGCGTGTCGGCGCGCACGGTGGCGTTGGGGAACACCGCCTTGCCGTCGGCCATCAGGCCGCCGACGTGGTCGGGGTGCATGTGGGTGATGTAGACCTCGTCCACCTGCTCGGGCGTGTAGCCGCTGGCCCTCAGGTTGGCCACCAGCTTGCCCAGCGTCGGGCCGAACAGCCCGGCGGCACCGGTGTCGATCAGCACCAGCTTGGCGCCGGTGTTGACGAGGTAGCCGTTGACCGAGGTCTCGACCGGCGCCTTCAGGTACGAACGCGCCAGCAGGCTCGTGAGGGTCTGCGGCTGGATGTTGGTCAGCAGCTTGTCGACCGGCAGGCTCACCGTGCCGTCGGACAGCGCGGTGACCTCGAAGCTGCCCAGCTTCATGCGGTACCAGCCGGGGGCCTGGCTCTTCGCGAGCGGGGCTTCGGCATGGGCGGCGGCGAGGGCCAGCGCCAGCGTGGCGCCGACGACGGCGCGGGCGAACGTCTTCTTCATGCGGGTACTCCTGGCATCTTCTCGTGGCGAAGGGCGCGCAGGATAGCCGCAGCCGGCCGAAGCTGCTTCAGCCGCTGGCCAAGACCCGCAGCAGCCATTGCTGCAGCGCCTGCACCTCTTCCATGCAGACCGAGTGCTCCATCGGGTAGTCGTGCCATTCCACCGGCTGGCCGGCGGCCGCGAGCTGGTCGCGCGAGGCCGTGCCGCGTGCCAGCGGCACGATGCCGTCGCGCTGGCCGTGGGCCAGGAACACCGGCGTCTGCGCATTCGCGGCGTGGCGTTCGGCGTCCAGCGTGGATGCCAGCGGCAGGTAGCCCGACATGCCGATCAGCCCCGCCAGCCGCTTCGGGTAGCGCAGCCCGGCGCCGAGCGTGATCGCACAGCCCTGCGAGAAGCCGCCCAGCACGATGCGCTCGGCCGGCATGCCGCGCGCCACCTCGCGGTCGAGCAGCGCATGCACCTGCGCGATGGATTCGCGCAGGCCGGCTTCGTCCTCGCGCCGCACGAGGTCGGTGCCGAGGATGTCGTACCAGGCGCGCATCGCGTAGCCGTTGTTGATGGTCACCGGTCGCACCGGCGCGCGCGGGAACACCCAGCGCACGGGGCCGATGGCGCCCAGCTTGAGCTCGTCGGCGAACGAGAGGAAGTCGGTGCCGTCGGCGCCCAGGCCGTGCAGCACGACGATCGTCGCCCGGGCCGGCTCGCCGCCGTGCACCTCGATGGTCTGCAGGGTCGTGTCCATCAGTAGTTGAGTCCCATGGCCGAGCGCACGTCCTTCATCGTCTGGCGCGCCACCGTGCGGGCGCGCTCGGTGCCCATCTCGACGATCCAGTGCACCTGCTTCGGGTTCGCCAGGTAGCTCTCGGCGCGTTCGCGCCAGGGCTGCTGCTCCTTGATGATCGACTCGATCACCGGCTGCTTGCAGTCCAGGCAGCCGATGCCGGCGCTCTTGCAGCCCTTGACCACCCAGTCCCTGGTCTCTTCGCTGCTGTAGATCTTGTGGAACTGCCACACCGGGCACTTCTCGGGATCGCCGGGGTCGGTGCGGCGGGCGCGCGCGGGGTCGGTGGCCATCGCACGGACCTTCTTCGTCACCTCGGCCGGCTCTTCGCGCATCAGGATCGCGTTGCCGTAGCTCTTGCTCATCTTGGTGCCGTCGGTGCCGGGCAGGCGCAGCACCTCGGTGTGCAGCGCACCGGGCTCGGTGAGGATGGTCTTGCCGGCGCCCTTCAGGTGGCCCTGCAGCAGCTCGGCGTCGTCGCCGGTCCAGCCGGCGAGGCCCTCGGCCTTGCGCAGGATGCCTTCGCCCTTGGCCAGCGCCTCGGCGCTGCCGGTCTCGCCGAAGGCCTTGCGCTGCTTCTCGTAGTAGCGCGCATCGTCCTTGCCCAGCTTGGCCAGCGCCGCGGCGACCTTGGCGTCGTGGTCGCTGCTGCGGCCGTAGAGGTTGTTGAAGCGGCGCGCCACTTCGCGCGTCAGCTCCACGTGGCTGCTCTGGTCCTCGCCCACCGGCACGTAGTTGGCCTTGTAGATCAGGATGTCGGCCGCCTGCAGCAGCGGGTAGCCGAGGAAGCCGTAGGTCGCGAGGTCGCGGTCCTTCAGCTTCTCGATCTGGTCCTTGTAGGTCGGCACGCGCTCCAGCCAGCCGAGCGGCGTGCCCATCGCCAGCAGCGTGAACAGCTCGGCGTGCTCGGGCAGGCGGCTCTGGATGAAGATGGTGCAGGTCTCCGGGTCCAGGCCGGCGGCGATCCAGTCGATCACCATCTCGTAGACGAACTTCTCCATCACCTCGC
The DNA here is from genome assembly GCA_044226255.1 of Rubrivivax sp. Taxonomy (GTDB): domain Bacteria; phylum Pseudomonadota; class Gammaproteobacteria; order Burkholderiales; family Burkholderiaceae_C; genus Rubrivivax. The sequence goes on from JBGAHJ010000008.1 coordinate 86,061, forward strand.
GCTCCTCGTAGTGCGTGGTGAGGGCGTGCCAGTCGGCGACGAAGAAGAAGCACTCGTGCGCGTGCTGCAGCTGGACCCAGTTCTTGAGCGCGCCGTGGAAGTGGCCGAGGTGCATCGCACCGGTGGGGCGCATGCCGGAGAGGACACGGGATCGCATGGTGGTCGGGCAGGGGGCTTTGGGGAGGCGCGGATTGTCGCAAGGAAAGCCGCCGGCCCCGGCTGGCTACACTGCCGCCCCTCATGCAGCGCATCGTGATCCTCATCTCCGGCCGCGGCTCCAACATGGAGGCCATCTGCACGCGCTGCGTGGAACAGGGCTGGCCGGCCCAGGTGGCGGCGGTGGTCGCCAACCGCGCGGACGCCGCGGGCCTGGGCTGGGCGGCGGCGCGCGGCATCGCCACCGCGGTGGTCGACCACAAGGCCTTCCCGAGCCGCGAGGCCTTCGACGCCGAGCTCGCCCGGGTGGTCGACGGCTTCGAGCCCACGCTGGTCGTGCTGGCCGGCTTCATGCGCGTGCTCGGCGCGGCCTTCGTGCAGCGCTACGAAGGCCGCATGCTCAACATCCACCCCTCGCTGCTGCCGGCGTTCCCCGGGCTGCACACGCACCGCCGCGCACTCGACGCCGGCTGCCAGGTGGTGGGCGCCACCGTGCACTTCGTGACGCCGCAGCTGGACCACGGCCCCGTCGTGATGCAAAGCGCCGTGCCGGTGCGCCCGGGCGACGACGAAGACTCGCTGGCCGCCCGCGTGCTGGCCACCGAGCACGTGATCTACCCGCAGGCGGTGCGCTGGTTCGTCGAAGGCAAGCTGCGCCTGGAAGGCGGCCTCGTGCGCCAGGCCGACGGTGCGAGCCAGGCCTTGATCTGATGCACCCCAACGCCCTGCTGGACCTGGCCACCGAGCTGCTGCGCGCGGTGCTGAAGCTCGACCAGCCCGCCGATGCCGTGGTCTCGGCCTTCTTCCGCAAGCACAAGGCACTCGGCGCGCGCGAACGCCATACGCTGGCCGAGACTGCGTACACGGTGCTGCGCCAGCGCCTGCTGCTGCAGCACCTGGCGCAGAGCGGCAGCGGCGCGCTGGAGCGGCGGCTGGCGATCCTGGGCTGGCAGGGCAGCGACCAGTTCCTGCGCGGCGCCTTGGGCCCCCAGGAGCAGGCCTGGCTGGCCGAGGTGCAGAAGATCGACCGCAGCACCCTGCCCGAGAAACTGCGCCACAACCTGCCCGACTGGCTGGCCGCGCCGCTGCGCGAGCGCCTGGGCGAGGACTTCTGGCCGCTGGTGAACGCGATGGCCGAGGCCGCGCCGCTGGACCTGCGCGTCAATGCGCTGAAGGGCAAGCGCGAGGACGCGCAGCGCCAGCTGGCCGATGCCGGCTTCGCCGCGGTGCCGACGCCGCACTCGCCCTGGGGCCTGCGCCTCGAGGGCAAGCCGGCGCTGAACAAGCTCGAGGTCTTCACGCACGGGCTCGTCGAGGTGCAGGACGAGGGCAGCCAGCTGCTGGCGTTGCTGACCGACCCCAAGCGCGGCGAGATGGTGGTGGACTTCTGCGCCGGCGCGGGCGGCAAGACGCTCGCGCTCGGCGCCGCGATGCGCAACACCGGCCGGCTGTACGCCTTCGACGTCTCGGGCCACCGGCTCGACGCGCTGAAGCCGCGGCTCGCGCGCAGCGGGCTGTCCAACGTGCACCCGGCGCAGATCGCGCACGAGCGCGACGACCGCGTCAAGCGCCTGGCCGGCAAGATCGACCGCGTGCTGGTCGACGCGCCCTGTTCGGGCCTGGGCACGCTGCGCCGCAACCCCGACCTCAAGTGGCGCCAGTCGCCGAAGGCGGTGGCCGAACTGCAGGCCAAGCAGCAGGCCATCCTGGCCAGCGCCGCGCGCCTGCTGAAGCCGGGCGGCCGCCTGGTCTATGCCACCTGCAGCCTGCTGGCGGACGAGAACGAAGCCGTCGCCGAGGGCTTCACCGCCGCGCATGCGGGCCAGTTCACGGCCCTGCCGGCGCTGGATGTCCTGAAGTCGGCCAGGGTCGAAGCGCCCGAACCGCTGGTGGAGGGCCCCTACCTGCGCCTGTGGCCGCAGCGGCACCAGACCGACGGTTTCTTCGCGGCGGTCTGGGAAAAGCGCTGAACGCCTCTTGATCTGCGTGCAAACGCCTTGATCTTTCGCAAAAGCCGGCGCGAAACCGGTGAACTGGCGGGCAAGCCCTAGGCAATAACCGCAATCCTGGCGTCATGCCCGCGCCTACAATCGCACGGCTTTTCCTTTCAAGGAACTTTGATGGATCAACTGGTGCTGTCGCGCGACGCGCTTGTCGAGTGGCTGTCCAACGGGCTGCTCGCCGCCTCGTGGTGGCAGGTGGTTCTGTTCACGCTGCTCACCACGCACGTCACGATCGCCGCGGTGACGATCTTCCTGCACCGTTCGCAGGCCCACCGCGCGCTCGACCTGCATCCGCTGGTGTCGCACTTCTTCCGCTTCTGGCTGTGGGTCGGCACCGGCATGCTCACCAAGGAGTGGGTCGCCATCCACCGCAAGCACCACGCCAAGTGCGAAACCGTGGATGACCCGCACAGCCCGCAGGTGTTCGGCCTGAAGAAGCTGCTGCTGGAAGGTTCGGAGCTGTACCGCGCCGAAGCCAAGAACCAGGAGACGCTCAGCAAGTACGGCCACGGCACGCCCGACGACTGGGTGGAGAACAACGTCTACACCCGCTTCCCCTGGCAGGGCGTGGGCCTGATGCTGCTGGCCGACCTGCTGCTGTTCGGCGCCGTGGGCGCCGCGGTGTGGGCCGTGCAGATGCTGTGGATCCCGATCACCGCCGCCGGCATCATCAACGGCATCGGCCACTACTGGGGCTACCGCAACTTCGAGGCGGCCGACGCCTCGACCAACATCTCGCCGTGGGGGATCATCATCGGCGGCGAGGAACTGCACAACAACCACCACACCTACCCGACGTCGGCCAAGCTGTCGGTCAAGCCCTACGAGTTCGACATCGGCTGGCTCTACATCAGCCTGATGCAGCGCGTGGGCCTGGCCAAGGTGCGCAAGACGCCGCCGCGGCTGGCGCTGGGCGCCGTCAAGCCGGTGGCCGACGACAAGACGCTGGAGGCGCTGATCGCCAACCGCTACGAGGTGATGGCGAACTACGCCAAGGACGTGAAGCAGGCCGTGGCCGCCGAGCTGGCGCGCCTGAAGGCGCAGGGCGCCGAGAACAGCGCGAAGTGGCGCAACATGCGCCTGGCCAAGGCCTGGCTGCACCGCGACGACGACAAGATCCCGCAGGGCGTGAAGTCGAACCTGCAGGAAGCGCTGGGCGACAGCCCGAAGCTGACGCAGCTGGTGGCGATGCGCGAGGAACTGCGTGCGCTGTGGACGCGCACCGGCGTCTCGGCCGAGCAGCTCGTGAGCGACCTGCAGGCCTGGTGCCGCAAGGCCGAGGAGAGCGGCAACGCCGCGCTGCGCGAGTTCTCGCTCAAGCTGCGCGCCGCGCACGCCTGACCTTCACACCCCTGGTGTCGACGAAGCCCGCCTTGCGCGGGCTTTTTGTTGGGCGCACGCTTCGTGCGCGGCGAAGGCCGGGCGGGCCTGACTTACCATCCAAACGGAGTGGCCCGCGCTGAAGAACAACGTCCCCGGACCGATGCGATGAACCCGATCACCAGCCGCGGTTGGTGGAGCACCGTGCCGCTGCTGCTGGCGCTGGCGGCGCTCGTGGTGGCCCATGCGCTGGTCACGCGCAAGGCCCTGCGCTCGCAGCTGGAGGACAGCAACCGCGAAGGCGCGGCGCTGCTGGCGGCGGGCCTGGAGCAGCAGGGCGCCAACACGTTCGGCTGGCAGACCGTCGCGGCGGCGCAGTTCGGGGCCGGGCGCACGCGGCTGCTGCGGCTGTCGATGGCCGGCCGCGCCGCGCCCCTGGAGATGCAGGCGCCGCCGCGGCCGATGGGCGCGCCCGACTGGTTCGTCGCCGTGCTGCCGGTGGAGCCGGCCTCGGGCCACGCCCAGGTGCTGGGCCCGGAGCGCCAGCCGCTCGGTGCGGTGGAGCTGATCGCCGACACCTCCTCGGCGCAGGACGCGCTGTGGCTGTCCTGCATCGAGGCCGCCGCCGCGGCCGCGGTGACCTGGTGCCTGGCGGTGCTGGCGATGCAGGCCTGGCGCCGCCGTGTCGAGGCGCGCGCGGCCGAGGCCGCCGCGCTCGACCTGGTGGACGGCCTGACCCTCCCCGCCGGCGCGCCCGCCGAGCAACTGGCCTGGGCCGAGCAGGTGGCCCAGCTGCAGCGCCAGGCGCAGGAGGACGAGGTCACCGGCCTGCCGCTGCGCCGCCACTTCCTCGTGCAGCTGCAGCAGCGCCTGGCCGAGCCCGGCGGGCCGGGCCTGGCGCTGCTGCTGGTGCGCGTGCTGCACCTGGAGGCGCTGAACCGCCGCGTCGGCCACGAGGCGGCCGACCAGTGGCTGCGCGCGGTGGCCGACGTGCTGCTGACCTACGTCGACCGGGTGCCCGGCACCTTCGCCGGCCGCCTCAACGGCAGCGACTTCGCGCTGTGCCTGCCGGTGCCGGGGGTCGCGATGGAGACCGCGCAGTCGCTGCGCGCCGCGCTCGCCGCCGCCCCCGCACTGCGCAGCGGCACGCCGGAGGTGGCGGTGGGCGGCGTCGACCGCCTGCACGACACCAGCGGCAGCCAGGCGCTGGCTGCCGCCGACGCGGCGCTGGCCCGCGCCGAGGACGGCGCCGACGTGGGCGCGGGGCTGGTGATCGAGACCCACTCCGACAGGGCACCCGACGACCCGCAGGGCGAGCGCGCCTGGCGCGACCAGATCGGCGCCGCGCTGGAACAGGGCCGCACCGAGCTGGCCGCCGAGCCGGTGTGCGACCGCCGCGGCCGCGAGCTGCACCTGGAGTGCCGGCTGCGCGTGCAGCTGACCCCGGGCGCGCCGTACCAGGCTGCCGACCGCTGGCTGGCGCTCGCGCGCCGCAGCCGGCTGATGCCGCAGGTGGACCTGGCCGCGCTGGACCTGGCGCTCACCGCCATCACCACCGACGGCCTGGCGCGCGCGGTGCACGTCTCGCCGGTGTCGCTGGCCAGCCCCGGTTTCGTCGGCGACGTGGCGGCGCGGCTGTCGAATGCCCACGCGGCGGCGCGTCACCTGTCGATCGAATGTGCCGAGGGCCCGCAGCCGGGCAGCGGCCTGCCGGCGCTGGCGGCCGCGGCGGCGGCCTGGCGGCCGAGCGGCGTGCGCATCGGGATGGAATACGCGGCGGCTTCTGCGCAGCACCTGCCCGGGCTGCTGGCGGCGGGCGTGCAGTACGTGAAGGTCGACGCCCGCCACCTGCAGGGCGTGGCGAGCGAGACCGCGGTGCAGGGCTACGCGCAGAGCCTGGTGGCCTTGCTGCACGGGCTGAACCTGCGCATCCAGGCATCGGGCATCGCCGACCCGCAGGACCTGCAGGCGCTGTGGCAGCTCGGCTTCGACGCCGCGAGCGGCGCGGCGCTGCCGCAGGCCGCGCACGCCACCGCGCGCTGACTCAGGCCACCTGCGCCACGTGCACGCCGAAGCCGCCGTTGCGGCGGTCGGCGAAGAAGTGCTCCAGCGTCAGCCGCACGGTGCGGAACGCGAGTTCGTCCCACGGCACCTCGTGCTCGCGGAACAGCCGCGCCTCGATCGTCTCGGGTCCGGGATTCAGGTGCGTGTCGAGCATGCGGGCCCGGTAGAACAGGTGCACCTGGCCGGCCTTGACGACGTCGAGCACGGTGAACAGGCCTTCCAGCTCGACGTGCGCGCCGGCCTCTTCGTCCGTCTCGCGCAGCGCGCCGTCGGCGGTGCTCTCGCCGAGCTCCAGGAAGCCGGCCGGCAGCGTCCACAGCCCGAAGCGCGGCTCGATGTTGCGCCGGCACAGCAGCACCTGCTCGTCCCACACGGGCACCGTGCCGACCACGTTGATCGGGTTCTCGTAGTGGATCTCGCCGCAGGCCGGGCAGACCGCGCGCTCGCGGTTGTCGTCGGCCGGCACCCGGTACGCCACCTCGGTGCCGCAGACCCGGCAGTGCTTGATGCGGCGGGGCAGGAACATCGGGCCGAGTTTAGCGGGCGTGGCATCATCGACCCGCTTCCCCAACACCCGCGTTGCAAGCCTCATGAGCTACGTGATCACCCCGCCTTCCGTGCCCGCCGTTCCCGTCGTCGGCGGTGGCAGCTTCCCGGTGCGCCGCGTCTACTGCGTCGGACGCAACTACGCCGAACACGCGCAGGAGATGGGCCACAGCGGCCGCGAGCCGCCGTTCTTCTTCATGAAGCCGGCCGACACGCTGGTGGTGGTGCCCGACGGCGAGACCGGCCGCATCGCCTATCCCACGCTCACCAGCAACTACCACCACGAGATCGAGCTCGTGGTCGCCATCGGCAAGGGCGGCACGAACATCAAGGCGGCCGATGCGCCTTCGCACATCTGGGGTTACGCGGTGGGCCTGGACATGACGCGGCGCGACCTGCAGGGCGAGATGAAGAAGCAGGGCCGGCCGTGGGAGATCGGCAAGGCCTTCGAGCAGTCCGCGCCCATCGGCCCCCTCGTGCCGAAGAGCCAGTGCGGCGAACTGCTGAAGGGTCCGATCACGCTGCACGTGAACGGCACGCTGAAGCAGAAGGGCGACCTGGCGGACCTGATCTGGAGCGTCAACGAGACCATCGAGCAGATGACCACCGCCTGGGAGCTGGCGCCCGGCGACCTGATCTTCACCGGCACGCCCGCCGGCGTGGGCGCGGTGGTGCGCGGCGACGTGATGGTGGGCGCGGTAGCCGGCCTGCCGACGCTGAAGGTGCTGGTGGTCTGAAGCCGGGGGCGCCGCGATGGAGCTCTACAACTACTTCCGCTCGTCGGCCTCGTTCCGCGTGCGCATCGCGCTGGCGCTGAAGGGGCTGGACTACACCTACAAGCCGGTGCACCTGCAGAAGAGCGAGCAGCTGCAGGAGTCGTACGCGGCGGTGAGTGCGTCGCGCCTGGTGCCGCTGCTCCGGGATGACGACGGAAGTGCGCTGACGCAGTCGATGGCGATCATCGAGTACCTCGACGAGACCCATCCCACGCCGCCGCTGCTGCCGAAGACGCCGCTCGAGCGCGCGCGCGTGCGGGCGCTGGCGCAGGACATCGCCTGCGAGATCCACCCGCTGAACAACCTGCGGGTGCTGCGCTACCTGGTACGCGACCTCAAGGTCAGCGACGACGACAAGAACCGCTGGTACCGCCACTGGGTGGAGACGGGCCTGGAGGTGGTGGAGCGCCAGCTCGCCGCGCGGCCCGGCACCTACTGCCACGGCGACACGCCGACGCTGGCCGACTGCGTGCTGGTGCCGCAGATCTTCAATGCCCAGCGCTTCGAGTGCCGCACCGAGCATGTGCCGCACGTGATGCGCGTGTTCGAGGCCTGCATGAAGCTCGAGGCTTTCGAGCGCAGCCGGCCCGAGAACTGCCCTGACGCCGAGTAAGGACCTGCTGCGGCCGGCGTGGCCCGCGCCGCCGAACGTCGGCGCCGCGATGAGCCAGCGTGCCGGCGGCGTGAGCCGCGGGCCGTTCGAGAGCCTGAACCTGAGCCTGTCGGTCGGCGACGAAGCGGCCGCCGTGGCCGAGAACCGCGCACGTTTCGAAGCCGCCGTGCCGGCACGCGTGACCTGGCCGTGGCTGGAGCATGGGGCTGCCGTGGTGTGCCTGGGGCCCGACGGGCCGCGCCACGCGCCGCACCCCGCCGACGGCGTGTGGACGAGCGAACGCGGTGTCGCCTGCACGGTGACCGCGGCCGACTGCATGCCGGTGCTGTTCACGCTGCGCGACGGCCGCGCGGTGGGCGCCGCGCACGCGGGCTGGCGCGGGCTGGCGGCCGGCGTGCTCGAAGCCACCGTGCAGGCGATGTGTGCGGGTGCCGGCGCAACGCCTGGCGACGTGCTGGCCTGGCTCGGACCCTGCATCGGGCCGCGCCGGTTCGAGGTCGGGGCCGACGTGCTGGCCGCCTTCGGCGAGCCCGCCGAGACGCCCGATCCGCAGCGCTTCGTGCGCCGCGACCCCGCAGACGGCAGCCCGCGCTGGCTGGCGAACCTGCCGCGCCTGGCACAGGAACGGCTGCAGGCCCTGGGCGTGACCTCGGTCGTCGACAGTGCGCTGTGCACCTTCGAGAACCCCTCAAGGTTCTTTTCGTTCCGGCGCGAGCGTGTCACCGGCCGCATGGCCGCCGCCATCTGGCGCACCTGACGCCGCGGCCGCCGCGGCCGCCTCCGCGGCACGCCGCGCCCGCTTGCGCGCCGGCGTGCCGCCGATGTACAGCACGATCGCCAGCGGCAGCAGGCCGTACAGCAGCACCGTGAAGAGCGCGCCCAGCACGGTTCCCTGGCTGGACAGCGCCTCCGCCACGGCCATCATCAGCACCACGTAGAGCCAGCCGATCGCGATCAGGTACATGTCGCCATATGGTTTAAGATTGCGTAAGGTGAAATTTCAAGTCATGTCCGAGTCAGCGCCGGCTCGTACAACCTCGAACCAACGCGGACGCACGAGACGGCCGCCTGCCAGGAGACACGCGTGAGCACCAAGCCTAGCCCCAGTCCCGCAAGCATGCCCGTCAACGCATCGGTGCAGGCCCTGGGGGCCGCGATGGGCGACATCTTCAAGTCGATGTCGGGCATCAACCTGCCGCTGCAGCAGCTGGCGCAGATCCAGGCCGACTACGTGAAGCAGGCCAGCGAGGTCTGGAACCAGTCGCTGCACCGCTTGCAGTCCGGCGACGCGAACGAAAAGCCCGCGCCCATCGGCGATCGGCGCTTCGGCAACGAGTGGCTCGCGAACCCGGCCGCCGCCTTCACCGCCCAGATGTACCTGCTCAACGCACGTGCGCTGATGCAGATGGCCGAGGGCATCGAGGCCGACCCGAAAACCAAGGGGCGCATCCGCTTCGCGGTGCAGCAGTGGATCGACGCGGCGAGCCCCAGCAACTACCTGGCGCTGAACCCCGACGCGCTGAAGAAGGCCATCGAGACCCAGGGCGAGAGCATCACCACCGGCGTGCACCACCTGCTGGAAGACCTGCAGAAGGGCCACGTCTCGCAGACCGACGAGAGCGTCTTCGAGGTCGGTCGCAACGTGGCCACCACCGCCGGCAGCGTGGTGTTCGAGAACGAGCTGTTCCAGCTCATCGAATACAAGCCGCTCACCGCCAAGGTGCACGAGCGGCCGATGCTGTTCGTGCCGCCGTGCATCAACAAGTTCTACATCCTCGACCTGCAGCCCGAGAACTCGGTGATCCGCTACACGGTCGAGCAGGGCCACCGCACCTTCGTGATGAGCTGGCGCAACCCCGACCAGAGCCTGGCCGGCAAGACCTGGGACGACTACATCGAGCAGGGCCCGCTGGCCGCCATCGCCGCGGTGCAGGCCATCAGCGGGGCGAAGACGATCAACACCCTGGGCTTCTGCGTCGGCGGCACCATCCTCGCCACCGCGCTGGCCGTGCTGGCCGCGCGCGGCCAGCACCCGGCCGAGAGCGTGACGCTGCTGACCACGCTGCTCGATTTCGAGAGCACCGGCATCCTCGACATCTTCATCGACGAGGCCTCGGTGAAGCTGCGCGAGATGACGCTCGGCGAGCAGGCGCCTGCCGGCCCGGGCCTGCTGAAGGGCAAGGAGCTGGCCACCACGTTCAGCTTCCTGCGCCCGAACGACCTGGTGTGGAACTACGTGGTCGGCAACTACCTGAAGGGCGAGACGCCGCCGCCTTTCGACCTGCTGTACTGGAACGGCGACAGCACCAACCTGCCGGGCCCGATGTACTGCTGGTACTTGCGCCACATGTACCTGCAGAACGAGCTGAAGCAGCCGGGCAGGCTCACGGTGTGCGGCGAGAAGGTGGACCTCGGCGCGATCAAGGCCCCGTTCTTCATCTACGGCTCGCGCGAGGACCACATCGTGCCCTGGACCGCCGCCTACGCGTCGGTGCCGCTGATCAAGAGCCCCCGCACCTTCGTGCTGGGCGCCTCCGGCCACATCGCCGGCGTGATCAACCCGCCGGCCAAGGGCAAGCGCAGCCACTGGGTCAACAAGAAGCTGCCGGCCGACGCCGAGGCCTGGTTCGCCGGCGCCACCGAACACCCGGGCAGCTGGTGGCCGGTGTGGAGCGACTGGCTGAAGCCGCACGGCGGCAAGCTGGCGAACGCGCCGAAGACGCCCGGCGACGCGAAGCACAAGGCCATCGAGCCCGCGCCCGGCCGCTACGTCAAGGCCAAGGCCTGAGCGGCCGGAGCAACCCTTTCCAAACCCCGGGCGAACCCGATTGACCGGCAGGCGGCGTCGGGCCACCCTCACTTCACCCCTTCAAGGAGCGAGACATCATGGCTAAGGTGGCATATGTGACAGGCGGCATGGGCGGCATCGGCACCGCGATCTGCCAGCGCCTGGCCAAGGACGGTTTCAAGGTCATCGCGGGCTGCGGCCCGAGCCGCGATTTCAACAAGTGGCTCGACGAGCAGAAGGCGCTCGGCTACAGCTTCCACGCCTCGGTGGGCAACGTGGCCGACTGGGACAGCACGGTCGCCGCGTTCCAGAAGGCCATCGGCGAACACGGCCCGGTCGACGTGCTGGTGAACAACGCCGGCATCACGCGCGACCGCATGTTCCTGAAGATGTCGCCCGACGACTGGAAGGCGGTGATCGACACCAACCTGAACAGCATGTTCAACGTCACCAAGCAGGTGGTGCCGGGCATGGTGGAGAAGGGCTGGGGCCGCATCATCCAGATCAGCTCGGTGAACGGCGAGAAGGGCCAGGCCGGCCAGACCAACTACTCGGCCGCCAAGGCCGGCATGCACGGCTTCACGATGGCGCTGGCGCAGGAACTGGCGGCCAAGGGCGTGACGGTGAACACCGTGAGCCCGGGCTACATCGGCACCGACATGGTCCGCGCGATCAAGCCCGAGGTGCTGGAGAAGATCGTCGCGACGATCCCCGTGAAGCGCCTGGGCACGCCGGAAGAGATCGGCTCGGTGGTCGGCTGGCTGGCAGGGCCGGACTCGGGCTTCACGACCGGTGCCGACTTCTCCTGCAACGGCGGCCTGCACATGGGCTGAGGGCCTCCGGCCCCGACCCCGGAGTTGACGAAAGGCCGGCTGCTGCCGGCCTTCTGCATGTCAGAAGCCGAGGTAGCGATCCGGGCGGTGGTTGACCGCGAGCACGAAGTTCAGCGTCACCGCGCCGGCGACCGAGAGCGCCAGCTGCAGCGGGCTCAACCACGGCGCGGCGCACAGCAGGATCGCCACGTCGACGGCGCCCTGCACGCGCCCGGCGCGCCAGCCGCGGCGCTCCTGCAGCCACAGCACCAGCACGTTGAGCCCGCCCAGGCTCGCGCGGTGGCGGAAGAGGATGAGCAGCCCCACGCCGGCCAGAAGCCCGCCGCCGAGCGCCGCGAACACCGGCTGCACCGTCTGCACCGCCAGCAGCCGCGGCAACAGTTCCGAGAAGACGGACAGCAGCGCCACCGCCGCCAGCGTCTTCAGCGTGAAGGCGCGTCCCATGCGTCGCCAGGCGAGCGCATAGAACGGCGCGTTGATCACGAAGAACAGCACGCCGAACGGCAGGCCGGTGGCGTAGTGCAGCACCAGCGCGATGCCGGCGGTGCCGCCCGTCACGAGGCCCGCCTGGCGCAGCAGCAGCAGTGCGAGCGCCACCACCAGCGTGCCGGTGGCCAGGCCCTGGGCGTCATCGATGGCGGAGTGGCGCGGCGCAGCGGCGCCCGCGAGCGCGGCGGATTCGACCATGGCGCGCATCATCGGCCGCGTGCGCCGGCCCCGGCTTGACGGACGTCAGACGCCGCGCAGGAAGAACTTGATGATGCCCTTGGCGACGAAACCGATCAGCCCCACGCCAAGGCCGAGGAACAGCACGAAGGTGCCGAAGCGGCCGGCCTTGGACTCGCGCGCGAGCTGGAAGATGATGAACACCATGTACAGCATGAACGCGCCGACCCCGAAGGTGAGGCCGAACTGGGCGATCTGCTCCTCGGTGTAGCCGAACATCGCTCAGCGCTCCGCCGTGGGCTGCACCACGTCGACGTAAGCGTGCCAGCTGGCATGCGCGAGCCAGGGCACCACCACCACCAGGCCCAGCATCAGCGTGGCCATGCCCAGCAGCGTCAGCAGCAGGATCAGCGTGGCCCACAGGGCCATCGCGACGGGGCTCATCAGGGCCGCGCCGACGCTCGTGGCCACCGCGGTCACCAGCCCGTGCGGACGGTCCAGCAGCATCGGGATCGCGACCACGCTGCTCATGAACATCGGCGCCGCCAGCACGCTGCCCAGCACCAGCCAGGCTTCGAACAGGTGGCTCTCCTCGTTCAGCACCACCACGCGCAGGAAGTCGGCGGGGCTGGCCACCGGGCGCGGCGCGAAGCCGGTGATCAGCGAGGCCGAGGTCAGCACCCAGCCGGTGCCGGCCAGCGCCAGCAGCACGCCGAAGAGCACCAGTCGGTAGTCGCGCGGCTTCCAGGCCGACAGCGCCGTGCCCAGCGTGGCGCGCCGCCCGCGCTGCAGCGTGCGGCTCACCTCGTAGAGGCCGGTGGCGACCAGCGGCGCCACCAGCAGGAAGCCGCTGAAGCTGCCGGCCAGCATCCAGAAGCGGTCGCGCGCCAGCGCCAGCAGCAGCGCGCCGAACGCGGCGGCCACCGCACCGTGCAGCAGGCCGGGCAGCGGGCAGCGCATCAGGTCGGCCCAGCCGCGCGCCAGCCAGCGCAGCGGCTGCAGCGGCGGCACGGCGCAGATGCGGAAGCCGCGGGCGTGGCGGGGTTCGTGGTCGTTGAAGGGCAGCACGGCGCGCGAGTCTAGGGAAGATCGCTTGCGAAGCCTTGACGCGCGTCAGTCCGCGCCGAGGCCCTGCGCCGCCCCGGCGACGGTGTCGGCGTGCCCGTCGGCCAGCTCGAGCGGCCGCGCCTGCGCGAAGCCGGCGAAGTTCTTCTGCATCGAACGCTGGTAGCCGGGGTCGTAGTGCTCGGTCAGCAGTTCCTGCACCACCGCCCGCAGCGAGCCGGCGCGGGCCTGGGCCTGCCAGCGTTCCACGGTGGCCGCGCCGCGCAGCTCGCGCAGGGCCGCCAGGCGCGCGCAGAAGCCGTCGATGTCGGCGACGAAGTGGGCGTAGTCCTGCAGCAGGAAGTCCACGCGTGCCGGCAGCGGCATGCGCACCTCGACCACGCGCGCGGCGCGCAGGCAGGCGAGCAGCGGCTCGGGCACGCGCAGGCGGCCGATCAGCCGGCTCTCGCCCTCGGCGTACACCGGGCGCGTGGTGTCGAAGCCGCGCAGCATCCGCCATAGCGCCGTCTCGAAGGCCTTCTGCGACGGCTGCGGCTGGCCCGGCAACGGCCCCAGCACGCTGCCGCGGTGGCAGGCCAGTGCCTCCAGGTCCAGCACCTGGGCGCCCTGCGCGCCCAGAGCCTGCAGCAGCCGGCTCTTCGCGGAGCCGGTGCGACCGCACAGCACGCGGAACGCGAGTCGGCCCGGCAGGGCCTCGAGCTCGGCGATCACCGCGCGGCGGAAGGCCTGGTAGCCGCCTTCCAGCACCTGCACCGAGAAGCCGATCTGCCCCAGCACCAGCGACAGCGCGCCCGAGCGCTGGCCACCGCGCCAGCAGTAGACCAGCGGCTTCCAGTCGCGCGGCAGCGGCTGCACCGCCGTCTCGACGTGGCGCGCGATGTTGCGCGCCACCAGCGCGGCGCCGCGCTTGCGCGCCTCGAAGGGCGAGACCTGCTTGTACTCGGTGCCCACCGCGTGGCGTTCGGCGTCGTTCAGCACCGGCCAGTTGACGGCGCCGGGCAGGTGGTCGTCGGCGTACTCGCTTTCGCTGCGGGCGTCGACGATGGCGTCGAAGGTGGCCAGGCGCGCGATGGCCTCGGCCGCGGGCAGTCGGTGCACGCCCATCTGGCGCCCGCGCTCAGCCCGGCTGCGCCGCGATGGCGTCGAGCAGCTCGCTCTCGATGCGCAGCTGCGCCTTCGAACGCTGCAGCTCGGGCCCGTCGACGAGGAAGGTGTCCTCCACCCGTTCGCCCAGGGTGGTGATCTTCGCCAGCTGCAGGTTGATCTGGTTCTTCGCCAGCACGCGCGCGATGCCGTACAGCAGGCCGGTGCGGTCGCTGGCCGAGACGGTGAGCAGCCAGCGCTGCGCCCGTTCGTCGGGCGCCAGCGAGACGCGCGGCGTGATCGGGAACGACTTCACGCGGCGCGAGACGCGCCCGCGCCGGGGCTCGGGCAGCGGCCCCGCGCTGGCCAGCGCCTGCGCGGCCTGCGTCTCCACCAGCGAGATCAGGTCGCGGTAGCCGGCCGCGTTGTCGGGCGCGATGTGGTTGGTGGCGACGACCTGGAAGGTGTCGAGCGCGAAGCCGGCCTTCGTGGTGTGGATCTTGGCGTCCAGGATGCTGAAGCCCGCGCCGTCGAAATAGCCGCAGATGCGCGCGAAGAGGTCGGGCCGGTCGGGCGAGTACACCAGCACCTGCAGGCCGTCGCCCACCGAGGACGGGCGCGCGCGCACCACCGGCACCTCGGTGTTGACGTGGCGCCACAGCGAGCGCGCGTGCCAGGCGATGTCGGTGGCGTCGTGGCGCGCGAAGTAGCTCACCTCCAGCGTCTGCCACAGCGGCTCTTCGGTGCCGGGCAGCGCCGAGTGCAGCGCCAGGTTCTGCCGCGCTTCCTGCTTGCGGGCCTCGATCTCGGCGTCCAGGTTCGGCTTCGCACCGCCCAGCGCGCGCAGCGTCCAGCGGTACAGGTCCTCCAGCAGCTTGCCCTTCCAGGCGTTCCACACCTTGGGGCCGGTGCCGCGGATGTCGGCCACCGTCAGCAGGTACAGCGCGGTCAGGCGCCGCGGCGTGCCGACGAGCCTGGCGAAGCTGGCTATCACCTCGGCGTCGGACAGGTCCTCCTTCTGCGCGATGCGACTCATCGTCAGGTGGTGCCGCACCAGGAACTCGACCAGCTGCGTGTCCTCGCGCGCGATGCCGTGGTCGGCGCAGAAGCGGCGGGCCTCGTCGGCTCCCAGGTCGGAGTGGTCGCCGCCGCGGCCCTTGGCGATGTCGTGGAACAGGGCCGCCACGTACAGCACCCAGGGCTTGTCCCACTGCGCGGCGAGCTGGCTGCAGAAGGGGTACTCGTGCGCGTGCTCGGGGATGAAGAAGCGACGCACGTTGCGCACCACCATCACGATGTGCTGGTCCACCGTGTAGACGTGGAACAGGTCGTGCTGCATGCGGCCGACGATGCGGCGGAACACCCACAGGTAGCGGCCCAGAACGCTGGTCTGGTTCATCAGCCGCAGCGCGTGGGTGAGGCCGCGCGGCTGGCGCAGCACCTCCATGAACAGCGCGCGGTTCACCGGGTCGCGCCGGAACGCGCCGCCCATCACGTTGCGCGCGTTGTACAGCGCCCGCAGCGTGCGCGCCGACAGGCCCTGCAGCCCCGGCACCTGCTGGAACACGATGAAGGTCTCGAGGATCGCGTGCGGGTGGTTGATGTAGAGCGTGTCGTGCGCCACCTCCAGCATGCCGGCGCGGTCGTAGAAGTGCGGCGTCAGCGGGCGCATCGGCGCGTCGCCCGAGCCGTTGATGCGCTCTTCCAGGCCCTGCATCAGGATCTGGTTCAGCTGGGTCACCGCCTTCGCGGCCCAGTAGTACCGGTGCATCAGCACCTCGGAGCTGCGCTGCTCGGCGCTGCTCTTGTAGCCGAAGCTCTCGGCCACCGCGGTCTGCAGGTCGAACACCAGGCGGTCCTCGCGCCGGCCCGCCACCTTGTGCAGCCGGGCGCGGATCAGCTTCAGCGTGCCCTCGTGCTTCAGCAGCTGCGTGGCCTCGAAGTGCGTGATCAGGCCCTTGGCCGCCAGTTCGCCCCAGGTGCGGCCCAGGCCCGCGGCGCGCGCCACCCAGATCAGCACCTGCAGGTCGCGCAGGCCACCCGGGCTTTCCTTGCAGTTGGGCTCCAGCGCGTAGGGCGTGCCCTCGTACTTCACGTGGCGCTGCTGCATCTCCAGCGTCTTGGCGCGCAGGAAGGCGCGCGGGTCCAGCGCGGCGGCGTGCGCCTTGCGGAACTGCGTGTACAGGCGCTTCGCGCCGCAGACGTGGCGCGCCTCGAGCAGCGCGGTTTGCACCGTCACGTCGCGCGCGGCTTCGGCGATGCACTCGTCGACGCTGCGCACCGACGAGCCGATCTCCAGCCCGGTGTCCCAGCAGGCGGTGACGAAGGCCGAGACCGTGGCGGCGACGCCCTCGTCGGCCCCGGCCGGCAGCAGCACCAGCACGTCGATGTCGGAGTACGGGAACAGCTCGCCGCGGCCGTAGCCACCCACCGCCACCAGCGCCGCGTTGGCGGGCAGCCCGCAGTCCGTCCACAGCTGCGCCAGCGTGGTGTCCACGTGGCGGGTGAGCTGGCGCACCAGCTGGCTGGCGGCGTTGGCGGTGGGCCGCGCGTTGCCGAAGCGCTCGAGCAGCGCGGCCTTGCCGTCGCGGAAGCTCACGCGCAGCGCGGCGACGCCGCCGGGCGGCCGCCGCGTGGTCTCGGCCAACGCGGACATCGGCGTGGTCAGGAAGTCTCGAGCGGGGCGGGTGCCAGGCAGGCAGGCTCGGGCTTGCCGTAGCCGAGCGGCGCGAAGGCCGGCGGCGGCGGGCTGCCGGCGCTGACGGTCAGCACCTCGTAGCCGGTGTCGGTGACCAGCACCGTGTGCTCCCACTGCGCCGACAGCGAGCGGTCGCGCGTGACGATGGTCCAGCCGTCGTACGGACGGTTGCCGCGGCGGTCTTCCTTGATGTCGCGCTTGCCGGCGTTGATCATCGGCTCGATCGTGAAGATCATGCCCGGCACCAGTTCTTCCAGCGTGCCGGGGCGGCCGTAGTGCAGCACCTGCGGTTCCTCGTGGAAGCGCGCGCCCACGCCGTGGCCGCAGAACTCGCGCACCACGGAAAAGCCGGCGCTCTCGGCGAACATCTGGATCGCGTGGCCGATGTCGCCCAGCCGTGCGCCGGGCTTGACCTTCACGATGCCCTTCCACATGGCATCGAAGGTGATCTGGCACAGGCGCCTGGCCGCGATGCTGCCTTCGCCGACCACGAACATGCGGCTGTTGTCGCCGTGCCAGCCGTCCTTGATGACGGTGACGTCGATGTTGACGATGTCGCCGTTCTTCAGCGGCCGGTCATCCGGGATGCCGTGGCACACCACCTCGTTGAGCGAGGTGCACAGCGAAGCCGGGTAGGGCGGGTAGCCCGGCGGCTGGTAACCCAGCGTGGCGGGGATGCCGCCCTGCACCTGCACCATGTAGTCGTGGGCGAGGCGGTCGATCTCCTTCGTGGTGACGCCGGGCCTCACGTGCGGCGTGAGCATGTCCAGCACCTCGGACGCGAGCCGCCCGGCCACGCGCATGCCTTCGACTTCGGCCCCGGTCTTGATCTGTATCGCCATCCCGTGATTATCCCATCGGCATCCTAGAATCCGGGTTTTCCTTCCCCACCGGGACCGAATGAGCGCCTCCGCCCTCCAACTTATGCACTTCGAGGGCGGCGATGCGCTGCCGGTGTTCCGCGCCCAGTCCCTGCTGGCGCGCCTGCAGGCCGCCTGTCCGCGCGTGACGGCGGTGGCCGCGCGCCACGTCCACTGGGTGGCCTTCGACGCCCCGCCGGCGCGCCCTGAACTCGACAAGCTGCAAGGGCTTCTGACCTACGGCGACGCCTACGGCGGCCCGGCGGCGGGTGAACTGGTGGTCGTGATGCCGCGCCTGGGCACCGTCTCGCCCTGGGCCAGCAAGGCCGGCGACATCGCGCGCAACTGCGGGCTGCAGGTGCACCGCATCGAGCGCGTCACCGAGTTCCGCCTCGGGCTCAAGGGCGGCCTGTTCGGCGCCGCGAAGCCGCTGTCGGCCGAGGAACGCGCCGCCGTCGCCGCGCTGCTGCACGACCGCATGACCGAGAGCGTGGCCTTCGAGCGCGCCGCGGCCGAGCACCTGTTCGATCCCCAGCCGGCCCCGCCGCTGGTGCACGTGGACGTGCTGGGCGCCGGCCCTTCGGGTGGACGGTCGGCGCTGGTCGCCGCCAACACCGAGTTCGGCCTCGCACTGTCCGACGACGAGATCGACTACCTCGTCGACGCCTTCGGCAAGCTCGGCCGCAACCCGAGCGACGTCGAACTGATGATGTTCGCGCAGGCCAACAGCGAGCACTGCCGGCACAAGATCTTCAACGCCGAGTTCACGATCGACGGAGAACGCCAGGCGCTGTCGATGTTCGGGATGATCCGGCACACCGAGAAGACCTCGCCGCGGCACACGGTGGTGGCCTACAACGACAACGCCGCGGTGATGGAAGGCGGCCCGGCCGAGCGCTGGTTGCCGCAGGGCTTCACGAACGCGCCGGCGTACGGCGCGCGCGACGAGACCGTGCACGTGCTGATGAAGGTGGAGACGCACAACCACCCCACCGCGATCAGCCCGTTCCCCGGCGCCAGCACCGGCGCCGGCGGCGAGATCCGCGATGAGGGTGCCACCGGCCGCGGCGCGAAGCCGAAGGCGGGGCTCACCGGCTTCTCGGTCAGCAACCTGCACCTGCCGGACACCAACGAGCCCTGGGAACGCGACCCCGTCGGCAAGCCCGAGCACATCGCCAGCCCGCTGCAGATCATGACCGAGGGGCCGCTGGGCGGCGCCGCCTTCAACAACGAGTTCGGCCGGCCCAACCTGGGCGGCTACTTCCGCGTCTTCGACCAGACGGTGGCCGGCGTGCGCCGCGGCTACCACAAGCCGATCATGATCGCCGGCGGCCTGGGCTCGATCAGCGAGAGCCAGGTGAAGAAGCTGCCGTTCGGCGCCGGCACGCTGCTGGTGCAGCTGGGCGGACCGGGCATGCGCATCGGCATGGGCGGCGGCGCCGCGAGTTCGATGGCCGCCGGCGCGAACACCGCCGCGCTGGACTTCGACAGCGTGCAGCGCGGCAACCCCGAGATCCAGCGCCGCGCGCAGGAGGTCATCAACCACTGCTGGGCGCTGGGCACGAACAACCCGGTGCTGGCGATCCACGACGTCGGCGCCGGCGGCATCAGCAACGCCTTCCCGGAACTCGTCGACGGCGCGGGCATGGGCGCCACCTTCGACCTGCGCAAGGTGCCGCTGGAAGAGAGCGGCCTGGCGCCCAAGGAGGTGTGGTGCAACGAAAGCCAGGAGCGCTATGTCCTGGCCGTGAACCCGGACCTGCTGCCCCTGTTCGAGCAGATGTGCGCCCGCGAGCGCTGCCCGTTCGCGGTGGTCGGCGTGGCCACCGCCGACACCGAGCTGGTGCTGGAAGACGGCCCCGGCGGTGATCGTGTGATCGACATGCCGATGGAGGTGCTGCTCGGCAAGCCGCCGAAGATGCACCGCAACGTGCAGCGCGTCGCCCGCGAAGAAGCCCCGCTCGATCTCACCGGCGTGAAGCTGGAGCAGGTGGCGCTGGACGTGCTGCGCCATCCCACCGTCGCCAGCAAGCGCTTCCTGATCACCATCGGCGACCGCACCGTCGGCGGCCTGAGCCATCGCGACCCGATGGTCGGCCCCTGGCAGGTGCCGGTGGCCGACTGCGCAGTGACGCTGGCCGACTACTCGGGCTTCCGCGGCGAGGCAATGGCGATGGGCGAGCGCACGCCGCTGGCTTCGCTCGACGCACCGGCCTCGGGGCGCATGGCGGTGGCCGAGGCCATCACCAACCTGCTGGCCGCGCCGATCGAGCTGTCACGCGTGAAGCTGAGCGCGAACTGGATGGCGGCCTGCGGCGAGCCCGGCGAGGACGCGGCGCTCTACGACACCGTGAAGGCGGTCGGCCTGGAACTGTGCCCGGCTCTCGGCATCGGGATCCCGGTGGGCAAGGATTCGCTGTCGATGCGGACGCGCTGGCAGGACCGGCAGGTCACCGCGCCGGTGTCGCTCATCGTCACCGCCTTCGCGACGCTCGCCGACGTGCGCGGCACGCTCACGCCGCAGCTGCAGCCGGGTGACACCACGCTGCTGCTGGTGGACCTGGGCCAGGGCCGCATGCGCATGGGCGGCAGCCTGCTGGCGCAGGTGCTGGGCCGCTTCGGCCACGAGGTGCCGGATCTGGACGATGCGCAGCTGCTGAAGTCGCTGGTCGCCGCGGTCAACGCACTTCGCGCGCAAGGCCATCTGCTGGCCTACCACGACCGCAGCGACGGCGGCCTGTGGGCGGCGGTCTGCGAGATGGCGTTTGCCGGCCGCCAGGGCGTCAGCCTGAATGTCGACATCCTCGTCACCGAGGGCGACGGCATCGCCGACAGCCGCGCCGAATACGGCGACTCGAAGAACTGGGCCGGCCAGGTGAGCGAGCGCCGCAACGAGCTGATGCTGCGGGCCCTCTTCAACGAGGAGCTCGGCGTGGTGCTGCAGGTGCCGAGCGCGCGGCGCGACGCGGCGATCGCGACGCTGCGCGAGCATGGCCTGTACCGCCACACGCACGTGATCGGCAAGGCGAACGACCGCGGCGTGGTGGAGGTCTGGCGCGACACCAAGAGCCAGTTCAGCGCCAGCCTGCAGAGCCTGCAGCAGCAGTGGGACGAGGTGAGCTGGCGCATCGCGCGCCAGCGCGACAACCCGGCCTGCGCCGATGCCGAACACGCCGCCGCCGGCGACCCGGCCGACGCCGGCCTGCACCTGCAGCTGTCCTTCGACCCGGCCGAGAACGTCGCCGCGCCGTTCCTGAACCTGGCGCGGCCGAAGCTCGCGATCCTGCGCGAGCAGGGCGTCAACTCGCACGTCGAGATGAGCTACGTGATGCACCAGGCGGGCTTCGAGACGCACGACGTGCACATGACGGACCTGCAGGCCGGCCGCGCGAAGCTGGCGGACTTCCGCGGGCTGGTGGCCTGCGGCGGCTTCAGCTACGGCGACACTCTGGGCGCCGGCGAAGGCTGGGCGCGCAGCATCCTCTTCAACCCGGCGCTGGCCGAAGCCTTCGCGGCCTTCTTCGACCGCGGCGATACCTTCGGCCTGGGCGTCTGCAACGGCTGCCAGATGTTCGCGGCGCTGGCGCCCATCATCCCGGGCGCCGACGCCTGGCCCAGGTTCACGCGCAACCGCAGCCAGCAGTTCGAGGCCCGGCTGTCGCTGGTGGAGGTGCTCGAGAGCCCGAGCCTCTTCTTCGCCGGCATGGCCGGCAGCCGCATCCCGATCGCGGTGGCGCACGGGGAAGGGTTTGCCGACTTCAGCCAGCGCGGCGACACGAAGGCGGTGCGGCGTGCGATGCGCTTCGTGGACAACGCCGGAAAGCCGACGGAAGGCTATCCGCACAACCCGAACGGCAGCCCCGACGGCCTGACCGCGGTGACCACGCCCGACGGCCGCTTCACCGCGCTGATGCCGCACCCGGAGCGGGTGTTCCGCAATGTGCAGATGAGCTGGACGCCGCGCGACGTGGCGGCGCGCAGCCCCTGGATGCGGATGTTCGCGAACGCGCGTCGCTGGGTGGGCTGAAGGCCGGCTCTCAGCGCGCCTGCTGCGGCTCGGCCTGCGCGGTCCTCACGACCAGCGGCTCGTAGTTCGGGCCCGCGGGCACGCCGGGATCCATCAGCGTCGACAGCGCGGCTGCCGCCAGCAGCAGGAGCCAGCAGACCACCGGCACCAGGCCGCCGTGGTCGAACAGGGGGCCGAACTCTTCGTCGCTGTCGATGTCGTGGCGCATCGCGGGGTCCCTTTCTTCTGATGGGGGCACTGTAGGCAGCGCGCGCCGCGGCCGCGACGGCGCCTGCCGCAACACGGCTGTGACGGATTCACAATCCAGCCCGATGAACCGCTTCGACAACCCGGCGCGCGACCTCGAGGCCGGCCGGCGCCAGCCCACGCGCGACACCACGCGCATCGACGACACCCGCATCGACGCCGTGCGCCCGCTGGTGACGCCGGCCCTGCTGATGGAAAACCTGCCGGTCAGCGACGCGACGCTGGCGGTGGTGGAGGCCAGCCGCGAGGCCATCTCGCGCGTGCTGGCTGGCCACGACGACCGGCTGCTGCTGATCGTGGGGCCGTGCTCGATCCACGACCACGAACAGGCGCTGGCCTACGCCGCGCGTCTGAACGCTGCCGCCGCGCCGCTGCAGGACGCGCTGGTGGTGGTGATGCGCACGTACTTCGAGAAGCCGCGCACCACGGTCGGCTGGAAGGGCTACATCAACGACCCGCACCTGGACGGCAGCTTCGCGATCAACGAGGGCCTGGCGATGGCGCGGCGCCTGCTGCTGGCCATCGTCGAGACGGGCCTGCCGGTGGGCACCGAGTTCCTGGACCTGCTGAGCCCGCAGTTCATCAGCGACCTGGTGGCCTGGGGTGCCATCGGCGCGCGCACCACCGAAAGCCAGAGCCACCGCCAGCTGGCCTCGGGCCTGAGCTGCCCGGTGGGCTTCAAGAACGGCACCGACGGCGGCGTGCAGGTGGCGGCCGACGCCATCGTCGCGGCGGCCGCGCCGCACGCCTTCATGGGCATGACGAAGATGGGCATGGCGGCCGTCTTCGAGACCCGCGGCAACCGCGACTGCCACGTGATCCTGCGCGGCGGGCGCGAGCCGAACTTCGACGCCGCCGGCGTCGAGGCCGCCTGCGCCGTGCTGCGCGCCGCGGGCCTGCGCGAGCAGGTGATGGTCGACGTCTCGCATGCCAACAGCCGCAAGCAGCACCGGCGCCAGATCGAGAACGCGGCCGACATCGCGGCGCGCATCGCCGCCGGCGAGCGCCGCATCGTCGGGTTGATGGTCGAGAGCCACCTCGAGGAGGGCCGGCAGGAGCTGAAGCCGGGCCAGCCGCTGAAGCCGGGCGTCTCGATCACCGACGCCTGCATCGGCTGGGCCGACACCGAGCCGATGCTGCGGCAACTGGCACAGGCCGTGCGGACGCGGCGCGCGCGCGGCTGAAGGCCGCGGCGCACAATCCGCCGATGGCCACCACCCTCACCATCCGCCGCCTGGGCGTGGACCTGGACACGCCGCTGCCGCGCCACTGGAACGGCGGCTGCGCCTTCCGCACCGCGTTCTTCGACGCGCTGTCGATGAGCTTCCCGGCCGGCGAGCAGCTGTTCATCGACTCGGTGCGCATGGGCCTGGCGCAGCTCACGCCCGACCAGCACGCGCGCTTCGCCGACGAGGTGCAGGCCTTCATCGGCCAGGAGGCCACGCACCGCCACGTGCACACGCGCTACAACGCGCACCTGGCGCGGCAGGGCCTGGTGAATCGCTGGGAAGCGCGCATCCTGAAGCGCCGGCAGGGCATCGAGGCGAGCGGCATGGGCCCGCGCAACTGGCTCGCCGTGACCGCGGCCACCGAGCACATCACGGCGATCCTCTCGGAGCAGCTGCTGGCGCACGCCGACGAACTGCTGGCCGGCGCCGAGCCGCGCCTGCGCGACCTGTGGCTGTGGCATTGCAGCGAGGAGACCGAGCACCGCAGCACCGCGTTCGAGCTCTACCGCGCCCTGGGCGGCAACGAGGCCTGGCGGCTGCGCATCTTCCGCGTCGTCTCGTTCCACTTCGTCGTCGACGTGCTGCGCCAGACCGCCAGCAACCTGTGGCACGACGGCACCTGGTGGCGGCCCGGCGTGTGGTGGCGCGGGCTGCAGTTCCTGATCGGGCGGCCCGGCGTGCTGCGGCGGATCGCCGGCCCCTGGAAGCGCTACCTGCGCGCCGATTTCCATCCGGCCCAGGCCGACGGCCGCGCGGCCGTGGCCTGGCTGGCCGCGCACGCCGAGCTCGCGCCGCCGGTGCGGCAGCCGGCGCCGTGAAGCCCGCGCTGCAGCGCGCCGAGGCCTTTGCGCAGCGCTTCGGCCTGCGCCTGCCGCTGCTGCTGGCGCCGATGGCCGGCGTGCCTTCGGTCGCGCTGTCGCGTGCGGTCGCGCAGGCCGGCGGCATGGCGGCGATGGGTGCGCTGCTGTACGACGCCGCGGCCATCGCCGACTGGGTGGCACGCTTCGGCGCCGCCGGCGGCGGGCCGCTGCAGATCAACCTGTGGGTGCCCGACCCGCCGCCCGTGCGCAACGCCGCGCACGAGGCCGCGGTGCGCGAGTTCCTCGGCCGCCACGGGCCGGCGGTGGCGGCCACGGCCGGCGACGCGCCGCTCGTCGACTTCGCGGCGCAGTGCGAGGCGCTGCTGCAGGCGCGGCCGGCGGCGGTCTCGTCGATCATGGGCCTGTACCCGGCGCCCTTCTTGCAGCGCCTGAAGCAGGCCGGCGTCGCCTGGATGGCCAACGTCACCAGCATCGCCGAGGCGAAGCAGGCGCTCGCCGCCGGTGCCGATGTGCTGGTGGCGCAGGGCTCGGAGGCCGGCGGTCACCGCGGTGCCTTCGAGGCGGCGCGGGCGCGCGACGCGGCGGTCGGCCTCTTCGCGCTGCTGCCGCAGGTGGTGGACGTGGCCGGCGACGTGCCGGTGGTGGCCACCGGCGGCATTGCCGACGCGCGCGGGGCGGCCGCGGCACTGTTGCTGGGTGCGAGCGGCGTGCAGATCGGCACCGCGTTCCTGCGCTGCCCCGAGGCCGCCATCTCGCCCGCCTGGGCCGCCGGTCTGGCCGGCCTGACGCCCGAAGACACGCAGCTCACGCGCGCCTTCTCGGGCCGCTGGGGCCGCGGTATCGCGACGGCCTACGTGCGCGCTGCCGCCGAGCCGTCGGCGCCCGAGCCGGCACCGTACCCGGTGCAGCGCGGCCTCACCGTGGCGATGCGCAAGGCGGCCGAGGCCGCGGGGGACCTGCAGCACCTGCAGGCCTGGTCGGGGCAGGGCGTGGGCCTGGTGAAGGACAGTCGGCCGGCGGCCGAATGGGCGGCCGCCCTGTGGACGGAGGCGCGCGATCTGCTGAACTAGATCGGCGCGACGATCGAGTTCGGGATCAGGTCGTTGTCGAAGATCACCAGCCGTTCGGCGAAGCGCAGGCCCTCGGGCGTCCGAACCACGCGATCCAGGTAACGCCCCACCGAGAGGATCTCGGGCATCGCGTCGCGCTTGGTGCGGATGACCACGTAGCTCGCCTCGCAGCGCAGCGTGCCGTCCGCTTCCGTCGCCAGCAGGCGCGGCAGGCCGACCACGTGGCGCTGGTGGTACGGGTCGTGGAACAGCGTCTCCTGCGCGCCGTAGACACGGTCCTTCAGCATCGCGCGGCTCTCGAACGACAGCGTGGCCAGCGGCAGCCCGCGGTCGAAGTTCTCGCGCGACTGCAGCCGGTAGACGCCGTCTTCGACGAAGAAGTCCGGCCACGCGGTGATGTCGCCGCTGTCCAGCACGGCAGCGCAGTCGGCATGGAGCGCGTGCAGCGCCAGCAGCGTGCCTGCGTCCATCTACAGCTCCATCACCCGGCGCCAGTAGCCGTACATGCCGCGGATCAGCGTCTCGGTGACGTTGTGCGGCGTGTCGGCCTTCGCGTCGCGGCCGTCCAGCTCGCTGATGGTGCGCGCCTCGGGGTTCGCGTCGAAGGCCTGCTGCGCGAACTCGATCACCTCGCCGTCGTCGGCCGACACGAAGCCGGCGGGGCCGAACAGGTTGGCCTGGCGCAGGCGGCGGCGCGTCATCGCCTCGTCGTCGGTGGCGTAGCCGAAGTGGGTCCAGACGAAGTCGAACACACCCGGCGCCACGGGGCGGATGTGGCGCGTGGACAGCGAGTTCACCTGCTGCTGCACGATCAGGCTCGGGAACAGCGTGGTCATCACCACCGTCGGCCCGTTCCACCAGGGCTCGGGCACCACGTCGAGCAGGCGCGGGTCGTTCAGCACCATGCCGGGCTTGTAGCTGGCCACGCCCTGCGTCACCGCCTGGCCGGCGGCGGCCTCGCTGCGGCGGCTGATCATGCAGGCATGGCGGTGGTGGCGGTCGGTGACCATGCGGCTCTGCTGGTCGGCGCGCCAGAGCCCGAAGTTGACGAACCAGGTGTGCAGCAGGCCCGGGTGGTACGGGTCCTTGATGTTCTCCTGCATCAGCTTCCAGTTGGCCGGGATGCGCTGGCGGTTATAGCCCAGCAGCTTCAGCGGCCGCTCGGGGTTGAACACGCGGTCGTACCAGGGCAGCACCTCGGGGCCGAGGAAGTCCTCGAAGGGCTCGACCCCGGCGTCGAAGCTCGCGAACACCGCGCCGCCGCGGCAGGCCACCTTCAGCTTCGTGAGGCCGTGCTCGCCGAGCTTGAAGTCGGCGGGCATGCCGCCGTTGACGCCGTCGCCGTTCTTCACGCCGTTGCGGAAGGCCAGCCCCAGCAGATCGCCGTTGAGCGCGTAGGTCCACTGGTGGTAGGGGCAGCTGAAGCTCTTGCCGTTGCCCTGGCGCTCGCGGCAGAAGGCCACGCCGCGGTGCGCGCAGCGGTTCTCCACCACGTGGATCTCGCCCTGCTTGTCGCGCGCCATGATCACGCTGCGTTCGCCCACCACGCTGCGGCGCCAGTCGCCCGGGTTCGGGATCTCGCACGCCAGGCCCACGTAGCACCAGTGGCCGCGGTAGAAGAAGCGCTCGAGCTCCTGGCGGTAGACGTCGTCGCGCGTGTAGACCCAGCCCGGGGCGCGGCTGGTCGGCGCGTCGCCCCAGGGGCTCAGGCCGGCGGGCTGTGGGGCGTTCATCGTGCGGACTCCGGTTTCAGCGGCGGTGCCGGGCGGCGCATGCGCTCGCAGGGGTCGGGGCGGGGCTGCACGGCGGTGAAGGTGCGGCGGTCGAAGGCCGCCAGCGTGTCGCCCTGCTCGAGCACGCCGATGGCCTCGCTGCGCCGGCGCACCGGCGGCGGCAGCCACACCGGCGCGCCGATGTCGGTGCGCACGTGGCCGTTGCCGGCCAGCAGCACCACGCCGCGCGCCGCGTGCTGCTGCAGCACGCGGGCCATGAACTGGTCGCGCGCCACCTGGGCCAGCGCCATGCGGCCGGCGGTGGCGGCGTCGAGCATGCCGCAATGGCCGGCCTCCACCTCGGCGGCCTGCGCCTTCAGCACCGCCTCGGGCACCTGCGCGTCGAAGCCGGTGGCCGCCAGCCCGTCCTGGATGACGCGGCGCGTCTCGGCACGCGACACGTTGGCGGCGACGATCGGCAGCCGGTGCTGCAGCGCGAGCTCGATGAAGGGGCGGTAGAAGGCCCAGGTCCACGACGGGCCGCCGGCCGCCGCGATCACCGCATCGGCGGTGGGCGCGGGTGCGGCCAGCACCGCGTCGAGCGCGGCCTGCCTGTCGCGGTCGAGCTGCTCCATCGCCAGCGCGGGCCGTGCGCCGGTGGCCAGCAGGTCCTTGAAGGCCTGCAGCCGCAGCGCGTGCTGGGCCGCGTTGTCGTGCACCTCGCCCAGCAGCACCACCGGCTGCTGCAGCCGCAGCGGCGCGTCCGGCGCCGCGGCGCAGGCCGCGAGCACGAACGTGGCCACGGCCCAGCGCGTCGTCACGGCTTCAAGGTCTGCTGCAGGAACTGCAACAGCGCGGCGAAATAGTAGTCGCTGTTCTCGCGCCGCGCGAAGCCGTGGCCTTCGTTGTCGGCCAGCAGGTACCACACCGGCGTGCCGCGCTTCTGCAGGCTGCGCACGATCTGCTCGCTCTCGGTCCAGGGCACGCGCGGGTCGTTGCGGCCCTGCACCACCATCAGCGGCTTGGTGATGCGGTCGACGCGGTTCAGCGGCGAGATCTGCTGCAGGAAGGCGCGCATCGCCGGGTCGCGCTCGTCGCCGTATTCGGCGCGGCGCAGGTCGCGCCGGTAGCTCTCGGTGTTCTCCAGGAAGCTGACGAAGTTGCTGATGCCCACCGCGCTCATCGCGCCGGCGATGCGGTCGGCCAGCAGCGTGCTGGCGGCCAGCGCCATGTAGCCGCCGTAGCTGCCGCCGGCGACGACGACGCGCGAGGCGTCCAGCCGCGGCTGCGTGGCCATCCAGTCGATCGCGGCGCCCAGGTCCTTCACCGAGTCTTCGCGCAGCCGGCCGTTGTCCAGCGACAGGTAGGTCTTGCCGTAGCCGCTGCTGCCGCGCACGTTGGGCTCCAGCACCGCGATGCCCATGTTCAGCACCAGGTGGTTGAAGCGGCCCTGCCAGCCGATGCGGGCCTGCCCTTCCGGACCGCCGTGCACCTGCATCAGCACCGGGCGCGGGCCGGCGAAGCGCGCCGGCGGCAGCGTCAGCAGGCCGCTGATGGTGCGGCCGTCGAAGCTCTTCCAGCGCACGATCTGCTGGCCCGGCAGGCTCTTGAGGTCCAGCCCCTCGACACCCACCGGCGTGGTCCAGGCCTGCGCCGCGGGCGTGCCGGCGGAGAGATCCAGCGTGTGGATCTGCGCCGGGCCCTGCGTGCCGCTCACCACGAAGGCCAGCTCGTCGCGCGACGGATGGAAGCGCGCGCGCGAGACGCTGCCGGCGGGCAGCGCGGGCAGCGCACGCGCGGCACCGGTGGCGGCATCGGCCAGCCGCAGTTCGCTGCGGCCGTCGACGTTGACCACCAGCGCCAGCGTGCGGCCGTCGCGGCTGGCGCTGCCGTAGTCGGCGTCCCAGGGCGTGTCGGCGGTCAGCCGCGTCAGCGCGCCGCCGGCCAGGTCCAGGCGCATCACCTCGTGGAACTCGCCGGCGCGGTCGCTGGTGAGGAACAGCGAGCGGCCGTCGCGCGACCACTCGGCCACGCGGTGCGACGCCACCAGGGTCTCGCCGGGCGCGGGCAGCACGCGGCGGCGCTGGCCGCTGGCCATGTCGAGCAGCCAGACCTCGGACTCGGTGGCCGAGACATAGCGCGTCAAGGCCAGCTGCTTCTCGTCGGGCGAGACGTCGGCGCCGGTCCAGCCGCCGCCGGGCAGTTCGGCCACCACGCGCGCCGCGGCCGGGTTCAGCGGGTCGATCAGCGACAGCGTGGTCGTGACCTCGCTGCGCCGGCCGCCCGCGGCGGTGCGGTCCAGCGGCACCGACAGCACCACGGCGAGCGAGCGCGACTTCACCCAGTCGTGCAGGGCGTGGCGCTGGCCGGCGGGCGTGATCTGCGTGGCGGCCCGCGTGTCGAGGTCGAGCCGGTAGAGCTGGAAGGCCTCGTCGCCGCCGCTGCCGCGCGCGAACACCAGGTAGCGCCCCTCGCGCGGTTCCCACTGCGCGCTGGTGACGGGGTCGGCGCCGCTGGTCAGGGCCTCGGGCGTGGCGAGCGGGCTGCGCAGCAGGTAGAGCTGGGTGGTGCTGACACCGGGCGCGCGGTGCGCCAGCAGCATCTGGCGCTGCACCGGGTGCCAGTCGACGAAGACGTGGCCGGCCACGTCGCCGTAGCGCCGGGCCGCATCGATCGGCGCGCGCAGCAGCGGCGGGGCCCCTTCGACGCGCAGCGCGGCGGGCGCCGGCAACGGCGTGGTGTCGGCCAGCGGGGCGGGCGGCGCCGTGGTGCAGGCAACAAGCGACAACGCCGCCCAGAGGGCGGCGCTGCGCAGGAGTCGGGGTCCGGGTGCGGGGATGCTCATGCCGGCATCGTAGCCGGCCGCATCGCGCTTCAGGCCATCTGCTCGATCCCTGCGATGGCCCAGGGCCGGCTCTCGTCGTGCGGGCGCACCAGGTGCCAGACCTCGTCGAAGGCCACCGGGGCGGCCCCGCGCTCCTCCACCAGGTGGCCGTGGAAGCGCACGCTGACGATCTGGCGCTCGGGCTCCTGCGCGACGTCCAGCACCTCGGCCGCCACGTCGACCACATCGGTGTGCTGCGCGGCCTGGCCTCGCTCCTGGATGTCCAGGCGCAGCGACGCGAACATCTCCGGCGTGGTGAAGCGCTTCAGGTCGTCGAGGTCGGCGCTGTCGTGCGCGGCCTGCAGCCGGATGAAGGTCATCTTCGCGGTGCGGGCGAAACCCTCGGCGTCGAAGGCCGCCGGCACGAAGGCGCGCGTGATGGCCGGCTCGGTGGGTGCGGCGCCGGCCGCAGGTGCGGCCGCAGCGAACTCGGGTTCCGCGCGGCGCTGCAGCGGCGGCTCGCTGCGCAGCGGCAGCGGGCCGGACGCGCCTGCGCCGGCCAGCACCGGGCCGCGCGTGCCGCCGAAGCGGCGCACGAGGAAGGTGACGAGCAGCAGCGCGCCGCCCACCAGCAGCGCCAGCATCAGGCCGTTGGCCAACGCCTCGCCGAAGCCGAAGTGGCTGGCCAGCGCGGCCAGGCCCAGGCCGGCGGCAAGGCCGGCGATCGGACCCATCCAGCTGCGCCTGGGCGGCGTGGTCGCGGCGGCCGGAGTTGCCGCCGGCGCCGCGGCCTGCTGGCCCTGCGCGGGCGCGGCGTTCTGCGCCGGCGCGGCGGGCTTCGCGGGGGGCGCGTCGGGCGCGGTGCGCGCCGGCATGTTGCGCTGCACGCCTGTCGACTTGCCGCCGCCGATGCGCTTGGCGTCGGCGGTGCCGGGCAGCGTGGTGGCGGCGATGGAGACGATCAGGGCGGCGATCAACCAGGGTTTCATCAGCAGGAGTTCCTCGGCAAGGGCCGACAGTGTCGGTCAGCGACAGGTGGGGTGGCAAACCGGGTCTGCAAGGCCTTGTCCCGGCTGAGGCCGCGTGCTTCGCTCACGCCCCCGCCACCAGGCCCACCCATTCGTGCAGCACCAGCCAGTTGGCCTCGTAGCCGCGACGGCTGGGCAGCCAGTCGACCGCGCGCGGCGGGCCGCCCGGCGGCAGGTCCATCGGCGCCGGCACGATGCGCATGTTGCGGCCCTCGGTCGCGCGCTCGAAGTTCCGCAGCGAGCGGCGCATGTGGTAGTCCTGCGTCACCAGCACGATCTGGTCGATGCCCTGCGCCTGCAGCAGCGCCACGGTCTTCATCGCGTTCTCGCGCGTGTCGCGCGATTCCGTCTCGGTCCACTTCAGCGGGCGTCCGAACTCGCGCTCGGCGATGCGCGCGGCGATGTCGGCTTCCGTCTGCTGGCCGGGCTCGGCGCCGAAGCCCACGCCGCCGCTGAAGGCCACCGGCAGGCCGGTCTCGCGCGACAGCCAGAGGCCGTAACGCAGCCGCTCGATGCTGGCCGGCTTCAGGTTCGACACGCCGTACTCGGGCGACAGCCGCTTGGCGCCGGCGCCCAGCACCACGATGGCGGTCTTCGGCGCCCGCTTCAGGCCCGCGATGTCGCCTTCCATCAACGGCGGCGGCGGCCGCACCAGCCACAGCTTGAGCGCGTTGGCGAGGCCTTCGGTGGTGGTGAGCCAGAGCCCCAGCACGCCGAACAGGATCATCAGCCAGGCCGTGATGCGGTGCCTGAACATCAACCGCGCGCCGGCGAGGACCAGCACCAGCAGCGGCAGCGGCGACAGCAGCACCGCCGACAGCAGCGGCTTCCAGCCCTCGATGTGCAGCGCGAGGAAGATCTCGTTCATTCAGAAGAAGGCCTGCAGCCCGGTCTGTGCGCGGCCGAGGATCAGCGCATGCACGTCGTGGGTGCCTTCGTAGGTGTTCACCGTCTCGAGGTTGATCATGTGGCGGATCACGTGGTACTCGTCGTGGATGCCGTTGCCGCCGTGCATGTCGCGGGCCACGCGCGCGATGTCCAGCGCCTTGCCGCAGCTGTTGCGCTTGATCAGGCTGATCATCTCGGGCGCGGCGCGCTCCTCGTCCATCAGCCGGCCCACGCGCAGCACGGCCTGCAGGCCGATGGTGATCTCGGTCTGCATGTCGGCGAGCTTCTTCTGGATCAGCTGGTTCTGGGCCAGCGGGCGGCCGAACTGCTTGCGGTCCAGCGTGTACTGGCGCGCGGCCATCCAGCAGAACTCGGCCGCGCCCAGGGCACCCCAGGCGATGCCGTAGCGTGCCTTGTTGAGGCAGCCGAACGGGCCCTTCAAGCCACTCACGTTGGGCAGCAGGTTGGCTTCGGGCACGAACACGCCGTCCATCACGATCTCGCCGGTGATGCTGGCGCGCAGGCTCATCTTGCCTTCGATCTTCGGTGCGCTCAGGCCCTGCATGCCCTTTTCGAGGATGAAGCCGCGGATGCTCTCCTGCCCGCCCACCTTGCCGTCCGGGTCCTCCAGCTTGGCCCAGACGACGAAGACGTCGGCGATCGGGCTGTTGGTGATCCACATCTTGCTGCCGCTGAGGCGGTAGCCGCCGTCCACCGGCTTCGCGCGCGTGA
This sequence comes from Rubrivivax sp., assembly GCA_044226255.1. GTDB lineage: Bacteria > Pseudomonadota > Gammaproteobacteria > Burkholderiales > Burkholderiaceae_C > Rubrivivax. The sequence continues at coordinate 118,109 of JBGAHJ010000008.1, forward strand.
GCATGCTGGCGGGGTCGCTGCCGTGGTTGGGCTCGGTGAGGCCGAAACAGCCGACCCATTCGCCGGTGGCGAGCCTGGGCAGGTACTTCTGGCGCTGCGCCTCGCTGCCGTAGGCGTGGATCGGGTGCATCACCAGCGAGCTCTGCACGCTCATCGCGCTGCGGTAGCCGCTGTCCACGCGCTCCACCTCGCGCGCAACCAGCCCGTAGCAGACGCTGTTGAGGCCCGCGCAGCCGTAGCCTTCGATGGTGCTGCCCAGCAGGCCCAGGGCGCCCATCTCGGACATGATGGCGCGGTCGAAGGTCTCGTGGCGCGCGGCCATCAGCACGCGCGGCTGCAGCTTCTCCTGGCAGTAGGCATGGGCGGCGTCGCGCACGGCGCGCTCGTCGTCGCTGAGCTGGCTGTCGAAGAGGAAGGGGTCTTCCCAATTGAACTTGGCGGCCATGAGGGCTTGCTCCTGATAATCGACCGAGTGTAAGGAACCGCAGCGCGGCCGCGACTGCGGACCTTCCCAATGAACCACGCGACAAGGAGCGTTGCATGAACAGCCAGGCGATCACGCTGGGCGGCGGTTGTTTCTGGTGCCTGGAGGCGGTGTACGAGCTGGTGGACGGCGTCACCGCCGTCGAGAGCGGCTACACCAACGGGCATGTCGTGAACCCCAGCTACGAGCAGGTGTGCGGCGGCGACACCGGCCATGCCGAGGTGGTGCGCGTCAGCTTCGATGCCGACCGCATCGGCCTGCGCGAGATCCTGGCCATCTTCTTCACGATCCACGATCCCACCACGCTGAACCGCCAGGGCAACGACGTCGGCACGCAGTACCGCAGCGGCATCTACCTGCACGACCCGTCGCAGGAAGCCGTGGTGCGCGAGGTGCTGGCCGAGGCCAACGAGGCGCTGAAGGGCCGGGTGGTGACGGAGGTGAAGGCGCTGGCGAACTACACCAAGGCCGAGGCCTACCACCAGCACTACTTCGCGAACCACCCGAACGCCGGCTACTGCACCTTCGTGGTGGCGCCCAAGGTCGAGAAGTTCAGGCGCGTGTTCAAGTCGCGGGTCAGGGCGGCCTGACGCCGGCCGCTACAGGGGGTTGAAGCAGCTGCCGTCGTCGAGGTCGGGGAACATCGAGTCGAGGCCGCGGCGCAGCATCTGGCGCCGGCTGCGCTGCTCGGCGTTCACCCCGGCCAGCGCGGCGAACACCGGCGCACGCAGCAGCCACAGGTCGACCGGTTCCTCGGCGGCCACCACCTGCACGCGCAGCCATTCGGCCTGCTGGACGTGTTCCAGCGCCTCCAGGAAGGTGAGCTTCAGCGACACGAAGGCCTTGCGCGCGGCGATGCGCGCGTGGCGGTCGCCCGGCAGGCCGGCGCCGGGCGTGTAGTCACGGGGGGAATCGAGGGTCTGCATCGCGGTGGCCTCTACAACACGGCGAACTGCGAGCGCGCGGCGCGCGTCGGGAAGTGGCGGTTCAGCAGCGAGACACGCTCCTGCGCCTGGTGCTGGCTGTGCCAGATGCCGACGATGCGAAAGACATCCGCGCGCAGGTGCCACAGCTCGCGCAGCGAGCGGGCGTCGTGGATGCGGCGGCGCAGCGTCTCGGCATCGTCGCTGTCGATGTCGGTCAGGGTTGCCAGGAATTCGATGCGCACGTTCGGCAGCCGGTTCAGCGGCGGCGAAGCCTCGTGCGGCGCCGGCGCCATCACCCAGAACAGCAGCCGTTGCCACAGGCCGCCGGCGGGCGCGCAGCGCAGCGAAGGCGGGCGCACCTCGACGCGCAGGCTGCTCGAGTCCAGCAGCGTGGTGCTGCGGCGGTTCCAGCGCGAGATGCGTGACAGGGGGCGAAGCATGAACAAGTTATCGGACGAACGGTTGGCGACCTGAGGCAGATCGTCGCCGCGCCAGCCCTCGAGCCATGCCGCGAAGAAACGGGCAAAGGGGCGCCAGTTCGCGCCCCGCACCCCGCGAACGCGGGGGTGGCCGTGGCTGGCGCTAGACCACGCCGAAGCGCGACTTGCGCTCGGCCGTGTAGCTCCACCAGGGCCGCGGCTCGGCACCGCGCATGAAGTCGGTGGCGGCCATGAAGGTGTCGAGCACGCAGGGGTCCTGCCGCTTGCCGGTCTGGCTGCACAGCGCCTGGTACAGCTCGAACGCGTCGCGCGCCGCCAGTTCCTGCGGGTGGCGGATGCCCAGCGAGCGCAGGTCGGCCGCGATCGACGGGCCGATGTTGGGCAGCTGCTCGAGCTGCTCGCATTCGGCGGCACTGCGCGCCTTGCGCGGCGGCGGTGCCTTGGGTGGGCGCTGCGCGGCGCGCGCGGCGGAAGCGGGGGTGCTGGCGCTGGCGGGAGACATCGGCGTCACATCAGCATGGTGTTGCGGATCAGGCCCACGGCGATGCCTTCGAGTTCGAAGTCGTCGGCGTCGGGCGGCACGTGGATGACGTCGAAGTCGGGATTCTCCGGCAGCAGCTCGACGCCCTTGCTGGTGCGGCGCAGGCGCTTGACGGTGACCTCGTCGCCCAGCCGGGCCACCACGATCTGGCCGTTCTTCGCGTCCTTCGCCTTCTGCACCGCCAGCAGGTCGCCGTCGAGGATGCCGGCGTCGCGCATGCTCATGCCGCGCACCTTGAGCAGGAAGTCGGGGCGGCGCGGGAACATCGAGGCCTCGACCATGTAGGTCTGCTCGACATGCTCCTGCGCCAGGATGGGCGTGCCCGCCGCCACGCGGCCCACCAGCGGCAGCGAGAGCTGCGCCAGGCTCGGCAGCGGCAGCATGTACTGCTTGCCGAAGGGGGCGAGGCGCGCCTCGGCCAGCGCACGCAATGTGTCAGACTTCAGACGGATGCCGCGCGAGGTGCCGCCCACCAGCTCGATGACGCCCTTGCGGGCCAGCGCCTGCAGGTGTTCCTCGGCGGCGTTGTGCGACTTGAAGCCGAGTTCGCTGGCGATCTCGGCGCGCGTGGGCGGGGCACCGGTGCGTTCGATGGCGCTCTGCACCAGGTCCAGCACCTGTTGCTGGCGCGCGGTGAGCTTGGGGCTGTCGTCCATGGGGCGTGGTTCTCTTCGGCGGCCCTGGCGTTTTGTCCAGTGACTGTATTTTTGTCCAGAAATGACGACTCTGCCAAGCGATTCCGGAACCGTGGTGGTGCTGGGCACCGGCGGCACCATCGCCGGCACCGCGGCCAGCAGCGCCAGCCACACCGGCTACGAGGCCGGTGCGCTCAGCGCCGAGCAGCTGCTGGCGGCCGTGCCGGCGCTGCGCGGCCAGGCCCTGGAGGCCGAGACGGTGGCGCGGCTGGACAGCTGCGACATGGACCACGCCACCTGGGCGCGGCTGGCGCAGCGCGTGGCCGTCCACCTGGCGCGGCCCGGGGTGCGCGGCGTGGTCGTCACCCACGGCACCGACACGCTGGAGGAGACCGCCTACTTCCTGCACCGCACCGTGGCGGCGGCCCGGCCCGTGGTGCTGACGGCGGCGATGCGCCCGGCCACCGCGCTCTCGCCCGACGGGCCGCAGAACCTGTATGACGCCGTGCGGCTGGCGCGCGAGCCGGATGCCGGCGGCGTGCTGGTGGCGTTCGGGGGCCGGATCTTCGGCGCCGCGGACCTGCGCAAGGTGCACGGCTACCGCGTCGATGCCTTCGACGCCGGCGACGCCGGCGCGCTGGCGCAGTTCGAGGACGGCCGCCTGCGCCGCTTCCGCGGCTGGCCGGAGGCCGGCGGTGACGCGGCCGCGCTGCTGGCGCGGCGCGTGGAAGCCTGGCCGCGCGTCGAGATCGTGCTCAGCCACGGCGGCGTCGGCGGCACGCTGCTGGACGCGGCGGTGGCCGCCGGTGCGAGCGGCGTGGTGATCGCCGGCACCGGCAACGGCACCGTGCACGAGAACCTGGTGCAGGCGGCACGGCGGGCGCAGGCCCGCGGCGTGGTCGTCTGGCGCACGTCGCGCTGCCTGCTCGGCGGCGTGGTCGGCGACACCGCCGACGGCCTGCCCTCGGCCGGGCCGCTGACGCCGATGCAGGCGCGCGTGGCGCTGATGCTGCAGCTGGCGGCGGCGGGCTGACGCTCAGGCGGCGCGGCGGCGGATCCGCAGCGCCATCGCGGCCAGGCCCGCGGCCATCAGCGCCCAGGTGCCGGCTTCGGGCACCGGTGCCGTGTAGCCGTCGATCGTCGCGGTGTACGCATGCAGCACGCCGGGCAGCAGCGCGTAGGCGCTGCTCAGCGTGGCGGCCGTGCCGTTGTTCGTGAAGGTGCAGCCGGTGACGCTGCCCACCGGGCACTGGATCGAGGTGGCGTAGGGGTCGGCGTCGGTCATGCGGAACCACACGTCGAACTGCACGCCGCCGGCGTTCTGCGTCACGCTGTAGTCGTTGTCGGTGCCGGCCAGCACGAGGTACTGGCCGTTCGCCAGGCGCGGGCCGACGGCCAGGCCTTCCCACTTCTCGGGGCTGCGGTTGCCGAGTGCGGCCAGCGTGTCGGCGTCGAGGTCGATCACGCGCGCGCCCTTCACCACGGCCTGCACCCCGGCCGGCAGCGTGCCGCTGGCGGGCAGGTTGATGCCGCTGACGTCGGTGGCGCCGGCCAGGTCGATGACGAACACGTTCTTGTCGGCGCCGGCCAGCGTGGCGCCGACGCCCACGCCGCGGTTGTTGCGCTCGAGGATCATGAAGCGGTCGTTGCCGAGCGCCACCAGCGCCGAGATGCCGCGGCCCTGGCCCGAGCTTTCCAGCTTGTAGGCGTACTGGCCGACCACCGCGCCGGTGGCGGTGTCGTACTTGACGATGCGCGTGTACTCGCCGCGGGTGCCGTTGGCCCAGCCGTCCTGGATGGCGCCGTTCTGCAGCACCGCATAGGCGTACCGGCCGTCCGGGCTGATGGCGAGGCCTTCGTAGCCGCGGTTGGGCTCGCGGCCTGCGGTGAGCGTGGGCGGCGCGGCGTTGTAGTCGGTGGCCGCACCGACACGCGGCACCAGGTTCGCCGGCTGGTTGTAGGCGCGCACCAGCTGGCCGGCGCGGTCGAACTCGTAGACCGAGGGGCCGTACTCGTCGGAGACCAGCACGTGGCCATTGACCGGGTTCACGACCATGCCTTCGGGATCGAACGAGTAGCCCAGGAAGCTGCCGGCGCCCGGCGCCAGCCCGTTGAAGGGCTGGCTGCCGTTGTGGAACAGCACCGTTTGCGCGATCTGGAAGTTGCTGATCGCGCCGGTGACCGGGTTCACGTCGATCGTGAAGCGCTGCAGCCGCGTCTCGTAGTTCAGGGTGCCGCCGCCGGGGCCGCGGTCCGACAGGCCCCACCACTCGTTGCGGTTGGCGTCGTAGTACAGGTCGGAGAAGTAGCCGACGCGGCTGTCGAAGCCGCTGCCGGTGGTGTCGGTGAGGCTGCCGCTGAGCGCCAGGCCGTTGACGAAGCCGACGCTGGAGACGGTCTGTGCGCCGGCCAGCGTGGAACAGAGGGCAAGGGCCGCGGCGGCCAGGGTGGTGCGGTGCATGGGAGGTTCAAGCAGGTCGTGGCGGTGAAGCCGCGACGCTATGAAAGCCCGATGACCGCCGCGTGACAGACCCGCCCCCGAAAGCCGGGGGCGGGGCCTGCCGGTCAGACCACGCTCAGGGTGACGTCGATGTTGCCGCGCGTGGCGTTCGAGTACGGGCACACCTCGTGCGCGGTGGCCACCAGCTTCTCGGCCGCGGCGCGGTCCATGCCCGGCACGCTGATGTCCATCTTCACCGCGATGCCGAAGGCGCCTTCCTTGCCGGTCATCGGGCCGATGGAGACGCTGGACTTGATCGACACCTCGCCCGGCAGTGCGATCTTCTGGCGCCCGGCCACGGCCTTCATCGCGCCGATGAAGCAGGCCGAGTAGCCGGCGGCGAACAGCTGCTCGGGGTTGGTGCCGGGGCCGCCGGCGCCGCCGAGTTCCTTCGGCGTGGACAGCGTGAGCTTGATCGCGCCGTCCGACGATTCGGTGGTGCCGGCGCGGCCGCCGGTGCTGGTGGCGTGGGCGGTGTAGAGGGCTTTGTCGATGGCCATGGTGCTTGCTTCCTTTTCTCTCTTTCGGGGTGGAACGTGCGCCGCTTCTACGCGGCGCCGGTGGATGATTCGTTCAGGCGCTGCCGCAGGGCCTGCAGCTTCGTCTTCAGGTCGACCAGCTCGTCGAGCGTGCAGCCGCTGGCGGCGGCCAGCGCGCCCGGCACCGCGGTGGCCGGGCCCTTCAGGGCGCGGCCGGCGGCCGTCAGGCGCAGCAGCACGCGGCGCTCGTCGGCGGCATCGCGCAGGCGCTGCACGAGATCGGCGCCCTCCAGGCGCTTGAGCAGCGGCGTCAGCGTGCCGGAGTCCAGGCCCAGGCGCTCGCCGAGCTGGCTCACCGTGAGGCCGTCGCCTTCCCACAGCACCACCATCACGAGGTACTGCGGGTAGGTGAGGCCCAGCGGCTCGAGCACCGGCTTGTAGAGCTTGGTCATCGCCAGCGAGGTGGCGTAGAGCGCGAAGCACAGGTGCTGCTCCAGCGCCAGCTGGGGCATCGGGGTGGGGGTGTCTCGGCGCGGCATGGGCGTTAATGTAGCGCGCAATTCAATTGCGTGCAATTTAATAACCCTGCCACCGTCAGGCGGAACCCGCGTAGGCGGCGGCAAGGGCCTGCGCCGCGCGGTACAGCGCCCCGCGCAGCTCAGCGGGCGCCAGCACCTCGGCCTCGGTGCCCAGGCGCAGCATCTGGTGCGAGGCGTGCGCCACCGACTCGATCGGCACCTGCACCTCCACGCAGCCGCGGCCGGCTATCTCTTCCCAGCAGGGCTCGGCCGTCGCGTAGGCCGCCTCGGCGACCGTGGGGCTGAACTGCACCAGTCGCCGCAAGCCCGTCTCGGTGACACGCAGCCGTGCCGTGGCGGTGTAGAGCCCGGCCTCGAAGCGCGCGGTGCTGGCGCGCCACCACGCCGCAAGGTCGAACTCGCGCGGGGGAACGAAGGTCTCGTCCAGCAGTTCCAGCCGGTGCACCGACGACAGGCGGAACACGCCCGGGTCCGCGCGGCCCGGCGAGCGCGCGGCCATGTACCAGGTGCCGGCCTTCAGCACCAGGCCGATGGGCTCGACCGTGCGGTCGCTGGTCGCCTTCCAGCTTTCGTAGCGCATCGCGACGCGGCGGCTCGCCCAGACGGCTTCGGCCACGTCGTGCAGGCAGGCCGGCGGCTCGTTGCCGCGGTACCAGTCGACGGTGTCGAGGTGGAAGCGCTGGCCGATGCGGCGCGCCTCGGCCTGCGACTCCTCGGGCAGCGCGGCCAGCAGCTTGGGCTGCGCCGCGGCCACCGCCGGGCCCAGGCCCAGCTCCGCCGCCGGGCCGGGCAGGCCGGCCAGCAGCACGGCGCGCGCCTCGATGCTGGTGAGCCCGGTGAGCTGCGTGCGCCAGCCCGGCCGCAGGCAGATGCCGCCCTGGCGGCCGGGCTCGGCCCAGATCGGCACGCCGGCGGCGCTGAGGTGGTCCACGTCGCGGTAGATCGTGCGCACCGAGACGCTGGTCTTCGCCGCCAGCACCGGCGCGCTCGCGCGGCCGCGTTCCTGCAGGTGCATCAGGATGGTCAGCAGGCGGCTCGCACGCATGGACGCAGTGTCGCAAAGAAAGCTGACATTCGGTGTCAGGGTAGCCGGGGCACGATGCGCCGCATGCACACCCCACCCACCGTCATCGAACTGCGGCGCTACCTGCTGCACCCCGGCCGGCGCGACGACCTCGTCACGCTCTTCGAACGCGAGTTCATCGAGACCCAGGAAGCACTGGGCCTGCAGGTGCTGGGGATCTTCCGCGAGCCCGCGGCGCCCGACCAGTTCGCCTGGCTGCGCGGCTTCGCCGGCATGGCCGAGCGGCTGCGCGGTTTGCAGGCCTTCTACGGCGGACCGGTCTGGCAGCAGCACCGCAACGAGGCCAACGCGACGATGATCGATTCCGACAACGTGCTGTTGCTGCGGCCCGTCACGCCCTGGCCGGAAGCCCACGCCGCATCGCCCGACGGGCACTGGCATGCGCTCATCGTCCCGCTGGCGCGCCCGCTGGACGACGCTGCCCGCGACACGCTGCGCCGGCGGCCCGGCCTCTGGCTGGACAGCGAGCCGAGCGAGAACGACTTCCCCCGCCTGCCGGTGCGCAGCGGCTCCTGGGTGCTGGCGCTGGACACCACGCCACCCGAGCTGACGCCCGACCTGCAGGCCTTCCGGGCCGGCCCGATCGAACGCCTGGACCTCACCCCCACCCGCCGCTCGCGCATGCGCTGAAAGGAAAGCCCACCATGTCCACCGCCCACGACTTCGATTTCTTCCACGGCCGCTGGACCGTGAGCCACCGCCGCCTGGCCCAGCGCCTGGCGAACAGCACCGACTGGGCCACCTTCAGCGGCACCTGCGAGACCTGGCCGCTGCTGGCTGGCGCGGGCAACGTCGACGACAACGTGCTCGAGGCGCCCGCCGGCACCTACCGCGCGGCCACCTTCCGCAGCTGGAACCCGACCCGGCGCACCTGGCAGATCTGGTGGCTGGACGGTCGCTACCCGGATGCCGTCGGCGACCCGATGGTCGGCCGCTTCGAGGGCGGTGTCGGCACCTTCTTCTGCGACGAGGTGTTCGAAGGCCGGCCGATCAAGGTGCGCTTCATCTGGAGCCGCACCGACACGCCGTCGCCGCGCTGGGAGCAGGCGTTCTCCGCCGACGGCGGGGTGACCTGGGAGACGAACTGGGAAATGGATTTCACGCGTCGCGCGTGAGGTCTTCCAGCTCCGTCTGCACTTCCAGCCAGCGCTCCTCGAGCATGTGCAACTCGGCGCCCACGTGCGCCAGGTTGCGGCCGAGCTCGGCGTAGTCGTCGGACGACGCATCGGGGCTCGCCAGGCGCTTCTCGAGTTCGGTCTTCTCGCCGTTCAGCTTCGCCATCCGCTCGTCGATGCGCTGCAGTTCGACGCGCAGCGGCCGCGTCAGCTCCGACTGCTTCGCGCGCGCCTGCTTGGCCTTCTGACGGTCGTCGCGCGAGGCCGGCGGTGGTGCTGCCGCGGCCTTGGCCGCCACGGGCGCCGGGGTCGGCGCCGCGGCCACCGCGGGCCGCGGCGGATCGGGCAGCGGCTGCCCCTTCGCCGCGGCGCGAGAGACCTCGAGCAGCCACTTCTGGTAGTCGTCCAGGTCGCCGTCGAAGGGTTCGACGCGGCCGCGTGCGACCAGCCAGAACTCGTCGCAGGTCTCGCGCAGCAGCGCGCGGTCGTGGCTGACCAGCATCACCGTGCCCTCGAACTCGTTGAGCGCGATCGACAGCGCTTCGCGCGTCGTCAGGTCCAGGTGGTTGGTGGGCTCGTCCAGCAGCAGCAGGTTGGGGCGCTGCCACACCAGCATTGCCAGCACCAGGCGCGCCTTCTCGCCGCCCGAGAGCGAACCGACGGCCTGCTGCACCATGTCGCCGGTGAAGCGGAACTGGCCGAGGAAGTCGCGCAGCTCCTGCTCGCGCGCCGGCGGGCCCACGTCGCGCGCCAGCCGCACCATGTGCATCAGCGGGCCGTCGTCGAGCTGCAGCACGTCGAGTTCCTGCTGCGCGAAGTAGCCGATCACCAGGCCCTTGCCGGCCGTGACGCGGCCGGACAGCAAGGGCAGGCTGCCGGCGATCGTCTTCACCAGCGTCGACTTGCCCTGGCCGTTGGCGCCCAGGATGCCGATGCGCTGGCCGGCCAGCACCGAGCGGCTGAAGCCGCCGACGATCTGCGTCGTTCCGTAGCCGCAGGCGATGCCGTCGAACGACAGCATCGGGTTCGGCAGCGACACCGGTTCGCGGAACTCGAACTCGAAGTCGCTCGCGGTCAGCACCGGCGCGAGCTTCTCCATGCGCGCGAGCGCCTTCACGCGGCTCTGCGCCTGCTTGGCCTTGGTGGCCTTGGCCTTGAAGCGGTCGATGAAGCGCTGCAGGTGCGCGATGCGCTCCTGCTGCTTCGAATAGGCCGCCTGGGCCTGGCTCATGCGCTCCGCGCGCATCTCCTCGAAGGCGGTGTAGTTGCCGCCGTAGCGCGTGAGCTGCGCGTCGTCCAGGTGCACGGTGACGCGCGTGACGGCGTCCAGGAACTCGCGGTCGTGGCTGATCACGACCATCAGACCTTCGAAGCGCTTGAGCCACGCTTCGAGCCACACCAGCGCGTCCAGGTCCAGGTGGTTGGTGGGCTCGTCGAGCAGCAGGATCTCGGCCGGGCACATCAGCGCGCGCGCCAGCTGCAGCCGCATGCGCCAGCCGCCGCTGAAGCTGTTGACCGGCGCGTCGATCTGCGCAGTGCGGAAGCCCAGGCCCAGCAGCAGCGCCTCGGCGCGCGCGCGGGCGTCGAAGGCGCCGGCGTCTTCCAGCGCCTGATGCGCCTCGGCCATCGCGTGGCCGTCCTCGGCGTGCTCGGCCGCGGCCAGCGCGGCCTGCGCGGCCATCAGCGGCTTGTCGCCTTCGAGCACGAAATCGGTGGCGCCGAGCTCGGTCTCTGGCATCTCCTGCGCCACTTCGGACATGCGCCAGCGCGGCGGGATCTCCACGTCGCCCTGGTCGGCGTGCAGACGGTCGGCCAGCAGCGAGAACAGGCTCGACTTGCCCGCGCCGTTGCGGCCGATGAGGCCCACCTTCTCGCCCGGCTGCAGCACGAGGCTGGCGCCCTGCAGCACCACCTTGACGCCGCGGCGCAGCGTGATGTCGCGCAGCGTGATCACAGCGCGGCCGCCTCGATCAGCAGCACCTGGTCGTCGCCGGCGCTGGTGGGCAGCCACACCACCGGCAGGCGGGGGAATGCGGCTTCGAAGTGGTCCCGCTCGTGGCCGATCTCCAACACCAGCACCGCGTCGTCGTTCATGTGCGCGCGCACGCCGGCCAGCAGGCGGCGCACGAAGTCCATGCCATCAGCGCCGCCGTCGAGCGCGAGCGCGGGCTCGGCGCGGTATTCGGGTGGCAGGGTCTTCATCGAGGTGCGGTTCACGTAGGGCGGGTTGCAGAGGATCAGATCGAAACGGCCGGTCACGGCGGCCAGCCCGTCGCCTGGCGCGAGCGCGACGCGATCCTGCAGGCCGTGGCGCTCGACGTTGCGCCGCGCCACCTGCAGCGCGTCGGCCGAGAGGTCGGTGCCCAGCACCGTCACCTCGGGCCAGGCCATGGCAGCCAGCACCGCGAGGCTGCCGTTGCCGGTGCACAGGTCCAGCACGCGCTGCGTGCGGTCCGAGAGCCACGCGTCGAGCGTGCCGTCGGCCAGCGGCTCGGCGATCAGCGAACGCGGCACGATCACGCGCTCGTCGACGAAGAAGGGCACGCCCTGCAGCCAGGCTTCGCCGGTGAGGTAGGCAGCAGGCTTTCGGGTGTTGATGCGCTCGGCGGCCAGGGCTTCGATGGCTGCGCCTTCCGCATCGCTCACCGGGCGTTGCCCGGCCTCGTCCAGCCCGTCCAGCGGCAGACCCAGCTTCCACAGCACCAGCCAGGCCGCCTCGTCGAAGGCGTTGGTGGTTCCATGGCCGAAAGACACGTCCGCGGCATCGAGCCGCGCCGCGATGCGCTCGACCCACTCGATCACGGTCATGGCTGCGGCTGCTGCAGGAAGCGCTCGATCGTGCCGCGGTAGACGCGCGTCAGCGGCTCGATCGCAGCGACGTCCACCCACTCGTCGATCTGGTGGATGCTGGCGTTGAGCACGCCGAACTCCATCACCTGCGGGCAGATGCGGGCGATGAAGCGGCCGTCGCTGGTGCCGCCGGTGGTGCTGAGCTCGGGGACGATGCCGCCGCAGTGCTCGCCGATGGCTGCCACCAGCGCTTCACTCAGCGTGCCGGGCGGGGTGAGGAAGGTCTCGCCGCCGAGCGTCCATGTCAGTTCATGTTGAACGCCATGCCGCTGGAGGATCTCGACCACGCGCGCCTTCAGCCCGCCGGCAGTGGACGCGTTGCTGAAGCGGAAGTTGAACTCCACCACCAGCTCGCCGGGGATCACGTTGAGCGCGCCGGTGCCGGCGTGGATGTTGCTGACCTGCCAGCTGGTCGGCGGGAAGAAGGCGTTGCCTTCGTCCCAGCGCGTGGCCACCAGTTCGGCCAGCGCCGGTGCGAAGTCGTGCAGCGGGTTCCTGGCCAGCTGCGGGTAGGCGATGTGGCCCTGGATGCCCTTGACGACGAGCCGGCCGCTCAGCGTGCCGCGGCGGCCGTTCTTCACCATGTCGCCCAGGCGCTTCACCGAGGTCGGTTCGCCGACGATGCAGCCGTCGAGCGTCTCGCCGCGGCGCCGCAGTTCCTCCACCACGTGCACCGTGCCGTGCAGCGCCGGACCTTCCTCGTCGCTGGTGATCAGCAGCGCCACGCGGCCCGGGTGCTGCGGATTCGCTCGCACGTAGGCGCAGGCCGCCACCGTCATCGCGGCGACCGCGGTCTTCATGTCGGCGGCGCCGCGGCCCCACAGGCGGCCGCCGCGGTGCGTCGGCACGAAGGGGTCGCTGGTCCAGTGCTGCAGCGGGCCGGTGGGCACGACGTCCGTGTGGCCGGCGAAGACCAGCGTCGGGCCGGGAATGCCCGCGTCGTGCACCGCCCAGAGGTTGCTGACGCGCGCGTCGTCGGGCCCGGCGTCCAGCGATTCGAGCCGGAAGCCGGCCTCGGCCAGCGGCTGCGACAGCAGCGCGCGGCAGCCGCCATCGGCCGGCGTCACCGAGCGGCAGGCGATCAGCGCCTCGGCCAGGCGCAGCGTTGTCGTTCCGGTCTGCGCGTCGGGGGAACCCGCGGCATTCACCGCGGCCCGCCCCAGGGCCCGGCGTTCGCGGCCACGCGCGGCTCTTCGGCGCGCACCTCGATGTTGATCTCGGTGAAGCTGGCGGACTCGCCTTCTTCCTTGCGCGGCGAGACACGCGAGGTGGGCGCCTGTTCGTTCTGCAGCCGCCACAGCAGGTTGGTCGGCGAGTCGGCGTGCGACAGGCCTTCGTCGCGCGAGACGATGCCTTCGCCGATGAGGCGCGCGATGTCGGCCTCGAAGGTCTGGGAGCCTTCGGCCAGCGACTTCTCCACCGCTTCCTTCACGCCGCCCAGGTCGCCCTTCTCGATCAGCTCGGCGATCAGCTTGGTGTTCAGCAGCACTTCCACCGCCGGCACGCGGCCGCCGGCGTTGTTGCGCAGCAGGCGCTGCGAGACGATGGCGCGCAGGCCGCTGGCCATGTCCGACAGCAGGGTGGCGCGCGACTCCGGCGGGTAGAACGACAGGATCCGGCCCAGAGCGTGGTAGCTGTTGTTGGCGTGCAGCGTGGCCAGCACCAGGTGGCCCGACAGCGCGTAGGAGAGCGCGGCGCTCATCGTCTCGCGGTCGCGGATTTCGCCGATCAGGATGCAGTCCGGCGCCTGGCGCAGCGCGTTCTTCAGCGCGATCTGCAGGCTCTGCGTGTCGCGGCCCACCTCGCGCTGGTTGATCACGCTCTTCTTGTTCGAGAACAGGAATTCGATCGGGTCCTCGATGGTGAGGATGTGGCCCGTCATCTGCTGGTTGCGCCACTCCAGCATGGAGGCCAGCGTGGTGCTCTTGCCGGTGCCGGTGGCGCCCACCATCAGGATCAGGCCGCGGCGCTCGGTCACCAGCTGCGACAGCAGCGGCGGCACGCCCAGGCTTTCGAGCGTGGGGATCTCGTAGGGGATGCAGCGGATCACCGCGGCGATGGAGCCGCGCTGCTTGAAGGCCGACAGGCGGAAGCTGCCGACGCGCGAGACGCTGATGCCGACGTTGAGCTCACCGGTGTCGTCCAGTTCCTCCAACTGCTGCGGCGCGAGCATCTCGCTGAGCAGCTGGCGCGTCTGGTGCGTGGTGAGCAGCTGGTCCGACAGCTGCAGGATCTGGCCCGCGATCTTGATCAGGATCGGCGTGTTCGCCGACATGTAGACGTCGGAGGCGCCTTTTTCCGCCATCAGGCGCAGCACGCGCTCGAGATTGTTCGCCATGGTCGTCGACTCCCGATCGTTGTGCGTGAGGTTCAGGCGCGCAGCAGTTCGTTGATGGACGTCTTCGCGCGCGTCTGCGCGTCGACCTTCTTCACGATCACCGCGCAATACAGGCTGTGCGTGCCGTCGGCCGCCGGCAGGTTGCCGCTGACCACCACGCTGCCGGCCGGGATGCGACCGTAGCTCACGGTGCCGGTGGCGCGGTCGTAGATCTTGGTGCTCTGGCCGATGTACACGCCCATGCTGATCACCGAGTTCTCCTCGACGATGACGCCTTCGACGACTTCGCTGCGCGCGCCGATGAAGCAGTTGTCCTCGATGATGGTCGGGTTGGCCTGCAGCGGTTCCAGCACGCCGCCGATGCCCACGCCGCCCGACAGGTGCACGCCCTTGCCGATCTGCGCGCAGCTGCCGACGGTGGCCCAGGTGTCGACCATCGTGCCTTCGTCGACGTAGGCACCGATGTTGACGTAGCTCGGCATCAGGATCACGTTCTTCGCCAGGTAGCTGCCGCGGCGCGCCACCGCGGGCGGCACGATGCGCACGCCGGCGGCGCGCATCGCGGCGTCGTCGAGGTGGGCGAACTTGGTGTCGACCTTGTCGTAGAAGCCGAGATCGCCGGCGCGCACGATCTTGTTGTCGCTCAGGCGGAAGCTCAGCAGCACCGCCTTCTTGACCCACTGGTTCACCACCCAGTCGCCGACGCCGCGCTTCTCGGCCACCCGCAGGCGGCCGCCGTTGAGCTCCTTGATCACGGTGTCGACCGCCGCGCGCACCTCCGGCGCATTGACGGCGCTGATCTCTGCGCGGCTTTCCCAGGCAAGGTCGATGATCGGTTGCAGGTCTGCGGTGGAGGGCATCAAAGGCTTTCGGTGTACTGGACGATGCGGTGCGCGGCTTCGAGGCACTCGGCCACCGGAGCCACCAGGGCCATGCGGATGCGGCCCTGTCCGGGGTTTCGGGGGTTCGCGCCGCCGACGCTGCGCGCCAGCAGGCTGCCCGGCAGCACCTGGACATTGTATTGAGCGAGCAGGCCGCGGGCGTAGGCGATCTCGTCGCCGCCGGGGATCGCCGCCCAGAGATAGAACGCCGCATCGGGCAGCTTCACGTCCATCACCCCCTGCAGCAGGGGCGTGACCTGCGCGAACTTGGTGCGGTACAGATCGCGGTTCGCGACCACGTGGCTCTCGTCGTTCCATGCCGCGGCGCTGGCGCGCTGCACCAGGCCGCCCATCGCGCTGCCGTGGTAGGTGCGGTAGAGCAGGAAGGGCTTGATCAGGGCGCGGTCGCCGGCGACGAAGCCCGATCGCAGGCCGGGCACGTTGCTGCGCTTCGAAAGGCTGGTCAACGCGATGAGGTTCTTGAAGTCATGGCGCCCGAGTCTGACGGCGGCTTCCAGGCTGCCGAGCGGCGGCTCGTCGCGAAAGTAGATCTCGGAGTAACACTCGTCGCTGGCGATGACGAAACCGTGGCGGTCGCTCAAGTCGAACAGCTGCTGCCACTCGGCCAGCGGCATCACCGCGCCGGTGGGGTTGCCGGGCGAGCAGACGTAGAGCAGTTGCGTGCGCGCCCACACCTCGGCCGGCACCGCGGCCCAGTCGGCCGCGAAATTGCGCGCCGGATCGCTGGGCACGAAGTAGGTCTCAGCGCCGCCCAGCAGCGCCGCGCCCTCGTAGATCTGATAGAACGGGTTGGGGCAGACGACCGTGGCGCCGGGCCGGGTCGGGTCCAGCACCGTCTGGGCCAGCGCGAACAGCGCCTCGCGCGAGCCGTTGGTGGGCAGCACCTGCGTGGCCGGGTCCACCGTCACGCCGTAGCGGCGCTGCAGCCAGCCCGCCATCGCCTCGCGCAGCGCGGGTTCACCCAGCGTGGGCGGGTAGGCGCTGAGCGTGGGCAGCGCCTTCGTCAGCGCCTCCTCGATCAGCGCCGGCGTCGCGTGCTTGGGCTCGCCGATGCCCAGGCCGATGGGCCGCAGCGCCGGGTTCGGCGTGATGTCGGCGGTGAGCTCGCGCCAGCGCTCGAAGGGGTACGGATGCAGGCGGGCGAGCAGCGGGTTCATGCCCGCGATTATCCCCGCCCGGTCCGTGCGCCCGGGCTGCGGCCTCAGGCGGGCTGCGCGGCTCCCAGGCGGAACGCGGCGACCGTTTCCACCAGCGCGGTGGCCTGCGAGCGCAGGCTCTCCGCGGCGGCGGCGCTTTCCTCCACCAGCGCGGCGTTCTGCTGCGTGGCGCGGTCCATCTCGGAGACCGCGTTGCCCACCTGCGAGACGCCCGAGCTCTGCTCGCGGCTGGCGGCACTGATCTCGCTGACGATCGACGACACGCGGCCGATGGCCTGCACCACCTCCTGCATCGTCGCGCCGGCCTCGTCCACCTGGGCGCTGCCCTGCTCGACGCGCTCGACGCTGGCGGCGATCAGGGTCTTGATCTCGCGTGCGGCGTCGGCGCTGCGCTGCGCGAGGCTGCGCACTTCGGACGCCACCACCGCGAAGCCGCGGCCCTGCTCGCCGGCGCGCGCCGCTTCCACCGCGGCGTTGAGCGCCAGGATGTTGGTCTGGAACGCGATGCCGTCGATGGTGCCGATGATGTCGCTGATCTTGCGCGAGCTGTCGTTGATGCCGCGCATGGTCTCCACCACGCGCGTCACCGCGGCGCCGCCGCGGCTGGCCACGTCGCTGGCGCTGCGTGCCAGCTCGTCGGCCTGGCGCGCGTTGTCGGCGTTCTGGCGCACCGTGGTGCCCAGTTCCTCCATCGACGCGGCCGTCTGCTGCAGCGCCGAGGCCTGCTGCTCGGTGCGGCCCGACAGGTCGCTGTTGCCCTGGGCGATCTGGCTGCTGGCGGTGGCCACCTGCTCGCTGCCCGAGCGCACGCTCTGCACCACGCGCGCCAGCTGCGCCTGCATCTGCGCCAGCTCGGCCATCAGGCTGTGCTCGTCGCCGGCGCGCACCGGCACCGGCATCGAGAGGTCGCCCTGCGCCACCGCGCGCGCCACGGCCACGGCGGTGGCAGGCTCGCCGCCCAGTTGCCGGAGCAGGCTGCGCGTGATGGTGAGCGCCATGCCGATGCCGATCACCAGCGCCGCGGCCACCAGGGCGACGGAGCCGGCGCGGGCCTTGGTGTAGGTGGCGGCGACGCGTTCGGCTTCCGACGCTCCGCCGTCGGCGTTGAGCTTGGTGAGCTGGTCGACCAGGCCCACGGCCTCGTCGAAGGCCATCTTGGCCGCGCCGTCGCTGATGTCCTTGGCGTCGTCGGCCTTGTTGTTGCGGCCCAGCTCCATCACCTTGTTCGCCGCGGTCAGGTACTCCTTCCACTTGGCGTTGAAGGCGTCGGTGAGCTTGCGCTCCTCGGGGCTGGAGACCAGGTTCTCGTGCGCCGCCACGTGGGTGGCCAGCGCGGCGCTCGTTTCCTTGAGCTTGTCCTCGTACTCGGCGCGGTAGCTCGCGTCGGCGGCGCGCGCGTGCTTGGCCTCGAGCTCGCGGAACTCGAGCATCACGGAGCGCGCGCTGGTGGTGCTGATGACGCTGGGCAGCCAGTTGGTGGACAGCGTGTGCGCGGTGTCGTGCAGGCGGCTCAGGTTCACGATGGCCGCCACGCCCAGCGCCGCGGTCAGCACCAGCACGGTGGCGAACGCGAGCGTGAGGCGGGTGCCGATGCGGAGCGAGGCGAACGCGGCCTGGAGTCGGACGAGGTGTTTCATCGGTACGGCTTTTCTTGAAGGTCGCGAGGCGGGGCCGGGGTCGGGGCGGCGGCTCGGGCCGCCGCGCCGGTCACTTCTTGAAGCCGATGTAGGTGACGCCGATCACCTTGCCGCCGGCGTCCTTGATGGGGTTGTAGCAGGCGTCGAACGGCGTGCCCAGCACGTCCACCTGGCCGCAGAACTGCTCGCCCTTGCTCACCGACTCGTAGGCCTTGGCACGCGCCAGCTGGGTGCCGACGCCGCGCTTGCCTTCGGGCGTGAGCACGTTGGTGCTGACGCGCACGAACTCGTCGCCGTCCTTCACGAACACGGTGGCGGTGGCGCCGGTGCTCTTCTTGATCTCGTCGACCACGTCGTAGTTGTTGTTGATCTTGCGGGCGCCGAAGTAGATGGCGGGCACGGTCTTCTCGCCGGCCTTGTCGGTGCCTTCGAGCTTGGGGGCGCCGATCTTCGTCAGGCGCGCGTCGAGGGCGGCGATCGTGGCCTTGGTGTCGTTGGCGTGGGCGAAGCCGGCGACCATCAGCAGGGCGGCGGCGGCAGTGGCGGCGAACTTGTTCATGACAGGATCCTTCGTGTCGGGGTTGAGCCGGCCCGAGGGGACGCTGCAGACATGCAGGCACTCGGGCCCCAGGGTGCTTCCCCGGGTATCGGCACTGTGGCAGCCGACTGAAGTCGGAAAGCCCCGAAATGGCGGCCGCTACCCGCGCATTTCTAACGCCCCTGCCGGGCGCAGGGGATCAGAGCGCGCCCCGGCAGCCCGGTGCGCCGCAGCGGCAGGCGAGCCGCCCTTCATGGTGCGTTTCACCGTAGTCGACGGTGATCTCCTCGCCGCCGGCGATGTCGCGCAGCGCGTAGAACTCCACCCGCCCCTGGCGGATGCACAGCCGTGCATTGGGCCTGCAGCTGTGGTTGGTGTAGCGCATGGGGTCGGCCGACTTGCTGAAGTCGATGGCCTTCCTCGCCGACAGCTCGACGATCATGATGCGCTCGCTGCGCGTGGCACGGATGCGTGCCTCGGCCACGCTGATGCTCTCGCCGCGGATCTCGCCGATCTTGCGCCGCGTCGGAATGGCCTCGGCGGCGAAGGCGCCCTGGCCGTCGATGCGGCTGGCGTGAACCTCCACCGCGTACTTCTGGTACGCGGGCCGGATGGATGCGGTGCCTTCGAGCATCAGGCCGCCGGCAGCTCCACCTTCGGCGCCGGCTTCCAGCCCTTCTGGCGGTGCTCCACCGTCACGTAGGTGCGGATGCCGCCGCGCACGTACCAGTCGGCATGCACGCGCACGAAGCGCGGGCGGATGGCCTTCACCAGGTCGCTGACGATGGTGTTGGTCACCTTCTCGTGGAAGGCGCCCTCGTTGCGGTAGCTCCAGAAATAGAGCTTGAGGCTCTTGGTCTCCACGCACAGCCGGTCGGCCACGATCTCGATGCTGAAGTGCGCGAAATCGGGCTGGCCGGTCAGCGGGCACAGGCAGGTGAACTCGGGCACGTCGAAGCGGATCACGTAGTCCCGCTCCGGGGCCGGATTCGGAAACACCTGCAACTCCTTGCTGGGCTGCGTGGGCGGCACGGCGGGTGCCTGGCGCTGGGTGGGCTTGCTGCGGGCCATGGTAGGGCTTCGGACGAAGGGCGCGATGCTATCATCCGGCCCGCTTTGCGCTCCCCGGTGAGCGCATTTTTCTCTTTGTTTTCAAGCACTTGCGTGCGCCCGCGGGCGGCGCACGGGCCCGCCGATGCGCCTCAACCAGATCAAGCTCTCGGGCTTCAAGTCCTTCGCCGAACCCACCACCTTCCAGCTGCCCGGGCAGCGCGTGGGCGTGGTGGGGCCGAACGGCTGCGGCAAGAGCAACATCATGGACGCCGTGCGCTGGGTGCTGGGCGAGAGCAAGGCCAGCGAGCTGCGTGGCGAGTCCATGCAGGACGTGATCTTCAACGGCAGCGGCAACCGCAAGCCGGCCAGCCGCGCCAGCGTGGAGCTGGTGTTCGACAACAGCCTGGCACGCGCCGGCGGCCAGTGGAACGCCTTCGCCGAGATCGCCGTCAAGCGCGTGCTCACGCGCGACGGCAGCAGCAGCTACTTCATCAACAACCAGCCGGTGCGCCGCCGCGACGTGCAGGACGTGTTCCTCGGCACCGGCCTCGGCCCGCGCGCCTACGCCATCATCGGCCAGGGCACCATCAGCCGCATCATCGAGAGCCGTCCCGAGGAACTGCGCCTGTTCCTGGAGGAGGCCGCGGGCGTCAGCAAGTACAAGGAACGCCGCCGCGAGAGCGAGAACCGGCTCAAGGACACGCGCGAGAACCTCACCCGCGTGGAAGACATCCTGCGCGAGCTGAACGGCAACCTCGACAAGCTCGAGAAGCAGGCCGAGGTGGCCAGCCAGTACCGCACGCTGCAGGAGCAGGGCACGCTGAAGCTGCACCAGCTGTGGTTCCTGAAGCACCGCGACGCGGCCAGCGAAGAGACGCGCGTGGCCGCCGCCGTGGCCGAGGCCACCAACGCGCTGGAGTCGCGCCTGGCCGAACTGCGCCACGTGGAGGCCGAGCTCGAGCAGGTGCGCCAGGCGCACTACGCGGCCAACGACGTGCTGCACCAGAAGCAGGGGCACCTGGCCGAAGCGGCGCTGGACGTGAGCCGGCTCGAGGAGCGCATCCGCTACGTGGTCGAAGGCCGGCAGCGGGCGCAGCAGCGCCTGGCCGACCTGCAGGCGCAGAACGCGCAGTGGGCGCAACGCCAGGAAGATGCGAAGGCGGAGCTGGAAGACATCGCCGCGCAGATCGAGAACGCCGACGAGCAGGCCGGCGTGCTGGCCGCGCAGGCCGAGGAGCAGGGCCTCGCGCTGCCGTCGCTGGAAGACGCCGTGCGCGCCGCGCAGGCCACCAGCAACCAGCAGCGCCAGGCAGTGGCGCAGGTGCAGCAGCAGATCCAGGTGCTGGCGGCCGAGAGCCGCAGCGTCGAGGAGCAGAGCCGCGCGCTGAAGGGCCGCCGCGAACGGCTGGCCGGCGAACGCCAGGGGCTGCAGGCGCCGGACATGGCGAAGCTGGAAGCGCTGAAGGCCGACGAGGCCGCCGCCGCCGAAGCCAGCGAACAGGCCGAAGCGCGCCTGCACGAGCTCAGCGAGCAGGTGCCGGCGCTCGACGAGCAGCGCCGCGCCGCGCAGGACGCCGTCAACACCGAGGGCGCGAAGCTCGCCGACATCGGTGCCCGCCTGGAGGCGCTGCGCGCGCTGCAGGAGAAGGTGCAGACCGAAGGCAAGCTCAAGCCCTGGCTGGAGAAACACGGCCTCGCGGGCCTGCAGGGCCTGTGGACGCAGGTCCACATCGAAACCGGCTGGGAGACCGCGCTCGAGGCCGCGCTGCGCGAACGGCTCAACGCGCTGTCGGTGGGCCGCCTCGACACCGTGCGCGCCTTCGCCACCGACGCGCCGCCGGCCAAGCTGGCGTTCTACGCGCTGCCCTCGGGCGCGCCGCCGCACAGCCACGAGACGCTGCCGCAGCTGGCGAGCCTGCTGCGCCTGGGCGATGCGGGGCTGAAGGCGCTGCTGTCGGACTGGCTCGAAGGCGTCTACACCGCGGCTTCGCTGGACGACGCGCTGGCGCAGCGCGGCAAGCTCACGCAGGGCGAGGTCATCATGACCCGCGAAGGCCACGCCGTGAGCCAGCACGCGGTGGCCTTCTACGCGCCCGATTCCGAGCAGGCCGGCATGCTGGCGCGCGCGCAGGAGATCGAGAACCTCGATCGCCAGCAGCGCGCGCAGGCGTTGATCGCCGACGACACGAAGACCGGCTCGGTGCGGCTGGAAGCGGCCTACACCGAGGCCTCGATGCGCCTGGCCACGGTGCGCCGCGAGGCCGCCGAGGCGCAGAACCGCGCGCACGGGCTGCACGTGGAGCTGCTGCGGCTGTCGCAGCAGGCCGAAGCCGCCACCTCGCGCCGCGAGCAGCTGTCGGAAGAGCTCTCGGAAGTGGATGCGCAGCTCGAAGCGCTGGAGGAGCGCCGTGCCACCGGCGAGGCGCGTTTCGAGGAGCTCGACATCGAGCTGGCGAACGCGCAGGAGAAACACGCCGAGCTCGACGACGGCGTGATCGCCGCCGAGCGCAGGCTGGCCGATGCGCGCGAGCAGCAGCGCACGCTGGAACGGCAGGCGCAGGAAGCGCAGTTCCAGGCTCGCGCGCTGGCGGCGCGCCAGGGCGAGCTGCAGCGTTCGATCGAGACCGCCGCCGCGCAGGTGTCGGCGAACCAGCAGGCCGGCGAGCAGCTGGAGCTGGAGCTCGGCAGCTTCGACGACGCCGCCGCGCAGAGCGGCCTGCAGGCCGCGCTGGCCGTGAAGCTGGAACGCGAGCAGGCGCTGGGCCTGGCCCGCAGCAGCTACGACGACCTGTCCGCGCAGCTGCGCCGCGCCGATGAGCAGAAGATGGGCTTCGAGCGCAGCCTGGAGCCGCTGCGCGAGCAGATCACCAAGCTGCAGCTGGAGCAGCAGGCGGCGCAGCTGGGTGGCGCGCAGTACATGGAGCAGCTCACCGCCGCGGCGGTGGACCTCGAGCTGCTGGCCCGCGGCATCGACGAGGGCGGCGTGAAGCTCTGGGGCCTGCAGAGCGAGATCGACCGCATCAACCGCGACATCAACGCCCTGGGCGCGGTGAACCTGGCGGCGCTGGACGAGCTGACCAGCTCGCGCGAGCGCAAGACCTTCCTCGACGCGCAGAACACCGACCTGCTGGACGCGATCAAGACGCTGGAGGACGCGATCCACAAGATCGACCTCGAGACGCGCGACCTGCTGGCGACCACCTTCAACCAGGTCAACGAGCACTTCGGGCGCATGTTCCCCACGCTGTTCGGCGGCGGCAATGCGCGGCTGGTGATGACCGGCGCCGAGATCCTGGATGCGGGCGTGCAGGTGATGGCGCAGCCGCCGGGCAAGAAGAACAGCACGATCCACCTGCTGTCGGGCGGCGAGAAGGCGCTGACCGCGATCGCGCTGGTGTTCGCGATCTTCCAGCTCAACCCCGCGCCCTTCTGCCTGCTGGACGAGGTGGACGCGCCGCTGGACGACGCCAACACCGAGCGCTACCGCAACCTCGTCTCCGAGATGAGCAAGGGCACGCAGTTCCTCTTCATCAGCCACAACAAGATCGCGATGGAGATGGCCGAGCAGCTGATCGGCGTGACGATGCAGGAGCAGGGCGTGAGCCGCATCGTGGCGGTGGACATGGAGTCCGCCGTCAGCATGGCCGAAGCGGCATGAAGATGGGGCTCGGCACCGCGCTGGCCCTGCTGGGCGGTGTGGTGCTGCTGCTGCTGGCGCTGCATGGCTGGTGGACCACGCGCAGGGCGCGCCCGCGCCAGGCGCCCGAGCCCCAGCTGCCGGCCGAACGCGTGGAACCCGCGCTCGGGCCGGCCGAGCCCGGCGCCGAGCCCGAGGCCGCGCCCGCGCTGCGCTCGGCACCGCGGCGCCAGGCCCGGCTGGATGCGCTGATCGACGCCATCGTGCCGCTGGCGCTGGACGCGCCGATCACCGGCGACTTCGCGCTGCAGCACCTGCCGCCTTCGCGCCGCGCCGGCAGCAAGCCCTTCTACGTCGAGGGGCTGGACACCGAGACCGGCGAGTGGGAACCGCTGCAGCCGGGCCGCCGCTACGGCGAGCTGCAGGCGGGCGTGCAGCTGGCCAGCCGCAGCGGTGCCGTCAACGAGATCGAGTACAGCGAGTTCGTGCAGAAGATCCAGGCCTTCGCCGACGCCGTCGGCGCCACGCCGGACGCGCCCGACATGCTGGAGGTGGTGGCCCGCGCGCGCGAGCTCGACGGGCTGACGAGCCCGCTGGACGCCCAGCTCACCGTCACGCTGCGCGCCAACGGCGTGGCCTGGTCGGTGGGTTTCGTGCAGCAGATCGCCGCGCGCCAGGGCCTGGTGCCCGGCGCGGTGCCGGGCCGGCTGGTGCTGCCGTCGGCGGAAGAGGGCGCACCGCCGATGCTGGTGCTGTCGGTCGACGCGCAGGCCGCGCTGGCCGAGGACCCGCAGAACGCCGTGGTGCGCGAATGCGTGCTGTCGCTCGACGTGCCGCAGACGCCGGCATCGGCCGAACCGTTCCCGGCCTGGCACCTGATCAGCAAGAAGCTGGCCGACGACCTGGACGCGACCGCCATCGACGACAAGGGCCAGCCGATCACGCTGCACGCGTTCGACAGCATCAGCCACGAGCTGGACCAGCTCTACCGCCAGCTCGACGCGCTGGACCTGTCCGCCGGTTCTGCGGCGGCGCGAAGGTTATTCAGCTGAGCCCGGCAGGAAGCGCGGCGCGCCGCTAGGCTTGGTGGCCTTGCTGCAGAGGAACCCCGCATGACCGCCGCGCTGTCCGACTTCCCCATCACCCGCAAGTGGCCCGCGAGCCACCCCGAGCGCCTCCAGCTCTACTCGCTGCCCACGCCCAACGGCGTGAAGGTGTCGATCCTGCTGGAAGAGCTGGGCCTGCCCTACGAGGTGCACCGTGTCTCGTTCGACAGCAACGACCAGCTGAGCCCCGAGTTCCTGTCGCTGAACCCGAACAACAAGATCCCGGCCATCATCGACCCCGCCGGCCCCGGCGGGCAGCCGCTGGCGCTGTTCGAATCGGGCGCGATCCTCGTGTACCTGGCCGAGAAGGCCGGGCGCTTCATCCCGGCCGACGCCGCCGGCCGCTACACCTGCCTGCAGTGGGTGATGTTCCAGATGGGCGGCATCGGGCCCATGTTCGGCCAGCTCGGCTTCTTCCACAAGTTCGCCGGCAGGGAGTACGAGGACAAGCGCCCGCGCGACCGCTACGTCGCCGAATCGCGCCGGCTGCTGTCGGTGCTGGACCGGCACCTGAAGGGCAGGGCCTGGGTGATGGGCGACGCCTACACCATCGCCGACATCGCGATCTTCCCCTGGGTGAACAACCTGGTGGGCTTCTACGGCGCCGGCGACCTCGTGGGCTGGAACGACTTCGCCGAGGTGCAGCGCGTGCTGGCGGCGTTCAAGGAGCGGCCGGCGGTGCAGCGCGGGCTCAACATTCCGCCGCGCAGCTGAGGAGCTAGCGCCCCACGGCGACGACGTGGGCCTGGATCTTCGCGTCGACGGCACCGCTGCCGAAGCGGCGCCCGATCCCGGCGGCGGCCGCGCCGGTGGCCTCCAGCAGCCGCCCCGGCCCGCGGCTCTCGATCTCGCTGCGCAGCACGGTGCCCTGGCAGTAGGCGATCGCCGGGACGTCGGGCGATGCGGCGCGGCTGCGCGCCGCCAGCGTCTCGATGCGCGGGCGCTCCGCGAACCCCGCCGCAGCCAGGTGCGCGGCGATCGTGGCGGTGTCGCTGTAGCCATGTGGCACGCGGGCCATGAAGCGCGGCGGGTCGGCCGGGAACATCGCCTGCAGCGCGGTCGTCACGGTGTCGGCGAACTCGTTGTGCCCGATGGCGTCCCAGACATTGAAGAGCAGGGTCCCGCCCGGCCGCAGCACGCGCCGCGCCTCGGCGAATGCCTTCGCCTTGTCCGGGAAGAACATCGCGCCGAACTGGCAGACGACCACGTCGAAGCTGCCGTCGGCGAAGGGCAGCTGCATCGCGTCGGCCTGTTGCCACGCCACGGGGCGGACCGTGCCCACCGCGGCGGCGCGGTCGAGCATCGCCTGGTTCAGGTCCGTCGCGACGATGTCCACCGCGGGGGCGCCGCGCGCCAGCGCGCGCGTGACGACACCGGTACCCGCGGCCACCTCGAGCAGGTTCGACGGTTGCAGCGCGGCGACCCGCGCGGCCAGGTCGGCGGCGTAGGGCTCGAAGATCAGCGGCACCATGTACTCGTCGTACAGCTGCGGGATCGAGCCGGTGAAGAGTCGATCGGAGTCGGACACGTTCATGGCAGCTCCGGGTGGCCCAGGCCCGGTCATCATAGACAGGCTCCCGCGGCGCCGCGGCGCCGGCTACAGCGCCGCCAGGACCTGCGCCGAACGCGCGCACCAGCCGACGATCGCGCCCTGCGCCACGATCATGGCCAGCGCGGCGCGCTTGAACTCGGGGAAGTAGCTCTCGGTGGCGTCCTCGACGATCAGGCAGGTGTAGCCGCGGTCGTTGGCCTCGCGCATGCTGGTCTGCACGCACACTTCGGTCGTCACGCCGGTGAACACCAGGTGCGTGATGCCGGCCGCCTGCAGCCGCTCGTGCAGGCCGGTGGCCCAGAACATGCCCTTGCCGGGCTTGTCGACCACCCACTCGCCGGCGACGGGCAGGAGCGCGGGGATGATGTCGGCCCCCGGCTCGCCGGCGATCAGCACGCGGCCCATCGGGCCGAGGTCGCCGATGCGCAGGGTCGGCTCGCCGCGCTCGCGCTTGCCGGGCGGGCAGTCGGCCAGGTCGGGGCGGTGGCACTCGCGCGTGTGCAGCACCGGCCAGCCGCGTTCGCGCCAGGCCTGCAGCAGCTGCGCGATCGGCTCGATCGCGCCGTGCAGCCGCGTCACGTCGTTGCCCAGGCTGGCGCCGAAGCCGCCGGGCTCGACGAAGTCGCGCTGCATGTCGATGACCACCAGCGCGGTGCGACCCGGGGCCAGCGGGTAGTCGAAAGGCGCTGCGGCGACGGTGATCATCACGCCGCCGCCGCGTGGGCGCCGTGGCCGCCCATGTGCGCGCCGAGCAGGCGCCGGTCGGCCTCGGCCGCCGGGCACTCGAAGACGATGCGGCCTTCGCTCATCACGACGATGCGGTCCGACAGGTGCAGCAGTTCGTCCAGGTCCTCGCTGACCAGCAGCACCGCGGTGCCGCGGTTGCGCGCGGCCACCAGGCGCGCGTGGATCTCGGCCACCGCCGCGAAGTCGAGGCCGAACACCGGGTTGCTGACGAGCAGCAGGTCGGCGTCCTCCGCCAGCTCGCGCGCCAGCACCGCGCGCTGCACGTTGCCGCCGGAGAGCGAGCGGATCTGCGCGCCTTCGCCCCGCGTCTTCACGCCGTACTCGGCGATCAGCCGGCTCGCCTTGTCGCGCAGCACGCCGAAGAACATCCAGCCGCGGCGCGCGGCGGGCGGCGTGTCGAACACGCGCAGCCCCATGTTGTGGCCCACGCTGAGTTCGCCGACGCAGGCGTTGCGCAGCGGCTCCTCGGGCAGGCTGCGCACCTTCAGGCGCCGGTTCTGCGCACGCGTGGCGTGGAAGCGTTCGCCGCTGACATGCACCTCGCCGCTGTCGGCCACGCGCTGGCCCACCAGCGCCTCCATCAGCTCGCGCTGGCCGTTGCCGGAGACGCCGGCCACGCCGACGATCTCGCCGCCGTTGACGGCGAGGTCCAGGCGCTCCACGGCGGTCTCGCCGCGGTCGCCGGTCACCACCAGCTGGCGCACCGTCAGCCGCGCGGGGCCGGCGGGCCGGTCTTCGCGCACCAGCGTCGCGGCCGCGGCGCTGCGGCCTTCGCCCACCATCGCAGCCGCCAGCCGGTCGGCGCTCACCTCGGCCACCGCATGGCTCGCCACCAGCGCGCCGCGGCGCAGCACGCTCACGTCGTCGGCGTGCTCGGCCACCTCGCGGAACTTGTGGGTGATCATCACCACCGTGCAGTCGCCGGCGTGTGCGCGCTGCTTCAGCAGGCCCAGCACCTCGTCGGCTTCCTGCGGCGTCAGCACCGAGGTGGGCTCGTCCAGGATCAGCAGGCGCGGCTTCAGGTACAGCTGCTTCAGGATCTCGAGCTTCTGCTTCTCGCCGGCCGACAGGTCCTGCGGCGTGGCGTCGAGATCGAGCCTGAACGGCGTCGTCTGCAGGAAGGCCTCGAGCTCGGCGCGGACCGTCTTCCAGTCGATCAGCATCGGCAGCCGGCCGCGCGCCAGCAGCAGGTTCTCGGCCACGGTCATGCCGGGCACGACCGTGAAGTGCTGGTAGACCATGCCGATGCCGAGGTCGCGCGCGACGGTGGGCGAATGGATGGCCTGCTCGCGCCCGTCCACCAGCACCGAGCCGTGGTCGGGGCTGTAGTAGCCCACCACGCACTTCACCAGCGTGCTCTTGCCGGCGCCGTTCTCGCCGAGCAGGGCATGCACGGTGCCGGGCCGCACCTTCAGGTTCACGGCATTCAGCGCGGTGAAGGAGCCGAAGCGCTTCGTGAGCTCGTAGGTGTCGAGGGCGAGGGCGTGCATCACAGGGCCTCGATGAGCGCCTGGGACTCGGCCACCGCGCCGAACACGCCGCCCTGCATGTGGATCATGTGCAGCGCAGCGGCGTGGTTCGCGGGATCCGTCGCCGCGGTGCAGTCGCTCAGCAGCACGCACTCGAAGCCGCGGTCGTTGGCCTCGCGCATCGTCGTGTGCACGCAGACGTCGGTGGTGATGCCGGTGAGCACCAGGTTGCGGATGCCGCGGGTGTGCAGGACGAGTTCGAGATCCGTCGCGCAGAAGCTGCCCTTGCCGGGCTTGTCGATGACCGGCTCGCCGGGCAGCGGCGCCAGCTCGGGGATGATCTCCCAGCCCGGTTCGCCGCGCACGAGGATGCGGCCGCAGGGGCCGGGGTCGCCGATGCCGGCACCGATCTGGCGCGAGCGCCAGCGCTTGTTGGCCGGCAGGTCCGACAGGTCCGGGCGGTGGCCCTCGCGGGTGTGGATGATGGTGTAGCCCTTGGCGCGCATCGCGGCCAGCAGCTTCTTCAGGGGCTCGATCGGCGCGCGGGTGAGGCCGATGTCGTAGCCCATGGTGTCGACGTAGCCGCCGACGCCGCAGAAGTCGGTCTGCATGTCGATGACGACCAGCGCGGTGTTGGCGGGCCGCAGGTCGCCGTCGAAGGGCCAGATGTAGGGCGTCGAGGCCACGGTGCTCATCGCGAGACTCCCAGTTCCGCCGGCGCGCCCTTGATGCTGCGCTTGGGTGAGCAGGTCCACACCAGGATGGCCAGCGTCAGGATGTAGGGCACGGCATTGAAGAGGTGGTAGTAGCCGCTGACGCCCACGCTCTGCAGCGCGGGGCCCAGCGCGCCGGCGCCGCCGAACAGCAGCGCCGCGCCCAGGCAGCGCACGGGGCTCCAGCGCGCGAAGATCACCAGCGCCACCGCGATCAGGCCCTGGCCGCTGGACAGGCCCTCGTTCCAGCTGCCCGGGTAGTACAGGCTCAGGCTCGCGCCGCCGAGGCCGGCGATGAAGCCGCCCGCGGTCGTCGCCGCGATGCGGATGCCGTTGACGCTGTTGCCCAGGGCACGTGCCGCATCGGCGCTGTCGCCCACCATGCGCACCAGGAGGCCCCAGCGCGTGTTCATGAAGGCCCAGCCCATCGCCAGCGCCAGCAGCAGGCCGACCGGGAAGAGCGCGTTGATCTTCAGCGCCGCCTGCACCTGGCCCGACGAACTCCAGCCGCCGAGCTCGATCGAGGGGATCTGCGGCGCCTGCGGCTGGATCAGCGGCTTGCCGAGGTAGAACGCCAGGCCCGCGCCGAGCAGCATCAGCGCGATGCCCATCGCGATGTCGTTGACGCGCGGCAGCGAGCACACCAGGCCGTGCAGCAGCGCCAGCAGCGCGCCGCTGCAGCCGGCCAGCAGCACGCCCAGCCAGGGCGAGCCGGTGAGGTAGGCACCGCCGAAGCCGGCCATCGCGCTGAACACCAGCACGCCTTCGAGGCCGAGGTTGATGCGGCCGGACTTCTCGGTCAGGCATTCGCCGAGGCTCACGAACAGGAAGGGCGTGCCGACGCGGATGGCGCCGCCCAGCACCGCGAGCACCACGTCGAAGAGGGCGTCGGCGCTCATGCGGTGCCCGCGCTGGGCTTGGGATTCGGCGCCGGCGTGGGCAGCCAGCTCTGCAGCGGCAGCAGGCGGCCGCGCAGCGCTTCGGCGGCGAGGATCAGCACGAAGGCGAAGCCCAGCAGCACCTGCACCGAGGCATCGGGCAAGCCCATGCGCCGCTGCAGCAGGCTGCCCGCGGCGCCGAAGCCGCCGAACAGCACGGCCACCGGAATGACGGCCAGCGGGTGGTGGCGGGCGACGAAGCTGACGAGGATGCCCGCGTAACCCAGCCCGGCGATCAGCGAGGCGTTCGCCGAGGTGTGCACCGCGGCGACCTCGATGCCGCCGGCCAGCCCGGCAGCGGCACCGCCGAGGGCGCACGCGGTGACGATCAGCCGGTGCGCCGGCAAGCCCACCAGGCGCGCCGCGCGCGCATTGCCGCCGACCACGCGCGTCGCGAAGCCGTGCGTCGAGCGGCCCAGCCACAGTGCGCTCGCCAGGCAGGCGGCCACGCCGAAGGCCAGGCCCCAGTGCACGTCGTAGCCGAACATCGCGCCGATCTGCAGGCCTTCGGGCAGCGGCAGCGTCGACGGCTTGTTCAGGCTCGCGGGATCGCGCATCGGCCCTTCGACCAGGTGCTTGAACAGCGCGATCGCGATGTAGCCGAGCAGCAGGCTGCTGATGGTTTCGTTGACGCCGCGGAACTGGCGCAGCGCGCCGGCCAGCGCGATCCACGCGGCACCCAGCAAGGCCGCCGCCAGCAGCAGCAGGCCGGTGCCGAACAGGCCCGCCGGCACCGGGAACAGGTAGGGCAGCCCAGCCGCGGCCAGCCCGCCCAGCACCAGCGCACCCTCGCCGCCGATCACCGTGAGCCCGGCGCGCGCGGGCAGCGCCACGCACAGCGCGGTGAGCATCAGCGGTGCGGCGCGCTGCAGCGTGTTCTGGAAGCTGAAGGCATCGCCGAAGGCGCCCTTGAACAGCAGCGTCCAGGCCTGCAGCGGGTCATGGCCGCCGAACCAGACCCACGCTCCGAACAGCAGCAGCGCGCCGGCCAGCGCCAGCAGCGGCAGCAGCAGGGCTTCGGCCGCGTCGTGCCAGGGCTTGCGGTCCATCGCCGGCAGCCCGCGTCAGATCTTGCCGACGACGCCTTCGACGAGGTAGTTCATGCCTTCCAGCACCGGGTCGGTCTGCTTGTAGACCGTGCCCTTGGGGATCACGACCTTGCCGGTGTTGTCCTTCAGCTCGCCGCCGAAGATGTCGAAGCTGCCGGCCATCATCTTCGCCTTCACCGCGTCGGCCGCCTTCTTCGCCGCGTCGGGCACCATGGCGCCGTAGGCGCTGGTCTTCACGAAGCCGTCCTTCAGCCCGCCGCGCACGAAGTTCGGGTGCGGCTTGCCGCTGCGCGCGGCGTCCAGGATCAGCTTGTAGGCGGTGATCCAGTTCCACTCCGCGCCGGTCAGGTAGGCCTGCGGCGCCAGCTTCGCCTGGCTGGCGTGGTAGCCGCAGACCATCTTGCCGCGCTTGGCGGCCGTCTCCACCACCACCTTCGGGCCGTCGACGTGCATCGTGAACACGTCGGCGCCCTGGTCGGCCAGCGCGCCGGTGGCCTCGGCCTCCTTCACGGCCATGCTCCAGTCGCCGGTGAAGATCACGTGGCAGGTGATCTTCGGGTCGACCGAGCGCGCGCCCATCGTGTAGGCGTTGATGTTGCGCAGCACCTGCGGAATCGGCTTGGCGGCCACGAAGCCGAGCTTCTTGCTCTTGCTCATGTGGCCGGCGACCACGCCGTTGAGGTACTGCGCCTCGTCGATGTAGCCGAAGAAGCTGCCGGTGTTGTCCGGGTGCTTGCCCTTGGTCCACATGCCGCCGCAGTGGCTGAAGCGCACGTCCTTGTTCTTGCCCGCGACGGCCAGCATGTGGGGATCGAAGTAGCCGAAGCTGGTGGGGAACAGCAGCGAGGCGCCGTCCTGCGAGATCATGCCCTGCATGGTCTTCTGCACGGCCTGGGTCTCGGGCACGTTCTCTTCCTCGACCACCTTGATGCCGGCCATCTTCTTCAGCTCGGCCGCGGCTTCGGCGTGCGCCTGGTTGTAGCCGAAGTCGTCGCGCGGGCCGACGTAGATGATGCCCACCGTCATGGCCTTCTGGGCGAAGGCCCAGGGGCTCAGGCCCACCAGGGGCAGCGCAGAGAGTTGAGCAAGTGCGCGGCGGCGCGAGGTCGGGTTCGTCATCTCGGCTCCTGTTTGGGGCAGTCCTGGTATACCAGTCGGTATCCAGCAAGAGCCGTGCCGAAATCAGCCGTGCCGCGTGCGTGCGTCGTGCAGGGTGGCGAGGGTGATCTTGCGCACCTCGGACTTGCTCTGCTCGATGTGGCTCTTCAAGAGCAGCAGCGCGTTGTCGGCCTTGCGCTGGATCACGCTGCGCAGGATCTTGGCGTGCTCGGCGTAGGTGGCGTCGATGCGGTCGGCGCGCGTGAAGTCGAGCCGGCGGATCACGCGGATGCGCTCGGTCACGTCCCAGTGCACGCGGGCGATCTCGTCGTTGCCGGCCGCGCGCACCAGCGTGGCGTGGAACTGCTCGTCCAGCGCACCGACTTCGCGCCCGTCCTGCAGGCGCTCGGCCACGGGCACGAGCCACTGCGCCTTCAAGGCGTCCAGCTCCGGCGCGGGCTCGGCGCTCGTGCACAGGCGCTGCACGCTCGCGGTCTCCAGGATCACGCGCAGGTCGTACAGCTGCTCGAGCTTGTCGAAGTCGATCGGCCGCACGTACCAGCCGCTCTTGCTCTCCACCTCCAGCAGGCCCTCGTTGCGCAGCCGGAACAGCGCCTCGCGCACCGGCGTGCGGCTCACGCCCAGGCGGGTGCCGATCTCGGCCTCGCTGAAGCGGTCGCCGGGCACGAGGCGGAAATCGTGCATCTGCGACTTCAGCTCGTCGTAGACCTGCTCGGCCAGGTTGGCGCGTGCAGGCGCTTCGCCCGGGCGCCGCAGTGCGATGGCCTTCACGCCGCGGCTCTCACCGGCCAGCTGGCGAAGTGGCAGGCCGCCTGCTGATCGGCCGGCCCCTGCAGCATGGGCGCCTCGCGGCGGCAGCGGTCCTGCACCGCCGGGCAGCGGCTCGCGAAGCGGCACACCTGCGGCGGCGGGTCGATGGGGCTCTGCACCTCGCCGTCGAGCCGGATGCGCGGGCCGTGGCCCGGAATGGCCGACACCAGCGCCTGCGTGTACGGGTGCGCCGGATCCGAGAAGACCGAGGACGAGGGGCCCATCTCGACGATCTTACCGAGGTACATCACCGCGACGCGGTCGGTGAGCAGCCGCACGACGTTGAGGTCGTGGCTGACGAAGAGCGTGGCGAGCTGCAGCTCGCGCCGCAGCCGGTCCAGCAGCTGCAGCACCACGGCCTGCACCGACACGTCCAGCGCCGCGGTGGGCTCGTCCAGGATCAGCAGCCGCGGCTTCGGCGCCAGCGCACGCGCGATGCCCACGCGCGCCTTCTGCCCGCCCGAGAGCTGGTGCGGGAAGCGCGACAGCAGCGCCGGCGGCAGGCCGACCTGCTCGGCCACCTCGTCGACGCGGCGGTCGGCCGCGGCGCGGTCCAGGCCCGCCAGCAGCAGGCAGGGCTCGCGGATGGTGTCGCGCGCGGTGAAGCGCGGGTTCAGGCTGTCGGTGGGATCCTGGAACACCATCTGGATCGCCGCGCGCTGCGGCAGGCGCGCGAAGCGCTGCGCGGGCAGCGCCGCCAGGTCCTGGCCGTCGAACAGGATGCGCCCCTCGCTGGCGTCGATCAGCCGCGCCAGCAGCCGCACCAGCGTGCTCTTGCCGCAGCCCGACTCGCCCACCAGGCCCAGGCTCTCGCCGGCCGCGATGTGCAGCGAGACATCGGCCACCGCGTGCAGCAGCGCGCCGCGCCGGCCGGTGACGGGGTAGCGCTTGGACAGGCGCTCCACCTGCAGCAGCGGCTCAGGCATGCGAAGGAAGCTCCATCAGCGGGTGCCAGCAGGCCACGGCGTGGCTGTCTTCGCGGCTCAGCAGCGGCGGCGCCTTGCGGCAGGTGTCGGTGACGCGCTCGCAGCGCTCGCTGAAGCGGCAGGCGGGCAGGTCGGCGCGGCGCAGGTCGGGCAGGTTGCCCGGCACCGGCTGCAGGCCGGCCAGCGTGCTGTCCGCGTCGGGCGTGCTGGACATCAGCCGCGCGGTGTACGGGTGGCGCGGGGCCTCGAACAGCGAGCGCGTGGGCGCCGCTTCCACCGCGTGGCCGGCGTGCATCACCACGATGCGGTCGCAGTAGTCGGCGGCCAGCCCCAGGTCGTGCGTGATGAACAGCGTGGCCATCTGGCGCTCGCGTGCCAGGCCGGTGATGAGATCCATCACCGCCGCCTGCGTCGTGACGTCGAGCCCGGTGGTGGGCTCGTCGGCGATCAGCAGCGCGGGCCGGCAGGCCAGCGCGATGGCGATCATCACGCGCTGGCACATGCCGCCGCTCATCTCGAAAGGGTAGGCGGCCCAGCGACGCTCCGGGTCGGCGATGGCCACCTCGCGCAGCGCCTGCACCGCGCGTTCGCGCAGGCCGAGCGCGGCGTCCGGGCCCGTGCGGCCGCGCGCGGCCACCGCGTGGCGGCGCAGCACGTCCTCGATCTGCAGGCCCACCGGGCGGATCGGGTTGAGCGCCGTGCGCGGGCTCTGGAAGATCATGCTGATCTCGCGGCCGCGCAGGTCGGCCAGCGACTTCTCGTCGAGCTTCAGCAGGTCCTGCCCGCCGAACAGCGCCGTGCCGCCGGTGACCTTGGCCGCGGCGTCGCTGATGCCCAGCATCGCGTAGCTCAGCACGCTCTTGCCGGAACCGCTTTCGCCCACCAGGCCGACGATCTCGCCCTTGGCGATGCGCAGGTTCACGTTCTGCAGCGCGCGCACGGTGCCGCTGCGGGTGCGGAACTCGAGGCTGAAGTCCTGGACGTCGAGCAAGGGTGGGTTCATCGCCTCAGGTCCTCTTCCTCGGATCGAAGATGTCGCGCAGCGCGTCACCCAGCAGGTTGAACGAGAACACCGCCAGCATCAGCACCGCACCGGGGAAGAAGCTGACCCACCACTCGCCGCTGACGATGAACTGCGCACCCTCGGCCACCAGGATGCCCCACTCCGGCGTGGGCGGCCGCACGCCCAGGCCGATGAACGAGAGACCGGCGGCGTTCAGGATGGCCCAGCCCATGTTCAGGCTCACCTGCACCATCGCCGGCGGCAGGATGTTCGGGAACAGGTGCACCGCGAGGATGCGCAGGTCGCTGTTGCCACTCAGCCGCGCCGCCTCGACGAAGCCGGCGCTGCGGCGCACGTTGGTTTCCGCCCGCGCCACGCGCACGTAGAAGGGCAGGTTGATGATGGCGGTGGCCAGCACGATGTTGCCCACCGTGTTGCCGAGGGCCGCGACGATCCCCATCGCCAGCACGAAGAGCGGGAAGGCCATGATGGTGTCGGCCAGGCGGATCACGCCCACGTCCCACCAGCCGCCGAAGTAGCCGGCGGCCAGCCCCAGCGTGATGCCGAGCGCGAACGACAGCACCACGGCCGAGACCGCGATGCCCAGATCCAGGCGCGTGGCCACCAGCGTGCGGCTCAGGATGTCGCGGCCTAGAGCGTCGGTGCCGAACCAGTGCTTCAGCGACGGCGGCTGCAGCGCCGAGACGGTGTCGCTGGCCAGCGGGTCGTAGGGTGCGAGCCAGGGGCCGAAGATCGCCACCAGCACGAAGAACGCGAACAGGCCGGCGGCCACCAGCGTCACCGGGTTCTCGGCCAGCACGTGGCGGATGTGCTTCGTGGTGTCGCTCACCGCTCGCTCCCGAGCGAGATGCGGGGGTCGATCAGCGTGTAGAGCACGTCCACCAGCAGGTTCAGCAGCACGAACAGCACGCCCATCGCCAGCACGAAGCCCTGCACCGGAGCGTAGTCGCTGGCGGTGAGCGCGTCGATCGCGTAGCTGCCCACGCCGGGCCAGCCGAAGACCTTCTCGATGATCACGCTGGAGCCGAGCATGAAGCCGAACACCATGCCCAGCGTGGTGACCACCGGCAGCAGCGCGTTGCGCAGCGCGTAGCGCACGCGCACCGTGGTGTTCGAGAGCCCGCTGGCGCGCGCGGTGCGCACGAAGTCGCTGGACAGCACCTGCAGCATCGAGGCCCGCGTCATGCGCGCGATGGGCGCCAGCACGAAGAGCGCCATCGTCAGCACCGGCAGCACCAGCTGCTTGAGCGCGGCCCACCAGAGGCCGGGGTCGCCGCCGACCAGGCCATCGACCAGGTACAGGCCCGTGACGGTGGGCGGCGGCGAGAACACCGGGTCCAGCCGGCCCAGCGGCGCCGGCGCCCAGCCGAGCAGGAAGTAGAAGACATAGGCCAGCAGCAGCCCGGTGAAGAAGGTGGGCAGCGAGACGCCGGCGGTGGTGACGATGCGGCACAGCTGGTCGATCCACGAGCCCGGCTTCGTCGCCGCCATCACGCCCAGCGGCAGGGCCACCGCGCAGGCCACCAGCAGGGCCAGCAGCACCATCTCCACCGAGGCCGGCAGCCGCGTCAGCAGTTCCTGCAGCACCGGCTGGCCGGTGGTGAGGCTGGTGCCGAAGTCGCCGCGCAGCAGGCCGCCCACGTAGAGGAAGAACTGCTCGGGCAGGCTGCGGTTCAGGCCCAGCTGCTGGCGCACCTGCGCGATGGCCTCCGGCGTGGCCGCGGCGCCGGCGAAATAGGCGGCCGGGTCGCCAGGCAGCGCGCGCGTGAGCAGGAAGGTGATCACCACCACGCCGGCCAGGTTGGGCAGCGCGGCCAGCAGGCGTCGGGCGACGAGCTTCAGCATGGCCGTCTTCAGCCCGCCATCAGGCTCACATGAGCCGCCACCACGCGCCAGCCTGCGGCGAAGCGCACCCAGGTCTGGCTCTGGCGGCCGGTCTTCGCGCTGCCTTCGCGCTGGAACTCCGTCATCGCGGTGCCGAAGTCGGAGCCGTAGGTGGTGATGACGGTGTGCTGCAGCGTGCGCGCCAGGCCGGCCGCCGGGCGTGCGGCACGGAAGGCGCGGATGGCCTCGATGCCGTAGAGGTTCTCGCCGACGCCGAAGCGCACGGTGAAGGTGCTCGGCCAGAACAGCTCGTCGAGCACGTCGACCCGGTTGTTCACCAGCGCGTCCTCGTAGCGCGCGAAGGCCGAGTTCAGCTCGGTGAGCACGAAGGGGATGTTGACTTCCATCACAGCCCCGCCGCCACCGGCGCGCTGCACACGCCCTGCGCTTCCAGCGCCGCGGCCACGCGCAGGCAGAGGTCTTCGCGCCAGGGCGCGGCGATGATCTGCACACCGATCGGCAGGTGCGGCGCGGCCGGGTTCAGCCCCCACAGCGGCGCGGCCACCACCGGCAGGCCGATGCAGGACACCGGCTGCGTGAGCAGCCCGATGCTGGCGCGCGCCGGCATGCGCTGGCCGTCGAGCTCGATCCAGTCGGTGCCGATGCCGGGCGCGGTGCAGGGGGTGGCCGGGGCCAGCACCACGTCCACCGTCTCGAAGCTGCGCGCCACGCGGCGCGCGAACCAGTGCCGCACGCGCTGCGCGCGGTGCACCCAGGCGGCGGGCACCAGCGCGTTGGCGAGGAAGCGGTCGCGTGTCCTGGGGTCGAAGTCGTGGGCGCGCTTTCGAAGATCGTCCAGGTGCAGCGCGCCGCCTTCGCCGCAGGTGACCATGAAGGCCGCGGCGCGCGCGCGCTCGACCTCGGGCCACTCGATCAGCCGCGTGGTGCCGAGTGCCGCGGCCACGCGGTCCACCGCGGCCAGCGCCTCGGGCATCGCCTTGCTGCGGAACCAGCCGCCCAGCACGCCGATGCGCAGGCCCTCGGCGCCGCGCGACAGCGACTCGAAGGTGGGCTCGATGCCGCGCTGCGCGCAGGCGGGGTCCTGCGCATCGGGGCCCTGCATCGTGTCGTAGGCCAGCGCCAGGTCGGCCACGCTGCGCGCGAACGGGCCCAGGTGGTCCAGGCTGGCGACGAAGGGGTAGGAGCCGCTGCGCGGCAGGCGGCCGAAGGTGGGCTTCAGGCCGAAGGTGCCGCAGAACGACGAGGGCACGCGGATCGAGCCGTTGGTGTCCGAGCCCAGCGTCAGCGGCACCTGGCCGGCGGCCACCGCGGCCGCGCTGCCGCCCGAGGAGCCGCCGCTGATGCGCGTGGCGTCGTGCGGGTTGCGCGTGGGGCCGTAGTGCGTGTTCTCGGTGGTGAAGCCGTAGGCGTACTCGTCCATGTTGAGCGCGCCCACCAGCACAGCGCCCTCGGCTTCCAGCCGGCGCACCAGCGCGGCGTCGCGCGCAGCCGGCGGTGCGTCGCGTTCGATCCTGCTGCCGGCCAGCGTGGGCAGGCCGGCGATGTCGAACAGGTTCTTCGCCGCGAAGGGCACGCCGGCCAGCTTCATGCGCGCACGGCGCGGGCTCGCGTCCACCGCGTCGGCGCGCTTCAGCGCGCGTTCGGCCAGCACCGCGGTGAAGGCATTGACCCGGCCGTCGGTGGCGGCGATGCGGTCCAGGCTCGCCTGCACCGCGGCGCGTGCGCTCAGCGAGCCGGCGCGCACCGCGCCGGCGATGGCCGCCGCGTTCATGTGCCCACCTCGGGGGCCACTGGGTGGAACACCGTGCCCGGCTCGTCGGCGGGTGTGAGCGGCAGGCCGTCCAGCAGCGCGGCCATCTGCGCCGCGAGCGCGTAGTACATCTCCACGCCGGGGCGCTGCTCGGCGGTGATCTTCAGGCCCAGCGTGGCTGCGGCTGCGTCGATCGCGGCGTTGTGGTCCATGCGTCAACCTTTGTAGAGCTGGCGGTAGTCGGGCTGGAGGTGGAACCAGTACTGGTAGCCCATCACGTCCTTCTGCATCGCCACGTCCATCGTCGGCTGGAACAGCGGCACGCGCGGGGCCTCGGTGTAGGCCAGCTGCACCATGTCCTTCACGAAGGCGTCGTACAGCGTCCTGCTTTCGGCGAAGCGGGCGTTGTCGATCATCCGGTCGAGCTTCGGGTTCTGGTAGCTCATCGTGTTGAACACGGCGTTCTGGCCGTGGTAGCACCAGAAGAAGAAGTACTCGGGGAAGTTGAGCCAGCCGCCGAAGCGGTTGATCAAGAGCGGCATGTCCTTCTTCAGCAGCGCCGCGCGCCAGGTGGCGCCGGGGATCTTGTTGATCGTGGTCTTGATGCCGATCTGCGCCAGCGACTCCTGGATCAGCACCGCCATCGGCTCGCCCACCGTGGCGCCGCCCAGGTCGAACGACAGCGTGGTCTCGAAGCCATTGGCGTAGCCGGCCTCGGCCAGCAGCGCCTTGGCCTTCGCGATGTCGCTCTTGTAGCCCGTGGGCTGCGGCCAGGCGGTGGTCTTGATCTGGCCCGTGCCGCCGTAGAGCTTGATGCCGCGGCCGTAGAGCGCGTTGTCGTAGAGCCGGTCGTACGGCACCGCGTAGGCCACGGCCTGGCGCACCTTCGGGTTGTCGAAGGGCGGCTTGGTGACGTTCATGCCCAGGTAGTACATCGAGTTCTCGATGGGCGTGCTGCTCACCTTCACGTTGCCGCCTTCCTTGGCGAGTTCCGAGAAGTCCTTCGGCGGCAGGTCGAAGGTGATGTCGATGTCGCCCTTGAGCAGCAGCGCGCGCCGGTTGCCGGCGTTGGGCACCTCGCGCTGGATCACGCGGCGCAGTTTGGGCAGCGGGCCGCTCTTCCAGTCGTCGTAGCGCACGTAGACGATCTCCTGGCCGGGCCTGAAGGCCTCCACCTTGAAGGCGCCGCCGCCGGCCACGTTGTTTCGCGTCCAGGCCAGGCCCCAGGGGTCCTGGGCGGTGGCGTTCTTCTTCACCAGTTCGCTGTTGAAGATGCAGGGCACCGGCACGGCCAGGTCGTTCATCGTCAGCTTGTCGCGGCGCCGGAAGGTGACGCGGAAGGTGTGCTCGTCCACCACCTCGAACTGATCGGGCTTCTCCAGCGAGCCGGCCGCCATCTGGAAGGTGGGAAAGCCGCCCACCGTCACGGCGCGGTCGAAGCTCCACTTCACGTCCTTCGCGGTGACGGGCGTGCCGTCGTGGAACTTCGCGTTCTTCCTGAG
The DNA here is from genome assembly GCA_044226255.1 of Rubrivivax sp. Classification (GTDB taxonomy): domain Bacteria; phylum Pseudomonadota; class Gammaproteobacteria; order Burkholderiales; family Burkholderiaceae_C; genus Rubrivivax. The sequence goes on from JBGAHJ010000008.1 coordinate 157,514, forward strand.
CTTGAAGGTGACCGAGTTGCCGTCGGGCGCGATCTTCCAGCTCTCGGCCAGCTCGGGTTCCAGCTTGTCGATGTCGTAGACCACGCGGCCGTCGGGCAGCGTCTTCTTCCCGTAGGTCATCAGCCGGTCGTAGCAGAGCCAGCTCACGCCGTAGCTCGGGCGGTTGGCGCCCACGGTGTGGATGTCCAGCGAGTTGGGGCCGAACTCGTTGGCCACCACCAGCACGTCCTTGGGCCGTGCCTGGGCGTGGGCGCCGAGGTGGGGCAGGGCGGTCAGGCCGGCCAGGCCGGCGGTGCCGAGGAAGCTGCGTCTTTGCATCGTGGTCGCTCCAGGATCGATCAGGTGCGGCTGCGCAGGTAGGCGCGCCAGCCGCCGAACTCGGTGATGTCGCGCGCACCGGCCAGCGCGTGCGCTTCGCACAGGAAGCCATGCACGCCGCGGCCGTCGGCCAGCGTCAGGCTGCCCAGCCCCAGCGGGGCCGGGATCAGCGCCAGGAACGAGCCCACCGCTTCCAGCGGCACGGCCCAGACCTCCACCGCGATGGCCGCGCCGCCTTCGGTCACGCGCTGCAGCCCGGGCTTCGGCGGCGTGGTGCCGGGCAGGGCATAGAGCCGGTACTGCGGCGCGGTGGTGGTGGCTTCGAGCAGCGTGGCGCCGCGCTCGAGCAGCTGGCTGTTCAGCGGCAGCCCCGAGAGGTGCGCGCCCACCACCGCCAGCGGCAGCGTGCCGCGCACGGCGGGCACCGGCGCGGCGGGGTCGGCGGCCACCTTCATCCACTGGCGGCCCAGCTGCTGCAGCGCCACGTCGAGCCCGCCGCGGGCGATGAAGGTCACGCCGAAGGGCAGCCCGTCGGCGCAAGGTGCGGCCGGCACCGCCAGCGCGCACCAGCCGAGCAGGTTGACGAAGTTCGTGTAGGTGCCGAGCCGCGCGTTGACGCCGATCGGATCGGCCTCCACCTCGGCGAAGCGCGGGTGCGTGGGCGCGGTGGGCACGAGCAGCGCGTCGACGTCCTGCCACAGCGGCCGCAGCTGCCGCTGCATCGCGCGCAGCCGGTACTGCGCCTCGAAGGCCTGCGTGGCGTCGAATGCGGCGGCGCGGGCGATCACGCGGCGCACCGTGCCGTCCATCGCCTCGGGCTGGTGGTCGAAGATCGAGCGGCAGGCGGCGTGGCGTTCGGCCACCCAGGGTCCTTCGTAGAGCAGGGCGGCCACCTCGTGCAGCGGGCCGAAGTCGAGTTCCACGAGCTCGTGGCCCAGCTCGCAGGCCTGCGCCTGGGCCAGCTGCCAGGCGGCGGCGTAGCCGCTGGCGGCATCGACGTCGGCCGCCTTCGGCACCCCCAGCCGCAGCCGCGGCGGCAGGCGCGCGGCGCCGGGCACGAAGTCGCTGAAGGCATCGGCGGGATCGCCGCCCTCGATGTGCGCGAGCACCCGCGCCGCATCGTCCACCGTGTGCGCGAACACCGAGACGCAGTCCAGCGTGCGGCAGGCCGGCACCACGCCGGCGGTGCTCACGCGGCCCGGTGTGGGCTTGAGCCCCACCAGGCCGTTGAAGCCCGCCGGCACGCGGCCGGAGCCCGCGGTGTCGGTGCCGAGCGCGAAGGGCACGATGCCGCGCGCCACCACCACGGCCGAGCCCGAGCTGGAGCCGCCGCTGATGCGCGACGCATCGGCGACGCTGGCCGGCTGGCCGTAGGGTGAACGGGTGCCGACGAGGCCGGTGGCGAACTGGTCGAGGTTGGTCTTGCCGACCCACAGCGCGCCGGCGTCCAGCAGCTTCTGCACCACCGTGGCGCTCTTCGCGGCGACGTGGCCGAAGGCCGGGCAGGCGGCGGTGGTGGGCTCGCCCTCGATGTCGATGTTGTCCTTCAGCGCGAAGGGCACGCCCAGCAGCGGGTAGCGCTGCAGCAGGCGCGTACGCGGCGCATCGCCGGCCAGGCGCTGCGCCAGGCGGTCCAGCTGCTCGGTCCACGCGGCGTCAGGGCACAGGTGGATCCACAGGCCCAGAGGCCGCGCGGCCAGCGCCCGGGCGCGTACGGCCTGCAGCAGGGGCACCGGGTCCGCACCCGCGGCCGGCAGGGCCAGCCAGTCGGCGATGGTGCGCGGCGGGAGATCGGGCGTGTCCGGCATTGGTGCACTGACTTGTATACCAGTGCTTCCAAGCAGGGGCCGTGCCAGCGCCCGGCGTCTGCGGCGGGCGGGCGCCCGGGTTCATAGGGCGTTCAGGGCGTTGAGGGTGCTCAGGGGCCGACGGTGCGTGCCGGCTCCCGCATCAGCACGAACTCCTCGGCGGCGGTGGGGTGCATCGCGATCGTGCGGTCGAAGTGCGCCTTCGTCGCGCCGGCGGTCAGTGCCACGGCCAGGCTCTGCACGATCTCGGGCGCATCGGCGCCAACCATGTGCACCGCGAGCACGCGGTCGTCCTTGGCGTCGACGAGCAGCTTCATCCGGGTGCGTTCGCTGCCGCCGATGAAGGCCTGCTTCATCGGGCGGAAGTCGGTCTCGAACACCTTCACGGCATGCCCGGCGGCCACGGCTTCGGTTTCGCCGGGACCGACCGTCGCCATCGGCGGCAGCATGAACACCGCGCTGGCGACCAGCGACAGGTCCACCTCGCGCGGGTGGCTGGAGAACAGGCTGTCGGCCAGCGCACGGCCTTCGGCGATGGCCACCGGCGTCAGGTTCTTGCGGTTCGTGACGTCGCCGATCGCATGGTGGTTCGGTGCCGTGGTCTGCAGCGCGTGGTTCACCCGCACCGCGCCCGCGGCGCCGAGCTCGATGCCGGCGCTGCCGAGGTTCAACCCGGCGGTGCTGGGGCGCCGGCCCGTGGCGTTCAGCACCCACGGGAACTCGCGCACGCGCTCTTCGCCGAAGTTCAGCAGGAAGCCGGCCGCGGTGCGCGCGATGCGCGAGGGCACGCCGCCGGGATGCAGCTCGACCCCCGCGGCCTGCAGCTCGGCGGCGGCCGCGCTGCGCAGCATCTCGTCGAAGCCGCGCAGCGGCAGGCGGTCGCGGTAGTACAGCGCCACCTTCGAGCCCAGCCGCGCCAGCATGCTGGCGAACTCGACCGCGATGTAGCCGCCGCCGATCACGGCGCAGGATTCAGGCAGGTGCTGCAGGTCGAGCAGTTCGTCGCTGGTGGCGCAGGCCTCGATGCCGGGGAGGCTGTCGCGCACCGGGGCGGCGCCGGCGGCGATCAGCACGTGGCGGGCCGTGATGACGCGCTCGCCGACGCGCACGCGCTGCGGTGCCTCGAGCTTGGCCCAGCCCTCGATCAGCTCGACGCCGGAGGCCTTCAGCATCTTTCGGTAGACACCCTCCAGGCGCGCCGTCTCGGTCGCCTTCGCGGCGGCCCAGCGCGGCATCTCGAACCGCGTCTCGCCGACGGCCCAGCCGTAGCCGGGTGCCTCGGCGAAGGCGTCGCGGTACTGCGCCGCGTACATCAGCAGCTTCTTCGGCACGCAGCCGCGCAGCACGCAGGTGCCGCCGACGCGGCCGCCCTCGACGATGGCAACCTTCGCGCCGTGCAGCGCCGCGCGGCGCGAGGCCGCGACGCCGCCGGAGCCGGCGCCGAGGGTGAGGAGGTCGAAGTCAAAGCTCATGCGGGAAGGCTCCTGGGTGCGGCCCGGCGGTGTCGGACAATGTCGTTCATGCCCGCCGAAGATTACGCCGCCGCGGAAATCCGCGCAGCCGAGCTGCGCACGCTGCTGCACCACCACGCCCACCGCTACTACGTGCTCGACGACCCGGAGATCCCGGATGCCGAGTACGACCGCCTGTTCCGCGAACTGCAGGCCATCGAGGCTGCGCACCCGGCGCTGCTGACGCCCGATTCGCCGACCCAGCGTGTCGGCGGCCGCATCCTCGAAGGCCTGCAGCCGGTGCGGCACGTGGTGCCGATGCTCAGCATCCGCACCGAGACCGACACCACGCCGGCCGGCGCCGGTGCCTTCGACGAGCGCGTGCGGCGCGAACTGGAGCTGGCGCCGGATGCCGCGCCGGTGGAATACAACGCCGAGCTGAAGTTCGACGGGCTGGCGATCAACCTGCGCTACGAGCACGGCGTGCTGGTGCAGGCCGCCACGCGCGGCGACGGCGAGACCGGCGAGGACGTGACGCAGAACATCCGCACCATCGGCCAGATCCCGCTGCGCCTGAAGGGAGAGGTGCCCGAGGTGCTGGAGGTGCGCGGCGAGGTCTACATGCGGCGCGACGACTTCGAGCGCCTCAACGAGCGCCAGCGCGAAAAGGCTGCGAAGACCTTCATCAACCCGCGCAACACCGCGGCCGGCGCCGTGCGGCAGCTCGACCCCGCGGGCCTGGCCGACAAGAAGCTCAGCTTCTACGCCTACGGCCTGGGCGAGACGCGCGGCTGGGCGCAGCCCGCGACCCATGCCGCGATGCTGGACGCGCTGGCCGGCTTCGGCGTGCCGGTGAGCGCCGACCGCACCGTCGCGCGCGGCGCGGAAGGTCTGGTGGCGTTCCACCAGGCGATGGGCGCCAAGCGCGACAGCCTGCCCTTCGACATCGACGGCGTGGTCTACAAGGTCAACCGGCTCGACCTGCAGCGGCGGCTCGGCTTCGTCTCGCGCGAGCCGCGCTGGGCGGTGGCCCACAAGTACCCGGCGCAGGAGCAGATGACGCGCCTGAACGGCATCGAGATCCAGGTCGGGCGCACCGGCAAGCTGACGCCGGTGGCCAAGCTGGAGCCGGTGTTCGTGGGCGGCACGACGGTGAGCAACGCCACGCTGCACAACGTGTTCGAGCTGCGTCGCAAGGGCGTGCGCGTGGGCGACACGGTGATCGTGCGCCGCGCCGGCGACGTGATTCCGGAAGTCGTGGCCCGGGTGCCGGGCGCACGGCCGCAGTACGTGCCCAACTTCCGCATGCCCCGTGCGTGTCCCGCCTGCGGCAGCCGCGCGGTGCGCGAGAAGGGCGGCATGGACTACCGCTGCAGCGGCGGCCTGTTCTGCGGCGCGCAGCGCAAGCAGGCCCTGCTGCACTTCGCGGGGCGGCGTGCGATGGACATCGAGGGCCTGGGCGACAAGCTCGTCGACCAGCTGGTGGACGGCGGCCTCATCCGCACGCTGCCGGAGCTGTACACGCTGGGCCTCGCGAAGCTGGTGGCGCTGGAGCGCATGGCCGAGAAGAGCGCGGCCAACGTGCTGGCCAACCTGGAGAAGAGCAAGAGCACCACGCTGGCGCGCTTCCTCTACGCGCTGGGCATCCGGCAGGTGGGCGAAACCACCGCGAAGGACCTGGCGCGGCACTTCGGCAGCCTCGACCGGCTGATGGCCGCGAGCATCGAGCAGCTGCTGGAAGTGAACGACGTCGGCCCCGTCGTCGCCGCGAGCATCCGCACCTTCTTCGACCAGCCGCACAACGTGGAGGTCGTCGAGCAGCTGCGCGCTGCCGGCATCCACTGGCCCGAGACCGACGGCGCCGCGGCCGACGACTCACCGAAGCCGCTGGCCGGAAAGACGCTGGTGCTCACCGGCACGCTGCCCACGCTGGGGCGCGAGGAGGCCAGGGCACTGATCGAGGCGGCCGGTGGCAAGGTGTCGGGTTCGGTGTCGAAGAAGACGCACTACGTCGTGGCCGGCGAGGAAGCCGGCAGCAAGCTCGACAAGGCACGCGAGCTGGGCCTGACCGTGCTCGACGAGGCCGGCCTGAAAGAGCTGCTGCATGCGGCCGGTTGAACCACCGATGGCGGTGAAGCGCATCGCGCTGCTGGGCGGCGAGTCGAGCGGCAAGACCACGCTGGCGATCGCGCTGGCCGAACAGCTCGACACCGCCTGGGTCGCGGAGTACGGCCGCCAGCGCTGGGAAGAGCTGCGCGAGACGCTGTCCGTCGACGAGCTGGTGGCGGTGGCGCGGCGGCAGGTGGCGCTGGAAGACGAGGCGGTGGCCGAAGCCGCGCGCCGCGGCCGCGCCTTCGTGGTCTGCGACACCACGCCGCTCACGACGCTGCAGTACTGCCTGTACGACCATGGCACGGCGCCGCCCGAACTGCAGGAACTGGCGGACCGGCCGTATCACCTCACCGTGGTCTGCAACCCCGACTTCGATTTCGTGCAGGACGGCTGCCGCCGCGACGACCACTTCCGCGCCGAGCAGCATGCGTGGACGCTGGCCCAGCTGAGCCGGCGCGGCGTGGCCTACGTGAGCGTCAGCGGCCCGGTGCGCGAGCGGGTGCGGCAAGTGCTGCAAGCACGGGCGCTGCCGGCCCCGTTGCCTGCGCCGTAGCCAGCGTCAACGTCACGCCGCGCACGCTGCCGTTGGCGGCGGCGTCGAAGTTCAGCGTCAGCGCGCCGTCGGCCGATTGCAGCCGCGTGGACGACACCGCCAGCAGCGGCACTTCGTGACCGGCGAACACCGCGCTGACACGCCGTGCGACACGCGTGACCTCGATCGTGCGGCCATCGGCCAGCGCGTAGCGGCCCTGCAGCGCAGCCGCCTCGTCGGGCGTCAGCACGTGCAGCGCGTGGCCGCGCACCTCCACCTGGTCGGCGGCCTGCGCCGAAGCGCCGGCCAGCAGCAGGGCGAACATCGAGAGGGTGAGCGCGAAGGGCTTCTTCGTCATGGGGAACTCCTGGCTGTGGAACGTGCGGCGCGCCGCGAGTCCTCACAATGTGGGTTGCGCCCCGCGCTGCGTCAGCCAACGTGCGATGCACGGAGCCTGCGCGGGGACAGTCTGCAGATGCGAAGACCTGAAAGGCGGAGCCGATGGCGGTGCACGAGATCCTGAAGATGGGCGACCCGCGCCTGCTGCGCGTGGCGCAGCCGGTGCCGGCGTTCGACACGCCCGAGCTGCACGCGCTGATCGCGGACATGTTCGACACGATGGCGGCCGCGGGCGGCGTGGGCCTGGCCGCGCCGCAGATCGGCGTGGACCTGCAGCTGGTGATCTTCGGCTTCGAGCGCAGCGAGCGTTACCCCGACGCGCCGGCGGTGCCGCGCACGGTGCTGCTCAACCCGGTGGTCACGCCGCTGTCGGCCGAGATGGAGGACGGCTGGGAAGGCTGTCTGTCGGTGCCCGGCCTGCGTGGCAAGGTGCCACGCCACCTGCGCATCCGCTATGCCGGCTTCGACCCGCAGGGCCATGTCATCGAGCGCGAGGCCGAGGGCTTCCACGCGCGCGTGGTGCAGCACGAGTGCGACCACCTGGTCGGGCGCCTGTACCCGACGCGCATGACCGACTTGACGCAGTTCGGCTTCACCAGCGTGCTGTTTCCCGATCTCGACCCCGCCGCCGACGACTGAACGCGCCGGCGGCCGCGACCGGACACAGGTCTTTACATCGCCGCGGTCCGCGCCACTGCGTGGCCGGCCGTTGAAGCTTGCATGCTGCACCTCCGCCCTGGCGATTCCTGGCGCATGCTGCGCCGCACCGCGATCTGCGCCCTCCAGTCCCTGGCGCTGCTGGCGTTCGGGTCGACCCTGTCGACCGCATGGGCACAGGAAGACCAGGACCCTCCCGGCCGCGTGGGGCGCGTGGCCGGATTGCAGGGCGGTGTCTCCTGGTACGACCACGAGCAGGGCGGCTGGAGCGCCGCCGAGCGCAACCGGCCGCTGACCACCGGCGACCGGCTGTCCACCGCGGCCGGCGGGCGCGCCGAGCTGCGCATCGGCTCCACCACGCTGCGCCTGGGCCCCGCCAGCGAGATGGAGCTCGTGCGCCTGGACGACGAGCGCGTGGCGGTGCAACTGCACAGCGGCTCGCTGGCGCTGCGCCTGAAGTCGCGCGAGGCCGCCGACGAGACCGAGGTGCTCACCGGCGAGGCACGCCTGCTGCCGCAGCGGGCCGGCCATTACCGCTTCGACCGCGTGGACGACACCACCGAGGCCGGCGTCTGGCGCGGCGAGCTGCGCGTGGACGCACCCAACGGCCTGCAGGTCGGTGCCAACCAGCGCCTGGCCCTCACGCGCGAACCGCGCGGCGGCCTGCGGGCCGCCTCGGAGCCGATGCCGGACGATGGCTTCGCGAGCTGGGTGGTCGGCGAGGACCAGCGCGAGGAACGCACCGCGTCGACGCGCTACGTCTCGCCCGAGATGACGGGCGCCGAGGACCTGGACCGTTTCGGCCGCTGGTCCACCCACCCCGAGTTCGGCGCCGTGTGGTTCCCGCTCGAGGTGCGCGCCGGCTGGGAGCCCTACCGTCACGGCCGCTGGGCCTGGGTGCGGCCCTGGGGCTGGACCTGGATCGACGAGGCGCCCTGGGGCTTCGCGCCCTTCCACTACGGGCGCTGGGTGGTCTGGGGCGGCCGCTGGTGCTGGGTGCCCGGCGCCTACGTGGCACGGCCGGTGTTCGCGCCCGCGCTGGTGGCCTGGAGCGGCGGCAACGGCATCGGCGTGTCCGTGAGCATCGGCTCGCCGCCGGTGCGCTGGGTGCCGCTGGCGCCGCGCGAGATCTACCGGCCGCACTACCGGGTCACCCCGATCTATGTCGAGCGCATCAACCCGCCGCCGCACGGGGGCTGGCGCCATGACGACGACCGGCGCCGGCCGCCGCCCGCGTCGCCCATCGCGCGCGAGGTGATGCGCCTGCAGCCTGTGCCGCCGTCGCAACCCGTGGTGCAGCCGCAGCCGCCGCATCGGCAGGAGCGCGAGATGGATCGGATGCCGGAGCGGCGCGCGCCCGAGCGCTTCCGCGAACGGCCGCCCGAGCCGCCGCCGCAACAGGCGCAGCCGCAGCCGCAGCCGCAGCGTCAACCCGAACGCGAGCGCCAGGACCGCCCGGCGCCGCGTGGCGAAGGCGCGCCCAACCCGGGCAGTGCGATGGGGCGTGCGATCGAACGGGCCACCGAGCGACGCGAACAGCCGCCCCCGCCGGCACGGGCCGAAGAGCCGCGTCAGCGCCGACCCGAAGGGCGAGCGGAAGGTGGCGGCAAACCCGGCGGGCGCGAGCGCGGCGAGAACGGCCGCTGAACGCGCGGCGGGCCGGTCAGCGCAGCATCGGCGCCAGCACCGGCCACACGTTGGCCAGCATGCGCGGGTGCGCCTCGGCCTTGGGGTGGATGCGGTCGGGCTGGAACATCGCGTCGGCGTCCGGCCCGTCGGCCACGCCGGCCAGCAGGAAAGGCACGAGCTGCGCGCCTTCTGCCTTGGCCACGCTGCCGAACAGCGCCTGGAACTGCTCGCCGTACTTGCGGCCGTAGTTGGCTGGCATCGCCATGCCGACGATCAGCACCTTGGCGCCCGCTGCCTTCGCGGCGCGCGCCATGGCGGCCAGGTTGTCCTGCGTGCCGGCCAACGGCAGGCCACGCAAGGCGTCGTTGCCGCCGAGCTCCAGCACCACGACGGCGGGCTTGTGCCGCGTCAGCAGCGCGGGCAGGCGCGAGCGGCCGCCGGAGGTGGTGTCGCCGCTGATGCTGGCGTTCACCACCTGCGCCGCGAAGCCTTCGCGTGCCAGCCGCGCTTCCAGCAGGGCCACCCAGCCGGCGCCGCGTGCCAGGCCGTACTCGGCCGACAGGCTGTCGCCGACGACCATCACCGTGCGCGGCGGCCCCCCGGGCGCTGCGGCGACCGCGCCGGCGCCGAAGGCCGCCGCAGCAAGCGCGATACAGTGCCGCCCGAAGGCGCGCCGCGCCATGGAAGAAACCAACGGGATGTCCGAAGCCCTCATCGAAGTCCAGCGCGTCAGCAAGCAGGTGGTGGATGCCACGGGATCGTTGACCATTCTCCATGAGATCGAGTTCCGCCTGCGGCCGCGCGAGTCGGTGGCCATCGTCGGCGCGTCGGGCTCGGGCAAGAGCACCTTGCTGTCGATCCTGGCCGGGCTGGACCGCCCGAGTTCCGGCACCGTGATGCTCGCCGGCACCGATCTCTTCGCGCTCGACGAGGACGCCCGTGCCGCGCTGCGCGCGCAGCAGATGGGCTTCGTGTTCCAGAGCTTCCAGCTGCTGGGCAACCTGACGGCGCTCGAGAACGTGATGCTGCCGCTCGAACTGATGGGCCGCAACGACGCGCGTGCCGCCGCCACCGAGATGCTGGTGCGCGTGGGCCTGGGCGAGCGCCTCTCGCACTACCCGAAGGTGCTCTCGGGCGGCGAGCAGCAGCGCGTGGCGCTGGCGCGCGCCTTCGTCGTGCGGCCCGCGCTGCTGCTGGCCGACGAGCCCACCGGCAGCCTGGACTTCGCCACCGGCGAGAAGGTGATGGCGCTGATGTTCGAGCTCAACCGCGAGGCCGGCACCACGCTCGTGCTGGTGACGCACGATCGCGGCATCGCCGCGCGCTGCGACCGTCAGCTGGTCATCGAGGCCGGGCGGCTGGTGGCGCAGCCCGGCGCGGAGGCCGCGGTCCTCAGCTGAGGTCGGCCTGGCGCTGGATCACGCGCGAGACGATGCCGTAGCGCACCGCCTCGTCGGCGTTCATCCAGTAGTCGCGCTCCATGTCGCTGATCACGGTGTCGAAGGGCTTGCCGGTCTGGCGCGCGATGACCTTGGCGATGCGCTCGCGCATGCGGATCAGTTCCTTGGCCTGGATCGCGATGTCCGACGCCTGGCCGCCGGCGCCGCCCGCGGGCTGGTGGATCATGAAGCGGGTGTTCGGCAGGCACAGCCGGCGTTCCTTCGGCGGCGCCAGGAAGATATGCGCGCCCGCGCTGGCCACCCAGCCTGTGCCGACGGTGGTGACCGGCGCTTCGACGAAGCTGATCACGTCGTGGATGGCATCGCCCGATTCCACATGGCCGCCGGGCGACGAGATGAAGAGGGTGATGGGCGCGCTGGACTCGGAGGCCAGTGCCAGCAGGCGGCGGCAGGTGGCGCGCGCGACGGTGTCGTTGATCTCGCCGAAGACGAGCACGAAGCGCGACTTGAACGAGAGCTTCTCTTCGAGGTTCTCGGGGCTCTCGTTCGCGGCCGGCTTTTCGTCGGCCTTGGAAAGATGGGTCAGCATGGAATCTCCGGCAGTGCAGGGCGTCGCTTGGGGGCCGCGCGGGGGCGCGGCGGTGGCGACGATGATGCCTGAGAAGGCGCCGACCCGTCGGGCGCGCGGCAGGCGCGGTCAGCCGGCGGAAAGCTTGGCCGCGTAGCGCGATTCGAGGCGCTTCGCGTCGGTGAGGCGCATCGCCAGCATCAGCTTCTCGACGAAGGTCAGGGACTGGATCCGCCCGCCGGGCATCACCAGCACACGCCCCAGGATGGGTTCGTCCTCGATCCGCGATTCGCGAAACTCTTCAACTCTCAGCACGTCGAGCATCGTCGTCTCCAGGTAGTCAGCCGTCTTGTAACAAGCTGTATGTACCCAAGTGTACGGCGGCTCTTCGCGGTGTGGAAGAGTGCCGGCCCACCTAGGGACGCCACGCTTGCTGCATCCAGGGGACACAGGGATGCTCCGTATACAAAGAGCCTCGCGACAGCGGGGCCGTTTTTCGTTTCGCCTGGAGGAGGTTCTGTTCGTGTTTCCGACGATGTCTTCGGCCCGCGCGCGCGCGCGGGCCATGCTGCTGGCCCTGGGCCTGCTGGCCGCACAGGCGGCGCTGGCCGCACCCACCACTTCGACCTTCGAGCCTTCGATGGAACTGGGCGGTGCCGCCCTGCAGCTCAACGGCAAGGGCACGCGCTACCGCTTCGCGTTCAAGGTCTACGACATGGGCCTGTACACGCAGAAGAAGGTGGGCAGCGCCGAGGAACTGCTCGCGCTGCCGGGGCCGAAGCGGCTGCAGTTCGTGGCCCTGCGCGAGCTCTCGGGCACCGACCTCGGCCGGCTCTTCCTGCGCGGCATGGCCGACAACGCCACCGGCGACCAGATGAACCGCCACACCGTGGCGAGCACGCGCTTGATCGAGGTGTTCTCGGGTCGCGCGAAGATGCTGCCGGGCGAGACCTTCGCGATGAACTTCGAGCCCGGCAAGGGCACCACGTTCTACATCCAGGGCAAGGCCCAGGGCACGCCGGTGGGCGACGACGAGTTCTTCCGCATGGTGCTGAAGATCTGGTTCGGCGACTCGCCGGCCGACCGCCTGCTGCGCGACGCGCTGCTGGACAAGGCGAAGGACTGAACCTCCGCGCGGCCGGCACGGCGGGCGGTCACTGGGCCGGGATCTCCGGGTTCACCAGCCGCGCCAACTGCTCCAGCGATTCCTGCCAGCCGAGATAGCACATCTCGACCGGGATCACGTCGGGCAGGCCTTCCTGCACGATCGTCAATTCGGTGCCGCAGACCACCGGCTTGAGCGCCACCGTCACGGTGATGGTGCCGGGCAGGTTGGGGTCGTCGAAGCGGTCGGTGTAGCGGATCTTCTCGTTCGGCACGAGCTCGAGGTACTCGCCGCCGAACGAATGGCTGCCGCCGTTGCCGAAGTTCGTGAACGACATCCTGAAGCTGCCGCCGACCCTGGCCTCCAGGTGCTGCACGTGGCAGGTGAAGCCGTAGGGCGGCAGCCACTTGGCCATGGCATCGGCATCGAGGAAGGCGCGGTAGACGCGCTCGGGCTTGGCGGTCAGCACGCGGTGCAGGCGGACGGTTCCGGGCATGGGGTCACCTCAGGGAATCAAGGGATTGGGGATGTGGGCTCACATCCCCACGACGGCCGGCCCGGCGCCCTTTCGACACGCGGCCCGCTCAGGCCGGCATGCGCGAGATCTGCACGCTCACGATCTTCCATGCGTCGCCGCGCCGCACGTAGATGTCGATGTAGCGGTAGTGGCTGCTGAAGGGCTTGCCCTGGTAGCTGCCGGTCATGCGCGTGCGGCCGCTCAGCAGCGCCACGTCGCCATAGAGGCGCACCTCGAAGTCCTCCACCGTGTACGGATCGATGCGCAGGTCGGGCGACACGAGGTCGGCGACGAAGGAGGCCTTGGTCTCGATGTTGCCGGCGCCGTCGATCTGGCGGAAGTCGTCGGCCATGTTGGCCTCGATCGCGGCGCGGTCCTTGCGGACGATGGCCTGGTCCCAGGCATCGGCCTGGGCCTTCAACCGGGCCTTCAGCGGATCGGCACCGGCGGGCGCCGGTGGGGCGACGCTGCAGGCGCCGATGAGTGTTGCGGATGCGAAGAGCAGGGCGTGGAGCAGGGACTTCATGCCGGGCAGTCTAGGGCAGCCCGGCCCGCCTCGCGGCGTGTGCCTCAGTGGTCCTTCATGAGCCCTTCGAACCAGTCGTCGAGCATGCGCCGCTCGTGCACCAGCTCGCGCACGCCCTGGTAGGTGGGGCGCCGGTGCTGCAGGTAGTTGACGTTGTAGATGTTGGCCTCGCCGGACTTCAGCGTCTGTTCACCGGCCCGCAGGGCATAGCGCAGCCTGATCTGCGGCCGGTCGCCGCCGCCGCTGAACTGCCGCACGTTCTCGGCCAGCGCCGGGTTGGGCGAGCCGGCCAGGTCGATGTCGGTGATCTCCAGGCGCAGCCGCTGGCCTTGCGGCAGCCGCTCGGCCATCTTCTGCAGGTGCTCGGTCAGCACGACCAGCGCCTGGTCGCGGCCCTCCTGGGTTTCGCCGAGGTCGGTGTAGGAGTCGGGGTGCACGTAGATCACTTCCACGGTGCCGGCGGCCAGTGCCCAGGTGGAAGCCAGGACGAGCAGCGCGGCGGCCGCACGGCGGAAGAAGCGGGAGATGGGCAGGTACTGCATGCGGTGTCGCGGAAACGCAGGGCGGGTGATGCACACGTTGTACATCGGCTGGGCGGCACGGAGCCCTGTGGGGTGATGAACATTTGCGCGCCCGCCGCGCGCCCGGCTCATCGAGACCCGGCCTCAGCCCGGGGCTTGCACGCGGCGCAGGCCGGCCAGTGCCTGCACCGGCACGTCGATGCCGTCGCAGCGGTTGAGCAGCAGCCCGTCGCAACGGTTGCCTGCGGCCATCGACAGCCGGTAGTAGACCTCGGCCGCGGGCTTGCGGCCCAGCCCCTCGGCGGCGCGCGCCAGGTAGAAGTAGGTGAGGTCGGAGCCATAGCCCACGCGCACCACCTCGGCGGCGAGGTCGGCCCACAGCTGGTTGCGGTAGAGGCCCGCGGCCTTGCTGCGCGCGCTGGCCCAGGTGCCGGTGCAGGCCCAGTCGCAGTCCAGCCGCAGCTGCCCCGCTTCGAGCTCGCGCGTGACCTCGTAGCGGCCCACCGGCTCGGTGGCGGTGTCGCGCTGCGTGGCGCAGCCGGCCACCCCCAACGCGATCCACAGCCCGCATGCGACGCGTCGGCTCCGTGCCATGTTCAGCTCCTCAGCGGCAACAGCGCGCCGATGCCCACGAACAGGCCGCCGCAGACGCGGTTGAAGCTGCGGCCGACACGCGCCAGCCAGCCCGTGACGCGCTGCGCCAGGCTGGCCAGCACGAACTCGGTGAGCAGCTCGATCAGCACGAAGGTCGCGGCCATGATGAGGAACTGGCCCCACACCGGCCGCTGCGGATCGACGAACTGCGGCAGGAAGGCGGCGAAGAACAGGATGCCCTTGGGGTTCGTTGCGGCCGACAGGAAACCCTGCCGGAACAGCACCGGGCCACGGGCCTGCGCGGTGCCTGCGGCCGCGCGATCCAGGGCGATCGGCGGTGCACGCCACACCTGCACGCCCAGCCACACCAGGTAGGCACCACCCACCCACTTCAGCACCGTGAGCCAGACGAGCGAGGCCTTGAGCAGCGCGCCGATGCCGAACATCGACAGCGCGATCACCAGCACGAAGCCCACGGCGCCTCCGAACAGCGTGTACAGCGCCATGCGCCGGCCGTGCAGCGCGCCGTGGGTCAGCGCCAGCAGGCTGTTCGGGCCGGGCGACAGCGACAGGCCGAGCGCCGCCAGCGTGTAGACGAGCCAGGTGTGCAGTTCCATCGGCGAAGGATAGGGCGGGTTCGGGCGGGTGGTGGCTACTCGTCGAGGAAGCCGCCCTTGAAGAAGCTCCAGGCGCTGCCGTCGTGCAGGTAGAAGTGGCCGTCGGCGCAGAAGTCCTTGCCGGGGAAGTACTCGCGGTAGGCCTTGGGCACCAGGCGCGCGAGCTGCTCGTCGCTGAGTTCCTCGAACTGCTCGGGCGAGATCGCCTGCCCGACGCGAAGCCGTGTGCGTTCCATCGTGCGACTGTAGGGTGCTTCAGCCCGCGTTCGCCTTGATGGCGGCGAACTCCCAGACGTAGTGGCTGTTCTCCCGGCGCCGCTCGCGCCGGCGCAGACGGTAGCGGCGCATGAAGTCGGGCGCCTCCGTCGGTTCGTACTCGAACTCGCCGGCCTTGGCCGGCAGCAGCCGCAGCACCTCGAAGTCGCCGACGAAGCCGTACATGCGCGCCAGCAGCTCCGGCCGCGTGAAGTAGACGTGGCTCTGGCGCGTGAGGATGTTGACGTGGGTCGGGTCCTGGAACGCCGCCGGGTGCGGGTACATCGGCGTGTAGCCGTAGAAGCGGCCGCCGGGCACCAGCACGCGCCAGACCTCGTTCATCAGCTCGATGAACGGGAAGCGCGTGCCGCCCCCGGTGGCGGGCAGCACGCGCGGCACGTGCTCCAGGAAGTCGTAGGCCGAGACCGAGTCGAAGTGGCTGTCGGGAAACGGGATCGGCTCCACCGCCAGGTTGGCGCGCCGGATCTCGGCGCCGGCGGCGGTGGTGGCCTCGCGGATGTCGACGCCATGGACCTCGTCGCGCCGGTACGGGTTGCGCGGGCGCGTGCCGCAGCCGATGTCGAGGTGGCGCGTGCGGCGGGCGGGGGTGGGCGGGTTCATCGGCCGGCATCGTAGCGCCGCGCCGCGTCCGGCCGGTCGCTCAGCCGTGCAGGTGGCGCCAGACCCACCAGGCCGCCAGCGCCAGCGCAGCCGTCCACAGCAGCAGGATCGCGGCGGCGCCGGCCAGGCTGCGCGGGCGCGCACCGGCGTCCGCCAGCCAGGCCTCGGCCCGGCTGCGTGAGTCGGCCAGCACCTGCGGCGGCAGCAGGCGCACGGTGAGCCAGATCAGCGCGGGCAGCAGCAGCGCGTCGTCCAGGTAGCCGAGCACGGGAATGAAGTCGGGGATGAGGTCGATGGGGCTCAGCGCGTAGGCCAGCACGAAGGCGCCCAGCGCCTTGGCGTACCAGGGCGTGTCGGGATGCGAACGCGCGAACCACAGCGTCATCGCATCGCGCTTGATGCGCCGGGCCCAGGTTCGAAGGGCCTGGAGCATGCCCTCAGGGATCACCCGCCACGAGGCCGAGCGCCGCCAGCCGGGCGCCCAGTTCGGCCGTGTCGCGCCAGGGCAGGATGGGCGAGTTCTGGCGCTCGTCGGGCGGATGATCCGGCAGTCCGTCGGACCAGCCGCCGCAGCCCACCAGCGGCAGCAGCGGCCGCTTGTGCAGCCAGGCCAGGCAGACCTCGGAGATGGTGCCGGCGCGCCCGCCGATGACGATGCAGGCGTCGCCGGACAGGGCCATCAGCAGGTTGCGCGCATCGCCCATGCCGCAGGGCACCACCACGGTGGCGGGCCAGTCGGGCGGCGGCATCTGGTCCGGGGGCACGATGCTGAGCACCTGCCCTCCCGCGGCCAGCGCCCGCTCGGCGGCCACCCGCGTGGCCGGGCTGCCGCAGCCGCTGACGACCGTGATGCCCAGACGGGCCAGCAGCGCGCCCGCCTCGCCCGCGCGTTCGTGGGCGAGCGAGCCGGGCTCGGCGCTGCCGAGCACGCTGACCTGGGGGCGGCGGAAGGAGGACGGCATCTGCGGTCGGGTTCAGGCGCGCAGCGCGGCGCGCAGGCGCACCAGCAGCGCGGGGTTGCGCACGCGGGCGCCCGTGGCCAGCAGCGCCACGTTGTCGGCCACGGCCTCTTCGTGGTGAATCACGTAGCCGGTGTTGCCGCCGAGCCTGCGCAGGTAGTCGTGCGCGCCGTCCAGCGCATGCCAGCGGGGTTCGCCTTCGTGAAGCACGGCGGTCGACGGGCGACCGTCGGTACCGGGGTCGACCTCCAGCAGCCGCACGTCCATCACCTCGAAGAAGCTCTCGCCGGGCTTCAGATCGGTGCGCGAGGCCACGAGCACGGGCGTGATCCAGGGCGTCTGCCCGCCCACGTTCAGGCGCAGCGCATGCAGGTTGCTCGGTGCATCGGGGTTGGCGATGCGCACGCCTTCCCAGGCCTTCGGAAAGCGCAGCTCGGGCATCGGCTCGAAGCCCAGTTCGGCGTACAGCCGGCTCGCCGTGGCCGGCGCATGGCGCGCCGCCACGTGCCACAGCTCGTGCGCCAGCAGCATGGCGTCGCTGTAGCCGGGCATGCGCGCGGTCCCCGGCAGCGCCACCGCGTTGGCGCGCGTGTACGGCGCGCCGCTCGACTCCTGCCCGTTGGTGGCGATCAGCAGCACCACCGGCGGCAGCGGAATGCGCAGCTCGGCGAACGCCGGGGCCAGCTGGCGCAGGGCGGCGAGCCAGCGCGTCCGTTGCTCGTCGCGCCAGGGCCGGACGGCAGCGCCGTTCCAGGTCCGGAACTCCTCCAGCGTCACCGGCTGGGCGCTGCCCATCACGGCGCGGCGCTGGAACTCGCTGGTGGCGGACATCCAGTCGTCCTGCGCGGTGAGCACGGCCTGGCCGGCCTCGACGCTGGCGAAGCGGACTTCGGTACCGGGGAAGCCCGTGAACGCGGCGGCTGCGTCCTGCTGCGCCCACGCGCCGAGCGTGGCCAGCCCGCCCAGCGCAGCCAGAGCCCTTCGCCGGTCCATCGTCATTGCCTGCATCCGGATTCTCCCGTGCGGCCGTGTCAGGCGCGCAGCACCTTGGCCATCGGCCTGCCCTTGGCCAGTTCGTCCACCAGCTTGTCGAGCTGGCGGATCTTCTTCATCAGCGGGTCGTCGACGGCCTCGACGCGCACGCCGCAGACGAGGCCGGTGACCAGGTGGCTGTTCGGGTGCGGCGCCGGCGCCTCGGCGAAGAACGCCCGGAAGTCGACCTGCCGCTCGATCTGCCGCCGCAGGGCGTCAGGGTCGTAACCCGTCAGCCAGCAGATGACCTCGTCGACCTCTGCGCGCGTGCGGCCCTTGCGTTCGGCCTTCTGCACGTACATCGGGTACACGGCCGAGAACGCGGTGCCGAAGATGCGGTGTCCGGACATGGGCTGGCGCCTCACGCGCCGCCGTGGCGGCGCCGCAGCTCGGCCACCGAGTCGCCGATCAGCGCCTCCAGCACCGGGGCGTCCAGGTCGGCGAGGCGCTTGAAGTACAGGCAGGCCTTGCCCATCCGGTGCGGCCCCAGCCGGCCCAGCAGCGCCTGCTGCTGCGGGCTTTCGGCCACCAGGTAGATCACCAGTTCCTTGCCGCGCACCGCGAGGCCGGTCAGGCACGACTCGCCGGTGCGACCGCTTTCGTAGCGGTAGCTGTAGCTGCCGAAGCCGACGATGCTCGGGCCCCACATGCGCGGCGCCTGCCCGGTGGCCTTGCGCATCAGCGCCATCACCGCCTGGCAGTCCGCGAGCTGCTGCGGGTTCGCCTTGGCGGCCAGGTGGGCGTCGACATCGGCAGCGGTGGGTCGGGTCTTGGCTTCGGGCATGGATGTGTTCCTCCGGACGATGTTACGTCCGGCTTGCGCCGGCGCTGCCCGACAGGGCGGCGAGCTTCAGCACCGTGGCCCAGTTCCGCGTGGTGACCGAGCGGCCCACCTTGCCGAGCATCGCCGCCCCCAGCCTGCTTTCCAGGATGCCGCCGGCGCAGTGGAGGTACGCCGCCTGCGTGCCGACCGCGAAGCGCTCCGGCGGTTGCGCCAGCGGCGCCAGGGCTTCCAGCGGCTGCAGCGTCCGGGCGTCCTGCGCAAAGGCCACGAGGAAGCGCGAGTGATCGGACGGCGGCACCGGCAGCGGATTGGCGGCGACGATGGCTTCGAGCTCCGTGCCCGACTTGACGATGGTGCTGCACGCCACGCCGAGGCTCCGGGCCAGTTCGCCGGCGATGCCCGCCGCGTGCTTCGAGACCGAGCGACCCGGGCTCGTGAACACCGCGTTGCCGCTGTTGAGCAGCGTCTCCACCTCGGTGTAGCCCAGGCCCTGCAGGAGCGCCTTGAAAGCGGCCATCGGCACGCGGTTGCCCTTGCCGACGTTGACGCCGCGCAGCAGAACGACGAAGCGGGGCATGGCGAGGCGGACTAGGGATGCACCATGTCCACGCCATCGAAGGCCCGGCTCGCGAGGATCGCGGCGCGCACGGCGTCGGTGGCACCACCCGTGATCACCTGCTGGTAGCCGATGGCGTAGGTTTCGCCGTGCCCGTGCGTGCGCGCCGTGGGCGGGATGCGGATCGTGCGCATCGTGGCCCGGTGCTCCGGGGGGAGATGCTCCAGGCAGGCGTAGAGGTGGTCGAGGATGTGGCCGATCTCGTGCAGCAGCGTGAGGTTGATCGGGAAGTTCTCGGGCTTGACGGTGCGCAGGAAGCAGCGCTCGGACAGCCTGGGGTAGCCGAGCCCAGAACCGCCGCCCGCGTACAGCGGATCGGTGCCCATCATCAGCGGCGGCACCACGTCGATCTGGCGGATCACGAGCAGGTGCGCGCTGGGCACCCGCATCAGGGTGTCGGTCAGGTTCGTCACCGCGACGTCGGTGACGGCGTTCTGAAACCGCACCCGCTTGCCGAGGATCTGGATCTCGTTCATCGCGCCTCCCGCTTGCGCCGGGCGCCACTTTACCCGCGTCAGTGTGCGGAGAACTGGTCCTCGTTGCGGCCGCGGAAGCCGGCGTAGAAGCGCTTGATCTCGACCATGTCCTTCTCGATGTCGCCCGTGGGCACGAACACGGGGCCCAGGCCGCTGACCTTGCGTGCGTAGTCCATGTAGGCCAGCACGATCGGCACCTGCGCCTGCAGCGCGATGTAGTAGAAGCCGGTCTTCCAGTGCCGCGTCTTGCCGCGCGTGCCTTCCGGGGGCACCACCAGCTGCAGCGGTCCGTCGGCGGCGCTGATGGCCGCGGCCGCCGCGGCGACGAGCTGGTTGCTCTTGCTGCGGTCCACCGGGATGCCGCCGAGCCAGCGCATCACCGCGCCGAACGGCCAGCGGAACAGGCTCGCCTTGCCCATCCAGTAGATGCGCAGGTGCAGGCAGAACGCCACCATCAGCGTGTACGGCAGGTCCCAGTTGCTGGTGTGCGGCGCGGCGATCAGCACGCACTTCGCGCCCTCCGGCGGCAGGCTGCCCTGGACCTCCCAGCCCTGCAGGCGCAGGACGGCACGCGACAGGCCGCGCAGCAGCGGCCTGACCAGCGGGGTGTCGAAGATCGTGCGGTGCATCGCGCGCGGTTCACCGCCGCAGGGCGGCGTCGATGCGCGCGCGGTCCACGTACTTCTCGATCGAGCCCAGCGTCCCGGCGACCTGCGGGTTCGTCATCAACTCCTGCATCGCGAGCTGGCCCAGCATCTGGAAACCCGATTCCAGCGCCGAGGCGCCGCCGGCATCGACCGCGGCCCTGATCTCCTTGGAGCAGGTGTCGGCCAGCAGCTTGGTGAAGATGGCCGCGGCCTGGCGCGTGCTGGCCTCGACATCGGCTGCGGTGGCGGCGGACATGGACTTCATCTCGGGATGCCCGGTCATGGCCGCGAAGATCCAGCGCGCGAGCTCCTTGCGATCCTTGCCCGTCGTGTTGTCCGCCAGGCAGCGGCCCAGCGCATCGGGTGCCGCCTGGGCGATCGCGCCCGAAGCGGCCCCCGTCAGCAGGGCGACGACGAGGGCGGTGGAGGTGAAGCGAGTTCGCATCGAAGGACTCCCTGCGGCAGCGCCGCGTTGCAGGTGGGTGGGTGCAGTGGGTGAAGAACGGCCTGGCGGACGATACCAACCGCCGCCGGGCGCCTCCCGCGCGATGGACGCTTCGGCGTCGAAGCCGGGCAGCTGCGGTTGTGTTCGTTGAAGGACCGGAAGTGCGCGCTGCGGGGCGCATGCACGGCAGCTTGCAGGCCGCGGAGATACGATCGAGATTCCAGCACTCCCGGCCCGCCTCCCATGCGACTCCTGCGATTCCACCATCTCGCGGCCGCGTTCGCCTGTGGCGCGTCCATCGCGTCGGCCAGTGCCGCGGGCAACATCGAGTACGGCTTCGTCAACCCGGAGCGGTTCACCGATCTCGGCATCGAGGCCGTCGACCGGACCAAGGCGCTGAGGACCTTCGAGGAACACTTCGAGAAGATGGCCGACCGGCTGCCCGACGGTCAGGTGCTGCGGCTCGAGTTCCTCGACATCGACCTGGCCGGATCGCTGGACATGAGCACCAAGCGCGGCGGCACGCTGGTTCGCATGCTCAATGGGGGAAGGGACGGGCCGCAGATCAAGCTGCGCTTCAGCCTCCGCGCCAACGGAACGCTGCTCAAGTCCGGCGACGTGGAACTCGTCAACCCGAAGTACCTGGACAACCGCCGGCCCTACTACCTGGGCAGCAGCGAACTGCCGCACGAACGCCGGATGCTCGACGACTGGTTCGCGAAGACGATCCTCGCGCCCTAGCCTGCGCCTACACGCGCAGCCGAGCGCGGAACCCGCGGGCCGCGTAGTACGACTCCGCGCCGTTGTGGTACGTGAAGACCTTGCCGTAGCGGCGATCGCAGAAGAGGGCGCCGCCCAGCCCGCGCACGTCGGCCGGCGTGGCCACCCAGCTGGACGTCTTGAGATCGAACTCGCCGAGTTCCTGCAGCTGCCGGTACTGTTCCTCGGACAGGAGTTCCACGCCCATCGCGGCGGCCATCTCGAGCGCGCTTCCCCTGGGCTTGTTCTCCTTGCGGGCGTCCAGCGCCTTGCGGTCGTAGCAGAGGCTGCGGCGTTCGGCGGGGCTCTCCGCGGAGCAGTCGCACAGCACGAACTGCCCGGTCTTCCCGTCGTGGCCGACGACGTCGGGTTCGCCGCCCGACGCCTCCATCTCGCCCAGTGCCTTCAGCGCCTCGGAGCTCGCCTCGAGCCGGGACCGGACCTTCTCCCACGCGATCCCCTTGTGGCGCTGCGGGTGGCGCTCGAAGCGCGCCCTGAGGATCTCGATCAACGGCTGGGCGGCTTTTGCGTTCATGGCTGTGCGATGGGGACGAAGAGGGCGCCAGCGACGGCGGCGAGCGCCAGGATGGAAATGCCGGCCGCAACGAACGTGAGGCCCGCGCCGATGTTGGCGGCCGCCACGGCCCGCGGCCGGCGCGCGAGCCGGCCGGAGGCAAGGACGATGTCGGGTGGAAACATGCGGCGAGCGGGGTGCGGGCGGATTCTCCTAGAGTTCCCTCACCAGCAGCCGCGCCACTTCCTTGGCGGCCTGTCTCCACAGCACGCCCATGACCTTGGGGTCGTCGAGGAAGGTCACCGAGTTGACGGGCTTGGCGGCGCTGCCCATCGGCGTGATGAAGTCGGCGGCGGACCACAGGGTTCGACCGCCGGCATCGACCAGGGTGCAGGAGACGCGCAGCAGCGGGCCGACCTTGTCGCTCAGGCCATGCACCTGGCCGAAGCCGTACCTTTCGATCTGGACCTTCATCGTCGACGTGGCCGCTTCGCCGGGTGCCGCGACCTTCAGCTTGCCACTGCCTTGCAGGGCCGAGCCGAGTTCCTCGCGCACGATGTCTTCGATGCGGATGTTGTTCTTCTCAGCCAACTGCGCGAACTTCTCGGCCAGCGAGAGTTCCTTCGGCGGCGCACCGGCGATGGCGACGAGCGCGCCGACCGCGCCGTAGGGCTGCCCGCCTCCCGCGCCGACTTCTCCGCCGCTGTAGAACATGCTCGGGGGCTTGGACACCTTCTCGTCGATGGTCACGACCGCGGCCAGGCGGCGGTCGGTATCGGTCATCTTCTGAGTGGTGGTGCCGCAGGCGCAGAGGAGTGAGAGAAGCAGCGTGCAGGTTCCCAGTGCGATCTTCATTGTTTTCCGTTCAGAGGTTGTAGGTGTTGGACAGGCGCCGCCGGCTCGGATTCATCGCGCTCCCTCGAACGAGCCGGCGGCGCGCGATCATAGAGAGGTCGGCCGCACCGCAGCCCCAGGGCTCGAGGCCGCACGGATGCGGCGAACCCGGACAGCCACCGCACGGGTCGCACCCAGGGTTAGCCCCTGTATGCCCAACGAGCGCCCGGACGTCGTTGTTGCAGGCGCATCGCGGAGCGCGAGCGAACTCGCCGGCGGGCCGACGCAAGGAGTTGAGATGCCTCGTTATCTGATCTCGTTCGACGATGGTGCGATGGATCACATCCCGCAGCAGGACATGCCGGCGGTGGGAGAGGCCGCCCATGCGGTGGTCCGCGATGCCAAGGCCGCAGGCGTCTGGATCTTCGGTTGCGGCATCCTGCGCCAGATGGCGATGGTCGTCGGAACCGACGGGAGCGTCGCCAACGGGCCCGTGCCCGAGACCAAGGCCGTCGTTGGCGGCTTCTCGATCATCGAAGTGCCCGCGAGGGAAGACGCGCTTGCGTGGGCCGCCCGCATAGCCCGCGCGTGCCGCTGTGCTCAGGAGGTGCGCGAGATCATGTTCGATCCGGAGTCGTGACTCCGCATACCGCTATTCCTGGCTGAGCCGGATCTGCTCCATCTCCCTGATCACTTCGTCGACCAGGGACAGGAACGCGGTTCGCGAAGGGAACGGCTGCTTGGCCACCACGTCCGCGGCGAGCGCGGCCAGCGCGTCCTTGTGCGCCCGTCGGGCCCACTTCCTGACTTCCCAGTAGGTCAGCAGGGCCAGGCGCCCGAGATCGCCGCTGCGTCGCGCGTGCTGAAGGCTCCCGAGTACGTCCTCGAGGTCCAGCTGCAAGGCGGTGCTGACAGGTGCGGAATTCATGCTGCACCGCAACATTGAGCGCGCTGCCTGACTGTCTCCTGACGTCGACGGCCACGGCGCGAGATCGCGGGCGAGGGCCGACTCAGCCGCAGCCGCGCCTAGGGCTCATGGAACACGGCCTCGATGTTGTGGCCGTCCGGGCCGATGACGAAGGCCGCGTAGTAGTTGCCGCTGTACTGCGGTCGCAGGCCGGGCGCGCCGTTGTCCTGCCCTCCGGCCTCGAGCGCGATGCGGTGGAATTCATGAACCTGCTGTCTTGACTCGGCCGTGAAGGCCAGGTGGAGATGGGTCGCCTTCTCCTCGACCCGGCGAATGCAGAGCGAAGACGGGCTGTCCGGACGGCAGAGCTCCACGCCCAGCGGGCCTTCCGAGATGACCTCGACGCCCAGCGGCGCCAGGACCTTGACGAAGAAGGCCTTGGCCTCCTCGTAGTTGCTGACTCCGAAGACGACGTGGTCGAACATCGATGAACCGCGTGAAGAGCTCGATCTCAGAACTTGACTTCGATGACGGTGACGCAGCCGCGCACGGTCGCTGCCGTCGCCGTTCGGTACCTGGCAGCGTGCTGCAGGGCGGCGGCATCGTACAGGCCGGGCGGGCTGCTCGTCACGATCTGGAGATTCTGTGCAGCGCCGCCGACGACGTCGTACCGGATGGCGACCAGGCCGCTCTGGCGTCTGGCCTGGGCAACGGCCGGAATGGCGCTGGCGGGAAATGGTTCGCCGGCAGGCAGCTTGGCCGCCAGGCACTCGGCGGAGCTGAAAGGAACGTTGGCCCTGTCGACGGGTTGCGGGCCGTCCGCGGCGCCTGCGGGTGCGCCGCCGGGCGAGCTCGCGCAACCGGCCAGACCGGCGAGCAAGAGGAGAGCGAAGGCAGCGGGCGTTGGTTTCATCGAGCGACGGGTGCGGAGAGTTGGGTCGGCTGCTTCTCGAACGCCGGCAGCGCCGAGTTCAGGCATGCCCAGCGCGGCGCACTTGAAGTCCAGATGTTGGATTGCGGTGCGATGGAGGAGGGGTCGTCCAGCGTTCCGAGCCGCACCACGGACAGGCCCGGCCTTCCGGTGTTGTCTGCGAAGAGGTGACTGCCGCACGTCGCGCAGAAGCGCCGCCGGACGTGGTTCCCGCTCTCGGCCACGCTCGTGTATTCGGCGGGCTCACCTTCGATGTCGATGGCGTCGGAAGGGAAGATCGCATTCGCGGTTGCGTTGCCTGCGATGTGCTGGCAGTCGCGGCACCAGCAGAGACGCGAAACGACAGGTTCACCCCTCACCCGAAAGCGGATCCGACCGCAGAGGCAACTTCCGGTGCGTTCTTGCATGTGACTTCCATCGTGTGTTCGAGCGCCCGCACGGCCGCCGACCCGCGTGGGGCGGCTGCTGCAGGTTCCAGGGCTCGATGATGCCTCGAACGGCAGCACGGCTGGCGGTGGGCGCGGCCCAGACTCCTAGCCTCGCATCGAGGTCCGCTTCTCGTTGACGCAATCGGGACTGGCCTTGGGGACGTCCCCGCTCATGCGAGAGGTCCAGCACTCCTGAAACACGGAGCAAAAGCACGCCTCGACCTCGATGCGCGTGAATCGGGCCTTGTCGAGTTCGTTCCAGGCCTTGAGGTCGGCTTCGTTCCCCGTGGACGGACGGACCCATCCCAGGACCCGCTGCTCCGCGCCAGGAGCCAGGAACCGGTTGGCGACGGGCCCGGACAGGAGCACGGCGTTGTCGGCCGATGTCGGATTCAACGTGCGGACCAGTGCTCCGACGTTCGGCACGGGCTTGCCATCGAGCCTGAGCTCGAACCAGACGACTCGCGCCATGCCGCTGCCGACGTTCCTGACCATGAAGTCGAGGCTGGCTTGCCCGTCGTCTCGCGTGTTGCCGTGACCGAACTCGAGAACCGGTGTCGAGCTGGCCCGGACGAGCCGGGCGTTCTGATCGACGAGCGCGGTCATGGTCCTGCCCGTGTGCAACGTGGCAATCAGCGCGCTGATCGCGCTGATGACCATGCTGGCCGCGACTGCGATGTGAAACCACTTCGGAGCCGGACCGTCCTTGGGTTTGGCGAGGTGCTGAATCTCGTTCATGTATGAGAGTGTGGAGCGGGGCCGGCCGTTCGGGCGCGCGCCCAGGGCGCTACAGAAGCTCCTTGGGGATGTTCCCGCCGTTGTCCGCCAAGCGCTGCAGGACGGTCTTGTGAAGCCACATGTTCATCTGCGCGGAGTCGCCCATCTTGTCGGCCGGACAGCCAAGCTCGGTGGCGAGGTCCTTCCTTGCGGCCAGACTGCTGTCGAGCCCCAGCAGTTTCATCAGGTCGACGATCGACACCTTCCAGTTCAGTTTCTGGGGATTGGCGGCCGCAAGCCCTTCGAGCTTGGCCACGACATCCACCTGCGAGATCGCGACGGGAGCCGGGGGGGCCATCGGGGCCGCGGGTGCGGCCACGGGGGCCGCGGGGTTCGCTGCCGCGGGTGGGGGCGCGGGCGCTTTGTCACCGAAGCCGAGCTTTTCCAGGATGGTGCTGAACAGGCCCATGTTGACTCCTCTGCGAAAGTGGAAGGGCAGCGACAGAGCGCCGCCGCGGGCCGCCACCATAGCGCAGATGGCCGCAGGGAATGTGTCATGCCACCCGACGTTCGAGCTAACTCCGGAAGCGAGCGCATCGTTTGCGCCCGATGGACGCCGCTAGGTGCCTTGGCCGCGATGGCGCAGGAACATGCACCACAGCGTTGCGTCCCGAAGGCTCCCGCGCCCGGTCTCTTCGAAGCCGGAGCGCTCGTAGAACCGGACGTTCGACGGGCTCGCGGTTTCCAGATAGACGCCGCTGGACAGTGGGTCGCTGGCCGAGACGTCGCAGAACGACTTGAGCAGTTGCGTCCCGAGTCCCTGGCCCTGGGAAGCTGGATCCACGGCAATCACGCCCAGGTAGTAGTGCGGCGCAAGGGGCTTGCACTTGGCGGCGATCTCATCGTAGACCGCCATGCGCTCGGTCAAGCCTGCCGTGCTCGCCTCGAAGCGATCCCACTCCTGTGCGATGGCGTGCGGCCATGGAGGGCAATCGGTGGCGTAGCCCATGGCCACTCCCCGGATGCGGCCGGCGTCACGGGCCACGAGCACGGGCATCTGCAGCGCCACGCGTGCTCGCATCAGCAGTGAGAAGAACTGCCGGAGGCGCTGCGGGTAACCCGGGCCCGGATCCAGCAGGAACCCCGTGATCGGGTCCTGGCCGAATGCAGCGACCGCGCAGCCAATGGCTTCGTCGATGTCGGCCGGGGCCGCGCCGGTGATGTGCATGGGGGAGTCTCCGATGCGTTGCGGCTTCACGGCTGATCGTGAGACGCGCCCGGACGGCGTTGCGCCACATGCCACAACACCCCGCTCGGATCCACCAGGTACGAGATCCTGAGACCCCAGGGTTGGACTTCGGGCAGGCGCAGCGAGACCCCGGGGAATGTGTTCGGCAGGTTCAAGGCGTTCAAGTGCGCCCACCAGGCATCCACATCGTCGACCATCAACTGCATCATGAAGTTTTCGGCCCAGCTTTTGTTGAAGTAGTTCTGAAGGATGAAGCTGGTCTGGCCGATGCCGAAGATGGCCACTTCGGAGTCAAGAAGGAGATCGAATCCAACCTGCAGGTAGAAGCGCTTGGACAGCCCAAAGTCCTTCGCGGGAACGAAGGGTCTGGCGACTTCGGATCCGGTGAGGAGGGACTTGATGACTTCGCTCATGCAGGCGCAGTTTGCCAGGACCGTCGCGGCGCCAACTCCCTTGATTGGCGCTGATCCTGAGCCGGCGCCTCGAAGGGATTGGGCCCGATCCGGTCACCGCCTCGCGTTGGGTTGAGCGATAGGAGTGAATACGCCATTGACGCACGATGGTACGGAGCGTAGCAGTGCCGAATGGGATTTTGCGAGGAGGGAACCATGACAGCGTATGGACGAGGAACTGCAAGGATCGGGCGGCTGCTGGTGCTGCTGCTGCTGTTTTCAGCTGCGAGTTCGTGTGGCGGCGGCGGAGACGAGGAGGGCCCAGTGAACAACCAGGTCATTTGCCTGAACTGCAGCGGGCTGAGCGGCAACTCCAGGCTGAACTGCGAGATTCAGAACTCTCGTAACGGCTGCTAGACCATCGACGTCGATGCACTGGAGACGCGTGTACCGGAGCCAGCGGTCGGAAGTCGCGCCGCACGGCTAGCCGTAGATCGCCGCAAGATTGCGATTCACCACTTCGCGTTGCCTCCATTGGATGAGGCGACTGACCTCTTCGTCCAGCATGCGGCCCTCTTCATCGGATATGGCGAGCGCTGAGAATTGCGCGGGCAGGGTTCGGAGCATGGCTACGCGCAGCGCTGTGGGCGGGTGCGTCGAGTCGACCTGCCACAACTCGGCCTTCGATCGATCGCGGTGGGCTTGCATTGCGGCGTCGTTGACGCTAGCCACCTCGCCAACCAGTTCCGTCTGCAACGGCTCATCGGGGCGCGTCAAGGCGTGTCGGCGACTCGCTGCCTGAACCTCAGCTTCGAGATAGGTCTTTTCCAGCCCGTCGATCATCGCCTGCGTCCCTACCGCGCTGGCCGCCAGCAGATCCGCCAGGTACTCGGCCCTCTGCGAGTCTCGCAAGACCAGAAGGACCATGCCTCTGGCGGCGGCGAACAGCATCTCCGAGAGGGCGAGCAGGGCCAGGTCGAACGGTATGGCTAGGATGGAAACGATCGGCCCGAGTGGCATCGAATCCGCTGAATGACCGACCGATGTCGGTCTCATGCCTTCTGCCCAGTTGGAAAGCGTGTCGACGGCGCCGAACAGAAACAGTCCTCGCATCGGGTCGCCGTTGGCTCCGTGCGAGAGTTCGTGTGCGATGACCGCCAGGCGCTCCTCACGCGTGAGAATGGCCATCAGAGGTGCTCCAAGGCTGATGTATCGCTCCTGCCGCCACCCGGCGCTGCGGTAGCTGGCCCCGAAGTCCGCAGATGCTTCGATGTCAGCGACGGGCGGCGCATTCAGGGTCGCCGCCAGCCTGCGAGTGATGGAGTGAAGAACCGGGTACTCGTTCTGGTCCAGCACGTAGTCCGGAATCGGCGCCAGCCGGGGCCTCGCTATCCAGGCCAGCATGAGCAGGATCAGTCCGAACACGACTTGGAACAGGTTCCAGCCCGCGGACGCGAGTACCGCGACTCCGGCAACAGCGAGGAGAAGGCCCGCAGAGTGAATCAGTGCAGCGAGGATGCTTGCAATCCAGTAGCTTCGGGACGCTCGGCGGGTCGTGGCCAGCTGATCAAAGTCGTTGGCGGCAGCCAGCGCGTCGAACAGTTGGTTGGCAAACCTCTTGCCTAGGTCCTGCCGCATCTTCAGCCATCGTTGGCGACCGGAGGTGAGGATGCTGCGCATTCGGGGTGTTCGCGATGCCTGACGTTCGAGCTAACCCCGACCGCGAAGGCAGGTGCTGTAAGCCCGGTACGCGACGATAGTACGACTGGCGCGGACCAGGCTTACAGCGGCTGCCGTAGTGGGTCGGGGGTTGAGCGAGGGGTTAGGCCTCGCCGAGCGCCGCGATTTGTGGATCACCGAGTTTGGCCGTGCTCCCGCACGCAGCGGATGGGCGTGCCGCGGGCGTCAGGGCCAGCCATCCGTTTGTCGCCGAAGCTCAGACTAAGTCGGTCACTATGGCCTTCGATGATGTAGTAGTTGCCTCGTCGGTCGATCCAGCAGTCGCTGGTCTTCTGCTGGGCACACCCCGAGAGCTTCGATTGGAGACTCCTCGTCGACTCTTCAAGATCGGTCGTTGGATAGGTCAGATCAGCTTCAAAGACTCTGCCAGCGTAGGTCATGACCAGCGCCTCCACTGCGCTTTCGGTTCGCAAGCCGACTCTAGCGATGTCGTTGGCCGTAAGACCCCAACCCCTCTCGTTCTTGTGCTTGCCAAGCGTCGCTGGACCCAAGACTTTCGCGAAGACTGCGGCGTTGGCGCCTATAAGTGGCTTACCGCTGAGTAGCGCAAACGAGCAAGCCGGCTGTGAGTTAGCCGTGCCAATCGTTAACCAAGTGGCCGCTAGGGCTAGTGTGCGATGAATCTGCATTCTGGAAGTGAGCAACCGAGGCTGTGAATTGCGAGGCCTAACGTTTGAGCTAAAGCCGACCCTCGAAGGCGGGCGCGCTTGGCCGTGCGGCGCATGATAGGCAGGCTGCGCTGCGCGGCCAAGCGCGGCTGCCGTAGGGGGTCGGCGCTTGAGCGAAGGGTTAGGCCTGCCGGCGCCACTGTAGCGCGCTGGGCGCCCGCATTGACCGCGCCGAAGCGCGCGGAGGGCCCAGCGCGCGGCGGGAACAGCGTGGTGCGGCGCGGAGGCTGTTCCAGGCGGATGCCTACGCCCAAGGGGGCGTACAACCAAGAGGCGTAGCCGGGAGCGAGGTGGAGGACAGCGAGCGCTGGAGACGGCTGGTGGAAGACGCAGCAGCGGTGAAGGAGCCAGCATGACCTGCCCCCAATCCGGCGTGCCAGCGCAAGGTTAGTAGAGTCCGCTTTCCGAGGAAGGAACGGACATGAGGAAGAGCAGATTTACGGACGAGCAGATCGTCGGGTTCTTGAGGCAGGCCGAGGCCGGTATGGGCGTCAAGGAGTTGTGCCGGGCCAATGGCTTCAGTGACGCGACGTTCTACAAGTGGCGTGCCAAGTTCGGTGGCATGCAAGCCAGCGAGGCCACGCGATTGCGCGAGATCGAAGCCGAGAACGGCAAGCTCAAGAAGCTGCTGGCCGAGGCGCATCTGCACATCGAAGCGCTCAAGGTGGGCTTCGGCGTAAAGCGCTAGCCCCGCAGGCCAGGCGCGAAGCGGCCCGCAAGATGATCGAGCAACTCGACATCAGCGAACGCCGCGCCTGCCGCTATGCGGGGCTGTCCAGAACCAGCTATCGAGAGCCACCGACAACGGATGCGGCAACTCAGGAGCTCAGTGAGCGGATCGTCGAGCTGGCACACGAGCGCCGGCGCTTCGGCTATCGGCGCATCCACGACCTGCTCGGCCGGGAGGGGCACCAGGTGAACCACAAGCGCGTGTGGCGGCTGTACAAGCTCAACGACTTGTCTGTGCGCAAGCGCCGCAAGGCCAAGCGGATCAATCTTGAGCGCGTGCCGCTGGCGCCCGGCCATCATGTCAATGACACCTGGAGCGCCGACTTCGTGATGGATGCGCTGGCCAGCGGCCGGCGCATCAAGTGCCTCACGGTCGTCGACGACTTCAGTCGCGAGTGCGTGGACATCGCGATTGATCACGGCATGGGCGGTCAGTACGTCACGCGCGTGCTCGATCAGGCGGGGCAGTTCCGTGGCTACCCGAAGGCGATCAGGACCGACCAAGGGCCCGAGTTCACCAGCCGCGCCTTCATGGCCTGGGCGCACGCCAGAGGCGTCAAGCATCTGATCAACGATGCGGGCAAGCCCACGCAGAACGCGTATATCGAGAGCTTCAACGGCAAGTTCCGCGACGAGTGCCTGAACGAGCAGTGGTTCGAGTCATTGCACCAAGCCAGGCAGGAGATCACCCGCTGGCGCCGCGACTACAACGAGGTGCGTCCGCACAGCGCCATCGGCCGCATCCCACCAGCGCAGTTCGCCGCTCTGCA
>JBGAHJ010000036.1:0-22372 GCA_044226255.1 Rubrivivax sp.
GTGGAGCCGCAGACGCGGCGGCTGCTGCAGGTCTGCCGCGCGCGCAACACGCCCATCCTCACCTTCGTCAACAAGATGGACCGCGAGGTGAAGGAGCCGCTGGCGCTGATGGACGAGATCGAGCGCGAGCTGGGCATGGAGGTCGTGCCCTTCACCTGGCCGGTGGGCATGGGCAAGGCCTTCCACGGCGTGATGGACCTGCGCGAGCAGCGCATGCGCGTCTTCAGTCCCGGCGAAGACCGTGCGGGCGGCGACGACGAGGTGCTGGAAGGCCTGGACAACGCCGCCTATGCCGAGCGCTTCGGCATGCAGTACGAGCAGGCCAAGGGCGAGATCGAGCTGCTCACCGACGCCGCGCCGGCCTTCGAGCCGCACGCCTTCCTGGGTGGCCACCAGACGCCGATGTTCTTCGGCTCGGCCGTCAACAACTTCGGCGTGCGCGAAGTGCTGGACGCGCTGGTGGACCTGGCGCCGCCGCCCGGCAGCAAGACCGCGATCCAGCGCACCGTGGGCCCCGAGGAGACCAAGTTCACCGGCGTGGTCTTCAAGATCCAGGCCAACATGGACCCGGCGCACCGCGACCGCATCGCCTTCGTGCGCGTGGCCAGCGGCCGCTTCGAGCGCGGCATGCGGCTGAAGGTGGCGCGTTCGGGCAAGGAACTGCGGCCGAACACGGTGGTCACCTTCATGAGCCAGCGCCGCGAGCTGCTGGACGAGGCCTTCGCCGGCGACATCATCGGCATCCCGAACCACGGCGTGCTGCAGCTGGGCGACACGCTCAGCGAAGGCGAGAACCTGCAGTTCACCGGCCTGCCCTTCTTCGCGCCCGAGATGTTCCGCTCCGTCGAAGTGGCCGATCCGCTGAAGACCAAGCAGCTGCGCGCCGGCCTCACCCAGCTGGGCGAGGAAGGTGCGATCCAGGTCTTCCGCCCGGTTGCCGGCACGGTGCTGCTGCTGGGCGCGGTGGGCCAGCTGCAGTTCGAGGTGGTGGCGCACCGGCTCGAGCACGAGTACGGCTGCAAGGCGCGCATCATGCCGGCGCGCTACAACGTGGCGCGCTGGGTCACCTGCGACGCCGCCGACGGCGGCGAGAAGGAACTGCAGCGCTTCATCGACGGCAACGCGCACCGCGTGGCGCTGGACGCGGTGAATGCGCCCACCGTGCTGCTGGAATACGCCGGCGAACTGCGCGCGATGCAGGAGAACTGGCCGAAGATCAAGTTCCACGCGCTGCGGGAGCACGCGGGTCTGGTGTTCCAGAAGCAGCTGGACGGCTGAGCCCGGCCAGCCAGCCGGCGAAGGCCTCGGGCGGCATGGCGCGCGCGTAGAGCCAGCCCTGCGCGTGTTCGCAGCCCAGGCGGCCGAGCGCGCCGGCCTGCGCCTCGGTCTCCACGCCCTCGGCCACCAGCTCGAGTTCGAGCGCATGGCCGAGCGCGATGCAGGCGCGCACCAGCGCCGCCTGGCGTTCGTCGGCGTCCAGGCCGCGCACGAAGCTGCGGTCGATCTTCAGCCGGTCGATGCGCAGCCGCTGCAGGTAGGCCAGTGCCGAGTAGCCGGTGCCGAAGTCGTCGATGGCCACCGTGATGCCGAGCTCGCGCAGGGCCTGCAGCTCCTGCTCGACCACGTCGCCGCGGTCCAGCAGCAGGCTCTCGGTGATCTCGACGCCGAGCCATGCGCCGCTGCACACGTGGCGCGCCAGCGCCTGCGCCACGCGCACCGCCAGCCCCGGGCAGGCGAAGTCGCGCGCCGACAGGTTGATGCACAGGCGCAGCGGCTCGCGAAGCCCCGCGTTCCACTGCGCGGCCAGGCGGCAGGCTTCGTCGATGACCCAGGCGCTCAGCTCGGGCATCAGCCCGCCGCCCTCGGCCACCGGGATGAAGGTGTCGGGCATCAGCAGGCCGCGCCGCGGGTGCTGCCAGCGCAGCAGGGCCTCGGCCCCCACGGGCGCGCCGTCGGCCAGGCGCACGATCGGCTGCACGAAGAGGCGCAGCTCGCCGCGCGCCGCCACGCCGGCCAGGTCGGCCTCCAGCGCGATGCGTTCGCTCAGCCGCTCGCTCAGCTCGGGGCGCCAGAAGCGGTGCGTGCCGCGGCCGGCGTGCTTGGCGTCGTACAGCGCGAGGTCGGCACGCGCCAGCGTGTTGTCCTCGGCCTCGGCCGGTTCGCCGGCCGCGCGGCTGGCCAGCCCGATGCTCACGGAAGGCCGGATCGTGCGGGTGTGCAGCAGCACCGGCTCGTGCAGCGCACGCTGCACCGCTTCGGCCAGCGCGCCCAGCGACGCCGGGTTGGCGCAGTCCGGCACCAGCAGCGCGAACTCGTCGCCGCCCAGCCGCACCGCCAGGC
Organism: Rubrivivax sp.; assembly: GCA_044226255.1. GTDB lineage: Bacteria > Pseudomonadota > Gammaproteobacteria > Burkholderiales > Burkholderiaceae_C > Rubrivivax. The sequence goes on from JBGAHJ010000036.1 coordinate 2,341, forward strand.
CGTGGCCGCCCAGCGCCGCGGCCAGCCGGCGCGCCAGCTCGGCCAGCAGCTCGTCGCCGCTGCGGTGTCCCAGCGTGTCGTTGATGTTCTTGAAGTGGTCCAGGTCCAGGATCGCCAGGCCGTAGGCACGGCGCTGCTCGTGCAGTTCGCGCAGGCGCTGCGCCAGCAGCGCGCGGTTGCCGAGGCCGGTGAGGCTGTCGGTCATCGCCATCTGCTCGGCGCGTGCGCGCTCCTGCACCAGGTCGTGCACGTCGCGGCCGGTGGCCAGCACGGTGACGACGCGGCCTTCCAGGTCGAACTCGGGCATCGCGCGCAGCAGCAGCGCGCGGCGCGAGCCGTCGCCGGCGCGGTAGGTGGTCTGCCAGCTGGCCTCGGTGGCACTGTCGAACACGCCGCGCAGCAGCCGCTCGTAGCCGGCGGGGTCGCACAGGAAGGTGCCTTCGGTGGGGCTGTGGCCGAGCGCGGACGCCGACATCGCGGCCGCCGCCATCATCTGCGCGGTCACCGGGTTCATGTAGATGCGCTTCAGGTCGGCGTCGAAGCGCGTCACCAGGTCGGGCGAGTTCTCGACCAGGCTGCGGAACAGCAGCTCGCGCGCGTGGCGCTCGCGCTCGATGCGCAGCTGGTCGGTGATGTCGCGGCCCAGCACCAGCACGCTGCAGGCGCGGCCGTCGGGCCCGGGTTCGGGCACGCCGTGCCACAGGTGCACGAGCTCGTGGCCTTCGGCGTCCTCGCCGCGGATCTCGATCTCGCCGGGCTGGCCGCTGTCCATCACGGCCTGCAGCCAGCGCTGGTAGGCGTCGACGTGGCCGCGGATGAAGGGGTTGTCGCAGGGCTGGTCGCCGATGGCCTGCTCGCGCGGGATGCCGCTCAGGCGGCAGAACGCATCGTTGACGAAGATGCGGCGGCAGGCGCGGTCGTAGCGCACCAGCGGCGCGGGCGTGTGCTGCTCCAGCGCGCGCAGGTCGCGGTCGTGGTCGTGGGGATTCGCGTCGAGGCTGGCCGGCGTCTCCCGCTCGGACAGCGCAGGGGCGCAAGCCCGCGCTGCGCTTGCAAGAGACGGGTTCATCGACCTTGGTATCGGCCGGGCCCCGCCCGGCTGAACCGCCCGGGGTGCAAAAACCGGTAACGCTTCACTGCAGGCCGGGGGCGCGGCGGCGCTGCGGATAATCCGCCGCATGCTGGCCACCGCCCCGCCACCCTCGCGCCTGGCGCTGTACCTGGACCTGATCCGCTGGAACCGCCCGGCCGGCTGGCTGCTGCTGCTGTGGCCGACGCTGTCCGCCCTGTGGATCGCCGCCGACGGCTTCCCCGGCTGGCACCTGCTGGTGGTGTTCGTCGCCGGCACGGTGCTGATGCGCAGCGCCGGCTGCTGCGTCAACGACGTGGCCGACCGCGATTTCGACCGCCACGTGAAGCGCACCGCGCAGCGGCCGGTGACGAGCGGCGCGCTGCCGGTGCGCGAAGCCCTGCTGCTGGGCGCGGTGCTGGCGCTGGCGGCCTTCGGCCTGGTGCTCACCACCAACCCGAGCGCGATCATGCTGTCCTTCGCGGCGCTGGCGGTGACGCTGGTCTATCCGTATGCCAAGCGCTGGCTCGCGATGCCGCAGGCGGTGCTGGGCGTGGCCTTCAGCTTCGGCATCCCGATGGCCTTCGCCGCGGCGCAGGGCGGCGCCGACTGGACACCCGCGGCGGTGGCCGCCGCGGTGCCGCCGCAGGCCTGGTGGCTGCTGCTGGGCAACCTGTTCTGGGTGCTGGCCTACGACACCGAGTACGCGATGGTCGACCGCGACGACGACCTGAGGATCGGCATGAAGACCTCGGCCATCACGCTCGGCCGCTTCGACGTGGCCGGCGTGATGGCCTTCTACGCCGCGTACCTCGCGAGCTGGGCGCTGCTCGGACGCTCGCTGGGTCTGGGCCGCGTCTTCCTGCTCGGCATCGCGGTGGCTGCGTTGCAGGCGGCCTGGCACTACACGCTGATCCGCGGCCGCACGCGCGACGGCTGCTTCCGCGCCTTCCGCCAGAACCACTGGCTGGGCTTCGCGGTGTTCGCCGGCGTGGCCGCGGACCTGGCCGCGCGCTGAGGTTCACACGCAGGCGTAGCTGAAGGTCGTCGAGGTCTCGCTGATGTTCAGGTTGCGGCCGTTGGTGCACTTGAACACCGCGATGGTCGAGCCGCTGGTGGAAACCCCGGCGACGACGCTGCCGACGCGCACGCCGCTGTCCCACAGCTCGGCGCTGGTGTTGACGCTGAGGCCGGTGAGCGCCTTCTTGTCCATCATCGAGACCACCGCGCGGTCGCTGATGCGCACGGCGTAGCGGTCGTTGTTCCAGTCCAGGATGACGGTGTCGTTGGCGTTGTTCTGCCACGAGACGTACTCGGGGCCGCCGAAGCCGTCTTCGCCGCCGCCGCCGCAGGCCGCCAGGCCGATGGCCGCCACCGCCAGAACCGGCGCCAGCCGGCGCGCATGCTTGAACCCGTTCGTGAACATGTCTGGATCCCTCCCTGTTGAACCCGGCCTGCCCGATGGCGCCGGTGCGAGGGCATCCTAGGAAGCGGGGCCGGGGCGCAAATCCGCCCGGCTGATGAACGGCGGCGCCGCCCGTCCCCAGAAGGTCGTATGGAAGGGCCGGCTCAGGGGCCGGCTTCGCGGCCCAGTTCGTCGGCGCGCGCCGCGGCGGCACGCAGCGCCTGCACGAACGCGGCCTTCACGCCCTGGGCTTCCAGCACGCTGACCGCCGCATGCGTGGTGCCGCCCTTGCTGGTGACCTGCGCGCGCAGCGTCTCGGGGCTCTCGGGCGATGCCGCCGCCAGCGCCGCGGCGCCGTCGAAGGTGGCCTGCGCGAGCTGGCGCGCCTGCGCGGCCGTGAGGCCCAGCGAGGCGCCGGCCTCGATCATCGCCTCGAGCACGTAGAACACGTAGGCCGGGCCCGAGCCGGAGATCGCGGTCACCGCATCCAGGTCCTGCTCGCGCGCCACCCACAGCGTGGCGCCGGTGGGCGCGAAGAGCGCCTCGACCTGCGCACGCTCGGCGGCGCTGACGGCGTCGGACGCGTACAGGCCGGCGATGCCCCGGCCGATCAGCGCCGGCGTGTTCGGCATCGTGCGCACCACGCGCGCGCTGCCGCTGGCGCGTGCCAGCGCCGCGCTGCGCACGCCCGCCATCACGCTGACCTGCAGCGCGCCGCCGATGAAGGCCGCGCACGGCGCCGCCGCTTCGGCGAACAGCTGCGGTTTCACGGCCCACACCACGGTGCCGGCCGCCTGCAGGCGGGCGTCCGCCGCGGGCTGCGCGACCACGCCGTGCGCCCGCAGCAACTTCTCGCGCTGCGCCTCGAAGGGTTCGACGACGAGGATGGCCTCGGCCGGCGTGCCGCCGCGCACGAGGCCGCCGATCAGCGCGCCGGCCATGTTGCCGCCGCCGATGAATGCGATGGGAGATTGCTGCACGGCGGCAGTGTAGTCAGGCCCTGCCACCGCCTCGATGAGCGCGGCGCGCAGGCCTTATGCAAAGGCTGCATGGGCAACCGTGACAAATCCGGTGCCGGCGCGCCTACATTGCGCACCCATGCCGTGCAGCCGGCCGTGCCCACGAAGCACGCCCGCGCCTGCCGACCGAAAAGCCCTCGAACCGGAGACACCGATGACCGCACCGCTTTCCTTCGTCCACCCCTCGCCCGACAGCCCCTGGGGCACCTACCTGATGCAGGTGGACCGCGTGGTGCCGTACCTGGGCCACCTGGCGAAGTGGGTCGAGACGCTGAAGCGGCCCAAGCGCGCGCTGATCGTCGACATCCCGATCGAGCTGGACAACGGCGAGGTGGCGCACTTCGAGGGCTACCGCGTGCAGCACAACCTCAGCCGCGGCCCCGGCAAGGGCGGCGTGCGCTACCACCCCGACGTGACGCTGGAAGAGGTGATGGCGCTGTCGGCCTGGATGAGCGTCAAGAACGCTGCGGTCAACCTGCCCTACGGCGGCGCCAAGGGCGGCATCCGCGTCGACCCCAAGGTGCTGAGCCTGAAGGAGCTGGAGAAGCTCACGCGCCGCTACACCAGCGAGATCGGCATCATCATCGGGCCGCAGCAGGACATCCCGGCGCCGGACGTCAACACCAACGGCCAGATCATGGCCTGGATGATGGACACCTACTCGATGAACACCGGGGCCACCGCCACCGGCGTCGTCACCGGCAAGCCCATCCACCTGGGCGGCAGCCTGGGCCGCGTGAAGGCCACCGGCCGCGGCGTGTTCGTCACCGGCAGGGAAGCGGCGCGCCGCATCGGCCTGAACCTGGAAGGCGCGCGCGTGGCGGTGCAGGGCTTCGGCAACGTCGGCTCGTCGGCCGCCGAGCTTTTCGCGCAGGCCGGCGCGAAGATCGTCGCCGCGCAGGACCACTCCGGCACCATCGTCAACGGCAACGGCTTCGACATGGCCGACATCACGGCCCACGTGAAGGCCACCGGCGGCGTGGCCGGGTTCAAGGGCGCCGAGCCGATGAAGGGCGAGGAGTTCTGGGACGTGAAGTGCGACATCATGATCCCGGCCGCGCTGGAAGGGCAGATCACCGCGGAACGCGCCAAGCGCATCACCGCCAAGCTCGTGCTCGAAGGCGCCAACGGCCCCACGGTGCCCAGCGCCGACGACATCCTGGCCGACCGCGGCGTGCTGGTGGTGCCCGACGTGATCTGCAACGCCGGCGGCGTGACCGTCAGCTATTTCGAGTGGGTGCAGGACTTCAGCTCGTTCTTCTGGACCGAGGACGAGATCAACGTGCGCCTGGACAAGATCATGATCGGCGCGCTGAAGAAGATCTGGGACACCGCCGACCGCCACAAGATCACCCTGCGCACCGCCACCTTCGCGGTGGCCTGCGAGCGCATCCTCACCGCCCGCGAAGAGCGCGGCCTCTATCCCTGACGCACCGCTTCAGCGGGCGTGGGGAACGAACATGTACCCATGCCCGCGCACGGTCTGGATGAAGCGCGGCACGGTGGGGTCGGGCTCCACCAGCTTGCGCAGGCGCATCACCGCCACGTCCACGGTGCGCGCGAGCAGCACGTCCTCGCGCGCGTGCGACACCGCCAGCAGCCGCTCGCGCGAGATCGGCACGTTGGGGCTGGTGACGAGTTCGGCCAGCATCGCGTATTCCACCGTGCTCAGCACGCGCACGCTGCCGTCGTCGGCCACCAGGCTGCGCGTGGCCGGGTGGAAGGTGTGCGGGCCGATGGCCACGTCCTGCTCGAAGGCGATGGGCACGCCGGGCGTGCTGCTGACGCGGCGCAGCACCGCGCGGATGCGCGCCAGCAGCTCGCGTGCCGAGAAGGGCTTGCCGAGGTAGTCGTCGGCGCCCATCTCCAGGCCCAGCACGCGGTCGATCTCCTCGGTGCGGGCGGTGAGCAGGATCACGGGCACGCGGTCGCCCTCGGCGCGCAGGCGCTGGCAGGCCTGCAGCCCGGATTCGCCCGGCAGCGTGACGTCCAGCACCACCAGGTCGGGCCGCAGCCGGTGGATGCGGCGCATCAGGTCCTCGGCGCTGGCCATCGCCGTCACCGCCAGGCCCTGCTTCTCCAGGTAGGCGGCCAGCATCTCGCGCGTGGCGGCGTCGTCCTCGACGACGAACAGGTGGTAGGGTCGGGCTTCCATCGGCATCCAGGCTAGGCGGCGGCTGTTTCGGGCCGATCGCGCGGTGATGTCGGTTGATGACACCGTATGACGCCGCGGGTTCCCTGCGCCGCCTCCCTGCAGGGAAGACGGGTTTGCGGGGGATTCCGGCCGTTCCGGCCGGGGGGTCACGGCAAGTCATAATCCCAGGCTGGGCGGAAACCGTTCATGGCGCGCGCGGCGCTGCAATCCGTCCTGCCAAGGTTCAAGGATCCTCGATGACTTCTGTTTCTCTCTCGCGCCGGTTTGCCCTGCTGGCCACGCTCGCATCTTCCCTCTGGCTGGCCGCCTGCGGCGGTGGTGGCGGCGGCGACGGCAGCGGCGGCGACACCAAGATCCGCGCCCTCAACCTCACCAGCGACCTGCCCAGCGCCGACCTCTACGCCGGCGACGTGAAGCAGTTCAGCACGCTCAACACCGACACGCTGGCCGACACCATCACGCTGGTGGCCAACACCTACACGATCAACGTGAAGGCCGCGGGTGACTCGGCCTCGCTGTTCACGGGCTCGTACACGCTGTCCAAGGACCAGGCCTACACCGCCGTGATCTGGGGCCGCCGCGCCTCGCTGCGCGTCTCGACGCTGGGCGAGTCGGAGGATCCGGCCAACGTCGCCACCACCGACACCCGCATCCGCATGTTCAACGCCACGCTGGACAGCGGCACGCTGGACGTGTACGTGACGGAAGCGGACGACGACATCAGCTCGCTGGCGCCCACCCAGGCCTCGTTGACCAGCGGTTCGCTGGCGGGTTTCCGCACGCTGTCGGCCAAGAGCTACCGCATCCGCGTCACCGGCGCCGGCGACCCCAGCGACGTGCGCCTGGACATCCCCGACATCGCGCTGTCCGCCAAGACCTTCTACACGCTGGTGGTCACGCCCTCGGGCGACGGCGGCGTGCTGCTCAACGGCACGCTGATCGCGCAGGGCGGCGCGAAGGTCACGAACAACAACACCCAGGCGCGCGTGCGCGTGGTGGCCAGCGTCGCCAACGGCGGGGTGGTCTCGGCCAAGGCCGGCACCACCACCCTGGTGAGCAGCTGGCGTTCGCCCAAGGCGCCGCAAAGCGCCGGCGACTACATCAAGGTGACGGCCGGCGCCGCGGTGCCGCTGACGGTGCAGGTCAACGGCACCACCATCGCCACCCCGGGCAACACGCTGCTGAAGGCCGGCTCCGACTACACGCTGCTGGTCTACGGCAGCGCCGCCGCGCCGCAGACGTCGCTGTTCTCCGACGACAACCGCGTGCCCAGCATCTCCACCCGCGCCAAGCTGCGGCTGGTGAACGGCCTGTCCACCACCGAGCTGTTGTCGGCCCTGGTCTCCAGCGCCACCACCGGCACCGGCGACGTGGCCAGCGGCCAGGTGTCGAACGACATCGTGGTGCCGGCGGCAGGCTCGGTGAAGATCGACGTGTCCTCGTCGGATGCCTTCGACCCGATCTTCACGGTCGGCAGCACCACCTCGACGAACAACCTGCTGGTGCAGCAGGGCGTCTACACGATCTTCATCCTCGACGGCCAGACCGGTCCGGTGGGCCGCGTCTCGCGCGACCGCTGATGGCCGGGTTCGGGGGCGCCCCCGCCGGCGCCGACGCCGGCTCGCCGTACGTCCTGGACGTCACCGAGGCCGACTTCCAGGCCGAGGTGCTCGAGCGTTCGCTCGAGGTGCCGGTGCTGCTGGACTGCTGGGCCCCGTGGTGCGGCCCCTGCCGTTCGCTGGGGCCCGTGCTGGAGAAGCTGGCCGGCGCCTACGGCGGCCGCTTCGTGCTGGCCAAGATCAACACCGACGAGGCGCCGAACCTGTCGGCGGCGCTGCGCATCCGCAGCATCCCGCTGGTGGTGCTGTTCGTCGGCGGCCGGCCGGTGGACCAGTTCCTGGGCGCGCTGCCGGAAGGCCAGATCCGCGAGTTCCTGGACAAGAACCTGGGCGCCGCGCCCGATGAAGCCGCCGAAGGCGCCGAGGCCGAGCCCGAGTTCGGCCCGCTCGACGAAGCCGCGATGCTGATCGAGGAAGGCGCGCTCGACGAGGCGCGCGCGATCCTCGACGCCACCCCCGCCGAGCAGCGCGACGACCAGCATGCCCGCCTCGTGAAGCGCCTGGCGCTGGCCTCGTCGGCCCCCGCCGGTGACGCCGAGGAGCTGGCCGCGCGCATCGCCGCCAGTCCGCGCGACTTCGAGGCGCGCTTCGCGCTGGCCGCGCTGCACGCCCACGCCGGCCACTTCCAGGCCGCGTTCGAGCAGCTGCTCGAGGTGGTGCTGCGCGACAAGGCCGAAGGCAAGCCCGACCGCGAGCGGGCGCGCAAGCAGCTCGTCGAGTGGTTCGAGGTCTGCCCCGATCCCGAGGTGGTCAGCGCCGGCCGGCGCTACCTCGGGATGTATCTCAACTAAGGCCGGCGAGCAGCTCCGCGTTGCCGCCCGCCGCCGCGGTGTTCACCGTCACCGTCTGCTCGGCGCAGAAGCGGTACAGGTAGTGCGGGCCGCCGGCCTTCGGGCCGGTGCCGGAGAGGCCTTCGCCGCCGAACGGCTGCACGCCCACCACCGCGCCGATCATGTTGCGGTTGACGTAGACGTTGCCGACGCGCGCGGCGTCCGCGATGCGCTGGGCGCGGCTGTCGATGCGGGTCTGCACGCCCAATGTGAGGCCGTAGCCGAGCGCGTTGATCTGGCGCACCACCTCGGCCACGTCGCCACCCCAGCGCACCACGTGCAGCACGGGGCCGAAGATCTCCTGCTTCAGATCACCGATGCGGCCGATCTCGAACGCCACCGGCGCCACCAGGCGCGGGAAGGCGCCGGGCTTCACCGGCGTCTCGCCGAGCAGCTTCGCCTCGCCGCGCAGCCGCTGCACGTGGGCGCCGATGCCGGCATGGGCCTCGTCGTCGATCACCGGGCCCACATCGGTGGCCAGCAGCGCGGGGTCGCCGACGTTCAGTTCGGCGAGCGCACCCTTCAGCATCGCGATCACGCCATCGGCGATGCCTTCGTGCACGCACAGCAGGCGCAAGGCGCTGCAGCGCTGGCCGGCGCTGCGGAAGGCGCTCTGCACCACCGCGTCCACCACCTGCTCGGGCAGCGCGGTGCTGTCGACCACCATCGCGTTCAGTCCGCCGGTCTCGGCGATCAGCGGCACGATGGGGCCGTCCTTGGCAGCCAGCGTGCGGTTGATGAGCCGTGCCACCTGCGTGCTGCCGGTGAAGCAGACGCCGGCGCTGAGCGGGTGCGCCACCAGCGCCGCGCCCACGGTCTCGCCCATGCCGTGCAGCCAGGCCACGGCGTCGGTGGGCACCCCCGCTTCATGCAGCAGCGCGACGAAGCGGCGTGCCACCACCGGCGTCTGCTCGGCCGGCTTCGCGGCCACGGTGTTGCCGGCCACGAGCGCGGCCACCACCTGGCCGGCGAAGATCGCGAGCGGGAAGTTCCACGGGCTGATGCACACGAACACCCCGCGGCCGTGCAGGCGCAGCCGGTTGCTCTCGCCGGTGGGGCCGGGCAGCGGCTGCTCCTGCAGGCGCAGTTCCGCCTGGTCGGCGTAGTAGCGGCAGAAATCCACCGCCTCGCGCACCTCGGCCACGCAGTCGCCCAGCGTCTTGTGCGCCTCCTTCACCAGCAGGCCGCAGAACTCGGGCAGGCGGGCTTCCAGCGCGTCGGCGGCGCGGCGCAGCAGCGCGGCGCGCTCGCCCAGCGGGCGCGCGCTCCAGGCATCGAAGGCGGTGTGCAGACGGGTCATCGTGGCCGCCACCTCGTCGGTGCTCGCCATCGCCACGGCTTCGACGCGGGTGGCGGCGATCGCCTCGTCGAGCGGCTTGCGCATCTCCAGGCACGCCAGGTCCGCGCCGCGCGAGTTGCGCCGGCCTGCGCCATAGAGCGCATCGGGCAGCGGCAGCGCGGCCTCGGCCTGCGCCGACAGCGGCGAAGCCAGCAGCTCCTCGGCGCTCACCGCCTCGTCGGCCAGCTGGTGCACGAAGGACGAATTGGCGCCGTTCTCCAGCAGCCGGCGCACCAGGTAAGCCAGCAGGTCGCGGTGCTCACCCACCGGCGCGTAGACACGGCAGGGCACGGTGCCGTCGGCCAGCACCTCGCGGTAGACCCCTTCGCCCATGCCGTGCAGGCGCTGCATCTCGAAGGCCGCGCCGGCCTTGCGCGCCAGCTGCAGGATGGCCGCGATGGTGCCGGCGTTGTGGGTGGCGAACTGCGGGTAGATCACCTCGTGGTGGCTCACCAGCCGTTCCGCACACGCGAGGTAGCTGATGTCGGTGTGCTGCTTGTGCGTGAACACCGGGTAGCCCGGCAGGCCGCCCTCCTGGGCCCGCTTGACCTCGCCGTCCCAGTACGCGCCCTTCACCAGGCGCACCATGAAGCGTAAGCGGTGGGCACGCGCGATGCGCGCCACCTCGTCCACCACCGCCAGCGCGCGCGTCTGGTAGGCCTGCACCGCCAGGCCGAAGCCCTGCCAGGTGGGGTGGCGCTTCGCGATCTCGGCGGCCACGGCCTCGAGGAGGTCCAGCGACAGCTCGAGCCGGTCGCTTTCCTCCGCGTCGATCGTCAGATTGAGATTCGCCTGCGCGGCCTGGTCCACCAGCGACAGCACACGCGGCAGCAGCTCGGCGAACACGCGTTCGCGCTGCGCGTCCTCGTAGCGGCTGAACAGCGCGCTCAGCTTGATGGAGATGCCGTCGTGCGTCATCGGCGACGTCGCCACGCGGCCGGCGGCGATGGCCTTGATCGCGCTGCGGTAGCTCGCGAGGTAGCGCTCGGCGTCGTGTTCGGTGCGCGCGCCTTCGCCCAGCATGTCGTAGCTGAAGGACAGGCGCGGCAGCGCGCGGCGCTGCGAGTCGGCCTCGTCCATCGCTTCCTGGATGGTGCGACCCAGCACGAACTGGCGGCCCAGCAGCTGGATGGCGCGCACCGTGGCCGCCACCACCGTGCGCGAGCCCAGGCGCTGCAGCAGGCCGGGCGGGTTGTCGCTGTCGGGCAGGAACTTCTTGCTCAGCGAGATCGCGCTGGCCGACAGCTGCGCCAGCATCTTGTGCGGGCCGGCGGCGTCGGCCGTGGTCTCGAAGTCGGCCCGGCCCAGCTGGTCGGCGGTGAGCGCGATCGCGGTCTCGGCATCGGGCACGCGCAGCAGCGCTTCGGCCAGCCGCATCAGCGCCAGGCCCTCGGCGCTGCTGATCGGGTACTCGCGCAGCAGGCTTTCCATGGCCCAGAAAGGCGCGGGCTTCTCGCGCACCGCCTGCACCCAGGGCCGCGCGGCGGCGATCACGCCGGGCCAGTCCAGTCGGCCCTGCAGCGCCGCCAGCGACGCGGCGACGACCTGGCCTTCGGGGCGGTAGGGGAACGGCAGGCGGGGGCTGGACATGGCGGACTGCGCAGGAAAACGGTCGACGCGCGCAGCTTATGCGTCTCAGGGCCGCATCGGATTCGGAAATGCCGCCCGCGCGCCGAGAATCCTGTTCCCATGAGTGACCGCGACATCGACACCATCGACCGCCGCATCCTGCGCGTGCTGCAGGCCGACGGCCGCATCAGCAACCTGAAGCTGGCCGAGGAGGTGCACCTGTCGCCCACAGCCGTGCTGGAGCGCGTGAAGCGGCTGCAGCGCGACGGCTACATCCTCGGCTACGAGGCGCGGCTGAATCCCGCCAAGCTCGACGCCGGGCTGCTGGTGTTCGTGGAGATCCTGCTCGACCGCACCGTGCACGACGTGATGGACAGCTTCAAGGCCGCCGTGCAGGTGCGGCCCGAGATCCTGGAAGCGCACCTCGTCGCCGGCGGCTTCGACTACCTGCTGAAGACCCGCGTGGCCGACATGGCCGCCTACCGCCAGTTCATCGGCAGCGTGATCTGGACGCTGCCCGGCGTGCGCGAGACCCGCACCTACGCGGTGATGGAAGAGGTGAAGTCGGTGACGGCGCTGAACGTCTGAGGCGCTCTCAGCGCCGCAGACGCCCGCCCGAGAGGATTCCGAGCTCGACGAAGCGCGTGCCGCGGTGCTGCGCCTTGTCGAAGCTGATGCGCAGGCCGCCGGCGTTGAGGTTGCCGCCCACGCGCTCCAGCGCGTCGGCCAGCGCGTCGCCGCGCGCCGGGTCGTCCACCTGCTGCAGCGCGCGCTGGGCGATCTGCATCGACAGGTAGGCCTCCAGCCCGAAGGCCGACGGGTGTGCGTTCGGCACCTTCTGCAGCGCCTTGCGGTAGCTCGCGCACAGCGCCAGCTTGGGGTCTTCCGGCGAAGGCATCACCTGCGAGAAGACCATGCCGTCGGCCTGGGCGCCGAGCGTGCGGTGCACCTGTGCCGGGTGCAGCAGCGACATCGCGTAGATGCGCCCCGCCGGCAGGCCCGCGGCCAGCAGCTGGCGCGTGACCTGCACCGCCCCGTCGCCGCCGCCGGCCACCACCACGGCGTCGGGGTTCTGCGCCAGCACCGCCTTCACGCCGCGCGCGGCGTCCTTGCCGTCGGCCGCGAACGACTCGGCCCGCACCGGCTGCAGGCCCAGCGGCTGCGACGCCGCGGACAGCCGCTGCCAGAGATCGCTGCCGGTCGGGTTGGCGACGAACATCACGCCGATGCGCAGCGCACGGATGGTCGCCAGGTGCTTGCCGATGTAGGCCACCTCGTCGCCCGAGCTGGCGGCGTTGAAGAAGGTCCAGCGGTGGTAGCCGCGCTGGTTCTCGGCCGGCGAGCGCGCGCCGATGATCGGCGTGCGCGTCTCCTCGGCCCAGGGCTGCAGGAGCGCGAGGCTCGGGCTGCCCACCGGCGCCACCAGGGCCACCGCGCCTTCGTTGGCGCGCAGGTGCTTCGCGTGCGCCAGGCACTTCTGCGGCTCGTAGGCGTCGTCCATCGACACCAGCTTCAGCGGCCGGCCGCGCACGCCGCCCTGTGCGTTGATCTCGGCCGCTGCGGCGTCCAGCGCCAGCTTCATCTCGCCGGCCACCTCGGCCATCGCGCCGCTGGCCGGGTAGGGGTGGCCCAGCACGATGGGCGCGGACGGGGCCGCCCACGCCGGCAGCGCCACGCGGCTGGCCACGCCGGCCGCCAGGACACGCAACACGGCGCGGCGCGGCGCGAGGCGCCGGACGAACGGATCGGAAGGGGTCATCGGCAGTACTGCAGCACCGGCGGCGGGGCCGGCATGCGGCGCGATGCTATTGAGGCCCCCGGCACTTAGGCACCGGGCTTCCCCTGCCTCGGGGGGTCGAAATCAGTGCAATGTGCCGCGTTGTGCGCGCAGCCATTCACCCGCCGCCGCTTCGGACAGCGGCGACGCCAGGTGGAAGCCCTGGCCGTAGCCGCAGCCGAGCTCGCGCAGCTGCACCATCTGCGCCTCGGTCTCGATGCCCTCGGCCACCACCGCCTTGTGCAGCGTGCCGCCGAGCTGGATGATGGCGCTGACCACGGCCGCGTCGGCGCTGCCCTGCTGCAGGTGCGCGACGAAGCTGCGGTCGATCTTCAGGCTGTCGATCGGCAGCTTCGACAGGTGCGACAGGCTCGAGTAGCCGGTGCCGAAGTCGTCCACCGCCAGGTGTGCGCCCAGCCGCCGCAGCTCGGCCAGCGTGCCCACCGCGTCGTCGATGTGCGACATCAGGATGTTCTCGGTGAGCTCCAGCGTCAGGTGCTCGGGACGCAGGCCCGACTCGACGATGGCCCGGCTCACGCGCGCCACCAGCGCCGGGTGCGCGAGGTCGTGCGCCGACAGGTTCACGCTCATCGTCAGCTCGGCCAGCGCGGGGTCCGACAGCTGCCACTGCCGCAGCTGGCGGCAGGCGCAGTGCAGCACGAAGTCCGACAGCTGCAGCATCAGCCCGCTCTCCTCGGCGATGCCCAGGAAGTCGGCCGGCACGCGCAGCCCGTCCTGCGGGTGCTGCCAGCGCACCAGCGCCTCGAAGCCGTGCAGCCGGCGCTGGCCGTCGGCCGCGAGCCGGAACACCGGCTGGTAGACCACCGCCAGCTGGCCCTTGTCGATGGCGCTGCGCAGCTCGCCTTCCAGCCGCAGGCGCTCGGACACCGCAGCGTGCAGGCTGGTGTCGAAGATCGCGTAGCGCGCCTTGCCGGCGGCCTTGGCCTTGTACATCGCGGTGTCGGCGTCGCGCAGCACCTCTTCGGCGCTCTGGTAGCCGATGGCGCTGAAGGTGATGCCGATGCTGGCGCTGGCGATCAGCTCCACGTCGCCGACGACGAAGGGGCGCCGCAGCGCTTCCATCAGGCGCTCGGCCAGCAGCACGGCGTCGCGCTCGTGGTCGATGTCGGCGGCCAGGATCGCGAACTCGTCGCCGCCGAGCCGCGCGACGATGTCGCTCGGCCGCAGCTTCTCCTGCACGCGGCGGGCCATCTGCAGCAGCAGCTCGTCGCCGGCGTTGTGGCCCAGGCTGTCGTTGACGAGCTTGAAGCGGTCGAAGTCCAGGAACATCACGGCCCAGGGCCGCTTCGGGTCGGCCTTGTAGCGGCTCAGGGCGCCGTCCAGGCATTCCATGAAGCGGCGCCGGTTCGGCAGGCCGGTGAGCGCGTCGTGGAAGGCCAGGTGCTGCAGCCCGGCCTCGGCGATGCGCCGCGCGGTGACGTCCTGCGCCTGCAGGATCAGGCAGGGCTGCGCGGCTTCCACGTCGGGTTCGCTGAAGAAGCTGCAGTGCAGCGCCAGCCACACGGTGCCGCCGTCGGCATGGCGGCAGCGCAGCTCGCGCGCGAAGCCTTCGAAGTCGCGCTGTTCGGCCAGGCCCAGCTGGCGCTCGATGACGCTGCGGTCATCGGCCATCACCAGCTCCTGGAAGGCCTGCCCGACCAGCTCGCCGTCGGCCCGGCCCAGCAGCGCGGCCAGCGCCAGGTTGGCCTGCAGGATGCGGCCGTCGAAGGCCAGCAGCGCCATGCCGATGCTGGCGTGCGTGAAGGCGCTGTGGAAGCGCCGCTCGCTGGCCTGCAGCTCGCGCAGGTGGCGTTCGGCCGCGGCCGCGGCCTCCGCGCTGGCGCCGCGCAGCGCCTCGCCGGCTTCCTGCTGGCGGAAGTAGAAGTGCAGCGTCACCAGCAGCATCACCAGCAGCGGCACCATCACCGCGAGCACCGCCGCGCCCTGCTGCTGCCACACCACGAACAGCAGCGCCGCCACCGACGCGCTGCCGGCGTACGACAGCCCGACCCAGCGGAACAGGCTGAACATGCCGCCCCATTGCAGGAAGGGCTCGTTGCGCTTGAGGTTCTGCACGCCGGCCAGCAGCAGGCCGTTGATCACGAAGTACAGCGCCGCGCAGGCCAGCGACGCGGCCAGCACCGCGGCGGCGCTGGCCGCCTCGGCGGTGCCGGCCAGGCGCTGCAGCACGGGGTGCAGCAGCGCACCGGCGGCGCCCAGCGACAGCGCGGTGATCGCCGGCGTCACGAGCCGGCTGGTCCAGCGCCGGCTGGTGCGGGCAGCACCGATGGCCACCTCGCCGGCCGCCACCAGCACCGCGGCCTGCGGGCCCAGGGCCAGCAGCACCAGGAAGACGAAGATCTCGCCCACCGCGAACGAGTTCTTGCTGCCCGGCACGCGGATCGGGAACAGGCCCGAGCCGGTGGCCAGCACCAGCCCGGCGCCCACCTGCAGCGCGGCGGACGGCGGCTGGCGCAGCAGCCAGGCCGCGCTCCACAGCAGCACCAGCAGGCCGCCTGCCACCAGGGTCCACCAGTAGAGGGCGGCGCGCCGGTTGTAGTCGGGCATCAGCGCGCCATGCAGCCGCTGCACCCACGGCGCGGGTGCCGGCGGCAGCGGTTCTGGCGGCTGGTTCATGTCTCCCCCAAAGCGGCCATGCCCGCGGCGCGGCCTTCAGTGGAAAACGGTCTGGGGCCCGGAAGACGACGACGAGGAGCCGGCGTGCGCGGCGGCCGGTCCGTGCAACTCGGAAGTCAGCTTGCCCAGCCGCGAGGATACGTCCTGCGCCGTCAGCGGGCGTGCCAGCAGGAACCCTTGGCCCAGACGGCAGCCCATGCCGCGCAGCTGCGCCATCTGGCCGGTGGTCTCGATCCCCTCGGCCACCACGGTCTTGCCGAGCGAGCTGCCCAGCAGGATGATGGAGCGCACCACCGCGGCCTCGTTGGTGCTGGTCTCGAGCCGGCTGACGAAGCTGCGGTCGATCTTCAGGCAGTCCAGCGGCAGCGTCGACAGGTGCGACAGGCTCGAGTAGCCGGTGCCGAAGTCGTCGATGGCCAGCAGCACGCCCAGGCGGCGCAGCTCGCCCAGCACCGGCAGCGCACCCTCCAGCCGCGACATCAGGATGTTCTCGGTGAGCTCGATGCACAGGTGGCGCGGCTGCAGGCCGCTTTCCACGAGCGCGCGCGTCACGCGGGCGACGAAGGCGGCATGCGCGATGTCGTTGCCGGAGACGTTGACGTTCATCGTCAGCTCGGCATGGGCCGGGTCGATCTGCTGCCACTCGCGCAGCTGCCGGCAGGCGCAATGCAGCACGAAGTCGGTCAGGCGCAGCATCAGGCCGGCTTCCTCGGCGATCGGCAGGAAGGTGCCGGGGCCGATGGTGCCGTCCTGCGGGTGGGTCCAGCGCACCAGCGCCTCGAAGCCGCTGATGCGGCCGCTGGCGATGTCGAAGATCGGCTGGTAGGCCACCGCGAGGCGGCCGTCGTCGATGGCGCGGCGCAGGTCGCCTTCCAGGCGCAGGCGGTCGGCCACCTCGGTGTGCAGGCTGGCATCGAACAGCGCGTAGCGTGCCTTGCCGGCACCCTTGGCCTTGTACATCGCGGTGTCGGCGTCGCGCAGCACGTCCTCGGGGCTGGTGTAGCCGAGGGCGCTGAAGGTGATGCCGATGCTCGCGCTGGTCATCAGCTCGGTGCCGGCCACCATGAAGGGCTGGCGCAGCGCCTCCATCAGGCGCTCGGCCAGCGCCACGGCGTCGCGTTCGTGGCCCAGCTCGCACACCAGCACCGCGAACTCGTCGCCGCCCAGGCGCGCCACGATGTCCTGCGGCCGCAGGCTGCCCTGGATGCGGCGCGACACCTGCACCAGGAAGGCATCGCCGGCGTCGTGGCCCAGGCTGTCGTTGATGAGCTTGAAGCGGTCGAAGTCCAGGAACATCACCGCGAAGGCGTGCTGGCTGTCGCGCGGGTGCGCGCTGGCGTCCTTCACGGCCTGGCTCAGGATCTCCTGGAAGCGGCGCCGGTTCGGCAGCCCGGTGAGCGCGTCGTGGAAGGCGATGTGGTGCAGGCCCTCCTCGGCCTTGCGCCGTGCGGTGATGTCCTGCACCTGCAGGATCAGGCACGGCGAGCTGGCGCCGGGCTCGCTGAAGAAGCTGCAGTGCGCCGCCACCCACACCGGCTCGTCGCTGGTGTGCTGGCAGCGCAGCTCCATCGCGAAGCCTTCGAACTCGTGGCCGCTGACGAGGCCCAGCTGCTGGTCGAGCCGGTGGCGGTCCTCGGGCAGCACGATGTCCTGGAAGTTCTGGTTCACCAGCAGCTCGCCGGGGCGGCCGACCAGGGTGCGCAGCGCCGGGTTGGCCTGCAGGATGCGGCCGTCGAAGGCCAGCAGCGCCATGCCGATGCTGGCGTGCGTGAAGGCGCTGTGGAAGCGGCGTTCGCTGGCCTCCAGCTCGCGCACGTGGCGTGCGGCCAGCTCGGCCTCGCGCTCGGCGGCCTCGGCGCTGGCCTGGCGCACGGCCTCGGCGGCCTCCTGCTGGCGGAAGAAGTAGTGCAGCGTGGCCAGCAGCATGGCCAAGAGCGGCACCATCGCCATCAGCACGCCGTTGCCCGAGGTGCGGTAGGTCAGGTACAGCAGCGCGGCCACCGCGGCGCTGCCGGCATGCGCGATGCCGATCCAGCCGAACACGCCGAACAGGTCGGACCACTGCAGCCGCTCGTTGCGCTTGAAGCGCGGCACCGCCGAGATCAGCACCGTGTTCAGCACGAAGTAGGCCATCGCGAAGCCCATCGACGCCATCACCAGCACGCCGGCGTTGCTGGACAGGCGGTCCAGCACCAGGTCCATCAGCGAGCCGGCGCCGAACATGGCCAACGCCGCCATCGCCGGCGTGGCCAGGCGGCTGGTCCAGCGCTTGGAGGTGCGCAGCGCGCCGACCAGGCCTTCGCCGGCCGCGGCCAGCGCCGCGGCGCTGGGGCCGTGCACCAGCAGCAGCAGGAACAGGAAGATCTCGCCGGCGGCGAAGGAGTTGGTGGAGCGCGCCACGCGCACCGGGAAGAAGCCGGCCAGCATCGCGATCGCCGTGCCCACCGCCACCTGCAGCCAGCTGATCGGCGGCTGCCCCGCCAGCTGCACCAGCGAGGTGACCAGCACGCCCACGCCGAGCAGCACCACCGACCACCAGTACGTGGCGGCCTTGCGGTTGTAGTCCGGCATCAGGGCGGCATGCAGGCGCCGCCACCACGGCGAGGTGGTGGTCCTGGCGTCGACAGCGGGGCCGGGATCGGGGTGCATCGGGTCTCGGGAGGCGGCGAAAAGTCGCCTCGATCCCGCCATTTCGGCAGGCCACCGCCACGCTTGAGCAACCCCGACCTTCAGCGGGGATTCGCGGACGCCTGGCGCTGGCCGAAGATGGCGCCGCCCACGCGCACCAGGGTCGCGCCTTCGGCGACGGCGGCCTCGAGGTCGGCGCTCATGCCCATCGACAGCGTGTCCAGCGTGAACCCCTGCACGTTCAGCGCCCCGAGCAGCTCGCGCAGCACGCGGTGGGGTGCGCGCTGCGCGGCGAGGCCGTCGGCCGGCTCGGGGATCGACATCAGCCCGCGCAGGGCAAGCCGCGGCAGCGCCGCCACGGCCGCCGCCAGCGCCGGCAGCTCGCCGGGCGCGACGCCGCTCTTGCTGGCCTCGCCGCTGACGTTCACCTGCAGGCACACCTGCAGCGGCGGCAACCCGGCCGGGCGCTGCTCGGACAGCCGCTGGGCGATCTTCAGCCGGTCCACCGTGTGCACCCAGTCGAAGGCTTCGGCCACGGCGCGGGTCTTGTTGCTCTGCAGCGGGCCGATCAGGTGCCACTCGAGCACGGGCCGCAGGTCGGCCAGTTCGTCGATCTTGGTCAGCCCCTCCTGCACGTAGTTCTCGCCGAAGGCGCGCTGGCCGGCGGCGTGCGCCTCGCGCACCGCCGCGGCGGGAAAGGTCTTGCTCACCGCCAGCAGCGTGACTTCGTTGGCAGCGCGGCCCGCGTGTTCACAGGTGGTTGCGATGCGCCGCTGCACTTCTTGCAGGTTGCTTCCGATGCTGCCCATAATGCCCCGAAGCTTATAGCGCGGTCTTCGCTCGCCCCGCGAGCTGCGCGCGCACCGCCTCCCACACACGCATGGACATCACCCAGCTGCTGGCCTTTTCGGTCAAGAACAAGGCCTCCGACCTGCACCTGTCCGCGGGCCTGCCGCCGATGATCCGGGTGCATGGCGACGTGCGGCGCATCAACGTCGAAGCGCTGGACCACAAGGCGGTCCACGACATGGTGTACGACATCATGAACGACGCCCAGCGCAAGCACTACGAAGACACGCTGGAGTGCGACTTCTCGTTCGAGATCCAGGGCCTGGCGCGTTTCCGCGTCAACGCCTTCAACCAGAACCGCGGCGCCGGCGCGGTGTTCCGCACGATTCCGTCGAAGATCCTCACGCTGGAGCAGCTGGGCGCGCCCAAGGTCTTCGCCGAACTGTCGCTCAAGCCGCGCGGCCTGGTGCTGGTGACCGGCCCCACCGGCTCCGGCAAGAGCACCACGCTGGCCGCGATGGTGAACCACCTCAACGAGAACGAGTACGGCCACGTGCTGACGGTGGAAGACCCGATCGAGTTCGTGCACGAGAGCAAGAAGTGCCTGATCAACCAGCGCGAGGTCGGGCCGCACACGCTGAGCTTTTCCAACGCGCTGCGCAGCGCGCTGCGCGAAGACCCGGACGCCATCCTCGTCGGCGAGATGCGCGACCTGGAAACCATCCGCCTGGCGCTCACCGCCGCCGAAACCGGCCACCTGGTGTTCGGCACGCTGCACACCAGCTCCGCCGCGAAGACCATCGACCGCGTGGTCGACGTGTTCCCCGCCGCCGAGAAGGACATGGTGCGCGCGATGCTCTCGGAGTCGCTCGTCGCGGTGATCTCGCAGACCCTGTGCAAGCTGAAGGACGGCAGCGGCCGCGTGGCGGCGCACGAGATCATGATCGCCACCAGCGCGATCAAGAACCTGATCCGCGAGAACAAGATCGCCCAGATGTACTCGTCGATCCAGACCGGCCAGAGCCTGGGCATGCAGACGCTGGACCAGAACCTCTCCGATCTCGTGCGTCGCAACCTGGTCTCGCCTGCGGAAGCGCGCGGCAAGGCCAAGATCGCCGAGAACTTCCCGGGATAAACCATGGAACGCGACCAGGCATCGAAATTCGTCAACGACCTGCTGCGGCTGATGGTCAGCC